>NZ_MKKY01000097.1 GCF_002091955.1 Rhodococcus sp. 1168 | reverse complement strand
ACCATCCGCAACCGATCACACCACCGAAGTGCGCCATTCTGCCGCGCTAACTAAACGGTATTGAGGCTTAGCTTGGACGACAAGTTTCCATCAAATTTGGCTACAAACATCCGCAACGCGCTTCTCGGCGACCCGCACGCTGAGTTTGCCGGAAATTAGTTGTGGCAGTAGTGCTTCGCTGAGAGCGCTAATCGTCTTAGATTCTTGCTGTAATTGAAATTCCTGTGTCCGCAAGCGGGTTGCAAACCTTTCAAACTGGGCACGTTGCACATCACTCACAACAGGGATTGGGGCCTCGGCCATCCTATCTGGACGGACGGCGGGATATGCGCTTCCTTCAGCAAAACTTTCAAGAGTTTGGGTAAAGCCGGGTCGTTTGAGCGTTTCATAAAGATATGACCACGCGAGACCCTTTGCCGAGATTACAGCTAGCCCAGTCGAGGCAACCAAATTTTCTTCGGGGCTAAGAATTAATGCGTGGGAGCGCCGATTTGGTCGAACCGTCGACCAAAGAATGTCTCCTTCTGTAACTGCTCTTCTAGCGCGTGATGGAGCGTCGGCCCAAGCAATGGGAGGTGGGTACTTGATGGTACCCACTCCTACTGATGCAATATCGATATAACGGATTGAGTGACCATGTTCAGGCCTTATTGTAGCCAGGTTTATCTCGGCAAAATTCTTCAACGGCTGAGTTGAGTAGTCTGACTGGCTGAGAAGAAGTGATAGCGAATTTTCGAGAAGCTTGTTTATCGTAGTAATTGTGCGTTCGTTGGAAAGGATCTTATCCTCCATCGCGCCTAAAGTCTTTGAGATCCGTTGTTGTTCGGACAGCGTAGGAATTGAGAGCGGTAAACGTTCGAGTACGCCTTGGCTGAGCGATAGCATTGTGGATCCCGTTGCATTTTGAAGCAGCCAACTACGAGTGGCCATGGTTTGCAGTTGGAATGCGAGAAAACGGCTGTCGACGGTCGATGGCGAGCGGAGGCGGATCCCATCGGACCCAAGAAACCAACCGGCCTGGTCTGGTCTTACCCATGAAGATCTGTCCACGGCCCCCTTGCGACCAAAAACAATGTCCCCACTTTCGAGAACAAACTCCGGCAGGCGCGCTATTATCTCCGACGGAACCCTCGGGGTAGAATCACGAATTGTCAGCGTACCGTAACCAACTTCACCGACCGAGACCACCGGGACTCCTGATCTCCGATACTCGCTTGCCTTCAACACCGTTCCGAATGGCCCCGTCTTAATGGAACCGCCGTCAGATTTAAGTAGTTTACCCAAGGTGGTTTGCATTATTCGATGCTTCCCAGCTGTTGTAAGAGCACTTCTTGAAGTCTATTCGACTCCTCGAATCGACCGATAAGTTCTGTTGTCAGAATGTCTATTGATTCGCGGATATCTTCTATGTTTTCGATTGAATCGGAGGACCCAACGTACCGTCCGGGTGTCAACGCATAGTCTGCGGACTTGACCTCGTCGACAGTCGCGCAGTAGCTGAAACCCGGTTCATCTCGATATAACTGTCCGGCTGAAGATTGCGTTCCTCGCCAAGAGTGAAACGTAGCGCTGATTTTCGCGATATCCTGTTTACTCAAATCCCGCTCAGCCCGGTCGACCATGTACCCCATGTTGCGCGCGTCGATGAACAGAACCTGACCCTGCCGGTCGATCGACCCCTTCGGCCCGACGGTCTTGTCTTTCGCAAAGAACCACAGGCACACCGGTATTCCGGCGCTTCGGAAAAGCTGCGTCGGGAGTGCAACCATGCAGGACACAAGATCAGCTTCGACCAGCTGAGCTCGGATGTCTCCTTCACCCCCGGAGTTGGACGACATGGATCCGTTGGCCATGACGACACCGGCACTGCCGCGCTCGGCAAGCTTGGAGATGATGTGCTGGATCCACGCGTAGTTCGCATTGCCAGCCGGGGGAACACCAAACTTCCAACGCTTGTCGTCCTCGCGCCTCGCCCAATCCTTGATATTGAACGGAGGGTTGGCAAGTACGTAGTCGGCCAGCAGGTCTGGGTGTTTGTCGTTGACAAATGTGTCTTCCCAGCGGTCCCCCAAGCTACCGGTTATACCGTGTATGGCGAGGTTCATTTTCGCCATACGCCAGGTGCGTTGGTTGGCTTCCTGGCCGAAAACGTGAGCATCTGCCGGGTGGCCGCCATGCTGCTCGATGAATTTCTCGGTTTGCACGAACATGCCACCCGAGCCGCAACATGGGTCGTACACGCGACCGCTGTACGGCTCGAGAATTTCAACCAGTACGCGGACAACGCTCGAGGGAGTGTAGAACTCCCCGCCTCGTTTGCCCTCGGCGCGAGCGAACTTCTCCAAAAAGTACTCGTAGACCTCACCGAGGAGGTCGCGAGCCTTCGTCGAACCATGCCCTGTGAATCGAGTGTCGGTGAGAAGATCGACCAGTTCGCCCAGGCGCCGCTGATCTAGGTTGTCGCTATTGAACTCGAGTGGGAGCGTCCCGACGAAGTTGGAATCGCTTTCCATGATGGCGCCCATAGCGTCATTCACTAGCTGACCGATAGTTTTGCCGGGCACACCGGGAGTCTCCTGGATGCCACGAGCATTGGTTGCCAGGTACTGCCAACGGGCTGTTTCCGGAAGCCAGAAGACTCGGCTGCCCGCGTACTCATCGGCGTCGTCGATGAGGTTGGCGATCTGATCCTCGGTCATACCGTCGGCGAGGAGTTCCGCACGAATCTGCTCACGACGCTCGTCGAAGGCGTCGGAGACGTACTTGAGGAACACCAGGCCGAGGATGACGTCCTTGTACTGCGACGCATCCATCGAGCCGCGGAGTTTGTCTGCGGCCTTCCAGAGCGTGTCCTTGAGTTCCTTCATCGTCGACGGCGTGTTGACTGCCGCCGCCCGTTTCCTAGGAGGCATTCTGTGGAGCCCTTTCTTGTGGAAGCTGTATATCGGCACCGACGGCGAGCACTCCGTGTGCAAGTCCGTCGACGAGAGTGCTTGTTAATTGTTCGATTTCGGTCAGTAATTGCAGTGCCGCCGAGCGTCGGTCGCGCAGCGTTCGAACGGCGTCGATCGTCGCCGCCGCGCGGTCCGCGGGAACCCTTGGCACTTCCCACCGCTTCCACGTCGCACTGGATCTTATGGCTCCCGGCGGGCGGGAATCGAGCCGAGATGCGTTGAGGTGACCGGCGATGACGTCGGGAATCAGCCCTGAGGAGGATGGGTCGGTTACTCGGATGACCCTGGCCGGGTAGACGACGACCGCGGAACCGTCATGATCGACGATCGCTCCGAAACGTGAACCCGAGCAGAAGACGATGTCACCAGGCTCGGTGTACCGACCGTTCGGGTACGCGGTGGTGAACACCAAGCGGTCGATACCTCGGCCTCCGACAGGTCGGATGCCAGTCACCTCGTCTGCGCCGATAACTCGGACAGCGCCCCCGATGAACAAGTCCTCGGGATCTATTCTGTTTCCGCTCAGCTGCCGGAGCTCTCGCGAGTCGAGGAGTTGTCCAATGGTGGGCATCAACGACCGGTCGCTATCCCGATACTCGACGGGTATGCGCAATTCTTGCCGCAGCTCGAGCTGAGTTCGTCTGATCTCGTCGGAATGGGCGAGTACTTTGGCTGCCAAATCGGCACCCACGCGTCTGGCTCGCGGATGTCTGATCCGGGCCGGGGTGAGTCCACGCTTGTCCTCCGCCAAAAGAATCGATGTCCTGGTCAATACGCCGAATTGAAAGGCGTGGGCCTTGATGGTGTCCCAATCACCCATCGCCGCAATGACATCGGAGACAAGGCCTTCGGTAGTTGTTGCGTCGAGTTCCCGAGAACCGACGTCGATCACCACCGACCACCGATCGGCCGGCTTGACTGCCTCGGATGCCGGACCCAGTACCCACAATGCGAGCGATATTCCAGGCTTGGCGGGGAGCAAACCCTCTGGTAGGCGCACCGCTGCACGCACACGGTCGGATCGGAGAATGTCCGACCGTAGCCGAGCAGCCGAAGGGTCGCGTTGGGCATCGAGCAACGCCGATGCGGGCGCAACCACGACGGCAACATGATCCTCGGCCATTTGCACGGCAATGTCATCGATCTCGGACAAGATCCGAGAGTCGGTATAGGCGAGGGACGACGGAGACGGATACTGGACGACGAACGCAGACGGACCCGAGAGTGCAAAACCGTTTCCGAACCCCGCCACCGGCGGACTCTGTCGCGCCCACCCGTGCACAGTGAGTCGCCGGCGTGCCAGCCGCGCAGCAGGCGAGGATGCCTCGTTGCGCATGGACATAGGTTCGGCGTATTCGGGAAGACTGTTGCGGAGAGCAACGAGCAGGTCACTGCTGCCCTCCGAGGGATCGACGAAGACATGACGGTCGTGGTCGGTGATGGCAAGTGTGATCGATGCACACAAATTCAGGGCCCTGGGGCTCATGGCGCTGTCCGACAAATCCGTGCGAAGCAATCGAAACCGTTGGGCCAGTAGCGCTTCGAAAGCCTGCTTCGGGCCGTATGCAGAATCGACCATCCGATCGACGTATTCGGCGAACATCCCGAGACTGGCTCCCAGCGCCGCAAGTTCTGCGTAAAGAAATGCGTCGTCTGGATCCGCGTCGTCCGCTTCGTCGAGAAGATCATCCGGGGAGAGTTCGCTCAATTGATCGCCCAGAAGCCATTTGAGGCATAAAAGGGCACTGATCCCTTCGAGCACGGTGTCTTCACTGAGATCGATGCCGGTATCGAGCGCCGCGTACAGGTAAAGGTTCTCTTCGAGAGCGTCGTTGTTGCCTAGCTCCCGAGCTTGGATCCAGTGGACAATCTCGTCACCGTCATACCGTCGTTGTTTGCCCCGTACCTCGGTGGGCGACGGGAACGGGCGGTCGGTTCCCCGGTAGCGGCTGGCCCACATCGTCACTACCGGCCGCTGGACCTGCGCCAACGCGGCGATCTCCGACATTGTAAGGAGGGTGGTGGCACGATGCTTCACGCTGTCGTACCTCCTGGGTAGGGTTCTCTTCGGACCGCTCGGACCGTTCTCGAAGTTACCTTACGGGCGCGCTCTCTCTCCACAATCTCTTGATAACACGCGTTATCAAGAGAACAGTTCCTGATCTGCCCTCCGGCCGTCAAGCTGTGTTCACCCCACAGTCGACCGAGGAGGACTCGATGCTCGCCGCACTGCACATGCGCCAGATTGGTTTCGGAGATCAAGGCAGTGTCGAAGTCGCACTGGTCTGGTCGCTCGACGGAAGCGATTCGCACTCAAAGGTTTTCACGGGGGCCCTCGCCCCGTTCATGTATTCCGCAGCGCTCGAAGCATTCGAGCACTTCGTGACGTTGGACCATCCGTCGGCAGTCTTGTACATCTCCGACCGCACCTTTCGGCACGAGATCCAAGCCGCTTCCGCGTCGTTTCCCGGCCTTACCGTCGTCGATGCTGCACGAGGTTCGCTTCTTGACCTCATCGGTAAGGCAGTAGCTGCACTCGACGATCACAACCGGTTCGCCCATCACCGAGCGTGGCGGGCCGAACTGGACCGCCGCGCCGCCCTACCCGAACTGGTCGTGGCAACCGACGCCTCCAAGGGAAGCGGCAGGCGCGGTGTGGGAGTGGCGTGTGTGAGCGGAGAGGGTGGCTACTCGAGCAAGTCCTATCCGCAGGCCGACACCGTGCTTGTCGGTGAACTCCTCGCTATTGCGCTCGCGTTCAAGGCCTTTCCTGACCGTCGCTTGCACATCCTGACCGACAGCAAGGTGGCGCTCTCATGCCTGGCGATGACGCGATCGCGGTTGCTGGACAAACATTCAGGCAACACCATCGCCGTCGTTGACATCATCCGTAAGAGGGCCGCGCATCGAGAGATTCGATACAGCTGGGTTCGCGGTCATGCCGGCCATGAACTGAACGAGATCGCCGACCGGCTCGCCGTCGCCGCCCGTCGCCATGATGAGGCACGCGTCGACCCGAGCATCAGGAAAGAGATCAACCGAAACATCCTGGAGCAGATGAATCTTGCTGCCCAGGCTGCCTAGAAATCTCCTCTGAGATTTCTGGTTCCACCGGATCCGATCTGTCTCGATCGAATCCGTTTCACACCACCTCGAAAGGTTCTCCATGTTCAAGAAGTCCCTGATTGCTGCCGCATTCCTCGCCGGTACCGCATTGATCGGTACAGGCGTTGCATCAGCAGATCCCGCAACCTCCTTCGGGAACGGCACCTGGGCCGTCGGAACCGATATCGTGCCCGGAACGTACGTCTCAGCCGGGGCCAGCGACGAGTATGGCTGCTACTGGGAGCGGGCCTCGAGTTTCGAAGGCGACTTCGACTCGATCATCGCCAACGACTTCATCAGCCCTGATTCCGGGCAGGCCGTGGTGACGATCAAAGCGAGCGACGTCGCATTCAACTCCGAGGACTGCGGAACGTGGACGCTGAAGGCTGTGCCTGCCCCCGCTCCGAAGCCTGCTCCGGCTCCGGCTCCGGCACCTGCCCCGGCGCCGCTGCCGTGGACAGGTTCGGCTGGCTTCTAGTCGTAGATGCTGACGGGGCGCCCCTGATTTGGGGCGTTCCGTCCGGCGAAATCGAGCGATTATCTGCCAGCTTTCGATACCGCTGCTATTTGCTCGACCCGAGCCTCGAGCCAGGTGTGACTTCGCTTACCCTCGAAGTCGTCACCGAACTGTGGGTATCTGCCCGTCTCACCGTTCCGGTTGCGGTATCCGTTTCGGAACCGGGC
Source organism: Rhodococcus sp. 1168 (assembly GCF_002091955.1). Lineage (GTDB taxonomy): Bacteria > Actinomycetota > Actinomycetes > Mycobacteriales > Mycobacteriaceae > Rhodococcoides. Next base: position 69,724 of record NZ_MKKY01000097.1, on the reverse strand, counting down.
AGGCCGAGCAGAAGGAAGACCAGATGCCAGACGAGTTTGCTGACCTCCACCGGCCGATTTACGCTCCAGACCTGCTCATCACCGCTCTCGAACGGAACCACGACAAGCCGGCGTTGTACATCGGCGACGTTGTTCTCACCGGCGGACAGATGCGTGATCAGATCAGCTGCTTCGCCCAGGCACTCGCGTCACTCGGAATCACCCGGGGCACCAGCACGGCGATGCTGTCCAAGAACCGTCCCGAGGTGCTCGTCAGCATGGGCGCAACCATGATCACCGGTTGCCGCGCCAGCGCCCTCAATCCAATGGGTTCACTCGACGACCACAAGTACATCGTCGACGACGCCGAGATCGAGACCCTCATTTTCGACCCCGACTCTTTCGAGGACCGCGCCGCAGAGTTGAAGGCGTCGTCGCCGTCGTTGACCACGATCCTGTCGATGGGGCCCTCCGAGGTGGGCATCGACATTCTGGCTCTCGCGGCCACATTCGAGCCTGCAGCTCTCACAGCCGCGCACGTCGATGCCGAGGACGCCAGCAGCATGGTGTACACCGGTGGCACCACAGGAAAGCCCAAAGGTGTTGTCGGATCGTTCCGTTCGGGCGCGGCGCTCAATCAGATCCAGATGTCGGAATGGCAATGGCCCGAGGAGAACCGTTTCCTCATCTGCACGCCGCTGTCCCATGCCGGTGCCGCGTTCTTCATTCCGACGCTGCTGCGCGGTGGCGCGCTGATCGTCCTGCCTGCCTTCGAACCCGGAGCAGTTCTCGAGGCGATCGAAAAGCACAAGATCACCGCAACCATGTTGGTGCCCACCATGATCTACATGCTCATGGACCATCCGGACCTCGAGAAACGGGACGTCTCCAGTCTGCAGACGCTTTTCTACGGGGCATCCGCGATGTCGCCGGCACGTTTGCAGGAAGGCATCAAGAAGTTCGGTCAGATTTTCTTCCAGTTCTACGGTCAGACCGAGTGCGGCATGACCATCTCGGTGCTCCGAAAGGAAGAGCACCTCGCCGACGACCCCGCCCGACTAGCCACGTGTGGCCGTCCGGTGCCGTGGCTCGACGTCCGACTGCTCGACGACGACCTGAACGAAGTACCGCAGGGCGAACTGGGCGAGATCTGCGTCCGAGGTCCGTTGGTCATGAAGGGGTACTGGAAGAAACCTGCCGAGACCGCAGAAGCCGTCCGCGGCGGCTGGCTGCACACCGGCGACATCGCGCGCAAAGACGTCGACGGCTTTCTGTCCATCGTCGATCGCAAGAAAGACATGATCGTGACCGGCGGCTTCAACGTGTTTCCGCGCGAGATCGAGGACGTGATCTCCGCGCACCCGTCCGTCGCCTCCGTGGCGGTTGTGGGTGTACCGGACGACAAGTGGGGTGAAGCAGTCAAGGCGTGCGTGGTTCTGCGCGGCGGGCTGAGTGTCGCGACGGAAGATTTGGTCGAGCGGGTGAAAGCAACCAAGGGGTCGGTGCACGCACCCAAGAGCATTGATTTCGTGGACAGCCTGCCGCTGACACCGCTCGGTAAACTCGACAAGAAGGCGCTGCGCGCGCGGTACTGGGAGACCAGCGACCGCGCTGTGTAGGAGTGAATTTTTCCATCATGCAGTCCCGGATTTCAGACTGGCGGTGTGCGACAGGCGGTGAGGTAGTCGGCGAAGTCCCAGGTGCTCAGGAACTGCTGTGCAGCGCGGACGCCGTTGTTGTAGAGGGTGAGTCGTTGTGCGTCGGTGATGTCGAAATCGACGGCGCTGATCGACTCGGTGGGGACGAACACCGTGCGCCGCACCGTGCAGGGTGAATCGACGTAGGCGGCGTCCTGGTTGGTGAACAAGGTGTCGATCGCGGCTATGCCGAGGGCCAGGGGCCCGCGCACGTGGTGGGTCGCTGGGGGCGTGCCCGGCCGTGCGGTGAGCCGTACACCGAATGTCGGCCAGCGAGGCTCTGCGGTGTCGGTCCGGTCGAACAGTCCGACGGGGAAGTCGGAGAGCAGTCCGCCGTCGACCCACGTTGCGCCTGAAACTTGGACGGGTCGAAACAGGAACGGGATCGCCGCCGAGGCCCGTACGGCCTTCGCGACCGAGAAGGTGTCCGGGTCGATGTCGTAGAGCGGTAGGTCCCACGGGATCCGGACAAGACGCTTCCGAGAGAGGTCGCTGGCGGTCACCACCAGCGAGTAGGCGTAGCTCAGCGGTTCCTCGCCGGTGCGTAGATCGCCGAAAGTGTGGACCCCGAATTCGGCGAGAGTATCGGTGAGGAGGCCTTCGAGATAGGTGCCCTGATAAAGACCGCTCGAGGTGAGCAATGAGAGGACTCCGCCGATCAGCGGCACACGCCCGAGCAGTGACGGGTCGGTCAGCTTGCGGTAGTCGACGCGCTGCGCAATCTCCGGCAAGCGCGTCAAGGGCTCGTTGGAGTGTTCAAGCGCAGCCACCAAGGCTGCGACGACCGCGCCGGCGCTGGAGCCGGCGACACGCGGGAAACGATAGCCCGCCTCGGCGAGCGCATGGACAGCTCCGACGAGGCCGATGCCCTTGACCCCACCGCCCTCGCAGACCAGATCTGCCTGACGGACCGCTGTCGTCACCACACCAACGGTACGCGCGAAGGACTGGTCGAAACGGAACTTTGAAGTTGTGGAGTAGGAACACCCAGGTGGCGGTTCACTGTCTGTGTACAGTGTTCCGGTAATCGCCGGATGGCTCCAGAATTGAGGCGGTGTAGGCGGACTTGGAGGGATCTGGCCCGCTGCAGCCGCGGGATCCCCGGATTGTCCCCTTGCAGGAGTGAAGTTGACGACACGAACCCCCGTCCGCGCCGCACGTTCAAGATGGGGCCGAGCGTTGGCCACGGTCACGGCCGTCGTGCTCATGATGCCGCTGGGCGTCGGCTTCGCGAATGCGAACCCCGACATCTCCGCGGAACTTGCGCCATTTCTGGATCTGCCGCTCGTCAACCGCGATGCGGCCCATGGCCCGGGCGGTGTGAATCCGGCGCTACCTTATGACAAGGCGCAGCTCGAGAATCTGTTGGAGAAAGCGGATCGCGAGGGCGTCGATCCGCCCCGCTATGCGGCGCTGCTGCTGCAGTACCGCCTGGTGGACGTCACCGAGGCTGCCGGCATCGACCTCATTACCTGGGACCCGCGTGCGGGCGTCGAGGCCAACCGGCAGAACCTGATCGACTCCTACAGCTACTACGTGGGTCTGCAGTTGAGCCACCGGGAGTTGCAGTGGGCTGGGATGGGCGGACTCGTGGGCGCGGATTTCGGTGGCGGCCTTATCGACTTCGAGCTGATGTCCGGGATCTACGATTTCCCCGGGATGGCGCAGACAGCCAACGCCATAGTCGAGCAGACCCTCGGGGTGCTCGGCCCCGACGCGGTGGCTCTGCTGCCCGAGGGGCTGCAGGCGCTCGCCCGATCAGGTGCCACCATAACGCCGGAGGACCTGCAGCAGATCCTCGGCGAGATCTTGGTGATGCAGAAGAACATCTTCTCCGACCTGATGCCCATGCATCAGGCGTATGTCACCGAAGGCCTCCCAGCGCTGGAACAGATGCACAGAGCCGGGCTGTTCGACGACTCCGTCCTGAACGCCTGGATCGATGTGGCCTCGGGCGAGAGTGACCGTATCGCCGCAGGCAACCGCGTGCTGCTGCAGCGCGAGCAGGGCGAGGTGATCAAGTCGCAATGGGATGACGTCCGCAATTACAAGGGCGACGTCGGCGAGGCCATCACCTACGCGTCCACTATCGCAGCCTCGCCGTCGGTGGCTGGGGTAGTCGCGCCGCGCTCGTACAAGCCGGTCACCATCAGCGCCACGCTGGCCGACGGGCGCGTCGCTACCCTGACCACACCGCTCCCCAGCTGGAATTGGTCGGTATTCGATCAGCGGTGGGACTACATCTCCGCCGAGCTTTTGCCCAAGTACAAGGCGATGGTGGAGAACAATTGGCCGCAGCTCGAGTCCGAGCTGCGCGAGCCATACGATCAGAAGCTCGAAGGCGCACGACCGCTGCGGAACATTCCGCAGATGCTCCAATCCGCACTAGAGGGAACCACGGTGACGTTCGTATGAAACGCGCAGCCACAGTCTTCACAGCCACGGCCGCCTCCATCGCAGTGCTCTTCGGCGCACAGTCGGTGGCACAGGCAGAACCGGTGGACACCCCCGGGCTCGACGAAATCTTCACCGGATACACGCAGAGCACGTTCGAAGACGGCCAGTTCGCCACGGTCGACGAGATCGCTGAAGCGCTGGCGCCGAACGACCCCTTCTACGACGAGCCCGAGCTGACCGGCGACGAGGCTCCCGGAACGTTGCTCGCGTCGCAACATGTACAGGTGATGTTCGCCGGTTTCGAGCCGGGCAACCTCGACGCCTACAAGGTCATGTATGTGACCCGGGGCGTCGACGACAGGCCGGCGATCAGCACCGGCATCCTGATGATCCCGATCGACGGCCGAGACAACGCGAACCGACCCGTAATCGGTTACCAGGAGGCCAATGACAGCGTCGGGGCCTACTGCCACCCGAGCAACCAGTGGACCGGGGCGGATCCCCTCGATGGCGCATCGTGGTCTGCGCTGGGGCCGCTGGCCTTGATGTTCAACAAGGGCTATGCAGTCATGATCAGCGACGTCGGCAATGCCGGCGACCCGGAGCCGCACGGCGTGTTTGCAGGCAAGTTCGGCGGACAGTCCAATCTCGACGGCCTTCGCGCTGCGCTGCAGGTGCAGGAGGCGGGTCTGAACAAGGAGGCGCCGATCGGCATTTTCGGCATCGCGGGAGGCGGCGTCGGCGCTGCGGTGGCAGCGGAGATCCAACCGGAGTATGCGCCCGAGCTCAACGTCAAGTCCGCCGTGCTCGAGGGCATGGTCATCAACCAGAAGAACTTCATGCGCACCGCAGACGGTTCGGTCGGCTCCGGCTTCGCGTTCGCGAACCTCCTGGGCCTGGAGCCCTGGTACCCGGAGATGAAGATCGACGAGAAGCTCACTCCGGTCGGCAAGGAGATCGCGGCCTTCTACCGCACTCAGTGCCAGATGCCCGCCTACTTCACCATGCCGTTCGTGCCGCTGCAGACGCTGTTCACCGACGGTCAGAGCCCCGCCGACATCCCCGATTTCCAGCCGGCTTTCGAGGACAACAATCTCGGCAAACGGGCGCCGCAGGCCACAGTTCTCGTCACCTCGTGCGGTGCCGATGACTCGCCGATGTCACTGGTGCCTGCTCAGGATTCGCGAGACCTCGTCGAGAGGTACCGGACCGGCGGGACCGACGTGACTTATGTGCCTAGCGACTGCTCTATGACCAAAACCCTCACGGACGCATACGGGTGGGGCACCGATCTGTTCGGCATGCAGACCATCGACTGGCTCGACTCGACGTTGCAGTGACCTGATTCGCGGTGCTGACCCCCTGGATTCGCCAGGGGGTCAGATGTAGCTGTCGACCAGCGGCCCGACGAGGCCGAAGGCGGAGGCGTCGGGAACCAGATACTTGACGACCGTCCCACTGATGAAGGGGTGCCATGCCGGTCCGGCATCGGATCCGTCCGAGGACACGACCAGCGCGTCGCCGACGTAGACGCCGGGGAAGTGTCGGTTCGCCAGGGCTTCGTTGTGAGTGGCAACGGCGAGGAGTTCCTCGGCGTGGCTTCGATCGATATCTTCGCCCATGCCGGCCAACAGTGCGTGCGCAAGCTCAGCGGGCGTGCCGTCGGTGCGGGACTGCAGCGGATTGCTACCCAGCAGAGTGAGGCTGTCTACTGCGACACCGCGTCCCTGCATGTGAATGGCTACCGCGTGGGCGAGGAGTCCGCCGAAGGAAAGTCCGAGGAGGTGGATCGGTCCGACAGTACCGCCGGCGAGGATCTCGTCGGCGTAGTAGGCCGCGAGAGCGGTCAGGGACTTCGAATCCTCCGCTGGCGTGGGCGCCTGGACGCCGTAGATGGGGTGCTCTTCATCCACGTGTGCAGCCAATGATGCGTAGCAGGAGACGAGGCCGTCGATCGGATGAATGCAGAAGACGGGTGCTCGCGTGCCGGTGGCGCGGATCGGCAGAATTGTCGGCCTCGAGTATACGTTGGGTGACCGGTCGACGATACCCGTGATGGAGGGGTGCGGGAGATCGTTGACGACGGTCATGCTGAGCCTCCGGGATCAAAAGTCTTCGGTCGTTCGGCCGCGTGTGCGAACAACCTGTGAAGTTCGTAAGCGCCGATCGACGAGTATGTCGCCGGAGGAGGCTCAGGTGTTACCTGCATCTCGTCGATTATTCCATGTTCGCGCTACATAAAAACCGAATCCGAAGATCTTTTCGGGCGAAACACCTGCTCAGGCTGCCCAGGTTCGCCGAGGTTCCTCCATCGAATTACATAGTGGTAATTCATCATTCGCGGGTCGGTTCCGATTCTCGGGTGAGAGTGCGGCGGCCCGTCCGATTCGTTACCGTCACCGCGGAAGGTAAACACACCATGCACGAGGGGGCATCTATGCGTATACGTCGGAAGCTGGGTTCTGCGATGGCGATTGCAGCAGCCAGTGCACTTGTTTTTGCAGGCAGTGCAACTGCGGAACCTGCAGCCGCGCCGGTGAATCCGGTGACCGCAGCAGAGCAACTGCTCTCGGTTGCGGAAGGGAATCCAGACGCTCAGGCGGCGCTCGCGCGAGTGCTGGCGGATCCGAATGCGGCCGTTCCGCGCACGGATGTAGCCGAAGGTCCACGGGTCCCGGCCCAAATTTTCCCCATCCCCGCCTATTCGGATACGGGCGCGGGCAACCCAGTGACGGGCCAAGTTCACGGTTCCGGCATCGCAACCAACCTGAACGGTGAGTTCCGTTTCGGATTCTTCGGTGGCCCAGGCGAAATCGCACCGGATCAAGGCGCAGCGAAGCTGAACGTCCTGTGGGTCAACGTCGCTACGGGTAAGAGCGGCACAAATGTCCTGAATGTCCGCGATATCGCCGGTCCGACAGTCATTTCCACCAAGCCCATCCCGGAGGCAAAGGGTGGATTGGTAATTGCCGGTATCTACGGCAGCATCCTGCACCGCTGGTGGGATCCGGCCGCACTCGACGGCAAGGGTGACTGGCACTACCAGACGTCGAACATCTGGTTCCCGTCCTTGGGTGCAGTTCTGGCCTGACCGAACTCGGTGAGATCGAGGTCGAGTACGACGAGCTGGATGCCGTACTCGACTTCGCTCCGAAACAGACGGGGCAGGAAGAATTGCTAGCGGCCGAGGGCCTGACGGATAGCGGTACGTACCTCGTCCACGTCACGCCCCGCTTCGATCGCTTCGGTGCCCGCGTGGACCAGCGTGTTGATCAACTTCGCAGTCAGACTGGGGTCGGACACACCGTTGGCTCGGAGCGCGTCGACGAGCGGAAGCACCAGGCTGTCGTGCATGTCCATAATTCGAGAATCTCGGAACGTCTGCGGAGTGAAGGTTGCCAGCGCGCCGACGATCGCATGCTCGCCATCGGCGACGAGCTGCAGATTTGCATCGACGTAAGCCCAGACGGGGTCGTCGGCGTCGACCATCGCCTCGACGATCTTATCGCTCCAGCGCGGGAACATGTCCTCCACGACAGCGCTGAGTAGATCTTCCCGGGATCGGAAGTAGCTGTAGATGCTCGACCTGGCCAGCCCTGCCCTGGCGGCAACCGCGCCGAGCCCCGGCGGTGTATCCGGGGTCTCGGACAGAAGTGCGTAGGCGGCATCGAGAAGCGCGCGACGCTGAGCGGCTCGGTGCTCGACCACTGTGGCGGCCTGGATTCTCGGCACTGGCCTCCTGCGCTTCCTCGGCTGAGCCTAGGTGCTCGGGTGCAGTTGGCCGTCCACCATTTCGAGGACACGGTCGCAATGCACGAGCACGTCGTGGTCGTGGGTCACCATGATCGTAGCCACGCCCGCCTCATGGGTTTCGCGTGCCAGCAATTGCACCACCTCATGGCTTCGCTTTCGATCCAGGGAAGCTGTCGGCTCGTCGACGAGCAACAGCGTCGGACTGCTCATCAATGCCCGCGCAATACCGACCCGTTGGCGTTCACCACCGGAAAGCTGACCTGGTCGACGGTTGGCGCGGTGGCTCATTCCGACCGCGTCGAGGAGTTCTTCGACGTCGCGCCCGGGACGGCCGGTGATCTTGGGAACGAAGCGAAGCTGGTCGCGCGCGGTCAGAGCCGGAATGAGATTGCCGGATTGAAACACGAAACCGACCTTGTCACGTCGAAGCTTCGCCAAGGAGCGGTTGGGCATGGCGGTGACGTCGACTCCGTCGATGAAAACCGAGCCGCTCGATGGACGGGAGAGGCCGCCGGCCACGGCGAGCAGGCTCGACTTTCCGGCGCCGGAAGGCCCGACGATCGCAAGGAGCTCACCGCGGGGTACCTCGAGATCGACGTTGTCGAGGGCGAGAACGGTCGAGTCGCCGTCACCGAATCGCAGGCTTGCCGCTGTCAGCACCAGCCCGGTGGTAGTCGTTCCGACAATGGTCATCGGTTCTCTCCTAGAGCGCTCAGCGGGTTGACTCGGGTGACGCGAACAATGGCTGCCCCTGCGCCCAGCAGGCCCAGAACGGCCAGCAGCAGCGCGCCACTGACAATGGGGCCGGACTCAAGCGCGAACGGCATACCGCCGCCTTCCAGCCCCGATCCGAGCCCGACGCCCAGCAATACTCCGACGGCGATGGAACCGATCAGCACGATCAGGGCCTGCGCCATTCCATCTCGCAGAAGGAATCCGGTGGATGCGCCCATGGCGCGCATGACTGCGAGTTCACGGGAGCGTTGAACGGTCCAGATGCTGAAGAATGCGCCCACGACCAGGGCCGAGATCGCGTACAGGAAGAACTTGATCATCGACATGGTCATCATCTCGGCAGAGAAGCCCGGTGATGAATCGAACGAGGCCTCGAGCGTTCTTGCTGATGTTCCTGCAGCCGAGTCTCCCGATCCGAGATCGGGCAGTGTGTCGTCCACTCCTCGAATCGCTACGACGCTGGCCTCGGAATATGCACTGTCGCTTGGTTTTTCACCGACCTTGGCACCGGCATGCACTTCCTGCCAGGCCCGTAGTGGGAGGTAAGCGACATCGACGTGTCCGAAGGTGCGCTTGTCTTCGGTGAACCCGACGACTGTCAGCTCGGTGCCGAGTCGGTCGAGAACGACGGTGTCGCCGATGCCGACTCCGTCGTCTCGAAACGTCGAGCTGACGATGATGTCGGTGTCCGACCGGAGCGCCGAACCCTCTGCGGGTACCGGCTCGAGAAAGGAGCCCGGTTCGATGCCGAAAAGGGTGAGGTCGACGGGTGTGCCGCTGCCGGTCTTGGCGTTGACGATCATGTTGCCGAACAGTTCGGCGTCCTGGACATCGGGCTGATCACGCCATGCCCGAGCCTGGTCTTCCGTGACGATCGACCGCGAGAAGGCGGAGTCCTCTTTGGTGTCGTGCGCGAAAGCGAAGGCCTGGACCGGTGTCTTCTGCAGCGCGGACACGCCGTCGTTGACCAGCCCGGAAGAGAGCCCCGACAAGATCACCATCAGGATCGAAATCAGGGCGACGACAGCGCCCATCAGCAAAAATCTGTTTCGCGCGAACCACAGTTCGCGCAGGGCGAGAAACATTTAGCTCTCCTACGTCGGCGATCAGGGCAGCGCTGAAGTTATCGACGCTATGTCGGCATCTTATCGACATAGCGTCGGGAAAATTTTGTGACATGCGCTACTACGACGCGTAGTTGCCAAGGAGGGTGAAATGAAGACTGTAGTTATCTCGTCCTGAGCACGATCTCGGTCGGATGGGTGTCGGCGGGGGTATCGACAGCGTTCCGAACTGCCAGCGCGACCGACCCGACCTGCAGAAACTTCGATCCGTCGTACTCCCCGCCCTCGTGCTCGACGATTTCTCGCTGCATATCGGTGTCGATCCTCCCGGGGTGCACCGACGTCACACGCAGCGTCGGCTCTTCCTGGCGCAGCGCATCGGCGAAGGCCCGCAACGCGAATTTCGACGCCGCGTACCCGCCCCACCCGGGGTTGGCCCGGATGCCGGCACCCGAATTGATCAGCACCACATGCCCGCCCGCGCGCCGCAGTGCCGGCAGTAACAACTGGGTCAGTGCTACCACCGACAGGACATTGCTCTCGTACTGGCGACGCCAATCGTCGATCGACGACTCCTCGATCGTGCCGAGCGCCGCGATGCCCGCATTGTGGACCAGAACATCGAGCGACTCGACCGGCTCGACTGCGGCGGCGACGGCGTCGTGATCGGTGAGATCCACCGGCCAGGGCGTGCCGGTACCGAGTTCGTTCGCGATCGATGCGAGTGACTCGGTAGACCGTCCGCCGAGGTACACGTGGTGATCGGGTGCGAGCTGCCGTGCAATCGCCGCACCGAGGCCTCGGCTCGCACCCGTCACCAAAGCTGTTCGCGTCGAAGTTGCTGAAGTCATGAGTCCAAACTAGTCACCTTGCGTACCTAGTCGAATGCCATGCCTGCATCGGCCCCCATGGACATCGTCGTGTTCCCACCGTCGAGGGATTCCCTGATGATGTCGGCGTGACCGGCATGCTGGGCAACTTCGCGCAGGATGTGCAGCAGGGTGTAGCGCGCCGATTGCCATTGACGCTCTGGAGCCCACGGCGCAGTCGGTAGCGGTACCTGGGCGTCGAGGTCGAGATCGGCGATGGCAGCTTCGGTCGCGGCGGCGGTCAGGGCGTACTCCTCGACGAGATCGGCGACGCTCTGGGTAGGGCTCATCACGTATTCGGTCCCCATCCGTGACGTGTCGAACTCGGCGCTCTCGTCCATGGCATCGACGATTTCCATCCAGTAACGCTCGTTGTTGACGACGTGGTTGAGCAGTCCCCCGAGGGTGAGGTCGCTGACGGTTGTTCGTTGTCTGGCCTGCTCGTCGGTAATCCCCCGAACCGTGTACAGGAAGTTCTTGCGCTGGTCGGCGAGCATCTTCGCAATATCGGCCTTCTCACCGGTGACTGTCATGAAAGATCCCTTCGTTGCTGGTGAAGACCACGATAAGAGTGATTGCGGACAGGTTCGGTCCTCGACCATGTCCGATGCGCGCAAAAGAAGAAACAGACGCAAACTAGAACCATGGGCGAGCGTGGATTCACTTCGACACAACTGGCCGCTCGAGCTGCCTATCTGCTGCGCGGCAACGACTTGGGCACCATGACCAGCGCCGCACCGCGGCTGTACCCGCATATGTGGAGCTGGGACGCGGCCTTCGTGGCGGTCGGGCTCGCACCGCTCAGCGTCGAACGAGCCGTGGTGGAGCTCGACACCCTGCTGTCCGCGCAGTGGAAGAACGGCATGATCCCGCACATCGTCTTCGCCAACGGCGTCGACGGCTACTTCCCCGGACCCTCGCGGTGGGAGACGCGGGAGCTGGCGATGCACGCGCCCGTCGGGCCGCAGACGTCGGGGATTACACAGCCACCGGTGCACGCCATTGCGGTGCAGCGCATCCTCGATCACTCGAAGCGACACGGCCGGACCACCCGGGCCGTCGCCGAGGAGTTCCTGGATCGTCGGTGGGAGAACCTCGTCCGATGGCATCGTTGGCTCGCCACCGCCCGCGACATCCAGGGCAGCGGCCGCATCACGCTGTTCCACGGCTGGGAGTCGGGCATGGACAACTCCCCGCGCTGGGACGCGTCGTATGCCAATGTCGTCGCCGAGCAGATGCCCGCCTACGTCCGCGAGGACCACGCGGTGATCACCGACCTGTCGATGCGTCCGAGCAACAGTGAATACGACCGCTACATCTGGTTGGTCGAAGAGATGAAACAAGTCGGCTACGACGACGCGGCTCTGGCGGAGAAGATGAGCTTCGCCGTAGAGGACGTTTTCGTCAGCGCCATCTTCTCGATGGCGTGCGATGTGCTCGCGACCATCGGTGAGGAACACTCCAAACCGAACTCCGACGTCCGAGACCTGCGCGAGTGGGCCGAGAAGTTCCGCAAGGGAGTGATCGCGACGACCGATCAGCGTTCCGGGGCGGCACGCGACTACGACGTCCGTGTGGGGCGTTGGATCTCCACCGACACGATCGCGATGTTCGCTCCCCTGCTGTGCGGAGGGTTGCCCCGCGAGCAGGAACGCACTCTGCTGCGCATGTTCGAGGGAACCCGATTCTGCGGACATCCGGATCTGCTGTTCGCTGTTCCGCCGTCGACCTCACCGGTCTCGAAAGACTTTCGTGCACGGGAGTATTGGCGCGGGCCGGTGTGGCCGGTCATGACCTGGCTGTTTTCGTGGGCGTTCTCGAGGCGCGGGTGGGCCGAGCGGTCGTTGACGTTGCGTGAGGAAGGCCTGCGGCAGGCCAGTGACGGGAGTTTCGCCGAGTACTACGAGCCGTTCACCGGTGAACCGCTCGGCAGTATGCAGCAGTCGTGGACGGCGGCAGCGGTACTGGACTGGCTCGGTTAGCTATCGCCCCAATTCTCGGCCTTCGTCAGGCAGAAGGGATGACCGGCCGGGTCCAGCAGTACCCGCCACGTCTCGCCCGGTTGGTCCTCGGGCAGGCTCGCGCCGAGTTCGATGGCTTTCTTCGCAGCTTCGTCGAGGTCCGTCACCGCGAGATCGAAGTGATACTGCTTGCTGCCGTGCGCATTGGGCCACGCCGGCGCAACGTAGTCTTCGATGCGGCCGAATCCGAGTGCACTGCTCGGGCCTTGGAGCATCGCGTAGTCCTTCTCCGAATGGACGACGCTCCAGCCGAGTAGTTCCGACCAGAACTTCGCGCTGGTCGGCGGGTCGGGGCAGTCCAGGGTGACCATCTTCAGCGTCGCGATAGGTGTCTTCGTCATCTGCTCTCTCCTGCCAACGGTGTGTCGGTCCAGACTCCTAGACTCGGCTTGTGGTGGATAGGAAAAACGCGACAGCAACACATGCGGGCGTGCTGCGACCCGAGGAGTTGGCGCAGCACGTCGACCTGATGCGTTTGCCCTGCGCACCGTCTCTGGATCCGTGGGTCGAGAACTACTGGCTCCTGCGGTGGGCGTTGCCGGCCGGTACGACCCACAGCAGCTCGACGCTGCCACACCCGGCCTGCACGTTGAGTATCGAGCACGGTCATCGACGCTCAGGTGTCACCGAGCCCGTTGTCGTGACCGGAGTACTCACCCGACGCTTCGATGTGACACTCGCAGAACGGGGCTGGGTCTTCGGCATCAAGTTTCGGCCCGGTGGATACGCAAGCTTGACCGACACGCACGTTCGAACGCTGCGCGACGTTCCGGTTGCCGCACCGACCGCGTTTCGGGCGGAGGCGGTCACCGCACTCGCCGAGCTGGGGCCGCACTACGATCCGGACCACTGCCGAACCGTCGTCGATACGGTTCTGACGCCCTACGAACGGCCGACCGATGCCGACTACCTGGAGGTTCTGGACATCGTGTCGGTGATGCTCCACGACCGATCGCTGGTACGCGTGGGCGACGTCGAGCAGCGGTGCGGTATCGGCGCTCGGCGGCTGCAGCGATTGTTCGAACGCTATGTCGGGGTGACACCGAAGTGGGTACTCGGGCGATACCGCATCCATGACGCCGTCTGTGACCTCGACGGCGGGTTCACCGGATCGTTGGCCGATCTGGCAGCACGGTACGGCTGGTTCGACCAGGCGCATTTCACTCGTGAGTTCACCGAGCTGATCGGGGTACCGCCGAGCGCCTACCTCCGCTGACCCGTCGAGCGAACGTTCCAACGTCGGCCACGATGACGACTACTAGCGACAAAGGCCTGCACAGCCGCCATCCAGCAGCTATGCAGGCCTCAGGGGTACCAGTGACTAGGACTTCCAGACCGCAACCATGGACGGACGCGGCTGAGAATCGCCGCCATCGGGCCAGTGCGACATCGGGTTGTCGGCAGAAGCCTCATCGAACTCACCCGGATGCTGGACTGCGACGACGACGCGCTCGTCGGAGATGATCGGACCACACGTCTCGCCCCCGGCAGGGACAGTCAGGAACTGCCGTGTCTCTCCGCGTCGTTCACCGTCGAGAACCACCGCGAACAAGCCGTCGTTCGACTCCAGAGCGTTGCCGTCCGTGGAGATCCACAGGTTGCCCTTCGAGTCGAAAGCCAGGTTGTCCGGGCACGAAATGGGACTGACCTGCGATTTGTCGAAGCCGCCGAAATAAGTGTCGGCCTCGTTCGGATCGCCCGCGACAATGAGAAGGTTCCACACGAACGTGGTCCCCGCATGGTCGTCGTCGATCTCGAGGATCTGCCCGTTCTTGTTCTTGTCGCGCGGGTTGGCCTCGTCAGCGGCCGCTTTTCCATCGGTGCCGCGCTTGGTGTTGTTGGTCAGAGCCACATACACCTTTCCGGTCACCGGGTTCGGCTCGAAATCCTCGGGGCGGTCCATCTTCGTCGCGCCCACCTTGTCACCGGCCTGACGGGTGAACACTGCCACCTCTTCGGCGGACATGCCGTCGACCAGCGATTCGCCACGGCCGTCGTCACCGGTACGAAGGAGCGGAATCCACTCGCCCTTCCCGGCGAACTTACCGGCCTCGGGCAGCGTTCCGGTGCCGTCGATCGCGTCGGGAGCGTCGCCGGTGAGTACGGCCACATACAAAGTGCCCGCATCGAGGATCGTCAGATTGTGACGCATTGCTGCTTGGCCGTTGCCAGGCATCATCTTTCGGCTGGAGACGAACTTGTACATGTAGTCGAAGCGCTCGTCGTCGCCGCTGTACGCTACGACGGTGCCGTCATCGGTGACGTAGATAGTGGCTGCCTCGTGCTTGAAACGGCCCAGTGCCGTGTGCTTGATCGGAATCCCGTTCGGATCCCACGGATCGACCTCGACGACATAGCCGAACCGATTGACCTCGTTGGGTTCCTGGGCCAGATCGAACCGCTTGTCGAAACGCTCCCACTTGCGATCGCTGGCCGCGCCCTCGACGCCGTAGCGTGCGAGTCGCTGTGCGGCAACAGGATCGGTGACGGACTCGGCGTTTCCGAAGTACTGGTTGATGTTCTCTTCCCCGGAAAGCACGGTGCCCCAGGGGGTGAGGCCGCCGGAGCAGTTGTTGAACGTTCCGAAGACCTTGGTGCCGGTCGGATCGACGCTCGTCTTGAGAAAGTCACTGCCCGCCGCGGGGCCGGTCAGCAGAAACTCCGTCGTGCCGGTGATGCGACGGTTGTATTGGCCGAAACCCGGGGTCAGTGCGCCGGATCCGGACTGACCCGCCACCTGGACCACGGAAAGCCCATGTGCGGCAAGAGCAATATCGAACTGCTCACGCGTCGGGTTCTCTGCGTCGTACCCCTTGAACAAAAACGGCTCGGTCGTGTACTCGTGATTGACCACGAGAAGGTAGGCATTCGGTGTGCCCTCGATCGGCAACAGCCCGGCGAAATCGTTGTTGTAGCCGAACTGCATGTTCTGCGCGGCGGCTGTCTGCTTGTCGAAATCGAATGCGGGGGCCCCTGCAAGAACCGGGTCACCCCACCGAATGATGATCCCCTGCTCGTAGCCGTCGGGAACCACGACAGCATCTTCGGTGTTGGGCTCCACGGCGGTGAAGTCGACGCCGTCGACCGGTGGTGTGCTCACCTCACCGCTCGCACTCGAAGGGCTTGCCTCGTCAGTGCTGCACGCAGCAAGCACGCTTCCGGCGCCGACCGCAACCACGGCCATCGCTCCGCCGCGCAGGACTCCCCGGCGCGTCATTGCAGTCTTGACGATATCGCCGAAGTACTGGCCCTTCGAGGTGTTGGGGATCTCGTGGAAGCAGGCGTCGCCGCACTTGTACTTGCACGTCAAGGAAGAGCGCGCGGAGCTGCCGTCATGGGTGGTCAGGATCGGAAGTAGCTTCATGCCCGAACGGTGACAGGCCCAAACGAAAGCAGGGAAAAGCTGAGGTGAACGACAGGCGCTATTTATAGGTGCAGTGCAGTTTCTACAGAACCTGTGAGAGAAACTGCTTCAGCCGATCGGTATGCGGGTCGTCGAAAAGTTGTTCCGGAGTACCGGTTTCGATGGCACTACCGTGATCCATGAACAGCACCTTGTTCGACACCGAACGCGCGAAACCCATTTCGTGCGTGACGACGACCATCGTCATACCGCCGGAGGCGAGGTCGGCCATCAGCGCGAGCACACCCTTGACGAGCTCGGGGTCCAGAGCTGATGTTGCCTCGTCGAAGAACATCACCTCGGGTTTCATGGCGAGCGCCCGAGCGATGGCGACGCGTTGCTGCTGGCCGCCGGAAAGGTTGCCCGGGCGCGAATCTGCCTTGTTCGCCAGACCGACGAGCTCGAGCTGTTCCATCGCTGCAGCGCGAGCCTCGTCCTTCGTCTGCCCCTTGAGCTTGCGTAGGCCGAGCGCGATATTGTCCGCGACCGACTTGTGCGGAAACAGGTTGAACTGCTGGAACACCATGCCGATGCGCTGGCGCAACTCGTCCGGGTTGTCCTTCAGTACGGATTTGCCGTCGAGCAGAATGTCACCCTGGTCGGGTTCGTGGAGGCGGTTGAGCGCACGGAGCAACGTCGATTTGCCTGATCCCGAAGGCCCGATCACCGTAGTGGTTCGCCCCGCGTCGACGTGAATATTCACCCCTCGGAGCACCTTGTTGACACCGAAAGCGAGATGAATGTCGGTGCCGGTCAATGAGACAGCCATTACTTACCTCTCCACCACGATTGATACTTCCAAGGGATCGAGCGTGCCCGAGGTGTCGGCTTTGCCGGAGCGCATGCGCTTGTCGATGAAGTTGACGAGGTGCGTCAGCGGGATGGTCAGGATCAGATAGAATACGCCTGCCGCAAGCAGAGGCGAGAGATTGCCGGTCTGTGCAGCGGTGTCCTGCCCGACTCGAAACAACTCGCGTTGCGAGGCGAGCAAGCCGAGGAAGTAGATCAGTGAGCTGTCCTTGATCAACGAGATGAACTGATTGACCGTGGCTGGCAGGACGCGCCTGATGCCCTGGGGCATCACGACCAGGGCCATCGAACGGCGATAGCTGAAGCCCAGTGCACGTGAGGCTTCCATCTGACCCGCGTCGACACTTTGAATGCCCGAACGGAAAATTTCACCGAAGTACGCCGCCGACATCAGCGCCAATGCCGCGATGCCCAGCGGGAAAGGGTTACGGCTGCCGGTCAATTGAGTCAGCGTCGGACCGAAACCGAGGCCGATGAGAAGAATGACGACCGCCGCTGGAAGTCCACGAAAGATATCTGTATACATCCGCGCCGGCCATCGGAGCCAGCGGGAGCGGGAGATACCCGCTACCGCCAACCCGATCCCGATCACCGTGCCGATCACCCCGGAGGAAGCAGCGAGAATCAGGGTGTTCGGCAATCCGACGGTGATCAGCTTGGGAACGGTTTCCCAGATGAGGTCCCAATCGAAGAACGTGTCGTACAGATTCGACAGTGTGCTCATATCAGCTTGCAGGCAGGACGGAAGCCTTGCTGCCCGGCTTCCAGTCGGCGGGAACCTGGCGCTCGGGGTACCACTCGTTTTCGAGGGTGTTCCACGTTCCGTCGGCGACGACGGCGTCGAGACCGGAGTTGAGAGCGTCGATCAACGGCTGATTGTCCTTGTTCACCGCGTACGCCGTGAAGTTGGTGGTGTTGATCGTCTTCTCGAGGATTGCAACGCCATCCTCGGCCTTGACCTGGCCGGAAGCCTGCTGCGACGGCGCGACCCATGCGTCGATCTGACCGGACTTCACATTTGCGTACGCGGTGTTGTAATCCGGGAAACGTACGGGCTCGATACCGAGGGTGTTGGTGACGTAATCGTCCTGGACAGTGCCCTGAACCACGCCGATACGCTGCTCGGTGTCCAGATCGGCGATGGTCTTGATCGCGTAGTCGTTCTTGGCGACGAGCGCCATCTCACCGAAGTCGTAGCCGTTGGTGAACCCGACGGTCTGGCGACGGGCATCGGTGGTGGAGATCGACGACGAACCAGCGTCGTAAACCTTGTTGTTCACTGCGGCGAGCAAGCTGGAGAACTCGGTGGCCGAGAACTCGACGGTCAGGTTCAGCTTAGCGGCGACGGCGCGGAGCAGCTCGTTGTCGAAGCCGGTGAACTTGCCCGAGGGGTCGATGAAAATGTTCGGCGGAGCGTCGGACAAGGTGCCGACGTACAGCTTGCCCGGTTCGATCAGACCGATGTTCGAGGTATCGATCTGATCGAGCGGGGTGACATCGTCCGTCGTGTACTTGTCGAGCGAAGTCTGGTCGGAGCCGGCAAGGGCGTCCTCGCCCGTTCCACCCGAGCTGTTGTCACTCGAACATGCGACGGCGCCGAGCGTGAGAGCGAGCGTGGCAGCTACTGCGGCCAGGGTGCGGCCGCGTAAACGTCGACTGGTCAAGAGTGAACTCCTCGGTGCGGAAACAAGTTGAAAGACGTCCGAGGCTATCGCGAAGCCGTGAGCACTCGGAAATCAGATTGCCGCCAATCTCAACCCGCACTCAGCGCAGTCCATTCCCGACCGGTGCTCACTGCTGGCTGTTGCGCCACCCGATGGCGTCGTGCAGATCCGTCAAGTCGTACTCCGAACCGCCGATTCCGACGGTGAACAAGGTGGCTCCGGCATCGGGAACGCCGGTGCTTTGTCGGTACATTTCCATGATGCGCCTCGGCGCCGCGCACCCGCATCAACCGATCTTCACACCGTTCTCGGCCATGGTGGCGCGCAGTACGAAACCAGCTTCCTGACCGATGATTTCCCCGACCAGCGTGACGAACCGATCGACGAACTCCCCGCCGTGGGAGGCCACATCGAGTTCCGCAGGTTCGAAGTGATGCGCGAGCTCATGCAGTACGACCAGCTCGCGCAGCGCCCACGCCTCGTTGTTGCGGTGTAGAGGCACCGCAATGGTGTGGGTATCCCGCTCGTAGTGCGAAGCGCCGGTCCCCGAACGTTCACGGACCTGCACGACCGACACGGCATGCGGCCAAGTGTCGCGAACCCAGTTGAGCGTCAACACTGCGTCGACATAGCTCTGCACCGACTCGATCGACGCGAACCTCCGATCGATCGGCAGCGTGATGGTCGAACCGAACATCTCGACGGTGCGTAGTCCGCGCTCGTCCGCACGATCGAACATGACGCGAACCATGGCTTCGGCGTCGTAGACCTTCGATCGTTGTGAGTCTCTGTTCTTCACCGTTGCGATTTCATGCTTTGTGGTCCATTGCCCTGTTCTCCAACGCAACCGCGACCCAGAACTGTAAGTCGACGCCCCGGGTTTCCTCTGGCGAAACGGTGATCCACCCGGCGCTCATCTTCCGGCCACGCATGTCTGCACGTTGGGCTCCCGGCCTACCGATCAGCTCATCGGTGCGCGACGGATCGCATCTGACCAGTAGATCACCGTCTACTGTGGCGCCGATAGCGATCTTTCCGTCGACCAGGAACTGCAGGCCGCCGAACATCTTCTTTTCGATCACCGGTACCGCGGCCAGCGCCGAGCGAATCCGTTCCGCGAGCTGTTCGTCATAGGACATCGGCGTCAATCCTCCGGTGGTAGGAGAGCAGCAACATCCAGTGTTGCAGGCTCTTCCATCGTGTGGGGCTCGTTCGCGCGAACGCCGTCGGCGACTACCCACACGGTGCCCCTGCCGTCGACGGTCAGCTCCATCACCTGCCGAGCTGCGTCGAACCGCGCCCCAGCTCGGGCTCACCGCCCAGGCGCGCCGCGCGTCCTGCCCTGTCTCCGGCGGCGCGTGCACCGCGGGAGTACCCAGCGTTGGCGGACTGGCTACGCCACGATCCTCGCGCCTTCGACGTCGAGGTGTAGAAGTCCTTCAGTTCGATTGCTTTGTTACGCAACACCACTGCGGTACCGTCGTCGCGGCTCTCCTCTTCGATGGCCTTCGTCTCGGCCTCCTTCTTGACGCTCTCGAGCCGCTTTCCGATGCGCTCGGCAAAAGCAGTCTGGAAGTTGAGCCGGGCGGTGACACCAGCAACTACGACAACTTCTTGGCGTTTGTACTTTTTCCGACCGATGGTTTCCGTCACGGTACGCACGGCCGTTTCGTTCCGGTATGCGCCCGACTTGATATAGGCATCCGAGGCTCGGACCATCTGGATCAGCAGGCTGGAGTACAGCGCCTCACATGTGTCGATGTCGGAGTCGAAGCCGTACGCGAACACCTGAGTCGACGAACGCGAGATGTCACACTTGACGTCGTTCGCGAAGGCGATGACGAGGAAGAGCTTTACAAACGTGCGAAGCCCCTTCTTGCCGGCCTCGCCGATCCTGATGACGCGTTGGGCGGGTGCCACCTGCTTCTCGCGGGAAGCGTTGTGTGAACGCGCAACGGCAAGGTCGATCGACGTCGCCGTGGCCAACCGCTGCGCGGCCTCCATGAATGCCTCGGCCTCATGAGGATTGTCGGTGGACTCGGCTTGGCGTAGCAGCCCGCCGATGCGGGTCAACATCTTCTCCGAACTCACAGACAGGACGCTACAACGCCCCACCGACAACTCGGTTGACCGATTCAGGATGGACGAAATCACGCCTATCGGGTGAGTTGTGTGCCAGAGTGCGTATCGACATGTGCGTCGGGGGCAGCACAGTTGGTACATCACTATGGTCGAGCTCACTGTGGGTCAAGATCATTGTGATCGTCCCCGACGCATTCCAACCTGTACGAAGTTAGTGGAGAGACAAACTATGGCGTCTTTGATCTCGAAGGTGGCGGTGCTGGCGACAGCCGCAACGCTGCTGACGCTGACCGCGTGTTCCAGTGACAGCGGTTCCAGCGATTCCGCGTCGGAAAATACCGACGGCCGCGGCCCCATCACCTACGTCGAAGGCAAGGACACCACCGAAACCGGTGTCGTCAAGCAGATCATCGACGAGTGGAACTCGACTCACCCGGACGAGCAGGTCACGTTCAAGGAGCAGTCCAACGACGCCGACCAGGCGCACGACGACTTGGTCCAGCATCTTCAGGCAGAGCAGAGCGACTACGACGTGATGGCGCTCGACGTCATCTGGACCGCGGAGTTCGCAGCCAAGGGATGGCTCGTTCCGCTCGAAGGCGAGTTTGCGCTCGACAACGCGGGCATTCTGCCCTCGACCGTCAAGAGTGCCACCTACAACGGCACGCAGTACGCCGCTCCGAAGAACACCAATGGTGGTCTGCTGTTCTACCGCAGCGACCTGTTGCCGAAGGCGCCCACCACGTGGGCCGAGCTGACCGACGACTGTGCGGTCGCCAAGACCAACAACATCGATTGCTACGCAGGTCAGTTCGCGTCGTACGAGGGCTTGACGGTCAACACGTCCGAGATCATCAACGCCTACGGCGGGTCGTTCGTCGGCGAAGACGGCAAGACCCCGACCGTCGACAGCCCGGAAGCAAAGGCGGGTCTGCAGGCCCTCGTCACCGCTTTCGAGACCGGAGTGATCCCGGCGCAGGACACCACGTTCAAGGAGCCCGAAAGCCAGCAGGCATTCGAGGACGGAAAGGCCCTGTTCCTACGTAACTGGCCGTACGTCTACGGCACCGCAGCCAAGGAAGGCTCTGCCGTTGCAGGCAAGTACGCCGTAGCACCGCTGCCCGGCGCAACCGGCGTCGGAACCTCGACACTCGGTGGCTACAACGCTGCCATCAGCGAATTCTCCGAGAACAAGGCAACTTCCGCCGACTTCTTGCGATTCCTTCAGAGTGAGCAGGCCCAGCGCATCATCGCCGAGGGTGCACTTCCGCCCGTGCTCGGCTCGCTCTACGACGACCCGGCCCTCATCGCCGAGATGCCGTACCTGCCGGCGCTGAAGCTGTCGATCGAGAACGCTGTTCCTCGTCCCGTCAGCCCGTTCTACCCGGCCGTCTCGAAGGCCGTGCAGGACAATACGTTTGCAGCAATCAAGGGTGAGAAGTCGGTCGATCAGGCCATCACGGACATGCAGGCCGGTATCGAGTCCGCCGGTTCCAACTAGCCGGTCCGTTCACGACCGCTCTTTCGAAGCACTACAGGAGAACACACGATGGCTGTACCTACTGGTCAAACCAGTGGGGCTGTAGACACGACCGCGGCCGGGGGAGAATCCCCCGGCCGCGGTCGGCATACACGCACCGAGAAGAAAGCAAAGTTCGGGCTCTCCAGTGGGCGGGCGTGGCTACTGATAGCGCCGACGCTGATCATCCTGGCCATAGTCATCGCGTACCCCGTCGTACGTGCGGTCATCATGTCCTTCCAGAAGGACGCGGGTCTGGACCCGGCGACCGGCATGTTCGTCAAGGGAGGCAGCGCAGGGTTTTCCAACTACACGCATTGGATTCTGCAGCAGTGCACTTCCGCGTCGGGGACGCTGGTTCCGTGCCCGCCCGGCACTCTCGGCTCCCAGTTCTGGGGAGCGGTAGGCAACACCGCCTTCTTCACGGTGGTGACGGTGTCCATCGAGGTCGTCATCGGCTTCGGGATGGCTGTCATCATGGGTAAGACTTTCGCCGGACGCGCATTGCTGCGCGCCGCGATCCTGATTCCGTGGGCTATCCCGACGGCTGTGACCGCGAAGCTCTGGTACTTCATCTTCGCCTACGACGGTATCGCCAACAAGCTTCTCGGCACCAACATTCTGTGGACCGGTGATGCCTGGCCTGCACGCTTCGCGGTCATCATCGCCGACGTCTGGAAGACGACGCCGTTCATGGCGCTGCTCATTCTTGCCGGGTTACAGATGATTCCGGCCGACGTCTACGAAGCTGCGCGAGTGGACGGCGCCTCGGCGTGGCAGCGGCTGACGAAGATCACCTTGCCACTGGTGAAACCGGCTCTGATGGTGGCAATCCTGTTCCGCACGATGGATGCGCTCAGAATGTACGACCTGCCTGCCATTCTCACCGAGGGCAACCCGGCCACCCGCACCATCTCCATTCTGGTGGTGGAGCAGATACGGCAGGGATTCAACAGTGCCGCGTCGCTCTCGACCATCTCGTTCATCATGATCTTCATAGTCGCGTTCATTCTGGTGAAGTTCCTCGGGGCCAATGCGGTTGCCACGCAGGAGAATCAGCGTAAGGGCGTGGTCCGATGAAAACCGCTCGTATCTATCTCGGCGTTGCGATAATCCTGATCTGGGGCCTGGCACCGTTCTACTGGATGGTCGTGACCGCGCTACGAGATCCGCGCTACACCTTCGACACGACGCCGTGGCCGACGCACGTGACGATGGAGAACTTCTCCAACGCGTTGTCGACGAGCAACGGCAACAACTTCATTCGAGCAGTGATCAACAGTCTGATCATCGGCGGTGTAACCACTCTTGTTGCGCTCGTCATCGGCATTTTTTCCGCATATGCGCTCTCGCGGATCGACTTTCGGTTCAAGTACATCGTCGTCGGTATCGTGCTCGGCGCTTCGATGTTCCCGGTCGTGGCATTGGTGACGCCACTGTTCCAATTCTTCACCGACATCGGGTGGATCGGTACCTACCAGGCCATGATCATCCCGAACATTTCGTTCGTGCTACCGCTGACCATTTACACTCTGGCCGCGTTCTTCGCCGAATTGCCTTGGGAACTCGAAGAAGCCGCCCGTATCGACGGCGCAGGACGCTTTCAGGCGTTCCGGCTGGTCATGTTGCCGCTTGCAGCACCGGCGTTGTTCACCACCGCCATCCTCGCCTTCATCGCGGCAGTAAACGAATACCTCCTGGCAAGTCAGCTTTCCAGCGACAAGACCGAACCAGTGACGGTGGCCATCGCCCGGTTCTCCGGCAACGACCCACATGTGGTTCCGTACGCGGCGATCATGGCGGCAGGCACCATCGTCGCGATCCCGCTGGTGATCATGGTCCTTCTGTTCCAACGTCGCATCATCTCCGGCCTGACTGCAGGCGGAGTCAAGTCGTGACAGCGGGCGATCACCTTCAGCTGCTGGCGGGCATTCTGGGGTTCTTCGCGCTGATGGCGTTCGTGGCTGCAGTAGCAGGCATCGTCGGTGGCGATCCGAGCGTGTGGGCGTCGGTTGTTCTACTCGGACTGCTTGTTGCCCTTGCCTTCGTCGTCCGCAAGCTGAAGGTCACACACTAGGATATTTGCTCCTGCCCACGGTCCGTGGGCAGGAGCAAATCTTCCCGTACACAGCATTCTGCCCGGGTGCGCATGGTCGTCGGTGAAGACCGATCACATGCACCCGGGCAGGAAGCGAAGCTGATTATGCGTCGATGATGAACGCTTCGAGCTGCGTGCGCGCGACGTCGTCGGCGAGCTGCTTGGGCGGGCTCTTCATCAGGTAAGCAGAGGCCGGGACGACCGGTCCGCCGATGCCACGGTCGAGGGCGATCTTCGCTGCGCGAACAGCATCGATGATGACGCCGGCCGAGTTGGGCGAGTCCCAGACCTCGAGCTTGTATTCCAGGCTCAGTGGCACGTCGCCGAAGGCGCGGCCTTCGAGGCGAACGTAGGCCCACTTGCGGTCGTCGAGCCAGCCGACGTGATCCGAAGGTCCGATGTGAACGTCCTTGGCGTTGAACTCCTTCTGGAGGTTCGACGTCACGGCCTGGGTCTTGGAGATCTTCTTCGACTCGAGGCGGGTGCGCTCGAGCATGTTGAGAAAGTCCATGTTGCCGCCGACGTTGAGCTGCATGGTCCGGTCCAGCTGGACGCCGCGATCTTCGAACAGCTTCGCCATGACGCGGTGCGTGATGGTGGCGCCGACCTGGCTCTTGATGTCGTCGCCGACGATGGGGACGCCTGCATCCTCGAACTTCTTGGCCCAAACGGGGTCACTGGCGATGAAGACGGGTAGCGCGTTGACGAATGCGACGCCTGCGTCGATCGATGCCTGCGCGTAGAACTTGTCGGCTTCTTCGGATCCAACGGGAAGGTAGGAGACGAGGACGTCGACCTTCGCGTCGCGGAGGGCCTGGGCAACGTCGACTGCTTCGGCGTCGGCCTCGGTGATGGTCTCGCGGTAGTACTTGCCGAGTCCGTCGAGGGTCGGTCCGCGCAGAACCTGAACGTTCTTCGGCGGTACGTCGGCAATCTTGATCGTGTTGTTCTCGCTGGAGAAGATTGCTTCGGAGAGATCGAAGCCGACCTTCTTGGCGTCTACGTCGAACGCGGCGACGAACTCGACGTCACGGACGTGGTACTTGCCGAACTTGACGTGCATGAGGCCGGGAACGGTGGTGTTCTCGTCGGCATTCCTGTAGTACTCCACGCCCTGGACCAGGGATGAGGCGCAGTTGCCCACACCCACAATGGCCACGCGGATGGCGTTACTGTTCTCACCCATGGTCGGGTTCTCCTTCTGTCTTGGAAACATTGTTCGGATTCGTGGTGGAGGTGACGGACGGGCCCGCCTGCTCGGCTGCGATTACTTCGTTGAGCCACCGAACTTCGCGATCGCTCGATTCGAGGCCGAGTTGGTGAAGCTGACTGGTGTATCGGTCGAGCGTCCCGTTGGCTCGCCCCACGGCGTCGCGGAGTCCTTCACGGCGCTCCTCGACCTGGCGTCGCCTGCCTTCGAGGATGCGCACCCGGGCCTCTGCCGGAGTGCGACTGAAGAAGGCGAGGTGAACGCCGAATCCGTCGTCGGTGTAGTTCTGTGGTCCGGTGTCGGCAACCAACTCGGCAAAGCGCTTCTTACCTTGCGGAGTGAGCTCGTACACACGCCGTGCTCGACGTTTCACGAGGGTGTCCGGCCCTGCATCCTCAGCGATCAGCCCATCCGCTTGTAAGCGGCGCAATGCTGGATACAGCGAGCCGTACGAGAAGGCTCGAAATGCACCGAGGAGTCCGGTCAGTCGCTTGCGGAGTTCGTATCCGTGCATCGGTGCTTCGAGGAGCAAACCGAGGATTGCGAGCTCGAGCATGCGACCCTCCTCCTCTGATGTCTGTACCGCACCTGTTGATGCGACTACCAAGCATATACACAAGATGTATCGACTCGATATATGCGTCGACATATCAGTGCCTCCGGGTACCCGAATTGCCAGTCGAAGGCCGCCGCGAGACCTGTGCGCATCGCCACAGGTAGAGGCTTCGGCAGAGGTGAAGGGCCGTGCGCGAAGCCGATTTCGGCGAAGGAGGGTGTGGCGCAGTCACACAAGAGTCGGGATGCGCGATCCGCATGTCTGGCGCCGCACGTACTCTGGTCACCGTGCGACTTCAGCGACAGGTGGTGGACTACGCCCTTCAGCGACGGTCACTGCTTGCCGAGGTGTACTCGGGCAGGACCGGCGTGGCCGCAGTGTGTGATGCCGATCCCTATCTACTGCGTGCGGCCAAATTCCACGGCCGCGGTAGTGATGTCGCATGCCCGATCTGCCGCAAAGAGCAGCTCACCCTCGTTTCGTGGGTGTTCGGCGAGAAGCTGGGGACACTCTCGGGTTCGGCGCGCACAGCGGAAGAACTCGTTCGCCTTGCGGCGACGCAGGAGGAGTTCTCGGTACACGTCGTCGAAGTCTGCCGTTCCTGCAGTTGGAATCACCTGGTCCAGTCCTATGTACTAGGTGCAGTTCCCACCCCGAAGCAACCGCGACGGCCCCGATCGGGATCTCGCGAACCGAACCGTCGAACAGCGAGCGAGTGACACACATCGCGTCGCTGACAACCCCGGTCGGCATACGGATGTGCCAGCCGCAACCACTGGAGACCTGTACGTGAGTTCCCCCTACGACACCACGCCTGGTGGCAGCGACAACACGCCTGGTGGCAGCGACAACACGCCTGGTGGCAGCGACAACACCCCCGGTGCCGGCGCCCCGCCCCCCGATCGTCCACCCATGGGCCCACCTCCCGGTGTTCGACGTGACGCTCAGGGTCGGCCACTGGGTCCGCCTCCGGGTCGTCCGCAGGGTCCACCCGCGGGACGTCCGCAGGGTCCACCTCCAGGACGTCCGCAAGGTCCCCCGACGGGACGGCCACCAGGTCCGCCTCCGGGTCGGCCGCAGGGTCCACCGCCAGGAGGCCAACAGGGTCCGCCGCTCCGACCACAGGGGCCCCCGCCGCAGACCGGTCGACCCGTACCGGGCGGGCCGCCGCAAGCGGGTCGACCCCCGAGCGGTCGACCCCCGAGCGGTCCACCCACTAGCGGTCCACCCACGGGCGGAGCGTCTACAGGCCGTCCACCTACGGGCAATGGCCCGGCTGGTCCACCGCCTGGGCACCCTCCGCTACCCAACCGCGGCCCAGTAACGGGCCCGCACAGCGCACGCGGTTCCGGTGGACTTCCACCGACCGGCCCGCCGGACAACCCGCCCCCACGTTCTTCGGGTAGTGAACCGCCCGAACCGCCCGAGAGAGGTTCCGCCGCGAACACGAAGAAGAAGTCCAAGTGGCGGGTCGCCCGTCGAACGCTGTATGCGTTGATCGCGTTGGGGATGATCATTCCGATTCTGACGTTCATGGTCGCCTACACGGTCGAGGATGTACCACGCCCGGGTGACATCAAGACCAACCAGGTCGCCACCATTCTGGCGTCCGACGGTACGAGCGTGCTCGGTAAGGTCGTGCCCCCCGAGGGCAATCGCACCGATGTCTCGATCGAGCAGGTGCCGTTGCACGTGCGAAACGCGGTGCTGTCAGCGGAGGACCGGGATTTCTATTCCAATCCCGGCTTCTCGGTCACCGGATTCGGACGCGCATTGCGTGACAACGTTCTCGGACGCGACAGTGCAGGCGGTGGCTCGACCATCACCCAGCAGTACGTCAAGAATGCCCTTGTCGGATCCGAACGCACCTTGACACGAAAGATGCGTGAGCTGGTCATCTCGTCGAAGATGGCTCGTCAGTGGTCCAAGGACGACATCCTGGCGGCATACCTGAACACGATCTACTTCGGCCGAGGTGCTTACGGCATCGCGGCCGCGTCGACGGCGTATTTCGGCAAGCCGGTCGATCAGTTGACCGTCGAAGAAGGTGCCATGCTGGCGGCCACCATCCAGCAGCCGTCCGGCCTGGACCCCGAGTTCAACCCGACGGGTGCTCAGACTCGGTGGAACTACGTACTCGACGGCATGGTCGCGCAGGGCAGCCTGGAGCAGGCGCAGCGTGCGGCGATGCAGTATCCACAGTGGATTCCAGGCGCGCAGGCCGACGCCGGTGACAGTGACTCCGGCCCCAACGGGCTGATCAAGTCCCAGGTCCTGCGTGAATTGTCCGCGGCGGGCGTCAGTGAGCAGGACCTCAACACCGAGGGATTGCAGATCACCACGACGATCGATCCGGTGGCGCAGGCTGCGGTGATCGATGCGGTCGATTCGAACATGGAGGGCGAGCCCTCCGAGCTGCGCGCGGCGTCCGTTTCGATCGACCCACGCACGGGTGCAGTCAAGTCCTATTACGGCGGCTCGGACGGCGGCGGATTCGACTTCGCCCAGTCGGGCCTGCAGACGGGGTCCTCGTTCAAGGTCTTCGGCCTTGCTGCGGCACTGGATCAAGGCATTCCGCTTTCGCAGATGTTCGACAGCTCACCGCTTACCGTCAACGGCATCCCCATCAGCAATGTCGAGGGTGAATCCTGCGGAACGTGCACCATTGCAGAGGCGCTCAAACGCTCTCTCAACACGAGCTTCTACCGCTTGCAGTTGTCGATGGACAACGGTTCGCAGGTGATCGCCGACATGGCACACAAGCTCGGAATCCCCGAGGAAATCCCGGGCGTCGGTCCCACGTTGACCGAGCCGAACGGTGTCGGACCGAACAACGGAATCGTGCTCGGCCAGTACCAGTCTCGCGTGATCGACATGGCCTCCGCCTATGCGACGCTCGCTGCGTCCGGCGTCTACCACGCACCGCACTTCGTGCAGCGCGTCGTGACGGCCGACGGAACGGTCCTGTTGGATCGGGCCGCAGAGGCAGGCGAGCAGGTCACGTCCGCTGCTGTTGCGGACAACGTCACGGCTGCGATGCGGCCCATTGCCGGATACTCCAAGGGTCACAATCTGGACGGTGGCCGTCAATCCGCCGCAAAGACTGGCACTGCACAGCTCGGCGATACCGGTGAGAACAAGGATGCCTGGATGGTCGGGTACACACCCTCACTGTCGACGGCAGTATGGGTGGGAACCGAACAGGGACTTCCGCTGCAGAACAGCTACGGCGGATCGATCTACGGTTCCGGACTCCCGTCGGACATCTGGAAGGACACGATGGACGGCTCGTTGGAAGGAACGTCCAACGAGACCTTCCCGACGCCGGAGCCGATCGCCGGTCAGGCTGGTGTGCCGCAGTACTCCGCTCCCGCAGCACCGTCCACGACACCACCCAGCGCAGCAGTGGTGACGCCACCACCGCCGATCACGTTGCCGATCCCGACGGAGATCTCGCCGCCCGTCGTGATCACACCGCGCCAGGTCGAGATTCTTCCAGGGGTGACGATTCCGCTACCCGGTCTCGCCCCGGCGCCGGCGCAGTCGCAGACGACCGAACCCGCCACACCACAGACGCCCCAAGAAGAGCTCGAACCTGCTCCGGCTCGGTAACGTGACGGGGTGAGCGACGACAGAGCCATCGAACCCGGAGCCACCGAACCCGGGGCGAGGAAAGTCGTCGCGAGCCCGGGGCCGTTGGCACCCGACCGCTCCTCGAACGTGGCCCGAGACCTACCAGGCGCGAACGACCCGATGACCGCAGAGTTCGCTGCGGCCATCGGGGGGTCTGCGGGGAAACATGCGCTGATCGGGCGCCAACGATTTTTGACGCCGCTTCGGGTGGTGTTACTCCTCGCCGTGGTGTTCCTGAGTTTCGGTTGGTTCGCCAAGGCCGGCTGTATTCAACAGGCGCCCAACGGTCCAGAGGGATCGCTGGGTCTCGACTGGAGTGGCAACCGTCAGTACGTTGCAATGTGCTATTCCGACACCGTTCCGTTGTACGGCGCAGAGCGCTTGGATCAGGGTGCCTTCCCGTACAAGAAGTCCTGGGAAGAAGTGGCCGCGGACGGAACCACACAGATTCGCTACATGGAGTACCCGGTCCTGTCGGGTATGTATCAGTACGGCTCGATGGTCGTGGCGAAGGCGTGGAGTTCGATTTCTTGGCTGCCGCAGGCGCTCTCGGTGGTGATCTACTTCAATGTCGTCGCGATCGGGTTGGCCCTTGCATGGTTGGTCACCGTCTGGGCGACAGCGATGTCGGCAGGCCGGCGCATCTGGGATGCAGCCCTCGTGGCAGGTTCACCACTGGTCATCGTGCACGGTTTCACCAATTTCGATGCTTTGGCAACAGCTTTCGCTGCCGTAGGAATCTTGGCTTGGGGTAAGAAGCGACCCGTACTGGCCGGTGTTCTGCTCGGTCTCGGCGGCGCGACCAAGTTGTATCCCCTGATTCTCCTCGGCCCGCTGCTCGTATTGTGTTGGCGCGCTGGGAAAATGCGCGAATGGTCGCTGACCGCCGGTGCCGCGCTGGGGGCGTGGCTGGCTGTCAATCTTCCTATCGCACTCCTGTTTCCGAGCGGATGGTCGGAGTTCTTTCGGCTCAACTCCACGCGCGCTGCCGACCCGGATTCGATCTACAACGTCATCTCGTCGTTCACCGGATGGAGTGGATTCGACGGAACCTTGTACCCGGGTGACAAACCGCTGTTTCTCAACACCGTCACAATGGTGCTGTTCGTTGCAGTGTGCGCCGGTATCGCCTACATCGCGATGAATGCTCCGATGCGTCCGCGATTGGCGCAGCTGAGCTTCCTCGTCGTCGCCGGGTTCCTGCTGACCAACAAGGTGTGGAGTCCGCAGTACTCTCTATGGCTCGTGCCGCTGGCTGTGCTCGCACTACCGCATCGCAGACTGTTGCTGGCGTGGATGGCGGTCGACGCCTTTGTCTGGTTCCCCCGGATGTACTACTACCTCGGTGTCGGTGACAAGGGTGTCCCGGAGCAGTGGTTCACCGCGACCGTCGTCGTGCGTGACGTTGCCGTGATCGCACTGTGCGCGTTGATAGTTCGGCAGATTTATCGCCCGGATGAGGATCTCGTGAGACTGGGCGGGGTGGACGATCCGGTGGGTGGGGTGCTCGACCAGGCACCGGATACGCATCGGGGCACGAAAACCACCGCACCGCAGGCGGTTTCCGTGCCGATGCGAGTGGACTAGATGTACTTGCCGAGATGCGGAACTGCTTCGCCCGCATGCTTGGCGGCGATGCCGTCGCCGATGGCCTGAAGCTTCCAGTTAGCACCCTCGCGGTAGACCTTTGCCATGACGAGACCGGTGAACGGCATCCCTCCCTGGAGTGTGAAGCGGGCCAGTTCGGCGTTGTTGGTGTCGTCGACGAGGCGGCAGAATGCGTTCTCGACCTGCTCGAAAGTTTGTCCTCGGTACGAGGTCACCGTGAACACGATCGCGGTCACGTTCGCCGGCACACGCGTGAGGTCGACGTTCACAACCTCGTCGTCGCCTTCACCGGCGCCGGTCAGGTTGTCGCCCTGATGCAGGATCGACCCATCCTTGGCCTTCAGCTGGCCGTAATACACCACGTCAGCCACGTTGCGACCGGCGAACATGATCGCCGACGCGTCCAGATCGATGGCCCCACTGCGTCCGCCACCGCCGAAGAAACCTGTCTTCTTGGGCGCCGCCACCGGGTCCCATCCCAGACCCATCCGGATCCTCGTCAGCGCGACGCCACCGTCCTTGCGCAGGGTGACCTTCTGACCCTTGGTCAGACTGACCGGACGGGCCTTCGTCAAATTGACCTCGGATGGGCCGGACGGCGGTGGTGTCGGTGCGGGAGGCGGAGTCGGGGCCGCGGGAGGAGCCGGGGCTGCCGGTTGCGCGGCGGGAGCGTCGTCGACGGACACACCGTGGTCGGTGACGAGTGCAGCGAAACCACCGGAGTAGCCCTGTCCTACCGCCCGAACTTTCCAGGTGCCCGAGCGTCGGTACACCTCCACAGCGATCACGATGGACTCACTGCTCAGGCCGTCGACGACGTACTCGTACAACGCGTTGCCCTGCGCGTCGGCGATGCGAGCGGTCGGCGGTGTGGCTCGGCCGAAGCTGCTCGAAGCGTCGTCGAGAGTGATGACTGCGCGGATCTGTTCGATATCGGCGGGGATTTCGGTCAGCGCGATCGACAACTGTCCGGGTTGTCCTGCGGCGCCGGGGGCCAGAGAAACACCAGGCCCGGTCGGCTGATTGAAGAAGACGAAGTCCGCGTCGGTCCGGACTTTGCCGTCGCCGGTTACCAGAAGTGCCGACAAGTCGGCGGGAGCGCTGAGCTGCACGGATACGACCACGTTGTTCACGGTGATCGGACCGTTTTGTCCCTTCGCCAAGGGCTGACCGGCTGGAGCAGACAATGTGTGTCCTTTTCGATGAGAGCGGGTCGTGAAGTGCGCACACCAATGTACTGGGTCGAAATGTCCGAATGCTGTGGACGAAGTTCCACAACCGGTGCCCGTCGCAGGCTTCAGGTCTCGGCTGGCAACTCTGCGGCTAGCCTTCGGACCTCGGCGGCCACGTCGGAATCGGAGGCGGGAATGACGCTTACAGTAGAACCGGACCGGACCAGGTATCGACCGTCATCGGCGTTGTCCAGCCAGTGAAAACCAGCCAAGTCCATTTCCACTCGATTGTCGGTGGCTTTGCCAGGGCAGAGGAGGATTTCGCCTGCGCTGGTTCGACGTCGGCCCAGAAGCCGATCGAAGTGCTCCCTGGAGGTCGACCCTGTGGCGCTGTCGAATACGACGGAGTTCGCAGTCGATTGTCCGATCGGCGAAGGCCGCGGGATGTCGATGCGAGGGTTGCTGCCCTTCGGGGATTCGGGCAGTGCGTCCAACACTGCATTCACGGCTCGATACGAGGCGACCAGGCGAACCGTCACTGGGCCGCCGGAGGAATCATCGAGTCCGGGCTGCTGGATCAGCACCGCTGCACTGTCGTGTCGGATCGCGGCATGGCCACGGATCTTGACGTCCGCGGAGCCGTCGGCTGCACTCGTGCTCCTCGTATGGCCTACGACTTCGATTCGAAGCCGTGGGTCGAGAAGGATCCGTCCGGCCTCGCGCAAGTCTTCGTCCATCTTCGCCGCGACGCCTATGGACGCCTCGTGGCATTGATGGTGATATTCGGCTGCCGAACGTGCGGTTGCACGAATTTGCAGCGGGAACGGCAATCGATCGCGGCCGAACTGTTCCATCATGAGCCGAAATTCGAGGCCGGTCATGGTCCACCCGCGCTCGTTCACCCGCCGAGCACCGGTGGAACGACAAGTGGGAGCGTGCCGATCAATTCGTCTCCGTTGACGGCATCGATCAGATAGCCGGGCGTCTTGTGAACGTCGTCTGCGCCCCCAGGCCCTCCGCGACCTGCGCCAGGCGACATTCC
Source organism: Rhodococcus sp. 1168 (assembly GCF_002091955.1). GTDB lineage: Bacteria > Actinomycetota > Actinomycetes > Mycobacteriales > Mycobacteriaceae > Rhodococcoides. The sequence continues at coordinate 36,412 of NZ_MKKY01000097.1, read as the reverse complement.
GCCCATTCCAGGGGCACCGGCACGGCCCGCGGCCGTACCTGACCCTCCGGTCGATCCCTGGCCCCCAGCCGCGGTACCGCCCTGTCCAGGAGCCCCGAGAACCGAGCCGCCGACCCCAGGGCGATTTAACCCACCCATGCCCGACCCCGAGCCCGAACCGCCGGAGCCCCCGCCGGAGCCCCCGCCGAACCGAGAACCGGTACCGCCTGAACTGCCGCCCCGGGAACCCGAGCCGCCGGCACCCGACCCGCCTGGACCTGAACCGCCTGGACCAGAAGCTCGGGGACCACCGAGTGGGCTGCCCAGAACCGAGCCACCGGGTGAGGACCCCGATGGTGAGAATCCGGAAGGGGTATTCGCCCCTTGCTGCGCCCCGGCCGGACCGGTCGGCGGCTGCGGCGACTGTGGTGTCTCACCGGGCGCCCAACTCGACGCCTCTGTCCCGGTGTCCCGGGCATCCGATGCAGGAGATCGAACAGCACCGCCGTCGGAGGCAGGTGAACCGGTCTGCCCCGAAGCACCATTGCCGGATCCGGGCCCGGTGGCCGAAGCGTCCGCTCGAGGAAAGGGTTGCGCATCGAAGCCGAGGCCCTTGGTGCCCGGTCGGTACCTGCCTGCGTCACCCGCGCCACCGTCGGTGACCGGATCGAGCGCGGTCGGCAGAATCGGAACTTGGTCGTCGGATTGATGCACGACCGGCATGTACACACTGCGCATGACCTGGCGCGCAGCTTCTTCGGCCTCTTCGCGTGCGTATTGGGCCTGCTTCAACGCACCGGGCACGAGAAAACCAGGAGTCGCGTCGAGCACTTTCTCGAACGGGCCGGTAGGCAGCGGAGGCGGAACGCTCGCCTTGGTCTGCTGAAGACCCGTATATGCCTCGAGCAGCTTGTTCGCCACGAGATGCGCAGTCGTCTTCAACTCTGCGGTCGACTTCGTGTACGCCTGCACACCGTCGACTGCGGCGGTGGCTGATGGGCCCTGCCAGCTGGTGCTGTTCACCGCGGCCATTGCCTGAGCGAACTGATCGGCGCCCTCGGCCGCGTGGGCTCCGATCGCTCGCCAGTTGTTGGAGGACTCCCCGGCCCGTTCAGGTTGGAACTGCTCGACTTTCCCGAAGATCTCCCCATGCGACATTGCATCGAATGGGTCGTCGTCGAACACTGCCTTGGGCTCGTAACCGCCGCCGTACGCGTAACTGTCTCGCTCTTGGTAGATGACGGCGCGTGTCAGATCGCCGAACTCCTGCGCCGACATGTCACCGAACCCGCTGATGCTCTCGAGTGTGCGCAGGGTCTGCTGCAGTTCTTCCGAAGGATCACCGCTCATGCCTGGTGCTCCGGAACATGCGTCGGCGTAGGACCCGATTCCGCGGATGCAACACGACCCGCGCCCGTCCAGGGCCTACCTTTCGAGCCCGTTCTTCCCAAGCCCATGCCTGTACCCCCGTGTGTGCGTCAACCCCTTGCCTTGTTCGACGCAGCGGACGCACGGATGGTTCCATCGACTTCTCGAGCCGTCTCGGCATGCAGCCAGGTGAGGATCTCCTCGCCTGCGAGACCACCCGCCGACGTCGTGACCACCAACCCGTCGTGCTGGAAGTTCATCGCCTCCAGCTCGCCGTGCCGCGGCCTGATGGACCGGTCGGCGGCGATGAGCATGTCTGCATCGAGTGCGCCGTCGCCCGCAGCAAGCGTGAGGGCCCCGACGTCGAGAACGCCGTCGTCGATGCAGCGCGTGAGAACCTCGGCGACGGCGCGATTCTTGCAGACGACGTCGGGCATCGTGTAAATCTTGCGTCCCTGTTGCGAGACGTTCCATCCACGCGCGGCACACCACGAAGACCAGTCCGCGAGAAATTCGGGCGGAACCGCTGCGGGTTCGACGACGAGGTAGCAGAAAAGATCGTCCGCAGTCCGACGCTTGAGAACCCAGTCGCCGCCCGTTCGACGCGTCAGTTCCTCGCGGACCCCGCCGAGATCGATGTCCGAGAAACCGGCGCGCCATGCACGGTCGGGTTCACCGTCGACGAGGATGTTGCCGCCGTTGCTCGTGATCGAGAACCGCCACGGCGCACCGGGCAGTGAGATTCGCTGGAATTGCTCGATCGTGCGTGTCGTCGTCGGCACCACGACGGCATCGGCGGTGAGGGTGCGCAGCGACTCGGCGGCAGCGGTGGTCATGTAGGACAGTGGCGCTCTCTCGAACATTTCGACGCAGACCACGGTCTCGTCGACCTCGAACCCCAACGCGGCCTCGGAGAAGATCATCGTTCGGTCCAGGTCGACCGTTATGAGGGTGTTCACGTGACATCCTTGATCAGGCCCATGCACGAATATGCCAGGTCGGATACCTCGATCACTGGAACATCTCTGGCGGCGGCCAACATACGAATGTGTCGGTGTTCGGGGGCATCGAGGTCGCGCACGAGAATCCGCCATGGGATTCGACGGAGAAGCACTCGGGTTGTTTCTCCTACACCGGGTTTGACGAAATTGACATGCGAGATCCCGAACTCTTCGCGGACCTTCTCCACCGATGCCCATCCGGTCCAGGTCGGAGTGCGATCCGAGTTCGATACTTCGGCTACCGATCGGGCGACATCCTCGCGTACCGCATCGAACTGCGCTGACACTGTGTCGAGCAGATGGTTGGACACGTCGTCCGGTGCAAGGTCGGCGTAATACTTGGCACCGTGGAACTCTCCCTCGTCGATCAGGTCGCGGTTGAGGACCGTCCGAGAGACGAGACCGGAGACCGTCGAATTGAGGCAGGCAGATGCGATGAGGAAATCATCGCGCGTGCCGTAGGTCCGCGCGCAGTGACCGGGGTCGGCCAGAACTGCGAGGTCGCTGTTGAACTCTGCGCCTTCGAATGCTGCCAGCGCAGCGGCCAATTCGCGTGCGATGGCACCTTTTCCCGTCCAGCCGTCTACGAAGACGACGGATCGGGGATCGTGATTGTCTGCGAGGTATTTCAGTGCGACGGTATCGATTCCACGGTCGCGGACGATCGAGAGGGCATAGTGCGGCAGTTCGAGTCCGTGCACATAGTGTGCCCAGCGGCGCATCAGTATCCCGACCGGTGTGCCGGCCCGAGCCAATGAGGCGAGAACGATGTCGTGTCCGCGCTCGGCCAGAACGAGTTCGGTGACGGTGCCGACTGCGACTGCAAGACGAGAAGCACTGTCCTGCAGTACTTCTTCGAACAATTCTCGGTACGCGAGATCGGGCTGGAACTCTACGGGCAGTGATTCGGCGTAGTGCGCTGTGCCCGCCTGAATTCGCCTCTCCCGCTCACCGACATCGGCTTCGAGCTCCATGCCCGAGAGGTCCTTGAGCAGCCACGTCACCTCACCAGGGGCGTAGGAACCGAATGCGGGCCCGGTCAGGGGCACCGCGCGGCGCGATACCGCCAGGGCCATCGGATCGGCGCCGGTGATGACGACGACGAGGACATCGGCGCCGGACGCGGCGAGAGTGCGAACGGCACCACCTTCGCCGAAAAGCCGGTCGGTGTCCGCAGGCTCGTCGACCACGAGAATCAGCAACGCATTCTCCGGGCCGTCGGCGTTGTAGACGTACCGCGCCTCGGGTTCACCGTTCTCCGGCGCCAGAAACTGGAAGCCCCGACGCAGCGGATAGTTCGGTGTATCGAGTACGTAAGCCGGTGACCGAGTGGTGGTTTGGAACAATGCCGGATGACCACCCGCGCGGAGGATCAACGCGAGGCGAAGCGGCAGGTACATCAATTCCTCGTGGCCGAGGACCACCACGGGTCTGTCGGCGGACACGATGGACTCGACGCGCGTGGCAACGTGAGCGATGGCGTTCTCGAAGGCAGGAGTGTCGAAGGAAAGGAATCCGTGACGGCCGCCGTCGGGAACGGTTGCGGGCCAATCCACATCGAGGCGGGTCACGGTGCCCGCGGTCTCCGCGGCAGGATTGAACGTCGGGTCCGGTAGTCCGGTCACATCACCGACGAGTCCGTCGGCCAGTTCGACGCTGCCCTGAGCGAGGCTCACGCTGACGATGGTGACGCCGAGTTCGGTCGCGACGGCGTCAGTCTCGAGAATGTGCTCCTCGCTTCGCATGTCGACGAGCGAGGCGATCACGTAGTGTGCCCGCGGAGTAACGGCATGGACGGAGCGGATTGCTTCGAGTGCCGTTTTACCGGTGGATATCTCGTCGTCGACCAAGACAAGTGGAAGCGGTACGGCCAGGATATCCGCGGACGTCGGCAACAGTTGGTGATCCGTCGCGTGCGAATGGCCTTCTTGGAACTCTCCGTACACCTCGAGGCCGGGCACGTCGCGACGCGTCGAATGTAGGTAGGAATATGCGTTGAGTCGTGCTGCGACGCCATGTCCCAAACCTGTTGCGGTTTCCGCGAACCCGAGCACCACGACGTCCGACCCGCCGGCCGCGTCGAGCACTAGCGTTCCGAGTTGGTCTGCCGCAGCGGTCACGAGTTCGGGGTCGACCGGTATGTGCTTACCGAGTACCTCCGACACCAACAGATGTGCACGCCTTGGGTTTCGACGCAATCCGGGGCGAACGAGTTGTTCGACCGACCACTCCGAGGAAGTGCCGGTGCCGGTGACCTTGATTCCGTCGGTCGGGTTGTTCATCGGTCCGCCAAAGCGGTGAGTACGTCCACGAACGTCACCTTCTCGTTGGTGACGCCGAAAGCGTCGGCACGCAGCAATGTTTGGCGCGCCCAGTTGCGATGTGGTCCAAGCTCGTTCATCTTGTTACCGTAACCCGACGCACGGACGCCTCCGGCGTCGGATTCCAAGATATCGAGCGCATCGTGGTACTCCTCGTGTGTGACTGCGGACAGTGCGTGTACGGCTGGAACGTGAGACGGGTGAATTACCGTTTTTCCTTGAATCCCGTTGGCGCGGTCCAATGCGACTTCGCGAAGGAGAGCGTCGAGGTCACTGCTGACGAGCTGCTGCCGAAATCGCACCGCCCCGGGTTCGACGAACGGGGTCTGCCTGAGCATGGGACGGAACATACGTTCGTGATCGGCGAAGTACTCCCATACCGGTCCGGTGATGACGAATCCGGTTCCGTTGTTGCGCCCGAGGTGGTTGACGATGGCGCTGATGACGTCAGCGACGACGCGGACGTCGTAGATGGTCAGGTCCCGGTCGCGGCGGATACCGAACATGCCGCACATGTCGGTGGCGCCGATGCGCACCGCGAGTACTCGGTCACTGTGTGCCAGAAGCAGTTCGCGTACCGCGACGAGTTCGGTGTCGCGTGTCTCTCGGAATACGACCTCGGCGGATTCGAGAACTGGCATCGCGAACAGTCGCTTGCCGTGCTCGTTCGAACCGGCGGCGATGGCGTCGAGGAAGGATGCGCCGTTGGCTGCGGTGAACTTGGGCACCACGAAACCGGCGAGGGCGGCGGCACCGTGAGCGATCTCGGAACAGATTCTGCGAATGTGCTCCGGAGTACGGGCGCGGACGAACACCAACGCGGTGAGGTCCTCGTCCGCGGCCAGCTCGTCGAGTGTCCGCACGGCGTTGGTGAGTGCTTCTTCGAGATCGTGATCGGCTACGGCATCTTCGAGGTCGATGACCAAGGAGCAGACGCCTATGCGGCTGCGTTTGATCAACGTCGCCGTCAGATCGGTTCGTGTGGCCGGCATATACAGTGTCGCGCCCAGTGCCGTTGCGACACTGACGATGTTCGCGTCGACGGGAATGTTCTTGGGTGGCCGGAAGAACAGTGCGTCGTGCACTGCGGGATCGAGATGTCGAAAGTGTTGCACCGGGCGTCCTTAACGTTCGTGAGCAAATGAATTTTGGAGTTCGGCAATCAGTGAGCCGAGCCTCGCATCCTGTCGACAACCCCGGAGATGAAGCCCGAAATGGTATTCAGATCTTGCAGGTAGGACCAATAATCGGGGTGAGTGCCTGATAGCGCAGTGCTCGCTCTCTCGATTCGAGCCAGCTGAGCATCCAACACCGATCCCCACTCGGCAACCAGGCCACGGTTCACAGCCAACTGTTGTGCGTCTCGTAACGTGAAACGTACCGCCCGTTCCTTCTCCTGTGGGTTTGCCTTCACCGCACGCAGTAGTTCGACGCGATCGGTGACGGCGTCGACGAGGGCCTCGGCGTCGGCAAGGCGAGCACGGGCTTGCGCGATGTAGTCGAGAGCCTGTTCGGGATTGCTTGCGTCGGCGGCCGCCCGTGCGGCGGCGAGGTCCTCCGAGGCCTGCTCGATGTATCGGGCGCTCGTGTGCTCGTTGGCCGAGAGGTCGGCGGAGCTGGCGACATTGAACTCGCGGAGCAACGTCGAGAATGCAGGTGCGAGTCGTTCGAAGCGCGTGCGGACAGCCTCGAGTCGGGTGCGGACCGACGAGAGAGCCGAGCGCGCTTCCTTCGCCCGGGCCGGAGCGGCCTCGACTGCAGCCTCCAGCGCTGCTGCGGCCTCGCGAACTGCGGCGGCGGCATTTCGGACACCCAGAGCGTCATTCGCCGCGGTGGCGCGGTCGAGGGTGGCCACGCCGGCGTCGAGTGTCTGCCATGCCGCTCGTATCGACGGGTAGTCGGTGTAGCTGTCTTCGCCGGCAGCGACGGCCAACTGGGCCTTCTGGGCTAGAGCCTTGGCGTCCTGGACCAGGCGCGGGGTAGCGGCGAGTGTGGAACGAGCTTGTTCGAGGTCGATTCGGTGTGTTCGGTAGAACTCGTCGACAGCACGGCATGCCTCGCCCAATGCACGCGTCGCGTTATCGAATGCGTTCTGTGCTGCAGGAGTGGTGATGCCGTCGAACTGATCCACTGCCGCCAAGTAGGCAGCGCCGGCTTCGAAACATTGCTTCTCGGTCTTGTTCCACAGCGACGTGATGTCGCGTGCGGGAGTCAATGCCCGGATCGCGTCGACACCCGTGGATGCGATCGACTGTCGTTTGTCCATGTCGAGGAACGCAGCGACGGCGCGCTCCTGTGCTGCGCGCGCAGCAGACTCCGATTCACTTCCTCGGCGGAAGGCCCCAGGCCAGCGACTTGTCACCCGCTCGATAGTACTGACGGGAACTTCCCGCCGTGGTGTGCACGTTGCCGTAGTGCAACTGCGACAAACAGGATCGGGCCTGCGGTGTGACCGCGAGCTCCTCACAAATCGGACAGATGACCACTACGGTGGAAAGTAAGTAGCGGAATCCACACGAAAGGACAGACATGGGCGTCAGCCTCAGCAAGGGCGGCAATGTTTCACTCACCAAGGCAGCTCCGAACCTGACCGCGGTCACGGTCGGACTCGGTTGGGACATTCGAACGACGACCGGAACGGACTTCGACCTCGACGCCAGCGCCATCGCGCTGAACTCGACGAAGAAGGCACTGAGCGACGGACACTTCGTGTTCTTCAACAACCTCAAGTCCCCCGACGGTTCGATCGAGCACACCGGTGACAACACCACAGGTGAGGGTGAGGGCGACGACGAGCAGATCAGGGTCGATCTTGCCGCTGTCCCGCCGGAGATCGAAACGATCACCTTCCCCGTCTCGATCTACGATGCCGACGCGCGGTCGCAGTCGTTCGGGCAGGTGCGCAACGCGTTCATCCGCGTACTGAACCAGGCCGACAACTCCGAACTCGCCCGCTACGACCTCAGCGAGGACGCCTCCACCGAGACCGCCATGGTTTTCGGTGAGCTGTACCGCAACGGTGCCGAGTGGAAGTTCCGTGCCGTGGGCCAGGGCTACGCCTCCGGCCTCGCCGGAATCGCTCGTGACTTCGGCGTGAACGTCTAGGGTTCGTAAGTCGTACTTCGATAGGGGAAAATCCCGCCGCATCATTCATGATGTATCGGGGTTCTCCCCTATTTGTTTTTATTGCCGCCAAGAGAAAGGCCACCGACAGTGGTTCTACGGATATTCGGATGGTCCATCGGAGTCACGATTGTTTCGGTGATCGTCGCCTTCCTCTATGGCGGTCTCGAGGCGATGATTCTCGTCTTGATTCTTGGTGTCCTCGAAGTGTCGTTGTCGTTCGACAACGCGGTCATCAATGCCACCGTGCTTCGCCGGATGAGCGAATTCTGGCAGAAGATATTCTTGACCGTCGGCATTGTCATCGCGGTGTTCGGTATGCGGTTGCTCTTCCCGCTCGTCATCGTCTGGGCCGCATCCGGTCTCGGACCCGTCGCAGCGATTCAACTTGCACTCAATCCGCCGGAGAACGATGCTGCGACCTTCCCCGACGGCAGTCCCAGCTACGAGACCCTCCTCACCGACGCGCATCCTCAGATTGCTGCGTTCGGTGGCATGTTCCTGCTGATGCTGTTCCTCGGATTCATTTTCGAACACCGCGAGATCACCTGGCTGAGCTGGCTCGAGAAGCCGTTGGCCAGGATCGGCAAGCTCGACCAGCTCGCTGTCGTCGTGGCAGGTCTGCTGCTGGTGCTCAGCGCGGAGTTCCTCGCCGACGACGACAAGATTTCCACGGTCATGGTCGCCGGCGTGCTCGGCATGATCACCTACATCGCCGTCAACGGACTGGGTGAGTTGTTCCATACCGACGAAGAGGGCGAAGAGGGATCGAGTGGTCCGAGCGAACTGGCCAAGGCGACCGGCAAGGCCGGGTTCTTCCTGTTCCTCTACCTCGAGGTCCTCGACGCGTCGTTCTCGTTCGACGGTGTCATCGGCGCTTTCGCGATCACCGCGGACCCGATCATCATCGCCCTCGGCCTCGGATTCATCGGTGCGATGTTCGTCCGATCCATCACGGTGTTCCTGGTCCGCAAGGGCACGCTGTCCGATTACGTCTACCTCGAGCATGGTGCGCACTGGGCCATCGGCGCACTGGCGATAATTTTGCTGGTGTCGATCGGGGTGGAGATCAACGAGCTGATCACCGGCTTCGTCGGCATTCTGTTCATCGGCGCTGCTCTGATCAGCAGTATCAGGCGCAACAAGAAGCTGGTCGAGCAGGGTGAGGACACGAAACTCACGGTGTAACGAGTAGGCGAGCGCCCTCTGTCACCAATGGTTCAGCTTGGTGTGGCCGTCCTGTAACGCGCGAGCGAACAGGGCGGCCTTCGTCGGTGCAGGCCTACCCACCACCGCGTACTTGTGGCGAATGCGAGTGAGGTGCGTGTTGACGGTTCCGACAGAAATACGGACCGTGGATGCGGCGTCGGCTTTCGAATCCGACGAGAACCACGCAAGCATTACTTCGACTTCGCGGGCGCTGAGTGCGGGCCTGCAGTACAGGTACCCATCGAGTTCATTGGTCGACGCCGAATAGCGTGCAGACTTCGCCCCTGTATCCCGCGCAATCGTGGGTGGACGTGGCGAACTCGACAACGTGTACCTCCTGCAGTAAGAAATCCAGCACCAGAGACGTTCTCCCCCATGCCGAGCGCCCGACCGCCCTCGTCGATACTGCACGCGCAAACCGGCATCTGAGAAGGGGTGTACCGAAATCTGTACACAATCAATACGTCGGTCGGCGCAGTAGCACCTACAGCTCCGCGATATCGATCATCCCGTCCTGTAGAGCCCGTGCCACCAGTGATGCTTTCGTCGAGGCCGGGCGGCCGACGGCCGCGTATTTAGCCCGGATGCGCGTCAGGTGAGTGTTGACGGTGCCCAGCGACAGGAACAGCGACTTGGCCACTTCGGGTTTGGAGTCGCAGTGTATCCAGCAGGTCAGCACTTGGATTTCGCGTCCGGTCAAGATCGGTTTCGGCAGGAACGAGCCCGCAATTCCGGCGACGGGACGATTTTGGACCGGCGGTGCGAGGCTGATCTGTGGGCGTGAAGGACGCTCTACGATCGGTGCCGAGAGCGCGGACAAGCAGACGGCTGTGGCATCGAAATCTGTTGACATGGCGTTCTCCCCGTACTAGTGCGGTTGTGGCCTATACAAACCGTTGACTCGAGTTTCACAGGTGGCGGGCAGGTTGTCTGCCCTCAAAACTAGGGGCATTGAATCCTCAACGACCTGGATAGTTGACTCCGTAGGTCCTCAGCTCAGCGGCGGAACTTCCGGCATCGGAAGCCATCCGTCTTCGACAGCTCGCTTGTAGAGGTCGGTTTTGGTCGGCGCGGGGCGCCCCGCCTGGGCGTACTTGTTTCTGATCCGAACCAGATAGTCGTTGACGGTCTGCTCCGAGAGCCCTGCCAGGCGCGCGACGCGCCCGGCCTTCTCTCCCGACGCATACAACGCCAGGACTTCGCGCTGACGTGGACTCAAGCCGACATCGGGCAATTGCGGGTCGCCGTCGATGGCCGCAGCCCAATCGGTGGTGACGACCTGGTCTCCGGCGGCGGCGCGTCGGATAGCCGAGACGATGGCAGCGGCCGGCTCGGACTTGCGGACGACGCCAAGAACTCCTGCCCTCGCGGCGGAACGAACGAGAAATGGATTCTCGGCACCGGTGTACACCAGGACCTGAGCACCTGCGGCGTGCAACTTCTCGACATTCGACCGCGGCGAAGACCCGTCACCGAGACGAAGATCGAGGACGACGAGGTCCAGCGTCGGACCCGACGCCAGAAGTTCGTCGACAGTGGCAGCGACGGCGATCAGATCCAGATCCGATTGGTCGGCGAGGATGGATCGGAGGCCCAGCGCAACAGACTCGTGATCCTCCACCAAACCGATCCTGCGCCGAACATTGCCGTCGGTCGGCATCGATTCCCCCGAGCCTTGCGTCATGCTCCGCCTCCGCTCACGACAACTACTTCGGCTGCCTACCGACTAGTCGGAACAAGGGGTCGGTTTGTTACTGGGTCGGCGCGTTGCTCCGCATGTCGGCCTTCGACGTCCCCGTGTCGGATCCACGTCCGGCGTCTGCCGGTTGTGTCAGCCCGGGGTTTCGTAGCCCGGCGCGGAGGAAGACGAAGAAGAAGACGACGAGCAACACTGCACGTCCCCAGACCCCCACCTCGACGAAAACTTCCTCGGTAGTGCTGTCCGAACCCTCGGTCAGCGCTCCGAAGTACTTGAACACCCCGATGCCCATCGACAGGTCTGCCACCAAGTACGCACCGACCAGGGCCCATGGCACGCGGAGAAGAACGAAGAACGGAACAAGCCAAAGGGTGTACTGCGGTGAGTGCACCTTGTGCAGGAGTAGGAATCCGCACAGCATCGAGCCACTGACAGCGATCCAGGGGTAGGTGTGTTCGACCTTCATCTTCCGCAGGCCGAGCCGCAGTGCCAACCCGAATGCCACGAAGACAAGCAGCGGCGACAACACGTCGACGATGTCCTGAAACGATGCCTCGGCGCGCAGATAGTCCTCCGGCGTCATGGGATCGGTGATGTAGAGGTGACGCACTCCCCAATACCAAATGGAGTTCGTGGTGATATCCGCTTGGCGGAGAGTTTGGAAGGCGAACGAGGCTCGCCAACCGTCGTAGCCCAGTGCGGCAAAGGGAAGGTTGATTGCGACGACGGTGCCTATCGCTGCGAATGCAACGCCGAGTGCGCCCTGAATGTCGAACCGACCTCGAACCGTGTGGGGCAGTTCGCGACCGTCGTTCCCGCCGTAAGCGACGTAGAGGAGTAGGGGCAACACGAATGCACCCGGATACAGCTTGAGGCAGAATCCGATCGCGAGCAGAATTGCGGCCAGTGTCCCTCTGGTGCGCAACGGAATTCGGAGGGCCATGACGAATACGGCGCCGACGGCCGTTGCCACTACCGGTAGTTCCCAGTTGTGGAATGCGTAGAGCACCAGCGGAGGACCCACCGACCACAGCAGCGCAGGCTTGCCTGCGAGACGCCCGAGCATCCACGCTGTCAACAGGCCGAACGGTGCAAGTAGCGCACTCGAATAGAGAAGAAATTCAGCGTCGGTATGTGACGGGATCGCACCGAGCCACATCAAAAGACCGCTCAATACCGGATACTCGACGGTTCCGCCGGTGAGAATTCCGTTGGGCGTGATACCCCCGCTGAGATAAGGAAAGACGTGATTGTCGATATCGCGTCCGAGCCACAAGAATTGGATGTCGGAGTAGCAGACCCAACTGTCCTTGACCGTGTCGAAGGCGGTACTGCGGCCGTTGTCGAGGAACGGAGCAACGGCACAGCGGGCCTTGTTGAAGTAGCCGAGAGTCAGCGTCACGGCACACAGGGACACCACAGCGACCATGGTCGCCATCGACGTACGTTGCCCTGATCGCATGAAGACAAGCCTATGTTGCCGCCGACAGTGCTCTGGCACCCTCGTTTGATTTCGCAGGTCAGGGCATAGCCGTGTACCCTCCAAGGGTTGCTGACGCAACGACCCTCCTGCCACGGATAGTCCGTGGCCGTTTTCACTAGTCCACAGGAGGTGATGAGGTCTTATGCGTCATTACGAATTGATGGTCATTCTCGACCCCAACCTGGACGAGCGCACCGTCGCTCCGTCTCTCGATACGTTCCTCAACGTCGTTCGCAAGGACGGCGGCAGCGTCGACAAGGTCGATGTCTGGGGCAAGCGTCGTCTGGCCTACGAGATCGCCAAGCACGCCGAGGGCATCTACGCCGTTGTGAACATCAACGCCGAGCCTGCGACTGTCAGCGAGCTCGACCGCCAGCTCGGACTCAACGAGTCCGTGCTGCGCACGAAGGTCCTGCGACAGGGCAAGTAATTGTCGTTGCTCGCCTCTAGGCTGGCATCAACAATGACTTTCTACTGAAAGAGGAACCATGGCAGGCGAGACCGTCATCACCGTCGTCGGGAACTTGACGGCAGATCCAGAGCTTCGTTTCACCCCGGCCGGCGCGGCTGTGGCCAACTTCACCGTTGCGTCCACTCCCCGCACGTTCGATCGTCAGTCCAACGAATGGAAAGACGGAGACGCACTCTTCATGCGCTGCAACATCTGGCGTGAAGCTGCGGAGAATGTGGCCGAGAGCTTGACCCGCGGTGCGCGAGTAGTCGTGACCGGGCGGCTCAGGCAGCGTTCATATGAGACGCGTGAGGGCGAAAAGCGGACTGTCGTAGAGCTCGAGGTCGATGAGATCGGCCCATCCCTGCGCTACGCCACCGCCAAGGTCAACAAGGCCAATCGCGGTGGTGGTGGAGCAGGCGGCGGCTTCGGCGGCGGCTCCGGTTCCTCAGGTGGATCAGGCGGCGGACGCTCGTCGTCGAATGCCAACTCGGCACCCAGCGGCGGAGACGACCCTTGGGGCAGTGCGCCTCAGGCGTCGGGTTCGTTCGGTGGAGCTCGTGGCGGAGACGACGAACCCCCGTTCTAGATCCTTGAAAGATCGAGAACACCCAGATGTAACGGAGAAAGACCATGCCAAAACCGCCATTGCGCGACAAGGTGCTCAAGAAGAAAGCGTGTTCCTTCTGCAAGGAAAAGGACGCGTCGATCGATTACAAGGACACGACGCTGCTGCGTAAGTACGTCAGCGACCGCGGCAAGATCCGCGCGCGTCGAGTCACCGGCAACTGCGTCCAGCATCAGCGCGACGTGGCCGTTGCCGTGAAGAATTCGCGTGAGGTTGCATTGCTTCCTTACGCCGCGACGGCACGATAGAAAGGGAGATCACTCATGAAGCTGATCCTCACCGCTGATGTTGACAACCTCGGTACGCCGGGCGACACCGTCGAGGTCAAAGACGGATACGGCCGCAATTTCCTGCTGCCCCGCAAGTTGGCCATTCAGGCCACTCGCGGAGCTGAGAAGCAGGTAGAGGGCATTCGCCGCGCTCAGGAAGCTCGTGCCGTTCGCGGTCTCGAGCATGCCAACGAGCTCAAGCAGGCAATCGAAGGTCTCGAGTCCGTGAAGCTGGCAGTGAAGACTGCAGGCGATTCGGGCAAGCTGTTCGGCTCTGTTACGGCTGCGGACGTCGCTTCTGCTCTCAAGGCAGCGGGCGGTCCGATCGTCGACAAGCGCAGCATCGATTTGCCGAAGGCTCACATCAAGAGCACGGGTGGCCACGACATCGTCGTCAACCTGCACCCTGATGTGACCGCAAAGTTCAAGCTTGACGTTGTCGGAAGCTGATTTGTAGCTTTCGGCCGTATCGGCTGAGAAAGGCCCCACGAACTCTACGTTCGTGGGGCCTTTTCTTGTCTGGGCGGTCTGCATCAATGGGCCCATGGACGCGGAAGGCTGTGGATCGCGCATGCGCCGTTGTGCCCGTCGGACGTGACCCCGTTCGTCGCCGAGGGGTGGTTGGTGTCTTCGTGTCCCGACTGGGCGGGCAACACGCGGTCGGAATTTGCAACACCTGGGTCGAAATCGGCGGATGCTGCCAAATTTCGAGGCCGGGATCGACGCTTCGGAGAGTTGAGTCGACAGAAGTACAGGCCCGGATTCTTGTGTGGAATCAGCAAAACTGCCGCAGACCAATCTCACTAGTTGTTTTAGTGAGTGTTCCCAGACACTGTGACCTAATTCACTATTGAATTCACTTGCCGTTTACGCAACACGCCCGAGTTGTCAACTTCGGGCGACACGCCGCGAAATGATCCATGCACAGGGAAGAAAGTTTATATACATGCTTGGAGCTGGCGGTATGGCCAAAATTGGAAAAGTTATACCCAGGTTATCCCCAGGTGGTCAACACGGTTCACGTGAACTATCCACAATTACTCCACAGATTTATCCACAGGCCGTGTTGTGACTGACGACGAGAACATCTAACGTCCCTCGAGCGTCTCTTCACCGCACGGTGAGTGTGTTCGGTGGCGGCGGCGCTCGGTACCCAGGGGTGTCGTAGTCGAGGGGTACAACTTGTTGCAGTACGTCTTGTTGCAGTACGTCGCCGGGCTAATACGACGATGGTGATTTCCGACAGGAAGGACGGTCGAATTCGGTGGCTGTTGTAGATGATCGAGGTCAATCGAATTACTCCTCCGAGGCACCACGAGAGGCCCCAGGCGAGGACTTCGGTCGGCAGCCCCCCCAGGACATGGCGGCAGAGCAGTCGGTACTGGGCGGCATGCTCCTGAGTAAGGACGCCATCGCTGACGTCCTCGAGGTGCTTCGACCCGGCGACTTCTACCGTCCGGCCCACCAGAACATCTACGACGCCGTTCTCGACCTCTACAGCCGTGGTGAGCCAGCCGACCCCGTCACCGTCTCGGCAGAACTGGACAGGCGCGGCGAACTGAAGCGGATCGGCGGCCCGCCGTACCTGATCACGCTCACTCAGACGGTGCCGACGGCTGCCAATGCCGGTTACTACGCGGAGATCGTCGCGGAGAAGTCGATTCTGCGGCGGCTCGTGCAGGCCGGCACACGCATCGTTCAGTTCGGCTACGCAGGCGCCGACGGCCAGGATGTGGCCGAGGTGGTCGACCGGGCGCAGGCCGAGGTCTACGAGGTCACCGAGCGTCGCACTTCGGAGGACTTCATCCCCCTCGAAGAGCTACTCCAGCCCACCATGGACGAGATCGACTCGATCGCCAGCCGCGGAGGAATTTCGCTCGGCGTCCCTACCGGATTCGCGGAACTCGACGAGATCACCAACGGTCTTCACCCAGGTCAGATGATTATTGTTGCCGCACGTCCTGGCGTGGGCAAGGCATTGGCACTCGATACTCCCCTGCCTACGCCCGATGGCTGGACCACCATGGGTGAAGTGATGGTGGGTGACCAACTGATTGATGCCCACGGCAGGCCCACCCGCGTCGTTGCAACCACCGACGTCATGGCCGACCGTCCGTGCTTCGAACTCGAGTTCTCCGACGGCACAGTGATCGTTGCGGATGCGCAGCACCAGTGGTTGACAGATACTCGCGCGCCGCGGAAGTCCGCCCAGGCTGCTGCAGTCGGATACAACCGCACGCGCAATCAGCGAACTTTTGCTGAAGTACGCACAACCGAAGAGATTGCTCGGACGGTGCGCTGCAACACCAAAGACGCTCGCATCAACCACTCGGTGGTTAATACCGAGGCCTTCCAGCTCCCCGAGCGCGAACTGTTGGTGCCGCCTTACACGTTGGGCGCGTGGCTCGGCGACGGTACCTCTGCGTGCGCTCAGATCACGAGCGCTGATCCAGAGATCATCACTCGTATCGAGGGCGAAGGCTTAGAGGTGACGAAGTCTGATCTCTATCTGCGGACTATTGGGGTACTCGGCGACAAGCACATCCCGAGCGAGTACCTGCGTGCCTCTGAAAGTCAACGTCGAGCACTCCTCGCGGGCCTGCTCGATACCGATGGAACGGTGACCGCTGGCGGGTCGGCTCAGTTCTGCGTGACCAGTGAGCGTCTTGTCAAGGGTGTTCGCGAACTCGTCGCCAGCCTCGGCTATCGCGTGCAGATGTCGACGAAACGAGTAAAGGGGCGTAGCGAGGCGTCGTCGACGGCCTATGCCTTGACCTTCGCGACCGATGACGTGGTATTCGGTTTGCATCGAAAGCAGATACTGCACAAGGAGCGTCGCGCAGCGAGCTCGTCTGTACGCTCCGGATCTCGCTTCATCGTCGACGTCCGCAAGGTCGACTCCGTTCCAGTGCGTTGCGTCGAGGTCGACAATGCCGATCACCTCTACCTGGCCAGTGAGTCGATGATCCCGACGCACAACTCAACAATTTCGATGGATTTCATGCGTTCGTGCTCCATCAAGCACGGCATGCCAAGTGTCATTTTCTCGCTGGAAATGAGCCGCACCGAGATTGTGATGCGACTGCTGTCGGCCGAGGCCGGTATCAAGCTCGGCGACATGCGCTCCGGAAAGATGACCGACGAAGACTGGACTCGTCTGGCGCGTCGTATGAGTGAGATCAGTGAAGCGCCGTTGTTCGTCGACGACTCACCGAACCTCACGATGATGGAGATCCGCGCCAAAGCGCGCCGTCTCAAGCAGCGCAACGGTCTGAAACTCATTGTGGTGGACTACCTTCAGCTGATGTCGTCCGGCAAAAAGGTCGAGTCGAGGCAGCAGGAAGTCTCGGACTTCTCCCGTCAGCTCAAGCTGCTGGCAAAGGAACTCGAATGCCCGGTGGTTGCGGTGTGTCAGCTCAACCGTGGCCCGGAACAGCGGACCGACAAGAAGCCGATGGTGTCCGATCTCCGTGAGTCCGGCTCGTTGGAGCAGGACGCCGATATGGTCATTCTGCTGCACCGCCCCGACGCGATCGAGCGTGACGACCCCCGCGGCGGCGAGGCCGACCTGATTCTAGGCAAGCACCGTAACGGCCCGACCGCGACAATCACTGTGGCACATCAGCTTCACCTGTCCCGGTTCGTGGATATGGCGCGCGGGTAGCTCGCTGTTGGTTGTCGTGGTGCGTGCGGCCCGCAGCAATCTCAGCGCTCGATGCCGTCCGCTATCGCTGTCCCTCTGCCAGCTGTACAGACCCGCGATCACGACCTAGCCCACCAGGCTGCCAAGCATGCCGACCAACTCGAGGTCACAGAGGGCGAGTCCCGCGCGAGTATCGGTCGAATGGTGGACTCCGGGCTAGTCGAGATACGTGGGGCCGGCCGAGGACGCACCGATCGCCTGTCAGCGTCGGCATCCAGGCCCTCGGCACTCAGTCCACGAACGTGCGGATGCGGGGCACAGACGCCATCCAGCGAGAGCAGATGGTATTGCAGTCCGTCGAATCCCACGGGGGAGATCGCCCAAGCCAAAGCATTGGAGCTGTGCATGATCAGCCCTGACACGGCTAGCAACCTATTGCGGAAAATGGCAGGAAAGGGACTGCTCGAGCTACGCGGCAGCCGTCGCGCCGCGCACTACGTGCTGCCGAAGGCTTGACGGCCGCCGATCAAGGCTTCGCGACGTACCCCTTCCCCTGCATCCACGCCAGCACGTCCAGGACCCGCAGTGCCGGCACCGAATCGTCCAGGCTGGCCCGATCACGCAGATCGAGCAGCCGATGGTGCAGTGCCCCGTCGTCGTGTCGCAGGGCCAGCCTGATTGGTTCGAGGTGGGCCGACTTGGTTCCCAGCTGACGGCCGACTACCTCGTCATAGATCGGGTACAGCCGCGGCCGCTTGCGCGCGATGAGCTTCGAGGCGATCGTCCGGCCGATGCCGTGGATCTCCCGCAGCGCATTCTCCAACTGCCAGGCCGGGGACTCAGCCGTCATCGGGACGTGTTCCTCGGCCAGGTCTCGGTCCGGCCCCACATCCGTCAGCCGAGCCGCCATCTCGTCGCGGCGTTCCCCGAGGAGGAGCCACGCGCCCTGCGCCGGGACCTGCACGGACAGCAGGGTGACCGCGAGGAGGTCGTCGGTGGTGAAGACGTACGCGTCCGCAGCGCGCCGTCCGCTGGGATCCCACGCGTCCCAACGGGCTCCGGTTCGGATGTGGCCGGTCTTGTCGACCTGGTGGGTGAAGTACTCGTGCAAGATGTCGATCGCCGCTGCTTCGTCCCCCTCGCGGAGGACCTTCGGCAGTCGGATCGGTGCGTTCTCGAGCATATGTCTGTCCCTGATTCTGTTCGGTCACTGCGAGCAGCGCTGCCCGGATCTCGGTGGCGGGCCCGGCCAGGTAGCGGTAGCGGTGGCTCTGGATGGTGGCGGACTCGTCGAGGTCTCGCCCGACGGTCGGATACAGCTGCACCCCTTCCGTGACGGGACCAAGTGCGTCGACTTCGTGCTGGGACTGGACGTACGCGTACAGCTGGAAGAGGTGATCCCGGGACAACTTCACCGCGCCGTACTGGTTCTCTTCGAGCGCGTTGGTCTGCCGATGTTGGACTCGCGAGATCTGAACCGGGACCGCGCGTCACATGACACAGGAATGCTGAAACGCGGTCTCGAGTTGCTCGGGGTTCGGTCGCAAAACAGCAACATGTTGGCACACATATCGACGCTGGGACACAACGTAATACAAATATTTCGGTGAGCATGACGACGGCCGTCACTCGTGAAGAACTATCGAACGAAGCCCGACACACGCCCCACGAGATCAGTCCGAAGTGTGAGTGTCGAGGTTCACCTTGCTGACACCGTCGATGGTGGAGAGCAACCTGTGCACGACATGACGTTCGGTGTCGTCGTCGAACCCTCCTCCTACCTCCACGACACCACCGCTGCGGACTGTGATCACCCATCGCCGGGTGCTGCCGGAGTAGTCGTCGAGCAGTGCGCGGACTTTCGCGGCGATGACCTCGTTGTCGCCGATGATCAGACTTCGCAACACGTCGCTGCGAGCGATGACGCCCACCAGGATCCCGGACTCGACGACGGGCATCGAGCGCACATGCCGATCCAACATCACCGCTGCCGCGGTCGACGCTTCCCACTGTGGTTCCGCTGTCTCGACCTCGCTGACCACTGCCGGAGAGATCACCGCTTTCGGGTTCGATGTCTGAAACGCCAACAGATCCGATTCCGACACGATGCCTACCAACGCACCCTTTCGATCGATGACCGGTAGCGCTGCGAATCGCTTACTGGTCAAAAGCATGATCGCCTCGCGCACCGGTGTGTCGCGTTGTGCGGTCACGACCTCGCGGGTCATCAGATCACGAACCTTCATTGCTTGCCTCTTCCGTTTGCTGCCGTACTGACACTCGTAAAAACCTTGATACGCGGTCCGCCGTGGGGCACTTCGGACACTCTGACCCTAACTCCACGGCAGCGTGTGACAGGCGTGGCAGGGCAGTGTGTGAGCAACGGAACCGATAGCCAAAAATCTATGCCGACAACATCATTGACCTCGGTGAACGGGGCGGACGGCCGTTCCCCGAAAGTGTGACCGATACGCCAGACAATAACTGGCCCGGAGTGAGAGAATCGGAACATGACTGCACCCCATGCTCACACCCCTGCCGGGCCGGTTCGTGTCTTCACCGATGAGCAGAGCTGGGATGCGCTGCGTTCGGAGAGGCTGGGGCGGCTGGTCACCTCCGTCGGCGGCCGCATCGACGTGGTCCCCGTGAACTACCTGGCCGACAGTGGCCGGTTGTTGTTCCGGACTGCTGAGGGCACCAAACTCGTCGAACTCAGTATCGAGAACCGCGTAGTCTTCGAAGTCGATCACATCGATCCCGGCGTTTCCGGATGGAGTGTCGTCGTGCATGGCACGGCGCGAACCCTGAGCACTTCCGCGGAAATCGCCGAAGCTGAAGCACTGGACCTTGTCTCCTGGGTTCCCACCACCAAATACAATATCGTGGAAATCGTCCCTACGGAGATCAGCGGCCGCGAGCTCATGTTCGGAGACAAGCCGGACGCCTGATCTGGGCCTTCATCGACTGGATACACGATCACTCAGAGATCGGGGACTGTCGGCTGCTGCCGGTGTCCGTGTTGTCCGGTAGTCGCCGAGAGTAGCGGGCGGGCCGGTGCCGGTATTGTGCTGTACGACCGATGCCGATGCCGACGTTCATGAGATGAGACGTTTCATGGAACCGACCGTCTACATGCTTTATGCGCTGATTCCTGGAGGTCTGTGATGGCTGGTGGACTTGTTGCTCTTCTCGACGACGTCGCAGCGCTTGCTCGTCTTGCCGCTGCATCGATCGACGACGTCGGTGCGGCGACCGCGAAGGCGACAACCAAGGCCGCCGGTGTAGTCATCGACGATGCGGCCGTGACGCCACAGTATGTTCGCGGCCTCGCCGCCGAGCGTGAGTTGCCCATCATCAAGCGGATCGCCATCGGTTCGCTGCGCAACAAGCTCATCATCATTCTGCCCATCGCGCTTGTGCTCAGTCAGTTCCTTCCGTGGCTGCTGACCCCCATTCTCATGCTCGGTGGTTGCTATCTCAGTTACGAAGCAGTGCACAAGATTTGGGGCGCGCTCTTCGGTCACGGTGAGCATCATGAGGCGGCGGCAGACGAGCCGCGCGATGAGGATAGCGTCGTCTCGGGAGCTGTCCGTACGGATCTGATCCTGTCAGCGGAGATCATGGTCATTGCGCTCGACACCATTGCGAGCGAAGGCTTTTGGAACCGCTTGGTCGTCCTTGCAGTTGTCGCAGTCGTGATTACCATTGCCGTCTACGGCGTCGTCGGGCTCATCGTCAAAATGGATGACATCGGTCTGAAGCTTGCGGAGAACTCGACCGGCTTGGTCGAGAAATTCGGTCGCGGCCTGGTGCGTGGGATGCCGCACGTCATGTCCATACTGTCCGTGGTCGGAACCGCTGCCATGTTGTGGGTCGGTGGACACATTTTGCTCATCGGAATCGACGAGCTCGGTTTCCATCCGATCTACCAGCTGGTTCACCACCTCGAGGACGCTGTCGGTGATATCTCCGGCATCGGAGGGGTGTTGGCATGGATCGTCAATACGATCGCGTCCGCGATCCTCGGTTTGATCGTCGGCCTGATAATCGTCGGTGGCCAACTCGGGATCAACCGCGTTCTCTCCAGGCGGTCCACAGCGCACTAGGCGGTACACAGCGCACTAGCGCGTCGGGTCCGTCGATCTCCTTCCACAGGTTGCGCCCCGGATCAGGGCAGGGGACAGTTCTGGTGTGCTCGTTGGCGGCAGACTTCAGCTGACCGTGATCATGGGACTCGCTGCTCTCGGCACGATGCTTCTCGTCGTCGGCGCGCTGGGGTCGGGCATTGTCATATTGGCGGTTACGGCAGAGTGGTTCTGGCGGCTCTACCGAACGGGTGAGTAAGAATCTCGCAGGATTGGAGTCATCAGTGATGACACCGGCACCGATGGAACTTGCACTGCAGTCCCGACGCGTCACGCGCGTTCTGTTGGACTTCGATCTGAGCATCGAGTTCGCCGGCGGTGCCACCGTTGCGTTCAGTGAGTTCGTGATCGGTGACGTGCTGGTGGACGAGGACAATCAGTTCGAAGGACTGCGACTTGCCGCTGCTCTCGTCGGTCGTCTGTGCGAGAGCGTCGCTTACGCGGAGTCCGGTGAATTGTCGATGGTGTTCGACGACGGAACCGTTGTCGAAGCGGCCTCGCGCGAAGAGGTCGAGTCCTGGGAGTACACCGGTTCCGACGGTTCTACAGTGGTCTGTCTCGCGGGCGGCGACATCGAGCTTCTCTCGGGGCCTTCGGATCCGCCGGCATCAATTCCGGTAGTCACCGCGTTACCTTCCGTCGGAGCCACGGTCGTCCGAATTGGTGTGGGAGACACGTCGACCGTCGAGTTCTCCGATCGGACCAGCGTGCCCGCGGCCATACCGTTGGGCGAGGCTTATCTGGTGTTGCGTGAAAGTGTGGCCGAAGTTTCCGAGCAACAGATAACGCTCTCCTCGGGTGTGGTCATTGCTGTACAGCAGTGATTCTGTCCCGGTGCTCGACCACATGCTGAGTGAAACGAGAGACCGCGGCCGTTGGGCGATGGTTGCCGGTCACGAGCCCGACGTCCCGATCTCGTGATCCCGACAGTCGAACAGCAACGACGGAGGAGTGCTCTGATTCCCCCGGGAGCAGCGCTACGCCGAGATCATGGGCGACAAGGGCACGGATGGTGTCGATCTCGCTGATCTCGAAAGGAACGCGAGGAGTGAAACCCGCTTCGGTGCACCAAGAGTCGAGCAGGGATCGAAGGTGAAACGACGGTGGACTTGCGATGAAGGGTTCGCCCTCGAGCTCGGCAACAGCTACCTCTGAGCGTCCGGCCAAGGCGTTGGTGCGCGCTACGTGAAGGCGGATGTGCTGACTTCCGAGGACTGTAACGGTCAGGTCAGCTGGTGGGGGTATGACAACGGCTATGTCGAGCCTGCCGTCGCGAATCATGTGGGCGAGCGCTTCACCGTGGGCCTGGACGAGATGCACCCGGATTCGCGGCGCGGTTTTATGAAACTCGGCAAGAATTGTCGTAATTCCTACTGGGCCCAGCGTCAGGGGGAAGCCGAAACGGACGAACCCGCTCGACGGGTCGGCATCGGCGCGGACCACGGTGATGGCGTCGTCGAGTTTTCGAATGGCGTCGTGAGTACGCTCGAATAGTTCTCGTCCTGCGGAGGTGAGCGCTACTCCCCTTCCGACGGGTTGGAACAGTGCGATACCAAGCGTCTTCTCCAGCGTTTTCAGTCGCCGGCTCAACGAAGATTGTGGGACCCCCAGCTTGTCCGCGGCCTGCGTGATGTGGCTTTCGGTGGCGGCTGCGTCGAAGGCTGCGAGAAGCGGCGCAACGATCTCGACGTGGGGCAACAAATACTTATCCATTTCTGGATGGTATTCCACAGAATCCAGCATTGGACGGATCGGTTTTTGAAGATCAAGATCAGTCCGACGACCGAAGGCAGAAGTCCAGGGGAGGTTCCTATGTTCACGCGCACCCATCTACCGATCGAGACATTCGATGTCGTCTTGATCGGCGGCGGCATCATGTCGGCGACTCTCGGTGCCATTCTCGCAAAGCTGTTGCCCGGCAAATCGATTGCGCTGTTCGAGCGTCTAGATCGACTTGCAGGCGAAAGCTCGGACCCATGGAACAACGCGGGCACTGGCCATGCGGGACTGTGCGAGCTCAACTACATGCCCGACGCGGCAGACTTGACCAAACCCGAGGACATCGCTCGGCAATTTCGAGTCTCACAGAGCTTCTGGACTTCGTTGATTGCAAACGGTGAGTTGTCACCTAGTTTCATCAACGAGACGCCCCACCTGAATATCGTATTCGGCGATCGCGATGTCGAGTATTTGAGGCAGCGCTACGAAACTTTGCGGACATCGCCGCTGTTCTCGGGTATGCAGTACTCCGAGGACGCCGAGGTCATCGAGCAATGGGTGCCCTTGATCATGGCGGGACGAGTGCTGGACGGCCCGGTGGCAGCCACTCGTCACACTGGTGGCACAGATGTCGACTTCGGTTCTCTCACGGTGTCGCTGGCAGACTCGATGGTGCGAGGTGGCGGGCGTGTGCATCTCGGACGGGAGGTGACCGACTTGGATCGTCGTGTTGACGGGACCTGGCTTGTCTCGGGCAAGAACGTGCACTCGAAGAAGCGGTTCTGTGTGCAGGCGAACTTCGTATTTGTCGGTGCAGGAGGCTACGCGTTGAAACTCCTGCAGAAGTCCGGAATCCCTGAAGTACGCGGATACGGTGTGTTTCCTTTCGGGGCAGAGTTTCTACGCACCGATGTACCCGAGGTAGTAAGTCGCCACGATGCGAAGGTGTATGGGCAATCGGTACTCGGAGCGCCGCCGATGTCACTGCCCCATCTAGATTCCCGGGTCGTCGACGGCAAGAGATCTCTCATGTTCGGGCCGTACGCGACGTTCAGTACCAAGTTGCTGAAAGCAGGCTCGGTAAGAGACCTGTTCACGACAGTTCGGTCGCATAATCTGTTGCCGCTTCTGACTGTCGGACTTTGTAATCTGCCATTGGTTCGCTACCTGTTCGGTCAGCTATTGGCAACGCGGAGAGAGAAGTTCGAGCTTTTGAGGATGTTCGTTCCGGAGGCGAATCCGGCGCAGTGGTATCCGATACAAGCAGGTCAGAGGGCTCAGCTGATCAAGCCTCAACCGTCCGGGACACGCATTGCGAAATCTGGGGTGCTCACGTTCGGTACCGAATTGATCACCGGCGCAGGCGGAACCATAGCCGGATTGCTCGGGGCGTCACCCGGTGCGTCGGTTGCACCATCGATCATGATCGAGTTGGTGAGCAAGTGCTTCCCGGCCCGCGCTGCGGCGGCGCAGGCATGGGCGCAACCCGGTCACTTCTCCTGAGTTTCGGGCGCCGTTTCCGCCAGTGCCGCAACGAGATCCCGCTGAATATCGGTGGCGGGTACTGTGCCGTCGACGACTGCCGATACCGCGAGTTGCAAACGCCGCTGCGCTTCGCGTCGGAATATCAGGCCGCTGGTGGGGGTTCCTGCGGCGGTGCTGGCGTAGAGGATCGACCAGCAGTCCGGGCGATTGAGCAGTTCAGCGCTTGCGGTGTGGTCGAGGGCGACAGGTGGGCCGAATGTCAGGCGCAGGCCGCTGCGTTTCATCGCGCCTTCGACGACGCGGTGGAGCAGTATCTGTTCGCTGCGCTTGGGTAGCAGTAGCGGGTACGCGGCGAGGTCTTCCAGGCTCGGTTCGATTCGGTCGGCCAGTGGATGCCGCTCCGACAGGACTACTACGAGGTCCTCGGTCCATAGCTCTTTTGCTTGCAATCCTGATCTTTCGACGCTTCCTCGGATCAGGGCGACCTGACAATCCCCTGTCATAACGGCTTCGATCTGTTCGGCGAATCGTTTGAGTACGAAGTCGATTTCTGCCTCGGGATGTTGCTCACGCACACGCACGATTGCGGCCAGCGCATTCGCAGCGAACGTCATGTTGCCGGTCAGTCTGAGTTGGTTGCGTTTTCGCGCAGTCAGTGCGAGCGCGGACTGTTCCAGTTCGATCATGTGTCGGGCGATCGACACCAATTGTGCGCCGACAGTGGTCAATCGGACGGACCGCGATGTTCGTTCGAACAGGGGCTCGCCCATCTCGCGTTCGAGCTTGGCGATCTGCAGGCTGACTGCGGACTGGGAGATGTAGAAGCGCTCGGCGGCCCGTGAAAAGTTCAACTCCTCGGCGACGGCGAGGAAGTATTTCACCTGTCGTAGTTCCACGATTTCTCCATCCATGAGTTCTGCTCATTGATGCTATGCGATCTTTCGCGTTGATAGCGACCGGATACAAGCGTTGCATGTACTCAACAGCTTTCGAGTAGGAGGATTTGTCGTGGATGAGTACGAGGTCGTGATCGTCGGATCAGGATTCGGAGCTTTGGCTGCCGCCAAGACTCTGGGCAAGGCTGGCGTGAAGTTCTCGCTTATCTCCAGCACCACCGAGCACCTGTTCCAGCCGTTGCTGTACCAGGCGGCCACCGGAATGATCTCGACGGGAGAGATTGCCCCGCCGATCCGGCGCATTCTCGCCGAGTACGACTCGGCCGATGTTCGGCTCGGTCGCGTCGTCGACGTAAATCCCGAGCGGCACGTTCTCACCTACACGGCAGCGGGATCCACCCGTTCGATCCGTTACGGCCGCCTCATCGTCGCTACCGGCGCTACACAGGCATATTTCGGTCACGACGAGTTCAAGGACCGCACTTTCGCCCTCAAAACCGTCGACGACGCCATCGCCCTCCGCGAGCAGATCCTGAGTTGCTACGAAGAAGCGCATCTGACGTCGGACTTCGACGCCAAGCGTGAACTCCTGAGCTTCGTCGTTGTCGGCGCTGGTGCGACCGGTGTCGAACTTGCCGGCCAGATCCGCGATCTTGCACACCGCTATTTCGCCGCCTCGTTCCCCGACATCACCCCGGATGACGTCACGGTCACGCTGGTCGACGGAGTCAAGGATGTGCTGCCTGCCTACGGTGGGCGGTTGAGCAAGTATGCGCGCGCCAAACTGGAGCGGTCCGGTGTGGACGTGGTGACCGGTGCCATGGTCACCGACATCGCCGATGACACCGTCACGATCAAAGACGTCGACACCAAGGTCGTACGCACCATCGCGGCCAAGACGGTCATTTGGTCGGCAGGCGTTCAGGCAAGTGCACTGGCTGCGACGATCGCCGAGCGCACCGGGTGTGAAACCGATCGCGCCGGGCGACTATTGATTCACGACGACCTGACTGTCGGCTCGGCATCGGACATCTTCGCCATCGGCGACGTCACGTCATTGAACAGCCTCCCCGGCCAATCCCCCATCGCGATGCAGCAGGGTAGGCATGCGGCCAAGATGATCACCGGCAAGGTGAAGGCAGGCACACCGTTCCGCTACGTCGACAAGGGCAGTATGTCGATCGTCGGTAGATTTAGTGCCGTCGCGCGTTTGTTCGGCAAGGTGGACATTGCGGGGCCGATCGCCTGGGTTCTTTGGCTGGCAGTGCATCTGATGTACTTGGTGGGCTTTCGGAACCGGTACGTCGCGGTCGTGTCGTGGCTGAGCTCCTACATCGGCGATCGACGCCCACACTTCCAGTACACGGACAAGTGGGTGGAGCAGGTCGAACTGGTCGAACCCGAAGTGGAGCGAGCGGCAGCCTGACGCCGCCCGCACGAACCGTGAGCGGAGTTCTCGGCAGAATGTCGAGGGTCAGGTCCACGATTCGTCGATGAACGAGGTCGCGGGCCCGTACTTCCATCAGTCCGTACTGTGCGCCCGGACAACGCTGGGTGGTGCCAGGACAGTGAGCTTGCCGCTCACCGGACGCGGGTCACGACGGCAGTCCACAGTGGGGGCGATCCAGACGCGTGGCCAGACTCGCGGGTCGAACGCACGCACCGAGAACTCGACGTTCCGCAGGACTGTACGTCGTGCCAACGCGAGTAACACCGCGGTGCCGGTGACTGCCATCCACATCGGCAAGGGGTAGAGGGCAAGGCGCTCCCCGAGACCGAAATGCAGAGCTTTCGCCAGCATGAGGACTGCTCCGAGGACTCCGACGAACGCGCACAGCGCCGACCAGACGGCCACCAGTCGCTTCTGGTGCCACAGATGCCATGCGATCAGCACGAGCACGACATGTCTTGCCACGAAACCCGGCAACACCGCCGACCAGTGGATGAGCGCTCCGTCGTTCGCCGGGAACAGTCCGGTGGCTGCAGTGCTCACTGCGATGACAACAGCCAGCGAGAGAATCCACTTCTTCGACCGACCGTTTCGGATGTGTCGATGCAGGAAGAGGGCACCGATGAGGGTCAATACCCCGAGCGCTACGAATGTCGAGTTCATGACGTCGTGCATCGGTGAGCACGAATCGACGTCACAGGTCGTCACACCCAGTGAGCTGATCGAGTTCTGGGCAAAGCTGTAGGGCGTGTTCCACGCAGCAGCCGTGAACACCTCCGCCAACAGATACGCGAACGAGAGAATCCATGCAGTTCCTGCAGCGGCGTGGCTCAGGTTGTGGCGTCGGTGAGATGTGTTCGCGTGGTGTGGATAGCTGATGGCGCATTCTCTCTGTCGATACAAACGTGACTACTGGGTCCGACTGTAGAGCGTCAACCTGAGAGCAGAGTCGCGAATGTCCCATCTCGATCTCAGAATCGACCATGTCGGAATATCGAAGGGTATTCACTTTCGGGTCGTCCGGCATAGGCGTGGGGAGCTGGGTATCGGATCGAAGTACGGTGTACTCGTAGCTGCTGGCCCAATGAGCGACGAGGGGATCGACGGATGCGCAAGGGTGTGTCTGTCGAGGTCGCTCCCGACGGCGGTTCGATGGTGGTGCCGCGGGTCAGAGTTCTCATCGTCGACGACGAACCGCAGATCCTGCGAGCACTCCGAATCAATCTGAACGTACGTGGCTACGAGGTAGTAACGGCGGCATCGGGAGCCGAGGCGCTCCGAGTGGCCGCCAATTTCCATCCCGAGATCGTGATCCTCGATCTCGGCCTGCCGGATATCGACGGGATCGAGGTCATCGGCGGCTTGCGGGGATGGACCGACGTGCCGATCGTCGTTCTCTCGGCTCGTACCGACTCTGTCGACACTGTCGAGGCACTCGATGCTGGTGCCGACGATTTCGTCACCAAGCCGTTCGGGATGGACGAGTTGCTCGCGCGTCTGCGCGCGGCACTGCGGCGGGGACCTCATGGAGCCGAAGCGGCCGTTGTGGTCACCGACTCGTTCACCGTCGATTTGTCCGCCAAAACTGTGACGCGGTACGGAGTGAACATCCATCTCACTCGAACCGAATGGGGTGTGCTCGAACTTCTCGTCCGAAACCAGGGGAAACTGGTCTCCCAGAAGGAGATTCTGCAGACCGTGTGGGGGCCGCACCACGGGCGCGAAACGCACTATCTCCGAATCTATCTCGGTCAGTTACGGCACAAGCTCGAGGACGACCCGTCGCATCCGCGCCACCTACTGACCGAAACCGGGATGGGCTACCGCTTCGTTTGAAAATTCATCGCAGCTGCGGCTACTTATTCGACGATGTTCGACAAGTCGGCACCGACCGGGTGCGCCGAAGTGAGCATGGTCTGCAGCCAATGCTCGAGTGGTGCGGGTCGGCCGTAGAGGTATCCCTGCGCGAACCGGCAGTGCAGAGCCTCGACCGCGCGCGCTTGTTCCTCGGTTTCGACGCCCTCCGCGACGATGGACACAGGCAGCGCCCGCGCCATCGCTGCGATGGCAGTGACGAGCGAATCCGCGGACTCGCTGGTGCCGATCTCGGCGACGAACGAGCGGTCGATCTTGAGCAAGGCGATGGGAAGTTCGCGGAGCCGGCTGAGTGAGGAGTACCCGACACCGAAGTCGTCGAGAACGATCAACACTTCCATCGCTGCCAGTTCGTCGAGGATCTTCTTGGCAGCGAAAACGTCGTCGATGAGTGCAGTTTCGGTGACTTCGAGAGCAAGATCCGCACCGCACAGGCCGTACTCTTCCAACATGTCGGAGACCAATTTCGGCAACGAGTCGTCACGGAGTTGAACCGAGGAGACATTGACCGACATCGTGACGTTCTGTCCGGCTGCCCGAAGCGCGTTCAGATCCTTCAGGGCGGTGCGTAGAACGAAGGCGCCGATCTCACCGATCAGATTCGTGGATTCCGCGATCGGCACGAACTCGACGGGTGACCGTAGACGACCGTCGCGGTTCCACCGCACCAGCGCCTCGTAGACGACGGTGCTTCGTGAGGACGTCGAGACGATCGGCTGATAGTGGACGACCATTTCACCGCGTCGGACCGCCCCTCTCAGGGTAGTTGCCGTCTCGATCGCCGCGACCGAGGACGCGCGCAACGACTCGTCGAAGAAAGAGAATCGGGAGGCTCCCAGCGACTTCGCGTGATACATCGCCATATCGGCCTCGCGGAGGAGATCATCCAGATCGCCTGGGCGGTTGTCGGCGGCGGCGATCCCGATTGATGCAGTGATGTAGGTGGTGGCAACACTGAGTACGAACGGCTCGGATATCCGCTCGATCACCGAACGCGCCACCTCCTCCATCTCAGGACGAGTGCTACTACCGATGACGATGAACTCGTCACCTGCGTACCGCACCACGGTGTCCGAGGACCGTACTGTCGCGCGAATCCGATGGGCAGCTGCCGCGATCATCTCGTCACCCACACGGTGACCGTAGGAATCGTTGACAGTTTTGAAGTTGTCGAGATCGACGAACAGGACGAAGATTCGCCCGCGTCCGCTTGCGAGAGCCAATCGAGCAAACTGCTCGTCGAGCATCGTTCGGTTCGGTAACCCCGTGAGCGCGTCGTGGGCCGCGCGATACCGGGCGTCGTCCTCACTGCGTTCGACGAGGCTCATGGCGCGCTCTCCGCGCAGAAAGGTCCCGATCAGCAATACCGAGAGCAATGCCGATCGCACCACGCGATCGACCGTCGAGGTGGAGGATCCGAGCACCAACGTAGCTGCGCACACGGCTAAAAGTGCGACGACGAACAGCACCCGACGGCGACTGTGCCGAGGAGGGGAACTCTGTCGATGTGACATCGTCGCCATCTGCGGATTGAGGGCCGCAAGGGCAAGTGCGGCGTAGGCGAAGAGGTAGATGCCGTCCAGCAGTCCCGGCGACAGCGGAACCGTGCGGGAGAGGGACTGGGCATACGCAAGATCGCCGACCAATATTGCGAGCAAGGCAACGAGAAGAAGGCGCAGTGCACGATTGCGATGCGTGGACGAGACGAGCAGGTACGTCACGAGCGTGATCATGCCTGCGTCGATTGCGGGGTATACGCCGTTGCCGATCGCGGCAGCGGTACTGACGGTGCCGTCGAGCAGCGGAGATATCAGCACGACCCACGACACGAAGAGAGTGCCGACCGAGATGAGCCCGGCATCGATCAGCGGCGTGATGTCGTCTCTGGACCGTCGCTCCAGGACCCATCGCGCCAACGCCGTCCCGATGAGACAGTAACCACCCAGCGTCAGTGCGTTGGACAGTTCGGTGACACCGCCCGGATAGTCCGTCCCGCCGCCGCGGAGACCGACGCCGACGAGGAAAAGTGCAGATGCGCCGAACAGGCACCACCAAGATGTAGCGTCGGCTGGCTTGTATCGACGAATACCGACGCCGATGGCGAGGATCGCCGACAACGCGAACCCGGCCATGACGATCGAGCGAACCGAGGAGTCGCCGCGGAAGAAGAGAACGCTACTGGCGACGACCGCTGAAGAAATGCCCACCAATTTGGGGACGCCGGCCAACAGTTGGTGCATCGGAAGAACCTTCGAGTCCATGCGAAGGCTTCCCCTTTCGTGTGCGGCACCGACGCGGCGGAGGCAATCGGGCATCCCGCCGACTGCGAGGTTAACCCAGGATCGCCAGAGCGCGCGCGGAACCACCCTGCTGCGGACTATTTTCGTCGGTGACGAGGTTCAGAAACCGCAATGTCGCGCACCGTTTCGTCGATGAGCTACGCGTTCAAGATGACTCACAAGCGTTCTTCTCTACGAAACAGCGGGAGTGCGTGCTTTCAGGTCGATCGCAATCCCGGAGCACGGTGCTTCCCAAATCAGCGTCCAGGAACCTGTTTACACGCAACAACTGGGCTTGCCGTCGAAAATGTGCTATGTAACCGGGGCGCTCACTGCTTGAAAGAGTGTGTGGTGTTGCTGTTGACTTATCGGCATAGTCGGTCCTCGTCAACGGGGTCGCACACTTCGGGTCGGGGGGCCATGGATAGTTCGGTAGACCGCAGTGAGGACAACCGGGGCGAGTTCGTGCGAGGCGACACCGTTGTCGCGGTGCAGGACTTAGGGATACGAGCGTGGCGCAGCGGGGTGCCTGCGGGCTCGGTTGGCACAGTCGTCGAGGTCGATTGGCTTACCGACCTTCTCGTGGTCTTCGACGTCGACGGTAGCTGGTTCACCGAAGCCGCCGAGGTCGAAAAAGTCGTCGCGCCCGGCGACGTTCGGCTTGTCCAACGCGCCGACCGTCACAGGGGCTGACAGTCAGTTCATTCGGTGTCGGTGGCGGGGCCATCGGTGGTTGCGCCACCTTCACCCGACCAGTCGCCTGAATCCTGGCCGGCTGCGGGATCCGACTGAACGTCCCTCCGAGCGCCTTCGGCACCCTTGTCGGTGGTCTCGGTCCGTGGCGTCTTTGCGTGTTTTCCAGTCATTTCGATTCCTTACCCGCGTCAGAACGGTTGAAACTTTCGGCTGCTCAGCCCCGGCGACCACCAAATGATCGGACCGGGGAAAGCGTGGTGCTCAATGCAGTGAGATGTGTTGTAAGTAAAAGTGATCCGCGATCTGCAACAGAACAAATGGCTTGTGCGCCGTCACATACTAGAGGTGCATCCCGTCCAACGGTGCGCCGATGTGCTCGAAGTACCTTCGCGCCGAGCGGATGACGGCATCGTGGGCGTCGCTGGTGATGATTCGATTCCACCAGGCACCGTAGAGAGATCCAAACGGGAAGGTCCGAACCAGATCGACAGCTTTCCTGATGGTCACGGGGTGCTCGGGGATGAGATTGGGATAGCTGTACATGAATCCGACCCAGCGACGGTCCGCCACCACAGTGAAGATGTCCCCGGCGAACAGGGCGCCACTGCCATCGACGCCGTCACGCCAGTGCATTACGGTGCCGCCGGCAAAATGAACTCCGGCATTGATCAGGGTTATTCCGGGAAGCACCTCATGTGTGTCACCGGACCACAGGACGACGTTGTCGTTCCTCCGGATCCACTGCGCATCGCGTTCGTGCACGTAGATCGGCGCGTCACCGAATGCTCGGCTCCATTCGACCATTGAACTGTAGTAATGCGGATGCGACAGTGCGATCACCGAGATTCCTCCCAGTTCGGTGACTCGCGCGACCGCGGCATCGTCGATGTACGTCGTGGAATCCCACAGCACGTTGCCGTCGTCTCCCGGCACCAGAAGCGCTCGTTGACCGATGGCAAAGTTCGGAGACGTCGCAATCCCCCAAAGCCCGGGTATTTCTTCCCGGATCTCGACGGTATGGCCCTGAAGTCTCAGTTCGCCAAGGCTTGTCCACTGCTGGCCGGCGTACCCCACGTACTGGCGCTCGTCCTCGCAGATGAAGCAGTGAGCAGTTGCAGAGGCGGCCGAAGCTGCGACGCTCAGTGGATACTGAACGCCGCAAGCCACGCAAATCGGGTAGTCGTCACCGAAAGAACGAGACAAATCTTCCTTCCCGGTCTACAGGTCTTCGCGGTTCACAGACCGAAAGGGAGCACACCCGGAGCCAGTTCGAACCCGCTGCTGCCGGCGGAGGCCGAGCTGACTCCGCCGAGAATGAGATTGATGAAATTCGTGATCATGTGAGTTCTTTCCTCTCGTAAAGATGACGATGAACCCGGTCGAGGCTACCGGTGATTCGGCCCCAGCGGCAGAGGATGGAGCTGTGGTGTTCGTGTGAAATGGGCCCAGCAACGGCGTCGAACCGGTTCATAGGTGGACGACTGTTCCCCGCCGTGCGAAATCTCCATCCGCCGGTTTCGTGGCTTTCAGAAACGCCCGATGTTGTCCCCCGTCGGGAGATGCGCGGTTGGTCATCTCCGCGTCCAGCGCGGTCTCGAGGACGTTCAACTCCGTGCCCTGCTCCTTGGGTCATGAGGCTCGGCCGCTCCCAGGGGCCGGTATTTCGGTCATCGGCAGTTCTTCGCGCCAAGCTGAGCGCGAGGTGTCGACCAAAGACCGGATCAACCGCTATTCAGACACTTCTGATCAGGTTGCCGGGCTCAAGTGGACCGCGTTGTGGACGACGTCGTTCAGTAGATCGTCGACCGCTTTCACCCTCGCCAGTCCTGTGAGCTCTTTTGGTACCGCGACCCAATAGGTCCCCTCGATGGAAAACGATTCTGGGAGAACGCAGATCAGGTTCTTGTCGGGTTCACCGATATAGCTCGGCAACGGAGCTATCCCAAGCCCATTCTGCGCGGCAAGCCAGTGCCCGGTTATGTTGTTGGTCTGGATTTGAGCGCGACCTTCGGGGGGCAGGATCGAGTCGAGGATGCGCAGGGGTGCGACGTCGAGTAGAGCTCCGACGTACCAGATCAGTGTGTGTTCCCGTAAGTCATCCCGCTTCGCGATGGCCGGGTGGTTATCAAGATATTCCGCTGTCGCGTATAAGCGCAAAGCGTAGGTTGCCAGCTTTCGAGAGGACACCAAGCGAGGCCCCGGTTGTTCTAAAGTGATCGCTATATCGAATTCTCGCGCACTCGCGGTGTGGTGTTCGGTCGCTGTGACCAGTTCGACGCTCAGGTCGGGGTGGAGTCGACGCAATGTCGCCAGGTTGGGTGTGAGAACGAATGCGCCGAAGCCATCTGGTGCGGCGATTCGGACTGAACCGCGGAGGGACCCGACTCGCGATGTTTGATCTTCGAACGCGGCGATAAGGGTTGATTCGACGGTTTCCGCGTACCCGACCAATCGTCGCCCAGCCTCGGTCAGCCGCCATCCAGACGACGTGCGGTCGAAGAGACGCTGTCCAGCCAACCTTTCCAGACTGGTGACTTTCCGGCCCACCGTGGTGTGGTCGACGCCAAGTGCGCGAGATGCTTCGTTGAGTCGGCCGTGTCGTGACAATTCGAGAAAGTATCTGAGGTGGTCTGAACTGAACACCGAGTCACAGTAGCAGCACGTGCAATTCTGCACAGTGGGGTGCAGTATTGGTCTTTGACAGGGTCATATTTGCACCAGAGACTGGGCGCACACCTACTAGAAGGAGCGCGCTGTGAGCACTGTGATTGCACATTGGAAGGGCGGAAAGCCGTTCGCCGGAATCTCAGAGGCGACCGCCCCGGTTACCAACCCCGCGACCGGTGAGGTCACCGGACAGGTCGCCCTAGCCACCGTCGAAGACGCGCGTTCTGTCATCGGTGCCGCCGCCGCCGCTTTCCCGGAGTGGCGTGATACGTCGTTGGCAAGGCGCACCCAGATCCTCTTCAATTTCCGCGAACTGCTGAACGCGAAGAAGTGGGAACTCGCCGAGATCATCACCGCCGAACACGGCAAAGTTCTCTCCGACGCCCTCGGCGAAATCAGCCGCGGCCAGGAAGTTGTCGAATATGCTTGCGGCATAGCGCATCTCCTCAAGGGGGGCTTCACCGAGAATGCTTCCACCAAGGTAGATGTCTACTCCATCCGCCAACCTCTTGGTCCCGTCGGCATCATCTCCCCTTTCAACTTCCCCGCCATGGTTCCGATGTGGTTCTTTCCCGTCGCCATCGCCGCCGGCAATACTGTCGTGCTCAAGCCGAGTGAGAAGGATCCCACCGCCAGCATCTGGATCGCCGAACTGTGGAAAGAAGCAGGCCTCCCAGACGGCGTCTTCAACGTCCTGCAGGGCGGAAAAATTGCCGTCGACGAACTGCTCGAGAACAAGGCAATCAAAGCGATTTCGTTCGTCGGTTCTACTCCCATCGCGAAGTACGTGTACTCCACCGGGGCGAGCCATGGAAAACGCGTGCAGGCTCTCGGCGGAGCGAAGAACCACGCGATCGTTCTCCCCGACGCCGACCTCGACCTCGCAGCCGACGCTATGGTCAACGCCGGCTTCGGCTCAGCAGGGGAGCGCTGCATGGCTATCTCCGCCCTCGTCGCGGTCGGGGGCATCGCCGACGATCTTGTAGCGAAGATAGTCGAGAGAACTACACCTCTCAAGACCGGTGACGGCACGAAGGGCGCCGACATGGGCCCGCTTGTCACCAAGGCGCACCGCGACAAGGTCGCCTCCTATGTCGATGCCGGCGAGGCCGCAGGTGCCACCATCGTCGTTGACGGACGTAAGGTCCAAGCAGACGGCGGTGACGATGGTTTCTGGTTGGGGCCGACGCTCATCGACAATGTCACGACCGACATGAGCATCTACACCGACGAAATCTTCGGACCAGTTCTCTCGGTCGTGCGGGTCGAAACCTACGACGAAGCTCTCGAGCTCATCAATTCCAATCCGTACGGCAACGGAACTGTCATCTTCACCAACGACGGTGGTGCGGCGCGGCGATTCCAAAATGAGGTCGAAGTCGGCATGGTCGGCATCAACGTGCCCATCCCCGTGCCGATGGCTTACTACAGCTTTGGAGGTTGGAAGAACAGCCTTTTCGGCGACACTCACGCTCACGGTATGGAGGGGGTCAACTTCTTCACGCGAGGTAAAGCAGTCACCAGTCGCTGGCTCGACCCCAGTCACGGCGGCATCAACCTCGGGTTCCCCGAAAACAGTTAATTCTTCGCGTTCCCCTGCGGTCACTGGGGGGACGCACCAATACCCTGCAAAGGAGTAGATATGGTCTCCAGTATCTCTTTTCCTCGATTTGTGAAACTCGGCCCGGGTGCGGTGGAAGGACTAGGCGATGTTCTTACTGACCTGGCTCTGGAACGTCCGCTTCTCGTAACCGACTCGTTCATGGTTGGGAACGGATCCGCGGATCGCCTTGTAGCGATAATCAAGGCAGCGGGTAAGTCGGTGGCAGTGTTTTCCAAGACCGTGCCGGATCCGACGACTGACTCTTTGCAGGCGGGCATCGATGCGGTGAAGGAACATCAGGCTGATTCCGTCATCGGCTTCGGCGGTGGTAGCCCTATGGATACCGCGAAGGCTTTAGCGGCAATACCGTTCAGTTAGTGTCTGTTGAGGTAGGGTGAGGTGTGCCTCGTAGTGGATGGGTGA
>NZ_MKKY01000096.1 GCF_002091955.1 Rhodococcus sp. 1168 | reverse complement strand
TGACGATGGTGGTCTTCTTGCGGTGGCGTTCGACTATCAGTTCGTAGAAGTCGCTGGTTTCTGTGGCATCGAGTGGCCGTAGCGCGAAGTCGTCGATGATCAAGACCTCGATGGCGGTCAATCTCCGGATCTCGGCGTCGACGGTGTTGTCGAGTCGCGCGGCGCGGAGCCGGGTGAACAGTTTATCCGACCGCGCGAACAGGACACTGTGGCGTCGACGGATTGCCATGTGCCCCAATGCTGTTGCCAGATGCGTCTTGCCGACACCGACCGGTCCAAGGATGATCGCGGACTGGTGAGCATCGAGGAAACGCAGTGACGTCAGATCGCCGAGCAGAGTCCTGTCGTATCGTAGATCGTCGTGGGTGTTCCAGGCCTCGAAGACCATCGCCGGGTCGAGTCCGGCTTTGGTCGATCGTAATGTCGCAGAGCGGGAGTCGCGGCGGTTGACCTCGTCGGCGAGGAGTACTTCGAGAAACCCGATATGACTGAGTTTGTGTTGACGGGCCAGGGCAGCACGTTCGGGTAGCGTGTCGGCGAGCGCCCCGAGTTTGAGGGCTTTGAGTAGTCGGACGAGGTCGGCGCCGACCGGTTCGGTGGTGGCTGTGGTGCGGGCGGTGGTCATGAGTGTCCTTCCGGGGATGCGGCGGTGCCGTCTACGACGGTCAGTGATGGTGTTGTGGTGGAACGGAATTCGGATGGGTCGCGTGAGAATCGCGTCGATTCCTGTCCGACTGCTTTCGGTAATGCTGGTGTCGATTTCTCGGTGGCCCGCTCGAGCATCGAGGCGATCTTGGTGACCGAGACGACGTCGAGATCGAGCGAGAGTGAGCATGCCTGTTCGACCCGCTCGGCGCCGTAACGTCGGACCAACCCTTGCAGGCGGTAGACACTACGGATCCGTGTCCAGGGCAATGGATCATCGAGTATTCGTTCGGCGTAGATCCCGATGCTGCGGCCGTGACCGTTGCAGGTTCTGATCAGTGAGGCGACATCACGCAATGCATAGTCGGACTTGTGCTCCGGTAGGTCGGCGCGGTCGGTACTGCGGCTACCCGCAGGTTGGCGGGGATGGATTTTCACCAGCGTGCCGCGGTGGTAGAACTTCACCAGTCCTGTATCTGCCCGCACCGACAGTGTCGAGCCGATCCACTGCTGCGGCAACGAATACAGTGCCCGCCCGATCTCCGCATGGAAGTCACGGTGCACTTTCACGTCCTTGAAGATCGGCACGTCGTACCCCGACGGCACCGGTAGCAGCTTCGGTAGTTCGGCTTCGTCGAACACCTCGAGCGGCCGTGCACAGGTAGTGCCGTGAATGCGCATCCCTGCGGTGCTGGTGCACCACCGCACGGCAGCCTCCTGGGCTTCGGCGAGACTGGTGAATCGTTCGCCGGCCCAGAAGTTTCCGCGCACGTATTGGACGGTGCGTTCGACCCTCGGTTTGTCCTTCGGTGACCGGACACGCGCCGGGTCGGTGATGAACCCGACGTGGCTGCTGTAGTCGAGCCAGCCATCGCTCAATCGCGGAGTGATCGGGTCCGCGGCGGTGACGACCGGTTTGAGGTTGTCCGGGATCAACACAGCGAAGACTCCGCCGAAGAACTTCCACGCTGCTTCGCAGCCGGCGATCACCGCCACCAGCGTCTGCGAATAGCTCAGCCACACGAACATGTGTCGGCTGTGGACGGCGGTGAAGATCAGGGCGTGGACTTTGCGGGCCCGACCGTCGTCGGGGTCGGTGAGCATCCCCAAGTATCCGAAGTCGATCTGGCATTCGATCCCGGGTTCGCCGTCGACGACTTGGACGGTGAGGTCCTTACGCCCGAAACCGCACATCTCGGTAGCGAACCGGTGCAACGTCCGGTACGGCAGCACGCAGCCCTTACGGGCAAGCAGCACTTCGATTTTCGCGATCGTGAGCGGCTTGCGTTCACCCTCGCCTGCCACCCATTTGGTAATCTGCTCCTGCTGGGGCACAAGTTGCTCCCATGCCGCGCCGTGACCGTGCGGCCGGTCGGGGCGCACAGCAGCGACGACCGCCGCGATCAACTCGTCACTGACCGCACCGACACTGTCGGTTCTCGCCAGACCAGCCCCCTGAGCTGCCTCGACGTAACGGCGGACCGTTTTGCGATCCACCCCGGCATGCTCGGCGATCGTTCGCAGTCCCGGAGCCGGCAGTCCAGCCGTCCCGAGCCATAGCCGTAATACTTCTCTGATTTCGTTCACACTGATCTCCCGAAAAGCCATGCTCATCGACCTCCGTGACGTGCTTGGTGCTGTCACAGACAATCGAACGAGCAAACGACGAGACCACCGGCAAGGCGCGCCGGTGGTCCCATAACTGGCAATCCAGGTGGTCCCATCACCCTGGC
>NZ_MKKY01000095.1 GCF_002091955.1 Rhodococcus sp. 1168 | reverse complement strand
CGAGCATCCTCAATAACGCGCCACGGTGGTCCCTACCCTCTGGCAATCAGGTGGTCCCATCACTCGGGCAAGCGACACTACATACGTATCATGCTGAAATGCTATCAATTTTGAGTCAGCCGCAATGTGGAAGATCTATGGCGAGAACGCCGGTATCGCGATTCGTTCGACCTGGGGAAATTTACGCGAAAGCCTCAAGACCGACGCGAAGTTATTCGGCGGAAGAATCAAATACCTTGACTACGAGCGAGACCGTCTGCCAACCAACACCTATACCGATGACTACTTTTACAAGAGAAACAGTTTTGATTTTGAGCACGAAATACGGCTGATTTCTCACGCACCGGACCTCGCTGCATATATACAGGCCAACAGCGCAGATGAAACAGTCACATGGCCAAAAGTTAGTCGAATTGATGTCGACTCAACCAAACTCATTCAAAACGTTTTCGTGCATCCACATCATGCGAATTGGGTGCGAGATGCAATCGAGTCCGTTTCTCGCCAGTTCGGTTTCCAGTGGCCAATCATTCATTCGAACCTGTACACATCCCGAATTTTCGCTTTTAACATGCCAGGGCTTAAAGCCTCGGAATCGAGCGGAACGATCCTAAACGAGCCGAAAGGCGACCACTAAAACGCTGATCTAAGTCACGAGCCACGTTTCAGTTAGGAGGCATATCTAAACATCATCCGGACCATCTGCGCTCGCGTCATTCTCATCACGATTAAATCCCTCTGGGTCCTCGTGCTCGTACAGGACCGAACCGACGAGACCCTCAACTGAAATCGCATCCGGAGCTGGCTCTTCACGACCCTCGACGATCGCAAGGCGCACGGCGGCAATGTATGCCAATCGCACGGCTTGGATCACCAACACCCGGCGAAGACCATCGGAGACCTCCCCACGTTCATGCGCAACAGCGGCCAGGCGCGAAATAGTTTCTGCCCGTCGTGCAATGCGAACATCGGGATGCCCGCGATCAACTCTCATTTTCTCTGTGATAAGTGGGAATCGGTACGACTCCTGGAGCAGTACTCGCTCACTCAACGGGGGAATTTTCTCATTTAGTATTGCGCCAAACTTCGATCTTTCAATAGCGCGTAGATAGGCAGTGTATTCACTCGAATCTAGTAGGCTTTGGGCGTCCCTGAACCGCTGGTCTTTTTGTTCATCCTTCTTATCGCCTTTTGTTGGTTCGCCAGAAAGATCCCAAATTGGCCACAACTCCACTTCTGCGACTTCAAAAATGTCAAGAATCCGCATCGCCACCGCATCCGTTCGCTGATTAGTTAGATGACGGTTAACACGTGTGGAGATGCCCTCCTTCGTCTGACCAACGTAAATTGGCTCACCCTCATAATCGTAAAAAGCGTAGATACCCCAGGTGCTGCTGCCGACTGTGCTCCCATTCTCACACTTGTATCGTAGAGCTGCCCTCAAAAGCTTTCGAAATTCCCTTACCGGCTCCGCTGGTAACGAACTCTTTACGGGTCTTTTAATTTTGACATCCGTTGTGGCTTTGCTTTTACTAGACAACGTTCATAACCCGATCGCCGGAAGACTGCCCGTTCAAAATTCCATTCGCGAGTGGAATTAAATAGTTCTTGGACAACCAAGTCACTGCCGGAACGCAGACAGCATCACCGAACCCGAAGAGCGCTTGGTTGTTCCTTGCACCATCAAGATTAAAGTCAGGTGCCCCCATCAGCCTGGCGTACTCCGTCGGGGTCATCCATTTCACTTGCACTTTGCCGTAGCCAGCCCTAACTACAGCTTGTTTGGATGACCCGCCTCGCGCTGTTCGGAGGCACCCCGAGATGTCGTCCGGCCTCACCTCCCATCGAGCAACGCCGTCTCGCGTCCGACGGTAGGCCGTGCGGTACGTCCAGGCTCGGCGAATCTTCAAAATATTCAGCCTCTCGTCCTGAACGAAGGAGAGGGATTCGAGAAAGCGTTCGGTCCGCTCAACCGGCCACCAGTCGTGGGTGGTATCGATTACTTTCTTCAGTCCCGACGTGAGGGGCGCAGGTGGAGCCGGCAGCTGCGCTCGGTGGGTTACGAGAGTTGGATCGCCATACGAGGCTTGCAGCCAGTCGGGCCGCAGCTCGCTATTGGGGTCTGGAACGTCTTTTGGTGGTGTTAGAGCTCCGACCAGGAACAACCGAGGCCGCGATTGCGGAACAAACCGCCGTGCGTCAAGCGTAAGAACATCGACGGAGTACCCGAGGTCGTTCAGGCTCTTGATCGCCGCCGCGAGATCGTCGCCGCCGTGTGATGTGGCAAACCCCACGACATTCTCCAACGCGACGACAGGCGGCCGCCGATCCTTCATCTCGTCGAGAATTCGGGTGAACTGCCAGAACGTGCCCGACGCGTGACCTGCCAGTCCTTTGCGGTTGCCTGCCAACGACAGGTCCGTGCAGGGAAAACTCGACCACGCAATGTCCACATCGGGGATGTCGTCGCCCGTCACTTTGCCGATGTCGCCGTGTACGAGATGATTGACTTCGTCTCTGAAGTGGGTTCGATACATCGATGCCTTGACATCGTCAAAGTCGTTGGCCCAACTAACCTTTACACCCGAAGCTTCAAGCCCCAGCCTCGCCAACCCGATGCCGGCAAAGAATTCTGCGGCCTGCGGATGTGACTCAGTTGAAACCAGTGCGAGGGAACGCTTCGAGACCATGCCCGTATCCTACGGCGGCATACCGTCAAGTCAGCGAGAGGCATACGCATCGCAGTTGACGCGGAACTGCAGAAGAGGCCAACCATCAAAGGTTGATCCGCCAGAGCAGAGCGCCCGACTGCGGTGGCAGGCGAACTGAACCGTCCCGGGTTTCTTGCCGCTCCTACGCTTGCAACATCTCCGGGTGGAGTGCCGATTCTTGACTGTAGTAGACCTCCTCGAACTCTTCTGATGTGAGGTAGTCGAGGGTGCTGTGGAGTCGGCGTTGATTGAACCAGTCGACCCACCCCATCGTGGCAAACTCGACATCGTCGATGGTCTCCATCGGCCCGTTCAGGAACGGGCTCCGCTTCGATACCGCCTCGGTCTTGAATAACCCAATTATGCTCTCCGCCAACGCATTGTCGTAGGCATCCCCGACACTTCCGATCGATGCCGCAATGCCCTCGAGCACAAGCGTTTCCGCGAACGCGATCGAGGTGTATTGGGCAAGTTCAACCGGTCGTTGCAACACCGGGCTGTTGGAGTGAGCCTAGCTGCTCGGTAAAGACTTCGGCGGGGGTCTTCCATCCGAGGCTCTTGCGTGGTCGGTTGTTGACGGCGAGTGCGACGGCTTCGAGGTCCTTGGCGGACCAGCGAGACAGATCAGTGCCTTTCGGGAAGTATTGCCGCAGAACTCCATTGGTGTTTTCGTTGGTAGGTCGCTGCCAAGGAGAGTGCGGATCGGCGAAGTACACTTTGGTGCCGGTATCGAGCGCGAACTGGGCATACCCGGACAGCACCTTGCCGCGGTCCCAGGTGAGGGTCTTGCGCAGCTGCTCGGGGAGCTCGGTGATCGATTCCGCCAAAGCGGCATTCATTGCGACAGCTCCGTAACCGCCCAGCGACGGACCGTTTTTCACTGGCGGGTTATCACCCCAGCCTTCCAGCCGGGGAAGGTGCACGAGGATCGTGCATCGACTGCTGCGCTCGACGAGTGTGCCGATCGCAGAGCGGCCCGTCCCGATGATCAGGTCATCCTCCCAATGCCCAGGGAACGCGCGATCATCGGCTTCAGGCGGGTGTTCGGAGAGAACGACATCCGCGGTGACATGCCCCTGTGGCTTGTT
The DNA here is from genome assembly GCF_002091955.1 of Rhodococcus sp. 1168. Taxonomy (GTDB): domain Bacteria; phylum Actinomycetota; class Actinomycetes; order Mycobacteriales; family Mycobacteriaceae; genus Rhodococcoides. The sequence goes on along the minus strand of NZ_MKKY01000095.1, from coordinate 859 downwards.
CCGCGAGCGCGCACGTGGCTCCCGCAGTGCGCGGCCTGTACGCAGACACGTCACCAAATCGCGTTTGAGGGCGCCTCGGCCCTCGATGAATAGTGATTCGTGGATCGCCTCCTGGCTGATACGCATGGACTCATCATCCGGGAAGTCGACTTTCAGCCGCTGCGAAATCTGCTCCGGGCTCCACGCCGTCGCCCACCTCCGGTCCTGTCGATGCGGCTTGTTCAACCCCTTCCACGGCGGTGGCTGCGGTCCACTGATGACCGTGCCGTCCGATAACCGGGCACTGCCCGCTAAACGTTCTTGTACGTATTCACGTAACTGGTTGTTGTTCAACAGTTTCGCGGACTTCGGACGCTTCGAGGCCTGTTGTGCTTTCCACTGCGCGACCAGGGCACGGTAGAACAGTTTTCCGCTCCGGGTTGCTGCGTTACGGCGCAGTTCGCGTGAGATTGTTCCTGGGTCGCGGCCGATCCTGCGGGCGATCTCGCGGACGCCGACGTCCTGGGCGCGCAGCAGTGCGATTTCCTCGCGTTCGGCGAACGAAAGGTAGCGGCCGGTGGGCTCATCGAGACTCAGTGGCGTCATTCCGCCAGCGTGGCGGAACCACCGCGACCCGACTGGGACCGACACGCCGACCGTCAAAGATGCCTCCGCGGTGCTCATTCCGGTCGCAATCAACCGCCAGAACTGACGTTGCACCACCCGCGAAGGCTCCGGTCGCCCGGGCGAACGCATCGCTGGGCGAAGCGCACGATCAGCACGCCACTGCCGACGAGTGTTTCTTGCAACATCGCTGGCCTTCTTGCTCCAGTCTGCTGTAGCCATGTCGCATACCTCCGAGATCAGGGTGTTGCGACGA
>NZ_MKKY01000094.1 GCF_002091955.1 Rhodococcus sp. 1168 | reverse complement strand
TAATGGGGTGGTCGGCATCGATTGCGACACGAAAAGGCGACTGGCAGGTGGTCACTGAGATTTTACCGACCGGGGCGCAGGCTGAGGTGGTGAGCTGCTGGAAGGTGATCACTACCAAGATTGAACGGACCGCACCCGAAGGTCTGAATGTAGACGGTGGCCCTGCCAGTCGTCCGAGGTACGTGATCGGCTTGTGAGATGCCGCGCCACAGAGCGCTGTCCATTAGGTTGCCGCACCACCTCGAGCTCACAAGGAAGGAAACCGACCAACGGGAGGAGTGATCCATGGGATTGACCGTCGGGATCGACTGGGCCGAGATCCATCACGACGTCGCCATCATGAACACCGACGGAGCGGTGATCGCGCGGGCGAGGATCGACACCGGTGCAACCGGATTCATCGAACTACTCAACCTGATCGCATCACACGGCGGCACCGCGGAGGATTCCCCAGTTGCCATCGAGACCGACAAGAACCTGCTCGTCGTTGCCCTCGCAGACGCCGGGTTCATCGTCTATCCGATCAATCCGCGTGCCGTCGCGCGGTACCGCGAACGGCACGGGCAAGCAGGCGGCAAGTCCGATCCCGGCGATGCTGCGATTCTGGCGAACATCTTGCGCACCGACCGCGATGCGCACCGAACTCTCCCCGCAACTACTGAGCATGCCCGCGCGATCAAGGCACTCGCCCGGCAACATCAGGAAGCGCTATGGGCACTGCACCAAACCCTGAGCCGGCTGCGATCTGTGTTCCTGGAATTCTATCCTGCAGCACTGCAAGCATTTCCGAACTAGAAACACAAAGCGACAGTGGTCGTTCTCGGTGCAGTACCCACGCCGACCGCTGGCCGCGATTTGACGAAACGGCGCCTCGTTGCTCTGCTACATCGGGCGGGACGACGCAACGACGAGAAGCTGGTCGATCAGATTCTGGCTGATCTGCATGCGCCGGCGCTGACGCAACCACGTGAGGTCGAGGATGCGCTCGGACACGCAGTGACCGGTCTGCTCGGCATCGTCGCCGCGATGCACACAGCGGTGGATGCGCTCGAGAAAGAGCTCGGCGAAGTCTTCGATACCCATCCGATGGCGCCCCTCCTCAGATCCGTTCCAGGTCTGGGTACGGTACTGAGTGGCCGCATACTCGCCGAGATCGGCGACGACGCAGAACGATTCACCACGCCCGCCGGATTGCGCGCATTCGCCGGAACTGCACCGATCACCCGTGCATCAGGCCGATCGCACTACGTTAAAGCTCGCAAAGTCCGGAACAAACGACTCGGCGACGCCTGCCACTGGTGGGCATTCTCCATCCTGACGAAATCACCGGGTGCTCGGGCACACTACGACAAACGTCGAGCTATGGGAGAGCGCCACAACGCCGCTCTCCGCAACCTTGCGAACAAGTTGCTCGGACGGCTGTGGTGGTGCCTGAAACACAACGAAACCTGGGACGACGACCGCGCCTGGACCACCAATGCCGCGCCTGCGGACCCTCCCCTGATAATCACCGCTGCTTGACATCTGACTGGCGTGGGATGTCTACACCAGGACGTGGGCGGGGTTCGCTACGTCGCGTTCGTCATCGACTGCTTCTCCCGAGCGATCGTCGGTTGGCACGCCTCGACGGTCAAAGACACCACTCTGGTCACCACTGCGTTGAAGATGGCGCTGTGGCGACGAGATCACGGTGGACACCGCGTCGGACCCGGCCTCATTCATCACAGCGACGCCGGCAGCCAAGGCGGATTCAACTGGTCGTCGCAACACCCTGATCTCGGAGGTATGCGACATGGCTACAGCAGACTGGAGCAAGAAGGCCAGCGATGTTGCAAGAAACACTCGTCGGCAGTGGCGTGCTGATCGTGCGCTTCGCCCAGCGATGCGTTCGCCCGGGCGACCGGAGCCTTCGCGGGTGGTGCAACGTCAGTTCTGGCGGTTGATTGCGACCGGAATGAGCACCGCGGAGGCATCTTTGACGGTCGGCGTGTCGGTCCCAGTCGGGTCGCGGTGGTTCCGCCACGCTGGCGGAATGACGCCACTGAGTCTCGATGAGCCCACCGGCCGCTACCTTTCGTTCGCCGAACGCGAGGAAATCGCACTGCTGCGCGCCCAGGACGTCGGCGTCCGCGAGATCGCCCGCAGGATCGGCCGCGACCCAGGAACAATCTCACGCGAACTGCGCCGTAACGCAGCAACCCGGAGCGGAAAACTGTTCTACCGTGCCCTGGTCGCGCAGTGGAAAGCACAACAGGCCTCGAAGCGTCCGAAGTCCGCGAAACTGTTGAACAACAACCAGTTACGTGAATACGTACAAGAACGTTTAGCGGGCAGTGCCCGGTTATCGGACGGCACGGTCATCAGTGGACCGCAGCCACCGCCGTGGAAGGGGTTGAACAAGCCGCATCGACAGGACCGGAGGTGGGCGACGGCGTGGAGCCCGGAGCAGATTTCGCAGCGGCTGAAAGTCGACTTCCCGGATGATGAGTCCATGCGTATCAGCCAGGAGGCGATCCACGAATCACTATTCATCGAGGGCCGAGGCGCCCTCAAACGCGATTTGGTGACGTGTCTGCGTACAGGCCGCGCACTGCGGGAGCCACGTGCGCGCTCGCGGAACAAGCCACAGGGGCATGTCACCGCGGATGTCGTTCTCTCCGAACACCCGCCTGAAGCCGATGATCGCGCGTTCCCTGGGCATTGGGAGGATGACCTGATCATCGGGACGGGCCGCTCTGCGATCGGCACACTCGTCGAGCGCAGCAGTCGATGCACGATCCTCGTGCACCTTCCCCGGCTGGAAGGCTGGGGTGATAACCCGCCAGTGAAAAACGGTCCGTCGCTGGGCGGTTACGGAGCTGTCGCAATGAATGCCGCTTTGGCGGAATCGATCACCGAGCTCCCCGAGCAGCTGCGCAAGACCCTCACCTGGGACCGCGGCAAGGTGCTGTCCGGGTATGCCCAGTTCGCGCTCGATACCGGCACCAAAGTGTACTTCGCCGATCCGCACTCTCCTTGGCAGCGACCTACCAACGAAAACACCAATGGAGTTCTGCGGCAATACTTCCCGAAAGGCACTGATCTGTCTCG
>NZ_MKKY01000093.1 GCF_002091955.1 Rhodococcus sp. 1168 | reverse complement strand
CATCTGGAACGACCTTGCGTGCGGTGACCGTGAAGCCGCCGCCGTCCTGGTCGCCATCAACTCGGTCTTCCAGGTATTCATGTTCGCAGGCCTCGGCTGGTTCTATCTTTCCGTCCTACCGGGCTGGCTCGGCCTCGAGCAGACCACCATCGAGGCTTCCCCCTGGCAGATAGCGAAGTCGGTGCTGATCTTCCTCGGCATACCGCTGATAGCGGGGTTTGCCTCTCGCTACTTGGGAGAACGCACCAAGGGCAGGGAATGGTACGAGTCGAAGTTCATCCCGAAGATCGGGCCGTGGGCTCTCTACGGCCTGCTGTTCACCATCGTGATTCTCTTTGCACTGCAGGGTGATCGGATCACTTCCCAACCGTTGGACGTCGTTCGTATCGCACTGCCGCTATTGGTCTACTTCGCGGTGATGTGGGGCGGCGGTTACGCCCTCGGGGCCGCAATGGGCCTGGGCTACGGACGCACCACCACCCTCGCCTTCACCGCGGCAGGAAACAACTTCGAACTCGCCATCGCTGTCGCGATCGCCACCTACGGCGCAACATCCGGGCAGGCACTGGCCGGGGTCGTCGGACCGCTCATCGAAGTCCCCGTCCTGGTCGGGCTCGTCTACGTCTCACTCGCACTACGCAAACGCTTCATTTCGGCCTCGCCCACCGCGACAAAGGAGTTTTGATGTCCAGCATTCCCAGTGTGTTGTTCGTTTGCGTCCACAACGCAGGACGGTCGCAGATGGCGGCCGGTTTCTTGAAAGATCTCGCCAATGGAACCGTCGAAGTTCGCTCTGCCGGCAGTACACCGGCAGAAATAATAAATTCGATCGCTGTCCAGGCGATGGCCGAGGTCGGCATCGACATCTCGGCGCAATCACCGAAAATCCGGCTCTTCCGACTTGATGGGGGTCTGGTGTGACCGATCTGGACGTGTCGGTGATTGATTGAGGGCTCGCGCCCTTGTGAACTGGGTGTTCTTCACGCATCCAGCAACAACAAAGGCGCGAGCATGTCTCAGAGTAGTTCAGTGTTGTTCGGTCTCGATGGCGTGATCGTCGAGACCGTCGAGACCGGGTCCGATGGCAGGCGCACCGTCGGTGTGCTCACTGCCCCGCAATGGGTCGGTCGGTGTCCTGCGTGCGCGTGCGTCTCGATGCGGTCGAAGGGGTGGGTGAGCACCCGGCCCCGTGATATGAAGATCGGCCCGGATCGGCCGCAGGTGGTGTGGCGTAAGCGGAAATGGCTGTGCAGCAACATTTCCTGTGACCGTAGAACGTTCACCGAGTCGATACCGCAGATCCCTCCTCGGGCGCGGATCACCGGGCGCGCGAAGACGGAGATGGCGTTGGCTGTCCTCGACGACGATCGCTGCGTCAAAGCCGTCGCTGCTGCCTACGGTTGCTCGTGGAACACCTGCCACGTCGCTGTGGTGGCCACTGCCGATCCCATTCTCGGAGTCGAGCCCGAGCAGGTGTCGGTGCTCGGCATCGACGAGACTCGTCGCGGCAATGACGTGTGTGGTCTCGGGACGTGTGTGACACAACGTCACCGGGACATTGTTAACGCTCTCGAGGTCGGTGTGCGTTGAAGTTTCGGATCGGTTTCGTCGTGGTTCGGGCGTGCAGTGAGAGTTCGGCGGTGCCGTCGAGGACCCGAAAGTGGTGATCTTCGACGACCACAGTGACGATGGTTCCCGCGTATGTGCGACCAACTCGAAGTCGCTGTCCGGCGACCATGACGACTCCGTCCGTCGGGACTCGTCGGTGAACGCGTTGAGGGCCCGACGGCGGTGGTGGCGGGAGGGGTTTCGTCGCGCGGCGGACACGAGTGAGGCGGCCGGTGTCGTTGCTGTTCAACGGATTCGGCAGAGTCTTGATCACGTGGTTGCCCGCGATTGCGTGGATCAGACCACCCTCGATTCTCAGAGCGACGCGGGTTCCGGCGGTGTCCGGGCCGAGTGCGAGATGATGACCGAGCAGCGTCACCAGTCCGGCGCGGGCGGCGGTTCGGTCGACCTCGATCGCTACCACGGCGCCCGTCGAGGGGTTCGGGTTGACTGCGGGCAGGGCTGGTGCCGGCAGTCCGGTCCGTGCGCCCCGCATCGTCAACCGGCCGAGATCCACGGTTGTCATCCGGGACACTGCGGTGGTGACGACCTCGCCATCGACGACCGCGTGGACGGTGGTGAGGTAGGCCCACATGGGCACCGTGCGTCCTGCGAAACCCTGCCCGATCCACATTTGCTGTGCACCGACCAGGTCGACGACCCCCGATGGCGGTATGCGAAGTTCAATCTCGTGACCCCCACCTGGTGCTGTGGAACCTGAATCCTGTTCCACAGCAGTCGATTCCTCAGCCGTCGCGAACGTAGTGGCAGGGGCGGCTGGTGCCGCGTTCTCTCGTGTTCGGAACAGCGTCGCCGGTTTGGCCATGTCCAGAGACTGATGGAGGCGTTGGGTATTGCAGCTGTGCACCCATTCGTCGAGGGCGAGCTGCGCGGCTTCGATGGTGGCGAATGGCCCTACTTGGGCGGGCGGTTCGCGTCGTAGTATTCGGTGGATTCGTTCGATCTTGCCGGTGATCGTCGTTTCGTCAGGCGCGCGCTGATACCGTACTCGCGGCAGGTGCGTTCGACAAGCACCTCGACGGGCAGCGGACGGGTGAACTTGCCGGTGAACTGTTTGCCGTTGTCGGTGAGGACTTCGAATGGAACGCCCCATCTCTGCATCGCGGCGACGAACGCTGCGCAGACGGCTACACCGGAAGGCTGCTCGAGCACTGCGGCGACGACGGTGAACCGGGAGTGGTCGTCGATCCCGGTGAGGATCTTGCATTCGCGGCCGCCGACCAGGACGATCCCACCCGCCAAGTCGAGCTGCCGCAGATGCATCGGCGCTTCGCGTTCCCACCGCTTGTAGATCCGTTTGTGTTGCTGCTCTTGAGGGTTCATCAGTCCGTTTCGAGCGAGGGCTCGGTGGACGGTTGTGCGGGACGTGGCGCTGTCGCCGAGCTCGGTACGCAGTTCGTGCGCGATGCGGCGTGCTCTCCACCGGTGGTGTTGCCGACGTATCTCACAGATGGACGGTTCGATAGCGGGCGTGATGCGGTTCGGGTTCGAATGGGGTCGCCGTGAGATATCGACCAAGCCGTCGAGACCCGAGCTCTCGTACCGTGTGCGCCAACGCTGCGACGGTTTGCCGGCACACGCCGAGTTGTTCGGCGACATCGACGATTGGTGCACCGTGGCGGACCTCGATGAACGGCACGTAATCGCACCTTGACAGCGGCGCGGGTGGTGATGGCGGTATCGGACTCGGGCGAATGAGGTGACGGCACCGCATCAAATCAACTTCGATAGTGGACTGTCAGCTATGTCCAGGTGACGCTGGGTCAAACATGTCCCGAACCCTTACACGTCAGCAAAGCCAAGTGGGAGACCTGTCCCGATACCGGGAAGCGATCATGGGTGGATCGCTGGGACACCGGACTTGTCGACATTTCCGGCAGTCAAGGATTGTTGGCGCAGGTCAACGGACGCACCGCCGCGGTGGTGACCGACTGACTCGATGCGCGGGATCGAACCTGGACTGCGACGATCACCCATGTCACGATCGACATGTCGATGGTCTACGCGAAAGCGGTACGCCAAGCGTTGCCGCACGCGCAGCTGATCGTGGACCGTTTTCACCTGGTCAAAAAGGCCAACGAGATGGTCGACACCGTCCGCCGCAGGGTCACCCAGATCGAACGAGGCCGTCGTGGCCGCAAGAGCGACGTCGAGTGGATCAACCGTCGGCGGCTACTACGAGCCAGCGAGCGCCTCACCGTCGAGCAGCGAGTGGTGTTGTTCGACAAACTCACATCTGCCGACCCCGCCGGAGACATCGCAGCGGCATGGATCGCGAAGGAACTGCTTCGGAACGTATTGTCCTGCAGTGACAATGGCGGTCTCGGGTACGAGATTCGGGAGGCCCTGTACCGGTTCTACACGTTCTGTGCGGCCTGCCGGGTTCCGGAGATCAGAACGCTGGCCACGACGATCTCCACATGGCAGGAGCCGATGATTCTCGCGATCACCACCGGCTTGTCGAATGCCCGCAGTGAGGGCTACAACCGGATCGTCAAACACGTCGGCCGGATCGCATTCGGATTCAGGACACCGGAGAATCAACGACGCCGGGTACGGTGGGCCTGCACCCGTCAAGCACGGCGGGCGTCATCCCAGGCCAGACAGCTACGCCCCTGCTAACTCGGAAGAGCCCGTTACGGAAGCTGAGCGGGAACCGGAAGTACAACCACACGCAGTGGCTGGTGATCTCGACCGGGTAGCGGTGGCCCTTGTACGACAGCATCGAGGTGCTCACCTCGCCGATTCCCCCAGATTGCCGCGTTCAACAACGTGACAGTGCCGTCTACGCCGCTATCCGCACCAACGCAACACGCTGATCCTCGGTCATCGGCAAGGCGGCCGTAGTCACAACAGCCACACATAAAATACCGCACTAATTCAGAGACATACCACTAGCTAATCGAACGACCCGAATCGTGTAGCACTGATCCTCTTTCGCCGATACAGATCGCTATCGGCGTCAAGGAGCAGTTGGGCGAACGCCTCGGGCACCGATGGCCCGGTTGCTGTTCCGTAGTCGACCGGTACCGAATGACCGCTGGCGAGTTCGCCGCCCAACAGCTCGACGTCTGCATCGACGCCACGTAGGACTGCGATGAACTCGTTTCTACCTAATCTCGCCAGAACTGCACTCGACGGCAGGCTGGCGCGCCACTTTTCGGTCAGCTGGGTGAGCTGTAGATCGCCTGCAGCGTCATTATCGAGGATATCGATGCGTCTTGAATCGGTCACCTCGAAAACTATGACTGTGATCTGCTCGTCCTGTTCTCGTGCTCGGCCGATCAACTCGGCTGTGGCGGCCGCGGAACCGCTCCGGTTCCACACCGAGGTCAGAGGATCTCGTAACGCCCCGTCGAGCAATGATGCCGTGAGTGAACCGTAGATCTCGGACGCGGCGAAAATACATGCGGGCCAGAGCAGGAACCACAGCACCGGAGGTGCCGCGGGCGAGAACGTCAGCGCCAGGACTGCGAGAACTGCGACTGCGCCGCAGGCCGCCCGAGCAGTGGACACCACTGAGCAGACACCGCGGAGGTATACCGCTACCAGCATCAGCGGGATCAAGGACCAGAGCAACGCGGGCAGCTTATCGTGAAACAACGCCGCACTCAGCGGTGCCAATATCGCACACATCAATGCGATTGTGTGCTGCCAACCGAGAACTCGGCGAAACGACAACGCAATCAGCCCGACCGCCGACAAGCCTGCCGCGATCACGTCCTCCGACGCCAGCAATGCCGACGAATCGAAGACGACAGCCACAAGAACTGAAGTCGAGTAAAAGACCAACTGGACAGCGAGAAACGGGAAAAGAATACGACGATAGCCGCTCAGGAAGCGCGGCGATCTGCTCCCGTTTGCCGGCAGCGGTGTCGCCCAGTTTGGTCGTATGCTCACTTCACCAGTGTGTCAGCCGATCGAAGGATCTCTGCCCTCCCCCCTGCAGCCTGCCTGCACTTCACCCACGGATTCACCCCGGGTTCCATCAACGGTTTCACAACGTGGACGGATGGTTGCTGTGAGTTGCCCCTGTTGAATAGGAGGCACGAGTTAATGGAGTGACAGAAAGGTTCGAACCATGCACGGGCATACCCGATCGACACACTGGAGGCACTGCCTCCTCGGTGCCGTAGCGCTGATGACCGCCCCCCTTGCTGCGGTGTCGTTTGCGGGAATCGCACATGCGCAGAACACTGACCTCGTCGCTCGAATCGACACGTCCACGAACACAATGGCTGTGCAGCTCACTGCGGGGGAGCCACTCAAAAGCCCGACACTATCGATCTTATTTGCACCGGGGGTTACCGCCGGCGAAGCATCGGAGGTGTGTCTGGACGAATGGCAAGTCGACGCTGTCACCGTGGTGGGCCACGAGTCCGATGGCGGCCACCAAGAAAACAGCCTCGAAGCTATGCGTTTCACCTGCCAGATCAAAGATGTAGCGGAAACCGCTTCCACGAGGATGATCATACCAATCATCATGTCGAAAGGCGCATCCCAGCGTGCACTGTCGGCGACGGTCGGCGTGAAGTCCGGTGCGGTGGCGCTCGAGACAGTCGCGGTCCCCATCACCGATGCAGACGTCGCCAGGACGGTGTGTGATCCCACAGGGTTAGCTACGGCAGGATCCGACGATAAAGAAACGACTCCTTACCTCGCGAACGGTACCGTTTCCGGTTTAGTGGCGGATCGATCCCAGGACTCCACCCCGGTGGTCCAACTGGTGGGTATCGACTCGTGCAATCATTGGATTTCGCGAGCGGTATCGGTTTCTCCGGATGGTGCGTTCGTATTCACCGGCTTACTGCCCGGCGAATACGCACTCGGTCTGCGCGATGCGGCGATCTCCACGCCCGTGGCGCTAAAAAGCGAGAGTATGAACGTTATTGACCTCACGATTTGATTACCTGTAATCCTGAGATGTCCGACTGTACGACTTTAGATTGCGAGTTCCACTCATGTCTGTAACAGACGTCAATTTACCGTTCGACATTCAGCGACGGGGATATTCTCCCAATCAAGTCAAAGACTATCTTCATCGACTGCACCTGAGGTTCGAACGTAATGTCACCAAGATCGACTTTCAGCAAGTCCACATCGACAAGCTCGAAGTCGACATCGGTACCTTCAGAAAAGAACTGGATGCGGTGAGGGTGGAACGGGACCGAGTAACGGACGAACTCGAGCAACTGTCTAAGACCGTTGATGCGCAACGCCAAGAAGTAGACGCTGCGCGCGAAGAACTGGCGGCGGCATTGGCCGCGCCAGTGACTGGGCCTCAGATCAGCGCCCGCCTGCAGCAAATTCTCATTCTCGCCGAGCAAGAAGCGGAAAGAATCACGCAGGAGGCATCCACTGCCCTACAGCAGGCGCGTGCGGACGCGGATGCGATACGAATCGACGCAGAGCAGGCAGCGAACGAGGCGCGGACAACCGCCGAAACCGACGTACGACAGATCTACTCCGACAGAGACGACGTGATCTCGGAACTGCTCGTCACCAGCGAACGACTGCATGCGCTCTTGGACCAAGCGGACACCCTCGCCTACGAGGATGACACCCTGGACAGTGTTACCGAGAACAGCGATAGCTACGCCGCTGCAGAGACCAAGAAGTAGGACGAGAATGTCCGCTGCTTACTTTTAGTAAGCATACCCTTGGCTGCGGACACAGCGAGCACATTCGTTCCTCGATCAGCTCCCGCGGCTCATTTCGAGTGATCGGCCCAGGAGTTTCGGACAGTGGAGCCGCTTAGCCTCGATCTTTCTTCCCGCTGACGTGGTGGCCTGATCAGTTCGAGATTGCGGTTTTCGCCGTGATCGTGCCGATCGAGCATGCTGGTGTTGCCGATGTCGATCGGTGGGGCGCTCGGGTCCACGGTCCGAGGCGGTTCTTTCGGGTCGAATGGGTGGGTGGGTTTGGGTCAGGCGGGCGCGGGCAGCGCGGCCAGCCGGGTCAGTGCGGCGACGATCAGCTGCGACCATGTCGCGTCCTTCGACAGTCGAAGGTGGTTGCGGCGAGCATGACGGGCGATACGTCCGGCGACCGAGAAGACTCGCAGGCGAATACGTTTCGGCTCCCACCGACGTGCGTCGTGGTCGGTGAACCCAAGCATCTGCGTCCACGCCATGAGATCGAGGGCGAGCTGCACGATGGCCAACCAGATGCGATTCTGGTCGAATCCGTGCAACGGAAAGTTGGTGAGACCGGTGTCCTTCGCGACGCGGATCCGGTCCTCGCAGCGAGCACGGCGCCGGTGACGAAGTTCGAGATCCTGCACCTGGCCTCGGATGGTGTTGGTGGCGAATGCAGTCAACCGAAGTCCGTCGGAATCGGTGAACCGCAGTTGCGCGCCGGGGTGTGGTCGTTCTTTTCTGATGATCACGCGCATCCCGGTGGGCCAGGTGGTGAGGTCGACGATGCCGGTGGCGTCGATGACCCACGCACCGTCACGGACCTTCTCCTGTGCGTCGACGGCGACCGACCACGCGTCCTCGGGCACCTCGGCGAGGGCGGTGACCATGGCGTCGGTGAGCCCGAACCCGATTGAATACGATACGCGTTGGCCCTGCAGCCAGGTGAGGTATTTGTGGCTGGCGCCAGCGCCGTCGGTGCGGATCATGACCGACTTGCCGGGGCGGATACTACTCGTGGAGCGCAACTGCGCCAACGCTTTCCGGGTCACGTCGATGTGATCGGCTGCGGTGTTCGAGCCGGCGCTTCCGGGCCGAAGCAACGCGGCGACGGGTTCACCGGTCCCGCCGGTGCCGTGATCGACGAACGCCATCAGCGGATGAAATCCATAGCCTCGTTTGTATGTCGGAGCAGCGGATTCCTTGCCCGAGTGGGCGGTGACGAGGGTGGCGTCGAGGTCGATGACGATCGGATTCTGCGCGGTGATGCCGTGATCGGGTGAGTGCTGACCGGCGTGTTCCCATGCGGCGGCGCGGGCGGATGCTCGGGCGGTCTCGATCGCGGTGAGGACCGCGGCGGTGTCGGCGGACAGCAGCGTAATCAGACGAGAGACGGTCGGGTCCGAGGGCCGGCAGCACGTCAATGCGGCCTGAATTCAACCATCTCCAGTGTCCGAAATTCCCGTGGCAGATCAGAGCATTCCCATCTCGCGCGCTGTGTCGACAGCCTCGTCTCGAGTGTGTGCTCCCAGTTTCCTGTACACGGAGCGCAGTTGGCTTTTGACGGTGTTCGTGGACACGAACAATTGCTTGGCGATAAGGGTGTGCCCATGCCCCGCTGCGAGTGCTTGCAGGACGATTCCCTCGCGCTCGGTGAGCTCGACAAACCGAATCGAATCCGGAAACACGGGTTCGAGTCCGAGTGAGAGTACATACCGCACACACGAAGATTCGCCGGGAACCAACCGGGACAGGGCATCAATTTCGGCGCGAGGGAGGTAGGCTAGGCTGCGCGAAAGGTGTAGATGATCGATCAGGTTGATCGCACGGGTCCACGCGGTGGCAGCCGCCCGGTGCTGATCGAGGCGTAACTGGCTCGCGGCTTCGATCAGCAGAGCCTCTATCAGTAACCGCGGGGATACTGCAGCCGATTGGGACAGCGAACGACTCAGCGACACGGCCTGTCTATCACGACCAGTCAGACCATAGACGCGGGCGCGCGCGGCCACCGCCCAATCCTCGTCGCCGGCTTGCGCGGCGAGAACATCAGCTTGATTACCGAGGCCGCAGGCCAGAAGTAGCTCTATCTCACTCGTTGTCAACAAGCTCGTTGCCAGCGCACGCTGGCGGGTAATGCGTGAGTTGGCCTTGTCCCGGCGAAGGTGATCCAGGGCAAGAGCCGGTCGCGCGTTGAGAAGTTCGAAACCCGCACGTAGATGGGCTATCACAGGCCACGTCTCGTCGTGCTCGCTCACGGAGGCCAGCTGATCGACGATGCGTGCGGAATATTCCAAATCGAGTGTGTCGAGCGCAGCGAGACCGCGGGCGGTCAGACCGGCCGAGCGCACGATGGACTCGAGCCACAAAGCCGGGAGACGTTGCTGCACCTTGCGTTCGAGCCATTCCGCCGCGCGATGATGCTCCCCGATCAACGCCCAGTTCAATGCGGAGGTGCCCGCTGCTCCACGCGCGACGAAGCTCAGTTCCGCGGCATCGGATTCTTTATACGCCATAGCCGCTTCGATACCCGATTCTTGTAGATTCCCGGCGAGTTGGTGGCTAATGCTCCATTGATAACGAAGTAGAGCAAGCGAATCGATCTCGATCTCCGGTGTGGCCTCGAACATCAACCTGCACAGAATCGCCAGGCGACGGGCCAGCTCCGCCGATTCGGCAAAGCCTCCAGAGATTCGCACCAGGACGGCGTGAACCGTTCCGGCCACCAGCGCCTCGGAGGCGTTCCTCGATGCACCCAGTGCGCGCAGGCGGTCGAGCGTGGCGGGCACCACCGACTTGGACGCACCCGGCGGCGAACCGATACCGGAGAGCAATTGCCGCGCCGCCACGAGCGCTGGACGGTTGGACAATCGATCCTCGGGGATTACCGCGATCGCCATCCGTAATGTCGAGACGTCCTGGGTCAACAGCGTGAGCCAATGAGCGTCGATCAAATCGATTATCAAGGACCATTCCTGAGCTTGCAGCGCGTGCAGCAGAGCATCGCGATGGTTGCCGTGCTCGCGGTGCCACTGCGCAACGTAGATCAGTCGGGGTGCCGGATCGTTGCCCTCGTCGCGCTGACGCTTGAGAATCGCCTCCCGTAGTACCGGCGGGAAGAGCCACCTGTCCGTGTGAGTCGCGGATCGATCGACCAGCAAAAGCCCGTGGGCGGCGAGCTCGGCCAGGGCCTCGTTGATGTCGGTGCGATGCGTCAAGGCGAATGCCAGTTCGGTATCGAGCGACTCGGCAGCGGCGATGGCGTCGATGAAGTCGTGAAGGTGTCGGACTGTGTCGTCGCGATAGATGCGGGCCTCGACATACATATCCAGAGATCTCGCCACCGTTCTCAGATAGTGGTCCCCGCGCGGCGCGGTCGGCAGCATCGATCGAAACGCTGCAGTGGCAAACTTCATCAGGCTGGGAAGGCCAGAGGTGATTTTTCGAGCGACTTCCGCATCCGCTGGACGGTGTGCAATGTTTCGCTTCGACAGCGCCTGCCTGGTGTCCTCGATGGTGTAGAGGAGGTCGTGCTCACGGATTATCTCGTACGAAAACCGGATGTCGGCAATGGCATCGAGCCATAGCCGGTCATCGGTCAACAGCACGACATCCACGCGTTGACAGAGGTCGAGCAGCTGCTCAATTTGTGCCTTGTCGATCCTCTTCGAGACCGAATCGTCGATCACGAGCACTATGAAATCGTCGAGTCGATTCAGCAGAGCAGCGGCCGACTCGAACTCTGTGAGCGGTCTCCGAGCACTGTCTCTGGGTACCTTGAGGACGAATCCGCGCATGTGCAGCTGCTTTACCAGCCGTGCCCATACATCGGTGTCCGAACCAAATTTGGTACCGGAAGGCAATCTTAGAGCGGTTCGAGCGCGATCCGAGTTCGATCGCATCCAGGCATCGACCAACCCGGACTTCCCGAAACCGGTGGGCGCGCACACCAGATGCAACCGAACGGGGATGTCCAACCACTGGACCAGTTCGCGACGCTCGCCGACGTAGTCGCCACCGGCAGCTCGCCCCGAGCTTCGCGTCGACATCATGGTACTCTGCGCGCCTCTTCAGTGTGTCGATGTGTCTGCGGTGTCGAATGTAATTCATTTGTATCGCTAGCTGCTGATCGAACAAAGCCAGAGTGGTGCGTCACCTACGAATTCACCAACCACTTCACCCACACACTCTGTCATCACCCTGACATTCACCCCTTTCTCTGCCCTGCGTCCAGTGTCGTGGGTGGTTGACTTGGAGACAAACGGACGGTGAAGGGTGGCATATGAGGACAACTGCCGAGAAAACGGTTCACGACGATCGCGTCCTCAGTCCGGTCAGCGACATCAGAGCAACGAACGCCTATGTCGTTACCCAGGGGCTCGTATCGCCTGTGCGCCATTACATCGTGTTGGCCTCGGACGGTACCGGGTACGCCGCGCACCTGATCGATTCCTCGGTCTCTCTGATACTTGGGATAGCTCGTGTTTTCGGTACCTCGCAGGTGGGCAAAAACCTGAGCTCCGGAATTCGACGGCTCTACGAAGACAACGACGTCGACGACACCAAATACATTGTCGCATCCAACTTATCGGCGGACTCAATGCCGATGGTCGAAGAGTTGACGCAGTCACTCTCGGCCGAGTTGGTCACCCTCGACGATGACATCGATCACCACCGCGCCCTCGGCGCAGCGCTGTATTCGACTTCGCGCCCGACTTCATCGAAGGCAATCCCCGCGGCCAGGCGCGTGATGCCCAGCCGCTACGCGGCGGCGTGGGCTGCAGCCGTCATTGTGGTGGCTGTTATGGGTATCGCTGTGGCACTGATGGGATCGACAAGCCGACAGGAACCCCCCACCGAACCATCATCGACACCGACGGTCGATGACTGCGTCTCCTACCGGGTCGGCAGCGTCGCACTCCCTGCGCTGCAATCCGATCCCGATGTCTCGTCGGTGTCGGAGTCGCCGTCGGTGTCGGTGTCGGAGTCGCCGTCACATCCTGCACCGCAAGCATCGTGCTGATCTTCGACGGCACTGTCACGTTGTTGAACGCGGCAATCTGGGAGAATCGGCGAGGTGAGCACCTCGATGCTGTCGTACAAGGGCCACCGCTACCCGGTCGAGATCACCAGCCTCTGCGTGTGGTTGTACTTCCGGTTCCCGCTCAGCTTCCGTAACGTCGAGGAGATGATGCTGCAACGCGGTGTCGTGGTCAGTTACGAGACGATCCGGCGGTGGTGCGCCAAGTTCGGGCAGGCCTACGCCAACCAGCTGCGCCGACGACGCCCACGGCCCGGCGACAAGTGGCACCTCGACGAGGTGTACATCCGAATCAATGGTCTCCAACATTAACTGTGGCGCGCGGTCGACCAGGACGGCAACGTGCTCGATGTGCTGGTCCAGTCTCGACGAAATGGCAACGCCGCCAAGCAATTCTTCCGTAAGCTACTCATAGGCTTGCGCTATGTGCCGCGGGTGATCGTCATCGACAAGCTCGGCAGCTACCAGGTCGCGCACCGCGAACTGCTGGCCTCGGTCGAGCATCGCCGATCCAAGTACTTGAACAACCGGGCCGAGAACTCGCATCAACCCACCAGACAGCGAGAACACGCGATGAAACGGTTCACATCTCCCGGGCACGCACAACGATTCCTGTCCGCATTCTCTGGTATGTCACCGCATTTCCGGCCCGCCGCCACCGACTGACCGCGCCCGAATGGCGTGCTGAGATGGCCGACCGTTTCACGGTCTGGCAGGAGATCACCGCGACTGACGCCGTCGTCTGAAAGTGCACTGCCCGGCGGTGCCCCGTAGCGGCCTATCCCAAACAAGCTTCGCTGCTCGGCTTTTCGAGTAGCGTGACAGTGCCCCATCAACTTCGTTGCCTTCGTGTGGGCGATGCCCCAGATGTCGCGCAACTCAGCTTCGAGCAACCCGATCGGATCGTCATCCGCTGTCAGCGCGCCTACTTCGTCTACGAGATCGCGGTCCGGTCCGGGCCCACCGACTCCAACAGTTCGGTGAACCGGTCGACGCGGGTGACGAGCAGTTCGCGTGCAGCTCTCGCGTTGACGTTGACCGAAAGAAACGTGATCGCGACCAGATCGTCGGCGGTGAACCGATTGATGTCGGCCTCGCGGGTGCGCGGTGCCCAACTGTCGAAGAACGCGCCGGTGTAGCACCCGGTATCAAGATGGGTGTTCCCGTAATACCGCCGCAGCAGAGCGACTGCATCGTCGTCAGTGTCGGCGATCAAGGGCGGCGGAAGGGTCACACGCAAAACGGTCGATCGTGTCAGAGAGCAGTGTGATCGACACCCGGTTCCATTGTCAGTTTCAGAAGACAACTGCACAATGTCAGAAGTGGAGTGCACGAGCTGCCTTCGGTTTCGGGTGAGTGTCCCGTTCGGTTCAACTGGGTTCACGCAAGGCGGAGTTTCGTACACCTGAAGAACACAGAAGGACATCGAGCGGGTGGTCAGAGTTCTCGTCGTAGTTCGGCGATGTTGTGGTCGAAGGCCTGAGCGAGGGAGTCGGGGTCGCCGCCGTCGACTGGGGCGATACCGGCTGCGAGGTGATACCCGCCGCGTTCGAATTCGCGGATGGTGCGGTGTATCGCGGCTTCGGGTACGGCGACGTGGTGTTGGTGGGCGGTGGCGGCTTCTTCGATGACGACGCCCCATTCGGTGATCAGGGACAGGGTTTGGTTGAGGCCGTGGAGTAGTTCGCGGCGGTCGGGGCCTGCTGCGGACGCGGCGAGTTCGGTGAGAATCGCGAGTCCTGAGGCGGTGCGGCCGGCGAGGGCGACCGGGACGGTGTGTGTGGGACGCAGGTCCGCCAGTTGGGTTCCGGGGGCTTCGGCCGCGAGGCTGTCGGCGGCACCGCGTACGAGGGCTCTGACGTCGTCGTCACTATAGTTTTTCTGGGCGGCGCGGTGTGTGACTCCGGCGCGGATCGCTGCTCGGGTGACTGCGGTGTCGATCAGGGCTGCTACGGCGGTTCTGTAAGCGTTGAGGCCGTGGGCGGTTGCTTCGTCGAGGAAGACGTCGACTTTGTTCTCGATCCAGGTATGTGGGCTCACCATCCACATCGTTGCGTAGGACGGTTCTCGTACGGGCGTGATTCGGACACCGTCCGCTCACCTGTCGTCCCGCACGGGTGGTGTCATCGATGCCCGTTCTTCAGGTTCTTCCGAGCGCGCGATGCGGCGTGTTCGGCGACGGCGGTAGTGCGTGCACGAGCGGGGATTCATGTACTCCGTTGGTGGCCATCGTCGTGACGTCGACGTCCGTGGATTCGGTGGGCCGCATGTTTTGGTTCCGTGCCTGGCGAGAATGGATTCGTGGTTGCCGCTGCTGGTTCGGTATACCCGCCCGGCGGTGCAGTTGGTGATCTTGAGAGACCCTGTCCGCTGTCTGTGAGGGACCACGCGAGTGTGTGTCCGGCGGGAGGGACAGAGTCGTCTTTCATGGGGTGTTCGATACTCCCCGGTTCACGCGCGTGTGACCGGGGATTATCGGGCGGGACTGCCCCCATCTTGGTTGACATCTGATCTGTGAGGATCACTCCTCGCAGTGGAAGGATGTTCCCCATGCCGAAAGCATTTCCCGAGGAGTTCCGCCGCGACGTCATCGCTGTCGCACGTAAAGGCGAGGCCCCGCTGCGTCAGATCGCGAAGGACTTCGGAGTCTCCGAGGGCTGTCTGCACCGTTGGCTGAAGATCGCCGATCGCGACGATGGCATCACCCCCCGTTGACGGGACCGCGGCGAGCAGCGATTCCGTCGAGCTGCGGGAAGCCCGCAAACGCATCAAGATGCTCGAGCAAGAAGCAGAAGTGATGCGGCGCGCGGTCGGCTATCTCTCTCGGGACGTCAACCCGTTACCCTTTTCGTAGTCGGAAACAACCCGTCTCCGACTGCTGCACTGGACGCCTCGGCATGACTACGTCAACCTGTCGCGCAATGATCTATTTTGTGATGTCACCGAGGCGGACAGGCGATGAGTGATCGCTGATAGGGGCCGGACCCGCAAAAAAACAGGCCGTCGTAACGTGGATGCCGCGGCTCAGTCGCCACACCCAGCAGTGCAGCATCCCTCCCTCTCGAGAGGATGCGATGACAGTATCGGCGCACGAACAGATCGAAGTCTTCATCGGTGTCGACGTCGGCAAAGAACAACATCATGCCGTCGCTCTAACCCAAAGCGGCACAGTTTTATTCGACCGAGCACTTCCCAACGATGAAACAAGACTTCGAGAACTGATTGGGGCACTCGTTCACTACGGACCCACCATTCTCGTAGTCGATCAACCCGCAACAATCGGCGCACTCGCCGTCGCCGTCGCCCAAGATATGAACATCACGATCGGTTACCTCCCAGGATTGGCGATGCGCCGCATCGCCGACATCTACCCTGGCGAATCGAAGACCGACAAGAAAGACGCGACAATCATCGCCGACGCAGCACGAACGATGCCACACGCGATCCGAAACCTGCACGCCATCGACGCCCAGGTAGCCGAACTGGCCATCCTCAGTGGATTCGACGACGATCTCGCTATGCAGATCACGGCCACCAGCAATCGACTGCACGGGCTACTCACCCACATCCACCCAGCACTCGAACGAGCCTTCGGCCGACACATCGCCCACCCCGCCGTACTCGATCTTCTCGCCCACTACCCGACTCCCGCGCAGATCCGCAGACTCGGACGAGCACGGCTTGCTGCACGGCCAACCAAGAAGGCACCTCGTATGGGCAGCCGGCTGGCCGACAACATCTTGGCCGCAATCGCCGAACAAACCGTCACCGTCGTCGGAACCAACGCGGCTGAAACAGTGATACCAAAACTAGCGGAACAGCTTTCATCTCTGATCCACCAACGAACCAAAGTCGCAGACGAAGTCGAACGCCTCGTCGGGGCCCACCCTCTTCACGAAGTCCTGACCTCGATGCCTGGAGTAGGAATCAGGACGACAGCACGCATCATCACCGAACTCTCCGGCAAGCAATTCTCCACCGCAGGACACCTGGCCGCCTACGCCGGCCTCGCACCCGTCACACGCCGATCGGGATCCTCGATCCGAGGGGAACACCGGTCACGACGAGGAAACAAGAAGCTCAAACGAGTTCTCTATCTTTCCGCGTTCGCCGCACTGCAAGACCCCGATTCACGCGACTACTACGAACGCAAACGGGCACAGGGCAAAAGCTATAACCAAGCCCTCATCGCACTCGCTCGCCGTCGCTGCGACGTTCTCTTCGCCATGCTTCGCGACGGCACCACCTATCAACCGCTCCCACGGCCCACTGCTGCTTGACAAACAGCATAGGGGCACAAAATGACCTTCCCCCGCAAGCGGGAGGTACCCCCACCGCTGGTCCTCGACCTTGCTGCCGACGGAATCCCCGTCACAGTGACCTGCCGGGTGCTCGGATTCTCCACCCAAGGATTCTACAAATGGAAGACAAACCCTGTCACACAACGTGATTGGGACGACGCGCACCTGATCAACGCCGCCCGCGCCATCCACGCCGACGACCCCGCGTTCGGCTACCGGTTCATCGCCGACGAGCTCCCCGACCACGACATCACCGCCGGCGAGAACAGGGTCGCCCGGCTCTGCTCACAGGAACGCATCTGGTCGGTGTTCTCCAAGAAGAGAGGGCTGAACAGAAAGGCCGGTCCGCCGGTCCACGACGACCTCGTCGACCGTCAGTTCACCGCAGAGGCCGCGGACACACTGTGGCTCACCGACATCACCGAACATCGCACCGACGAAGGCAAGCTCTACCTCTGCGCCATCAAAGATGTGTGGTCCAACAGGATCGTCGGCTACTCGATCGACTCCCGAATGAAAGCGTCGCTGGCCGTGTCCGCATTGACCAATGCTGTGGCGCAACGCGGCTCGGTCGGGACGATCGTACATTCGGATCGCGGTAGCCAAGGCGGATTCAACTGATCGTCGCAACACCCTGATCTCGGAGGTATGCGACATGGCTACAGCAGACTGGAGCAAGAAGGCCAGCGATGTTGCAAGAAACACTCGTCGGCAGTGGCGTGCTGATCGTGCGCTTCGCCCAGCGATGCGTTCGCCCGGGCGACCGGAGCCTTCGCGGGTGGTGCAACGTCAGTTCTGGCGGTTGATTGCGACCGGAATGAGCACCGCGGAGGCATCTTTGACGGTCGGCGTGTCGGTCCCAGTCGGGTCGCGGTGGTTCCGCCACGCTGGCGGAATGACGCCACTGAGTCTCGATGAGCCCACCGGCCGCTACCTTTCGTTCGCCGAACGCGAGGAAATCGCACTGCTGCGCGCCCAGGACGTCGGCGTCCGCGAGATCGCCCGCAGGATCGGCCGCGACCCAGGAACAATCTCACGCGAACTGCGCCGTAACGCAGCAACCCGGAGCGGAAAACTGTTCTACCGTGCCCTGGTCGCGCAGTGGAAAGCACAACAGGCCTCGAAGCGTCCGAAGTCCGCGAAACTGTTGAACAACAACCAGTTACGTGAATACGTACAAGAACGTTTAGCGGGCAGTGCCCGGTTATCGGACGGCACGGTCATCAGTGGACCGCAGCCACCGCCGTGGAAGGGGTTGAACAAGCCGCATCGACAGGACCGGAGGTGGGCGACGGCGTGGAGCCCGGAGCAGATTTCGCAGCGGCTGAAAGTCGACTTCCCGGATGATGAGTCCATGCGTATCAGCCAGGAGGCGATCCACGAATCACTATTCATCGAGGGCCGAGGCGCCCTCAAACGCGATTTGGTGACGTGTCTGCGTACAGGCCGCGCACTGCGGGAGCCACGTGCGCGCTCGCGGAACAAGCCACAGGGGCATGTCACCGCGGATGTCGTTCTCTCCGAACACCCGCCTGAAGCCGATGATCGCGCGTTCCCTGGGCATTGGGAGGATGACCTGATCATCGGGACGGGCCGCTCTGCGATCGGCACACTCGTCGAGCGCAGCAGTCGATGCACGATCCTCGTGCACCTTCCCCGGCTGGAAGGCTGGGGTGATAACCCGCCAGTGAAAAACGGTCCGTCGCTGGGCGGTTACGGAGCTGTCGCAATGAATGCCGCTTTGGCGGAATCGATCACCGAGCTCCCCGAGCAGCTGCGCAAGACCCTCACCTGGGACCGCGGCAAGGTGCTGTCCGGGTATGCCCAGTTCGCGCTCGATACCGGCACCAAAGTGTACTTCGCCGATCCGCACTCTCCTTGGCAGCGACCTACCAACGAAAACACCAATGGAGTTCTGCGGCAATACTTCCCGAAAGGCACTGATCTGTCTCG
>NZ_MKKY01000092.1 GCF_002091955.1 Rhodococcus sp. 1168 | reverse complement strand
CGGAATTTGTCAAGGTGGATGAGTCCAGTGGGTGTTACGCCGCTATCGAATCGTGCTCTTGATCGGTGTCAGTTGTTTCTGCTGGTTTGTTGATCCACGCGGTGTCTGGGAGGTCGAGGATTTTCGGTGCGGCAGTGCTGCCGAAGCGATGCGGATGTGCAGCGCGGGCGGCGTCGAGAACGAGACGGCGTTCGGCTGCCTTGCGTGCAGCCAAGCCGTAGTGGACATCGGCGGGAGTGTGCAGTCCGATACCGGTGTGGCGATGTTCGTGGTTGTACCCATCGGTGAAGATATCCATGAATTCCCTTGCCTCGCTCAGTGATCGGAACCGATCCGGGAAGCCGGGGCCGTATTTCAAAGTTTTGAACAACGACTCCGAGTACGGATTGTCGTTCGATACCCGAGGCCGGGAGTGGCTTCGGGTGACCTCGAGATCCGCGAGGAGTGTCGCGACGGTTTTACTGGTCATCGAGGTACCGCGATCGGCATGCACGACGTGCGGGACGCCATGGACCGCGAAGATCTGTTCCATCAATTCCTTTGCCAGCACACCGGATTCATGACTATGAACGTGCACTCCGACGATGTAGCGGGAGTAGATGTCGATCATCACGTACGCATCGAAGTACTGCCCTTTCACCGGGCCGGCCAGTTTGGTGATATCCCAGGAGTACACCTGCCGCGGCGCGGTCGCGACCAACTCTGGGCATGCCCTGGCCGGGTGCCGAGCGAGTCGCCGTCGATCGCTGACCTGTCTGTTCTCGCGCAACACTCGATACATCGTCGACACCGAACACAGGTAGATGCCCTCGTCGAGGAGTTGGGCGTAGATCTGTAGCGGTGCGAGGTCGACGAACCGGTCGCAGTTGAGGACGCCGAGAATACGTCGCCGTTCGCTGGTGGTGACTTTGTTGACCGGCTCCGCCGCTGGTTCCTGCGGCACCGGCGGTGTCGGTGCTGTAGCTGCGGCACTTCGACGTGTCGCCGTCGATCGGTGCAGACCGGTGAGAACGCTGCCCTCGCGGGAGCTAATTCCGATGCCGGTCAGTGTGGTGTACGCAGTGGTCATCGCTTGTTGTTCTTCTCGTCGAAATCCGCGCTCTCGGAGAGAGATTCCAAGAGCGCGTGTGCTTTTCCCATGATATCCAGTGCGGCTTCGGTGGTGTTCAGTCGCTTGTTCGCGCGGTTCAATTCACGGGTGAGGCGGGCGATCTCGGCTTGCTCGGCGGTAAGCTTGCCGACCTTCTCGCCGGGCTTTTTGCCGACGAGAACACCGGCGTCGCGGTGTTTGCGCCATTCGCTGATCAACGACGAATACAGTCCCTCGCGGCGTAGGTATGCCCCGCCGTCGCCGCTCTGGCAGGCTTGCTCGTAAGCACGCACGTGTTCGATTTTCTCCGCCGCGGTGAACGCCCGTCGCCGTCGTGGTCCGTCTGCTCTCGGATGCGCTGAATCCATGCGTTCATTGTCGCCGCTGACCGGCGTCTTGGTGGTGATGGCCATGGTGTGTGTCGATCCGTATCTCGCCCTGCATCAGGCCGGGTTGCTATGAACCACTGGACTCACCTCACCCTGGCACGCAGGGGATCCCGCATCCGCCGGGGACTCGCCGACGCAATCCGGGCGGCCGATCTTCTCGGCCCCGACGGTGCCTACCTCACTGTCACACCACACCAACTACGCCACACCTACGCAACCTCTCTGGTCAACGCCGGAATGAGCCTGCAGGCACTGATGGCACTACTGGGTCACTCTCGACCCGAGATGACCATCCGATACGCTCACCTCGCCAACAGCAGCGTCCACGGCGCATACGAGGCCGCCATGAACCGGCTCCACGCCACCAGAGAACTTCCCCTGGTCATCGGCGACAAACCAGTCATCCCGGACCGAATCGAGTGGCTGCACAGCGAGATGATCAAGACCCGCGTAGCGCGCGGATACTGCTCGCGGCACCTCGCAGCAGAAGCCTGCCCCTACGCAAACATTTGCGAGCAGTGTGACAACTTCACCACCACAACAGAATTCATACCTCAGCTCAAGCAGCAACTATCCGACGAGAAAGTGCTCCGCGACGATGCCCACGCACGCGGATGGGACAGTGAAGTCGCCCGCCACGCCCGCGTCACCACCAGCATCCAACGGCACCTCGACAACCTCAAACCCGACACACGGGTTGACCCAGGCCCGAGGGCCGGTTAAACGCGGATCGTTTCACTTGTCTGGACCAGCCGGTTGTAGCCTTCCGTTCTGGCGTTGGCAAGGCCGGTGGTGATGAACGCGTTGATCTCGGGCCACCACGTGTCGACCATCTTCGCCAACGTGATCAATTCCGGGATACTTCGAATCGGCACACCACATGAAGAATCGGTGCAGTCGATGTGAGGTTCGATGCCGATCCCCGCCGTCACGGACGGTCGAAAGCAGGGTCCGTAGTTCCTCTTTCGCGATGTATGCCGATAGGATCTGTGCGCTTGGGTCCTGGGCATCGATCTCGTTCCACATTCGAGTGAAACCATTGTCCGACATACATTCCCGCGCTCGGAGTAGTCGCCTTCGGTTCGCGCACTCGGGGTCGATCGCCCGCCCCCTGCGGGCTCGTTGATCCCATGTCACTCGCTGGCGGACCTTGGTGACCGCGTCATTGGCTTTGGCGACAAGATGGAAGTGATCGACCACCAACACTGCGTTCGGTAGCAGATCCGGGGTTCGGACCGCAGCCGCATAGACAGCGGCGGGATCGATCGCGACGTACTCGATGCCGTCCCGGAACCGCTCAGAGCGAGCGTTCAGCCACTTCACTACTGCCGCCGTGGTTCGGCCGCTCTGCTGCCCGAGCATGCCCTGTGAGCCACTGATATCGACGAATCCGGTGTCCCACGGATCGGTGCGCACCCAGGTTCCGGTCCTCTCGCAGCGATCCCACCGGGGCTTGCCGCGTCGGGTCTCGTCGATCCCCAACACTCGAACCGGATCCGGTTCGGTCAGTACCTGCTCGGCCAGAGCGACGAACCGTCGATGCGCCGTCGGCCACGACACACCATGCGCTGCGGCGACCTCCGTAACCGATCGGGCGGCGTTGCCGATCGCATAACCCATTGCGCGCCCGAGCCGGCCGGTCAGTCTCGCCCGCGGCGGTATCTCCTCGATACTCTCCGTGAACGACCCACGCGAGCAGTAGTCTTCTCTGCATCTCCACCGGGTCTTGTTTCACTGCAATTGAATTGACTGCTCGCCGTAGGCGATATCCTTAGGCTTCGTGATCGCGTTGCCCGTGATCGACGTCGAGACCACTCCACACGACGGGCACGCCGCGGCCCGATCGTCGTCGGTGAAGAACTCCACTAACCGAACTCCATTCGAGTCCATGGACACGCGATGCACGCGTACTCCGGGCAGCCCGAACAGCACTGTCGTACCCTGATTCATACCCTTGGTCTTCCTGT
>NZ_MKKY01000091.1:5000-466384 GCF_002091955.1 Rhodococcus sp. 1168 | reverse complement strand
CGATCTGCTCGCGGAGGATGTCGCCGTGACCGGCATGTCTGGCGAATTCTTGAATCATCAGAAGCAGTGTCCATCGCATGGAAACAGTGCCCTCGACAGGAAGGTCGATGGTCTCGTCCAGGCCGAAACGTAAGGCGATTCGGCGTGATTTACTGCTGGCTCGTTCGAACTCGGCAATGACCTCTACCAGCGTCTCGTGGTCGCTGACGGTGAAGGTGCCTTCGTCACGGCGCGAGTAGCCGTCGCATTCGGATTCACTGAGTCCGGCCCAATGCCTTTGGAACCAAATCCGTTCCGCGGCCGCCGCGTGCTTGATCAAGGTTATCGGCGTTGTCAACGACGGAACCAATTGTCTGCGGGCATCAATCTCGGACACGCCCTGCACGGTGTCGATCAGTGCTCGTCGGTTGTGGTCGAGCATGCTGTCGATGATGGATCGATCGGCGCCGAGTGTAATCATGTTGTCCTGCATTGTTTTTTTGTTCCTTCCGGCTATGTGTGGGGCTTGCGTTGGGTGAGGGCGAGGTGTGACCGCTGACCAGTGAGGGGAAATCCGCCGACAAGTGGAGGCGCCGATACCAAAGGCGCTGTTGAGGGGGCGGTCGGAGTGGTTCGAAGCGAGCGGCGCATCACCAGAAGTGAGACGGGGCGCAATATCAACACCGCAACGTCATGCTGATCGGTGGAGAGCCGAAGCTTAGCGCTCAAGCTGTTCGGTGGGCCGTCTTTCGGTCGAACTTCAAGCAAAGCCTGAGCTGCCTCCTGCGGCTACGAATGTGCGTTTTGACGATCGTCTATCGAGACACCCCAAGGCCAAATTGATTTGTCGGTTTCAGAAGACGACTGCGCTGATTGCAGGCGTTTCGTAGGTGAGTGCACTCGTCTTCTGACATTCTGATGTCAGAAGTGCGGTGCACGGTCACGCGAAGCTTTCGGTGGCGGGGAGGCTTGTGGTGGACCCGGACAAGCTCGATGTCGTGGAGACCGGTGTGCTGACGGCGTCAGGGGAGCGGTGGGCACGGGCCGAGGCTCGATTCGCCGTGTTGGCACCGATGTCGGAAACGCATCCAGTGCGTCTGGAAATGATCGATGATGTAGGGCAGCAATTGGGGCTGTCGCGGCGACACGTCTACTCGTTGCTCGCCAGGCTTCGGAACGGGGCGGGTACGGTTACTGACCTGCTAACACACGTGTCACCGGGTGGTCGAGGCAGTGGCCGGTTGCCCGCCGAAGTCGAAGAGATCATTGGCGATCACATCGCCCGGTACTTCCTGCACCGTCAAAAGCTCAGTGTTGCTGCTCTGCATCGACGAATCGCGCTGGCCTGCCACCGCGCTGGTCTGCCTGTGCCAGCCCGGAACACCGTCAACGCGCGCATCACTGCATTGCATCCGGCATCAGTGGCTCGCTCACGCGGCGGACCGGACGCAGCCCGCCCGCGTCAGTCCGCCGGCGACGTTTCACCGCCGGTCACAGGCATCCTCGATCAGGTTCAGATCGATCACACCGTTGTCGATGTGATGATCGTCGAAGAGTACGAACGCCAGCCGATCGGTCGCCCCTATCTGACGATCGCCATCGATGTTTGCAGCCGTTCGGTTCTTGGGTTCGTCGTCACCTTGGAGCCGCCGTCGGCGGTGTCGGTCGGACTGTGCCTCGGACGTGTGTGCAGCGAGAAACAGACGTGGCTGGAGGCATGCGAGCTGGCCGAGCAGGTGCAGTGGCCGATGGCCGGTAAGCCCAAGCAGTTATATCTCGACAACGCCGCCGAGTTCAAAGGCGAAGCGCTGCGCCGCGGATGCGCCCAGCATGCGATCGCCCTCGAGTACCGTCCGCCTGGCCGGCCGCACTACGGCGGGATCGTCGAGCGCATTATCGGAACGGCCATGACGGCTGTGCACGAGCTGCCTGGGACCACCTTCTCGAATCCAGCGGACCGAGGAAGTTACGACTCGGACAAGCACGCGGCGTTGACATTGCGCGAGTTGGAGCGCTGGCTAGTGTTGGCCGTCTCCTCGTATCACGGAGCCGTCCATTCGGGGCTCGGGCGCACCCCGGCAGCGATGTGGGACAGCGGAGTCGCCGCAGACGGTCGCGCCCCTCTCACAGTGCTCGGCGAGACTGCCTTCTTGGTGGACTTTCTTCCCGTCATCCGGCGACGGTTGACCCGCACCGGGTTCGTCCTCGATCACGTGCACTACTTCTCCAACACGCTCAAACCGTGGATCGCACGAAGAGAGCACCTGGGACGGTTCATCATTCGGCGTGACCCACGCGATTTGAGCAGAATCTGGGTCCTCGAACCCGACGGCGTCGGGTATGTCGAGGTGCCGTATCGGACGATGTCACACCCAGCGGTGACCCTGTGGGAGCACAGAGCTGCCACCACAAGGCTTCGTGAGCAGGGACAGTCGAACGTCGACGAGAGTGCACTGTTTGCGACGATCGAGCAGATGCGCGAGATCGCCGACCGGTCGCAGAAAGCCACCCGCAGAGCTCGCCGCAACCGCGCGCGTCGCGCGCACTTCACCGATACCGCGGATGTACCGGGGCCCGTGGTGCACCCGCCGGACAACCGGCCAATGGACGGCGCAAACGTAGTGCCGGTGTTCAGTGACATCGAGGAATGGTGAGGCCCTCATGACGTCCAGCCCGACGAGCGACACTGAACCGGCAGAGGTACCCGATGCGGTTCTAGGTCACCTGAGGGAAGCGGTCCGCCCGCTCGCGGCCCTCGACGGGCCGGACCGAATCAGGATGATCCGGTCCGAGAGGTGGATCGGGTATCCGCAGGCCCGCGCCGTCCTCGACCAGTTGGAGACATTGCTTGCTTGGCCGGACCGGCAACGGATGCCGAACCTGCTGTTGCTCGGTCCGACAAACAACGGCAAGTCGATGATCATCGAAAAATTTCGGCGCACGCACCCAGCGGCTAGCTTGTCAGACCGAGAGCAAATCCCGGTGTTGTGCATGCAGATGCCCCCAGACCCCTCGCCTGGTCGGTTCTACCTCGCACTGCATACCGCGTTGGGAACACCGACCCGTCCACGCAATCGGGTCCACGAACTCGAACAGCAAGCGTTGACGCTGCTTCGCGCCACCGGCGTACGCATGCTGATCATCGACGAGCTCCACAATGTTCTCGCCGGCCGCGACAACGTCCGCCGCGAATTTCTCAACGTGTTGCGCTTCCTCGGCAACGAACTCCGCATCCCACTCGTAGGCGTCGGAACCCGCGACGCCTACCTCGCCATCCGCACCGACCCCCAACTGGAAAACCGCTTCCACCCGATGACCCTGCCGACATGGTCTAACACCACCAACACCAGATTGCTGCTGGCCAGCTTCACCGCGAGCTTTCCCCTCCGCAAACCCTCGCACCTGACATCCCCGGAGATGACCGACTACCTTCTCACCCGCTGCGAGGGCACCATCGGCGAACTGGCAACTTTGCTCACGGCCGCCGCTGTCACCGCCGTCGACAACGGAGAAGAAGCAATCAACTCCTCAGTCCTCGCGCGCACTCCGTACGTAGGGCCCACCGAGCGGCGTCGCCGATTCGAACGCCACTTGGCGTGACAGCACGGCCAAGAACGGAATGCGGGGATGACCGTATTCGCCCGCGGCCGCTACACCCGGCGCCACGGCCCGGCGAATCGTTGACGTCGTGGCTGAGCCGCACGTGCGAGGTGTACTCGCTGACCAACCCCGCCCACCTGCTCACAGGCTTCGACATCGCAGCACGCGACCTCGACCGCTACACAGCCGAGCCGATATTGACCGCGCTGGCCGGACGGGGCGCGGTCCCGGTGGAGAGGTTGCGGCTGATGACGTTGGCGGGGTGGACGCCGTGGCTGCTCGACAGTACGGACCCGGTCGGCTGCGACTTCGATACCTACGTCCACCAGTTCTCGATCCTGCTACCAGCTGATCTGAGCATGGAGGATCGACGACGCCGGACACCCACAGACGACGCATGGCTGCCCTGGGTGAGCGCTATGGGTAACCGGGCATGCCCGACATGCATCGACAGCCTCGAATCCTCCGCCGACATCACAGTGCGTTTGCTGCAGCAAACCTCGGTGCTGAGCAGCTGCCTCGACCACCGCTGTCGACTCGAACCCTGTTCTGTCCTCCCCGGCCACGCAATCTTCTGGGATCAGGTCCGGTTCGGTTCGGACGAACGAGTGCCACCCGTTCCAGTGCCCGCAGCGGTCACGGAAATGGATCGGCGTACCACCGCGGCTCTGACAACGGGATGGGTGGACCTTCGCCCAGGCCGGGTGCATGCCGCAGTCTGGTTTCGGCTTCTCCGCACTGTCGTCGACGAAGTGTCCACGCCCTTGTGCCGCACGGGCCGCTGGGCCACGAGACTCGTGGCGATCTGGAGGGTCGCTGGTTACTCGCGGCCGCCGAGGACCGCACGGGTGCCATTCGAAGGCCTGCGCGGGGACGAGCAGGCGAAAGTGCTCGGCGCCGCCGCTGCCGCCGTCACGATGATCGAGAACGGTGAGATCGACGCGGGCGGTGCGCACGCATCTCTGCTGTGCCCGCGTCCGTACGAGCCGGTCGATCCTGGAACGGCTCCTACACGCTCGTACTATCCCGCACCTGAGCGCGATGCTTGGGCCGAGGTGCACGCTGCGGCCGAGGCAGCCATCGCTGCAGCCCGCGTCGATCCCACATCAGCCAGGTCGTTGTACAACTTCCTGCGCTGGGGATGCCGCACAGCGAGGGAGCTGGATGAAACGGTGCAACTGTTCGTCGACCACGGGATCCCGTTGCAACATCCGCCGACGTAGCTCTCCGGATGGGGTGAGGCTCGTCCCGCAACGCACACGCGTCGACAGCCCAGAAGACCGATTTTTGGCCGGAATCGTAGTCACCCACAGTCTATGTGCGGTGAACAACGAGAATTTTCCTTCCCGGCGAAGAACGGGGTCACTCGCACAACACTCGTTGACCGACGCAAGCTGAAACCGTCCGTTTGGAGGGTCCGCTTGATAGATCCACCAGACCGTAGGTTCTGGCGGCAATCGCGCGATGTGTCGCTCCCACGAACGATTGAAAGTCGCAACACGACCGGGATGTCGATGTAAGTATTCGCAGGCCAGGCCAGGCCAGGCAAGGCCAGGGGGTCACTACGGAATCTGCGCGCCGAGACATGCGACACCCCGAACTCATGTCAGTTCCTCCACGTCGACGAGCTCTGCAATCTTGTCTGCTATTTCTGCCATCGATTCTTCGGCGGTGCTCAGGCCGCTGCGAGAGCCGAGCAAGGGGCTGACTTCCCTCAAGTCGTCGTACGTCGTCTCGTGCACAACGGGGATGAGCTGGTCACGCGCCAGGAGCTCCGACAGCTCCTTGTCGGCTATTCCTTCCGACTTGAGGCGCTGCAGGAGGTTAGGGGTGACCAGTACAATCCCGGCGCGAGATTTCGCAAGGCCCTTGTCTATTGCGCGGAGGAGCGGCACGCCGAGTGCAACATTCTTTTCACTGAACCAGACCGACACTCCATTGGCCTCAAGCAAATCGCTAAGTTCTTTAGCCGCGCCGCGCCGGTCGTCCCAGGCGTGACAGAGAAAAACGTCGAAGTATTCAGGATGGGCCAAGGCCTGGATCTCGACCACGCGCCGCACCGGAGTCAGTGACTTCACCTCGGCGGGCGTGTATGTCACGGACGAGCTGCTTGTCGACCAGCTCGGCCGCGTCCTGCCGCTTGATGCACGTCCGCTGCTTACGCTGGCCAAAGAGCTGGTAAGCGGTTGGTAGATCGGCGGAGAGTAAGCCCTCGGTGCGTAAGAACCGTAGCCGCTGCTGCGACCGTGTACTGGGCAGGCGGCGGCCCCACTCGCTGTGTGATGGCCCCGTGACGGTGCTGTGCATCCACTCATGGACTGATGATAGACAGCGCCTCTGACATTTTTGGGTACATGCTCGTTGACGTGTTCCAGAAACGTTTGCGGGAATCCGCTGCTCGCCAACGATGCGTACCAGCGACCAGCTGCGGAGGGTGACGAAACCGTACGCTTAAACCCCGCGCCTTGAAACCGCAAGAACCACGAATTCGGACGCGCCCATAGCGATCGGATTGGGCAACTCTGAATGTTTTGGTTTGCAACAGAGTTCACCGTTTAATTCCGTTGCTTCACCTCAATGTGGTTACCTCGGGCCATGATGGACGACGAGGGGCACCCGCTCACCGACAGTGAGCTTTTGAATCGAGTCCAGGAAATGGGGGCGCTGGTGATACGCCGCGGCCCAGTCGAAAGTCTGGACTTCACCACGTGGCGATCGCAGCTACGGGCAGAGGCGAAAGCTCGCGGATTCCGGATCCACACCCACCGGACCGGCGACGGCGCGGTCCTTGTCAGCAATCCCGACCACGTCGTCGACCCGCAGCGGCTACGAGCAGCAGTGAACGCGATATCTATCGAGTCCGACCCAGGCTCAACCGACCGACACTCCTCGCAATAGCGCGCTGCCACTTCGCGTGCGACCCGCGCGCACAGCAGCTCCGGGCTATTTCAGATAGCGATACAACGTCGACCGTGAGACGCCCACCACGTCGCGAATGTCTGTCAGCGACATACCACCGGCGCGCATTCGCTTGGCCTGCTTCACTTTCGCTTCCGACATCTGGCGGGGCCGACCGCCCGTCCGGCCCTGTGCCCGCGCGGCCGCCAACCCGAGGTGCGTCCGTTCGCGAATAAGGTTGCGCTCGAACTCCGCCAGCGCCCCGAAAATGGAGTAGATCAGCTTGCCGCCCGAAGTGGTCGTGTCGATCGACTCCGTCAACGATCGAAACCCCACATCATCCGATTCGAGATCCTCGACGGTCTGCAGAAGATGGGGGAGCGATCGCCCGAGTCGATCGAGTCGCCACACCACTAAAGTGTCACCCGCCCGCAGATGCGAGAACAGGTCCGACAACTCCGGCCGCGACGTCGTGACACCACTCGCCGTCTCCACCCACACCCGCGAATACCCCGCGGCGCTCAGAGCGTCTCTCTGCGCATCGACACTCTGCTCGGACGTCGACACCCTCGCGTACCCCAAAAGCTCGCCCATGAGCACCGAGTGTGTCAGAACTCAACGATATGAACCATTTTCCGCTCGGAGTTTTGAACACTACTTTTGACACATGGTCTGCTCGACGACGGCGTCTCGAAACCAGCATGGGTCAAAAACGATCGTTTACGACACACGCGACCTGACTCGGTCTGCGAAACCAGACGCAGCTGCACGTCAGTTGCCCGCCCAGCGGTCTAGCGAAATCGCTAGAATAAAGTCTGATGTATCCGCCCGTCGCCGTATGCACCGAAAGCGTCGCTGTTGCTCGATCTTGCCTCCGAGTTGGGGAATAACAAGCTTCCGGCCCGGTGATGCATGACGCGTTGTGCGCGTATTATCCTGTAGATGAACAAGAGTAAACTTCGTATTACTTTGGCGGCCCTAGCTTTTGGTTCATTTCTGGGGTTTATTTGCGCTGGCGTCTACGAACTTGTCCGGCCAGAGTCTCCCAAGAATTCCTACTACGTCTTACAGCAAGATTTTGAGAGACCTGTTGCTAGTGATGGTGAGCCAAACCTATTGACAACTGGCGCGTCATTTACTGACCTTGCGCCGGTTCCTGACGGTCAGCTTGCAACTTCCCCTTGGTTTCTATTTCCAGTTGTGGCGGGCGTTACGGCTGCCGCTGTAGGATTTAGTGCTGCTATTGCAGGCATTTCGCTTATTAAGGAGTAGTAGTTTTCAACAATGAAAGCTGTATCGGGCTCGTAAAATAATTTGATCGGTCTGCCGAATCGCTGTCCCGATGCTTTGCATTGGACGGAATGAGGCAATGCGGTCGTGGCGGTTCATTGAAGCCGAGTAGAATTTAAGGATGGCAAGCTCAGGGTTGGTATCTTTTTGGTCCGTCGATGAGGGTTGGGGTGTTATAGAGTCACCAGACACGCCCTCTGGGTGTTGGTTCCAATACAGCGATCTGTGGGCGCTTCGGTACCCGCCTTTGACATCAGGAGAGTCAATTCGCCAGTTCGACCGCAATCGTTCGGCTGTGGTCGGGGAGCAGGTCGAGTTTTGGTGGGAGAAAATTCAACAAGACGACTATATTTACCGAGCCGTTAATGTGCAACCACGCCGTATGCCGCCGAGAAGGGAAATTGAATATAGCGTTGGCGGAGTTGTAATGCCATGGCCTAGCGACAGGTTCGGAGAGCTTCCTTATTCGGGCCTGTGGACTGATGCGTTCAGCAGAACTATGGATCAGGAGTCGTCTTAGCCGAAAAATTATTTCCACGTATTCCGAATTTTGATTGCGTGCCCGTTTTGGTGCTTCATGTCGATTTAGGCGTGCGGCAGGAGAACCAGGACGAGCCACGGGCCATGTATGTTGTCGTGGGGGTATCGCCGTCTGAGCTAGGTCAACTGCGTTCCAGCAAAGTAGACGCAGGCTCGGGTTAAGATACGCGGCGGCGGGTCATGAAGACCGATAGTCGCAATTCACTTCACCAGCACGACTCAGGCGACGCCGAGCGTTCGTGTGATACCCAACGGTGCGCGACCGAAGGTACCCGCACGTCGAGTGCGGCTACCTTCGGTCGTATGCGGTCCCGAGTAGGTCAAACCCATGGGTCACCGGGAGCCCTGCATCTACCTACACCTCAGACGCAAATGTGCTGACATGTTTTAGCTCTGTCAACTCGCCAGCGATGATAGGGAATTTGCAGTTGCGGGCTGGTGCAAATCACCTCGAGCCCTGAGACATTCGTCAATGTAGGCGCCGTGATCACGGCGGTCATCAACTTCATCATCCTCGCTGCAGTGGTGTCGGCAATGGTCAGATCGAGTAGATCAGATCAGAAACTCGTAACCCATGACGTATCGAGCAATGGTTATGCCGTAACCAATGTTGCCGCTACCGGCCTGCTGCCTTGTCTTATTTTCGAAGGTGCAGCCCAACACCATCTGATAATCCGTGTTGTCATCATGTCTACTTTGAGAAATGTGGTAGCGATAATCAATCGGAACATTCTTATGCTTGTCTGAATTGTCCTGGATTAGGAATCTCCCTGTTTCGGCGTTGTACATGTATCCACTGCAATCCATCATGGTGTTAAACCCATAAGCAGCTTTACTCAGAATGTATGTCTGGGTTAAGTTCCATGAGGCGGTGAGAAGGCGAGAGTCCTCAACGCCGCGGCGCGCGTTGAAGACGCCCCTGGTCAGTGAGTGGCTATAGCTGTCACCAGCGTAGAACTGCACCTGACCGTCGCTTGTGACCGTGGCCCGACCGTCACTCTGACGCGCCAAGGGCTGCCCATTGGGATCAGCGGGGTCCGAAGCATATTGTGTTTCGACGTTCACGACATGATTCTGGAATACCTGTGCCGGTTCCCCGTTTTCGTTGTATTCGTCAGAACCGGGGTAGCCCCAAGTACCCGATTCATACCCGCCCAATGCCCACGAATTAAGGATTGTTCCACTGACCGGATGTGCTCCATACGTGGGGTGGTAGTAGATGACGCCGTTTTGGAAGCGAGCCATCTGTCCTTGGCCGTCCGGAAGCGGCGCGATCTGATCCTGAATGAGGTAGCCGAGGAAACTGGTGCCCGGCGTGAGGCCGCCGACGGAGTTGTATTTGTCGCGCAGGGGCCCGTTGATGAGGGCGGATCCGACGGCGTTCTGGAAGGCGACGTAGATGACGCCCTGCTGGAATTCTTGTCGGCGTCCGCCGTCTGGGAGGACGATCTCGTCGGTGGTCGGGTATTTGAGTCGCCCGGCTTCGTAGCCGTTGAGTTGCCAGCGATTGAGGAAGCTGTTGACGACGGGGTGTGCGCCGGTCGCCGCGGACCAGTAGATGGGTCCGTTGAGGAATTGGGTGCGTTTGCCGTAGCCGTCGGGGTTGGTGTACTCGGGGGAGTTGGGGAAGGAGAGGAAGCTGGCGGGTCCACCGAGTGAGTTGTACTTGTCGCGGATGACACCGCACACCTCGTAAGGCGATGGCCAATAGGTCTGGCAGCCTGCGGCAGCACGGGACATGCGCTGGCGGGCTTCCATGGTTTCGGCCTTGTCCGCATCTTCCTTGGTGAACGGCGCAGGGATCCCTTCACGGTCCGAGCGCATTTCACCGGGCACGACGGTTGCGCTGGGGTCTTCGGTCGGTGCCCAGTCCGGATCGGGCTCGGCGGTCTTGGACGATAAGTCGTCGTCCTCCGGTTCGACCGGTTCAACGGCGGACGGTTCTGCCGGGAGCGGCGCATCGGCCAACGCCGGAGTCGGTTCGGGAGCCGGGCTTTCCTGCGCGGGGGCCGGGGCCTGTGCGGGCAGCGTTGGGGCGACTGG
Source organism: Rhodococcus sp. 1168 (assembly GCF_002091955.1). GTDB lineage: Bacteria > Actinomycetota > Actinomycetes > Mycobacteriales > Mycobacteriaceae > Rhodococcoides. The sequence goes on along the minus strand of NZ_MKKY01000091.1, from coordinate 456,034 downwards.
CGGGACCACAGCAGAGGTCGTCGCCTCGGGAACTGCGGGGACGGTGTCGCACGACGGCGTCGGAGCCACCGTGGTGGTTGTGGTCGGTGGAGCTGTCGTTGTGGTCGTAGGCGCTGTGGTGGTCGGCGTCGAGCACGGATCCACGGTGGCCGGTGCACGCTGCGCCGGTACCGTGTCCCGAGCTGCGGATGGTGTCGGCGCCGGCTGGGCCAACGCACCAGCGGTACCGGATACCAAGAACAGTGCCACCGTGCCCGCGGTGAACAACGACTTTGTCGCTGAACGGGTTCGACGGCGTGGTGGCCGCAGAGGTCTGAACGAAATCGTCATGGATTTCCTTTATCTCGCATGGAGCGGTGCCCCGATGGGCCGCTTCCAGCATCCTTAATCAAATCCCACACGTTCACAACAGGGACAGTAAACACAAACGCCCCAAACAAACTGAACGGTTGCATCTGGTCGGAATTAACAGACCAAGTGGCCTGTCCGTAGCATTCGTCAAGGAATGGACACGTTTGGCACCCGAGAAACGTTGCTTAGCAAACTAAGTCGAGCAACGTGCGTGTGGCGGATCATTTCAATAATTCACTGTCCGAATGCCACGCGCTGCCTGCTACCGTCGCTGAAGTACTGCTGGCAGGTCGTCGCAGGTAAACACCGACCCAACGGTTGCTACAGGCACGTCACCCTCTACCCCTCCGAGAGCACGGACTTGTTCATGATTCGATCGACCCTCACCGCCGGTATCCGTGGCCTGCTAGTTGCAGGTGTTGTCGGCGGTTCCGCACTCGCAGCGATGGCTACGGCACAGGCCGCACCGGACACCGGATCAAGCACGGTCATTACCGTCGCCGCTGATTGCCAGTCCTACTGGCCATCCCCGTATCAGGTGTGCGGAGAGATCAAAGACCTATACAACTCCCTCGGCGCCGCGCAGAGCGCGCTTTCGTTTCCCACCGCAGCCGAGGTCACCAACCCCGATGGCAGCAAGTACAGCACCTTCCTGGGCGGAACCATCTACTGGTAACCCTCCACAGGCGCCTACGTCGTCTGACCGACATCGGCCGCTGAACGGGCATAATCCAGGGACCCATTGCCAGCGGTGAGCGCCGACCCTCCACCGGTCGCCGCTCACCGCTGTCCTTCGATCGACCTCACGCCCGAAAGGGGTCCCCGTGGCGAACCTGCGCAACACGGCCTGGTTCGCGCTCGCGGTGCAACGACGCCGAATCGACCTCGGACTGGCCCGGACAGACGTACCTACGCTCGGTGGACCGTCGGCGCCGACGATGGCCAAGATTGAAACCGGGTACGGTGTCTTGACGTCGGCTGCGTTGGGCCGTCTCGAACTCGCCATGGAATGGACACCAGGCTCGGCGGCACGGGCCCTGAGCGCTGACATCAAGTCCCTACAGGACGTACTCGATGCGGTGGGCTACGACGATCACCGTTCACCGGCACCGCAGCACGGGTGGCCGCACCACGCTCGGCCGGCATCCTCCGACTGGTCGACGGATTCGGACTGGGACTCTTCATCGGGGAAACGGCTGCAACCCCGGGCAACACGAACCCGGGCCGCGCTCGTAGCTGCAGCTGCACGCGAATTCACTACCCACGGTTACACCGCAGCCTCGCTCAATATCATCCTCGACCGCGCCGACTGCAGCAAAGGGGCGATGTACTTTCATTTCAGCTGCAAAGCAGAGCTCGCAGACGGCGTCCTTACCGACGCTGAGCAGCTCTACACCGCCATCGCCGAACGCTGGCGGACCGCTGAGTCCGCGCACCCGCTCGACGCCATCGCCTGCCTCGTCGACGCTATCGCCGACGAGCACACCGCCCAACCACTCGTACGGGCGGAAACATACCTCGCTCTCGAACCACGATTACGCACCCGACGCCCCAGTCGGGTGTGGGAGAGCGCACTGCGAGAACTCGCCGCCAAAGCTACGGACCTCGGATGCATCCGACCAGAGTTCAGCGCCGACACGATGGTGCGGGCCCTCACCGCCGCCATCGTCGGCCACTTCCACCTCTACCTCACCGAAGGCGTACCCGGCGGGCATGAATCTCCGACGCTGAAAACCCGGCTGTCGGAGTCGGTTGAGACCGTCTTCGCTGCGATGGCAACGCCGCAGTACCTCGCACCCGCGACGACCGCGCGCCCCGCATAGTGTCCGAGGGGGCAGTTGGAGGAGTTTGTGCAGTGCACTTCTGACAGCGTGCAGCCGTCTTCTGAAACTGACACGAAAACCGATTTGTTATCAACCTGTGATGTGTCTCAGAAACCCGTCTCACCCTCCAGAGTGCCCACTGTGCCCCGCCCGCCCTTTCTGAGACAGTCAACCCCGTGAGCGCCATCCTGGGATACTGCCGAGTCTCAACCACCGACCAATCACTGAACCTGCAGAGAGACGCACTGACAACCGCCGGCTGCTTCCGCATCTGGGAAGAAGTCGCATCCGGAGCCGACAAAGACCGACCCCAACTCCAACAACTCCTCGACAACCTCCGCGAAGGCGACGTCCTCGCAATCTGGCGTTTAGACCGACTAGGCCGAAACCTCGGACACCTCATCGACACCGTCAACCTCATCGAAACCAAAGGCGCAACCCTCCGCAGCATCACCGAAGGAATCGACACCTCCACAATCGGAGGACGACTGACCTACAACATCTTTGGATCCCTAGCCGCATTCGAACGCGACCTCGTAAAAGAACGAACAATGGCCGGCCTCGCCGCCGCACGAGCCCGCGGACGCATCGGCGGACAACCACCTAAAATCGACGCAGCCAAAGCCCGCCAAATTACCCGCATGCTCCACGACGGCACCCCCAAAACCGAAATCGCATCAGTCCTCGGCATCGGAAGAGCCACCCTCTACCGTCACCTGAGCACCCTCACCCCATAAAGGCCGTGCTCGCCTCAGCAACACATAACCGGGAAAGCCAGAACGAAGGAAGACGCAATGGATGCCGACAACAACTGCGTGACATGGGTGTCAGATTCAGAAGACGACTGCACTGTTAGCAGGCGTTTTGTGGGTGAGTGCATTGGCTTCTGAAATTCAGAGGTCAGAAGTGCGCTGCACGATCGTGCGGTCGGTTCTCGGTGACTGGGAGGCTTGTGATGGACCCAGACAAGCTGGACATCGTGGAGGCCGGCGTGCTGACGGCGTCGGAGGAGCGGTGGGCGCAGGCAGAGACCCGATTCGCGAGGGTCTCGAGTATCGCCTGTCGATCGACGGTCTGTCCGGATACACCATCGAGTTCACGCGGCGACCCTAAGGCGACGGACTAGCTCGCCGGTAGCGACCGCTACCACGACCGCAACACCCGTAGCCCGTGCACACCACTGCTGATATCCGTGCAGTGGACTCCCGAAAACAGAAATCGCATCAGTCCTAGGCATCGGGCGGGCGACTCTCTACCGTCATTTGGTTACCAGCTCGACAGTTGGATAGCCACTTATCCTGGTTAGGATTCGGCACTACCGTGTTTTGCCCCGATTCGGGTGCCCCCCCCCCGAACGGGAGTTCGTAAAAGAGATGACGGACTGAGCAGGTCTAATCTCTCTAGAGTGTCAGGCATGCCGCTAAAAGCAGAGTTGGATCCGGACGATCCTACGCAGGGGGGTTGGCGCCTGTTGGCGGGGTGGATTCGGCCAGAACGCCGTGTCTTGATGTCGGCGATATTCTTGGGACTTGTTGGCTCTGGTGCTGAGCTGGCGAGTCCAATGGTCACTCGAGAAGTCCTGCAGCGTTTGGGTTCTCAGTCCTCGGTTACGGACGTGGCGTTGATGTTGGTTGCGGTGTTGATCCTGAGCACCATCGTGACCTACATGCAGACAGTGATGCTGGGAAAGATGGCCGAACGTGTGGTGCGACGAGCCCGAAACAGAATGCTGGAAGCTCTGATGGGTGCGCGGATCGGCGCGGTGCGCACTGCCGGCGAGATGACATCTCGGGTGACCTCAGACACAACACTGATTCGGGAGGCCGCCACGTCGAGCGTCGTGCAATTCGTCAATGGCGCAATCGCTTTGGTCGGCAGTCTCGTGCTGATGGGCTACCTGGACATGATGCTGTTGATGGTGACCGTAATCGTGGTTGCAGTCGGTACTGGTATGTCGCTGGTACTGATGCCTCAATTGTCGCGGTTGCAGCAGCAGGTGCAGGAACATCTCGGTCTGCTTGGCGGTCGATTGGACAGTACGGTCCGGGCGATGCGCACCGTCAAAGCCTCCAGAGCGGAGCAACGGGAGCTTGAGGCGCTGGGGAATCATGTCGATGATGCGCGCTCCCTGGGCGTGCGCGCAGTTCGAATCGAAACTGCTGCCTCGACATTGACCAGCTTAGCTATGAACGTAGTGATCATTGTTGTGTTGGTCGTCGGTGGGTGGCGTGTCTCGACGGCTGCGCTGGATGTGCCGAGTCTGGTGGCATTTCTGCTGTATGTGTTCGGACTGGCTTTGCCAGTGGTCATGATCATCACCAGTATCGCGACGCTGCAGTCTGGGCTGGCAGCATCACGACGGATAGCGGAAGTCACTTCGTTGGCGCAGGAAACCGATGCGCCTGGCGCATGTGGGCAACCACCGGGGCGCTCAGTCCCCTCCGAGACCGTGCTCGAGCTCCGATCGGTGACCGTGCACCACGCTATCGACAGCGCCCCTGCGCTCGATGCGATTGACCTCGATCTGCCGCGCCAGGGCCATGTCGCACTGGTAGGACCATCCGGCGCGGGTAAGACCACCCTGCTTTCTGCCCTACTCCGCTTCCTCAACGTGGACAGTGGAAATATCCTGCTGGACGGCATTCCATACGAAAACTGGACTATCGAGGCAGTACGCACCAGGATCGGTTATGTCGAACAAGACACACCGGTCATCGCGGGGACCACCCGCGACAACGTCCTCTACTCCGTCCCGGACGCCGGCGACGACGCGGTTTGGTCCGCATTGCAGGCGGTAGATATGGCGAAGAAGATCAGATCTTTGCCTCACGGGTTGGACAGCGACATCGCAGCAGCGACTCTGTCGGGAGGCGAACGACAGCGACTGGCGGTTGCGCGCGTGCTGGTCTCTCGCCCACCGGTACTTCTACTCGATGAGGCCACCGCGCAGCTCGACGCTCGAACAGAACGTGCGATCGTCGACGCAGTACGTGATCTCGCACGCACGGGGCTCGTGGTGTCGGTGGCGCATCGACTCTCCACCGTCATGGACGCCGATCGCATCGTCGTGCTCGACGGCGGGCGGATAAGGGCGACCGGGACCCATTCCGAGCTCCTTCAATCCGATGACCTGTATGCCGATTTGGTTGCTGCACTCAGGATTACCACCCTCTCGGTGCCTAGCGATGCCGTGTAAGTGTCGCTACTCGTGGTGCCGAGGTAGCTCGGGGTCGGGACGTACACCGCGCGGGTGTTGAAGTACGCTACCCTCGCAAAGGGACTGTATGGTCGGTATAGCGGTGTGGTGTCGGGGCGGGGGTTCTGTACGGAATCAGCTGCTCGCTCAATCGATTAGGGGCATATGGAGATGACAGACTCACGTCCCGTTCGACGTGATGTGCTGGGGCGATCGGGTCTGTCGATGACGTGCAGACAGTGACCGAAGCTGAAACCGACCTTGTTCCGTTCGCCACGAGGATGAACCCGGCACTGCAACGCAGATTGAAGATTGCATGCGCCGAACGCGGAATGCGAATTCAAGATGCCGTGTACGAGGCTGTGAACGACTGGCTTCGTGGCAATCTCGTAGACTAGCGACAGCTCACAGGATGCGTGCGGCAGTTGGGGAGTCAACTATCGAACGACAAGCCCCTGATCGCCCAGGCTAGGCAGATTTGTCCAGGTCGGAGTCCGCAGTCTCGGAGTCCGCTGGTGCGGCCGATTGAGTCGGGCGGTGTAGAAATACGAACTTGCTCATTGCCCACCACCGGAAAGCGGTGGCGATCAAAGTGCCCAGAATCGTGCCGCTGACCAAGTCTGCGAAGTTCTCCGCAATGAACGACACATGAGGGGTGCGTAGATCCAGGATGTAACGCGAAACCCACAGTGGGACTTGGTTCAGTGCCAAACCGACTCCAGCTACACCGAAGAACAGGGCTGCTTCATGGTGTTGCGGACGCCCGCCGCGGTCGGAGAACGACCACTCGCGATTGAGAACATACGACAGAATCGTCGAAACCAATACCGCGAGAATGTTGGCGGTAACAGGGTTGTTCGGGAGAACAGTCCATTTGAGACCGAAAAAGATAGCGACAGTGGATACGAATGTGATGGCACCCACGCTCAGAAACTTCAACAACTCGGCATGAGCGAGTGCTTTGACCAGCCATCTTTGCGGCAGCCATGCCACCACCCGCTCACCGAAGCTCACGTTCGACCACCTCTACGATCCGAGTCCAGCTTTCACCGGGACCTTGTCTCTGCTGGTACATCCTCCAGTAGTCCAACGTTCGACAATTCTTGTATGAATTGGGCGCAATCGCTGGCTGCTGTCTGAGGCGCCACATTCTTGACGGACGATACCAGGGCGCATATTTCGGGCAGGCTTTCGCCGTTTTGTATTCCTTCAGCGATGATGCTGGCCGTCGAATTGAGATGCCAGTACTTCCCTGTCTTCATGTCCAAAATGACGGTTTTGTCATCACTTGTTCGTACGCGGACATCGATTCTGAATTTCACGGGCGCGCTCCTGCTCTGACGGTGATGAGCTCGATCCAACGAGCAGGGTCCATGCCGTGGTCGGCTGCGCGGCCCTCGGCTTCGACCCACGCGTGCGCGCGGAACGGGTCGACCTGAAAGCCGGTCTTCCATTCAGGGAAGGTGCCGCTGAGCCTGCACAGTGCTGCAACAGCGATCGAGCGGTGGAGGCAGCCGTCCCCGGCGCATATCGCACTGATCGACAAGACACTGCCCTGGGCCTGGCGAATGTCGCCATACGTGGCCGGCTTCGCGTTCTTGGCCAGTATCGTCATCGTTCGCTCGATCCGCGCTGGGCTCATTCTCGCTACGAGACGTGCGAGGAAGACGAGTGAGTGCACCTTGGCAGTGGTGACAGGCGTGCCTCCGGTTGGTCTTGCGATTGCCATGGGTTTGCCGACATTCATAGGTGCACCTCGAGCTTTCGGTGGGACTTTGGCAACTGTGACCTGAGCCATGCCTCGCAATTCATTGTCATGACGAACGAGGGGAGGGACAGCCCGGCAGCGTGTTGTATCCCGCATGCAGTCAGCAGTTCTTTCCTGTCGACCAGGCCCATCGACACCAGGACAGAGTTCTCGCACATCTCTCGTAGCGACTCGCGGGCAGATCGCAGATCGCGATAGACATCCTCGGTCATGTCGTTCTTGGTGGATCTGGACATGAGCTCTGGTGGAACAATTTTCGCGGTAGCGGATCGGAGCAACGGCTTGAACTCCCAGGGAGTACCGCGCTCATGGAGTCGTACGCGCAGCGCTAGGTCAACGATCTTGTCATCGATCAAGGGATACGCGAGGGAGATCCCGTGTTGCGCGTAGATATTTCCTGCAAGCCTCGAGATGCGGCCGGCTGTTCGAATCGATTCGATGCATTGGTGCTGGGCGGGCGACGGCGAGTGCGGAGTGAGCGTCTTGTCGAGGTTCTCGAAGCGTCGACGGACATACTGCAGCGCGTCGCGGGTGACCCATGCAGGAACGTATGCCGCCTCACCCCACCTGCTCGTGGACCGCCCAGAACGCCGCTCCGGTGCGAGATCGAATTTGTGGTTCGTCCACTTCTGGTAACTGTCCGTGTCGCGATACAGGTTCACGACGTCGGACCAGGACCACTTGTTCAGTGCACGCAAACCCCGTGCATGGTCCAACCCCACACGCTTGTTCGTACGAAGAAGATCACCCAAATACACTGATGGGACAGAGAACACCTCGTCCCCGCCATGGCCGGTGAAATGCAGGGCAGAGCCACGCTGAGACATCTGTTCGGCGATCTGCGCTTGCCGTCCGAGCTGCAACCCGAAGAAGGGCTCGTCGTTGCTGGCAGGCGGGGTAATGATGCCGTCGAAAGTGTTGACCAGTTTGTCGACTGGCAGCATCAGGTGGTCCAGACCTGCCATCATCGATGCCGCAGTAAGAGCTACACCGGTGTCACCGTCATCTTCGGTCATGCCGGTCAATGTCACCGCAGAGACATTGGGGTAGTTGTTCCACGCCAGGTACGCCAAGGGCGTCGAATCGAGTCCCCCGGACAGGTCTGCAGTCACAACCTCATCGCCGGTTCGTAGCGCGACCGCCTCGCTGATTGCAACCCTCAAAGCCTCGGTGGTGTCTGCGATCGACATGTCAGCAGGCGGTGCTGTCCACCACCTCGCGGCCGCAGTGTGGCCGTCAGGATGGATCGACAACTGTCGATCGGCGGGAACGGGATGTACAGCGGACCACATCGAACCGGTGTCGAGGGGATCCGGCGCGGGCGGCACGAGTAGTCGTACCGCAATGCTCTCCGCGTCGAGGTCGGAGTTGGAGAGATCGGCAAGAATGTCGGCCCGGTTCGACGCTACGGTGCTGTTTCGCATTCGAGAGTAGAAAATCCTCCGCGACAACGATGCAGTTCCATTCATGGATACGACACCGTCGACCGAACTGAGAACATGAAAACTCCCACCCAGGAGTGCCGATGCGTTCGTATACGCCCGGCCTCCAACGATCGACCGAAGACGAGACCGAACATCGTGCAATGGCGCCGCGATCTGGCCGACGAATACTGCCATGGCGCGACCCTCGGTATGAATCTCGATACGGTCACCGGCCAACCACCCCAGAATGAAGGGATTTCCGCTCGGATGAGTGCAGATGGTCGGGTAAGCTGTGCGGCCGACAAGCGCCGCGAGGGCATCCTCATGGTCCGGTAAGGCATCTCAATAGGGATTGTCAACGTGAATGAGGTCGCGAGCCTTTGAACGATGTGGGTCTGCCGCCGGCAAACGCAGCAGAATCCTTATCCACGGTGACCGACGACGACCTCGTCGACTCGGTCCAATCCCTCGGTTCGCCTGACACCCCTCGCAACAGCCGCCAACCGGTTCGCCGCTGAGAACGCGAAACCGGCTGACGTCGCATCAGCTCCGCGGCCCGGCCCGGCCTCGTCGAAGCCGTCCGCTGTTCGACTGACAACCTCAGTCGGGGTACAAAATTACTTGATTCAGGCGAAGGTACGGTGCCGCCATCGTGATTGGTAGGTCTTGGCCTTCTTTGCAGCACGGATGCAATGGATCGTAGGTTCGGGGGCTGTCGCCTATAGCTTGTAGGCGTTTGACGAGCTGGTCCTTCTTGGCGCGGAGAACGAGATCCGTATACGACTCATCGGTGATGTGGCCGTCGATAATTCGGCGTGCCCACAGAGGTTTGATACTCATGTACTCCCGTACCGAACCGCCACCTCCGATACCGCCGAGAAGGAAGCCATCCATGTTCGATAGGAGGCTGTCGTAGCTACTGTCGCCGGCGCCAACGGTAAAAAAAGCCATTCGAGGAAGGGGCGGTCCACCTGGCGTAAGGCATCGGCCGTGACCGTTGGATTGATGGGTACCAGCAGTGCGCGTACTGGTCAGAAGGTCTGTCCAGCGACCGTTCTCGACCAAGGTGACCGGCTGGGCGGGCGTACCTTCGTCGTCTGTTCGATACGAACCGGAATGCCCTGGCTCTGTCGGATCGTCACGGACAAGCAGCGGTAGGTCGGTCCAGTAGTCGCCCAGGTTCGGTTCGAGACGGTGTCTGTAGGCCTGGTAGTTGTCGGCCTCGCTGGTGTGTCCGATGCATTCGTGCATGAGGACGGCGGCGAGGAACGGGGGCACGAGGATGTCTGCGGTGATCCGGGCCGGTAGAGGACGTCCACTGGCGGCCCCCTCGATGTCGTCTGCGAGCCATTCGAGGCCTGTTTGATGGACCGCTTCCAGTACGGCTTCTGCTGTCTGGTTTCGCGTGCCCCATCGAGTTTGTGTTCCGGGGATGCTGAATAGGGAGGTGATGTAGCCGTCGGTGGTCCCGACCTCAATTTCGACCGGTGCGCGTAGCGTGCGGCATGCGAGTTCGAGTTCGGTTCGCAGCTTGTCGAGCGCTCTCACTCGATCGATCCCGCTGCGGATACACGGTCGTCGGCTGATTGGTTGCTTAGATGCCGTACGGAGCGGGCGAACAGAGGCAGGAGTGTCGTAGAGAAGATGACGACCGCGGCGAAGATCGCCGCAGTGTTCGCGCGCTCGGGGCTTGTGATGAGCAAACCTGCGAGCATCTGGCCGGCGGGCATCATCACGAACGAGGCAAAGAAGTCCACCGCAAACACTCGACCGAGGAACCCTTTGGGGATCTCCTTCTGCATTGCGGTGGTTTTGAGCACATCGAAGAACTGTGTACCCGCCCCGCCGAGCGCGGCTAGGGCGAGGATTCCGGTGAGCGGAATCGGGAGTGCAAGCGATAGGCATGCCACGCCGAACAGAGACAATCCGATCAGGCCCCAGACCCCGGGAATTTGTGTGCGTCTTCCGATGCTCCCCGCCAGGGCGGCCCCTGCGAGTCCGCCGAGTGCAAAGGCAGAGAGCACCAATCCATACGACTGGAGTCCGCCCAAACGGTTGGTGGCGACGAGGGGCAGTAAGATGAACCATGGACCGACCGCCAGTAGTACGTGCACGACCGACATGATCTCGAGTGTGAACAGCCAGCGCATCGAGAACACGACGCGGAAGCCTTCGAGGGCTTCTGTGACCAGCGAATTCCCTGCCTCTGGACTGGAGTCGAGTTTGGCTCCGGCTACCCGCCGAAGTGCCAGTAAGCACGATGTTGCGACGAGGAATGTCGCGGCGTTGAGTGTGAGCGCCGAGGTTGCACCTATACCGGTGACAACGAGACCGGCCATGCCAGGGCCGACGATCTGCGCGATGGAACGCAGCATATTGGTGGCTGCGTTCGCGGCTTCGATGCTCGTGGCTGGGACGATCGAGGGGATTGTCGAGTCGTAGGCGGGTTGGAATATTGCTTCGCCGGCGCCCATCAGGAAGGTTGTGAGCATCAACGCCCATAGAGGCAGATCGCCGCCCATGGCGATGATGAAGATGACTGCGCTGAAGCGAATGACGTTGCTCGATAACAGCATGACGGTTTTGTTCAGGCGATCGGCTAGGACGCCGGTGGCGATGATCAGCAGGCTCAGTCCTGCGAAACGTGCACCGAACACCAATCCTAGGGACAGTGCCATTCCCGAGCGCTCGGACAACATTGCGACGATAGCCATCGGGAAGATTTGGTCGCCGATCAGTCCGACCAGCTGGCCGCCCCATAACCATCGAAAGCCAGGTTCGGCGAAAGGACCCTTTCGTCGACTGTTCAACATGTGATGCCCATCGCTAGAACGTCATTGAGACAGGTCGGACCGAGGCGAAGACATGCCGCGCCCCTCCCGACCGAACGAGTAGATCACAGAGCAGATGATCCCTCGACTTTCGCCAGCACCCGTGCCACTTCTTCTACGATGGCAGTGCCGGCGGGGAGCAGATCGGCAGTGTCGGTGAGAACGTTCAACGCCTCTCGTACGGTGTCGGTTCGGTCCTTCAAGTACTTGTCCATGTCGGTCGTGGCGACCGGTTCGACGCCGGCTTCGAGTAGCAGCTGGGTCAGGTGTACTTCCCTCCCGAAGCTGAAGCAGCCGTGGAACACAGCAGGAAGTGCCCGCTCCTGGTTGACAACTGGACTGATGACGCGAGTGTCGGGGTTGGTGCACAGCGGGAGCAGGTCGATGATGGTGCTCATCAGATTGTGTCCTGTTTCGTGGACGAGGATCTGTGCCGCCATCGGACCCGGTCTGGGCGTACTTGCAATCAGGCCCCGGAAGGCATGGACGCTGAAGTTGTACGGTGTAAGCCCTTGCGACCGCACGGGCACCAATTGTTCGATCACTGCCGCGGTTTCGGCCCATGCTGGCGGCCAATGAGACGCGAGCAGTTCGGCTCCTTCGGTGAAGTAGTCGACGAACTGACCCACCTCGATCTCGCTTGCAGGTGTCAGGGCTGCGGAGTCGGCACCGAACGCGTCTAACCATGCCGATGCCCGTGGGACGACGAATGGACCGTCTGCGATGCGTTGCAGCGGTACCACATGATCGGACTGAGCGTCCATGATGATTGGCGTTGTTCCGTCGCTGACAACGAGATCGTTGCCGCTGAAGCTCAGTTCCCACCAACCGGTGTCCGATACGTGCGTGCAGAGCAATCCCATCCTGGGGACGGCCAAGCGCCCGTCCGTATCGGCCTGAATTCGGATGGGCGGTGGAACGGTATCGAGGCGAGCGGCGAGAACTTCGGGAGCCAGGACGAACAGCAGTCGGTGAGCGAGAGGATCGGCTCCCTTGTGGTCGACCGTGGGGGCGTCCGAGGCTTTGGCCACCGCGATCCAGGCGATCAGTTCCGGCCTGGTCAGTATCTGCTCGAGCTTGTCCGGCTCGACGTCCAGCAGCGCATTCACCGCGATCTGCATGCGAAGTCGATCTGCGGAATCGGTGGCGGCTGCACTACGTGCGTGCACAGTCTTCAGCAGGTCTTTCAGGGTCTTCCGTGCCAGTAGACCCTGCAGCGCGGTCACGGTGCGCAGAGCGGTGTCAGGCAACAGAAAGCCGGAGACCGGGACCTGTGGGCTCGATGCGACGAACGCGCGCACCCGGTCCATGTTGACTGTCAAGGGTTGATCGATCTGCGAAGAGGTTGTCATGTGGCGGTAGTCCCTTTCCTATCTATCGTGGACCTCAGGCTGGCGGAATCAAGGTTCCAGGGCTACAAGCGCAGTCCTGGGCCGATCGGGGCATTTGTAGGCCGCTCACAGGTGTGGTCGGCTCATCGCTCTGCACCGATCAGCTCGCGGTGTCGTGTCGCTTGGTCGAGCAGAAACTCAGGGGTCTCACGTGTCAGCGTGGGACCGAGCTCGATCGATAGCGCGGTGGCCCCGACATGCAGCGGGAAATCCCACGCGAAGTCGAGAAGTTTGTCGTGGCCGGTTGCGGTATCGCCGAGGCGGACGTCGCAGAGGGCACCGAGGAATCTTGACTTGACTTCGACGGTGTCCACACCGTCGCCGATCGCCCGGGTCAACCACGCCGAAGCCGCACCGAAGTTGCGCTGCGCGTAGAACTGTAGACCGATCGTGTAGGCCAGCCATGAAGATTCGTATCGAGCAGCGGCTGCATCTGTCCAACATTGCGTTGCCATGTCGACATCCCCGGACTTCACCGCAAGGATTCCGCGGAGGACGAGCCCGATCGGGCCGAGTGGCTCCAGTTCCGCTGCGATCAGTGCTGTGTTCTCGGTTGCGCCACCTCGCAGGGCGGCGAAGGTTCGTCGCGGAAGATCGATGGCGTCTCGTTCGTGCTGCTCGGTGCTCGTGTGTAGCTCGGTGGCGATCGTGTCCGCGAGGTAACGCATCGATTCTGGTAGAAATCCGCTGCGTATCGAGTAGGTCATCGAGTCCACACGAGAGCGCAGGTTGTGGATGTCCAACAGAGCGAGGAGATCTTTCGGCTCGTAGTCGATTCCGCCGACAGTGTCGGCGAACCAATCGAGGTCGAGGTCGACACGGGTAGCGGCGGCGGGGGCTTGGGCTGCGAACATCGACGGAGTCGCGATGGTGAGCGTCAGACCACACAGCGTCGTCGTGAGGGCTCCCTGATCGGTGAATGACGTGCCGAGGAGAGTCTCTCGGTCTGCCCGTATCGGTGCGACTTGATTGAGGAGTCGGCGCCGCTGCTGTGGGGAGTCCGGTCCGTCGTACGACTGGACCCAGGTAAGCATCGATACGTGCCCCAGCGCTGCGCCTGCGGCGTAGAAATCGTCGAGTCCGTAGCTACCTTCGACTTCCCGTATCGGGAGTCGGCGATTCTGCGCGTCCAGCTCACCGATCTGAGCTGCAGCATCGAGATCTGCGGCTGCTCGCGCACTGAGTGGCTTCAGGTCGAGATGACGATCGAAGCACACGATCGATTCTCCGCAGTATCCCAAACGGTCCCAGGAGGCAATGATCTCACCGTGTTCTTCGTGCAACGCGATCATTGGATCAGTCCTTTCGATGCCAGCGCGGTGCGTGCTGCAGCGATGGAATTTTCGTCGAACTGTGCGGTCCAGAGCGGTCGGCGATCGCTGTTCCAGAGCAAGCCAGCGATCAGTACCAGTGCGACCGGTCCGGTGAAAAAACGTCCATTGCAGGCGACGAACGCGATGGGCTGGACAGGGGCACGGCCGGTGTCGCGAAGAGCACCTGCCGCGTCGCTGTAGGCGACCCAGGATGTGGACCCTGTTCGATGTACTTGTTGATGGCGGACAACGAAACCGGTGTCTGGATGTCTGGTCAGTGTCTTGAGCAGTCCGGTAAGTAGATCGTGCTCGATCTGAGCCGCATGAGCTTGGTCGATACACTCGCAGTCCATCAGAAAGTCACCGAATGCTTCGATGACAGAACGGCCTTGCCGCAAACCCAACATGTCGACACCAACGCTGTGGTTGCTTCGGAGAAACCCCGCCGCTGCCCTCTGCCCGGCATTGTGCCGATCACCGTAGATTCGATGAAGGCTTCTTTGGAAGTGATCGCGCAGAGGTATCCCTCCGATCGCTCCTTGCGAAATCCCTTGAGTGAGTTCGTAGGACACTCGGGCGAGCTGCTGGGTATCGACGTCCTGGATGATCTGCGGGACACCTGCAGTGTGATCGGGTACCTCAGATGTCCCACCTGCGCGTCGATCGCTGGGAAAGGTCAGGCGATGCCGAAACGCCGCATCGATCTCGTTCAGGCTGCTGCCCATTGGCTCACCATCCCGCGCAGCCGCTCCAACCGTTCGATGCTCTTCGGTACCAGCTCACCGGTGCGTCCGTAGTTGGGGTCTTCGTAGGTAATTGCTTCGAGGTTCGGGCATCGACTGAGCAGCTCCTCTGCCAGCACGAGTTGCTCTTCCATCAGGACACCGTGATGAAGATCCAGGAAACGGCCACGGCTGATCGCCGATCCAGCCAGATGTAGCTCCCGGCAACGATCCAACGGCAAGCGGTTCAGGTCGCCGTACAATTCTCGGCCGCGGCGCCCGCTCCACCAACGCCAACTGATGAGATGCCCGACATCCAGAGTGACCTCGGAGTCGGAGATGTCGGTCACTCGGCGGAAGAAGTCGTAGGCGTCGATGTCGCCGACGACGACGGTCACACCATCGGTGAACCCTGGAAACTCCACGCGTAGTGGCATGTGGAGATGGGATACCGCTTCGGCAATGTTGCCGGCGACGTTGGCGACGTTGTCTTCGACCAGGTAGGGCGGTAGGGGGTACGGCATGGGTATGCCCCCCAGAGACCACATTCCGAGGTCTTCGACGATCCATGCCCAATCGAATTCCCGGTTCAGTTCGTTCGTGAATTCGTAGATCATCGACCGGTCGTAGTCCTGGACCGAACCGAGGTTGAGCAGCGTCTGGTGCAGAGCGACCGGCATCTGCGCGGGAAGGCTGTCGATCAGGGCCCGGTAGGGCTCGCGGTAGTGAGCGACTGTGAGCGGCACGGTGCCGCGTGGTTGAAATGCGAACGATAGGTAGGCGTAATCAGCAGCATGACGGTCCAGGAATGCCCGGACGCGCGCGTTCGGGCCTGGTGTGTCGGGATCGAAACCGACGGGCGCTCCCCACGGGAGATCCATTCCCACGCCCAGGCCGCGTCGAACTGCCTTGTTACGAGGTTCCGACATCTGCATCCTCCATCATGGCCAGCAAGCTTCGTCCCTTCCCGGTGCGTGCTTCGAGAACAGTGCGGTTTCCGCGATCGATGATGTTCACGTGGTCGAGCGCGATGTTGTAGCGCAGCTGCCAACGCAGGTCCATCAGGATGCTGTCGTGCACAACTATCCAGGGGTGCAGTTGCAGTGCGCTTCGCTCTGCGACGCTGCCGCGTTTCTTCCATCGTGGGTGCTTCTCGTCGTTCTTGCCGGGAGCGACGACTCTGATGGTTTCTGTCAGCCAGTTCGATCGTTCCTCCCGGTCCGCCCCTTCGTAGTCGATGACGTGTCCGTGCCGACCGCCGAGGTAGCTGAAGTCGCTATTGGACTGCAGTTCGTCCCCCCTGTCCACCGTCAGATAGTCGGAGCTGGTGTGGTGTTCGAACATCAGCGAGGTTGGTTCCGCGATCATCATCTGCGCAGCGTCGATGCCGATTCGATCGGCGATGTCGACAAGGAACTGGCGGCTTTGCACTGCTTCTTCTTCGGTTTCGCCGGGCAGCCCGCCCATGATGCTCAACCGTAGAGCGATTCCCGATTGGTCGAGGTTGTCGACGATTGTTTCGTAGAGTGACGCGTCGACTCCCTTGTCGATCTCATCGAGCAGACGCTGCACGTTGGTCTCGTAGCCGACGCTCATCAACCGGCAGCCCAAAGCTGCCATGAGGTCTGTGAAAGCGCGATCCGCGAGCATCGGTTCGAGTCTGTTTCGTGTTGACCAGGTGAAGTCGTAACCATCGTCACGGACGATCTGCACTGCTTTGACAATCAATCGAAGGTTGCAATTCTCGTCTACGAATGCGACGAAGCGAGAGCTTGTCTCTCGGAGCGCGTTTCGTATCACCTCGGCGAGATCGGTGTGTGTGATCTGCTGATAGTTGGATCCTTGTCCACGGTTTCCGTACGAGCAGAATGTGCACCGCCCCCAGTAGCATCCGACGCAGGTGATTAGGGGCAGCTGCGGGACCGGGGCGAAGTAGTTTTCGAATGGTAGGCCAGCGAAGCTGGGTGCTGGGTTCTGCGAAATATGGTGGCGTGGAGCTGGTCCGCGTTCTAGACCCATCGAGGTGATCACACCTGCTACCTCGTGCGGTCTGGTGTTGCCGTTCATCACCTGTACGGCCATCGCAAGCAATACGGGTTCACCTTGCCCGGTAGCGATGCCGTCGACGAAGTTGTAGATCGCTGGCAGCGATGCGAGTTCGCGACCGCGCATCATCATCTGTTGTCCGCCCAGAATTATGCTGCGAGTTGGGTCGGCGTCTCGGATCTGTTTTGCCAGGCGTAGGGCTGGGACCAGTTGGCTGAAGAAAGCTACCGAGATTCCGACGATCCGTGTGTCGTTCAGTACGACGGTCCGATGCGTTAAGTCGGTGTACTCGCTCAGGGCGACGTCCGTTTCGTTTCGCTCGTCGTGAGCAGCGCGGAGAACTTCGGCCAGGGAATTGCATGGCCTGATCAAGACGCTGTCTTTCAGGGCGGTGTTGATCAGGGTCGTCACGATGCGGAAGCCGACGTCGAAAGGTATTGCGTTCAGATTCTTTTCGATGACCGACTCGATCAGATCTTGGTGGTGATCAATACCGAAGTCCGGGAGCGATCGTGTGAACGATCCTTCCGCGTGACGATGTTGGAGCTGTTTGAGCACTTCCGGCGCTAGCAGTCGCTGACTGAGCATGATGTTCAGGTCGTCTTGCCGCACCGACACCTGGTGTTTCTGCAGGTAAGACGTGAGCATCGGTAGGCTGAGATAGGGAAAGAGGCGCGCCTCGGTGACACCGGGAAAGACCAGTTGAATCATAGGATTCTCGGCGCGCACTATTTCCCCCAAAAGTGTTGCGTCCAAAGGCCTGCGAGCGGTCGATCACCGAGGTGATCGACCGCTCGCAGGCCTTGGTGAACGGACGACGCAGGTTGACTGCACGACTCTGCAGACCCGGTCGTTTATTACACCTGTAATGGCCCCTGAGGTCCGTCAGACTGCGAAACGGAATGCGTGGAAAGCGGCGCCGTCCTGCAACTCGGCCGCCTCCACTACGTCAAGACTGTCGAGCTGATTGAGCAGGTTGTCGTCTCGATTACCTTTGACCTGCGTAGTGTCACCCATGAGTAACTCCCTCAATCTCAGGCACCGGCGCAACAATCCGATGAATTGGCCCGGCCCCCAACGTCACGCTCGCATACCGAGCGCCAGCGGTACCAGATAGTGACCGCTGCGATGTACTGTAAGGGCATTGTTGCGGTCTCGCACTCCGAACAAACCGAAAAGTCCGAAAAAGTTTTTTAACGAGATTCACCTCAGAAACCGGCCCTTCACCGGTTTCGATTAGCGGGCCATAACCACCACACTGACGACCTCGCGACACGCCAATTCGCCTTGTCGTTGGCGGGCGCGCATGCGGCTTACACCGCCGCACCGCTCGCAATTACTTCAGCGACGACGACGTCCGAGCACTGGTTCACACCGCCGCAGAATCCATGGCCGCAGAAGCACCAGGCACTCAGCTAGCAGACATCGATTCCCCGCGTTTGCGCCGAACTCTGAGCGGGCCGTCCACGAACTATCGCGTCCAATAGAGGGTTCAGGCAGCTACCCCCTTCTCGGATTCTGCTGGTGCGTAAATGCGTTCGTCGCGAAGCATGGCCCACAGCACATTCGCACGCCGACGAGCCAGGCCGATGACGGCTTGCGTGTGACGTTTCCCTTCCGCTCGTTTGCGCTGGTAGTAGGCATCCGATTCCGGCGATGATCGGATACTGAGCTGCGCCGACAGATAGAACACACGCATCAACCGGCGGTCGTACCGACGTGGACGGTGAAGGTTCCCGCTGATCCGCCCGGAATCGCGGGGGACCGGTGCGAGACCAGACAATGCAGCGAGCCGGTCCGCGCTACCGATCGACTCCATGTCGCCGCCGGTGGCGGCGATAAATTCTGCTCCCAACAACGGTCCGAAGCCGGGCATCGATTCGATGATTGCGGCGTACCTGTGTCTGCTGAACAGCGCCGTGATCTGTTTGTCGAGCGCAGCGAGCTCGGCCAATATGTCGAGAGCTTGGCGGGCCAGTGTCGCGATTGTGCCCGCTGCAGCATCCTGCCCTGGTACTCGGGCATGTTGTGCGCGTGCAGCATCGAGTGCGACGTCAGCGACCTTGTCGGGGTTGTACACCTTATGCGTGCGGAGCCAGGTCTCCAGGCGAGAGCGTCCCATGCGGCGGATCCGGTCCGGGGTCTGGTAACCAGTGAGCAAAATTAAGGTGCCTTTGGCGTTGGACAGATCCAGGTTCCGTTCGAGTGCGGGAAAGAATTCGCTCAGCAGAGCTCGGAGTCGGTTGATGGTGCGGGTGCGGTCTCGCATTCGGTCCGTCCGGTGCCCGGTGAGGATCCGCAACGCAGCAGCGCTCTCGTCCGGTATACGGACTCGGTGCAGGTCGCGGCGTATCCGGGCCTGATCGGCGATGATCGCGGCATCCTTGGCGTCGGTCTTTCCCTCGCCTCGGTAACCGGCGGCCGCGTGGTAGATGACCCGGCCAGGTATGTAGAACACCACCTGCTTTGCCGCGACGAGCAGAGCCAGCATCAATGCGGCTCCGCCGCTGTTGAGATCGGTCGCCCACGTCGCTGTGCTGCCGTCGGAAAGCGCGGTGACGTCGTCGATCAGTTTCTCGATAGTGCTCTCGTCGTTGACGATTCGCCGCGACAGTAGCCGCTGCCCATCACTGTCTACGACCACGCAATGATGCGCGGTCTTCCCAGCATCTACTCCTACCCACACTTTCGTCACAGTTGTTACATCCCTTCCGCTTCCGGTACATGAACCTTGCAGATGGACCTGGTGGACGACTGCACCGTCGTGGCCTTACACAGCGATCTGTTTGTCGTCGCATCTCTCAATGAGCGGTCGAGTCGTCGAGAACACCGGGCGACCATGCCGTTCCGGCCATCAAGTGCGGCTCAAAAGAAAAAGTCATACCCGGTGCCCCCAGGCCGATTCGAATGTACGACACCGCGGGTTCGAACCGGCTCAAGAAAACGGTAAGGCAAAAAGAAATTGGCAGAGCAAGGACCGGGGAACCGGTTCGAGGAAGAGGTCACCATGAGCTACACACCCGCAGTCGTACCCACCGACCTACAGGGCACCTCCACCGGCATCCTCTGGACCGCCGCAAACATCCTCGCCAACGACCCCAAGAGCACCGACGCACTCGCCGAAGCCATCACCCAGGCCAGGCACCCCGGCCCCGCGATCCGGGCCTCCACCCACCAGATGCTCGAGCAGGTAGCCACCAGCCGCGCCGCCGCCCGCTGGACCATGCACGCCGCCCTGCCCGCCACCGCACCCCGGCACCTCTGGGCGACCTGGCAGCACGCGGCAAAAAACGGAGCGTTCGACCTGTGGCCCACACTCGCCGACCTCGCCGCACGCTACCAAGGCGAGAGCGACAACCTGATCGGCCTCACCCCCGGCCACCACACCCACTGAACAGCCGCACCCACCCACCTGCACAGCCACCGAAAAGGAAACCGCCAACACATGTTGACCATCACCCACAGTGCCGCAGCCGGAACGCTCATCGACGGCACCAGCAAAAACGACGGAACCAACGCCATCCTGAAAGCCCACGGTTGGCGCTGGTTCCCCAGCATCACCACCTGGGGAATCCGCAGCAGCCGCGACCGCGCGCCCAAAACCCACACCATCGACGCCACCGCCGCCGCACTCCGCGCCGCAGGATTCGACGTCGAGCTCGACATCGACACCGCAGCCCGCCCCACCGACATCGTCGAAGCCGACCGCGCCGGCCGCCAAGCCGCACGCGTCGACGCACTCGAGACAAAAGCGATACGCCGCAGCAGCGAAGAAGACGCAGCCTGGGAAGCTGAACAACGCTCCGTTAACGCACTCCCACCAGGGGGCGAGCCGATAAAAATCGGCCACCACTCCTTCTCTCCATAGTTCGCCTCTGTCTCAATGAGACCTCTGAGATGTTTTCGGGGCTTAATTTTTGATCATGAGGTGACGGTTACTCCACATGGCTGGAACCGTCTCAATTGGGAGGACAGATGGAGATCTTTTACGTGACCCGGAAGCTGTTGCCGTTGTGGCCTCAGCCCGAAGGGCTCGACGCCCACGCCGTCTTGGAACATCGGACGCTGCAGGACGGCATGCCGTTGATCGTGGATGAGCAGATGAGGCCGGTGGAGCCGATCTGTGGTTGGTTCCGCGCTTTGGCCTATGAGAACAAGCAGCCGGAGACGATGAGGGCGTATGCCTACATCGTGCGTCGGCTAGCGGAGTTTCTCCGCCAGCGGGGCACCGATGTCCTGGGCGCCACCGAAGCTGACCTTGTCGGCTACCGTTGGGCGCGAACAGAACTGGACACCCGGCCGATTGATGGGGCGACGTGGGACAAGGAAGCGGTGGTGATCAACGGCTTCTACAACTTCCTTCTGGGCCGGGGTTTGATCGAGCGTCGACCGTTTCGGCTGATCGGTCGGAGTCAGACCCGAAATTCATTGCACAGTGGCGTGCGCAGGGGCATGGAAATCCGGCACATGTCCGTCGAGCAGTATCTGTTCTTCCGGGACGTGGGCTTCGGCGGCCAGCTCCCGGACGGGAGTGTGGACGATTCGTTCCGCGGCTGGGCTCCCCACCGAGGGCGAGCCGCCCTGGAGCTGGCGCTGCTGACCGGTATGCGGCTCCAAGAGTGGTCAACGCTGCTGCTGCCCGAACTCGGTGTGGGTAGCCGCCGAACAGGGGATCCAGTGACGTTCAGGTTGCAGAAGTGCGCGAAGTACGAGAGCCCTCGGGACGTCTACGTCCCGTCTGCTGCGCTGGACATGGTCGATCACTTCCTGCGGCTGGAACGGCCGGAGATCGCTGAAGTTTCAGCGAAGGCTCTGG
This sequence comes from Rhodococcus sp. 1168, assembly GCF_002091955.1. Classification (GTDB taxonomy): domain Bacteria; phylum Actinomycetota; class Actinomycetes; order Mycobacteriales; family Mycobacteriaceae; genus Rhodococcoides. Next base: position 434,353 of record NZ_MKKY01000091.1, on the reverse strand, counting down.
CGCGGCGGGGCACGGACTTGTTCGTGGTCTCGAAGATCGACCACGAACAGGGCAGGCTGCACGGCGTTTTGGAGGGCCGCCGCCGGCAGTTTGTGATGTCGGCGATGAGCCCGGAACTGCGGCGGGTCACGGTCTGGGAGAACGAATTCGGTGTGGAGCCGCTCGCGGTGTTCATCGGGCACGGCGGCAAGATGCTCGGACCGTCGTCCTGGGATCGGATTCGCAAGGATGCCTGGCTGCGGATGCGCGCCCACGCTGATCATCCCAGCGCCCCGATATTGCCTGGCAAGGCGTGGAGATTCCACGACGCACGCCACACCTTCGCGGTGCAGTTGCTCAAGTATCTCCAACGTGTGCGGGTCCAGGGGGAGATCGAACGCGACAAGGCCCGGGGGATGATCACGCTCCCCGAGCATTACTCACTCAACCCCGTGCTGACTGTCCAGCGTCGACTCGGCCACCTACAGACCTCCAGCACTTACGAATACCTGCGATACACCGAAGATCCCATGAAATACGTCGACGCCGCGTTCCGCGAGTGGAGCGCCCATGACGGCGCCACCTACGCCGATATTGCGTTGCGGGCGCTCGACGCCGACCGGGCGGAGGTCGCCGGTGCCTAGACGTTCAGAGTATCGCGCGGCGGTCCAGCTCACCCGGATTCCGAAGGCCCCGAACCGGATCGGGCCCCGGCAACTGACCTGTAAATCCAACCGCAAAGACGTGACGATCACCCTGGATCCAGCCAATTATGGTTGTTCAGCCTTGGTCGCTGAGCTTGCCGACGAATGGGTCAGCTACCTCTCGCTGACCCAGGGTGCCGCCGGGCTCGCCTACCACTACCGGAAGTCGATCATGGAGTTCGCGGTCTATGCCGACGAGCAGTGCGTGAGCCCTGCGAGTCTGTCGCTGGCCACTGATTATCCCGACGTTGCCTACCTCGTCAGCCAGTGGTGGCGCACGCTACCGGCCGGATACCGGGCCGGCTCGGTTATTCCGGCTATGAGAGCCCGCGCATTGCGGGGTCTGATGAAGTTCCGTGCTCAGCGCGAAGACGTGTTGGTCAGCGAGGGTGTCCTTCGGTTGATCTCGGCGCCGCATGGCGTTCGAGCGGGCAAGAGCACGGAGCTTGACGAGTTCTCTAGGAGTGAGAAGCGGGCGCTGATCAGGGCGGCCTGGGATGGGATCCGCCAGGTAGAGGATCGCCTGGCGAAGGGTCAGGCGATGATCGCATCCGCCGGGGGTCATCCCGACCAGCATGGGTGGATGGACGCGGGTAATCTTCTGTGGGCTCTGGCCCGGGGCGAGTTGAGTGTTGCCGACATCGTTGCGGGCCTACCACGTTTGTCTCTGTGGCCGGTCGAACTGTCCGAGTTCGCATCGATGCGTACGCCGTTGCGGCCCATAGACTTTCGGCATCGGCTGGTGGCCGTTCTGGTCAGCTTGCTCTACCCCAGGGATGCGGATCTGTACGGCTTCCAAGTGCTGTTGATGGATGCGACGGGGCGAGCTCCAGAGGAAGTGTCGGGACTCGACGAAGCAGATGTGGAGTTCACCCCGTCGGGAGTGCGACTGACGATGACGAAGAACCGGGCTCACCTGGTTCGCCATCAGGTGTTCGGGAACAGTAATACCGAGAACGCGGCGGTGTCGGGCCGCGACGTGGCAGAGGTGGTGCAGCGCCTGCTCACTGTGACCGATCGGGCTCGGCAGGACTGCGGCCTGGAGTCGAAGCCGCTGTTCTTGCGGGCAGCAGCGCGCGATCAGGGCCGTGTCCTGGGTATCACGCGTCTAGGCGAGACGGGGGCGAGGGAAACCTTCACCTGGTGGACCAGGTCCCACGGACTGGACTTGTCTGTGCCCGTCGACCTGCGGCGTATCCGCAAGTCCGGCAAGGTCGAGAAGGTGATCGCCGCCCGTGGTGTCGTCTCCGATATCGCCGACGACCACACCGTCGAGACGTTCAAGGGCCACTACGCGCACGGCACCACGGTGCACGTGATCTCCGGGCATGTGGTGAACCAAGCGCAACGCTCGTGGTTCGACGCGGCGGTCAACGGGCCGATCACCCTTGACGGGGCCGCGGTCGAGGAACTGGAGGATTCCGCTGTGCTCGATGCGCTCGGCATCACCGGTGAGCAGGCCGGGCAGATCATCGCCGGCGAGCTGGACATGGGCGTCACCAGCTGCCGCGACCCGTTCGACTCGCCCTACAGCAAGCGGGGCGACCTCTGCGCGGTCGCGCCGCTGCGCTGCCTGGAATGCCAGAACGCGTTCGTTCTGCCCTCCAATCTTCCCCAGTTGTTGTTGTTCTCCGATCACCTTGAGCAGCTCAAACTCCGGCTCTCCCCGCCGCACTTCCACGCGGTGTGGGGTCAGAGTCTGGCGAACCTGCACGCAGTCCTCGCTGAGCGGACAGCTGTTGAGATCAACGCCGCTCGCTCCCAGATCCGCGACGAAACCTTAAGCCTGCAACTTCCGCTGGCCGCACGAACGGAGTTTGACCTGTGATCGTCCCTGCCCTTGTTCCTCGCGGCATCTTTTCAGATGACGAGCCGGTGTTGCAGTCGGTCCCGCTGATCCCCGGCGCCGAGGTCCCGATCTTCGGGAACATCGTCAACTGGACTTTGGTGGCCGTCCAGAAACCGGCGAATCTGCCTCCTTCGGCCTGGGACATCAGCTTCGCCAAGCTCGTCGACCCGGTGTGGAACCTGCGGGCTCGTGAGTTGAGCATGGCCATGCTCAACCCGACGCATCCCGTGGTGAAGGCAGCGGTGCTGAACCTGAGAGTGCGGCCCGCTCAGGGCCGTTCGCTGCGGGCCATCGTCCAACGGCTGGGAATTCTGGCCAGCTGGGCATCTGAGCGAGGGCTGAACTCGAACCTGGGCCTGTGGCAAGAGGACGACTCTCGAGAGTTCATCGCCCACAAGCGCGAAGCGCTGAGCCCGTCGTCCCTGCACACATTCATCTCGACAATCAAACTGCTGCATCGGCTTGGGCCGTTGCTCACCGGCGGTGGCCTACCCTCCGATCCCTGGCCGGGTGTGACATCGCGCAAGGCCGCCAATCTCGCCAAGACCAATCATGTGACGACGCCGAATATTCCACCGGGAACGTGGTTTCCGCTGGTCCGGGCGGCGTGGCAGTACATCGATGTGTTCGGTCCCGATATTCTGGCCGCGCGGCGCCGTTACGAACGACTCCAGAACGTTGCCGCCGGCACCCTCTCTGGACGGGAGGATTTGCTCGATGCCTACCTGGCCGATCCTGTGAACCACATCCCGGTCCACACCGACCGAATGGTCGCCACCGCAGAGTCCATGGTGCCCGGTGACATCAACTGGCGGCTGCTGAGCCTCATGATCGGTATCCGGCGGGATGTGAGAGCCTTCCAGCACACTACAAGGAGCGCGGTTGTTCCCCGGATTCGTGCGAAAGTCGAGGCCGCGGTCGAGGCTGGCCGGGGCCTGCCGGGCGGGCTGTTAACTGAGTACGCGATGGTCACGCGCCCGGACGGGACCACAGGTCCCTGGCACCCTGGCCTGTGCTCGCGCAGCGTGCTCGACGAATCATTCGCATTGCGCGCTGCTGCTTATGTATTCGTTGCGGCGCTCACCATGATGCGCGATTCGGAGGTCAGAGAGATCACCAGAGGTTCGGTGACCGAGTTCTACGGAGCACCGGCCGTCATCTCGACTAAACGCAAACACGACCCCGACCTGCCGGTCGCACACTGGTGGATCATCGAGCCGGTCGCGCAGGCTTTAGCAATAGCCGAGGAACTTTCAGACCATCCCGACCTCATCTTCTCCGCTGACAAGGCCCACGCTAAGTCCGGCGGCGGCTTCAACAGCGGCGTGATCGTCCGGAAGTTCATCGAGCGAGTCAACGCCGGGACCGCCTCTCACGGGATCCACATCCCGGCGGCACGGGTGACCCCGCACATGTTCCGCAAGACCATGTCGATGCTGACCGAGACCGAGCCCGGGGGCGAGATCGCCTTGGGAATTCAGCTCAAGCACGTCGCGGCCCGGACCCTGGCCAACCGCACCACCCAGAGCTACGGTGCGTGCGATCCGCAGTGGGAGAAACTGCTGGGGACCGCGGTGGATCACGCCCGGTTCAAGGGGCTCATTGACTTCTACGACGCGCATCACGCTGGCGAGAACATCGGATTCGGCCTCGGCGCCGACCAGCTCAAGGACACGTTCGACGAGATCAAAACAACGATGAAGGACCGGGTGGCCACCGGGAGAGCCCGCCGGGGAGACAGACGGGTAGAACAAGATCTGCTGCGCAAGGCCCGGATCTCGATCCGGTTCGGCAAGCTCAACCATTGCGCCGTGAACGAAACCAACCCGGTTGGCGCCAAATGCCTTGAAGGCGAGGTGAAGATCCCTGAGGGACACCGAGGGCCGTTGATCGACCGATGCCAACCGGGACGCTGCGTCAACAGCATCATCGCCCCTGCCCACCTACCGATCTGGAACGCGGAGAATGCCAGCTTGCTCACTTTGCTCAAGGATCCGAAGCTACCTTCCTGCAGGAGGGCTGCACTGAACCGACAGGTCGAGGACGTCCAGACTGTGATCGACCGGACCGAAGGCGACACCGTCGCATGAGCGTGACGGAAGCGAACGAGAAGGCGCTCCGGGACGCGATGGCGTGCCTGCTCGCAGGTAGACCCAGGCACACCGACGGGGCCTTCACCAAAACGAACCTCTACCAGGAAGCGGGGGTCTCCCGGGCGACCATGAACCGCGCGACCGAGATCATGGCCGAGTGGGACGCCCACGTGGCTGAGCACGGCCGTCGCACCGTCGGTGAAGCGCGCCGCGACGCCGACCTCGACGAGGTTCGCAAGAAGCTTAAGGACAAGACAGCCCAGTGCGCCGACCTGCGCAACAAGCTGCACGCGGCCGCCACGGTCATCGCCGCACTGCACCATGACAATCAGGCGCTCCGCGAACACGTGGACAGTCGTAACGGGCGACGGCTTGGGGATCTGAGCACCCACCGATCCGAACGTCACGGTTCACCGCCGGACTGATTCGGCCCGAACACGCCACGACCTTGCGACAGACACCCGCCGACGCAATCGCCCTCGAAGTGCGCGAGATCGAACGAATGCGGGAGATCCTCAAGGTTCCAAGGGGGAGCTGGCGGTGATTACCGACAAAGGCCATGCAGAGAGGGCGTCGACTGCAGTCGACAGCTCGCCCGCGAGTAGTAGCCGTCTCCGCTAACTCGACAGTCCTATCATCACGGAAGCACCGTACGTGGGGTGCAATGACAAACATTTCGTCGTTGGCGTTTGAACGTGTCTCTACAGTGCGTTTGCGACCGGCCAGATTCGCAGTTCCAGATGTATTCGGGGTTCCTCGTCCGCGTTTGTGTAAGAATCAAAATATCGCCGACGACCCGTTGCCGATACTCGGATTGCGTAGCGGCCGGTTCTGGAAAGCCTGAACGGTGCAGACAATTCTCCGTCTGAGCCATCCAGGAATAGGTCTTGGTCGACAACGGAGAAAATCGTCTCTTCCGACTCTTCCCAATTTGAATTATCGCTACCGGTTTCCGGTGTGTCGAGCAGCAGCGTAACGCGGACCCGGCCTTTTCCGCCGGCGTGTATGACTGCTAACCCCTCACTTCCCTTTACAAGACTTGGGGGGTCTGGAAAGAATGGTGTGTCGATGGGATCGAAATTGTTAACAGATCGAATGATGATAGCCCCGTTTTGGATATTAAGATCAACGGTTATCGGTTCGGTCATGAATTCCTCGATTCGTATGCTTCCCAGAGGCGACGAGCACCGGAATGCAACGCGAAACACCCCGGCGATGGACCTCATGCTAAGGGTAACGCCACCGGCGGTCGACCCAACTTTTGCCGAATCGGGTCGACCGCGATGCTGGATGGGGGCGGGTTGCCTAGCTGACTGGCGCTGGAGTCGGTGGGGTACCTGCGAGCGAGGTGACCGAAAATTCCTCGCCGTCATTGATTCTGTACTTCTGATAGAACCAAGTCAGCGCTGAGCCGGCACTTTGGTTCTGGGAAGAACTCAGCATGCAGACGCTGTATCCAACTGGTCCAGAATCTTCGTTGAAGAGCGGCAGGCCTCCCCGTGTCATGCCGCATTCGGGATGGTACGTGCGTGCGGATCCGCCTGCTTGTGCTCCCTCGCGTGCAGCTGCGAACGGATACTCATCGCACTGCTGCGATCCATCCGCGGGTCTATCCGGCCAAGCTAGCGTATCTTTGCACGCGATATTTCGCGTTGCCGTGGTCTCCGCTGCGGTCGCCTTATGTAACGGGGATTGTTGAGATGCCCCAGGCAGTTCGGATTTTTGGGCTTGTGTCACATGCCATTCAATTTCCGGGACATTGTATTTTGGCGAGAATGCCAGGATGGGGAATGCTCCGTTGAAAACGCAATCGCTAGTGTTTCGCATCCTGGCGAAAGAATCACAGCGAAGTGGGGGAGCATTGCCAATTTTGTAGGGCAGGGGTGCTGGCTTGTATGAACCGACCGGACCGCTGCCAGTGGAGACGTGTCTCATCTCGAAAGAAATCTGTGGTGCCGTGACTTGTCCTGAATCGGGAGCATCGAACGTTTTGGTGAATGTCATCTCGAAAGGCTCGTTGTCATAGATTTGCTCGTAAGCGAACGGTTCATCGAAGTTGCAGCTCTGACCTGGTATGGAACATTTAGGCCACACTTGGAGTATGGTGCTCAGCCCCAGTCCGGAGAGCTTGGGTACAGCCCGGAATTTGATGTCGACACGGCGTCCGTGGTCTTCACTCCGATTTACGTAGATCTCGACGTCGTTGTAGTTCATTCGACCGCCATCGGCCTTGTTTTTGTTGGTCACGCCATGTCCGTTGAGGTCGGACACGTAGACGCACGAGTAGAATCTTTCTACCAACCATTCGCCGGAAGGTTTGTTGTAGCAGCGGTTCTCCAAGATGCTTCCCGCAGGTTGCGTTCCCATGATGCTCGGCGTCCGATTCGCGTCGTCGTCACCCGGCAGACGCAACGCCGGCCCCGGATCGAAGCACTCATAGAATGTGTCCTCATCGTCACCAGGCTGCGGCACTACCGCATCGCAGGAGGGCGCGCCTGGCTCTGAAACTAGATCAAGAAAGCCAGAGAACTGTGGGAGGGCAGCGTAGACCTCATCGGTGCAGACAGGGCCACAATATGTATCTGACACCCTGCGAGGCCAAGCATGCATGGTGTTCTGGAACTGTTGCTCGACACCAGTTGGTGTCAGTTGTAGGGACTGCCCCCACACTCACCTTGCGGACTTACGTGCGCTACTGCAGTTTGGAGGCTCCGCTACGGTACTCACCTCGCAAGAGATCAGAATTAACCTACGCGAGCTCGCAAACGCGATCGTCTACCGCTACACGGGAGAGCCGATCTTCATCGACTGATGTCTCAAGTCCTCGCCCACTAAGTCCTTCACCACCTTTGTACATCGACTAGCATCAAATGTGGCCCGCGGGTCCTGTTCTGTCTCATGAGACATGTGGATTCTGGAGAACACTCCGAAAGCCGGCACAGGGGTGCCATCGACAAAGCCCACCGCGCCACCGGAAAAGCCATCGCAGCCACCGACGCCGCGAAAGACGCACGCAACCGCGCCGCCGCAGCCGCTGTCACCACCCGCGCCCGCTACAGCCCCGTAACCGTCGCGAACCGAATCGACAAGCTCACCGCCGAGCAACGCAAAGATCAGCGACTCCTCGACGGATTCGAGCGAACCCTGTTCGTACAGAACGGCATCCGCCGCACCGAGAAAACCACCCCGGCACAAGGAGCGCACCGCGAGAAGATCACCCAACGCATGGCCGAACGCGCCGACCAGATCGCCTACTGGGAGAAGACCCGCGCCGAGCAGATCGCCGACGGCAGCGCCACTAACTACGGCCCCGACACCATCACCAAAGGCGACGCGGTCGCCTGGCGCGGCACCTGGTACCCAGTAAAGCGCGTCAACAAAAAGACCGTCACGATCCCCTCCATCGTCGGCGGCAGCTGGACCGACACCATGCCCTACACCGAGATCACCGGACACAAAAAAGCTGCCGACCTCATGGCCACCAACAGCACCGAGCAGGAAGCAGTAGGGGAGTAGAAGCCAGCGGCGCCGCTCCGGACGAGGGGCGGCACCGCCAGGCCACCTGCGGCGTCCACCGAATCGAACTCCGCTGCGCTCCGCACGTCAGCATCGAAACCTCCACCGCCGCAACACAAGCCCTTACCGTCGACGCCGCGTCGACGGTAGGGGCGGGGGAGGAGTTCGCCCGCCTCGCACCGACCGCCCTCGAGGTCGGCCCGAACGTCCGCGACGAAGTCGACACCGACTCGGCCCAGTTCCGCGCACTGGTCGACAGCATCGCCATGCACGGTGTCCTGCAAGCACTCTCCGCGATCCGCGACGGACAGGACATAGTTGTTCTCGACGGTCAGCAAAGGGCGCTTGCTGCTATCGAGGCTGGAGCCGAGACGGTACCGGTAGTGATCCGCACCGTCAGCGGCTCCGCGAAGGCACGCGAAATCGACCGCCTCTCGCAACAGGTCGTCGCCAACGATCGCCGCATCGACCTCACCGCTGGGCAGCGCACCAAAGCCGTTGCCGCGATGCTCGACCTCGGTGTCTCTGTCACCAAAATCTCCAAGGCCGTGCAGATGGACCGTGAGCAGGTGAAAACCGCCACCGCAGCGGGACGGTCACAGACCGCCCTCGATGCCCTCGACTCCGGCCAGTTCGACCTCGAGCAGGCGTCCATCATCGCGACATTCGACGCGGACGGCGACGAAGAAGCAGTGAACACGCTGCTCGAATCGCGCTACAACTTCCGGTACACCGCGCAGCGGCTCCTCGGCGACCGCGCCGAGAAGAAAGCACGCACCACCGCAGGCGCGCTGTACGCCGAACGCGGATTCACTGTCCTCGATACCGAACCCGCCTACCGGGGCGAGTACTTCCGCGCCGAGGATCTGGTCACCATCGACGGCGGTACCGAGGTCACCGCCGAATTCATCAACGCAGCACCGACCCACTGGGCAGTATGGCTGACCACCGCCGAGCAGATCACCATCACCGCGACCGGTGACGTGATCACCGACGAGCAGATCGACTACGCGACAGAGAACGACGCCGACGCCGAAGCCGAAAAGGAGTACTACCACTACAACGATGTGACCTTCGCGGATGTGTGGGTACCGGAATATTTCACCTACGACGCCGAAGCGGCAGGAACGGCACCGAACGCCGTTCTGGCAGCGGCACTATCGATCCCCGACGACGACGAGAGTAACGATCCGGAGGCCGCAGCACGCGCACGCGCACGCGAGAAGGCAGCAGCGGCGGCAGAACTCGCACACAAGGAACGTCAGCGCGCCGAGCGCCGCCGCACGGTCGCACTGAACAAGGCCAGCGCCGCCGCGACGATCGTCCGCAAGGAGTGGCTGGCAAAGTTCCTGACCCGCAAAACATTGCCGAAGGGTGCAGCGAAGTGGATCACCGACACCCTCGTCGACGAACCCGCACTACTGACCCAGAACCAAGCGCCGCAGTACCTCGCGGAACTACTCTCGGTGACCGTCCCCGCTGCGACCGGCCACGACGGCGGATACCCCGGAGTAGCCGACCGCACCGCACGCGGGGCCCTCGCCGCAGTGATCGACAAGGCCAGCGACACCCGCGCCCAGGTGCTGCTGCTCGCGCAGATCCTCGCCGCCTACGAGGCGCGGATGAGCGGAAAAGGCAACGACTCCTGGCGGCGCACCGCGTGGGGAAACCTCGACAATTTCCTTGGTTTCCTCGATGAGCACGGCCACACACTGATGCCCGTCGAGCAGGCAGCAGCCGGAACGCTCACCCCCGATCAGGCCCACACCGCAATCACCGAGGACGGCGGCACCGACTAGAGCGCCGGGGGCCGGTGGGCAGCAATGTCCACCGGACCCGCGCGTCCCCGGCTCCCGGTCGAGGGGGCTGCCGCCGCCCTCGAGCTCCCCCGCACCGCGCCCCATTCCCGCCCGTACCCCGACAGGACGGCGCGGCGTACGCTGGGTCAGTGACCAGCGTTGTAGGCATCTTCGATGCCGGCCGGGATACGGCCACGTTCGCTGACCTCGTAACCCGTATCTGCGGCCCACTGCCGAATCGCCCGCGTCTGCTCCGGATCACGCTTGAGCGCAGCTGCAGAACTGCCCGCAGGAGCGGTGACAACAGGTGCGGCGGGCTTACGTTTACGGCCACCCACACGGGCGGCATGGCTGATGTAGTAATCGAGTTTTCGGTGAAACTCGTTGGCGTTCTTCGTCTTCAAATCGATGACATAATCGACACCACTGACGGAAAACTCGATCGACTCACCCGATCCGTCATCGATGACAGACCCGTCGAGATCGTCGACCAATTCGATGGACACTCTTTTCGCCACAGTGCGCAGTCACCTTCCATAGAGAAATGCTCGAAAAAGATGCTTCTTTCCAGCAAGAAATACCCAGCGTAACCAGAACCGATGCACGCCAGCGCCGACAGTTGCCGCCAGCGCCGGCCGCGAACGGCCGCGAACGGCCGGATCGTCCCCTCCGGGGCCGCTTCCATGGGTCACCAATGTGGTCGTACGAGTCGTCCAAGCCTTCCATGCCGGGGACCCGACCAGTCAACCCACGCTCGCACGCTCCCTCTCCGGGGTTGACAGACCACCCTCGTTATGGCCGACCGGGACGTCTCATCCGAACCTTCCGGAAGGTCCCCAGTCACATGAACGATCACCAGATCATCACCGGCCTGATCGGCGCAGCCGCTCAACTCCCCGCCGCAGATCCGCGCGCGGCCCGCTGGGCCACCGAAGCGCTCGCGCTCGCCAGCGCAGCAGAGCTGCCCATCCTCATCGAGGAAGCCGAAGGAGTGCTCGGACGCATCGCACACGACACCACCTGCCGGTGGTGCGCCCGCCAGCCGGGAGCAGCAATCCCGGTCGGTTCCTTCGGGTGCACCCACTAACATCCCCGCGGCCACCCGGCCACCCGGCCACCCGGCCACCCGGCTACCCGACTACCCGACTCCACGGGGTCGGGTCCGGGGCCGCACCTAGTTTCATATCGTTACGCACAATGAAATGAAACGATCTGTTACGATAAGCATTTTCGCTGATCGGCTTGGAGGAATCGATGACCTCTCGGCACAGTTCGTCCTTGAACTCGGGACTGAACGATCGACGCGATCTACTCATGCTGGACTGGCTCATTTCAGTAGATCCCTATTCTAAGCGGACCCACTGTCCGAAATCCCTGGGCCGATCACAGCGCTCGCGGAGGCGACGGTCGGCGTCGCGGACATCGTGCAGACGGAACTTGCCGGGGATCCGCTGTGGGTTCAGTGGCCGATCGTGGAGAAGCGGTTGCTGTCGCCGACGGTCGTTGGTGGTGAGGCGGTGTGGCGGGATCCCCGCACCGACCGGAGCGTGTCACCTATCGGCCAGCTCACCGGGTGAGTCAGATTTACGATTCCGTGATGTTTCATGTCGCCAGGGCAGGGATCGCGTGGCGGCTACGCCCTTGACGAGCACGAGACACGAGGAGTGAATCTGGAGATCGTCGCCGCGCCTCGGGCGGTGCGGCTCACGTGCTTCTTGTGGGACTATCGACTGATACCATTCGTGACGTGACCGTCGGAAATGAGCCGCTATCGGGGACATGGCCGGGTTTAATCTTTCTTGAGCAAACATTGAGACTGGCTGCCGAATCTAATACAACGCCGTTGGCGGTAATAAGCACCGTTAGTGAAAAAGTGGCAACTCTATTGGTGCTAGACTCTTTAAGCAGTTATTTATATTCTGATGAAAATATTGATGCAGAATTGTTACCTGCGTTAAATGTGGTCGAGTTACTTGCTATTGAGGTCGCAGTTACGAAACGTCTCGCTGAATTCTCTATCTTTAAATCACCGCAAGTGCACTACGGTAAAATATTTGAGGTTATTAATAATATAAACATTGCCAATCCTCTGGATGCCAGCGTACTGCCGGTAGGCGCACTGTGGACGGCTGTACATTTCGGCAAAGATAGCGGTGATGACTCGTGGTACTTATACCAAGGTGTTGGAGGCTTGAAAAGTAAAAACAGAACACTTCTGCACTTTAATGCCCACAGCGGCCGCAATTATACGGTGGATGGATGGCACGATTGGGTTCGGCTCATTGACGAGCATCCGCGGTTGTGGGAGTCGAAATTATACCCTGATTGGCCTGCAATAGCTGTGGACTACGACGTTGTTTTCGTTTCCATGCTCGGTCTTCTTTTGGCCCATCCTCCGATGCTAACAAGTGCGCCTGGAAGCGACAGGAGGGCCGTGGGCTATTCTCTATATCCCGGAGTTAGCGACTTTTCGACACCCAGCGCCGCATGGATGCGAAGCTCGGCAATATCTGTTGCTGTGTCATCTGCATAATTGTGATAGTTAGATTAACCCATAGGAGCTGGAGATGGACGAACCCGCCGGCAGGGCGAATAAAGGTATGTTCTTTGAAAGTTGGTCGAACACGCTTTGGCTAATATTAGTGGCGAGCGTGTTGGCGATCGTCTGGATGCTTGTGTCCGGCTCATACACTGATTTTTCGTTAGTGGTGGCGGTTACTGCCGGTAGCGTTTCGCTGATAGCTCTACTTGCACTCAAGTACGTAAAAAATCGTTGATTGACATTCGCCGGGACCTTGGCGAGGTTCCCCTCGCCCTGCGCATCGCTGCGCAAGGCGAGGGAAAAATGAGCAAAGAAGCTCCGTTTTATACTTTGCCCGAGATCAGCTTTCTGGTTCGGATTCGCAGGGTCTTCCCGGAGCGGGTATGAGTTTTGTACCCGTATAGAGTGGTCCGAACTCCATTACCCCTCCGTTGTCGTTGGTGATTTCCCATTCGGTGAAGGCGTAAAATTCACCGTCGACGCACGGCAAGCTGGTGGAGAATCTGAGCTCGTCTTTGCGTCCCAGGAGGGTGCTGTTCACTCCGTCACCTTTCGAGGCCGACTCGACCCACCTCGTTCCTTGGCAAGACATGACCACGTACTTGGCGCAGACCCACGGGCCATTCAACGTTGTTGTCGCTGCGATCTTTTTCTTGGGATCGGTGCAGTAGCCCTTGGTGATGACATTTACCCTCCATTTTTGATGCTCGGACCGATGAGGGTATTCCGTATCGAACCTGCAGTCAGCGTAAGGCTGACCGTACTGCCCCCCCACTTCAACGGTCTCGTTCCAGAAACGAATCTCTCCACCCTGAAACTGTTGGAATGTTGACTCAGGTTGGACAACTAAATCTCCTACCGGGTAGCCGTACTGGCCAGTTTCCACCCCCTTCGATGCCCAGATAAAGCTGATCACGCCGGTGACTGGAAACGCCCCAGTAGCAGGTGACCAGTACATGACACCCCGTTCGAATCCCTGCCGCCTGCCGCCATCTGGGTTCACTAACTCGTCAGTGAGTGGGTATCCGAGTAGAGAACCCGGGGTTTCAGCGCCCGCGGTGTTCCATTTAGCGCGGATCGAGCCTGCTATGGCTGACCCGAGCGCGTTCTGAAACGATACGTAGATCGCTCCGCCTTGAAATTCTTGACGCCGACCAACTCCGTCGGCGTGCGGAATCTCATCTGTGGTCGGATACCCCAGAAACCCGCTTTCCCACCCCAGCGATCCCCACTTCGTGACAAAGCTGTTGACGACGGGGTGTGCGCCGGTGGCGGCGGACCAGTAGATGGGTCCGTTGAGGAATTGGGTGCGTTTGCCGTGGCCGTCGGGGTTGGTGTATTCGGGGGAGTTAGGGAAGGAGAGGAAGCTGGCGGGTCCGCCGAGGGAGTTGTACTTGTCGCGGATGACACCGCACACCGCGTGCGGTGAGGGCCAGTAGTACTGGCAGGACTGCACTGCGCGGGACATGCGCTGGCGCGCTTCCATGGTTTCGGCTTTGTCGGCATCTTCCTTGGTGAACGGTGCCGGGATTTCTTCACGGTCCGAGCGCATCTGACCGGGAACGATGGTGGCGTTGGGGTCTTCGGTCGGTGCCCAGTCCGGATCAGGTTCCGCGGTCTTCGACGACAGGTCGTCGTTCTCGGGTTCGACTGGTTGATCGGGTGCCGGTTCGGCCGGGATCTGCGCCTGCGCTAGTGCAGGCGCAGGCGCCGGTGAAAGGGCGGCTGGTGGGACCACCGCAGGGGTGGTTGCCTCCGGTGCGGCGGGCACTGTGTCACACGACGGCGTGGGAACCGCTGTGGTGGTCGGTGGAGCTGTCGTGGTGGTTGGCGCGGTGGTGGTCGGTGTCGCACACGGATCCACCGGAGCGGGTGCAGTCCCCTCGTCTGTGTCCCGAGCTGGGCGGATGCATTCGCTACGGAGTCGACACCACAGCCAAATTGCTGTTGATGTCCTCGGGCATCCGCTCCCGACGACTGGCACACTCAATCGCTGCGAGTATCACCACCACCGACGAAACGACGGTCGAGTCTCTACGCGAACACCTCGGAGAGATGAGCATCAACACCTGGCGAACCCGCTACGACGCAACGTCGTCTGAACTGACAGATCTACTCGAATTCACCCGACTCCGCGGCCGCAGCCTCCTGAAGGAACTACTCGAAACAAACACCATCACTCTCGAACTTGCTAGCACAACTGGGAGAACAGCAATGCAGTCGTTTGAACTAGCGCTGAGGTATGACTCATCGGAACCCGCTCCGCAGTCGATAGGCTTGTACGACAGGGGCACTCGTATTTCTATTGTCTCCACCCGAGACCACTCCGATATCAAGGCGATTCTCGATACTGGAATGGACCTCGAAGTTGGTATCGATTGGAACGTGACACCGGCGACTATGATCATGTCGCTGAGTACGTCGTGAGCGTGACGTGTAAGGGTTCAACACATCTTTGACCGAGCGTCATCGGTACATACCTTCCGCTTCATCCCTTTTGGAGACTGTTGCGTGTGCCTTCCCCTCAACCTCAAGAATCTGATGCCGGTATTGCCCGCCGAGTCACAGTCCCAATCCGGTTCCGCGCGATCACAGAGGTCCACAACGGTTCATCGGTCAGCGACGTAGCCGAACGGTTCGGCGTCACGCGACAGACCATCACAGCGTGGCGCAAGCGATACGAGAGCTCGGGTCTCGACGGTCTCGTCGACTCATCGAGGCGGCCGCACTCGAGCCCACTACGTATCCACGCGGACGTCGAAGCCCTCATCTGTGAGATGCGCCGACATCACCGCCGTTGGGGCGCACGTCGAATCTGCTTCGAACTCGCAGCCGAACTCGGACAATCAAGCCCATCCCGTACCACCGTCCACCGGGTGCTCGTTCGAAACGGTTTGATCAATCATCAAGAGCAACAACATAAGCGGGTGTACAAACGTTGGCAGCGTGAAGCACCGATGCACCTGTGGCAACTCGACCTCGTCGGTGGGCTGTTTCTCGTCGGCGGTCGCGAATGCAAGATACTCACCGGGATCGACGACCACTCTCGATTCGTCGTGACCGCGGCCATCCTCGAACGGCCCTCCGGTACTGCGGTGTGCGAAGCATTCGTCGTCGCCATCGAGAAGTGGGGCGTGCCGTTCGAGGTGCTCACCGACAACGGCAAGCAGTTCACCGGGAAACACACCCGCCCCCTACCTGTCGAAGTGTTGTTCGAGCGAACCTGCCGCTCGTTCGGCATCACGGCACGACTGACACGCCGTCATTCGCCCACCACGACCGGCAAGATCGAACGGTTCCACCGAACGCTGCGGCGCGAATTCTTGGACGAGGCGGGCGCATTCGCCGACATCGTCGCCGCGCAAGCAGCCCTCGACGAATGGGTGCACGCGTACAACACCATACGACCGCACCAAAGCCTGGAGATGGCCCCACCGGCAAGCCTGTTCCGAGCACGACTCCAACCCGTCACGCGAGATGACACGGCAGACGGCGAAACGAATTCCTCTGCTGCGCCGCAGCGTTCGTCACGTCGACCCATTATTACACCGGCCGAGAGAGTGAGCAGCGCAGTCGAATTCGATACTCGGGTGCCACCGGGCGGCGTCGCCGATGTTGCTGGCGTCCAGCAACTGTGGATCGGCCGCAACCACGCCGGACGCACGGTCACCCTGTGGATCGATTTGGTCAGCATCCACGTCATCCTCGACGGCAGCGTCATCAAGACAGTGCGCTCACGACTGACAAACACAGACCTCGAACGCCTCGCGATGCGCGGCATCCGCCCGGGCCGGCCGGCGCCAGCCTCGGCAGCGGTCGACGCGACATTCTTAGCGACTGCACCGAGACCGATCGAGATCGACCGGACTGCAGGCAGAGACGGCCCTGTCATTGTCGCCGGCACTCGGTTGCGCCTCGGTGTCGACCGTGCCGGCATGCGAGTCACCCTCAGGATTGAGGGCGGGTTGATACACGTCAGTCACGACAACGTCCTGCTCGCGACGTTGTCGAACCCGCTCGAACCCGCCAGGGTGGCCTCGCTGCGCGGCGCACGAGAAGCGACTGGCCCGTTGCCGCCCCCACCGCCGTCAGGCCCGCAGAGCGTGCAGCGGCGCGTACCGAAAGACGGTCGCGTCATGGTCGCAGGCCAGCTTCTCAAAGTCGGCCGCCCTCTCGCTGGAACCATCGTCACCGTCGTGGTCGAAGACAACTACTACCGCGTCCTCGACGGCACGAACGAACTCGGCGTACACGCCCGCACCTCCACCAAACCCATCCGGAACTTCAACGCCCACCGACCCCGAAACGGGTAACCATGTCCCGACGACAATTCGTCAAGCATGTCCCGAGCCCATACACGTCACAGCTGCACGGCGAAATTGGGCGCACCCGAATCGTGCTTCCGTAGCCTCGCAGCCATTTCGGTTGCATCCGCGACGCAGCCGCCCAAAGGCTTAGTTTCGTAGTAGTTCAATCCGACGAGAAGTGCACGGCGGTTCGGACTCACAGGGCGCGCCAACCCGCAACACTTGCGTTCTTCCCAAGGCCAGCACACTGATCGACCATGTTGGCGATTTTCTTCCAGTCCCATGCAACAACTGACGTTCGTGAGAGACCAGAGGGAAGGGTGCTAGTAGAGGTCGCGCCGTTGACGTAGACACCGAAGCATGGCACAGCCTGATCTTTAGCCATCCTAATCTCCTTCGCGACTCCGCCGGCGGTACTCATGTGGGTACCAATGAGAGCAATCAGCATGTGGCAAGAATTGATCTTCTTCTGAATCAAGGCCTCCCACTGTGCTTGCGGGAGAGACGTCTTTGAGGACCAATCCTGTACGGCGAACGGCGTCGGCGAATCGTCCTTCGCTTGTCCGGCGAACAAGATCTTCGAGGTCGCATCATGGTCGAAATCAAAACTGAGGAAAGCGCGCGGCAAAGGCATCGGTCTGCTCCTTATAGCATTCGAGAGCTCTGAGTTGACAGGGAACCAACCACTACAGCTCGATCGCGAGTCGAGTGCCTAACGGTACGCGGCAGGTCCGACAGAACTCGTTCTGTCGGACGCTACGGAGAGGGTGTGGGACGAGAGATGGATCTGCGCAGTAGAAGCCCAACCGCCGCTCCTACAGCAACTGCCACAACTGCACCCCACGTGAATCCGGCTATCTCAGCTGTCAGAACTGCGGTGACTACGGCAAAAACCGTGCTTAGTAGCATCGGGACGTGATCGCGGGCCCACCGTTCTAGCCTCTCCTTTCTGGGAATATTAGCCGCTCCGAATTGCGAGTACTCGACCTCAAGTCGCACTACGTCAGCGCCGCTGACGACGACTGCATCGAGGTCATCGCGTTTCTTCCAGACGGAATCCCGAGTTTTCTTAGTCCAAATTTGGCTGGCAATTACCAGTTCCCGATCGCTGCGCTGGAGGTCGGCGGAGTAGTCTCGGCGGCGGCCCTGGACGGCACTGCCATCAGATAGATACGCGGACACGAACACCGTTGTTCCTGGCTGCAGCTTGTTCGGATGGCTGGGCGACAGCACCGTCGTCCAGCCAGAGACGCTCCGTAGTCCGCCCCCAAGAAGGGCGTTCAGACTTGAGCCGACCAACCAGGATGTTCCGAGTGCGGCACCTACGACCAGAACGAGCGATGCGGCTGCGTTACCGTTGTGGTCGGTGACGTACGACGATCCACCGCGCAAAGCTTGATCAAGGTTTAAGAACGTATCCGGCCAGACGCGGTGCGCAAGGATCGCGAGAACCGAGCCGAAGCTGCTAAATGCAAGCGAAGCCAAAGCGATTCGGCCAATTTCGCGAAATGCGCTCTGCTCCTCTTTCACAACGCGTTTCGCGCTCTGTTGATCGTAAAGAATACCGGGAGCCACGACAACGGCGAAGAGCAGAACCGACAACCAAGTAGTTGGCACGAAACCAGTATCCGTCAGTCGTCCGGGGGAGTCGACTCGATGTCTTCAACTGAGCGGCCGGTCTGGTTACCTTGATCATCAGTCTGCCGTGGAACGAACGTTTCGGAAGTATCCATCTGCTTGTTAAATCTGCCTTCCGACCCATCACGGCCAGTTGGACGTTCGTTACTGCCAGTCATCGAGCTCCTCCAAATATCTAGGCAAGGTCGCCTGTGCGGGTTACACAGCAAGGACGCAGGTCCCAGTCGCCGCGTCGACGTCTGTCCTCGCCACCATAGACATTGCGCGACTGCCTTGCCCCTCGCACCCCTCTTGTCCTGCTCACTGCAGAGTGCCCCGTCAACCTACGAGTAACAACGAATTGAGCAACATCAGCGCCGAGTTTTGTCAACATGTCTTGACGGTGCGGTACCCCCCGTTCCGCCCCGTCAACTACGTGAATCCAGCTGGCATGTCCCCAGTTCCTCCACTCCGCCATTCCGCTCGTGCAGCAGTGAGTCAGGCTCCTCTCGCGCCCTCGTCGACGAAGTATCCGCAGTGAGGCGTCAGCCGCCTACGGCGTCGAGCTGGAGGCGGATCTTGTTCAGCGAGTATTCGACAGATGTCTTCGACAGCAGATTTGTCAGTTTCAGAAGACGACTGCAACGTTTCAGAAGAGAACTGCACGGACGTCGTCAGCGCTTGTTGCGGTACCTCTTCAAGCTGTCTGCTGGCGACAGGTTTATGTCGAACGGGGCCAGCTGGTCGCGGTATGTCTTCTGGCGTCGGGCTGTGCACGTACAGTGTCACCACTGGCCGGAAACAGCGAGAAAGGTACGTTATGGCGGACGAAAAGATCGTTTTTGTCGCATTCGCGATCGAAGATGAACGACAGCGCGACTTCTTGAAGGGGCAGTCTTTGTCTCCTCGCGCGCCGTACAAATTCATCGACATGTCCGTCAAGGAAGCGTACGAGGAGGGCTGGAAGGACAAGGTACGCACCCGAATCAAACGCTCGCACGGCGTGATCGTATTGGTCAGCAAAAATTCTCTTTCATCGACGGGCCAACAGTGGGAGATCACGTGCGCTAAGGAGGAAGGCAAGCGTATCCGCGGAATCTGGGCGTACACGAACGACCGAACCAACCTCCCAGGAGTTTCGACGTTGACGTGGAGTGACACGAACATCAGCAGCTTCATCGATTCGCTGTAATCGTCATGCGTAAAGCACTGATCGTGGGAATCGATCATTACGACCACATCTCACCTCTTCGTGGCTGCGTTAACGACGCGTACAGCGTCAACGGCGTCCTCGAACGTGACGCAGATGGCACCGCCAACTTCACATCGCCCAGGCTCATCACGGGGACAGGGCCGGCAGCTAGCGTAGATCGTCACGACTTACGTGAGGCGGTCCGAGAACTGTTCCGCGACGACGCTGAGATTGCGTTGTTCTACTTTTCCGGACACGGGTACCTCGACGACGCGGGAGGATACTTGTGTTCCAGTGATGCGCGCGGCGGCGACGACGGATTGTCCCTCACTGATGTCATGACCTTCGCCAACCAGTCGCCTGCCACCAACAAGGTCATCATCCTGGATAGCTGCCATTCCGGCTCTGCCGCCGTCTCCGCTCAGGGCGCAGTCCAGGCCGACATACGAGAAGGGGTCACCATCTTGTCGGCATCGACTGCCGAACAGTACGCGATGGAAGAGGGTGGGTCCGGTGTCTTCACAGGATTGCTTGTCGATGCGCTCAGTGGGGCCGCCGCCAACCTGGTCGGTGACATAACGCCTGGAAGTGTGTATGCACACATCGATCAGTCGCTGGGACCGTGGCAGCAACGCCCGGTCTTCAAAACCAATGTCAAGACGTTCGTTTCGTTGAGACGTGCGAAGCCGCCCATCTCGTTGTCCGAGCTACACCAGCTCACCGAAATATTTGACGTTCCCGGCGTCGAGTTGAAGCTGGATCCATCATTCGAGCCGGCGCGATCCGCCGAAGAAGCATCTGATTCTTCGATCCCGGCACCTGACCCCCTCAATATGGCAACGTTCAAAGTGCTGCAAAACTACGCCCGCGTCAACCTCGTGCGACCAGTGGGCGCTGAGCACATGTACTGGGCAGCGATGCAGAACAGATCCTGCGAACTGACGGTCACCGGGGAACACTATTGGAACCTCGTCAACGATCGGCTGATTTAGTGACCAGCATTCCCCGTTCCGCCCTCGATACTCCGGAGCTCATCGAGATCGTTGCCAACGTCGAACACGAGCGTTGGTCTCATTGGCAGCGCTACCTACACCAGCAGTGCGTACAGGGCGCCGACGGCAGCCTCGTCATTCCCGCAGAACTGGTCACGCGGTGGGTCCGTCAGATGGACACCTCGTACGCACAGCTTTCCGAGGCAGAGAAGGAAAGCGACCGGGAACAGGCCATCGAGTATTTGGACGCGCTCCGACAGTATTTGGACGCGATCCCCGGCTCTGTCTGAGGGTGCCATCCAGGCCGCGCCGCCTGGGCACTGCAACACGCGGCGCCCAGACACTTGGCACGATGCTTGTCGTGCTTATTCGCCGCCGGGTGCGTTTGTGAGATGGACGCGCAGCGTAGATGCCGATGCCTCCGAAGGGGCATCGGCATCGTGGTCAATACTTCTGCGAGGTGAGCGAGCGAAGAAAAAACGCTAGGTTGGCTGGTCGTTCGGCGAGTCGTCGCATGAAGTACCCATATCACTGCTCCCCGTAGGGGACATACACTCGCACGTGCTGTTGTTCCTAGGCCAGCCGCCGTTGTTCCACATCTCGTATTCCGTAGAGCATCTGGAACTCGAAGTCAGAGGAGCGGCGGTCGGCTCGACCTGAATCGGCAAGTGCTGGATCACGGCGTCCGATACCGGTTCGCATGCGTTGCAGGGAAGTTGAGCTATCGAACTCATCTTCGACCTGGGTGAAAGTGCTGCCACAGGGCGACGTGTCGGCCAGTCGACACGAAAGTCGGGAAGGTACGCGGCTTTCGTGGTTCCACGCATAGACACCAGCCACTCGTGCACGTCCTGGCACTGCCGAGGCGTGGGTGGGTCGGCCAGCACCCTCGAGGTCTCCTGTGAGTAGAACGAGAAGATGACCGCCAGGCGCGTATCCGGCGTGTCGTGTTCGGTCAATAGTTGCAGCGCTAGATCAATCGGATGCAAGCTCATGGATTGATCCAACCTTGCCGGTGTTGTGTGTACCCCGTCGGTCCGCGGCCGTACCGACACTGACCCACGGCACGTTCAGCACCTTTCAGCGTCGGTCAACCTCACCAGTCAGGGCGGTTGGCCAACGGCCAGGTCCAGATCGGCCACCAGCTAACGTGTGAGAACGTGACTTCCCACCGTCGACCACTTAGGACAAGTGATGGCAAAAAGTTTCGAGTATCCCGCGCCGATTATCGAGGGCTGGGATCGAGGGGCGACAATTTGCCCCCATTGCCAGCACGAGATCCAGATCGGCGAGAGTGTGCACTGGTGGCAAGAGGCGCTTTGGCACACCAAACCCTGCCCGAACCTTGTGTGACCCAAATTTGCCGCGCAGACGCTCTTGAGCACGATGACCGGCAGGGCCTTGACGAGCCGTAGTCAACAAGCTGGCCGCGCACGGTTGTCTGATGAGTTGGGTCCACAAGACCAGCCTTAATTGTAGTGACAATCATTGCCGATAATAGATATACCGTCAACCTGACCGCCGAAACCATGACAGCGATGGACGTCAACTCAGCTTGACGGTGCGGTAACTGCCGTTTACCGGCCCGAGCGTCGACCGCCGACCCCAAACGGTTGTCACACAGTTGTCACAAGTGGGTACGTGCAAGCATGGATTCGGATGTTACGTTGTGGACGATCAGTGCTGGTCAGGGGCGCTGTGGTGGTTTCATGTGGACCTACCGGAATAGGTCTCATGTGGCTGTTAATCGGACGGTTGCTGGTTCGAGTCCAGCCGGGGGAGCGCAAGAGACCCTCTGACCTGCACGCACGTGCGGGACAGAGGGTCTTTTTCGTGCCCAAACACTTCCAGAAAGAGTCGGACGGTCGGGAGTCGACCTGCGTTCGGGTCGTGGCGGCGACCTGGGATCTGTCGTTCTTCGCATGAGCGATCCGGGAGATAGCGGGGTGCCCACTGCCTTCCAGGTTCGCATAGCGCGGTTGTTCTTCACGCTGCCGGCCAGTGGTGGCTTTCTGCTGGCAGGCGGAGCAACTTTGGTAGCGCAAAATCTGTCTGTTGCCGTCCGACGCGGGGATTTGGACTTCTTCACCAGCAGGGCTGGGTGGTGAAGTGCGTGTCGCGAGGGATGAATTCGAATCTGTTGCCGTCGGCCTCGGCTGACGGATCGAGCGTATTCAGAACGCTGAGACCTTCTGCCGCCTGCTTTGTTCACGGTGATGAAGATTTGCTGATGGACCTAGCTCTGGATTCTGTACCGGGCATGCCTGCGACTGCGAGTGTGGTGTGTCCTACGTTCGCGCCGGAAGAACTCGCGGGGCGAAAAGTGGTCGCACTCTTCGACCGTGCGGAGGCGCGAGACTTCGTCGACGTCTACGCACTTCGTTTGCGCTTCGAGCGAGAACTTCTGTCGAGCCGCGCCGGCGAAGTTGCCTCGCAACCGCTCTGAGTTTGGAGGTCTCCGCTGGTGAACCGCACCGGCGAGTCCGGAGACTTTGATGTGCCCCGAGTTCCGTGGCGCCGTGGCGGGGTTTTGTGATGTCATCGGCGCCGGTCACCGTGATTATGAGTGTCGTTGCTGGCAGGCTGTGATACATGCCGTTGTTGAATCACTTTCTGCATCCGGGATCGGCTCATGGGTTGGCGCGATTGCAGACACGTTTGTTGAAGCAGTATCTGGCGTTGACGACGATGCTGTACGTGGCGGGGGTGGCAGCATCGATTTTGCCGCACGGTGATCGGGTTACCGCGAACATCACCGGTGGGGTGATTGCGATCGTTGTCGGCGTCGCGGGGTTGGTTGCGTTATGGGTGCGGCCGCGCACCGTTGTGGGGCATCGGGTGGCGTTGGGGGCTGCATTGATCGCCTCGCCTATGGTGATGGCGTTCCATGTCCTGACCTCGGCACAGTTTCTGTGTTTGATTGCGGTGATGTTTGTGGCGATGTACATCCGCGCATTCCATCGGAACCGTCCGGCTCGTGTCTTGATCGGTGTCCTCGTTGCGTGTGTGCTGGCGGCGGTGTGGTGGGCACCGGCGCCGTTGTCTCCCATCAGCTATTTGGTGTTCGTGGTGGCAATCGTCGGTGCGGCGGAAACGTTCGGTGCTGTGACCAAAGAGTTGATCATCGCCTCGTGCACTGATCCGTTGACGGGAGTGTTCAATCGAGCGGGATGGGAAATAGCGGCCTCGGAAGCGCGCCCCACCGAGCAGATCCGGCGACACACACCAGCTCCGAACTCCCTGACGGTGGTAGCGATCGATGTCGATGACTTCAAGACCGTCAACGACACAGATGGGCACCGCGTGGGTGACGCGATGTTGGTCGAGTTGGCACAGGTTTGGAGGGGGTTGGCACCGCCGGGAACAGTCATTGCTCGGCTCGGTGGGGACGAATTCGCGGCCATGTTGGCCGGGCACCGCGATGAGGTAGTGGAGGCGTTCGTGCAGGCCACCCGCCAACGCCTGTCGCACGTCAGTGTCGGTGTCGCATCTTCGACTACCGGCGGTGAACCTGTTGCGGAGATTTTGGCGCGCGCCGACAGCGACCTGTATCTCGACAAACGCAGCAGATCGCGAGACTGATCGGGATGGCAGCGCGGCCCTTTGCGTTGCCATCCCGATCAATATCGGTGGTCGACCCCGAGGCAATGCGTACCGGTTTGCTCGGCCCAAGGAAGTCGGACGATGGACCCGCTCAGACAACCCACGTGTGTGGGACTGCCCAGTAGCGGTCGAACCGGTTGAACGGAATCAGGTACTCGGTGTCGCCAACTGCGCAGCCCCGCTGTGATGGCATCTCCGAATCGCTCACTGCAGCGGTGAACCAGACGAGGCCGTCACAGTCGGATGCTCGTCCTCAGTGGGAGGCGGCCGCCAGATCGGTCTTGACACGTTCGGTGCGCGCATTCCACATGGCCCAGGCCATGACGACACAACCGACGAACATGACGACCCCGTGGCCGATACGGAGCGCGGGACTAGCAAAGAACTGCGGCAGAAAGAGTGCGAGACCCACTGCGATCGGCAGGCCGGCCCAGGCTGGTAGCACGCCGGACCGTCGAACGGCCAGGGCTGCGAAGATGCCGCCGACAAGGACCAGGACCAGTCCGATACCGAACATCGAAATCTGCACGGCGCCGTTCCTGATGGGATCCGCGAGATCCATGATCGCGGGCTCGGCGTCGGAGACCGCCTTCGCGCCGACGGCGTTGAGGGCGAAGGCCTCGGCGCCGTAGTAGGTCAACGTCAGCCCGACGCCGATCCACGTGAGAACAACGGCAGTTCCTGCAGTCGCTGCACCGGCTGTCGCCGCGACGACGTGTTCGAGGCTTCGGAGGGCAAGCGCGATGGCAACGAATCCCAACATCGCACTCACGTGGGCGACAACCCAATTCGTCTGCGCGAATGCCTCGGCGCCTTCCATACCGACCTCGGTCGAGTACGGCCGCATGATCGGGTAGGCGAGAAACATGACTGCGGCGAACGCCCACAGTGCACTGCCTGCTTTTGCCGACGTCACGATTACTTCTCCTCAGTCGATGGTGCGGTGCCGAAGTTCGTAGCACTGTACTTTAGAACGACACTCGTGCAGGTGAAACCGGCGCCCCCGCCGACGAGCAGAACCTTGTCGCCGTCGCTCAGTGTTCCGGCCGCCTGCAGCGCGCTCAGCCCGACGAACTGGTCACCGGATCCGAGGTGGCCGGTCGTACTTGCAAAGCTCCAGTTGGTCCTGTCGAGATCGACCGGAATGAGCTCCTGCAGTTGCCAATCCAGCTTGGTCCGCCCGACAGCGGGGATGACGACGTGGGCCATCTCGCCGATCTCGCAGTCCGCGTCCTCCAAGGCACCTGCCACCGAGTTTTTCACCGCAGATACGAGACGACCGGCCGCCTCGCGCATTCCTCCGGTTCCGATGAAATGAGTGAATCGGGAGGTGATGTCGATGATCCCGGCTTCGGGGTTCTCGCGGAACTCGGGTCCCCGCACGACCTTCTCCAAGTCGTTCTCCGCCTGCGTGAACGTGGAGAGGATTCGGAAGGCACCGGGGTTGCGGCTCAACACAATCGCCCCGGCACCGTCGCCGTATACGACGCCGTTCTCGGTCTTCCACCGGTCGATGCGATCGCCACCGAAGCGGTCGGCCGTCGTCATCAATATGTTTCCGTCTTCCATCGCAGTCAACAACTGCGACGCAAGCTCCATGCCGCCGAGTCCGACGTTGCACTGCTGCTGGAGGTCGAATGCTCTGGCTCCCGAGTGGGCGGCATGAGCGGCGACGTACGAGGCCGACGGCCACATGTCCACGCCCTGGAACCAGATGCTGCTGTGGAACACGACAGAGATGTCGGTGGGGGCGATACCGGCGTTGTCGATGGCGTCCCGCGCGGCGTTGACGGCCATCTGTGGGGGAGCGAGTTCCTTTTCGATGCAGGCGCCGATGAAGCCGTCGGCGTCGCGATCTTCCTGGGAGTACAACCCGGCCTCGACGGCCCATTGACTGGTGACGCTTTCCGGCAACCAGTGCCCGGTGCCGGTGATGTATGTGTCGGTGACCTTCATTGGATCTGCTCCTGCAGTGTGTGTGAGTCGAGCAACGTGTGGGAGTCCTTCTCGTGCAATGCGCGTGCGGCGTCGGCGTCCCAGGTGATGGGCAGCCGTGCGACGCCGTTCACCAGCAGGCCCTCCGGTCGAGGAACTTCGGCGGGATCGACGGCAAGCGCGAGGCCGGGTAGGCGGCGAAGGATCTCGTTGAAGGAGATCCTGAGCTCGGCGCGGGCCAGGGAAGCGCCGATGCAGAAATGGGGGCCGTGGCTGAAGGACAGATGCTGAGCCTCGTCTCGATCGAGGGCGCACGACTGCGCGTCCTCGAACTTGTCCTCGTCGCGATTGGCCGCAACGAGACTCGGGAGGACCGCGCTACCGGCGGGGATCAGGACTCCGGACAGTTCGACGTCCTCGGTTGCGATGCGCAGCAACCCTTCCGTCCCGGGACCGAACAGGCGCAGTAGCTCTTCGATGGCGGTGTCGATGAGTTCGGGACGGTCCCTGAGCTCGTCCAGTTTCGTGGGCTCGAGCAGCAGAGCAAAGATTCCGTTGCCGATCATGTTGACGGTCGTTTCGTGCCCGGCGACGAGGAGGGTCACACCGAGGAAGACCAGTTCGAGATCGGAGATTCTGGGGTCTTCCGCGTTTTGAACGGCAAGTTCCGAGAGTATGTCGCCCTGCGGATCGGCCTTCTTCGTCTCGATCAGCTGATTGAGATAGGTGAACAGCGCAACCTGCGCTTCTTTGACCTGCTCAGGTGTGTATTCTTTGCTCGTCGTCGCCAGGAATGCCCTGGACCAGGCACCGAACTGCGGACGATCCGACATGGGGACGCCCAGCAACTCACAGATGATCTGTACCGGCAGCTTTGCTGCGAACGACTCGATCAGGTCGGCGTCGGGTCCGGCGACGATCATATCCGTCAGGAACGATGAGACGT
The DNA here is from genome assembly GCF_002091955.1 of Rhodococcus sp. 1168. Lineage (GTDB taxonomy): Bacteria > Actinomycetota > Actinomycetes > Mycobacteriales > Mycobacteriaceae > Rhodococcoides. The sequence continues at coordinate 407,279 of NZ_MKKY01000091.1, read as the reverse complement.
GCTGTTCGATGTGCGGAACGAGCGTGTTCACGCGCCGAGCGGTGAACGTGCCGCTGATCATCTTTCGGACGCGGGAGTGGTCGGGTGGATCCATGTTGAGCAGGGTGGGGAAGTTCTGTGGAACCGGACCCAGCCGAGGCGCGCCTTCGGCCAACGTGGCAGCTCGGGAGAATCGTCGATCACCGAGGACGGTCTTGACGTCTTCGTATCGCGTGACGAGGAAAGCGGAATCGCCCGACGGCATATTCACCACAGCGACGGCCTCATCGGTTTGTATGGTGCTGTACTCGGAGGCGATCTCCATGGCTGAGGGCCGCTCGAAGGGGTATGAGTATGGGCAACGAGCGCCGTCGTTTCCGTTCTGCATCTGCGGTAGCAGCCTTTCGGGACGTGGGAAGCGATCTCGTCGAAGGTTAAGCTGGTGTGTACGAGCCGGTCAACGCTCCTCTGCAGGACCTTTAGCGAGTCTTTGGCGAGATGCAATCACAGTGCAATCCAAATGAATTCGTTGCTTGCTACGGTCGGTCGATACACTCGAATCCAAGAACCAGGGGAGCCGCATCGTGGGCGAATACATTCCGAACGAGGGCGAGACGATCGACACCGATGTACTGGTCGTCGGCGGTGGTCCCGCAGGCATGGCGCTCGGGGTGGCATTGGCGATGCACGGTGTCGATGTCACTGTACTCGAGGGATCGGCAACCTCGACCAGATCCTTTCGCGGCGAGTCCATCTCACCGGACTCGGTGTTCGTGCTCCGAGCACTCGGCGTGTTCGATCATCTGTCCCCGGCGTCGTACATGACAGTCGACGGACTCCGAATCGTCGATTCCGGGACCTCGGTTCTCTCGCTCAGGTTCGAGGAACTTCGACGCGACTCCGAACTACCGACCGAGGTCCCCCAGGACGTGCTGCTCGACGCGATGTTCGTCGGAGCCGATCACAAGAAACTCCGGATGATTCGTGCTGCGACGGTCACCGAACTCGACCGTACCTCCGGGCGGATCAGCGGAGTCCGCTTCCGCTGCAACGGAATAATGCATTCGGTGCGCTCCCGTCTCGTGGTCGCTGCGGACGGACGTTACGGGACTACGACGGCGATGGCATCGCTTCCGTCCCGGCGCAAACCGATGCAACGTGACTTCCTGTGGATCAAGGTGACCGCGCCGGAATCCTGGGACCGATCGCGCTATCAGGTTCGCATGAAAGCCGATTCCCACGTCATGTGCATTCCGACGATCCCGGACCTCGTACGTCTCGGTGTCAACATCCCACCGGGTGGACTTCGTGAGATTCGCGCATCCGGTTTGCCTGCGCTGCACGATCGAATCGCCCGACTCGTACCGGAACTCGCCGACACGGTTGCGGAACAAATCGGTTCGTGGCGCGATACGTCCGTGCTGGATATTTTCACCAGCTACACACCGCGTTGGTCGACTCCGGGCCTCGTGGCGATCGGTGATGCGGCGCATACACTTTCACCGGTCCTGGCTCAGGGTGTCAATCACGCTATTCTCGACGGCGTCGTACTGGCGGATCTGTTGCCGCCGGCCCTCACCCACTCGACGGACATCGCAGTCGACGACGCCTGCAGACGTTTTCAGGCGCTGCGCGAGGAATCGGTCGAGGCCGCACGTTCGCTGCAAATGCGTCAGGAGTTGGCCTTCGCGCAACGGGGAATTGCCGCGGAGATCGGACGCCGTTCCATCTACCGCGCTATCGAGCGATCGGCGTTCCTGAAGAAAAGGATCTGGGGTCCGATCTACTACAGCCTGTTGAACTCCGACAGTGTTGCCAGGCAGGCCGTCGACCGACTTGCGGCCATCCGCGCCGGGGCACGCGTCGAAGTCTGAGAACATGCAATACGCCGATACCGATGCGACATCGGTATCGGTGTATTGCGTTGCACTACAGGAGGATCATCTCTCGGATCGCTTCGCAATCGCGTTCGAGAATGGATTGGTGCACGCTGCGAACTTGCCGACCGGGCTCGACTCCGTAGTCTCCTTGGAGCGTGTGCCGCAATCGGTTGTAGACCTCGAGCGCCTCGATCTGCCGCTCGGACAGGTACAACGCCCGCATCAGTTGGCGGTGCATCGTTTCGCGCACAGGAAACTGCCGGGTCAGTTTACGCAGCTCGCCGATCAGTGGGGCGACTTCTCCGCGTGCCAGCATCACTTCGTTGCGTTGCTCCAGACACGCGAGGTAACCCTCGTTCATCTCGTCCACGGCTGCTTCCAGTAGCGGACTGTCCGATAGTCCCGAGAGAAAAGGGCCGCGGTACAACGCCAGCGCGACTTCGAAGTCCTCCCAGGCACCGTCGAGATCTCCGGATCTGGCCTTGGGGCGGGCGTTCTTGACCGCATCGTCGAACACACACCAATCGACGTCAAGTTTGTTCACTGCGAGTCGATATCCGCCGGCTCGGGTTTCGATGAGTCCTGGAAAGTGGCCACAGGAATCGAGGAACGAACGAAGCTGCGAAATGTAGACGTGTATGGATTCACGGCTGCGCTTGGGTTGATTGGACCCCCACACGATGTCTGCCACGGTCTCCATCGAGACAGTATTGCCTGGGTCGATCACCAGGGAAGCCCACACCGACCTGAGCTTCGTCCCGCTGGGAATCTCGAACACTGTGTCTTGTGAATCCAGTTCGAGGGCGCCGAATGTTTTGATCGAAATACCTCTACCCTCGAGTTTCGACACGCTCATTCTGGTGAGTTTCCTTCATTCGGTTCTACTTAGCTTCTGCCGAAGTCCGATATTACCGAAATGGAACATATTTCTCGTTGTGAGAGTGATCTGTTCATATTGGGGTCGTGCTGCGGACACCTGCTCGAAATCGATACTGCCGAATCGATACTGCCGAGCAAGTATCCGCTACGCGGAGTTACAACGAGACAGCGTCTCGTGCTCGCGTGACCAGCGACCAAATCGAGTCGGGAGTGGCAAAATTCTCGGCCGTCAGCTGGTCATCGGTGATCGCTATTCGGTATTCACGTTCGAGGTCGCCCAACAGCGCGACGAGCGCCAGCGAATCCAATCCGGCATTCTTGAGGTCCTCGTCGGCCTTCAGGCCGCCGTCGATCGACAGACGGGGAATGGCTCGCGAAATGTGGCGTTCGAAGTTTCGATCCCACGCCGTCTCGGGTGTGTGATCCGCCGGCTGCTGTGCGTCGTGTGTGGTCATAGTCAGATCCTGTCTGTCGAAGTGAATTCTTGTGGCTGATATCGTTTCGGTTCCACGAACGAGTACCTCGGCGGGAGCGGGCCGGGAAAGGAATCCCATCAAGCTCGCAGACAGCCCGTAGGCACCGACGTTGGGAATCTCGATCAAGTCGCCTGGGTGGGGGTCGGCGAGGTCGGCGTTCCTGTTGAGTACGTCGGCCGGTGTGCACAGCGGCCCTGCGATGACGATGTCACGCGTATCCGTGTCGTCGTCGGTCTCGATTCCGGTGACGTCCCCGCGCGTCGCCCCGGCCATGACATGTGCAGACACGGGTAGAACGCGTCCAATGCCGGACAGACCGCCGACATGGTGAATTCCGGTGTCCGTGATCACATATCGTCGGTCGCGGCTGTCTTTGACATCCATGATCTGCGCGACGAGCGCCCCGGAGTCCGCCGTGAGATACCGGCCGGACTCGAACACGATTCTTGTCTCCCCGGTACGCCAGCCCGGCAGCCGGGCATCGAGCGCACTCGCGATGGACTCTTGGAGCTGCTGGTAAATCGGCCTGCGTCCGGAGGATGCGTACGGCGCAGCGAAACCGCCACCGAGATCGAGAACCTTCAGCTCGATTCCGAGTTCGTCGCGCAGTCTGCAGGCCGTATCGATGCTGTTGATCATCTCGACCACGAGCGCGGACTCGTCGGATGCGTTACTGAGGGGGTAGAAGTGGAACCCGTGCACCTCGATCGACGGAAGGTCGATGTCGTCGCGGGTCAAGGGCATTGTGCCGGTATCGATTCCGAACTGCGACGACGCTCCCGTCATGCGCATCCCTGCACCGCCCGGGGCCGAATCGCTGTTGACCCGAAGCAGAATGCCGATTCCGACGGACAATCCGTCGGCGAGGGCGGACAGGCGCCGAAGGTCGGTTCGAGATTCGGAGGAGAACTCCCGGACGCCGCTGGCAATGGCGTGAACGATTTCCTCGTCCGTCTTTCCCGGCCCGGTGTAGATGATGTCCGCCGCGGGGAATCCGGCGGACAAGGCTGCGTCGAGCTCGCCGATCGAGCTGACTTCCGCGGAGCACCCTGCGAGTCGAAGTACCTCGGCCACTGCGGGATTGGGATTTGCCTTCAGTGAGAAATAGATGGAACTCGGCTGTGGTAGCGCGCGGGTGAGATCGCGCGCGGCCGCGTCGAGTTTGTCCGCGTCGAAGATGTAGACCGGTGTCCCGAATGTACGAGCGATGTCCGTGTTGCGTGTCATGGTGTGTCCTTCGTCAGTGCGAGCTCTGCGCGGCGAGTGTCGACTTTTCCGTTGGGAGTGAGGGGGAGTTCGTCGAGTACGACGCATCGTGTCGGTATCTTGGCTGGTTCGAGTACTGCGGCGAGAGCGCTCAAAATTTCGCTTCCCGACGCGGTGGCCGTCACGACGATCGACAAACCATGTTCGTCGGTGGGCTTGAGGACGATTACCGACTGCACGATGTCCAGTGATTCGACGGCGGCGGATATTTCGGACACGCTGGTCCGGACGCCGGCGGCTTTGAAGATGTCGTCGCGACGACCGGTGAAGTACAGATAGCCGTCGGCGTCGATGCGACCGTAATCGCCGGTGAGCAACATTCGTTCGCCCGAGAGCGCGTCGACGCCGAAGCGTTCGGCAGTCAGTTCGCCCGCGCCCCAGTATCCGGCCATGACATGTGGTCCGATGGCAACGATCTGACCGTCGGTCCCAGGTTCGACAGGGCGCCCCGAGTCGTCGAGCACGGCGATCCGAGTTCCCGGAATAGCTCGTCCCACCGACCCTGGACGATCAAGGTCCAGGTCCGGCTCGGCGATGGTGACGCGCTTGCATTCGGTGATGCCGTACATGGCGATGATCGCCGCATGGGGAAATATGATGCGAAGCTCGGCGATCCGGGACGGCGGCAGGTCCGCGCCGGTATTGGTGACCATCCGAACCGTGTCGACGCTGCCACCGCGGGACAGCAGAGTGTGCAGCATTCCTGCAACTGCTGGAACCGCAGGCACCACGGTCACGGGTCGCGATCTGATCGTCCTGAGCAGGCCCAGGGCGTTCGAGGCATCGGCGAGTACCACGGACGCACCGGACGCGAACGACAGCAGAACCTGATAGAGGCCGTAGTCGAAGGACAGAGGCGACATGAGCAGAACGGTGTCGCTTGCTCGGTACTCGAGCTGCCGCCCGATCGAACCTACAGCGAATACGATTGCCGCTGCCGGACAGATGACGCCCTTGGGCTTGGAGGTGCTGCCGGAGGTGTACATCAGCAGTGCTGGTTCGTCGTCGTGGACCGGTCGTCGGAGGGTCGGTTCGGGTGGCTTCGCGGTGCCGAGGCCGACCCAGGTCAGCACCGGAGACGCGAAGGCCGCCGTGTTTTCCGGGAGCTGCTCGACGACCACGAGTGCGGGTGTGCAATCGTCTGCGACAGAGGCTAATTGAATGTCCGTCATGGACGGTGGGAGGGGGACTGCAACGGCGCCGACTGACCAAGCCGCGAACACCATCGCCACAGCAGGAACGTCGTTGGTCAATCGGGTGACGACGCGATCACCGCGGCCGACACTCGCGGCCACAAGAGCCGTCGATGTGGTCGCGACCAACTCGGCGAGCGTCCGGTAGTCGACCGTTCGCCCATCGGGTGCGTGGAGCGCGACGGACGTCGGTGACTCGATCGCGGTCAGGTCGAGCAGATCAGAAGGTATGACGTGCAGGGGTTCAGAGGTCGGGGGCGTCGAAATAAGGGTCGTGTTCATTGCACTCCGTTTCGGACTCGGTATTCTGCCGGGGGAAGGTACAGGTGGGCGATGATTGCGCCGGCCACGAGGAACACCCCGCCCACACAGAAGGCGACCGTTGACCCTGTGGAGAAAGCGGACATGGCCGATTCGCGCAATGCGTCGTCACCCAGTCGATCGGCCTCGAGGAGAGTGGCCCCGAGCGATGCGTTGTCGACGGATGGTCCGTGCAGGTTCGAGCCATAGACGACCGACAGCACGGAACCGAGGACGGCGACGCCGAGTGCGTACCCGATCTCCTGCATCGTGTCGTGGACGGCGGCGGCTTCACCCACCCGATGCGAGGGCACTGCCGCGACCATCGACTCGGTCACCAGAGGTAGGGCCAACCCGACGCCGAGCCCGGCTACGAATACCGCTCCGAGCACGATGTGGAGTTCGCCTCCGACCAGCGACAGGGTCACCGATGCCAGCGCTGCGACGATCAGTCCGGCCACTACCACCGGCCGTCGACCGAAACGGTTCGAACACGGTGTGGACGACGTGACCCCGAGGATCAGCGCGACCGTTACCGGGGCTACGGCGAGACCGGCCGACGATGGGGACAGTTCGAATTGGAACTGAAGCTTCTGCGTAAGCACGAACAGGGTGCCGGCGAGCGCGAAGAACAACAACATGTTCGATACGGACGCCCCGAAGAACTCCCGACGTCGATGGCGCGCTGTCGTGGGATCCGAGTCCGTGAGATCGGCCGAGAACGAACCGGATTGCTTGCGCGACCGAGAAACCCATGCCGCGAGAGCCAGGATCCCGGCGACCCCGATGAGGACGGCACCGACGATAGTCTCGTCGCTGACGACCGTCACACCCAGGACGAAGGTGGTGATCGCTCCGGACGCCAGCACCAGGAGCCGACCGTTCACAGCAGACCGTGGCAGCGTGGCCGTCGGTGACACCACACCGAGGACCACCAGGGCCATGACAGCGGATCCGGCGGCGGACACGCCGAAGATGTAGTTCCATCCCCATCCTTCGACGAGAACTCCACCCACAATCGGTCCACCTGCGGCACCGGCCACCGAGACCGCGCTCCACACGGCGATAGCGCGAGATCGCCCGGCATCCGAGGCGGTCGCCACGACGAGTGCGAGGGTCGACGGCATCACGAAGGCCGCACCGATGCCCATCAGTGCGCGGGCGAGCATGATTGCAGGCACGTTGTCGACGGAGGCGGCTGCTGCGCCGCCGAGCCCCGTGGACAGGAGGCCGATCAACAAGACTGTTCGGGCACCGATTCGGTTGCACAGATGCCCTGCGGGCAACAGCATGGCTGCGAATGTCGCCGAGTAGACGACCACGACGAGACGCAGTGCAGCCGAGGACAATCCTAGGTCCGTCGACATGGAAGGCAGTGCGACGTTGACGGCCGAGCTGTTGAAGATGACGATCGTGACGGCCGCCGACATTGCGACCAGAACTACCCAGGACCGTCGCACAGCCCGCACCTCGGTGACGGTCACAGCGGATTCACCGCGACAGTGTGCTCGCGACTGTCCCGAGTGCGAAGACGCAGCACGTACATTGTGACCGAGCCGAGGAGGAGCGACGTGCCCGCGACCGTGTAGAGCACCGTGAAACCGTGCTCCAACCGCAGCATGGCGACGCCGACTATCGGTGCGAGGGCGCTGGGAGCAACGACCGCTGTATTGAGCAGGCCGAGGTCACGGCCGTAATGCTTGGGATCGGGCAGGAGTTCGGTGAGCAGTGCGAAGGCCGGTCCCATGAACGCGCCGAGTCCTGCACCGAGTACGGCTGCTGCACACAGGATCAGGGGCCACGAGTCCACGAAGCCGAAGGTCGATGCGGCGACACCTGCGACGGCGGAACCGATCACTGCGGGTCCGGTACGGTCCGCGATCCGATCGGATATCGTGCCGCAGATCAGGGCGCTGAGCACGACCGAGACCACGAAAAGGCCGGTCAACAGGATGAGGGCGCTTGCCGGCTCTGGCCGCGCGAGTTCGTCGTGAACGAAGAAGTACAGGAACTGGGTGATGTTGCCGAGTCCGAACAGCACCAGGGTTCGGCTGGTCCACCCCAGCCACAGTTCGGATGTCGAGCTCGACCGACCGACGCGAATCGGTGGTGCCGTCGGGTGTGCAAGCGCCGGTGCCGGGTCACGCGCCGTCGGAGCCGCGATGAACGACACCGCGATGAACGGCGCCGCGAGCATCGTGACCACGCCGGCAACCACCAAATAGGAAATCGACAGATCGGTCGACACCGACGCGACTACCGTTCCCAGTAGAGCAGCGAACATCTGTGCGGCGGCGAGCTTTCCGCCGATCCGCGCGCGGTGTCGGGTCGGTATCTCGTCGGCGACACTCGCCTCGACCCCGCACTGGATTGCGGCGATTCCGGTCTGAGTTGCGCACCACCAGAACACCAATTCGAGGCCGCTGTCGGCTTGGCCCGCCATCACCAGGCAGCCCACGGCCACGGCCACACCGATCATGGACACCGTTCGTCGGGCGACCGTAGGTAGACAACGATCCGACAGAGCACCGACTATGGGGTACGCGAGAAGCATCACCACGCTGCCTGCAGCGGAGATCAGACCGAAGAACAGCTCTTTGTCGGCCGGGTACATGCGTTCCGCCGCCACAGCGAGAAGAACTTGGGTCGGTGCGAAGAAGGCTACCCATGCAGCCAGTCCGGCGAGAGCGAGCCTGGTCTCGAGTCCGCGCGGCGGCGACGTGTCGCCGCCCTCATGCCGCGCGGCACGGAGGTCACGATCGGAGTCCAGTGTCATCGGGTGCCCACCGACTCAGCCGTGGTGCGAACGATGCGTTCGACCAAGCCGAACAGTTCGTCGCTGTTGTCGGTCGTGAGAAAATGTCCGCCGTCGACCATGGTGACCGTGAAGTCGCTCGTCGTGTGTCGGTCCCACTGTGTCAGCGACGCCGCGGCGACCAGGAGATCGCCGGTCCCACCGATCGCGTGAATCGGTATCGGCAACGATGTGCCCGTTGCAAGGCGAGCGCTCTGGCAGACCCTGATGTCGTCTTTCACCACCGTCAGGAGCGGGCCGAGCCATTCCGGCCGCTCGAGCAACATCGGCGGAAGACCGCCGAATGCCGCAAGGCTACGGGCGATTTCGAGGTCGGACAGTGTGTCCAGTGGCAGTGGCAGGGTCGGCAGATGTGGTGGTGAACTTGCTGCCACCACAAGTGATTCCGGGAGACGACGGCCTGCTTCGAGGGCTCGGGTTGCAAGTGTGTAGGCGACGAGCGCGCCCATACTGTGGCCGAACAGGACGTAGGGGCGGTCCATCTCGTCTGCAAGTTCGATCTCGAGGAGGTCGACCAGGGCGTCGAGATTGGTGAAGCATGGCTCGTGCCTGCGATCGTCGCGGCCCGGTAGGTGGACGGGCACCACGGTCAATGCGTCGGACTCGGTCCAGCGTCGGTATACCGATGCGGATCCACCGGCGTGGTGGAAGCACAGCACTGTAGGTGCGTCGGTGACGGTCATGCCGCAGTCCGGCCCAGGTCGATCGGTGCCAGGAACGGAAACCGGGAGCCGAGCGAGAGCAATATCGACAATGCCGTGCCGGTGATCGGCCTTCGTCCCGACTGCCGGGTCAGCGCGCCGATCGTCAACAGTCGTACGGCCGTCATGTGTGTCGGCGACCCGTGAACGTCGTCGAATTCGACGACGCGCGAGCACACCAGCCGGTCGAGCAGCAGCTGCGACTCGGCCGCCGGTGTGATCTCGTCGCGACTGCTCCTGATGTAAAGCACCGGTATCTTGATCCGATCGAGTTCGCGATCGTCGAGCGCGCACTGCGCCAGGGTCGATTCGAAATCCGATCCCGTTGCGCCGGTGACATGTTCGAGAGTGCGAACCGTCGTCCTGGGGAGTTCGCCCGCGAGAGAGGCTGCGCTGAAGAGATACCGGACAGGGGCACCGACGGTCACGATGGAACGAATACGTGGATCTGTCGTCGCAGCGCGCAGGACGACAGTGCCGCCGAAGCTCATCGCAAGAGCATGAACGCCGTCGATCATCATTCGTGCTGCTACCGCGTCCACCACCGCGGAGATGAGCATCGAACTGGCCCCCGTGTATCGAGTCGAGTTCTCGCCGACGCCGGGGAAATCGACGATCACTACGGCCATGCCGAGGGCGCGGGCGGAAACGAGGATGTCCGCCCATTGTTCTTTCGGGCTCACGATCCCGCCGATCACCAAAAGCAACGGGGCCGGACCATCGCTGGGCAGGCCACGGAACCAAACGGGAACGTTGGTGCCGTCGATACGTGCCGCAAGCTTCTCCACACCCTCGACGTCGGCGGCCCACGCTGCGAACCGGACGGTGCAGTCCTTGTAGGCCTGCTTCTGCCCTGGTGTCGACGCGAACGGGAATCGTGCCAGATTCAGACACTGAACGGCGTCTCGGTGCTTCCCCTCATGCGCGAATGCGGTTGCAGCACCGACCCATGCGTCGGCCCAACCGCCATCCCCGTCGTCCAGGGTGGTGATGGAGGCCAATGTCGACCGACAACGCCGAGCACTCATTCCCTGTGCCCGTGCGTGCAGGACGACCAGATTCTTCACTTCGTCGAGATAGTCCATGGCGCTATACGATCCGTTCGAGCTCGGCTGCAGTGGTCGATCCGGACATTTCCAGCTCCGACGCGAGGTCCGCTGCGACCTCGGCCGCCAGTGCGCCGTCGATCACACGATGGTCGAATGTCAGCGACAGTGGAAGGATCGTTCGGTCGACTGCTCGGTCGTCCACGAGTGCGACGGAGTCGATCATCCTGCCGATTCCGACAGTCATGGTGGTGCCTCCATCGGAGTAGAAATGCCGAATCGGGCGATGTCCCAGCGAGGTCACCGCAACTGTTCCGAGGGCCCGGTGGCTCCACGGAAGGAAGGTGGCAATGTCGAACACGGCTCGGCCGACGACGCCGGGTAGGAACCGAAATGCCTGCGCAGGTCCGCGATCTCCCGACTCGAGGCGCTCTCGGGTGTCGGTGATCCATTCGGTGATCGCTGCGGGCGATATCGATTGTGCAGCAGGGAGAACAGCGGACTGCACCGTCCTGGTCCCGTCGACCGAGACGTCGAACGCCAGCTTGACGTCGACATCACGATGCCGAACCACGAGAGGTAGACCAAGTGACTCGAACGAGGAGTTCGCCTCGGGATGCCGTGCCCACACGGTCCCAACAGCCGCGACGACCTGCGCGACGACCGAACATCCAGCCGACTCGCTCTGTCTCGCGAGAATGGCCGACGCGTCCACCTCGACGCCGAGGTAGACGGGGCTGCGACCGCTGCTGCCGGCTAGGAATGCAAGGGTGTGCCAGCGGTGGTTCGGCACCACGCGGAGACCGCCGACCATCCGCACGAGGGACGTCATGCGGTGGCAACCCGGTAGATGTCGTCCAGGCATTTGCTCTCCATGGCCCGGACGACCGATAGCGGTCTGCCTATTTCCGCCTCCACCACGGTGATGACCTTGAGCAGGTACATCGAGTCCCACCCCGCAACGCCGTCGAAAGGGGTCGACAAACCGAACTCGGTGATCTCCAGACCGCTTTCGGTACGGACCAATTCGACGAATCGCTCTTTCGTCATGCTCATGCTCATGCTCATCTCTCCTTGATGTCTACGTACGGGGGTACCGACGGCGCGTCTGCCGGGGCAAGTACGAATTCCTCCGAGTCGGCCCCGAGCCCGTGCAGGCCGCGGTGGTCACCGCCCGACGGCCGGAACCCGTGATCCGGGTACAGACGGGCAGTGGCCGAGTTCTTCGGAGTTGCTGCGTACCAGCCGATCAGTTCGGTTCTGCCGAGTTGGAATTCGGACTGTGCGACGTGCGCGAGCAAGGCCGTTTCGACCCCCCGTGCGAGGACCCGGCAGGACAGCGCGAAGTTTCGGACGAAGGTGGTCTTCTCGGACCGCTCGACGAAGAGCGCCCCCACTATCCCGTGATCGCCGAAGCGGTCTGCGCATTCGACCGCTACGACGGCACGATGTGGATCATCGATCCAGGTTCGAACCGAACGTTCGTCCATCCGGAGCGTGGTGAGGTTGAATTGATTGGTGCGCTGTGTGATCTGAGCGATTCGGGCGATCTCGACACCCTGTGGCTCGAAGACGACCACCCTCGTGTCGAGATCGGTCAGGTAGGACTCGACGTCCTGCGCTGCATCGCGGAGGGTCTTGCGCTGCAACTCCGTTCGGTATCTGGTAGTTCGGGCGGTGTCCTCGGCGGTGATCGTCGACGTGGTGAACCACCCGTCACGAAGCAGTGATACGACGTGCAATGCGGGTTCGTTTGCATCCACCGCCACGATAGGAAGGGTGGGCAAGGCCGAATGCATTGCGCCCCGCTCGGATTCCGAGTCGTCGACGAATACGAACGACTCGACGCCGATGCCCAGGTCGGCGGCCATGGCTACCAGGTTTCCCGGCTTCGGATTCCAATCGGCACGAATGGCAACGAAGTCACCCTCGCTCATGTCCGAATCAGGGTGTTCGATCAATGCTCGCCGGACGAGCGCCTCGTCGTTCTTGCTCAGAATCGCGAGCATCACGCCCTGGGAGGCGAGCTGCCGCAGGGTGCGTCGGAACGTTGAGTATGCTTCGCCGGTCAGACCGTGCTTTAGGTTCACTCCCTCGATTCCGTCCTCGGAAAGAACGCCCTCCCAAAGTGTTCCGTCGAGATCGAGCGCGAGTGCCTTGCTGGCCCGGCCCAGGCGCGATCGGGTGAGGTGTCCGATCTGACGAGCGCATGCCCCCATGAACTCGTTACCGAGCGCGACGCCGGCATACGACGCCATACGGGGGTCGGACAGCGGACCGGACTCCGTGAGAACGGCGTCGGCGTCCAGCACGACGATCGAGTGGTCGGCTACGGCAAGATCGAGCAATCGTGCGTTGAACCGACGCCAGGCGGCCCCGATCTGCGCCTTGGACACCAGGTCGATCGCCATCGACAGCACCGCTGCCGGCAGCGGCACGGTCGAGACAACCGTCAACCGTCGAGCCGCGTGGCTCCGCACCGAGCGCTCGAGTGTCGTAGCGACGTCGTCGAGTGCAACCGCTACGTCTCGTGCGGTCCAGGTGTCGGGGAGACGATCGAGGACGATGCTCGCGTCGAGCATCACGATCGTCATGTCCGGGTCGTGTTCGAAGACGGGGGCTCGGTCCTGGAGTAGTTCCAGAGCCCATCCGCCGAATCCACCCACTCGGATATCGGATTCGAATCCGTGACGCGCCAGTTCGGCGCCGAGGGGAGCCTGCAGCCCTCGGACCGTCGAGCTGCCGACGATCGCGATCGCAACCGCTCTCGTGACGTTCGTGACGGTCACAGTCCCTCCAAGGTGATGCCGCCTCGGATCCAGCGGCTGGATTCGATGGCGATCGCGAGAGCCCGGTTGCCGGGTTCGATGACTCCGGCAAGGCTGTCGAACTGTAGGAAAGCCAGGGCATTTCCGCTGTTGCCGGTCGCGGCGACACAGCTGATTTCTCGGGCACCGTCCATTCCCATCTCCTTCCGGATGCGGGCGGTCATGATGCCGGACAGCTGAGGTGGGAGGAGGAAGTCGATATCGTCCGCGGACCAGGATGAACGGCGAAGCAATTCGCCTGCCGTTTCTACACTCATGCCCGGCACACGTCGTTCGATGGCCTTGTAGTCCTCCCGCACGGCGGTGACGTCCGAGAGTCGATCGGCCTCTCCGAACCACTCGATGATCTGTCCAGGAGCGCTGTCGAGACCGGTGAACACACAGTGCACGGTGTCGATCCGCATGACGGCGTCCGTGGGATCGGCTGCGATCACCATTGCGCCTGCACCATCGCCGAACAGCATGTAGTTCACGAGCGTCGCGGGCGGCATACCGCTGATGTCTCGGTCGAGAACCATGTGCTTGGCGCACAGGTCGGCACCGATCACCAAGCCGATACGTCGATCGTCGTCGAGCATGCGCCCACCGACGTCCAACGCGGAAATCGCTCCCGAACAGCCGGATTGGAGCTGATACGCGGGAATGAGATTCAAGCCGAGCCGGTCGGCGATTCCGGTGGCCGATGTCGGCATCAACGAATCTGGTGTTGCGGTGGCCAGCACGAGAAAATCGATGTCCGACGGCTCCAGCCCGGCCCGATCGAGTGCCTGCCGTGCGGCGTGCGTACCGAGATCGACGATCGAGTGGGTGCGCGCACCCGAGTCGAGATCGACACCGAAGTATCGTGTCCGTGTTCCGACGAACAGCTCGATCCATTCGGCGTTCATTCCGAAACGGCCGGCGAGAGCTGCATTGTCGACGGCAGCGCCGGGCAGGCAGGTCCCGGTTGCGAGCACGTGCATCAGTTCGCTCCTTCGAGAATCACTGTGTGCGGGTACGTTCGGGTGTGGTGACGGACGAAGTCCACGAGATTGCCGACGGTGTCGAGATTGTCGGCCAGATCGACCACCGCGATCGGCGGAGTCGGAGCGAGAAGTTCGTTCACTCGGTCGCCGAGCCGAACGGCCATGATCGAGTCGAACCCCAGGTCGTCGCGCAGGCGGGAGGATCGGGTGAATTCTCCGGTCTCGAACCCGCCCAGCTGCGCGATCAGGGTGCAGATCGACGTCTCGAGATCGAGTTCGTCCGGGACGGTTGTGGCGGTGGTGAACAGCGGCGACTCGGCGCTGACCCCGCCGAGGGCAGCCCCGACCGCGGTATCGTCCAGAATCGGCTCGACAGCAGGCACATTCGAACGGAACCGCAGTGTCGGCTTGCCCGCCAGCCGGTGCCGATCGTGGTCGAATCGATACCCAGGCAGACGTCGGACGGTTCGATGTTGCTGCTGGTACAGAGGTGCCCAGACGACGTCGGTACCTTGGCTGTACAGGGCTGCGAGAACCTCGGCAAATTCGGTGCCCGCCGACGCAGGCCCTGGCATCGGAACGAGCCGCTCGGCCCCGGTGGTGTCGATATCGCGGGCAAGTGTCGTCAGGACACCGTTGGGACCGATCTCGATCAAATGCGACGGGCGGGCGTCCGCGAGAAGGGCGCGCATGGCCCCGAGATAATCGACGGGCCGCACCATCTGTTCGCTCCAGTAGGCGAGCGTAAGATCGGCGCCGTCGATCTCGCCGCCGCGAAGTGTCGAATAGAAGGGAACGGTGGTCGCGTTCGGTGGCACTCTGATCCCCGATGCTCGCAGCATGGACGCGGCAGGCTCCATGGTGGGGGAGTGAAACGCGTGGGTGACGCGTTGGCGTTTCGGCGAGTACGCCGCGAGAGCCCGTTCTGCACGCTCGAGTGCCTCGGTCGCACCGGCTAGGACCGTGCTGCCGGGCCCGTTGATCGCAGCGATGCACAGCGTCGAGTCCAGTTCGACGTGCGCCACGATCGTCGACACATCGGCACGGACCGAGAGCATTCCACCTGCGCCTGCTGCTGTGTCCATCGCAGTGCCCCGCATGGACACCAGACCCAATGCGTCCGACATCGTCAGTGCACCTGCCGTCACGGCGGCCGCGAATTCACCCAAGCTGTGGCCGAGAACCGCAACCGGACGAACGCCCACGTCGACGAAGGCAGCAGACAAGGCGTACTGCACTGCGAACAGCGCCGGCTGAGCTATTGCGGCCCGAGCCACCAGTTCGGCGGAATCTTCGTCGAAGAGGACGCGGTCGAGGTGTGGACGTAGGTCGTCGGCCGCCGCGTCGACCACTTCGCGCAACCTATCCGAGTAGACCGGGCAGCAACGCTCCAGTGCGCGACCCATAGCCGGGTACTGCGACCCTTGGCCGGTGAACAGGAAGGCCGGGGCCGGGGTGCGCCCGGACGCGGTGCCGGATCGGAGAAGGACCGCGCGCCGCAGCGCCGCTGCGCCCTGGCTCGGAGTGTCGGCGGCAACGGCGATACGCGAGCGGAGACCGGTCTTGACGATGTTCGTCGAGTACGCAATCTGGTTGAACCGATCCGGCGACACGTCGTCTACGAAATCGGCGAGCGCGGTTACGTTCGACGTCAATGCGCTGTCGTCGGTCGCCGAGATCGTGAGCACCGAGGTCCCGGACAGTCGACTCGGAGAACGGACGTCGGTCGGTGAGCCGACGACCACGTGCGCATTTGTGCCGCCCATTCCGAAGGAGCTGATACCCCCGACGATTGGTGTGCGTGGCAGCTTCGCAACGGAATCGTTGAGCCTCAGGCCCTTGCCACTCAGTCCAAGGGCTTCGTTCTCGGCATCGGCGAACAGCGACGGCGGAAGAACGCGATTCTTGACGGACAGAATTGCCTTGATGAATCCCGCGATCCCTGCGGCTCCTTCGAGGTGACCCACGTTGCCCTTCACCGATCCGAGCAGGCACGGTCGGCTGCGTTCGACGCCGAGAACCTTTCCGAGGGCACGGGACTCGATCATGTCACCCAGTACGGTTCCGGTCCCGTGGCCTTCGACGAAATCAATGTCGGCAGCGTTCACGGAAGCGCGCGCGTAAGCAGACTCGAGGACTGCGATCTGCGACCACATACTCGGTGCGGAGATCCCGTTGCTTCGCCCGTCGTGATTGACAGCCGAGGCGAGAATGCGGGCGTACGACAGTCCCGAACGGGTGATGGCATCGGTTTCCCGTTGCAGTACGACGACGCCGATACCTTCCCCGCGCCCGATCCCGTCGGCCCCGGCGGAGAACGGTTTGCATCTGCCGTCGGTGGAGGCAAGGCCGGATTCAGCGTAGAACACCGACAGTGCAGGCGAGAGCATCATGTTGGCCCCGGCGACGATAGCCGTGTCGATGTCGCCTGCGCGAATTGCACTGGCGGCCTGATGAAGAGCGACGAGGGACGAGGAACACGCAGTATCGACGGTCATACTGGGTCCGTGCAGGTCGAGGTGGTAGGACACCCGGTTGGCTGCCATACAGTATCCACCTCCCGTGCCTCGGTGCGGGGTCATTTCCGCGGGACTCGACATCGCTATCGATGTCCAGTCACTCGACATCATTCCGACGAAGACACCCGTTGTGCTGCCTGCCAGGGCCGTCGGATCGATTCCCGCGTCTTCGATTGCATGCCAGGACATTTCGAGGATCAGCCGCTGCTGCACGTCCATCTCGCTCGCCTCGGCCGGCGAAACTCCGAAAAAGGCGTGGTCGAAATCCGAATGTCCGGTGATGAATCCGCCGAATCGGCTCGGCGGGCGCGGAGCATCCGACCCGTTCGTCCAATCGTCGGTGATCCACCGATCGGGCGGCACCTCGCTCGCGCCGTGCCGTCCGTCGAGCAGAAGCTTCCAGAAAGCAGAGGCGTCCGATGCACCTGGGAACCGGCAGGCGATTCCGGTCACTGCGATCGCGGGATCGGAGGTCACGAGTCGGCCTTGGCCGCAACCTGGGTGCGAAGAAAGCCAGCCATGGCAGCGATGCTCGGGTAGTCCCACGCCATGGTGGGTTCGACCTCTATTCCGAACGCATCTTCCATGTCGCCGCACAGGGTGAGGGCATAGACCGAGTCGAGCCCGTACTCGGCAAGGGGGCGGTCCATGTCGACCGAGTTCGGTGGGATTCGCAGGAATCCCGCGACCTTCTCGATCAGCCATTCGGTTTCGTCGATCGGACGAGCAGGCATAGTCGTTCCTTCTGGCGTGATGGGAGTGCGTGGTTGAGTGGTGGTGCGTGATCGTTGACGGGGGTGGGTGACTTTGCGGCGATGTCAGGGCATCGTGCGGGGGACTGTGCGGGCTCGGAGATCGAAGGCTCGGCCTTCCTGTATTCGCCGAAGAACATCGGTGAACGTCTCGAGCACAACGTGTTGCGGTGGTTCCAACCGGACGCCGCCGATTCGCTCGGCCGTGCGATACAGCGCGAGAACGGCCCACGACGGCGCGTCACCGTCGAGGCGCTCGACGATCCCTGCCGTGACCAGAAGCAGTGCATATCGTTCGGTGAGCCGCATAGCGGCCGCAGGCGCGGCCACGCCCAGGTCGTGCGGGGCAAGAGCCGCAGACTCGGAGCGCAGGTCGAGGAGAGCCTGCGTCAGAATCTGCCAGACGTCGGTGAGTGCGGGATGAACAGGGCGCGACTCCAAGCTGACTCGCAGTCGGTTCAGTACGGGGTCGGGGCCAGGAGCGAACATTCGAAGGGATCCGAAGTTCAAGGGTGCCAGGTCCGCTCCCGGCACAGTCTTGGGAGCAGCGTCACCCTGGGAGGTAAGGCGTTTCAGTTGCGGCAAGATCGCCAATTGGCAGGCCGCGCCACCTGCGTGGCCGATCGCAAGCGCTGCGAAATCCCGAAAGTGTTTACCGAACAGTGCATACGGACCAGTTCGAAGGTAGAAGCGCGCGCCCAGAACGACCGAGAGATCGGACATCGCGGACTCCAAAATCCTCGGCACGATGTATTTCGCGGCCGCAGAATGGGCGCTGCCGAACGCTGGCAGTTCGTGCAGTGTGTTCGCGGAGTCCGCCACCATACATTCGGCAGCCATGAGATCCGCGAACGACGACGCGAGCGTGTGTTTGACGTGTGGCAGATCCGACAGATCGCTGCCGTACAGCCGCCGCCGAGTTGCGAAGCCTGCCACTGCGAAGAGGCTCTCGTCCACAGGTCCCAGACCCGCACCTGCTGCCACGCATCTGGACACCTGAAACGAGGTGAGCGCCGTCTCGACTGCGGTACCGGGTGCGCCGATCATGGTCGACGCGTCGACCGGTGTGTTTCGGAAACTGAGCCCACCGAGGCGACAACCGCGAAGGGCCAGGCTCAGGTGGCGTGGCGTCGATGCCGGCGAGTCGGGACCGTCGAGGTCGACGAGGAACAACGAGTGCTCGCGCCCGCCGAATCCTGATGTGCCAGTGCGGGCGAACACAACTGCGGACTGCGCGCGGTCGGCATTGTTGATGACGTTCTTTGCGCCGTTCAGCCGGTAATTTCCCGCGTCCTCGGTAGCGATGAGGTTGTTCGCGCCGAAATCGTTACCGTGGTCCGACTCGTGATAGGCAACCGAGATCGCCCGGCCCGACATCAGCGTTCGTGCGACAGCAACCTGCTGATCGGTGCGACCGGCCGCGTACACGTTGACCGCCGCCATGAACGAGGTCAGACCGTATCCGAGCCCGAGAGACGCATCACGCCCGAATACTGGACGCATGACGTGCACGAGTCGTTCGATGGAGGTGAATCGACCCCCGAGGGCGATCGGCACGAACTCCGCGCCGAAGCCGTAGTCGTCCAACAGCGTCAGCGTTCCGGCTGTGAACTCGCGAGCCTCGTCGGCTTCGAGGACATCGGCCACTCCGTACGGGTTGGCGGACTGGTACGGGTCACCGAGAAGTGTGTCGAGAATGGTCACGTATTCACCCGTTCCTGTTTCACGGACGCCGAGGTCGTCGCATCGAAGATGGTGGGATGCGAACGGTGGTCGAGTTGGTCCAGCAGAACCGAATATCCTGCGTCGATGCTGTCGATCGGCACCGAACTGCGCACACCGATTCGGTCGAGTGCGGTATGCAGTGCCAACTGGAGCCAGAGTGCGTCGGACCAGAGTGGTCCGGTGGGGGGATTGTTCAGGTAGATCTGTATGGCCGCCGCCCCAGCTATGCACGCGGAAAGTTGTTCCGCCGCAACGAAGGCAGCGGTAGGCACCTCGACCGGATCACGGTCCAGCAGTCGAGTCTGCTGAGACAACGTCTCGACCGTACGGACCAGAACCTCAGCACACCGGAGTGCGTAGGCCTGGCCGTCGTGCTGGCGGTCGAGGAGACAGCCGAGTGCTGTCACCGAACTCTCGAGGTTGGCCAGAAGACCGAGCCCGCGACGGGGAACCAGGGACAGTCGCGCGAGGTCGAGCGCGGGGAGCGGTTCTGCGATCGTCGTGCAGATACGAAAGTCGATCTCGTCCTGAGTCGTACGCGCGGTGTTCTTCCAGAGCAGGACCGAGAATTGGCTGACGATCGTGTTGAGGTTGACCACCGTGTTTCCGTCGAACAGCGACACGATTCGATGATCGCGTTCCACTTTGTACAGCGTCCCGTCGGACCCCAGTCCCGGCACCAAGGACCGCGCTCCCATGAGCCTGCGCAGATCGAGCAACGACTTCTCGACGGTCGACGGGACCAGGTACTTGCTTGCGGCCGCCAGCGCGGACTGCTCGCCGGGGAGCGCGTGCAACGATCTGGACGCGACGACGGTCAGCGCCTCGGCCAGCAGGTGTCCACCGAACGACTCCACGAGCACCGTCCTGGCTGCGGGTAAGTCACCGAGCGAGCGACCGTACAGAACCCGAGCTCGCGCGAATCGAGCGGTCATGGCCAGCGCGTGATCACTTGCGCCGAGGGAAAGGTAGCAGCACATTGTGCGAGTCAGCTGTAGTGCTTTCAGCACGATCTCGAGTCCGTGGCCTTCCGGCCCGACCAACGTTCTGGCCGGCACGAACGCACCGTCGAACGAAATTCCGCTGATGTCCGCGCCTCGGATACCGTGAGTCGGTTCCTTGGGAAGCGTATCGAACGAAGCGGTGTCCAGCTCCGACTTCTCGACGAGAAACAAGCTGTAACCGCGGGCAGTGCCGCCGTCACGAGTGCGGGCAAGCACACATACCGCGTGGCCGCGAGTCGCATTGTTGATCAGCCACTTCTCTCCGTACAGCCGGAACCCGGCGGTGTCGGGCTCGTCGCCGGTTCGGCTCGAATCCACTTGCATCTCGGCCGTATCCGCACGAACCTCGCCCGAGAGCAGGTCGCTTCCGCGGGCACGTTCGGTCAAACCCCATGAGATCTGCTTGCCCTCACAGATGAGTTGTGCCAAACGCTCGCGTTGTCGTTCGTCACCGGCGACCCACGCCGACACTGCTCCGAGGAATGTCTTCCCATGCGCGACGGCGAGGGTCACATCCACCCTGGAGAGTGCACGAACGATGCGACCAGCGTTGGAATAGTCGTCGAGCAACCCGCCGAATTGGGTCGGAACGTAGCACCGCTGCACTCCGAGACGATCCAGTGCAGCAATCAACTCGGTGGGGAATTCGTCGGCGTCATCGAGATCTTCCACGGACTGCATGTCGACGGATTCGAGGAGTACTTCGAGCCGACGCTCGAGTTCATCGATCGATCGCGCCGGGTCGGAACCGAGGTCGGCACCGGAGTCCACGGCACCGAATGTCATCGAACTACCGATGCGGCGATCGGTACGACACCGCGGTCCTCGAGCCGCCCGTGGCGGAAATGGTCTCGCATTTCCGCCCGACGAATCTTTCCGCTCGTCGTCCGCGAGACGACCTTACGATCGACGAGAACGATCTCGCTCAGTATCAATCCGTGTCCTTGCCGAATCGATTCGTGCAGAATCGGTTTGAGATCGGCCACCTCCAGTTCGCCGAGATCCTCCTCGCGGAATTCCTGAACGAGGACGACTCGTTCCGGGAACTCGCCCATCCCGAACGCCGCGGTCAGGCCCAGTGCGACAGCCGGGTGCGCCGACTTCGCCGTCTGTTCGAGGTCGTGCGGGTAGTGATTCTTGCCGTTGACGATGATGACATCCTTCAACCGGCCGGTGACGAACAACTCGTCACCGACGAAACAACCGAGGTCCCCGGTGCGCATGTACCCGGGCTCATGTGCGAGGGACAAGCCGAATGTAGCGGCCGTGGCTTCGACGTTCTTCCAATATCCCTGTGCGACAATGTCTCCGCGAACCCAAATCTCGCCGATGCGTCCGGGTCCGAGTCGCTCGAGAGTGACCGGATCTACGATTGCGACGTCGGATTCGCCGACGACTCCGCTACCTACGAGCGGTCGAGCCGACCCGTGCAGCGTCGCGGCACGGACTTCGTTGCGTTCGAGAGCATCGGAATCGGCATCGAACACGGTGAAGCCGGTTCCACGCACACCCGACACGAGCAAGGTCGCTTCAGCGAGGCCGTAGCAGGGGTACACCGAGTTCGGATCGAGGTCGGCGGGAGCGAACCGTTCGCAGAAGTCGACCAGTGTCTGCGGGTGAACCGGTTCGGAACCGTTCAAGATGATGCGGACGTGGCTGAGATCGAGGCCTGCCACCACATCGTCCGTGACACGTCTGGTGCACATCTCGAATGCGAAATTCGGTGCCACCGTCATGGTCCCGGAGAACCTGGACAACGTCTCCAGCCACAACATCGGACGTTTGAGAAACGTGACCGGTGACATGTAGTGTCCTGGAAATCCCACGTACAGCGGATGCAGGAGTTGCCCGATCAGGCCCATGTCGTGGAAATGGGGTAACCATCCGGCCGCCACGTCGTTCGGGGTGGCGCGGGTGACGAGATGGATTTCCCGTTGATTCGCAAGCAGATTGCGATGAGTGATGACGACGCCCTTCGGGTCGGTCGTCGATCCGGATGTGTATTGCAAGAACGCCACGGTATCGGCCGCCGGAATGTCGAGCGGCGGGTTCGGCGAATCGGGTACCTCGATCGTGTCGACAGCGACGACACTGCGGACCTCGTCGAGGCCACAGTCGGCCAACCATGTCGTGATGGCAGGTAGCAATGCGTCGGTGGTCAGCAACACCCCGATCTCGGAGTCGCGCACGATCTTGCTGAGGCGCTCCATGCCTTTTGCGTCGGTCGGTACCGGTGCAGGCACTGCGATGACCTGTGCGTACAGGCACCCGAGGAATGCGTAGAGGAACTCATGACCGGGAGCGAACAGCAGCAACGCACGCTCACCGGCGTCGTAGTCGCTACGCAGCTGCCGCGCGACGGAGTCGGAGAGGGTGTCGAGCTCGCCGAACGTCAGCGACCTCGTCGCGTCGGGTTCACCGCGGTCGGAGAGGAACGAGATGGCCAGGCGGTCGGAGTTTCCGGCGACGACGCCGCGAAAGTGTGAAACGAAGTCGTCGAAATGTGTTGTGCCATCGGAGTTCGACATCGAACGCGGCTCCCTGGAGAAGGTCTTCGGACACGGATGTTTCGGAAGGAAACCCAACGTATCCTGCTGTCCTTGAATCGAACTTCGACGGCGCTAAAGGAACTCTTGCGGATTCGATCTGCTGTCGCCGCGATGGGCTGCGCCCCATGACAATCCTGCTTGGAAGCTGTTACCTTCTGTGCGCAAACGTGATTCGGCCGAACGGTCGAAGGCGTCGCAGTATCCGAGGGTGTC
Source organism: Rhodococcus sp. 1168 (assembly GCF_002091955.1). Classification (GTDB taxonomy): domain Bacteria; phylum Actinomycetota; class Actinomycetes; order Mycobacteriales; family Mycobacteriaceae; genus Rhodococcoides. The sequence continues at coordinate 384,189 of NZ_MKKY01000091.1, read as the reverse complement.
GGAACACGGACACCGGTCAATGATCGAGAGAAGATGCCCAAGATGGGAATTATTGTCATGGTTGTACTGATCGGAGCGGCTGTCGCATATGCAGTGTGGTCCACCCGCACGTCGTTCGTCATTCGTGCCGAGCGCGAGATCGAGGCCTCGGCCGACGAAGTCTGGAACGTATTGGTCGATCGCGAGTCGTACCCGCGATGGAATCCGTTCGTCGTCTCGTCCACGGGCCCGCTGACCGAAGGGGCCACAATCACCAACGTTCTTTCCGATACCAAAGGCAGTACGACGACGTTCACACCGACGGTGCTGACGGTGTCGAAGAATCGAGAATTTCGCTGGAAGGGAAAGTTCTGGATCACGGGAGTGTTCGACGGTGAGCATTTCTTCACCATCGATCCGTCCGGTCCCGGTCGGGTCCGCCTGGTGCAGGAAGAGCATTTTCGGGGACTCGCTGTCCCACCCATGCGCTCGATGTTGCGCAAGGACACACTCGCCCAGTTCCGCGCGATGAACGACGCTCTCGCGCATGAGGTACGTGTGCGTTCAGAGTCGGCCACGATCGTGTCGGAAGAGAACTGATGGCGCACCGTCTCTACCGGTTGGGGCGTTTCGCTTTCGACCACAAGTGGTCGTTCGTAGCAGCCTGGGTGCTCGCCCTGTTCGTGACCGGCATCATCGCCGCCACTATGTCGAAGCCCATGCAGGACTCCCTCACTATTCCCAATACCCCGGCCGAGCAGGCTCGGGCGATGTCGACCGAGTTGTTCGCCGGTGAGCTCGCCGAAGCCGCAGCGGACGTGACGATGGTCCTCGGTGCTCCTGCAGGTTCGACCCTGCTCGACAGCGAAGTGTCCTCCGCCGTTCAGCGCGTGGTGACCGATCTGCAGGCGCTTCCCCAATTGGGATCGTCGGCGACCATCGTCGATCCCGCGACGGCGGCCGGAGTGCAGACCGACCTACTCGTCGGCAGCGCACTCGAACAAGGGGTGCCCGAGGACCGTGCGCGTGCCGATGCTGCGGCGCTCAGCCCGCTCAGCGCCGATGGCACAGTCGGGACGATCGAGTGGGCGTTCGATGTCGCTGCCGCCGCCGATGTCTTGGAAAGCACCAAGGAACAAGTGAGCGCGATCGCCGAGACGGCACGCGAGGACGGGCTCGAGGTCGGCTACCTCGGCGCGGGTGTCGAGGATGCGGGCATCATCGATCCGGCGAGCGAGTTGATCGGCCTCGCGGTCGCCGCGGTCATTCTGGTCTTCACGTTCGGGTCGCTCGTCGCTGCGGGGCTGCCGCTGCTCACGGCGGTCGTGGGTGTCGCTATCGGTGTACTGGGTGTCGTCGCAGCAACCGCGTTCGCAGATCTGGGGTCGACGACCCCGCTGCTCGCAACGATGCTCGGTCTGGCTGTCGGCATCGACTACGCGCTCTTCGTTCTGTCGCGGTACCGCCATGAGCTCGATCGTTCCGCCGACCGTCGGGAAGCTACCGCCCGTGCGGTAGGCACAGCGGGGTCGTCGATCGTGTTCGCGGGAGCGACGGTCGTGATCGCTCTCGCGGCCTTGGCCGTCGTCGGCATACCGTTCTTGACGTCGATGGGCCTTGCCGCGGCGGGCACTGTTGCCGTCGCAGTGCTGATCGCGCTGACGCTGCTTCCCGCTCTCATCGGGGTCTTCGGACGCAAGACCTTCGCCGGACGCATACCCGGAGTTGCTCCGACAACGGAGTCTGCCACCGGAGACACGACACTGGGTCGCCGCTGGGTCGGTGTCGTCCGACGCGCCCCTGTTCGGATGCTCGTCGCCGCAGTCGTGGCCCTCGTGCTGTTGGCGCTCCCGGTGACGCATTTGGCAATGGCGCTTCCCTCCGACGCGACTGCGGCCGAAGGGACGCCGCAGCGTATCGCAGCAGAACTCATCGACCGCGGCTTCGGCGAAGGGCGAAATGCGCCGTTGCTCATGGTGATCGACGGCAAGGAAGCGACCGTGCCAGATGCCTTCGCATCCGTGGTCGAGTGGGCAGCCGAAGTTCCCGGCGTCGAGGGAGCGCAAGTGATCGCACTCAACGACACCGCCGACGGTGCCCGTGTACTGATCACGCCGTCTGGTGGGCCCAACGACGATTCGACCAAGACACTCCTGGCCGACCTGCGCGGCGGAACTACCGCCGTCGAGGCAGCTACCGGGACCACTATCGGCGTGACGGGAATCGTGGCCGTTCAGACCGACGTCACCGAACGCCTGATGACAGCGCTGCCGGTCTACCTGCTGATCGTCGTTGGGCTCGCGTTCCTGCTGCTCACGGTGGTGTTCGGCTCGATCATCGTGCCGTTGACCGCAGCGGCCGGCTTCCTGCTCTCCGTGGGAGCGACGTTCGGAGTTACAGTGCTGCTGTTCCAGGACGGAGTACTCGGGATGTTCTCGGCGGCGCCGCTCGCATCGTCCATGCCTATCTTTCTCATCGGGATCGTCTTCGGCCTCGCGATGGACTACCACGTCTTCCTGGTATCTCGAATGAAGGAATCGTATTCGCGAGGGGCCGATGCGACGACTGCAGTTGTCGATGGATTCACCCATGGCGCACGGGTCGTCACTGCCGCTGCGCTGATCATGGTGTCCGTGTTCGCAGCGTTCGTTGCACAGGATGACTTGTTCATTCAATCCATGGGCTTCGCGCTTGCGACGGCCGTGTTCCTCGACGCCTTCGTTGTGCGAATGACGATCATCCCTGCGGCAATGTTCCTGCTCGGGCGACGCGCCTGGTGGATGCCGGCGCAGCTACGCAAGGTTCTCCCGACGATCGACATCGACGGAGAGTCGTTGACCGACGACGCGTCCGGGCCCGCCGGTTCCGTCCTGTCCGCCGATACGGCAGATTCGACGGACAAGGTGCAGGCCTAGGACTGTCCGTGTAGTGCTGAAGGTGCGAGTAGATACATCAGATGGATGCAGCCACCGCCCGCGCTGCAGCACTGCACGAGACGACTACCACCAAGATCCTGAGGTTCTTCCAGTTCTTCGAGTTCGACCAGGTGGCCGAACTCTCGGACTGAAGGAATGGGTATCGACCATGTCACTGTCGCCTTGGTCGCCGGCTCGACCGAACGGCTACCGAGTCACTGATTGCGTTGAGCAGCAGAGTGACTCGCACAGTTGGTAGCAGACGTTTCCGCTCACCGCGCCGCGCGTGAACGACGGCGCTCAGTTCACAGGCCCCAACGCGTCGGCGAGCATGTGCATCGCCGCTGTGGTGGACAGCGCACGCACGCTTGCGCGGTCGCCGGGGAGCCGGAGTGTGCGGGTGAGGGTCGGTCGGTCTGAGGAGGCGATTGCGAAGCAGACAGTGCCGACCGGTTTGAGGTCGGTGCCGCCCCCCGGTCCCGCTACTCCACTGGTCGATACCGCGATGTCGACGCCGAGTCTGCTTCGTGCGCCCTCCGCCATTTGGGCGGCCACTTCTTCACTGACAGCGCCGTGTTCTTCGATCATCTCGGCGGGGACGTCGAGGAGGCCGGTTTTGGCTTCGTTCGCGTAGGACACGACCGCACCGATGACGTATGCCGAAGATCCCGCGCGATCGGTGAGGCGTGCGGCGATCATGCCACCTGTGCACGATTCTGCGGTGGCAATTCGATGGCTCGCCAACCGGTTCGCCACGATATCGTCGATGGTGGATCCGTCGATCGAGAAGACCTGCGCGCCATGTTGTTCGTCGATGAGACTTGCGAGGTCGGTGTATGCGGTGGCGGCAGGCTCTGCATAGCGGGTCACCATCTCGAGCTCGCCGAGTTGCAGGCAGGTGGTAATCTCGAGATCGCCGAACCCCGTGATCTGGCGCTCCGCTGTCCGAAGCGTTGCAGCGAGGTCGGCTTCGGACAGCCCGTACGCACGAATGGTGTTCTGACGGATTTGTGTGCTTCGTGCCAGGATTTCGGCGACCGGTGCGCTGTCGAGTGCCTCCGGCCACATCGCCTGCAGTTCGCGAGGCGGGCCGGGCAATATCAGGACAGCGGGCAGTGCCCCGGAGTCTCCGGCAGGTATCGCTACACCGGGGGCGGTTCCGGTCGGTGGAATGGAATACGCACCGTGCGGGACCATTGCCTGCTTGCGAATACCTGCCAACAACGGCTCTGAGTCGGTTGCAGAACTCAACCGGCTTCGCCATCGCTGCACGATTGCGTGGATGCGCTGTTCGAGTTCGTCGTCGAGGTGCAATTCGCGGCCGTACAGAGCGGCAACGGTCTCCACGGTGAGATCGTCAGCGGTCGGACCCAAGCCTCCGGTCGTGACGATCAAGTCGACGCGCTGATCCGCGAGAAATTGTAGTTGCGCCGTCAGGTCCTCGGTCCGGTCACCGCAGATCGTGATGTGTGCAACGTCCACTCCCATCTCCAGTAGTCGCTGGGCCACCCACGGGCCGTTCCTGTCGGTGACTCGGCCGGCCAGAACTTCGGTTCCGGTAACCACAACACCCGCTCGCACAGTCATTGTTCGACCATACTGGCGACGACTCGTCGGAACCGCCTCCACGTCACCCGGATCGCGACGCATTCCCGACGGTGATGTGGGCGAGTACGACGTCGTCGAGCGCGGCGTCGTCGACCCGCCACCCAGGTGCCGCCGAGGTCCTCGCAACGAGGGGCCCAGCCCGGTTCCGTCGACGCTTCGAGTCAAGCGCATAGCGCGCACTACGCCTTTCAGCGTTTGCACAGCTACACACGAGCAAAATCGCGGTCAGGAAGATTTGGCTGATCCAGGCGGGTCTACTCAAAGAGGAGCGCAACAATGATCGATACGCGATACGCGATCGGGGTCGCGCTCGCTGCGGCCGTTCTCACCGCCTGCAGCACCAACCCCACACCGACGGTTGGCGGATCAACGGCAGCGGCTCCGACGAGTGAAGTCAACCCCGCCGGAGATATACCCGACAACCAGGCATTTGTGCCCTACACCGCACCGGACGATTCGTTCACGATGAGTATTCCGGAGGGCTGGGCCAAAACTGATACGCCTAAGGGTGTGAAGTTCAGCGACAAATTCAATTCGATCACCATCTCATCCCGCGAAAACGTTGCGGTTGCCCCCAGTGTGGAGTCAGCCCGGTCGACCGAGTTGCCTGCGCTGGCGGCAAATACTCCCGGATACACACCCGGCGATGTCAAGTCGGTGGACCGTAAGTCCGGGTCGGTGATGCTGATCACTTATCAAGACCAGTCGGCGCCGAGTGCGGTGACCGGCAAATCGGTGACCGAGGCTGTCGAGCAGTACGAGTTCTTTGAATCCGGCCGAGATGTTGTGCTCACCTTGGCCGCGCCGGACGGTTCGGACAATGTCGATCCTTGGCGCACGGTCACCGATTCGTTTGCCTGGTTGCCATGAGCGTGGTCGACTCGGACCACAGCAACCCTGTCGAGCCCGTCGGCGAGCAGCCGGCCGCCCTGCAGGCATCGTCGCTGTACCGCTTCTACCGCTCGGGCGACGAGGAGGTCCTCGCGTTGCGAGGAGTCTCGCTGCAGCTTCGGGGCGGTGAACTAGTTGCGGTCGTCGGCCCTTCCGGGTCCGGAAAATCGACCCTGCTCTCGTGTCTGGCGGGTCTCGACGAGCCTGATGGAGGCACAGTGCGGATCGGTGGGCGAAGGGTGAGCCACCAATCCGAACAAGTTCGGGCCCGGCTGCGTGCCCGACACATCGGGCTGCTGTTTCAGAGTGGAAACCTGCTGGCGCACTTGACCGTCAGTGACAATATTCGGCTGGTTCAACAGCTTGTCGGACGCCGAAATCGGATTCCGGTCGCGGAACTGCTGCAGTCGCTGCGGATAGTCGCTCGCGGCAGCGCGTATCCGAGTGAGCTATCGGGCGGCGAACTCTCCCGCGCTGGACTTGCCGTGGCGCTGGCCAACGATCCCGATGTGATCCTGGCCGACGAACCCACCGGTGAACTCGACAGCGACAACGAATCAGCTGTGCTCGAGATCCTCACCGAGTACGCCGAGCGCGGGGCCGCGATCCTCGTAGCCAGCCACAGCCCAGCCGTCGCGGAGACAGCACATCGGCTCATCCGGCTCTCCGACGGACTGGTCACATCGTGAACCCATCGGCTATCGACACAGGATCGCCATTAGTGATGTGCCAGAACCTCACTCGTACGTTCGGTGTTGGCCGCACCGCAAAGAATACGCTCGCCGAAGTTACCTGCACAGTGTGGCCGGCCGCCCGGATCGCGGTGACCGGGCCGTCGGGGTCAGGAAAGTCGACGTTGCTACATGTGATGGCGGGCTTGGAATCGAGCTCGTCCGGCACCGTGACGTGGCCTGGCCTCGACGGTCATCCATTGGCTCGGCCGGGCCGAATCGGTGTGGTTTTCCAGGGCCCGAGTCTGGTCCCCGCACTGACCGTGTCCGAGAACGTTGCGCTTCCGATGCTGCTGGGCGACACCACCCGATCCGACGCGGCCCAACGCTCCAGGGTCGCGTTGGACCGGCTGGGGATCGGCGACCTTGCCACCAGCCTGCCCGAGGAACTCTCCGGTGGGCAGGCTCAACGTGTTGCGGTCGCCCGCGTGCTGGCAGCGGCACCGCGCTTGATATTGGCTGACGAACCGACCGGTCAACTCGATCACCAGACCGCCGCGATGGTGCTCGATGTGATGCTGCAGACCGCCGACGAACTGGGCGCGGCGTTGGTCGTATCCACCCACGACCCGGAAATCGCGAAGCGACTGGCGACCCGATGGACGATGCGCGATGGCACCCTGCTCGACCTCCAGCCGGTATCCGCTAGCGAGCCACGATGATGCTTCGCTGGCTGCGCGGTCTGCTCCGTCGACGTCCCGCCCGCCTGCTCGCTACGGCGTGCGGAGTGGCAGTGGCTGTAGCGCTGCTCGCCAGCCTCGGCTCGTTCCTGAGCAGTGCCCAGGCCACAATGACGGACCGCGCTGTCCGCGGGGTGTCCGTCGACTGGCAGGTCCAGGTGACGCCTGGCGCCGACCCCGCGGCGATAACGCAACTGGTCGACACGAGCCCCGGAGTGCGCGCTGGTGTGCAGGTCGGCTACGCGCAAACGACCGGCCTGACTACGACCACCGGGGCCAGCACTCAAAAAACCGGGCCCGGGGTAGTCCTCGGCTTGCCCACCGACTATCGGAGTCTGTTTCCCGGCGAGATCCGCTCGCTGATCGGAGCCGACACCGGAGTGCTGCTTGCGCAACAGACCGCCGCGAACTTGCACGCCACCCAAGGCGACACGATCGCAATCGGCCGCGTAGGTCTGCCCCCAGCAACCGTCACCATCGCGGGCGTGGTCGATCTCCCCCAGGCGAACTCGCTTTTTCAGAAGATCGGCAGCCCCGCCACCGCGCAACCCGTTGCACCACCGGATAACGTGTTGCTGTTGCCGCAGACCCAGTGGCACCAGGTGTTCGACCCGCTCGCCGAGGCCAGGCCGGATCAGGTCGCCACTCAGGTGCACGTACTGCGGGAACACGAGTTACCGGCAGACCCCGCCAGCGCTTATACGACTGTGACCGGCGCAGCGCACAACCTGCAGGCGCGTAGCGTCGGCGGAGCAGTGGTCGGCGACAACCTCGGTACCGTGCTGGACGCGGCCCGCGCCGATGCGGCATACGCCCGGGTGTTGTTCCTGTTCCTCGGGGTCCCCGGAGCAGTCTTGGCGGCGATGGTCACCGCGACAGTCGCCGCCGCTGGCGCGGGCCGCCGACGCGCTGAGCAAGCGCTTCTGCGCGCCCGCGGAGCGTCAGCCCGACAGCTACTGCGGCTCGCCGCTGCAGAAGCGATCTTCATCGGAGTCGTCGGCTCCGTCGTGGGGTTGTTCGGTGCAACACTGGCCGGGTATCTCGCCTTCGGGGTCACGCGTTTCGGGGCCACCAGTACAACCGCGCTGATCTCCTCGCTCGGCCCTGCCGTGGTTGGGGTTTCTATCGCGGCCGCGACCGTCCTGTTGCCGGCGCGGCGAGATCTTCGTGCAACCACCGTCGCCTCTGGGCGTGCCGTGATCGGCAGGCTTCGGTACCCGACCTGGGCACGGTATGGATTCGACGCGGCCCTGCTCATCGCGGCTGGGCTCGTATTCACCGCGACGAGCGGCCAGGGTTACCAACTCGTCGTCGCACCCGAAGGGGTCTCGACCATTTCGGTGTCCTACTGGGCCTTTGTAGGCCCCGCGCTGCTGTGGAGCGGGGCAGCATTGCTGATTTGGCGACTCGGCGACCTGTTCTTGGGGCCGGGGCGAAGAATTCTCGCCCGTCTGCTTCGCCCGATCGCAGGGCGTCTGGACGAGACAGTGGCAAATGCAATGTCGCGGCGACGGAGACCACTGGTTCGTGCCATCGTGCTGCTCGCCCTTGCTATCGCGTTCGCAGTGTCCACCTCTTCTTTCAATGCCACCTATCGTCAGCAAGCCGAAGTCGACGCGCATCTGACCAACGGTGCGGACGTCACCGTCACAGTTGTCCCTGATAGCAACGCCGTCCCGGTCGACGCTGCGCAACTGGCGGGCGTGGTCGGCGTGCGGACGGTCGAACCAATACAGCACCGTTTCGCCTACGTCGGGACCGACCTTCAGGACCTCTACGGTGTCAACCCAGCCACCATCACCCGCGCGACGGCACTGCAAGACTCGTACTTTCCCGGCAGTACTGCCGTCGATGCGATGGCGACTCTCGCCGCAAAGCCGGACTCCGTCCTTGTTTCCACTGAAACGGTCAAGGACTATCAACTCAACCTCGGTGATCCGCTCACCCTGCGGCTTACCGACGCCATCACCCATCAACCGAAAAACGTTGCCTTCCGCTACGTCGGAGTTGTCAGCGAATTTCCGACCGCACCGAAAGACAGCTTTTTTGTCGCCAATTCCACTTTTATCGCTGCGCAGACCGGCACTGACGCAGTCGGTGCGTTCCTTCTCGACACGGGCGGCCGCGATGTCGGCGCAGTGGCTGCACGCACCAGAGCGCTCGTCGGAACTGGCGCCACCGTCACCGATATCGGCACAATGCGCAACACGGTCGGGTCCAGCCTGACCTCCGTCGATCTTGCCGGACTCACTCGCGTCGAACTCGTGTTCGCGCTTGTCCTCGCCGTGAGTGCGGGGGGACTCGTGTTCGCGCTCGGTTTGGCCGAGCGCCGCCGCACCTTTGCCATCCTGACCGCGTTGGGTGGCTCAGGACGCCATCTGCGCGCGTTCATCCTCGGTGAAGCCGTCATCCTCACCTGTTTGGGACTCCTCGCCGGTGCAGTTACCGGCGCCGCTTTGTCCGTCATGCTGATCGAGGTCCTCACCGGTGTCTTCGACCCACCACCGGCCTCGATTACTGTCCCGTGGATTTATGTGACCGGAGTCGGCGGCCTCAGCATCTTCGCGCTCGCCGTGGTCAGCGCCGCAACCATACGAGGTGCACGTCGTCCGGCGATCACTGTCCTGCGTGAGCTGTGATTGCAACGCGAACACCGATTCGACGCCGGGGATCCACCAGATTGCGACTGGATGCGGACTATCGCCTTCGAGCGGTTGAAACACCGACGAGCAGAACCAGCGCTGCGAGTGCGCCGAAACCTGCGGTGAGGGTCGCGCCGGCCGCGACCCCGGCGACGAGGAGTGGGCCGCCGGCGTCGCCTAGTTCACGGCCTAGCTCAGCGGCACCCATGGTCTGGCCCATGCGTTCTTCGGGAGTCGAGGCGGCGAGCGAGGCGAACGCTATGGGAGTGATGATCCCGGTACCGATTCCGATGGCGATGCCCGCACCGAGGAGGCCGGCCAGTCCGGGAAGCATCGCGGCGGCTAGCCCGAGAGCAGTCAAGCCCAGCCCGGCGGTTATCCCTGCCGTAGCGGAGATCGTGCCACTGTCGAGGGCGCGGCCTGCACGTGGTTGCGTCAGTGCAGCGCACAACGCCAGTACTGACACCGCTGCTCCTGTCTCGATGGACCCCAGGCCGGCGGTGGCGCCGGAGACCGGGAGAAATCCGACTCCGACTGACAGAGCTGCGGTTGCAGCAGCGAGCGCAATGGTGGGCCGCAGGAAATGGGAGTCGCTCAAACGGCGGGCGAGATCAACGACTGTTTGGCGTTGACGAGGAAGCGCAGGCAGTGCCGGCACGACTGCTCGAGCCCAGATCGCGACAACGGCCGCGAGGACGGTGGTCACGGCGAACAGCAGTGCCAGATCGCCTAACCACACTATTGCGCCGCCCAGTAATGGGCCGGCGGTGTAGCCGAGGCTCTTGTAGAAGCCGTAGGTTCCGAAACCTTTTCCGCGCTTGGCTTTCGGGTTCAGGCGCGCTACCAGGGAGCTCGCTGCCGGGGAGAATGCCGACGCCGCTGCACCCTGCCCCAGGCGTGCGAGCCATAACCAGTTCGTGTCGGCGACGAGGACGAACAAGAGTGAGGCTGCGGCGAACCCGATCAAACCGCCGAGGAGAACAGGTTTGGCGCCGACCTTGTCGGCGAGTGTCCCGAAAACCGGCTTGAGGAGCACTTCGGCGCCGTCGTAGAGGGCAAGGAGTAGACCGAGGTACAGAAGAGAGTCGGCGAGGTTGTCGAGGTCGAAGACGAGATTCGCTGCGACGGCATGGGCGCCGAATGCCGTCGTGAAACCTGCCGCGTAGAGGGGCCACATGCGCCAGCGTTCCACGGCGGTCTCATTGTTCATGCATGGTGGTTGTTGTCGATGGATTCGGGATCGTGCAGGGCGGCGATCACGCGTTCGGAGTAGTCCTCGAATCGCTGCCCACATTCTTGCAATTCTTCCGTGGCGCGGTCGGAGTTGTTCGTGCCGAACACATCCCGTGCTTTGAGATCACGATGCCAACGGCGCAATCGGTCGAGGCTCTGATCTTCTTCTTCGAGTTCGGCCAAGGTGAACTTGCGAATCCTGATTTCCTTGTCGAGTTCAGCCTTGTATTTGGCGCAGTCGGAAAGGAATTCGTTCCAGTCATCCTCGCGTGCAGCGGTGAACATCGCCTCGAACCGGGTACCGTCCTCGGTGGTGGCACCGGTCGCGTGAAGGAAGATGATCTCACCTCCGGCCCGTTCGACCAGAGCGGTGGCGCGGTCGATCCCGGCGGAGAATGCGGGCACGTTCGGTACAGCCCAAGTGCCCTGGCCGATCGACAATGCGCCGATTTTACGAAGTTCGCGCCATACCGCCACACGGTGTCGCGATGGTTCGGCCGGAATCTGGGTCAAGACTATTCGCCAGAGGGTAGGAACTTCCTTATCACGCACCCGGACAATGTATCAGCCGTTACATTCGTATGACGCACTCTGGTTACTTGTCGCTCCTTTGTCAACGACCGGCGATCGGTGATGGCAACTGTGAGGTGGCCGAGCACGGTGCGATCGAACTGGTGGTCCCGCGCCACGTCGGTGGGGCCACCGGTTCCAAGCGGTCTCCGTGGGGCGGTCGACTGTGCTCGCATGGGTAGCGCATATTCAGCGCCGACGCCTGCCGCGGAAAGACTCGGAACGCCCCAGACTCAACACGCCCCATAGGTGCCTTCATGTTTCAGTACACGGCTCGATCAGTCGGAGGCCGAACAGTAGTCACCGGCCTCGTCGAGCGCGGCCACAACTTGGCTCCGGCTGATCGAGCACACCCCCCATGGGTATGCGTCATGCAGTTCATGGACTTTTCTACTGTTGGCGCAGAGTGGTGAGCCGTGCGCGGTAGTCATCCTCGTCGATCTCACCACGGGCAAACCGCTCAGCCAGCAACTGCTCAGCGGTGTACAGCACGGGGGGATGCGTCTGCTGGGATCCACGCGCCCCCTGCGATCGGAGTAGCAGGAGGACTCCGGTGATCAGTACACCCCAGAACACCACCATCCCGATGATCATCAACGCGTAACCCCACCCAGTGGGATCGTTGCCATACCAGTACATCATTTCGACTGCTCCTCGGACTGTCGGTGGATCGGCCAGCGGCTGACCTCAATGCCACCGGAGGCCATTTCAGAAGGCGGCAATTTGAGTATCGGTGCACGTCAGCGCGCAAGGATAGGGTCCTTCGTCCTATTCCGCAGAATAATTGGGCACCGGCTGAACTAACTGTTCGGCCAACCGCGTTAATGTGTTCCCGAGAATGCTGGTCGTCATGTCTGCGTCTTCGAACGGACTTATTTTTCGAAGGCCCAGACCGCCGGCGACGATCGTCAGCGGAGTGGCGTTATGTAGATCGTCTGTGCGGGCGAAGCATCAGCGCCATTCGAGGGCATAGCTCGACGGCCTTGCGTGCATTGTCGAGTGACTCCACTGGGACCAGCAGATCGGGAGTGTTCCCCATGGGGTATCCCCATTCGTCGCGCGTCAGGATCTCCGGGAGCAGTTCGGTGCACAGACCTCGCCCGTCGCATCGCGACCAGTGGATGAGCAGTCTGTTGTCGGTTGTTCGGTCGGCCCTCACCGTTGGCTCCGGACGCATGAGGGTGCGGCTTCGCAGTGGCCTGTTCTGTGCAATTCGACGTCGTGAGCAAAGGCTGTCAATGCCGATCTGACGAGGCGTGCGGTTCCGTCGGGGTGGTGGCAAGCTCCTCGGCCCTCGACCAACCCCGCGTACCGACGGATCTCGTTGCAGGTGCGTTCGGCCGCATTGCCGTATGCGAGTTCGTGGAAAGCCTCGGCAAGACGGGGTAGTCCGTTGAAGCACGGGCCGCATTGAAGGGTGCTCTCGCTCGCCAGGTATCGGACGATATCACCCGTTGCGCGCAGACCTCAGGTCTCGACCGAGAGTGCATGCACGACCCCTGCACCGGGGCCCGCTCCCAACGGTGCCAGTGAGGCCCTCGACAGCGAGCGACCGGCGAACTCGTTGCTGTTCAGCCAATTCCCGTGATATCCGCCGATCAGAACTGCGCGTACTCGCCGTAGGTCCGTCCGGCCGATGTCGGCCAGCAGCGTTCCGATCGGGATTCCCATCGAAACTTCGACCACTCCGGGCCGGTTCACGGCACCGGACAACGTCACTAGCATCGTCCCAGGCTCGCCGGCCAGGCCGGACGATCGGAACCAGTCGACTCCGAATCTGGCGATAGTGGCGATGTGTGCCAACGTCTCGACGTTGTGCACGAGCGTCGGTCGACCTTTCAGCCCGGATACCGACGATGATGTCGGTGAGTACTTCGGGACCGGCCGCCGGCCTTCCGCAGCTGCGATCACCGCGGACTTTTCCCCGGATACGAATCCTGCAGTAGACACGACGATGTGGGCGGCGGTTGTGTCCCAGCCGCTCTTTCGACGTTCGAGAACGGCTCGTCGAAGTTGCTCGGCGCGTCCTTCTGGTACGACGAGATAGCTGTCCGTGGCCTCGATAGCGGCACCCGCTATGGACAGCCCGTCCAGGACGAGATGCGGCGAATCGCTAAGCAGCACAGCATCTTTACTGCTCAACGGTTCACCCTCGGAGCCGTTTGCGATCACGACAGCTCGGCGGCCGCGGAGCGAATCCATTTTCCTGCCGGCGGGGAATGCCGCTCCACCACGGCCGGTGAGTCCGGCACTACCCACCGAAGCGATCACCGAGTGGTCGGCGTGGGGGAGTGGCCCGAAGAGTTGGGCGTGACGTTCGAGGTCGAACCGTGCACCCGAGAGGAGGGGTATTGTGCTCGACGCTGCGATCACCGCTGTGCTCCTGCTCTCGTGTGATGAAGTTCGAGAAAGTCGTGGCGTAGCCGGAATGCCACGGTGGCCGCGACAAGTGCCGCGCACAGTGCAGCGATTACAAGGAACCACGTGTGCCCCACGTCGGTTCCGTTCCCGAGGGCATGGGCGAATGCGATCGGCCAGAGTGCATACGAACTCCAATGGACTACCCGGAAGAGCCTGTGTGCCAATCTGTGTCGGAGCATTACCGTGATCATGATCAAAATGACCAGATCCACCGCCAGAGTGCCGAGTCCAAGCCAGAACGGTCGGTATCGACCGAGAAAAGGGACAAGCGAGTCGGTGATGTCGAGCTGCGCGTAGGGGTCGAAAAACAACGACGTGAGGTGAAGCATGATCAACAGTGATCCGAGCAATGAGGTGCTCTTGTGTAGTTCCGCGACGCCGAATCTGGTAAGGGACAACAAAGGGCGACCCGACCGCGTGACGATACCCGAAGCCACAGCGAGAGTGAGTATCACCAACGCCGCGACGCCAGCGCCACGTCCGAACGCCCAGAACGCTTGATCCATCAGTTCTCCTCGGGCGTCGACTCGGTGGGCGGAGCGATACCGACCGGCCACTGCGATGTAAGAATGGTGTTCCGATTGGCATCGATGAGACGGGCAGGAAGCCCGATCCGCTCGAGCCACTCGGTAGCCTGGGGGCCTTTCACGATGCTCGCTGTGCTCGCCGTATTGGCAAGTAGACAACTAGTAGCTGCGACTGTGACTGTGCACCAGTAGGGTTCGATTGGTTGCAGTAGATGCGGGTCGAGAATGTGGTGCATCCTCTGTCCCCCGTGCGCCCACTGCCGTCGCAGGGTGCTCGAAGTCGCTACCCCGACGCCGGATCCGATCGAGATCGTCGTCGACGGCTCATCCTCGCCATCGCGTACTCGAATCTGCCAGCCCCCCCTCGGGGGCGGGTCCGCTGGTCGAGATATCACCGCCGAGAGAGATCAACACACCGCAGCCGAGCGTGGAAGCTACGAGTTCGGCGCAGCGATCAGCAGCGAGTGCCTTGGCGGTCGCTCCCAAGTCAAGTATTACTCCCACGGGCAAATTCAGCATCCCGTCGTGAAGTGACACGCTCGACCAGTTCGCGCGGCGCACGAAGGTAACCGGAGGGTCAGCGGAGTGTGTGTTCGCGGCGCGGTCGGTGGTGCAGAGTAGCCATCGTCGAACGCATTTCTTGCGCTGCCTGACACCACATCCCGTCACTGGAGTGTCGTGGTGAACGCGCATTCCGCTACCGCAATCAGTCGATTCGCCTGGGGGAGGCGCCTGATCGTAAGGCCGGTGCCACCGGTCGTCCCCTGAGATAACCCGCGACGCTCCTCGAGTCGATTGCCTTGCGATACACCCTCAGTGCCGACCGCGTCGCTTCGACAGTGCGGTCGATATCGGCGTCCGTGTGGGCCGCCGATGTCACGAAAGACTGGGCAAGCACCCCGTGGGAAAGAATTTCTTGCAGAAACAGGGTTCGGTATTCCTGGGAGCGCTCGAGGTCGGGGCCACGGGTCACGAAAACCAGGCACGACGGCCTACCCGACACTTGGAAGTACCTGCCCAATTCCAGTTCCTCGGCGGCGGCAGTGACACCGTCGGCGAGCCTTCGGCCGGCGCGCTCCATCCGTCCGATCGGATCCTCGTCGGCATAGGCGCGGACGACAGCGCGGAATGCTGCCAACGCACCGGTTTCGGGACCATGGGTAGTGGACAGTAGGAACACACGATCCTCGTCTGTTCTGAGTCCGCCGAGTTCCATGAACTCCCGCCGCCCCGCGAGAGCCGCTACTGGAAATCCGTTTCCCATTGCTTTTCCCCAGCACGAGAGATCGGGACGGACCCCGTAGACGGACTGCGCACCGTGCTCCGACCACCGGAATCCGGTAATCATCTCATCGAAAATCAACAACGCACCGTGGTTGTCGCAGAGGCGACGAACCCCCTCGAGGAATCCGGGAACTGGTTCGGCTGTGGCCGTTGCCGCCTCGAGCACGACACACGCAACGCGATGCAGGGTCAACACACGAGAGAGGGACTCGAGGTCGTTGAACTGGAATCGGACGGTCGAGTTCACGTGCTCGGTGGGGATCCCAGCATTCATGGGAGTGGTGCCGATGAACCAATCGTCCACGGAGAAGAACGGCTGATCGCAGACCGCAACCACGGTGCGGCCTGTGACGGCGCGTGCAAGTCTCACTGCCGCTGTCGTCGTGTCGGATCCGTTCTTGGCGAACTTGACCATGTCGGCCCCTGGAACGAGTTCGAGGAAGTCTTCGGCTGCCTGCAGCTCCAATTCGGTCGGCCGACTGAAATTGGTGCCGTTGGCAATGGTGGCGGACACCGCATCGACGACAGGTCTGTACCCGTGGCCCAGGGTCACCGATCTCAGACCCATGCCGTATTCGACGAAACTGTTCCCGTCGACGTCCCACACCCGAGCACCGGATCCGCCCACCAGAATCGGAGCCATGTGCTCGGGATACTGATCGGCACCACGGGAATACGTGTGGGCGCCGCCGGGAACCAAGTGGTGTAGACGCGACTGCATCGTGTCGGAGCGATCGAACGATCGAGGTGCGCCCGCGGTGGGATAGGTCATGGCCGAGCTCCAAGCTCGAGGGGTGTTCGTTCCTATTCTGGCACCAGCGATACCGATCCCAGTGGTGAACCGGTGAAGTCCCAGTGGGGAGCATGGTTTCTGGGCTCGAACCGCGGCGGTCGAGCGAGAGCTGCGGTATCTTCGAGTCGAGTCGTCGGAAGTCCAAGGAGCTGTTGCCATGGCGAGTAGCGAGGCTCCTTCGATGACAGTGGACAAGCGCGAGTTCCGCATTCTATTGGAGAACGGTGAGTACTGGCTCGGCAACAAGGGCGACCTAGCGATTCTCGACATCACAATTCGTAGAATCGCGCAGCGGTGGCCTTCTGCACGGATCGGCGTTCTTACCAACAGGCCGTCTCTCCTCAGGGCGTTCGAGCCCGCTGCAGAACCCGTCAGCTATTCGACGGGTGGTGATTGGTCGAGCTGGAATCGACTGGGTCGAGTTCCCGGGTTTTTCGGACCGACGGTGGCTGGGCCCGTCTTGCGTGTTTGTGTCGCCGCGATGACGCGTATCGAGAGATTGGTGCGGACCGCGGTCGCGCCAGTGCGTGCAACGAAGCCCAAAGCGGGTGAGTCGTCCTCGACTACGAAAAACCCCGCCCGAGTGGCGTTGAGCCGCGATGGTGGTCTGCTACCGAATGCGGTGGCCGACGCTTCTTTGGTGATCGCGATCGGCGGCGGTTATCTGGCCGACGTCGACAAGTTTCAGACCATGCGCACCTTGGATCTCCTCGAATACGCAGTAACCCATCGGATCCCTGCGGTGATGTTGGGACAGGGGATAGGTCCGATACGTGACCCCGAACTGATCGAACGAGCGGCTGCGGTGCTACCCAAGGTCGACTTCATCGCGGTTCGCGAGGACCGACGGGGTCCGGACCTCCTACGCTCGCTCGGTGTACGGTCCGAGCGAATCGTGGTGACAGGTGACGACGCAGTCGAACTTGCTTATTGCCTGCGGAGAGAAGAACTCGGGACAGACATCGGCGTGTGCTTGCGAGTTGCGGATTATGCGCCGGTCGGCTCCTCGGTGCAGGACTCAGTGGGACGCATTGCTCGTGGGGTGGCCGCCGAGACAGGCGCCAAGTTGGTGCCCCTCATTGTCTCCGAGCACGACTCGGAAGATCGCCGATCGACTCTTCCCCTCCTTGCCGGTTTCCCTGCGGTGGCACGCCCACTCGGGCGTTTCACCCGGGCCCGCGCACTGGCGCGTGAGGTCGGTAGATGCAGAATAGTCGTCACGGGCGCCTATCACACAGCGGTATTCGCTCTGTCGCAAGGAATTCCCGTGGTTGCGCTGTCGACTTCGCAGTATTACGACGACAAGTTCGGTGGTTTGGGTTCGATGTTCGACAGCGGGATCGACGTCGTGAGGCTCGACCGGGACGACGTCGCCGATCGATTGCCTCTGGCAATGCGCAATGCCTGGGACACTGCTTCCGAGACGAGGTCGGTGTTGCTCGCTCGTGCCCTCGAACAAATCGACGCGAGCCGTCTTGCATTCGCCCGTGCTGCCGAGTTGGTCGAGCACGAGGCTACTGTGTCGAGGCAAACGAACCCCCGCCCGATCGAACCGCCCACATTTCCGAAGTGATCGCATATAGGTCGTGATCCTTGCGCTGCCCGCCGACATCGAGGTAGCTCACCATCGTGCCCTCGCGGCGAAACCCGAACTGCTTCGCGCTGTGCTCCGCACGCCGATTGTCGACACACACGGGCGCGGTGACTCTGCGCAGTCCGAGGGTATTGAACACGTAGTCGAAGAGCAGGTTGCCGGCGGTGGTGGCGATGCCCAAATTTCTGCACTCCGAGTCGAGCCAGATCCCCATCTCGGCATTCTTTGCACACCTGTCGATGTGATCGAGGTTCAGTTGGCCGACGAATCTACCGTCGACTTCGATGACCAGAGGAAGGGCGCGACCTGCACGAGCCTCTTTGCGCATATACAGCAAGTCGTCCACCCATGCGCCCTCTGTATGGCGTTCCGCCCAGGGGCGAGTCGATGACACCCAGAATGGCTCTATCGACTGCTGATCGCGCAATCGGAGAAACCGCCATGCCGAAGCGTCCGCCAGTCGCGGGGACCGAAGAATCAGCCGATGGCCCGGCAGAGTGAGCGGACCGAGTCGAAAGTTCGGTCCGCGGCCCCCACGAGACTCGGCCCAATGCCTGATCGGCCGCGAATAGAACTTGCAGACGGCGCCGAGCACAACCAGTGGACGGTAGCGCTTCATACTCTCACCTCTGGCCGCAAGGGTCGGAATGCGCAGGTGGTGCTGCACCTCGGACAGCGAGTGCAGTCATATATCGACACCGAACTCGAAGCCCGATGCCACCCGCAACGGGAACATAGTCTACCCAGCGGGGAAGGCGTGCGGGTAACGTTCTCCGTGATGGTCGGGAACGACAATCGAGAGGGATGGGCGGCGTGTTTCTGACTGTCGGTCCATGCACACGGTGTACAAGATCGTGGCGGAGGGAAACGTCACTCATCTGCTGCCGCACCGGCGTTTTCGGTGCGCGACGATGACGCCGCGTATCGCGTTGGTTCACGAACGATTCACTGAAGTGGCCGGTTCGGAGAAGGTTGTCGAACAATTATCGAAACAATGGCCGCAAGCCCGCGTACACGTTCCGATCGTGCGCGCTTGCGGAATCCCCTCGGGACTGCGAACGACGCCGGAAACCGCGCTTCTCAACCGGTTGTACCGTTGCTGTGGTGAGCGCTCGTACGCTCCCTTGATGCCCTTGATGCCAAGCTACTTTCGGCGGATCGACTTCGGCGACGCGGAAGTGGTGATCATCAGCCATCATGCCTTCGCCACCCAAGCAGCCTTCGCGACTTCGGCTTCCACCATTGCGTATGTTCACAGCCCCGCACGTTGGGCATGGAACGCGTCACTACGTCGAGGAGAAGCCGGCGGAAGGGTGGGTGCAGCGGCCCTGACAATGCTGGCTTCATCTGCCCGTCGAGCTGAGATCGCTGCCGCCCCGAGGCTGAGTCGCTTGGTGGCGAATTCGACTATGGTCAAGCAGCGCATCGAGCAGTGTTGGAATCGTGAAGCGGCCGTGGTGCACCCGCCCGTGGACACCGAGGCATTCACACCCGACCTGGATATCGTGCGGAAAGACTTCTTCTTGCTCGCCGGAAGATTGGTGCCGTACAAGCGGCCGGATGTGGCGATTCTGGCAGCGAACGCCGCAAAAACGCGTCTGGTGGTTGCCGGTGGTGGCCGTAGCCTCGACTATTGCCGAAGTATTGCGGGTCCGACGGTTACCTTCCTCGGCCGCGTGACGCATACGCAGTTGTTGAGCTTGCATCGTCGGACCCGCGCGCTTCTCATGCCGGGTGTCGAGGATTTCGGAATAGTGCCCGTGGAAGCAATGGCCTGCGGCACACCGGTTATCGCGCTCGGTAGCGGGGGCGTTCTCGATAGTGTGGTTCCGGGCGTTACAGGCCAATTCGTTCGAGGTGCATCCGACCGCGAGCTGGTCGCGGAGTTCGCGTCGGCGATGCTGGGGTTCGACGGTTCGAACTACGACGAATCCGTCATTCGTGCACACGCCGAACAGTTTTCGCATCAAGCCTTTCGGCGGAAGATGCAAGCGGTCGTCGATGAGGTGTCCGGAACCTGACTCAACCGGACGGTCGTTGCTCGCCCAGGGGAGAGGTCTCGAGGCTGCCATCGGTCGATACCGATATTCGCCAGTATTTGTTTGCCGAGTCTTTGAGGATCACGCCACTGTCGGGCCGTTCGCTGAGCCAGGCCCCGTTCGCCAGAACTGCCGAAAGCACCCTGCCCTCCGAGTCCTGGGCCTGCAATAGGTCCGCGTTGTCCGACCCTGCGACTGTGGACACGGTTCCAACGAATGTGGCTCCGCTGATTCGACCCCGACCGGTTACATTCCAACCTTTGGGAAACGATGTTGGATCGACGTCCGATGAGGTGCTGGAGAGCAGATTCACCGCCGTGCCCTCTGGGCACCCTCTGGGATCGATTCGCAATTCGACTGCTGGACTGTCGGTATCGGAATCGAATTGGATGTTGGCGAGATACGGTTGTCGACAATAGACAAAGTCCACGCAGACCGTGATGGCCGCAATCTTGCAATTGACCAAGCCGAATTGCGCTGGTCCACCGCGATCGAGATCGCCGACCGACATTGCGACGTCGGCGCCCTCGAACCACACATTGGTGAACCACCAATCATTCGCCGCGCCGTCGATGAGCACATGTTTGTCGGTGGTGTTCGGATCGGTGTCGGAGACGAATTCGACGTTGACCATCGATAATCCCGCATTATGGTCATTCCCTGTTCCCAGCACACCGATGTAGTTGCTCGCGAACTTCGAAGACGTAACGTAGTTCTGAATGCAACTGGTTGTGAGTCCGTAGCCGAAGTTGCCGATGTCGCAGTTGATAAATGCTGTGCCGCCGGTGTTCTCGTCGAGAATCACCCCACGCTGTTCGGCGAACTCAGGGTAATTCTCACTGACGTGGCCACCGCGCAGTACGACAGAATCGAACGAGCATCTGAAACACCCGGACAAGGACACCGCTGCACCATTCGTTCCTGTCACATAGATGTCGAGGCGCGCAAAGCTCACTCGGTGTACGCCACGGAGATTGATCAGTGGGCGGTCGCCGTCGTATTCGATCGTAGTTGCATCACGACCGTCGCCGAGTACCGTTGCGTAGTCGGAGAGTTGGGGCCATTCCGTGACGCGATAGGTGCCAGCGGGTATGTACAAGACCAGGGGGCCGGCGCTACCGGCGCATGCCCGTGCAATCGCCGCTGTGTCATCAGCTATTCCGTCGCCTACAGCTCCGAAGTCTCGGACGTTGCGCGCAGAGGGCGCATCCGTAACGTTCGGCGATTCGAACTCGTTGCCGGAATTTCCGTTCCCGGGACTTCCGGTAGGCGATGCACACGCTGCTGCGAGAGGTAGAGCTGCTGCGGCACCCAGTGAAGCCGCTAGCAGTCGTCGGCGCGACACGTGATCGTCGTTCACCGGTTCGCCGGTTCGCCAGGACTGCAGGGGGCAGGTTCTCGGTCGTAGGTCACGACCGAGTCAGCGTTGATGTCGGCGATCACATGCGCTGCTCGGTGCCTCGATTCCGATCGATGAAAGACCTTGCTGAACGACCGCGAAGGCCTCCTCGAGACCGCGACGACGCCGATCAGCCCGGAACCGCCCTGCTCGAACGTCGACAGGGCCCCCAGCACCTCGGGCGACGTCGTGTTCCCGAGCTCCACCACGGCAACTGTCGCGTCGCAGAAGGCGGATACCGAGAGAGCCCCTGCCGCAGTCGCTATCGGAGCGGTGTCGATGATGACGTGATCGAACTTGGCTCGGAGGATGCCTAAGATTTCAGCAAACCGGTCGGATGCCAGCAGATCGCAGGTTTGTTCATCGACCGAGCCGAGGCACAGCACACTGATTCCGGGTATCGAGTAGGTCGATAGCGCCTCGATCGGCGGCAACGTCGTGCGAAGCAATTCAGCCAGGCCCGGATCCGCCTCCAAGCCCGAATATTTGGAGATTCCGTGACCGGAGGTGTCGGCATCGATGACCACGACCTGTCTGCCTGCATCGGCGAATGACTTCGACAGGTCCACCGTAATGTCCGGTTGTGAACGCGCCGAGAGACTCGTCAGCATCGTGGTCGTCCCTCGGATGCCACCCATCGCTCGCGACAACCGAGCGCGTAGTCGACGCACCTCGCCGTTCGCCCCGGGTTCACCCACGTCGACGATGGCGAGAACAGGAACCGTCACAACGTCCTCGAGCTGGTTCGATGTACGGAGTCTGCGGTCGGTACGGTCTCGGACAAGCGCAGCCACGCAACCCAATGCGAGCCCGGCGAGAAGGCCGAGCGCCAGGAGGCGTGTGGTGCTCGGGCCGGTGGCCGTCGTCGGAACGGCTGCGGGATCGACTACGGAAACCCTCGCGGCAGGTGCTGCGTCCGCTTGTATCGTCTCCAGTTGACCGACCAGAGTCCTCAGCTCGGCCACGACCGCGTCGGTCAGCATCTTGGCGCCCTCGGCGGACGAGTCGGTGACGGTGATGTCGAGAAGTGCTGTTGCGGGCGGAAAGGAGGCGTGTATCTTGCTCTGCAACTCGCCGACGGTGAGCGGCAACGACAGTGCATCGATGACTCGTTGGGCGACATTGGAACTGTTGACCAGGTTTACATACGACGTGACGCGTTGCTGCGCCGCGAGTCCGCCTTGGTAGACATCGTTCACCGAAGTTCCGGTCGCCATCGTCACGTATAGACGACTCGACGACTGATATGTGGTCGGCTGGGAAGCGCTGTAGCCGAGGATAGCGAGTGGGCAAAGTAGCGTGCACGCCACGATGATCATCCAACGCCTGCGGGCTATGTGCCAAAAGTCGATCAATCGCATCGCTTACTCCTTCTCTCGCGCCGCATCGAGGAGCTGTGTGCCCAGATACGACGATTGATTATTCGAAGATTGCCCAGGTCGCCTTCGAACTTCCCCGACAGCTAGATAGATGATCCAGATCAACACCGCTGCTTGAACCGACTTCCCGATCAGTTCCGCGCTCCCGAGAATCCCACGTTCGAAGAAGACCGGAACCTCGATCATCAACAGACCAATAGAGATGAGAAATATGTGTCGGGTGCGCAGCGCCCATACGCAACTCAGCACCAACACGAACGTGAAAACCGCGCCCACAGCCACCCCCGGGTACCCGCCGAGGACGAAACCCTCGTTGATGTTTCCCTCGGCGAGCGAGACCGATACTTTCGACATATCGACGGACGCGCCACGAACCTCGTTCGCCCACGCGGTCCCCGCATGAAACTTGGTCCCCCCGACCAACTGTTCGGGCACGAAACTGAAGATCACATGGTGGGCGACTTCTGTCATCGTGAGCCATGGACGGCCCCCCATGTAGTAGCTGTCCGTCGCGGCCTCCAAGAGGTCGAACCGTCGCAGAATGCTCAGAAATGGCTGCAGGATCTGTGGATAGCTTGCATCCAGCACCGCGGATTGTGATTTCGCCAGATCGGATGCTTTGAAGGATTGGAGCCACCCGAATGCAGCGATTCCCAAAACCGAAATCGCCGCGATTGCACCAATCTTGACCCTCGTCCACCCGGTAAGCGCAAAACGAACTGCGATCGCCAAGGCGGCGCCCATGATCGGTGTCTTCGATTCGACTGCGACCGTCCAGAGCAGCTCAATGATCGTCAGGCATCCAATAACTGCGAAAGTGACCCGGGGATTGTCGAGGCGAAGGAAGACGATGAGCCCCAGGGTTCCGATGACCGCCATCAGTGTGATGAAACTGAGGATGGGGTTGGAGCTTTGCGTCTGACCGGCTGTGGCACTGGAACCGGTTGCGTACAGGAGCGCGCGTCCAAACATCCCAATTCCGAAAGCAGTCCAGAGGGTAGGGATCAAATTGCCATCCGCGATCGATCGCGGCTGAATGACTGTGTTCCGGTTGCCGTCTGCCCGCCGTCGAATCCAGATCGTGTATCCGATTACGACGATTGCGTGGGTCCACAATCCGAACACCACCGGTTGAAGGATCAACGAGATCCCGCGGTCGTACCCGATGGTGGACAACCGCGGGTCGGCCACGCTGTCGCCATAGGTAGGTTGGGGTTGCACCCACAGGAGAACGATGGGCCGCACCACGTAGGACAAGCTCCAATACGCAGCTTGAGCGATGAGAAAGACACGGACGATTCCTTTGATCCGCATCGCGGCCACCGTGATCGTCGTCAGCGCTCCGACGACGAGTAGAACCTCGTATACGGCGTCGTTCATCGCTGGGGCTCCGATTCGCTGGCGCTGTCGGAGTTCCAGGCGCTGCACGAGACAACAGCGCTACCCGATCGCATCGACGATCTCCCGAGCTCGATCCACATATCGGTGACTGCCCCCCACGATGCGGCGGTACCCCGACTCGGCGATCCTGTGTGCTCTGTCAGGCCACTTTTCGCACATGTCCACGATCGCTCTCAGTTCGTCTTGGTTCGAAAAGAGAGCGCATTCTGTGCCGTCTGCAAGAAGGTCTGCATGCTCGGCGGTTCGTTCACCCACGAAAAGACCACCCGACGCCGGAACTTCGAACGTCCTGCACGTGTGAGTATCACGATTCGCCGAATTGAGAAGTACGAGATTGGCTGTGACGGAGGATATCTCGGACGAGAAGTCCTCGCCGTACACAGGCCCTCCGACCCTGGCCGGTGTGCTCTGCAACTCCGGAACGCGCCGCCAACCCGGCCCGCGGACAAGCATCGCAGCGCCGTAATGCCTTGCGAGCGCAACAACGTGATCGCGACGATCGGGACGGCATGCGCCGATGAAGCCGATCAGGTACCGCCGCGCGCCACGGCGCGCGGCGAGGTGGTGCCAGGCCGGGTCGTAAGCACTCATGACGAATTTCACTGCCCGCGCTCCACGCTCGAGCAACTCGGGTGCGTTGTAGCGTTTGGTTGTGACGATGAGGTCCCACTCGCCCTCGAACTCGAGGTAGCCGGGAGTGGTGTTGCACTGGTTGAAAACGTCGTCGGGACTGTAATGGACGTGCAGTCTGGCTGGAACATCGAGTAGTCGTTGCTGGTTCAGATGAATCGCTTTGAAGCCGAAAACTATGTCCGGCCGGAACTCGGCAGCTATGTCGTCGATCCGGGTGTGAACTGCATCGACGCTCCAGGAGGCGCGTCGATGCTTGATCTTCGAGTAGATCCAGGGTGGTGACAACCGGTTCGGAAGCGTCACCGACGTCGAGTCGATCATGACGACTTCATGACCCGCTTGGCGGAAACCGTTTGCAAGAGAACGCGCATTGCTACCGACCCAATCGTCACCGATATACAGGATTTTCATCAGAGATGCTCCTCGAGAACGGCGCTGTGGATCAAACACGGCTCGGTTTTCCGTGCGCTTCTGTCACGTACGACGAGCCTCCTCAACCTCAGGAGGTACCAGCACGCGACGATGAACTCGCAGCACAGTGTGCCGTAGACCAGCGCCCAGACCGAGTGTGTTCGAAACGCGAAATACAGCGCGATAGCGGCTATCGAAGTTCCGACGATTGCGCCGATCAAGACACCGGAAGTGTCCTGTCGCACCGGCAGTATGGCGGTGGTGATGAACGAAGACACAGCGGTCGCGGGGAGAATGAGCACCTCGACCCGCAACAGTGGGACAGCGTCGGCGAAAGCGCTGCCGAAGACCATGTCGATCAGCGTCGGCGCGGCCATCCACAATGCGGCAGTCGCCAGGGCGGCCGCACATACGCACGCAAGCAGTGCTTGGACTGCGCGCCGCCAGAACAGAGTGTCTTGGCTGTTGCGTGCCATCCTCGGTAGCATCGCGAAGCCGATCGGGTCGAGCAACGACTGGACGGCGCGTACGAGCCTGTCGCCGGCCGCGAAGAGTCCGAGCGAAGACGCGGCGAGTACGGACGAATACACCGCCGCAGCCCCCTGGCCGTAGCTCGTCACCAGTAATCGCGACGTGAGAACCGGTACGCCGACTCTGAGAATCGTCTTGACCTGACGTGGACGCTCCGGACGGCCGAACTTCTTGAAAGAGTCTCGCCAGGTCAGCGACACAGTCAGGGTGGACGAGGCTAGAAGGCACAGGATTGCGACCGATGCAGTGGGCAGTTGCGGTAGGACGATCACCAGTAGTACGAGGTATCCGAGTCGTCCTGCGCCCTGGTAGGCCATGGAGGCACCGAAGCGACCCTGCCCGATCAGAACCCAGTCTTCCGACATGGACCAGAACCCACCCGCGAACATCCCGAGCAAGACCATGTGCACGTGGATGTCGACACCGATCACGATGCTCGTCATCAGGCCGATTCCGATAGCTCCGAGGGTCCCCACTCGGATTGCCAGATAGCTACCCCGAAGCTGATTGACGTTTGCGCCGTTCATCATGGCGGCAAGAAATGTCGTGATGCCCAAATCGACGAGCATGGAACCGATGAAGTAAGACGCCATGCCGATTGCCAGTAAGCCGAGCCCCTCGGTGCCGAGCAATCGCGCAGCCAAGGGGAGGGTCACGACCGTGACGAGGTACTGGCCGTACTTTCCGAAGCTGACGAAACAGATGTCGCGGACGATCGCAACAAGGCGGCTCAGCGTCCGATCCTCGCGCATTCTTGCCCCTCTCATTTCGCCACGCGCGAGGCGATGTCCTCGAGGAACAGTCCTACTGCGCGAGCAGAAACGCAGACGTCGAACTGTGAGGCACGCAGCCTGCCTGCGACCGACAGTCGCTGACGTAGTTCACGGTCTCCGATCAAGATATTCAGAGCATCGGTGAGTTGTTGCTGATCACCACCATCGACCAACAACCCGTTCACGCCGGAGTCGACGATCTCGGTAGTGCCGCCCGGCTGCGTAGCGATGACCGCGCAGCCGGCATGCATGCCTTCCACCACGACTTGCCCGAACGGCTCTGCCACGACCGAGCAGTGGACCAGAATGTCGGCGCGTCCCATGAAAACGCCAGGGTTGTCGACGTGCCCGGTGAAGGTAACGGGCAGGTCGAGTGTCGCAGTCAGGCGCCTGAGTTCGTCACGGAATGGCTCCTCGTCGAAAAATGTTCCCCCGACGAGGTAGACGAGCCTAGGACGCACTGTCACATCGGCAAGTGCACGCAGAAAGAGATCCTGACCCTTCCACGGTGTCAGGCGACCCACCACGGCGACGATCGTTTCTGTCGGATCGCGTTGATCTTCTCGATCGTCCAGATCGTCGAGAAGCACACCGGGGTAGGCGACGAGCGATTCTCTGCGCCAGGTGAAGAGCAGGCTCATCGTGGATCTGCTGTTGGCAATGTACCCGCGGCTGAACACCCATCCGAACATCCGGATGAGGACTGACAGGATGCGCCCGAAATACGCAACGGAAATCCGATCGTGCACGTGCCAGACAAGCGGTAAGTGCGCACGTCGCGCCGCGACGGCGGCGACTACCAGTGCTTTGGTGCTCTCCGCCACCAAGACGGTCGCTCCGAAATCCCTGGCTGCCGCACCGACCCCCCAGCCTAATTTGACGAGACCGACGAATCCGCAAATGAGTCGACGGGGTGTCCGGTTCGCGATTGTGATCGAACGGCTGTCGAAGGTGTTGCGCAGTACCACAGTGTCGATCCCCTGTGCACGCATGCGCGCAACCATCGGCCCGTCTTCGGTGAACACTGCACCGACGTCGATGTCGTGCAGAGAAATTGCCAGGCGAAGTGTGGCCAACTCTGCACCGGACGGCGCGGCAGTGTGGGTGACGAAAAGAACCTTGGTCATGAGCTTAATTTCTCGTACATCGAAATGTGGCGCGCAGAGGACGATTCCCACGAAAACGACTCCGCCCTGGCCCGACACTGCTGTGGTCCGGGAACCTGCCCGTTCAATCCACGAACGATTCGATCTCCGAGTGCATCCGCATCCGAGGCCGGAACGATCAGGGAGGCGTCGAGTTCTCTGACGGAATCGGGAAGACCACCGCACTCGGTCACGATCGGAGCGCGACCGGAGGCCAAGGATTCCAGTGCGAAAAGACCGAACCCCTCCAACGCGACCGAGGGGATGACGGTCAGGGCTGCTTGTTCGTACAATTGGGTCAGTCGCTCGTCGGTGGCGTGGCCTTCGAACGAAATCGACCCCCCGCAACCGGATTCCGCGGCCTGGGAGCGCAACGCGAATCCCTGGGTGCCGGTACCTACGATGACGAGGCGAGCATCGGGGTGTGCCGCTACGACCGATCGCCAGGATCGGATGAGCACATGAATTCCCATCCTGCGTTCGAGACGCCGGACGCACAGCACCATCGGTGCGGGATGCTCTCTGTCGGTCGAGCGAAAGCGGTCGAGATCGACACCGGGTGGAATAACACTGATGTCGTCTGGCGGTACACGGTAGTGCTCGACGAGCAATTGCCGGAAGTAGTTGGACAGCACCACCAATCGGTCGGCGCCGGCATAGCGAACTCGCTCGATCATGTACTTGGCCCGCGCCGCGATCTCCGTCGAACCCGCCATCCGACTTTCGTCTGCCCATGGGCCGTGAAAATGCACCACGAGCCGATGATTGCCGGGATACGTCATCGCCGAGCGTCCGTAGAGGCAGAAGTGTCGGTCGATGACAGTACGGCGGGGCAACGCCGTAGGGTCGAGAAAAGCTGTCGAGCAACGGCGCAGTGTTGATCCGCCGACGCTGCCCCAGGACTGCCCTCCTGGCACGGGGCTGCCGAACGCCACCGCGGAGACCTCGATGTCGGAGCGTCGGTCCAGTGCACAGTACAAGTCGGTGAAATATCGATTCAATCCACCAGGAACGGCCGAGTTCCACTCCGATCCAGTCATGTGGAGCCGGATAACTCTCGAGGACTGCGCGGAATACGAGTTGAGTCTCATGTGACGGCTGTCGTTGTCGGGTGCTGCAGTTTCGATCCATTCGGTACCGAATGATCGAACTCTACCGCGGTGCGGTGGCGTTCGATGTCGTTGTGCGACTTCCGTTGTAAACTTTTGCACTCTGCTTTTCGAAGGCATGGATGCGACGACGCGTGCTATCGTTCGATACGATCTCGATGCGCAATCGGCAAGTGGGTGTGGCGCAATGGTTGCTTCGGTCTCAATCTGCGTTCCCGCGTACAACGCTGGCCGCACCCTCGACACGACCTTGCGGTCGATTCTCAGCCAGGATGTCGATGTAGAGGTGATCGTGCTCGACAACGCGAGCGGGGACGACACCGGCGTGATTGCGCATTCCGTCGACGATTCTCGTGTGCGAGTAATCCGCAACGAAGTCGTGTTGTCCATCGGGGACAACTGGAACAAGGCCGTGGCACTGTCCACCGGCAAGCTGGTCAAGGTCGTCTGCGCGGACGATATCCTGCTTCCCGGATCGCTGGAGTCACAGGTACGCGTGATGGACGACCGAGGAATCGCGATATCGTCCGCACGGTTCGACGTGATCGACGAGGCCGGTGAAGTACGGGAGGCTGGACTCGGTGTACCAGGCTTGGAGGGACTCCAGACCCCGCGATCACTGATGCGACTCATCGTTCGCCGAGGCCCCGCCGACTTCGGTCCTACAGCTGCTGCGATGTTCCGGCGAGAGAACTTCGACAGTGTAGGTGGATTTCGCGGAGACCTTGTGTTTCCCATGGACGTGGACCTGTTCGCGCGAGTCTGTGTGTGCGGCATGTTCTTTGGGATTTCGGAACGTGTCGCCGCGTGGCGCGACTCGACGTTCAATCTGTGTAGCCAAACCTCGACCTACAGCAAGTTGTCGGAATTGCTGCGATTTCATCATCGCATCGCGCGCGAATACCCGGAATTCGTAACCGGTGCCGACGTATTGGCGGGTGACATGCGTTTGGTGCGAGCCGCTTTCGCGCGGGTAGTGGTGCGAGCCAACGCCCTCGTACCGCGTCACCCCGCAGTCGGTGTGTAAGTCGACAGGCCTCCGCTCGATGCATCATCGACCTTTCATCATCAGGACCGCGGACAACGTTCGGAGCATGATCTTGACGTCGAACCACAGTCCCCAGTTTTCGATGTAGTAGTTGTCGTAGCGAGCTCGCTCCTCGACCGAGGTGTCTCCGCGGAACCCGTTCACCGCGGCCCATCCCGTAAGTCCTGCGGGCACGCGATGGCGTGCCGAATAGTTTGGGATGGTCCCGCAAAACTTTGCAACGAAATACGGACGTTCGGGTCGTGGTCCGACGAGAGTCATGTCGCCGCGGACGACGTTCCACAACTGGGGCAGTTCGTCGAGCGAGGTCGCTCGCATGATCCGACCGAGGCGCCCGACGCGTGTGTCGTCGGCGATGCACCAGTTCGTCGCCGACTCATCCTCGCTGGTTGGTTTCATCGTGCGAAATTTGAGCAGTTCGAACTTGCGGTCATCCAGCCCGATACGTTCCTGTCGGAACAAGATCGGTGCCGAACGGTCGGAGAAATAGACCGCGGCAGCGGTGGCGAGAAGCAGCGGCGACAGCAACAAAAGCAGCGCTGCGCTCAGTACCCGGCTCGTCCAGAGCTTCACGCCCCACGTCAGTGACCGATGCGCTGCTCTGCGGACTCTGGTCAATGGGATCGCGCCGATACGGTCCATGTCACCGGACACTGCTGTCATTTCCCACAACCGGGGCACAACGAAAATTTCGCAGTCGATGCGATCGCACGTGCGCAGAATGCTCAGCATGTCGCTGTCACGGATCGTGGAAAAGGCGAGTACGACCGTATCTACGTGTTCAGTGGTGAGGAACCTGTTCAGGCGGCCACGCAAAGGCAGGACCGCCACCGATCGCTTGTCGGTCATGATCTGTGGAGAGTCGTCGAGTACCCCGATCAGCTCGAGTCCGCACGAACGCTCCGCCACCATGCTGTCCGCAAGCATCGAACTGATCGAACCGCTGCCTACTATCACCGTGCGGTGTCGACGAGTGAGCTTCCTCCTGAGGAATCGTTCTGCTCCATAGGTGAGGTTTCGTGAAAGTATCACCGCAGCAAGTGTTACGACGGTCAACTCTATTGCGTCCATCAGTTCGGTCCTCGACGCCAACACCAATTGCGTTCCTACAGACGCCAACACGCTGGCCATCGCCGTCCGCGGCAGAGTGTCGAGCACCGACAGCGTCAGATGGGTGCGATATCCGCCCATCACTGCCATGGCAGACACCAGCATCAGAGCTGCCGGCACCGGGTAATCGATCCGAACGAACCAGCAGACCAAGAGGAGGACGATCAGATCGCCGGCCAGCGCGTAGAGGTCAACGTGCGCACTGATCCGGCTGATCAGCCGGCTGGGTGTGTCCGAGGGAATCGGGACGATGCCGGTGGCATGGCGGGCGGTGGAGGTCGTAGTGGTCCGCGGACGGGGGCGATGGGCGCCGAGCACTGTCCGACGGGACGCTGTGGTCATGATTCCGCCGCCAGTCGGACGCCCGTCGTACGGTATGCACCGAATTCATCGCCGACTGCATGCGTCGGGGGGACCACCCATCGCCCGGCGAGTGCTGGAATCCGACTTCGTACCTCGGGGAGGAGTTCGGGCAGGGTGAGCAGAACGTGGTCCGGGCGGGCCTCGACCAACTGCTCGGGGGAGATTATCGGCACATCGGTGCCGGGCATCCGCCGCGTCTGCTTGGCATGAGAGACATCGGCGACGGCGGTGACGAGGCTGCGATCGACACCGGCCTTGGCGAACAGCGGCACAGCCCGAGACGCGGCTCCGTACGCGAAGATGCGCAGATTTCGACGGGCCATCAGGGTCAGCCACTCGTACAGCACGGCTGTTTGCTCGTCCGCAGCGCGCTGCAGGGAACGAAGCACTACAGGGTCACCGAGACCTACGGCCTGTTCGTCGGCGAGCATGCAACGAACGTCGGCCGGTAGCGGCCCGGTTGGCCGGTGGCGGGCCGCCACCAAGACGGTGCCACCGTACAGATCGAACTCCCACACAGCCGTGACGCACATTCCGACGTTCGCGAGCAGACTGCGCAGGACGGTCAGCGAGTAGTAAGCGAAGTGACCGTGGCGCAACGCGTTCCACTGCCCGCCCCCGACGATCGCGCGTAGGGAATGGAACTGGATCAGGAGCACACCGTCGTCGGCTGTGGCTGCCGCCCGATGTCGGAAGGCCTCGCGCTGGTCTGGTTCGTGCATAGCTCCGAAACAGTCGACTACCACCGCGGCCCTGGTAGCGTGCGGCGGCGAACGCAGTCCCCGCTCGGCGAGCAATGGTAGCCAGCTACCGCCGTGCGGGCTGCCGAATTCCATCACTGTGTCGCCCGTCAGAGCGCCGGCTTCGCTGACAATTCGAACGGCCTGGGCCGCCTGATCCCGCAAGACTTGCGGTTCGATACCGCGTGGTTCTTCAGCTGTGGTGTCGTCGTCTTCGAGCTGCGCCAGACCGCAGGCCCGGCAGAGTGCCATCGTGAGCGGATGGACCGATTCCTCCGATGAGTTCGGAGTGGATGCGAGTGGGAAGAAATCGGCGGCCGGCACCCGTCCGAGATCGAGTACTCGGTCGGTTTCGGTGCACGAGCAACCTCTGCAGACCATCGCGTCACACTTTCGAAATCCGAGCGTGCCGGATCTGCCTGTTTCGCCTGCAGAGATGCGGCAGAATGACTACATGCGTGTCGAAACTGCGGAACTCGCGGACGTGTTGCTGTTCACCCCTGAACCATTCAGGGACGAGCGCGGACTGTTCACCCGGACCTTCGAATCGCGCCTGTTCGACTCGGAACTTTCGAAGAGTCGACAGAACCGGCGAGTTCCGACGCGCGCCAGCGATTTCATCGAGGATTCGCAGTCGAGATCGAACCGGGGCGTGGTTCGCGGAATGCACGGACGGTCGGGACGTGGAGAGGCCAAACTTGTACGATGCTCGCACGGTGCAGTATTCGACGTGCTGGTCGACATCAGAAGGGAATCGCCCACTTTCGGTGTACAGCAGGCTTTCACTCTCGATGATGTGGCGTTCGCGCTTCTCTACGTTCCCTCGGGATTCCTGCACGGTTTCCAGGCGCTGACCCCAACCGCCGATGTCTGCTATCGGATCGATCGAGAGCATGACCCGCGAGAAGACATCGCCGTGGCATATTCCGACTCCGAGCTCGCGATACCCTGGCCGTTGCCGGTATCGCATGTCAGTACTCGGGACGCTGCGGCGGGCAGTTGGTCCCAGCTCATGGAGTCGGCGTAGGCGCCGGCAGCCCCGCAGGTCATTCACAACCCGCACCGATCAACTGAAATCGAAGCGATGCATCGAGAACGCCGGCTGCCAAGAGCTTTTCGAGATGGTTCAGGCGGGTGAATCGTTCCGAAAACAGGTATTCGGTGAGTCCCCAGCGGGTGTAGTTCTCGTACAGTTCCGCGGCGCCGTCGGCCACGCTCCACTGGGGGTCGTAGCCGTCGAAAGCGGAGCGAATTGCCGAGAAGTCCACCCGGTACGACCTCGGATCAGGTCCGGTATCGCCTGTGACGAGGACCGTGGATCCGGGTACTGCGTCCGCTGCGGCTCCCGCAATCTGTTCCACCGTCATGTTGTTGGCCTCGGTGCCGACGTTGTATGCAGCACAGTGAATTTTGTCGGTCGGTGCGGTAAGCGCGTATGTGAACGCAGCCGCGATGTCCTGCACATGCACCAGCGGGCGCCACGGAGTCCCGTCCGACAGGACTCGGACTTTGCCGGTCAACACCGCCCTTCCGACGAGATTGTTGAGCACGATGTCGGCGCGTAGGCACGGCGAGAATCCGAACGCTGTGGCGTTTCGCAAGAAAACGGGTGAGAACCCCGAGTCGGCGATGGCCGCCACGTCGTCCTCGACGCGAACCTTGCTCTCCGCGTAAGGCGTCAAGGGGCGGAGGGGAGCATCTTCCCTCACCAGGTCAGCACCCGCCGAGCCGTACACCGAGCAGGTCGAAGCATACAGAAATCGCCGCACGCCCGCGTTCTTTGCGAGGTGTGCCAACCGGACCGATGCGTGATGGTTGATGTCATGGGTGATCTGAGGGGCAAGCGACCCGAGCGGGTCGTTCGACAACGCCGCGAGGTGGATCACGGCGTCGATTCCTTGCAGATGGGCTTCGGTGACGTCACGAAGGTCGACGTCGAACTCCGGAGGATTCTCGGGCGCCGGCCCGAGCAGACACAAAGCGAACAACCCCGAATCGAGTCCGACGACATCGTGGCCGGCGGCGCGAAGTAGGGGAGTGACGATCGACCCGATGTAGCCGCGATGGCCTGTGACGAGTACACGCATGTCAGTTCCTTCCGAATCGGATCGTGGCCTTGTCGAGGGTGAACGCCTCCGCGTGGACTTGCCTGCTCTGCACTCCCCGCAACCGGGAGAGCCCGAAAAATGCTTCCTCGTCGAACCAGTCGTGAGAAGTTTGTGATGGATAGTGCTTCATGAGCAATCGCGCCTTCTCCTCTGCGACTGTGCGCGTAAGAGGGTGGTAGATCGTCGGTCGCGGGGTATCGGCCTCCCATTTGAGGATTTCGTACCCCAGCACCAGATGGTCGCGGAACACTGTCGGTACCAGTTCTGCCAGGAGTCGGTGATCCTGGTGCGCGTCGCCTCGGTGTGGCGCGAATACCACGTCAGGTTCGCATGATCGTCGAAAACCCTCTAGCCCGGACTTGATCGGGTCCCAGTACGCGGGAGCGTGGCCATCGGGAATATCGAGAATAGTGAATTCCAGTTCGGCTCCTGGACACAGGGCAGCCAACGCGTGTCGTTCCTCGATTTCGCGACGAGAATCACTGCCGGACAGAACGAAAGCGTGGACACGGAGTCGGGGGTGCGCAGACGACAGCATCAGCAGGGTCCCACCCAGCCCGATTGCAATATCGTCGCAATGCGCGCCGAGCACCGCCACCTCGCTCAGCTTGGACGTGCGCAACTCGATCATGAGCTCGGCACCGGCAACGAGTGTTCCCACACCATCCACGGATGTATGCCTTTGGAGTAGTTGGCATCCAGTTCGGCGCGTTCCTTGAAGGTGTCTGCGGGCTTCCAGAACCCGCCGTGTCGGTATCCGAACAGGCGGCCTTCTCCCGCAAGTGTTCCGCATACGTCCGCAACCAGATCGCCGCCAGGTGGGAGAAAATCGAAGATCTCGTCGGTCAGGACGAAGTATCCGCCATTTTCCCAGACAGGTAGTTGCCCGACCGGAATGATCTCTTTCACCTCGCCGTTCTCTGCGACGTGTACGCAGTGAAACGAGGACTGCGGCGGTACGACGAGCATCGAAGCGGCAGCACCGGACTCGTGGAACTGAGCGATGACGTCGTCGAGGGGAGCATCGGTGAGGACGTCTGCGTAGTTTGCAAGAAAGCACCTGTCTTCATCGAGGTGCTCCCTGACACGGCGGAGCCGTTCGCCTATCGCCGATTCCAAGCCGGTATCGACGAAGGTAATAGACCAGTCGGCAATATCGGAATGCAACAGCTCTATCTTGTTGCCGTGCAGAACGAAATCGTTCGATTCGGCTTCGCGGTAATCGAGAAAGAAGTTCTTGATCGCATCCGCACCGTAGCCGAGACACAGAATGAACTCGGTGTGTCCGAAATGTGCGTAGTAGTGCATCACGTGCCACAGGAGGGGGCGTGGCCCAACCATCTGCATCGGTTTCGGGATGGTGTCATTGCGATCGTTGCGCATACGCATGCCGTATCCACCGCAGAACAGGAC
Organism: Rhodococcus sp. 1168; assembly: GCF_002091955.1. GTDB lineage: Bacteria > Actinomycetota > Actinomycetes > Mycobacteriales > Mycobacteriaceae > Rhodococcoides. Next base: position 348,719 of record NZ_MKKY01000091.1, on the reverse strand, counting down.
TACCTTCATTATGTGAGACTCCTTGATTCGGAGGGAGATTCGAAAGAAGCACTATGAAGAGTGGGCAGTGGAAAGACCAACTCTCCGCCCCACTCCGTGATGTAGTGCAGCTGTTCGGTCAATTCGACTTCGAGATTCCAGGGAAGCGCCAGCACGACGTCGGGTCGATCCTTTCGGATCATCGCCGGATCGAGGATCGGTATCCTGGTGCCGGGTGTGAAGCGTCCGTGCTTGTACGGATTGCGGTCCACTGTGTACTCGAGCAGATCTGGGCGGATCCCGCAGTAGTTCAGGAGGGTGTTTCCCTTACCTGGAGCGCCGTAGCCCACGACGGTTTTGTTGTTGGAACGGCACTCGAGCAGGAACTGCAGTACCTCCTGCCGCGCCGCTCGGGCCTGCGGTTCCAGTGCAAGGTAGCCATCGACATCGTGCAGTCCCGCCGACTCCTCCTGCTTCAGAACCTGGGCGACGCGGGGGGTCGGTACGTCCCGAGCAGCGTCGGGACGGGCCCAGAGACGAATCGATCCGCCGTGAGTGTCGAGCAACTCAACGTCGACGACCGCAAGGCCCGCTGTCGCGAGCGCCCGGGAAGCGGACAGCACTGTGTAGTACTGGAAGTGCTCGTGGTAGACGGTGTCGAATTGTGCTTCCAGGACGAGATTCAATGCGTGGTGAACCTCGATACTCAACCAACCATCGTCGGCTACCAGGGTGCGAAGTGCGCGCGTGAAGCCGAGCAGGTCGGGAATGTGGGCGTATACGTTGTTTGCGACCACCAGGTCGGCTGGTCCGTACTCGGCCCGTACATGACCTGCGAGGTCCTCGTCGAGAAATGCTGTGAGAGTGGGAACTCCACGTTCGCGAGCAGCTTCGCTCACGTTGTGTGACGGCTCGATTCCAAGACAGCGGATGCCGGCATCGTTGCAGTGTTGCAGTAGGTACCCGTCGTTGCTTGCGACCTCCACGATCAAGGATGCAGCGTCCAGGTGGAGGCGAGAGACCGAGGAGACGACGAATTCACGCGCGTGTTCGACCCAGGAATCTGAAAACGATGAATAGTAGGCGTATTCGGTGAAAGTGGCTTCCGGAGTTATCAAGGCCGGAATCTGTAGCAGTAGACAGTCTTCGCACAGTCGCAGGTGAAGTGGGTACGTAATCTCGGGCATGTCCAGGCCCGACTCTGTGAGGAAGAGTTCGCACGGCGGTGTAGCGCCCAGATCCAGGATGCTACGCATTCGGTCGGAATCGCACAGTCGGCAGCGCACACTGACTCCTTCTCAGAGTCGACCCCCGACGGCCATTCAGGCTGTGACGTTTGTCACAGTCGATCTTCTCCCCCAATTAACCACACCTCCGGTTGCTATACAAGCTTTTAATGGGTGAATAGTCCGACTAGGTAGAAAAAACCGAGATAGAAACCGATAAAGGTACTGAAACATGGCTGTAACATGTGTCAATACGGGTTCGGGCGATACCGGATGTCGAGACGGAAGCGTCGGACTTCGCTACATTTTTGAGCTCTGAAGGTGCATTTCAGGGGCGTGAGACCGTAAATCGGTTGCGCCACGCAAGGGTTCGAGAACCGAATGCCGGCTACGTGCACGCTGAAGAACATGTTCTCGACCAGGTCGTTGAAAACGCCAGGACTCGATGCTTACAGAGGAGGCGCTGGAAAACTAGCTGCCGCGCTGGCCTATGTTGGCGTGGATGCGCATTGCAGTGGTGGAGGACGACGACGGGGTCGGTGACGCGCTGACCGATGCGCTGACCCTCGTGGGGCATGCGCCTGTCCGCATGCGCCGCGGTGCCGATTTGTTGCTGGGTTACCACGACATGGACGTCGTGCTGCTCGATCTCGGTCTGCCGGATATGGATGGCCTGGAGGTTCTCCGCAAGCTTCGGACGTTGAGTTCGGTCCCGGTGGTGGTGCTGACTGCGCGTGACGACGAACGCTCGGTGGTTCGGGCCCTTCGCGGCGGCGCGGACGATTACGTCGTCAAACCTGCAAGGTTGGGCGAGCTGCACGCGCGACTCGAGGTTGCGGCGCGGCGTCGAATCGCGTCGAGCGAACCTGCCACCGACGACGGTCTGGTTCTCGGCGACATCGTCGTCGATCTCGTCGGCCGCACTGCGGAAGTCGACGGACACGACATTGCACTGACGACCAAGGAGTTCGAACTCCTCGCTCATCTCGTGACGCGACGCGGTGAAGCCGTCAGCCGGGAACAGTTGATGGACGCCATCTGGGGTGATGCCTACGTCGCGATCTCACGCACACTCGACGTGCACATGACGGCGTTGCGTTCCAAGCTCGGGCGACCCGGCACCATCGTCACCATTCGCGGCTTCGGCTACCGCTGGGACACGTGAGATGCGTCGCCGTGTCCTCGTGGTGCTGATGATCTACTCTACCGTCGTCGTTCTCGCACTGTCGGTGCCCCTGGGGTTGCTGGTCGGCCGCGAACGAGCCCAACGATTCGGCGAGAACCGGGCGGCTGCAGCAACCTTTTTCGCCGAACTCAGTTCACGAGAAGGCGAATCCGGTGTACCTCGCCTCCGAGAGTCCCTGCAGCGCTACAACAGTCTGTACGACGAGGGGATCGTCATCGTCGATCGCTCCGGTGAGCCTCGTGCGATGGCGGGTCTGGATATCGAGCGAGCCGACGTGCAGCAGGCGGTGGCAGGAGCGCTTCGGAACCAACGTGGGCACCCCCCGTCGAGTGTGACGCCATGGTCGCACTCCTCGGTGTTGATCGCCGCCCCGGTCGGCGGGGGTACGCAGGTCGACGGTGCTGTGGTGATCGCAGCGTCCACCGATGCCGTCCGCAGGGACGTTGCCGTGGCGTGGCTGGTCATCGCTGTTGGGGCCCTGCTGATTCTTGCTACTGTCGCGGTGATCGCTGCCGCCCTGTCGCGCTGGGTCGTTCGTCCACTGACCGCATTGTCCTCGCGTGTCCATTCGTTCGGCGATAAGTTCCACGATCGACTGCCGATCGCAGGTTCCCGCGTGCCGAAGCCCGCGGAGTATGTAGGGCCGCCGGAAGTTCGAGAACTGTCCAGAGCGTTCGACGCCATGGCAGACGACGTCGAAGCAGCGACGGCTGCGCAGCGCCGGCTGGTGGCGGACACCGCCCACGCCCTTCGTAACCCGTTGGCGGCACTGAGAATCCGACTGGATGTGCTGGGCATGAAGGTGCCCGATTCGGCAACCGACGCACACGTCAAGACCACGCTCGAAGTCGACCGCCTCACTACCGTCGTCGAAGATCTACTCGTTCTCGCTGCCGCCGAGACGCCCTTCGCGAAGCAAGCAACCGGGTGCGACGTGGGAGCGGCGATCTCCGATCGTGTCGAATTCTGGTCGAGCACACTGACAGTGGCGGGGATCAGTGTGCACATAGAAGACCGTGACGAGAACACCCTTGCCTCGATATCGGAGGACGACCTGATTCGAATTCTCGACGCCTTACTCAGCAACGCGACGAAATACGCAGACGCTGGTGCAGACGTCGAAATCGGCCACCGAACAAGCGAAGGCCACGTCACCGTATGGGTGTCCGATAGTGGGCCGGGTGTGCCCGCCGACGAACTCCCGAAAATCGTCGATCGGTTCTATCGGGCATCGAGCGCCCACGGTGAAGGCACCGGTCTCGGCTTGTCGATCGTCCACGCGCTGACCGAGCGGGCCGGCGGAACTATCGAGGTGAGTGCGCGTCGACCCTCGGGTTTGAAAATAGAGCTCACTTTCCTAAGGGAGTGTTAGGAAAGTCGGAACAGCTTGGTTTTGGGCTGTGCCTGCGGTCACAGTAAGGGAACTCCGGTTGCCGCTTCGCCCCATGGCAATAGCCCAACAGCACTCTGTGGAAGGACCAGCCCATGGCCAACGAGGCCACCTCGATCGCCGATCCGTCGCGCACGACCCCGCCTGTCTCCTCTCCCGCCGCCACTCGTCGCGCCGTCTACAACACGTTGCGGGGGTCGTCGGGCAATCTCGTCGAGTGGTACGACGTGTACGTCTACACCGTCTTTGCGACGTACTTCGAGAATCAGTTCTTCGATTCGGCGGACAAGAACTCGACCCTCTACGTGTACGCGATCTTCGCGGTCACTTTCCTGATGCGACCGGTCGGCTCGTGGTTCTTCGGCCGCTACGCGGACAGGAACGGTCGACGCGCTGCACTCACGTTCAGTGTCTCGTTGATGGCCGCGTGCTCGCTGGTCATCTCGCTCACCCCGGGGCGGGAGAGCATCGGCGTATGGGCGGCGATCATCCTCATTTTGAGCCGCCTGGTACAGGGCTTCGCCACCGGAGGTGAGTACGGTGCGTCGGCGACCTACATGTCCGAGGCCGCCACTCGTGAGCGTCGTGGCTTCTTCTCTTCGTTCCAGTACGTGACGCTGGTCGGCGGGCATGTTCTCGCACAGGTGACCCTGTTGATCATGCAGTTGTTCCTCGATCGCGGGCAGATGGAGGACTTCGGCTGGCGTATCGCGTTCTTCATCGGTGGCGTCGCGGCAGTGGTCGTCTTCTGGCTGCGGCGCAGCATGGACGAATCGCTGACGAAGGACCAACTCGACGCAGTTCGCAGCGGAGTCGATCGGGCCTCCGGTTCGATGAGGGAACTTCTGAGCAACCATTGGCGCGCACTTCTGGTCTGCTTCTTGGTGACCGCCGGTGGAACCATCGCGTTCTACACCTACAGCGTCAACGCCCCCTCGATGATCAGGACCGCGTACGAGGACCGGGGGATGACCGGAACGTGGATCAACCTCTTCGGCCTGGTCTTCCTCATGCTTCTGCAGCCCATCGGCGGGATGATCAGCGACAAGGTGGGTCGCAAACCCCTCCTGATCTTCTTCGGAATCGGCGGCGTGCTGTACACCTACTTCCTCATCACGTATCTGCCGACGGCTACCTCCGTCTTCGCGTCGGTCACCCTGGTGTGCGTGGGTTACGTCATCTTGACCGGCTACACCTCGATCAACGCGATCGTCAAAGCCGAATTGTTCCCCTCTCACGTGCGCGCACTCGGCGTCGGTCTCGGCTACGCGCTCGCCAACTCCGCCTTCGGCGGCACCGCCCCGCTGATCTACCAGGCTGCGAAGAACAGCGGGCAGGTCACCTGGTTCATCGTCTACGTGACGGTGGTGATCGCAGTATCGCTGCTGGTCTACATCTTCGTTCTGCGGAACAAGTCCGAGACCGTCCTCGACCGGGAGCAGGGTCGAGCGTTCGAGTGATCCGCCACGCCCTACAGTGACGAACATGGTCCCGCCCGCAGCGTTGCTCTCCCGCAGAGCGGCGCTGCGGGCGGGACTGCTGGCTGTGAGCGCCGCCGCGGTGGGCACTGCCTGCGCGTCGGATCCTCCACCGCAACTCCGTCTCGCATCAGGTGAGGTCGGAGGCTTCTTCTGGGAGTTCTCGGGCCTGCTCGCCGACGCGGCCGCCTCGACGCCTACGGCGGAGGTCGTTCCGCTGACGACGGCGGGCTCCCTCGACAACCTGGAGGCCTTGGACTCTCGACGTGCCGAGCTTGCACTTTCATTGGCCGACGCCGCATACGGCCATCCGAGTCGAGATTTGGCGGCGGTGGGGTGCGTGTACGAGAACTACTTCCAGGTCGCGGTGCGAGCCGACTCGGGCATCGAGACGGTAAGTGATCTGCGGGGGCGGCCGGTGAGCGTCGGCGCCCCGGGATCCGGTGCCACCCTGGTGTCCCAGCGCATTTTCGACGCGACGGGTCTGTCCGGTCCGGGTGCTGTCCGTGAAGTCCAGATGTCGATGAGTTCGGCGGCAGATGCGTTGTCCAACAACGAGATCGATGCCGTGATGTGGGCTGGGGGATTGCCGACCCCGGCGTTCGCCGACCCGCCGATGGCGATCCGGTTACTCGATCTGGGCGCCGTGGTCGCAGACTTGCGGCGTGAGTTCGGGACGGCGTACGAAGCGGTGTTGGTGCCGGCGGACGTGTACGGCGAACATCCGGAAGTGACCACCGTCGGAATCCCGAACCTGCTGCTGGCCCATCCGGACGTGCCAGATCGGACTGTAGCGGGGTTGGTGAGCCTACTGCTCGATCAGTCGTCCTCGCTGGTTCCACGGCAGGCGATCGGTAGCCAATTCCTCGACGCCCGGTCGCTCGTCATGACCGGCGCCATTCCTCTCCATCCCGGGGCCGAAGCGGAGTATCGCAGGCGGCACGGGTGAGATGACCAGGTCGGTCGGTCAGCGCGCAGCCAATCGCCACAGGGACGTCGTCTCGCGTGACCGAGCGGCGTGGAAGAGATCGTCGGTGTCGCGCGCACGGGAATGCGTCGGCGCGGTGTCTGTTTTGCCGAGTACCTCCAGGCCTGCGCGGTCGATTGCCGCGAGGAGATCCTCGCGTGTCGCGAGCCCGAGGTGTTCCGCCAGATCGGAGATCACCAGCCAGGCCTCGCCGCCGGGATCGAGATGCTTGGGAAGCCGATCGAGGAAGGCCCGCAACATGCGGCTTCCCGGGTCGTAGATCGCGTGTTCTATCCCCGAGGTCGGCTTCGTGGGAATCCACGGCGGATTGCACACCACCAGGGATGCGCGTCCGGCAGGAAAGATGTCGGTGAGCTCCACGTCGACGCTTTCGGTGAAACCCAGTCGCTCGAGATTGGAGATGGCGCATGCAACCGCCCGTGGGTCCCGATCCGTCGCGACGATGTCGGTGACACCGCGCTGCGCCAGGACAGCAGCCAAAACTCCTGTGCCGGTACCGATATCGAAGGCCGTGGTCGTTCCGTCGGGAAGGGGAGTGTCTGCCACCAGCTGTATGTATTCGCCACGCAGCGGCGAGAAAACGCCGAAGTGTGGCTCGATGGTGGCGTCCAGTGCAGGAATGCGAACACCTTTGCGTCGCCATTCGTGTGCGCCGATGAGACTGAGCAGTTCTCGAAGAGAGAGCAGCGAAGGCGTCGAGGCCTCGCCGTAAACCTCACGGGCGGGTTGTGCGACGTCGGGTGCTCGTCCGTAATTCAGAACAAAATTCGAATCGAGTTCGACGAGCAGCATTCCGAGAGTGCGTGCTCGCCGCGCCTGATCCTGGCGGTGTAGGTAAAAGTCCTCTGCCGGAGTGGACGACGGCCGTCGTGTCCGGGGCTCGGCTCGCCGGGTGATCGCCTTCAGTAGTTGGCGTGCATTGTTGAAATCGCCACGCCACAGTAAGAACTCACCGATCGACGCGCGTTTGTACGCGACGTCGGCGGGGATGTCGTCGCCGACGATGTGGATGGCCTTAGGAGGCGGAGCGTTGTTCTCCGAACGCCACCGTGCCGCGCGTTCCTGCCCGTTTTCGGTCCACACGACCATCGGGCCCTCGGGTTCGGCGAGTCCGCGATCTTTCGAGGCCAGGGTGGTTGGGTCGACGATCATGCTTCCGCGCTTGCGAGCGGCCGCGTTGTGGCTGCGACGTTGAGCTGGTTCACGGGGCCCCTTCGGTTGAAATTCAAGTCAACCACAGCGACCGGAGTCGGCCGTCCCAGCGGCGCCGCGAACACGAGGGACATGGCCGAAGCCCGGGCGCCGGCGCGTTCGTCTACCATTCCGGACGTAGATCGAACTCTGGATGGAAGGCATCACGCTGTGATCACCGGAAGCATCGTTGCAATTGTCACGCCTATGACCGATAGCGGCGAGATCGACCATGCATCGTTCTCTGAGCTAGTCGAGCGCCAGGTCAGTGGCGGAACCTCGGCCATTGTTGCAGCTGGCACCACCGGCGAATCGTCGACTCTCTCGGTGGCCGAGCACACGGAGATCATTCGAGAAACGATCAACGTGGTTGCCGGGCGGATTCCGGTCATCGCGGGGACCGGCGCGAATTCGACGTCCGAGGCGATTCATCTCACCCGGGCTGCCAAGGCCGCCGGAGCCGATGGTGCGCTGCTGGTCACCCCGTACTACAACAAGCCCCCGCAAGAGGGCCTGTACCGACACTTCCGTGCGGTCGCAGAAGCCGTCGACATCCCTCAGTACCTGTACAACGTCCCCTCGCGTACGGGGTGCGACATGCTGCCCTCGACCGTCTCCAGGCTCGCTGAAATCCCGAACATAGTCGGCCTGAAAGAGGCCGCAGGCGACCTGGATCGCGTCCGCGAATTGGTGGCTCTCGAACTCGGAGAATTCGCGTTGTATTCGGGTGACGACGGTACGGCCAGGGCCAGCATGTTGGCCGGGTTCCACGGCAACATCTCGGTGACCGCGAACGTTGCACCGGAAGCAATGGCTCGGATGTGTGCAGCTGCGCTGGCAGGTGACTCCGAAGGTGCGTCGGAAATCGATGCGAAGCTCGTCGGCCTGCACACAGCCTTGTTCGCCGAACCGAACCCCATTCCGGTGAAGTGGGCGCTGGCGGAGATGGGATTGATGCCCGGGGGCATCAGGCTTCCACTCGTTCCGCTCGACGAATGGCATTACGAGGACGTTCGGGCAGCGCTTCGTACTGCGGGTTTGCTGGGCTGACGCTCGACCGGGGCGTGTTGCAACGTGGAAGCAACCTGCGCGGATTTAGGTTCGATGTCCGAGTTCCGAGCATCCAGGAGGATGTAAGAATGACCGACAACGTGACGCTTCGCCAACTGACCGGAATGCCCGACGCGCCGTCTGCGCTCGCCGATTCGGCTTTGATCATGATCGACTGCCAAAACACCTACACCCAGGGTGTCTTGGAACTCGTCGGGGTTCAACCTGCACTGGATGCTGCTGCCGACCTGCTCGAGCGGGCTCGCAGCGCCGGTACCCCGGTCTTCCACATCATGCACGACGCCGGGGTAGGAAGTCCGTACGACATCAGCGCCAACATCGGTCAGATCGTCGAGCGAGTCGCTCCCCGCGGCGATGAATCGGTGATCGTGAAGAATTACCCGAACTCATTCGTGAGCACCGACCTCGACGAGAGGTTGCGTGCACTCGGAGTGGAAAATCTGCTGCTCGCCGGATTCATGACACACATGTGCGTCAACTCCACCGCCCGGGGAGCGTTCAGTCTGGGCTACAGTCCGACGGTCGTCGCCAGCACCACGGCCACCCGATCGTTGCCCGGTGCGGGCGGCGTCGACGCCGGTGCACTCCAGGCAGCGAGCCTGGCTTCGATCGCGGATCTGTTCGGCGTCGTAGCCCCGGACGTGGCAGCAATCCCGGACTGACGATCAGCCGGTTCGCGTCAGAACACGACGGATTCGGTGTCGATAGTCCCTGCTTCTCGTCCCGGTGCGGTCTGGAAATTCCAGTACAGGTTGGTGTGCGAAACGACCTCTGCAGGGGGAGGGGCTCAGTACACGTCCCGCACGTAACGCTTTTCTGCCGCCAATGCTTTGACGTAGGCCTCTGCGCTGGCGGGCGCGAGCCGACCATGTTGAGCAACAACGCCTTTCAGGGCATTGTCGACATCTTTTGCCATTCGTGAAGCGTCACCGCATACGTAGAAGTGCGCACCACGCTGGAGCCATTCCCACAGCTGAGCACCGTGTTCGCTCATTCGATCCTGCACGTAGACTTTCGCGCTCTGATCGCGCGAGAAAGCCAGATCCAGCCGGGTCAACGACCCGTCGTCGAGCATCGTGGTCAGTTCCTCGCGATAGTAGAAGTCCGTGGAGGCATGCTGTTCGCCGAAGAACAACCAGTTCGGTCCGGTGTGTCCGCGTGCTCGGCGCTCGTGCAGGAACGCACGGAACGGGGCGACGCCGGTTCCGGGCCCAACCATGATCATAGGCGCGGCCGGGTCCTCCGGTGGTTTGAAGTGCGCCGACTTCTGCACGAAGATGCCGACGTCTTCACCTTCGGCGTGATCGGCCAAATAGGTCGAGCAGACACCACGTCGAGGGACACCATGGATGTTGTAGCGCACCGTGGACACTGTCAGCTGCACTTCCCGCGGATTCTCCTTGGGACTCGAAGAGATCGAATACAGCCGCGGCTGAAGCGGTTTGAGGACACCGAGCCATTCGTCGATCCCCGCCCGCACCGGAAGGTGCGTGAGAACGTCGACCGCCTGACGGCCCCAAATCCAATCCTGGAGGTCATTTTTGCTCTCCGGCATCAACAAGCGTTCCAGATCGTCGTCGCGCGTGCGGGAGTGGACGAACTTCAAAAGATCCGGGGAAACTTTCGCGATCTCCAACCGTTCGCGTAAAGCGCTGCGAAGCGGCATCGGATCGTGCCCGGCAATGTCTACGACGCGCTCGCCGTCGAGCTCGGTCAGTTCGAGCCACTCGTCCACCAGTGCAATGCTGTTGCGCGGCCACACACCGAGCGCATCGCCTGCCTCGTAGCTCAACGTGCCGTCGGGAAGGTGGAATCCGAATTGGCGGACATCCTTTCGCGACCCGGTCGCTGTCAGAACAGTATTGCGTACCAAAGCCGTTGCCAGCGGTGCTTTCTTCCCGTAGGTCGGGACCATCTCGACCGTGGTTCCAGCGGAGGTGATGGGTTGCACTGGTGGCGGTGTTCCTAGCTTGGACACCACGCGGTCCAGCCATGCCGACGCCGCTTCCTCGAATTCCGGCTCGCAGTCGACGCGTCCCACCAGGCGCTGCGCACCTAGTTCGGTGAATCGACTGTCGAGACGTCGACCGTTTCCGCAGAAATTATCGTAGCTCGAATCACCGAGGGCGAGAACAGCGAATCTGTTTCCAGACAAATCAGGAGCGCAGTCTTCGGACAGTCCGTCGAGGAAGGACATGCCGTTGTCGGGGGCGTCACCGTCGCCGGTAGTGCTGCTGATCAGGAGCACATCGCGGTACCGCACCAACTCGGTTGGTGCGAATTTCTCCATGACGTGCTCTTCGACGAGAAGACCCGTCGACCGGAGATGCTCGACGCAGTTGAACGCGAATTCTTCTGCCGTCCCGGTCTGGGAAGCCCACAGTACGAGTACCGGGGGTTCGTCATTGTCATTGTCACCGCCGGCCGAGTCGACGGGAACGGGAGTCTCCGGCGTCAAAATCGCGGCGCTGCGGGAGAACAAGCCGGCGAGCATGCCGCCGAGCCAGGCGTGGGTTTCAGCGGACAACGGCGTCGTCGCCGGCAGAGTGGGAACTCCCGCGGCACTACGGCCGGCGTCCGTCCGTAATCCGGCCAACAGGCCCGCTACATAACGCTGCTCGATCAGCGGAAGGGGCAGCGACGGCCCGGAGACTTCACCCACGAGGTTGGCAAAGGCGTCGATCGGCGACGGGGCATTTCCTCCGTCCTCAGGGGCGGAATGCGACTGCGATTGCGCTGCAAGGACTTTCGTCAAAGTGACCGCACAGATCTTGAACTCCGGTTGCTGTGAGTACGGATCGACCGCGTCGTTGGTCACCGCGTTGATCGACAGGTATTCACCGAACGAATCATTCCAGTGGAACGGGGCGAAGCAGTCACCCGGCCTCACCCGGTCGCTGACGAGCGCGGGCAGTACCGCCCGCCCCCGACGCGATGCGATCTCGACCCGGTCACCTGACTCGCACCCGAGGCGTTCGGCGTCACTCGGATGTATCTCGACGAAAGGACCCGGATTCAGCTTGTTGAGCTTCGCCACTTTCCCGGTCTTGGTCATCGTGTGCCATTGATGTTGCAGGCGGCCGGTATTGAGTAGGAAGGGGTAGTCGTCGTCCGGCATCTCTGCCGGTGACATCGATGGTCGGGCGAAGAACTGGGCCCGACCGGATGGCGTGGGAAAGGACAGGTGCGGTGTACTGCCGTCGTCGAGCGTGCGCAGAGGTTGGCTGACGCCGTCGTTGAGGTATCTGATCGGGTGGCGATCCTCGTCGTCGTCCGGCGGGCACGGCCACTGCAGCGGCGTCGTACGGAGTCGCTCGTAGGTGACGCCGCGTAGGTCGTATCCGGTTTTGGGGTTGGAGAACTCCTTGATCTCCTCGAATATGTCCTCTGCGCACGAATAGGTGAACGCCTCGGAGTAGCCGAGCTCGCACGCCATCAGCGCGATGATCTGCCAATCCGGCATTGCTTGACCGGGAGCGTCGACGGCCTTCTGGAACAGAGTGAGATTCCGTTCGGAATTGATCATGACGCCCTCGGACTCGGTCCACAGGGCCGCTGGGAGGATGGCGTCGGCATAGCCGTTGGTTTCCGTGTCGGCGAATGCGTCCTGGGTGATCACCAATTCGGCCCGCCCGAGACCTGCGATAACTGTCTTTTGATTAGCTACCGACGCAACCGGATTGGTACAGATGATCCAACATGCCTTGATCTCCCCGTCGGCCATCCGGGCGAACATGTCGATGGTGCCCGCACCGACATCGGTACGCAGCGTGCCTGATGGGAGGTTCCACTTGTTCTCGACGAAGGCTCGATCCTCGTCGACCAATACTGTCCGCTGGCCGGGAAGCCCCGGTCCCATGTAACCCATTTCACGGCCGCCCATGGCGTTCGGTTGGCCGGTGAGCGAAAACGGTCCGCTTCCACGTTTGCAGATCGCACCGGTCGCCAAGTGCAGATTGACCAGGGCATTGGTGTTCCACGTCCCGTGCGTCGACTGATTGAGTCCCATTGTCCAGCAGCTCATCCAGTTCTCTGCCTCACCGATCCACCGTGCGACCGTGTACAGATCGGCCTCGGGGATACCAGTCTTGGCGCTCACGCGAGACGGTGTGTAGTCGGCCAGAAAGTCCTCCATGACGTCCCAGCCGTCGGTGAACTCGGCGATGAACCGGTCGTCGGTCAACCCCTCCGCGAGCAGGATGTGCAGCACTCCGTTGAGTAGGTCCAAGTCCGTCCCTGGCGCGAGCTTCAGGTGAAGATCAGCTTTGTCGGCAGTCGCGTTCCGTCGAGGGTCGACGACGATCAACTTCGCGCCTCGCTTGACGCGGTCCATCATCCGCAGAAACAGAATCGGGTGACAGTCGGCCATATTCGCCCCGGTCACCAGAAAGACATCGGCATGATCGAAATCCTCGTACGACCCGGGCGGCCCGTCGGCACCGAGTGACTGCTTGTAGCCGGTGCCCGCGCTGGCCATGCAGAGGCGAGAGTTCGATTCGATCTGATTGGTTCCGATGAAACCTTTGGCCAACTTGTTGGACAGATACTGCGCCTCGATGGACATCTGCCCCGAGACATAGAGGGCAAAAGCGTCGGGACCGTGCTCGTCGATCAGCGCGCGCAGCTTCCGCGCTGTTCGCTCGATCGTTTCCATCGCGTCCGCCGGTTGCGGATCATCGCCGCGGCTGGCCCGCACACGCGCGGTGTCGAGCCGTCCGGGCGCAGCGAGCATGTCCGACGTCGTCGAGCCCTTGGTGCAGAGACGCCCGAAATTGGCAGGGTGGGACTTGTCGCCGACTGATGTGGTGATTGTCGAGGATTGGTCATGGCGTTGTTCGATCTGCAGTTTCATGCCGCAACCGACGCCGCAGTAGGCGCACACCGTCTTGACGGAATGCGCGACTACGGAGATATCGATCGGCTTCGGTAACACGACTCCCACGATGCGCACCGGACGATTCACGTCGATGACGCATCAGTTAGCCCGAGGTGACGTTGTCCTCACAGAGGCACATCAGAGATGGTGATGCGAATTTTGACACCAATAAGTACTCATGCAAGAGTACTCGCGTGTCTTCGATCCGATTGTTCATTCTCGGCTCGTTCGCGCAGCGAGGCGAGATGCATGGTCATCAACTTCGCCTCTTGGCGGAAGAAGAACATGTGCAGATGTGGACGGATATTTCGGTGGGGGGCCTCTACGGTGCGCTGAAGAGACTTCATGCCGAGGGGCTGATCGCCGATGTGCGGACCGAACAGGACGGAAACTTCCCGGCCCGGCAGGTGTATGCGATCACCGATGGTGGGCGGGAGCAGCTGCGAGCGTTGCAGAGCGAAGGCCTGTCCAACTTCGTGCTTCGCCCCGATCCGTTCGACTTGGCTCTGACCAGGCTCGACCCCGACAGGCTCGACCACTTACCCGAGGTGATCGAAGAACGGGTCCGCCTGTTGAACGAACTCCTTCGAACCACCGTCGATGCGAACGAGCAAGCGCATCCGTATCTGACGTTGGCAGAAACCTACGCGCTCGAGCATCGCGAACATCGTCTGCGGGCAGAGATCGAATGGCACGAAGGATTCGTTGCTGCATTACCGGGCATTCTCGCCGACGAACGACACAGAATTCACCCCCCACTTCCCACGTGAATACAGAACAGCGAGACAAGATGACCGACAACAGCTCACGGGTATCGGCGCCTCCCGTCGAAGTGCCACGTCGCGCATGGCAGGCACTGGTTGTACTGCTGCTCGGGATGTTCATGGCATTGTTGGACACGACCATCGTCAACGTTGCGCTACCGACGATCAGCACAAGCCTCGATGCCTCCGAGGCAACTCTTTCGTGGATCATTTCCGGATACGCCCTTGCTTTCGGGCTGGCGTTGATTCCTGCAGGAAAGATCGGTGACCGCGTCGGCCACAAGTGGGTCTTCTTCACCGGACTGGCACTGTTCACCGTCGCCAGCTTTGCCTGCGGCCTCGCACAGAACGACCTCCAATTGGTCATCTCGCGAATCGTGCAGGGACTCGCAGGCGGTATCTTCGTCCCCGCCGTGACGGCCTTCATCCAACTTCTGTTCCCAGCTCAGGTGCGAGGCAAAGCCTTTGCGATTATGGGCGCAGTCATCGGTGTCTCGACGGCGTTGGGGCCGATTGCCGGCGGTCTCATCATCGAAGCCTTCGGGGATGAAAACGGTTGGCGTGGCGTGTTCTGGGTGAACCTACCGATCGGAATCGTCGGACTCGTTGCTGCTGCACTGTTGCTTCCAGGACGCTCGGAGAACCGAACAGTTGCGGCGAAGACTGGAATCGACTGGATCGGACTTATCCTCATCACCGCAGGTCTGGTCGCACTGTTGGTCCCTCTCATCGAAGGGCAGGACCAAGGTTGGCCGGTCTGGACCTATGTCTCGATCGTGGCGGGTGTCGTTCTCATTGCAGTTTTCGCTGCGTGGGAAGTGTTCTACACCAAGCGTCGTGACAACCCCTTGGTGCCGCCGAAGCTGTTCGCGCACCCCGCCTTCACCGGTGGGACCATTCTCGCGCTCGTCTATTTCGCGTCGTTCACCAGTATCTTCTTCACTATCTCGCTGCTGTGGCAGAGCGGGCTCGGAAACTCTGCACTGTCTTCCGGCATCGTGATGCTTCCGTTCGCAATCGGCAGCATCATTGCCGCGTCCCAGAGCAACCGGCTCACACAGCGGCTCGGTCGTACAGTTCTGTTGATCGGCACCTCGTTCGTCGCGATCAGCCTGATCTGGATGTGGCTGATCTTGGCTACTACCGATGCTGCCGATCTCACCAACTGGAAATTGTTGCTGCCCATGCTGATCGGCGGTCTGGGCAACGGCGCATTCATCGCCCCGAATGCTCAGTTCATCGTGGCAACCGTCGACCGCGCAGATGCAGGTGCAGCGAGCGGCGTCATCGCCACGATGCAGCGGATAGGCAGCGCCGTCGGTATCGCAATCATCGGCAGCGTTCTGTTCGGCAATCTGGATATCACCGGACCCGATACTGTGGCCAGCGGATTCATGCACGGGGCGTCGATTGCGATGTCTGTCAGCGCAGCCTTTGGAGTAGTGGCACTGCTGCTGGTTTTTGCGTTGCCCAAGCGCGTGGACGCTCCCGGGCCGATGGTTCCGAGCGAGTAACCCGCACGGGGTTGTGTGCAGTCCGCCGACTGGCCGCACACAACCCGAGCGGTCAGGCACTCAGGCCCTCAGGGCTGCAGGCTCTGGCTGTGCAGGCTTTGGGTGTGCGACTCGATTACCGATCGCGCCAGCGCTGCGATCTTGACGTTCATATCCTGAGATGTCTTGCGCAGCATCTCGAAAGCCTGATCGTCGGTGACCTCGTGCATGGCCATCAACAAGCCGATGGCCTTCCCGATCTCCCTGTTACTTTCTAGACCGAGACGCAGAGTGTCGGCCTGTTCGCCTTTGATGATTGCGGTAACTGTGACGGCTGCGAACGCTGCGACCACGATTGCACGGTCAGCTGTATCGCTGTCGAATCGGCCGGCAGTGTCGCTGAACAGGTTGAGTGCGCCTACCTTCTTGCTGTCGAGCATCAATCGAAAACCCATGGCGCCACGCACGGGCGTCCGCGCAAGGACCCCGCGGGCAAGGGCGGGCCACGGTCCTGGAGTGTTGAAGTCCGGTTCCATCTGAGCTGCCTCACTGATGATTGCGTCGAGACAGGGTCCTTCGCCGGTAGCGCGCTCGATGTCGTCGACGACCCGTGCGATCTGATCCGAAGCCGCAACCGTCACCGGCTTGCCCCGACCGGTCAGCATCAGGCTGGCATGATCGCACCCGGGCACCAGCAGCGTCGCCGCCACGCAGATGGCTGTGTAGACCTCCTCAGCTTCCCGACCGCGATAGACGATGTCCGCAAGTGCGGCGAAGACCGTAGCGGGGTCGGCCGTGGCCGATTTGTCGAGAATCGAGTCGTCGTTCATCAAGACTCCGTTCGAAAAAATATAATGCTTTCCGTGCGCTGCCCGTTTCCCGAGGAGCCACATTCGACATACAGGGTACCGACCGCACAGCTCCGATCCAGCGTCAGGTTGCTCAGGCGCACGGCAGAGCAGGCGCATCCTCTGCGAACGGCTTACCGGGAGGCTCGATGTACGCCGCGTACAGAACGACCGGAACAGTCCCGGCATTGATGCCCTCGTGAACGTGGTTGCTCCCGACATCCTCGACCACAACATTTCCTGCCGGGGTCGACACCTCGCTGCAATCCGTCAGGGTCCTGGTCAAGACACCGTATTCGATATAGGCGTACACCGGGCCATCGTGAAAATGCCATCCAGTAGAGCCGCCGGGCGCGATCGTGATCTTGCGTGCAGTGAAGTTGGTTCCGGCAAGGTCGGCACTGCCGGGGATGAGCGGAGAAGATACGTGTGCCAGTGTCTCGGCCGTTACGCCAGACGGCGGAGTGGCAAAGGCGAGCGCAGGAGACAGTGTCGCAGTAGCGATACAGCAGAACCCGACAGTGACCGAGCGGACGATCTTGGACATGTTCGTGAACCTCTCGTCGGTGGCTCAGTAGCGGAAGTCCAGACTAGAACCCGGAAATGGGGTCCGGGGCACCTATCAGCGAGTTACGTTCCGTGCCTGGGTAACCTGCAGACGTGGATGAGTCAGCGGAAACCCGCGATAACCGAACGCACATCTTCGAATACGGTGTCGACGGGCCGAAAGCGATTCTCGTCGGCATCGACGGGTCGGATTCCGCATGGAGAGCAGCGGCATACGCCGCGGGGCTGGCGAGACGCCAGGACTCGTTGCTGGTTCTCGCCTACGTTCAGCAACTGTTCACCACCGGATGGGGCCAGGCTGGAATCCCGCTCGTCGAGACGGGCGAAGAGATCGCCGAAGAACTGCTCGCCTACATAAGAGATTCCGCCACGCGGATGGAATCGATCCGGTGGGAGTTCCGCACCGCCCAGGGGGATCCCTACAGCGGCCTCGTCGCAATCGCCGCCGAACTACGGGTCGATGCCATTGTCGTCGGGGCATCCGAACATGCAGGTCACCGGATGTTCGGGTCCGTCGCGGTGCGGTTGGTGAAAACCGGACGCTGGCCCGTCACCGTGGTTCCGTAGCAAGCCGAGGACCTCCTACTTCTGTGAAATCCCGCCTGAACTGCGCCAACGTATCGAAGCGGGGCCGGACGAGCATTCGATTCTGGAGCAGCGCGAAGTAAAGCGCGCCGGTCGTCAGCGTTTGGTCTGCGTGTTCAGGAAGGTGATGGTCTTCTGCAGTGCTGTCTGCGCGTCGGGCAGATCGAGGTGGAATTGGTATTCGTGCGGGAGCTGCGGTTCGTGTGGTGCCGGCCAGAACTGGGTCGTCACCTCGATACCGAGCTCGGTGAGGCGCTGCGCCATCGGGATCGACTGCAGCCAGGTGAGACCGTCGCCGTTGCCGCCGGAGATATAGGTCGTCGGGAAGTCCGCGGTGACCCAGTCGATCGTCGACATCGTGGCGCCGGCGGAGTCCGCAGCCCAGGTTTTCGTGCCGGAGTACGCCCACATGGCCGACTTGAATCCCCAGCCTGTGATGCCGTCGAGCTGGGCGAGCGCCGACAGGTCGTAGACACCGCAGTTGAGGACGGTCGCGACCAGTTGATCGGGCTTCAGAGACGGAGTGATGCCCATGATCTCGGCGTAGTCCGGGTTCGTGATGAGGGTCGCCATCTGACTGGCGAGCTGTGCACCGGCCGAATCTCCGGCAAGCACGATCTGGTTCGTGTCCACGCCCAGCTCCTCGGCGTGTTCATCGATGTAGCCCAGTGCCGCGTCGAGCTGGTGCACGGCGAGCGGATACACGCCCTCGGGCCCGATCGTGTAGTTCACCGCGATGGTCGTGTATCCCTCGGCGGCGAGGATGCGCATGTACGGGTCGACATTCTCCTTCGAACCCGAGATCCAGGCGCCACCGTGGATCCAGACGATCGCCGGCAGCGGACCGGTGGCGGATGCCGGACGGAAGACATCCATTGTGGTGTCGGCTCCGTCATCGCCGTAGGCGACATCGCCCTGCACCGAGAGCTTCGTCTCGGGGACGTGCTTGTCCATCTCCGCGGCGGTGTCGTCACCGCCCTTGGTGAAGACGGCACGGATCACCATGGCCGAGGGCCATGGTGTGAGAGCTCCAGCGATAGCGACAACGGCGCCCACGGCTACGACTGTGCCGAGGACGACCTTCGCTCGTTGCCAGGGCCTGCGGGCCGTCTTCGGGCTTGCGGATTCTTTGGTGCGCGCGTCGATGCTCATGGACCCCTACGCAAGTCAGTGTGCCGACACGTCGACACGTCTCGCCGGCCGTCCGGTTGGTCAGGCCGCGCCGCGCTGAGTCCCGTTCCCGGATAGGAGAATCGAGATTGGCCGTTGCGGCGACCCAGAGTCTAACCACACTCGTCTTGGAGGTCGATCAGACCCTAGCGCTGCCCCGGGCTGGAATCGGGGGATCACTTACCAACGTTTTTTTGGGTGTCCGTGTCGAATACCGGTCAGATGGTGGGGCGGGCGGGGCTCGAACCCGCGACCAATGGATTATGAGATCGAACCGGGGTGCAGGTCAGGTCGTCGAATGCCTTGTGAGCGGGGGCTTTACCGACCGGTGTTACCCGTCTACCCCCAGTGTTAACTCGTTTTTGTGGGCAAAATGTGGGCAAGAAATCAGGCATCGCGAACCACACGCAACGCCGTCACCGAGGCAGTCGACGGACCCTCGATGCGATCCGCGACATCGTTCAGATCGTCCTCGAACAAACCCGCGTACAGATCGAGCGTCATCGCTGCCGAAGCATGCCCGAGCATCCGTTGCACGGCCTTCACATTCGCCCCGACCGAGATCGCAATCGAGGCCGCAGTGTGCCGCAGATCGTGAGGGGTGACCCGCGGCAGTCGGGCATCGACGACGGCCTGATCGAACCAATCTCTGCGCGCGTTCTTGTTGCGGAGGACTCCGCCCGATCGCGTCGAGAACAAGAGATCGTCCGGTCCCTTGCCTTCGACGCTCTCGGTGATCCGATCCGCGAGCCACGTCGGCACAGGAACTGTCCGTGAGGCGTGCGTCTTCGGGGTTCCCCAATTGAGAGTCCCGTTGATCTCGGTCACCGACTCCGCGACAGTGAGCCGCCGCCGTGCTGCATCCCACCGCCGAACCTTGAGCGCCGCCATCTCGCCCCATCGCAGCCCGGTAAATCCGAGCGTCAACACGACCAGCTCGCCCGCGCCGGCCTTCTCGGCGAGCGTGAACACCTGGTCCCGAGTGAGGAACGTCGGCTCGTCGTGTCGTGAGCGAGGCAGGTTCAGCTTCGCCGCAGGGTTGGCCGCGATCCGATTGTCACGCACCGCGACGTCGAGGATCATCGATATCGCATGGTGCGCCTTCTTCACCGTCGAGGGCGCGCGGTCACGCGAGAGCTCGTTGATCCATGCTTGAAGCCCGGCCGGGGTGAGCTTCGAGACGTTCCAGTTCTCCCAGTGGGGGAGTATCTGTTGCTCGAGCGTCTGCCGGTACCGCTCCAGCGAGGATGGTTTCACGTCGATCTTGCTGTCGTACCACTCCTGCGCGAGTTGCCCCACGGTCACCATGCCTGCTGCGGGCGAGACGTACTTGCCCGCCATCATGTCGACCTCGACGTGGTTCGCCCACTTCTCGGCGGCGTCCTTGGATTGGAATCCGCGCTTGTCTGTCGAGCGTCCGTCTGGAGTGCGGTAGCGGACACGGTAGCGCTCGCCTTTGGCGGTCTGATATTTCGAAACGGTGGCCATCATCCCGCCCTTCGTTGTTTCGCGCGGCTGTCGCGGATCCGCCGTAGCCGTTTGACGAGCATCGGATCGACTGCGAGTGCATCCGGATCGTCGAGTAGGGCGTTGAGAAGTTGGTAGTAGCGTACCGCCGAGATCTGAAACTTCTCGGCAATGTCGTTCTCCTTGTTGCCTTGCGCTGCGTACCAATGCTTTTCGAATTGAAGAATCTCGATTTGTTGTGGTGTCACGGTTGCCTCCGCGATAGTTCTCGGTTGATGAATGAGCGTTCGTCTTCGGTGAGATTGCGAACGCGTGCGATGAGTGTGGGTAGGTCGACCCACAGTTCTTCGGCGGCCTCGTCGTCGACACGGTGTCGATTCCATGCGAGGACGTCGACGAGTCGATCCAGCTCGATCAGACGCCGGGCTGCGATGCAGTCGACGATCGTTTCCTCACGCCTGGCGAGCCTGAGATCCTTGGGGACGGGTCCGCGTTCGACGTGCACGATCTCATGAGTGAGGGTGCATCGTCGCTCACGCTGGTTGGAATGGCGATTGATCTCGATTCCATCTTCGGTCCACCGTCCGAGACATCCAGTACCGCCATCCGGGTACGTGACGTGCACGTGTGGATGATGGTCACGGAGGTGCCGCCACGGGTGCCAGGACATAAAACACACCTTGCGGTATGACTCCGACAAATTACGCAGACGTAATTACCCGAGCTGCGGAAATGGCGCGCGGGTGTCGTTCAACCGAACGACCTACTCGTAGGCAATCCCGAGCCGCTCGCGCTTCTCGTCCTCGGTCTCGCCCTTGCGTGCGGCGAGTGCGTGGTCAGCCTGCGAGCCTTGATCAGCCTCGATCAAGGCATCTGGGTTGTCCGGTGCGCCGCCGTTAGCGGCGCGCGTATTGGAGGCTCCGCGAGGCCCAACTTTTCCATCAGTCGGCGGATTGCTCGGCGGGCCCTGCGTGCTCGTGTCTTCATCGAAAGCTCCTTGCGTCGCGGCGAAACTGCGGATCAGTTCGTCGAGTGCTCGGCGCTGGCGTTCGTTCAGGAGCCGTACTTCTGCGGGCGGGTTCCAAGTTTCGACCGGGGCCGTCTTGTTCCATGCCGCTTTCTGTAGCTGCTCTATCGGGATCGTCAGCACCTCTGCGAGCCGCTCGAGCGTCTGGGCGGATGGCCGCCCATGCCGGCCGGACCAGTAGGCGGCGATCGTCCCGTAGGGGAGGGGGACGCCGCGCTTGTCGGCTATCTCCGCTGCCTGTCGGGCGGTCACCGGCTGACTGTTCAGCAGGTCGCTTAGCTTGCTCACGGTTTCAGACACTCCCAGATGGACGCGGTGTTCGAATAGTCGCTCTGTAACTGCGCTCGTTACAAACTACCCCTGTGTATTTTCCGGGTCCGCTGGTCGGAGCTGGTTACACCGCTTGCGTTTTTTAACTGATGGTGGTTACATATCGCTTGTTGCTTGACCAACTATCAACCAGGGAGTTACATTGAGGTCGCACAGAATCCGCACGCACCACGTCGACACAGGGAGGCTCTGGGTGCGACTCATCAGTAAGCAGGCATTCCGTCAGTACATGGGATTCCGGAAGCTCAGTAACGCCGAGCTCGCGAAGGAAGCGAAGTGCTCGGTATCGACCATCGCGTTCCTTCGCAGTAGCGGGAAGAGCAGCCGCGACACGGTCGGGGCCGCGACCGCCGCGCGTATCGAAAGCGCACTCAACGCGCCACCTGGATCGCTTTTTGCGGCCACGGTGATTGGTGCTTCGGCAAGTAACAAGCAGGTCGCATGAGCGACGTGTATTTCCTCTTCGCGCCGAAGGCGAACGTCATCAAGATCGGCGTTGCCTCGAACCCCCTCAAGCGGGTGCGAGGGCTGCAAACGCCAGAACCTTGTCGTCTCGTCGGCCTTATGCCGAACGTAGGCGTGGAAGGGGAGCAGGCGCTGCATGGGGACTTCAGGCACCTACGCGTCCACGGTGAATGGTTTCGCGCGACAAGCGAACTCCGCTCATACGTGGAGAGGCATGCCGCAGATGTGCCCTTCGATGCGTGGAAGCCGGTCTCGAAGAAGAACCCCGCAGTACGGCGCAGAGAGTCCAGCCGGATACGACGCACTCCGCACCCACAAGCGGGTCATGGTCGAAGGAATCGCGCGATTGAAGCTGCGGCCGAAGACCGGATGTTTTACGTCTATGAGTGCTACAGCGACTCTGGAGAGTTCCTGTTCGCGGCCCGCACGATCGACCCGTCCGCGCATTGGATCCAGCAGGTTCGATACGCCCAACGGGACTGGGCAAGTGACGTCGCGAGGTTTTCTGTCCGAGGGCCGTACACAAAACGCAAAGCGGCGGAGTTGTATGCCGATGCCGTCAATCGCGACCCGGTCCATGTGAGTTCGGCTCCGACTGCCAAGGCGACGGATGCCGCTCGTCGGCACTTCTTTGAGGTCGGAATTCGTGCCCGGATGGAACTTGGCGATTCATGGGAGCAGGCCATCGTGCCGGTACTCGAAGAGGCCGACGCTATCGACTTCCGATCGCTCGTATCGGAACAGACAAAAGCCGCCACCTGCACGAACAGGTGACGGCCATGAGACAGACCCAACATTCAGGAAAGGAACGTCAGTGACCGATTCTACGCAACTCGTAACCATCCCGATAGCGGGCACGAGTGGTATCGCCGCAATGGAGGTCGACGGCAAGCCTGTCGCGGCACTTCGGCCGATCGTGCAGATGCTCGGCATGGACTACTCATCGCAGCTCGCAAAGCTCAAAGGGAAGTCCTGGGCGTGCATGGCGAAAATCGCCACACGTGATTCGAGCGGCCGAATTCAGGAAATGGTGGGGGTCGATCGCAAAACGCTCACCATGTACCTCGCAACTCTCGACGAGAGTCGAGTGAAAGAGGAGTTCCGCCCGACACTCATCGCGCTACAGGCGGAAGCGGCCGAAGCACTCGACGCGTACTTCCATGACGGTGGCGCGATCAACCCGTCCGCGACGGTCATCCAGCTCGACGCCCTCGCGGCCAAGGCTCAGCAGCGCATCCAGCTACTCGCGCTCACCAAGGGTCTCGTCGACGACAACTGGCTCGAAACCAAGGTTCGGCATCAGGTCGCTGTCGCCCTAGGTGAAGAGCCGGAGATCGATCCACAGAAGCGCACCCTCACCGTGTCGGACTACCTCGACGAGATGGGCGTCAATGACGGAGGACAGCGCAAGTTCGCATCATCCATGGGCGCACTGATCAAGAAGGCGTACCGGGAGTTGCATGATCGCGAGCCAGGAAAGGCAACGCGATTCATCAATGGCGCTGACCGTCCGGTCGCCGCGTACGCAGAGCGGGACCGTGCACTGTTCGACAAAGCGTGGGGCATTCTCGGATCCGCAATCGAGCCGCAGTACTTCAAGGTCGGGGTTGCAGCATGATCCGCGTCGACGTACTCGACTTCGATCGAGACTCCACCTCCACGGCTGCCGACAACGGCCGAATCCTTCTGGCTGAATGCGACTCGATGGAGCCGGTCGTCGACGAAATCGACGCGTGGGTGAACTTGCCTCTCCGTATCGTTCATTCTCCAGTCGCCGGTCTGTGTATCGAGATTGGACCGTACAGTCTCTCGGCTACGGACGTTCGTGCCCTGAATGCGGCACTTGTCCAGTATCGAGATATCGCTCTCGGCGGTGCTGTATGACCACCTCAATCTCCCCGATCTTCACCGTCAAGGACGCCGCCGCGTACGCGCGTTGCGGAACGAACCATCTGTACCGCGCCCTCCGCACTGGCGAACTGGCGGCAACTCAAGGCGGACGTCCGGCGCCGATGCGCAAGGGGACGTGGCGGATTCACCGCGACGACCTCGAAGCATGGATACGCGGGCAGTCGCCCGACCAGGCTCCGGTCAAGCTCAAGCGCGTCACGGGCGAACCGCGACGATTGAAGAGGTCCGCATGAGCAACACGGCCATCGAGAATCTCGTCGGATCCCTCGAATCCCTGTGCGACGCCTACGAGGTCATCGCGCGTCGCGGTGCGGACCGGGGCGACGAGTACAAGATGGGCCAGCTCTCGATCGTCGCCGCAGTCCGCGACATCCTGCGGGAGACGGCATGAACGCCCCCGGCCGGCGCTCGGTCCGCCGAGACATTCTCCCGCACGTCATCCTGTCCGTCGCGCTCCTGGTGACGCTGGTTGCCGCGCCCCTGTTCGGAATGTGGGCGGGATCATGACCGCCGAGATGGGCACCGTGAAGTTCATCGGACACGGCGACATCTACGACCTGCCGCCGTACGCGGAGTGCGACCTCGACGCGATAGTCCAAGGACGCTACGCGGCATACGAGCAGCGCTACATCCGTGATGTCCCCGGCCTGATTGCGGACGCCTTCACCGCGGCGTACTCCGCAGCCGCTGGACTCCTGCCCATCCTTCCTGCTGCCGCTGGGCTGAGCGGCGCAGGTTCCCCGGTGCCGGTGAGCGGACTTCCTACCGCTCCCGGCACCCCAAACGAAACGAGAAGCGAATGAGCAACCCCGACATCCTCATCACGAAAACCCGGACCGGCGGTAACCAGATGATCCGCGCCGACATCAAGGGCCGCACCGGGCATGACGCATGGATCAACATCTCGATCCTCGGGATCGACGAAGCCATCCAGGTAGCCCGCGACTTCGAAACGAAATACGGCGCAATCGCCACCAGTCTCGAGCAGGCCCGCACGCAAGGAGCGAACTGGTGATCGCACTCGCCCCGAAGAAGTCCGCCGCCCACATCGTCGAGATCGAGCGAATGACCCCGGCGTCCTCGTCCACCTTCGGCGGCATCTTCTGGTGCACCACCGCATCCGGTGCGACCTTCGCCGCATTCGGTGACGAGATCGTGGTGCGGCCATGATCTACCACCTCACCATCGACCACGGCGACATCGTCGCACCCCGCCACCTCCGCATCATCACGACCGGATGGCCCGACGAGACCGACACCGACCAGCACTACGTCGACGACGGAAACCCCATCGCCGCCGCATTCTGGCTCGCCATCCTCACCGCATCCATCGGCTTCCTCATCTGGGCGGCACTGTGACGCACTTCGACCACAGCGACGGGCTCGCCTCTGAAGCCTGGGACGAAGACGACAGCGCGCCCGACCGCGCATACGACAGAACGATCGATCAAGAACTCGGAGTACCGCAATGAGCAGGCACAAAGACCAACACTGGCTCCACGAATACTCCCACCTCCGTGAAATGGGATTGGACGACGCTGAAATCGCGGGACGCTTCGGCATCACACTGGACGGCCTCGGCGCGCGATTCCGCCGCATCAACAACCGCCCGACGATCGTCACCGAGCCACCCCGGCCTACGGCCTTCCCGCAACCAGGCGACGTCGCGAACCTCGCCGATCAGTCCATCGAAGATGCAGCGGAAGCTATCTCGCGCATCCGAGAGGAAGATCCGCGCACCCTATGGATGGACCTCACACAAATGGCGCCTACTCGCATGTTGGCACTGGTCTTCGCGCTCGCAGCGATGGCCCCAGCGGACCGCCCGATCGGCGAATTACTCGCCTGGACTGAGCCCATGGCGGTGGCGTCATGACCCGGCGCATCGACGAGTTCGAGCGACCCATCAGCGACGAGCAGTACTCGACCCGACACCAGGACCGCCCGAAGTCCCTCGCCGAACAGGACGCCGAATGGGCACGCCGCGAACGCATCCAAGCGGCCAAGGCCGAGCGGGCACGTAAGCGGGTGAAGGCATGATCACGCTTACTGACATGTTTTGCGGTGCTGGCGGATCATCGACTGGCGCCATCCAGGTGCCCGGTGTCGAGGTCAAGCTCGCAATGAACCACTGGGCACTTGCGATCGAAACGCACAACACGAACCACCCAACCGCGGACCACGCACTTGCTGATATCTCGGCAGCCGACCCTCGGTTCTACCCAGGATCGGACATCCTGTGGGCGTCTCCGGAGTGCACGAATCACAGTGTGGCGCGCGGCAAGAAACGCAACGTGGATGCGACCCCTGACCTATTCGACGAGGTCCTTCCCGACGAAGCCGCTGACCGATCGCGGGCGACGATGTGGGACGTACCGCGCTTCGCCGAGCGTCACCGTTACAAGGCGATCATCACCGAGAACGTCGTCGACGCTGCAAAGTGGATTCAATTCCCGGCGTGGCTCTACGCGATGGAACTCCTCGGCTACGACAAGAAGATCGTCTACCTCAACAGCATGCACGCTCAGGCGGCTGGCCTCCCGGCACCGCAGTCCCGTGACCGCATGTACGTAGTTTTCTGGCTCAAGGGGAATCGCGCACCGGACATCGAGAAGTGGACCCGGCCGAAGGCGTACTGCCCGACGTGTGACGAGACCGTGAACGCGATGCAGGTGTTCAAGAAGCAGACCGAGTGGGGCCGCTACCGTGCCCAGTTCCTGTATCGCTGCCCTCGAGTGAAGTGCCGGAACAGTGTCGTCGAACCGGGCTGGCTGCCCGCAGCATCGGCTATCGACTGGAGCATCGAGGGCGCGCGGATCGGGGACCGCCCGAAGCCACTCGCACCGAAGACGCTCGCTCGCATCCAGGCGGGCCTCGACAAGTTCTCTGGTGAACCCTTCCTCAGCCAGTTTCGGGAGCGGATGCGGAACATCGATCCATTCGTAGACCCGTTGACGACGATCGTCGCAGACGGCGCGAACCACGGCCTTGTCCATCCCAGCTCGTTCACACTCGAAGCCACGGCGGTGATGCGTGGCCAGTCGAAGAACCATCCTGTCGATCAACCCATCTCAACGGTCTTGGTCGGTGGCATTCACCACGCATTCGTCACGACGCTCCGTGGCACCAATGCTCCGAAGTCGGTAGCCGAACCACTGGATACGTTCGCAGCGAACGGACTTCATCACGGTCTCGCCGACGCCACGTCGATCGACATCACCGACTGTATGTTCCGGATGCTCGAACCGCACGAGATCGCGCGCGGTATGGCGTTCACCGAGGGATACAAGATCCTCGGCAACAAGCGCGAGCAGGTCAAGCAGGCAGGCAATGCGGTCACGCCGCCTGCTGCACGGGATCTAATCTCGGCCGTCGCCGAGTCATTGGTTGGTGCAGCATGACGAAACTCGAACCAGGTTCACCCGAGTGGACTCGCACGATCACCGCCTCAAAAATACCAAGCATCCTTGGGATCTCCCGCTGGAACTCGCAGTACGCCCTGTGGCATCAGATGGCCGGCAACACCGTCGAGCACATCTCGGCGGCGAAGCAAGAAAACTTCGACTACGGGCACGCCGCCGAAATTGCGGCCGCTGAATTCTGGAAGTTCCGCAACAAAGGCTGGCGCCTGTCGCGCGGTGAGGTGCAGTTCAAACGCGACGATCTGCCGTACCCGAACGCGGCCACCATCGACCGCAGAGGGTCGCGGGGGAGTAAGCGCCGCATCGTCGAAGTGAAGACCGCACGCAGCCTCGAAGAGTGGGGCGACGACGGTTCAGGCAATGCCCCGGCCGACTATGTGGCGCAGGTGATCTGGCAACAATTCATCACCGGCTGGCACGTACCCGCCGATCTCATCCTGTGGCCGCAGTACGGCATGCCGCGGATCTACACCATCGACTACAACGCCCGGATCGCCGAGCACATCGAGTCGAAGGCGCAGGCGTGGCACCTCTCGCTCGTCGACGGCGTGGAACCGGCCCTCGACAACACCATCGCCACCTATGAGTGCGTCAAGGCCCTGCATCCCGACATCGACGGCAGTTCAGTCGAAGTCGATCCAGAACTGGCGCACCGCTTCATCGGCTGGCACCAGGAACAGAAGGACACGAACAAGACCGTCACGGGCCTCAAATCCAAACTGCTCGACGCGATGGGTAACGCCCAGTACGCCACCTGCAACGGCGAGAAGATCGCCGACCGCCGACCGGGCCGCGGCGGCTCGGTCTCGCTCTACGCCAACACGAAACTCGACCTCGGAACAATCAAAGGAATGACAGCATGAGCACCAACGAAATCGCCACGATCGTCGACGAGACCAAGTCGCTCGAGGTTGCCCGCTCGACAGGTTTTTCGAAGCTTCACGAGCACGCGCTCGCCAAGGCCGAGGCATTCGAGTACGCCGAGTTCATCACCTCGACCGGCATGTGCCCGGAGATCTTCCGCGGCAAGCCGAAGGATGCGACCGTCGCCATCCTGCGTGGTGCGATGCTCGGGTTCGATCCGGACTCGTCGCTCGAATCGCTGTTCGTGATCTACGGCAAGGTCGGCATGTACGCCAGGGCGAAGTATGCCGTTGCGATCTCCCGCGGCGCTGACATGTACGAGGTCGAAGCGTCCGACGCGTCGGTGACGTGGGCGGGCACGAAGCCCGGCGACGATCAGGTGCAGTCGGTGACGTGGACAATCGAGCGCGCCCAGAAGGCCAGGTACACGACCAACGTCAAGTATGCGACCAACCCGCAGCAAATGCTCCGCGCCAAATGCCAGTCCGAACTGGCCGACCTCCTCACCCCCGGAGCACTTCTCGGCCTCGTCGACGAGGTGGATCGAGAGACAAACCCGCCGATCAAGGTGAAGTCCGAACGTATCCGCACCGGGACGGCCGGCCTCGGAGAAGCGCTCGGCGTGAAAGCCGACGACGTCCCGGACGTGACCGATCATGCGAGCGTCGAGATGATCTCGACAGCGCAACTCAAGAAGCTGCACGCGACATTCACCGACGTCGGCCTGACTGACAGGGATCAGGGTCTCGCGTACCTGTCGAACGTCCTGGACCGTGAGGTCGCCTCGTCGAAGGAACTCACCAAGACTGAAGCGTCCGCAGTGTTCGCTGAGCTCGACAAGGCCAACGATCCAGCCGGGAACGGTGAGCCAGCATGAGCGCACCACAGAAGCGCCGAGCCTCATTGACGACGAAGCTCGAACTTGACGCTCGAGATCACATCACCCTGGCTGACCTCGACGAGATCATGAATCAGTCTGCCGCCTGGGATCGGGACACCATCGTGACGGTCACCTCCAAGACGTACGACCAGCGGGGCGAGATGCCCATGTACACCCTCGCGCTCATCGAGGGGCGGGTGGCGAAATGAGCACCATCGACGACATCCTCATCCTGTCCGAGGATCGCGCCACCGACGCCCTCACTGCATTGCAGGACACGCGGGACGGCACGACCGCGATCATCATGTCCGCTCTGGCACAACGCGATGCGATGCATGCACTCACCCTCGCGATCGTCGGACACGGCACACCCGAACGCGTCCCGGCCGTCAGCGTCCAGAAGATGGCCGGCGCGATCCGCGACGGCTACCGGGCCGCACCCTCGCCCGTCGACCACGAGGAGTTCATCGCGCGGTTCGTGCTGGGCACGCTGGGGATCGAGGCGACGGCATGAGCGGCTACTCCGACGTTCGGGTCGCCGACCTCACGATCAGTGAGTACCGCGGGCGGGCCGTCCTACTCAACGGCACCGAGGCCCGGTTCACCGGCACTCACCGCGGCACCGCCCACACCGGTGGCCCGTACATCGTCGTCCATGGCATCGACAGTGCCGGACGCAATCACCAGCAGGCATTCACGCCACTCGACACCGTTCTCATCGCAAAGAAAGGGGCGGAATGAAAATCACCATCTACACCTCACCCCACTGCATGCCATGCCTAGGCACCAAGCGCGCCTTGACCCGCTACGAAGTCCCATTCACCGAGGTCGACGTGACATCTGCACCAGATGCCGCCGACCCGATCCTCGAGCCATCCGACATGGCACGTGCAGTACATCGACGCCCAGGAGAAGCCATGACAGACATCATCTCCGCTTTCGCCGAGATAAAACGGCAGTCATCAATCGAGTACGACGCGTACCGATTCACACAGATACCGTACCTGTCCCTACTCAATCCAGAGGATGCGCCGGAGTGGACACCACCGACCGATGAGGAGCTTGAAGCGCACCTCCTAAAATCGTGGGACCGGCAAGCTGTCGGCATGTTCTTTGCCAAGCGGGCACAGCGTGAAGCGGAACGTCTGGCCCGTGAGCGTTGGGAAGCCACTCTGCGTGGCCGTGTCACCCTCCGTTGCCGGAAGGTCAGGGGCGAGGTCCGTGACCGCGTGCCGACTGCGTGGAATGTGTTACGGCACGGCACTGACGAATATGGCAGCGAGTGAGCCATGAGTGACAACTACGAGCGTGTCTGGGTGTGCACCGGCTGCGGCGAACCAGCCGAAGGCCCCGGCTGGCACGGCACCAACAACGGCACCGACTGCGGACAATTCCAATGACCACCATCGTCCTGCCATACCAACGCCCACCACTCACCAGCAATCAAGCATCACGGTCGACGGGGCGGGCACACGCACGGGCGAAGAAGCAGATGCGGTGGACGGCAGCACTCCTCGCGAAATCTATGCACATCCGATCGCATCCCCGGTCCGATGTTCTCCTCACCTGGTACGTCCCGAACCTCCACCGGCGCGACGCTGGCAGCCTGTCCGTCCTGCTGAAGCACACTCTCGACGGCTTAGTGGATGCGGGCGTGTGGCCCGATGACCACTTCGGATGGGTGCGTACCGAAGCGTGCCGGATCGACCTCGACCGAGCCAACCCCAGGATCGAACTGACCATCACGGAGGCATTGTGAGCGAAGACGTTTCAGCCATCCAGGAACTCCTCGACGAAAACGTGACATTGCGTGGCGAGGTTGCGACACAAGGCGCGGGCATCGTCGGCCTCCACACCATCATCGGAACCCTCCAGAAGAAGCTCCGCGAAGTCGAGGATGAACTGTCGACGAAGAAGGCGGCAGCCCGGCAAGCGGAAGACGTCGCAGCATCCCACGGCCTGATGACCACCATCATTCCCACCGAGGTCATCCAGTGAACGGTGTCGGTAACCTGCCCGACCCCACCCCCAACGACAACCCCAGCATCCACGACCTCGTCACCACAGACCTCGCACAGCGCAAAGTATTCGGCCTTGCCAAATACGGGACGCCGCTACAGGCAGGGAATGGGCGCAACGCGCTACAGGACGCCTACGAGGAAGTGCTCGACCTGGCCTGCTATCTCCGCCAACGCATCGAAGAGGACAGAGCATGAGCGAGTCTCTGACGTCCGACGAGGTCGCGTACCACATCGGACTAGCCCTATGGCAGACAAAAGTCCACAACGACCTCCTCGACGCCATCACTGACATCACCTACCGAGCATGGGCGAACGTCGGACTGACGCCCAGTTTCGACGTACGGAAACAGATGAGTTCCGATCATTTCTTCCTGCCCAGGTGTGAGCAGTCGCTACTCCTCGAACAACTCCGCCAAATCCCGTCCCTCATCGAAGACCTCACCATCGCCATAACCCGGCAGGACCGCATGAGTCCACGCGGCCCGAAGATGGCACGCGGCGACGACACCCAACCCCTACCATTCAACGAACACGCCTCCGTCGCCGCGAACTACCTGCATTACCAGTGTGCGACGTGGGCACGGTTCACCTGTGAGGAGCGGGGGATCGACTACACCGGCACCACCGACGTCGTCCACAAGTCTCCCGAAGGCTACATCGAGTATCAAGGCGACACCCCGGACCTTCCTGAGGGCGGCCCCGTAACGGTCCGATGGACAGATTCGGAGTCCGCGAGACTGGCGGCTTTGGCGATCCTCGCTGCTGCTTCATCTACCGCCCAGGAGGCCACCAAATGACTTTGCCTATTGAGCCGAACGATGTCGTACGCCTCATCGAGGAGTACATCGAGGACGAACATGTCTCAGCCGAGAAGTGGGAGAACCGAACACCGTTGGACGAGGCCGGTATCTCCCACCTGCACAGTGTGGCGGCGGAGGTGTACGCCCTCGGGTTCCACGGCGGCACGTGTGTCGCCAACGAACGCAACAACAGGCGTAGGGACCGCGAGAGGGCTGCCCGCCCATCTACCGCCCAGGAGAAGCCATGAGCACCCCGAACCGCTGGTGCCCAAAGATGCTGATGGAGAAGCTGAACGGTCAAGTCGTCCATGCGCCCGATGATCTGACACGCGACAAGATCAACGAATTGGCGAGCTTACTGCAGCTGCATCGACCAGCGGCATCGAACGGCAAGCATGGCGAGCTTCACACGCCGACATGCGGCTGCGAGGACACCCCACAGGAGAAGTCATGAGCACTCGTGATGTCGCTCGGCAGGATGCAGCTCTTGAACACATCCGCGCCATCGGCCTCACCTACTCGCTACACGACAACCCACACGACCGCGCCCAGGCATACCCAAACGGGAGTGCCGAGCGCCGGATACTGGAGCAACAGAAATGACCGAAGAGCCTCCACCAACCAGCCGGGGGCAGTAATGGGACTGCCCTGGATACGACTGGATACCCAATTTGCAAGCAATCCGAAGGTGTTAACGCTCCTCGCGGACAAGAAATACCGCGCCGCATTCGCGTATGTGGCCGCACTTGGCTACTCGGGAGCGCACGGAACGGACGGATTCCTGCCTGATTTATGCCTCCCTTTCATCCATGCCACAAGGTCGGACGCGAGCCATCTTGCCGACGTTGGGCTGTGGAAACAGTGCTCAGGCGGCTGGGAAATCAACGGATGGGGCGAGTTCCAGCAGTCATCCGATGACGCAATGGCGCGTCGGAAGCGGGCACAAGAGGCGGCTGCGAAGCGGTGGGAGAAGGAGAAGGGGAAATGATATGTGCAGGGTGCCGCCAGGATCTCACGGCAGAGCATTTCGCCCCATCGGCGCCACTGTGGCCCGAGAAGACGCACTACTGCCGGCCATGTGACAGGCGGCGTGTGCAGATCGCAAAGCATGGCATCGACACTGGTCAACGTGCGGAGATCGCAGCACATCAAGGCGGTTGCAGTATCTGTGGCCATCCCGAGCCTTCATCACGCGGATGGATGGTCGACCACGACCACGAGTGCTGCTCGGGCGAGAAATCCTGCCCGAAGTGTCGCCGTGGCGTGGTCTGCCATTGGTGCAACGTACTGCTCGCCAACGCCTTCGACCGACCGCAAATCCTCAGGGCGGCAGCTGACTATCTCGAAGCCGAAAAGTCATGCGTTTGGCATATGCCGGTCGCATGTGCCAAACGCATATGCGGAAAGGATGAGCGACCGGCATGAGCACGAACGTAGAGAACGAACTAACGAAGACTCCCAACACCAGAAAAATCTCGTCAGCTGCAGTAAGAAACGTACGCGAGATTCGAGCGGATTCTTCGCTGGGTTCAGGCTGGAATGGATCGGTAGCCGGCGCTTCGCGCGGCCGGATCGCGGTTATCCACAGGGGTGGCCGACCATGAAGATCATCGAACTCCCATGGAAATCCCCGCCGCTTTCGATGAACGATCGGGGCGCTTCACTCAAAGCCGTCTACGCCAAGAGCCGTGAAGTCACCTCGATCCGTGAGACCTCGCGCATCCTGGCGATTGCAGCCCGCCTGCCGCGCGACTGCGGCCACGCGAGCGTCGAATTGCACTACCGGCCCAAAACCACCCGCCGACGCGACACAGACAACCTGACGGCCACAGCGAAGCCGATCTACGACGGACTCGTGGACTTCGGGCTCGTCCCGGACGACACCCCCGAATACATGGCCAAACTCGAACCCGTCATCCACCGCAAAGGGAAGCCGAGCATGTGGCTCGAGATCGTCACATCCGACGAGTCAAGGGAGTTGCCGGCATGAGCGAGGTCGGGATCTTCCTTCTCGTAATCACGGCCAGTTACCTCGCATGGTGGGCATGGGACGAGCGCGACTTCATCCGCGACTTGTTCACAGACCTCTTTGGCGGCCGACCGCGCAGCGCCAAGGATGCCGCACAGCAGTGGGCGCAAATACAGGACCGGATCGACAGAATCGGGAAGGTCGACTTCCCGGGCTACGGCCGATTCGAGGCATGGACGCAATGCCCGACATGTGACCGAATTGCAGTCCACGGGATGCGGAAGCCGAAACCTAAGCCCGTTCGCGGACCGATCCGAGTCATCGAACGAGAGGACGGCACACGCGACGAGGTCTGGGCATTCTCGGGCATGACCACCACTGGACCCGACGAATCCAAATACGACACGATCCGCACCTGCGAGTGCGGCCAGGAATGGGGCCAGAAGTGAGCGACATCATCGACCGGCTACGACCACAACATCAACCAGGCCCACTGCCGCTGCGGCCGAGACTGGCATGGGCTACCGATCACACAACGCATCGACTCGATGCGATCATTCGGCGACCTCGATCCGAGCTACGTGTACGCCGATGACGAGACGCCGATCATGTGCGTCGGATCGAATACGCCAGGGCCGTGGCGTCCCGGATCGACCTTCTCGGACGAGCTTGCTCGCATGGGATTCGTCAATGTCGGGACCGCCCCAATGACGGTCCGAACCTGGAACATCGACTTCAGCGAGTCACGCAACATCGAGGTATTCCATCCGGCGTTCGACGGTGCTGCAGATACCGACTCCGCAACGGACCTTCCACCACGGAACGCCTACACCCTCAACGGTCTACGAAGCGCACGAGCGAATATGGCCGCCTTGCGGACGTTCCCGGTCACAATCCCAGACGGTGCGCCGTACGACTGGGCTTCTGGCTCGATCTCAGACGCTTCGGGCACCTTCGCGGTCGGCGGCTTTCGTGTCACCGGCGATGTGCCCGAACCCGACACCCGCACACCCCAGCAGCGCGCACTCCCGCAACCATCCACCACACCGCCAATGTGGGCACACGACCCGACACGCTCACGCCGGCCGAAGCGCAAAAAGAATCAACCAACGAGGCAGGGGACAAGATGAGCGACAGCGCGAAACTCGCACGCCCACACCCGAAATTCAGTCCTGAAACCCGAACAACCCACATCCTTCTCGAAGGCATCGTCGGATCAGTCGCCTACGGACTCAATACGCCATCCTCCGACGTTGACTACGCCGGGATCTACGCCGCCCCAACCGAATCCCTACTCGGCCTACACCCGCCCCAACGAGAACGCGCAACCTGGAAACGCGAAGACCCAGACACGACATTTCATGAGGTCGGGAAAGCGATGGGGCTCATGCTCGGCTGCAACCCGACCGCCTCCGAAATCCTCTGGCTCGACCACCACCAACGCAAGACCGAGCTCGGCGAAGAGCTGATCTCACTACGCACAAACTTCCTATCCCGCCAACGCGTACGCGATTCCTTCTTCGGCTACGCCACAAGCCAGTTCCACCGACTCGTCCACCGAGGAAGATTCCAAGGATCACTCGAAACTCGCCGCGAAAAGCACGCACGCCACACAATGCGACTCCTCTGGCAAGGCTACGAGCTCTACACCACCGGACATCTACCGATCCGAGTGCCAGACCCGCAACCATTCTTCGACTTCGGCGAGTCCATCAAGTCCGACCCGGAAGCGAAGGCCGCGAACGCGCTTATCGTCCAGTACTCACAGAAGTTCGACGCGGCAACATCGCCGCTCCCGGAGCAGCCGAACGAGCCGCCACTCGAAGACTTCCTGCAGCGCGTGCGGCGTCACTACCTGAAGGAAATCCCATAGTGAAACCAACCGCAGTCCTCGTCGATGTAGACGGAACACTCGTCGACGTATCCGGCGTCCTGCACTACGTCAACGGTTCCCTCGGCACCACAAAGTCAGGCAAGCCGATCAAGAACTTCGACAAGTTCCACGCGGCATCAGCGTTCTGCCCAGCCAACCCGCAAGCAGTCCAGTACTGCGAGCGTGCCCATGCCGCAGGGCACGCCATCGTCATCGTCACCGCCCGAATGGAGCAATGGCGACACGTCACCACCGAATGGCTCGACGCCGAGCTGACCGTGCCATACAGCGGACCATTCATGCGCCGGGACCGCGACTACCGCAAAGACGTCGACATCAAGACCGAGATCCATACGAAACTGGCCGGCCGATACGACATCGTCGGCGCCATCGACGACAACCCCAACATCATCGAGCTATGGGAATCGCTTGACATCCCGACCGAGACTGTCGCGCGACCAGTCGGGGATTCATCGCTCGTACAGCAGGCGAACACTGAAGGGATGCAGTATGAGCAAGCGAACCGAACGCGCTGAGTACCGCGCCGAACTGATCTCAGTGCTACGCAGGATCGCCGCCAGCCTCGAACGTGACCAGTCCAGGCGAGACCTCGCCAACAAACCGCGAGGCATGGAGCCCGCAGGATTTATCCACACGCGAGGACCCCTCGAAGGCCAACTGTCGACCGAAGACGAATGGGATGAACCGCGCTGGCTCGAATGCTGGGACGCGAAC
The DNA here is from genome assembly GCF_002091955.1 of Rhodococcus sp. 1168. Taxonomy (GTDB): domain Bacteria; phylum Actinomycetota; class Actinomycetes; order Mycobacteriales; family Mycobacteriaceae; genus Rhodococcoides. Next base: position 312,144 of record NZ_MKKY01000091.1, on the reverse strand, counting down.
GTCATCGCCACTCCATCCCGAACCATCCCGACTCCATTCGGTATCGATTGGAATCCGATAGTCCGGCTGACCGACATCAGCATCGACATGTACGACGAACTCGTCATCCATCGTGGCGAGCACGGGCGAGATGGTGGGGAAGTCCGCATCGACGATGAAGGGAAGCGAATACGGCTCAACGTCAAACGTATGCCGACAGTCGGTAATTGGATGCCAGCCGAGGAGGAGGCGTGAGCGCCGGAGTTGAGCGACACGACATCACGATCACGCCGCATTTGAAGCCTGAGCACGAGTTCGGGGGAGCGTGCGGCAAATGCGGACAGACCATGTTCCGCACCTACTACAGCGACGTCGAGATCATGGGTCAACACAAGGCGATCATCCCGACACGTGCCCCTGTGAAAGTAGACGAGACCTGTTGTAACACAAGGTAACTGGCATAATCGTGTGGTAGAATCCGGGTAAATCTACCGCCGTTCGGAAGGTGTGAACATGGACGATGAACATCTCTTCGTCTCGCGCGCAACACTGCGAGAAATCGGCGAACTGTTGAGCGAAATACCCGGACTACTCGAAGACCTCGAAGTATCACTACTCCGGCAAGATCGGATCGGGAAGGTAAGCGCAGGCAACAAGCGCACCAAGCCCAGCGAATTCCCGATACCGTTCTCCGTCAGCGCATCCGACGCAGCCCAAGAGCTACACAACGTGCTCGTGACATGGGTGCGCATGATCTGCGAACAACGTGGCATCGAATACTGGCCCAGCGGATACACGCACCTGTCCACATTCATCGGCCCGCTACAAGAACAAGACCGGCGCATACCGCACGGGTACGTCATCGACGCCGATGTCGTGCTCGTGCGGTGGCTCGTCGATCACCTGATGTCACTCGGCATGACCGAAGGTGCACACGAAGCCCGAGAGGAGATCAGCGACGCCGTCACTGCCATCAGGTGGATCATCTGCCCACCCATCCGGCCACGACCACAACCCACCATCGAACGACTCGCGTCAGTGCGAGCACTCGAACTGAATGCGAACGGAATCGCCACCCTCGCCCAAGAGCTAGTCAGCTACGGATCGGATGAGTACCGAACACTCAACAAGCGCAGGGTGAAATACCTGCGGGAGGCGCGACGGATCAAGCCCGTATTCGAGCCCTCAACTCGGACGCGTGTCCAGCTCAAGTACCACGTCGGCTCAGTACTCGATGCGCACTGCGCACTACAAGAAGTCGAGGCCCGGGCCTTGGATGCCATGGCGAGCGCCTGACCAGCATCGGCCATCGCGGGTGATATGCTGCGCTTGCGCAACTCGTGACGGTACCGAGTAGTCGCACCCAATCCCCTCGGCGCAGCACAGCGCACACTCACCACACCCCCAGGGTGCCAAACACCCGCCCCCCACACCGGCGGGCACACCCGCATGCCTGGACCCCTGCATCGGAGGCTGTCATGCCAACACTCTTCGACCAGATCGAACACGAACTACAACTCGTTCGAGGAGCACGCGAACGCGACGATCCAGTCGCCGAATGCAGACACCGAACACTCCTCGACCAACTCCTCGCGCAAGTCCCACGAGACATGACAACCCGATGAGCGCCACCGTGGGCACGCGCCCCGGCTCGCACCCACCGACACCCAACAGGCAAGGCTCGGCAACAGGTGGCCGCATCCCAACGGTCGGCATGCGACGAGTCCACCACTACATCCGAACCCAAGTCCTCATGCCCAACGGCACCATGATGTGCCGCTACACACCAGTCTTCGAGGAGACCCCATGATGTGGATCCTCGACGAAGCCATCTACCTACTCACCAAGGCCATAGCCAAGTGGGCAGGCTACAGGCGGTAACCAGGGCGCACGTCACACCCGAACCCGCCGACGACATCATTCGAGGTGATGCGGGCAATGGCATGGAGTGAGCGTGTCACGACCGACCGGAAGCCCAGGGGGTCACAGTGAGTCGCACGGGCCATCGAGGGTACCGACGCAACCGAGCCCGGGCGCTACGCAACAGCGACGTATGCCACCTCTGCGGCGGATGGATCGACCCCGACCTGAAATACCCAGATCCCATGTCCGCCAGCGCCGATCATGTCCAACCGGTCAGCCGAGGCGGCAGTAACACTGGCGAGCTTCGGGCAGCACATCTGCGATGCAACATCAGGCGAGGCAATCGCAACGGCCTGCCGGGATCTGAGACACCGGTACGGCACGGCCGAGCCTGGTAGTTAGACCCCTAGGGGTGCGTCCCTCCCCCCTGGGGGGGTGGAAGCACTCAGGGCATAGCTATCAATACCCCCCCGACCTTGTAATTCACACGATCCCCCCGAAAAGAATTTCCTGCCTGGCCGGCGCGTTCAGCGTGCTGAGTCAAAAAAGTGCCCCTGCGGGAGCTGTAACTCCCCAGAGGCGTGGCCGAACCGTTTAGGAGTTCGACATGTCAGATCGTACGTGCCTTGGATGCTCGACGTTGATTATGCCGGGGCCTCGCGAAAGAAATATCCGCCGCTGGTGTTCGGAGACATGTCGCGCTAAAACGAATCGCGCCAACGGGAGAGCGAAGTCGACCTACGCACCTCGGTCAAGCGTGTGCGTCAAGGATTGCGGGAAGTGCGGAGCGCTCTTCATATCCCGGTCCAACCGCGGCGGAGGGAAATGCCAGGCGTGCACGAAGCCGCCTGGAGCTGAGACGCACCAATGCAAACGCTGCGGCAAGGCATGGACGCGGCCTCGGACGCGCGGGCAGATTCCGAAGTGGTGCCTGGACTGTCGAAGCAAAGCATTCACTGAGCGCATGTGTCCGAGTTGCAATCTGACAAAGCCGATTCACAACAGCTCGAAGAACTGCGAGTCCTGCTGGCGTGGCCGCCTGGAGTGGTTCCGCACCCGATCGCTTCCGGTTTTGTACGTCGGCCCGCCGCAACCGGAGCCGCGATTGAACGTGCATATCCGAACCGCATCACGGCTCACCTCGGGTCAGTGTCGAGTGTGTCGGGCATGGTTCGTTTCACGGCATTTGGACGTCACCTGCTCGGCGGAGTGTGCGGAGCTGCGGTTCAAGGAGGTTCGACACGCCCATCGAGGCAAGAGGCGCGCCCGGAAGCGAAACGCTTTCGTTGCAAACGTCATCCGCAAGCGAGTCTTTGTCGCGGATGGGTACCGCTGCCATCTCTGCAAGCGAAAGACTGACCCCGCGAAGGTTGTGCCGCATCCGCGTGCTCCAACAATCGACCATGTCATCCCATTGGCGCGTGGTGGCACCCATGAGCCAAGAAATTGCCGGACTGCGTGCTTTTTATGCAACGCGACCAAAGGTGACCGAGGTTCCGGTGATCAACTGATGCTGTTGTCCGTGTGAGGAGTGGTTAATGCCAGGGAAAAGGCGTGGGCCGCTCGCGATGGCGGCTGATGAAGGTGACCGAAGTGACGCGCTGAAGGCGTTGCGCGGGAAGCTCGCGCGCGAGATCGAGGGCGCCGAATCGTCACGAGATGTCGCTGCTCTTTCTCGGCAGTTCACCGATGTGCTTCGTCAGATCGAGGAATTGACCCCGAAGGAAGCTGAGGAGGTGACCCCGCTTGCCAAGCTCATTCAAATCCGTGGTGGGGTGCCAGATTCCTCGGGTCGGCGTAGAGCCCGCTGATTCGCCAGAGGGTGATGATGCGATTGCACTGTCGAGTGCGTACGAGCTGCAGCCCGACGAGTGGCAAGAGAAGGTTGTTCGAAGCTGGCTCGAGGTCCGGAAAGATGGCAAATGGAAACACCCTCGATGCGGCATAGCTGTGCCTCGCCAGAACGGCAAGAATGGCATTATCGAGATCATCGAATTATTCGGCATGGTGCTCCGTGCTGAGAAGTTCCTACACACTGCCCACGAGGTCAAGACGGCGCGAAAGGCGTTCATTCGCCTGAAGTATTTTTTCGGTGAAAAAGCCAACGATCCGACAGCTCGTTTTCCAGAGTTGAATCAACTCGTACGCGAGGTTCGGAATACGAACGGCCAAGAGGCGATCGTGCTTGTAAATGGCGGATCGTGCGAGTTCATTGCTAGGTCCAAGGGGTCTGGCCGCGGATTTACTGTAGACAAGCTGGTTTTGGATGAGGCCCAGGAGCTGTCAGAGGAATCTCTGGCAGCGTTGATGCCTACAATGTCCGCGGCCCCCTCAGGTAATCCGCAGATGATTTTGGCCGGCACTCCGCCTGATGAGGGGATGGCTGGCGACGCTTTCACGCGCATGCGGAATTCCGGTGTCGAGGGGCAGGATCGTCGACTGTCGTGGTTCGAGTGGTCATGCCTTGGGGTGGTTGATCTGGACGATCCTCACGTGTGGGCCGCTGCGAATCCCGCTCTTGGTATGCGACTGAATGCGGAGACGATCGAGGATGAACGCGCGGCGATGGATGATGAGACGTTCATGCGTGAACGGCTCGGCATGTGGTCGGTTTCGGGCGTTCAGCGGGTCATCTCGGCGGACGCTTGGCGGACTGTAGCGAAGTCGAATCTGCGCGATGCGGGCGCGGCGGTCGCTTTGGCGGTAGATGTATCACCGGACCGTGACACGTCGACCATTGTGGCGGTGACTCTTGAGAACTCGGGCCTGCCGTACATCGATGTAATCGAGTCCCGAAGGGGTTCTCCAGCTTGGGTTCCCGAGCGGATCGCTGAGATCTGCAAGGGCTCCGATGTGAGGGCTGTCGTTATCGACAATGCAGGGGCCGCCTCCTCTCTTATCGAGCCTTTGCTGAAGCGCCGAGTGAAGGTCACGGAGACGAACGCTCGTGACATGGCCAAGGCGTGCGGCGGTCTGTATGACGCCGTTATGGACGCGAAAGTGCTTCACCTTGATCAGCCATCGCTGAATCACGCGGTGGCGGTCGCACGCAAGCGTCGCCTTGGTGATGCGTGGGCATGGAATCGCAAGGATGCCGACTCTGATATCACTCCGCTGGTCGGAGCCACCCTGGCCCTTTGGGGCTTCGAAGCGTCCGGCGTGAAACGGCCGATGCGATCTAACGTGAGACGAAAGGCGGTGGTCCTCGGATGACTGTTGCGATCGCTCTTCCTGATCTCACTCTCGACGACGATCAGGCCATGCTTGTCGCGTTCCTTCGGGGGAAGATCCGCAAGTTCGCGAAGAAGAACAAGGTCAAGGAAGATTATTACGAGGCGAAGCAGAAGATAAAGCACCTCGATATTGCTGTCCCGCCGCATCTTCGCGATCTGTTGGATGTGTCGATGGGCTGGCCGGGCACTGCGGTTGATGTGCTCGAGGAGCGTCTCGATTGGCTGGGCTGGACCTCCTTGAACGACATGATGGGTCTCGATGAGATTTTCCGCGACAACCAGCTTGCGATCGAGGGTGGCCGGGCTCATCTGGATGCGTTGATCACGGGCACGGATTTCGTGTCGGTCGGCAAGGGTGACCCGAATTCGGATGAGCCGGAAGTGATGGTGGCGATCGAGTCGGCGTCTTCGGCGACGATGCAGTGGAACTACCGTAGGCGCCGCGCTGATGCGGCACTGTCTCAGACTCGCGATGCTGCGGGTCAGGTCATTCTCGAATCACTGTATCTGCCGGATGAGACGATTCTGTTCGAGCGGAATCCGCGCAGCAGGAAGCTTGAAGCTGTTGACCGTGACACTCATGGGCTCGGTCGGGTTCTGATGTCGCGGTTCGTCAATCGTGATCGGGCGTCCGATCTCGAGGGGCGCTCGGAGATTACGCGGCCTGTCCGGTATTACACCGATGCGGCTTTGCGGACTCTGCTTGGGATGGAGATCAACCGGGAGTTCTATACGGCGCCGCAATGGTTCGCGTTGAATGCCTATCCGGAACAGTTTGGTGTCGATGAGAATTCGTCACCGGAGGCGAAGAAGGCTGCGGGCTGGAAGAACACGATGGGCCGGATGAACATCGTCCCTCCGAACGAGGATGGCGAAGGCCCTGAGGTCAAGATTCAGCAGACCACGCCGTCGCCTCCGACGCCGTATATCGACCAGATGAAGGCGTACTCGCAGCTCGTTTCGGCTGAGACTGGTATTCCGTCTTCGTATCTGGGTTTTGTGACGGATAACCCGCCGTCTGCGGACTCGATTCGCCAGCTCGAGTATCGGCTTGTGAAGCGCGCTGAGCGTCGGCAGGTGACGTTCGGGGTCGGGTGGCGTGAGGTCGCGTATCTGTCGCTGCTCGTCCGGGACGGCACCGTTGATCGGGACAAGTTCCGTGAGATCGATGTGAAGTGGCGTGATGCGTCGACGCCGACTCGTGCGGCGTCTGCGGATGAAGCCCTCAAGCTCGTGTCGTCCGAGATATTGCTGCCCGATTCGGAGATCACCTACGACCGGATCGGTCTTTCGCAGCAGGATCAGGCGAAGATCACCGAGGAGAAGCGGCGCGCTCGTGCTGCGGATCTTCCGGGCCGGTTACGTGAGGCTGCATCTCAGGTCACTGATCCTTCGGTGGTGAACCTAGCCAGCCGTCGAGTTTCGGAGGATGGCAATGCCGACACCTGATGAGCAGAAGCAGATTCTCGATGATCTGCACACGCTGGCGATGCAAGATGTCACGGATTTATGGCAGGACGCGTCGATGCTAAATATCGATTCCCCGGCGTTTCGGGGTGTGATGACGTCGGGTGTGCCGGAGTTGCTGGATCCGTACGCCGCGTCGGCGGGTGATCTGGCGGCGACGTGGTACGAGGATGCGGCTCCGGAGTTGGCGTACAAGGCAAATCCGGCCGCATTGGCTCCCACTGAGCAGATCGCGGCATCTACGGCGTGGGCGCTGCAGGCGAGCGGTGAGGCCGCGCTCATGAAGATCGCGGGATTTAGTTCGAGAACGATTTACGATCAGGCTCGCAATACGATTGTCGAGAATGCGGACAGGGAGCCGGGCGCGAAGTGGGCGCGGTACGCGTCAGCGGATGCTTGCGCGTTCTGTCGCATGTTGGCCTCGCGGGCTGAGGTGTACTCCTCGAAGGCTGCGGCGACGTCGGTTGTCGGCCGCGGCAGGGAAATGTCCGCCTCGGATCGGGCCGCTCGTGCGCGAGGCGAGTCTCGTGGTGGGCGGGGGCGTTTCCTGGCTGGCGGGTCGAGGACGCGTGGGTCTCGGGATCTTGGCACGAGGTATCACGATCACTGTCGCTGCCGCGCGATCTCGGTGCGTCCTGGCCAGACGTATTTGCCTCCGGACCACGCGAAAGATTGGGACGAGCAGTACGCCGCGGCAGTAAGGGCGACCTCGACTGGCGGCGCGATCAACCTGAAGGCCGTTCTGTCGAAGATGGACGAACTCGACGGCGGGCGTGCGGCATCAAGGGTGCCGACGAAGACGAAGTTGCTTGCCGGTGCGGAGAAGGCGACAGCTGCGGCCGCTAAGGTCGATGCAGCGCCGGCAGCGTTGGCGGCGCGGACGCCCGTGGCTGGCGTCGATGCGGCGTCGGTCGGGCGAGCACGGAAGGCCCAGATCGAGGACGCCGAATTTAATCTCGAATACGCCATCAAGGAGTCGGGCCGTACACGCGAGGACTTGATCGGCACAGCGAACGGTGGCCTCACCCAATTCGCCGAGGGAAAACAGGTGGCGCTGAATCTCCGCGAGGATGCATTCGACGGTTTTCTTGCCGATGGGCGGTACAAGACTCAGTTCGAGACCGGCACTGGCACGATGTTCGATCCGGCCAATCGGGCGACCTACGAGCAAGCTTGGTTCGGGATGGACTCTCCAGCCCCGATATATGGGTACCTTCGGGATCCGTCCGGTAAGAGATCTGGTGCGGATGCGTATGGTCGAATCGCGTTGGTGCTCAAGGATGATGTCCGTTCGGGTGTGACTGTGTCGGTGGGTGACTCGATGGGCCGGATGGATTACACGGTCCCTGGGAAGCTGGGCAGTCCTGGGCCATTTACGGGGTCGCCCGCGAAAGCGTCAGGCTTCGGGAGCGCAGATGAGTGGGCGGCGGAACTGAACGGCCGGCATTACGAGCGGCAGTACGTCGAGGCGCAGATTCAGCGCGAGGTCAGGTCGTCCGATGTTGCCGAGGTCGTGTTCCGGGATGAACCGTCCGCGGATCTGATCCGAAGATTGAACGAGGCTGGGTTACCGTTCTCGGTGGTCAAGCTGGAGAAGCTCTCAAAGAGAGGGGGCGGTTGATGATGGTTCGAGTCACTCACCGTCTCGATTCCGGGTTCGATGCCGCGGAGGTGTTCCCCGGCGTGCTCGTCGTGGACGGTCTCGGCGCGGTGTTGGCCGATTCGGTTCAGGCGCGCGGTGTCACGCCCCGGGAGGTCGGCGATGCTGGCGAATTCGATGTTCCGGATGACGTGATGGCCGATGCGAACGAGATGGCTGCCATCGTCGCTCGGCGACTGACCTGACCGTACTTTTCCATTCCGAGAAGCGCCACCCGCTACGGGTAGGCGCTTTTTTCATGCCGATATATCGGCTCTCAATTTTCCGATGCCGCACGGCGTCGACTTATCCCGCACGGGAGGCAGCAAATGAACACTCGAGATCCTCGCACTGTCATCGCTCCAACTCTCATCGATCCTTTCGCTCGCGCGAGTATGCGTCCGCTACGGATGCACCCCAGGCGCGACCCGGAAGGGCACCCAGGAGGCGGGGGAGATGGCGGCAACGAACCGAACGATCAGGGCGGCAACAACCCTGATCCGGCCGCCGAGTGGAGTTCGACATTCGAGGGGCTGACACCTACGGAGGTGAAAACCAAGCTCGAAAACTCCCGCAAGTGGGAGACCCGGTCGAAAGACAACTTCGACGATGCGGAGAAATACCGCGCGTTCAAGAAGCAGTTCGACGGCGCCGGGGAAGGTCAAGCGCCTGACCCGGAGAAGCTGGCGGGCGAATTGACGGCCGCTCAGCGCGAGGCCCGGGAGACGAAGGTCGAGCTCGCAGTACTTCGCAAGGCAGGCAAGGACGTCGACGGCTCACGTCTGCTCGATTCCCGCTCGTTCATAGCGAGCCTTGCCGACTTGGACCCGTCCGACGCGGAGTTCGGTTCGAAAGTCGCAGCGGCGATCAAGGCGGCCACCGAGGCCGACCCATCGCTCGGGGCCGGCCCGAAGGGGCCGCGCCCGAACCCACAGCAGGGTTCCCCATCGCAAGGTCGTGAGACCTCGCTGTCCGCAGGCCGTGAGCGCTACCAAGCGAAGCACGGCGCCAAGTCCAAATAGCCGCAGGGCATCCAGCTCCTGCGCGAATCGTCTCGGAAGGAGACAACCATGACGCAGCTCGCGCCACGGTCCGAAACTTTCGGCGCAGGAGATCAGTCCTGGCTCGGAAGCTCACACGGAACAGGCAACGCACGCACGGTGACGGTCAACGTCACTGCTGCCGCAGCGAAGATCTCGGATGGTCGCATCAAGTCGGGCGAGCCCGTCGCGATCGTGTCCGGTCTCGCTGTTCCCTACAACTCCGGCGGAACGGGCGGCACTGAAGTGCTCGCCGGGTTCCTCCTCGTCGACGTTCCAGTGGTTGCCGGTGCCGGCAATGCTGTTGCGCCGCTGCTCGACCACGGTCGAGTGATCCTGTCCAAGCTGCCGTCGACCGTCCTCGCTACCGCGACGTCGTCCGGCCAGTTCGTCTTCGTCTGAAAGGGGTTCGCACATGTTGTGGACTGACGTTGTTACCCCCGCCGAACTGACCGGCTATGCCCGTGCTGCGCTGGAGGATTACGAGCGCAACAAGGGCACGCTGGCGCGGTGGCTCCCGAACCGTGATGTCGCTGACATCGTGGCTCGATTCTCGGTCGGCGCGACCGGTCTCCAGCCTGTCGCCGAGTACCGCTCGTATGACGCCGAGACTCCGATCGGCTCGCTGCCTGGCGGTAAGCGCGTCACGATCGAGCTCCCTCCGGTGGGCTTGAAGTACCGGGTTTCGGAATACGATCAGCTCCGCGCTCGCGGTGCCGATTCCGACGAGCAGGTGCTGACCTCGATCGAGCGCGCCACGACTCGCGTGGTCGGTGCGGTCATCGATCGTGTCGAACTCGAGCGCGGTAGGGCGCTCGAGACTGCGGCGCTCAATATCAACGAGAACGGTTTCATGCAGACCGGTACGTGGTCGCGTGATGCGGGCAATACGGTGACCGCGGCGGTGTTGTGGTCGTCTTCGGCTACAGCGAAGCCTCTCGATGACATCACCTTGTGGCGTGATGTGTATGTCGCTGCGAACGGTGAGCAGCCCGGGGCGATGGTCGTGTCGACGAAGGTGTTCGCTGCCTTGTCTCGTACTGCCGAGTTCCGTTCACTCGCTGCCACTACCGCGGGCACTCCGTCGTTGGTCTCGCAGGCCGCTGTGCAGGATGTCCTCCTCGCGCATGGCCTGCCCGCGATTGTCGCGTACGACCGTCAGGTCAAGGTCGGTGCTGCGGGCGCGTCGAAGGTGCTCAGCGACAACAAGGTGTTCATGTTGCCGGCGCCGGTCGATCCGTTCGACGCCGAAGGCACTGACCTCGGCGGTACTTTCTGGGGCCAGACCTTGGAAGCGTCCGAGTCGGACTATGGCATCGAGGCCGGTGATCAGCCAGGAATCGTTGTCGGTACCTGGAAGACTCGCGATCCGATCGCGGTGTGGGTCCATTCGGCTGCGATTTCGTTGCCGGTCCTGGCGAACTCGAACCTGTCGCTCGTCGCGACTGTTCTCTGATCCGACACTTTCGCACCGGTGCGTCTCGTGACTGCGGCGCACCGGTGGGTCGAGAAGAGGAGGTGCGGTCATGGCGAAGATTCGTGAAGATTTCGAGGGCGTGATCTACGTCCGATCGGGTGCCGATGTCGTCAAGCTCGCGGCCGGTGACGATGTGCCTCAGGGTGTGGATGTTGCTCCCGAGCACACCGGCGGCGGGCCGGTGAAGGTGGAGTCTGCACCGGTGTCGGGGGATTCCGCTCCCAAGAAGCGCGCTACGCGCTCGACGAAGGCGGCTGCCGATGATTCTGGCGACGAAGGCTGATGTCGAGAAGTTCACGGGCACGCTGAGTTCCGATGACGAAGCATTGCTGCCGGGGCTCCTGGAAGAGGCATCCGATCTCGTGGAGGGGTATTGCTACCGCGAATTCGATGTGCCGATTCCGGGACCGGTGACTCGTAGGGTCGCCCGGATCGTGGCCCGCGCGATGGGTGTCGACGAGGAGCAGTTGGGGCTGGAATCGACGCAGATGTCGGCGGGGCCGTTTCAGCGGACGCAGAACTATTCGTCTGATTCCACTGCGGGCGGCGCCTGGCTGACGAAGGGCGACAAGCTCGTTCTTCGTCGCTATCGGCGTGGTGTCGTGAATGTGGCGATGTACTGATGGGCGCCGATTTTCCTTGCATGATGCCCATCAGGCTCGCACGTTACGAGGATTCGCAGACTGTCGATCGCGGCGGGAACATGGTCACGGATTGGGATGCGGCGCACGCCGGTGCCGGTGATGTTCTCGTGTTCGCGTGGCATCTCGGCGGGACCGAGGAGTCGGCGAATGGTCATGTCGAGCGGGTGATTTCGGACGCGACGGTATTCCCTCCGTCCTCTCTCGGGATTACAGCGCGGGATCACATCGAATTGCCCGGTCATGCCTGGTTCGAGATTCAGGGCACGCCGGGGGATTGGGATCACAACCCTTGGTGGGTTCCGGGCCTCTTGCAGGTCAAGCTGCGGAAGGTGGATGGATGAAGAAGCTACTGGTTCGTCACGCGGCCGGTCAGACCGTCTATGACACGACAATCTTCCGCACGGAGGACAAAACCGGCGTGCTGCTGGTGTTCGATGATCCGGCGCAGAAGCGGCTTCTCGCGGCTTTCAATGCGGAATTCTGGATCGTCGCCGAGTTCGTGGAGGAGGCGGATGATGGCGAAGGCGAAGTTTGTCCCGAAACCTAACGCGTTCTACGAGCTTCGGCATTCGCCGCAGGTTCGATCGTTGGTCGATAGTACTGCGGCGCAGATCGCGTCGCGGGCAGGGGATGGCTTCGAGTGGTCCTCACGGCAGGGTGCCCGCAATCCGTCGGGGCGTTGGCGAGCGATCGTGTATCCGGCGACGTTCTCGGCGCGCGCGAAGAATGCGCGTGACAACACTCTTGTTCGCGCGATGGGTGGCGGAAGTGGCTGAGGTCAAACCGCGCTCGGCGCTGGCGGTTGCGTACGCGGCCACGATGACGCTCGTACCGCCTGGCGTCAAGGTCGCTACCAGGGTGCCGAATCCTCGACCGAAGAAACTGGTCCGGATTTCCCGGATCGGCGGTACACGTTCGAATCCGGTGACCGATCAGGCAGTTCTGCTTTTCGAATGCTGGGCCAGTTCGGATATCGAGGCGGAGGAATTGGCGAATCATGTTGTCGACTCTTTGCCTTCGATCAGGGGCCGGTGGTTCGACGGGTCATTCATTCGTCATTGGCGTCTAACGTTCGGCCCCGTGGATCATCCGGACGAGTCGAATCAGGCTCGGTTTCAGTTTCAAGGCGAGCTGCTGATCAAGATCGGCTGACTCTTTTTCCTTTCATCCCTCTTTCGCGGCCCGGTGCACACGATGCCTGGAAGGGGCTCACTCTCATGGTCAATGTAAATAACTCGTACGTGGCTACTCCTCCGATCGACGGCGGCGTCCTGCATGCCGCTCCGGTCGGAACGGTTTTGCCGGCTACCGCACTCGAGGTTCTCGGTGCGGAGTTCTTGGCGAACGATCACGGTGCGGTCGGCGAGAACGGTATCGCTATCAACCGTTCCCGAACGACGACTGACATCAAGGCTTTCGGTGGGAAGACGTTCCGTACGGTGCAGACCGAGTTCGACGAGTCTGTTGTCATCACTTTGCTCGAGGATGACAACGCGGCTGTGCTCGACACGATCAATGGTGCCGACAATGTTGTGACGGATGCGCCCGATGCAGACGGTTTGTCGCGGACGATTTACCACACGTCGAATCCGCTGCCGATTCGCTCGTGGGTCGTCGATTCGATCGACGGCGAGAAGACGAAGCGGTACGTGATCCAGAAGGGGCAGGTCACCGAGATTGCCGAGGTGACTGATGTCCACACGGATCTGACGAAGTACCAGATCACGATCAAGACCTACGAGTCCTCGATCGGCTCGAAGGGCGAGAACGTCGTCGAGCTCCGTAACGATGCCGCTTTGGCGGTCACGGGCCCCTAGGTCCCCTACTGCCCGGCACTGATTTTGTGCCGGGCAGTGGCACGCTCCCTGGATGATGCGCAGCGCCAGGGGGGCGTGAGGGGTACCGGCAAGCGCAAGGCTTTTACTGACGAGATGGGAATCACTGATGGCTTTCAACCCGAAAACTTGGCGTAACCGAAGTCAGGGTGCCCCCCTCACGCCGGTGATGGCCGAAGATTTGACACGGATCGAGACGGGCGTCCAGGGCGCGCACGAGGCGATCGACGGACGCCTGTCCAAAGCGGCACTCGACGCGAATTATGCACCGCTCTGGCAGCCCTCGACTGCCTACGTGAAGGACGCCCCGGTGCTGCTCCCGACCGGCACCACCGGCAAGCGCACCACATCGGGAACGTCCCGGCCCGCATTCGATGCGACCGAGCAGGGTCTCTGGACAGTGGCGGCAGGCGGGCTAAGTCAGGGGACCGCCGACACCCGGTACGCGCCCCGCAGGTCCCGGCTCGGCGCAATCGCATTCGGCACAGGCGGCAGCAACGGAACATTCTCCACCGGCAGCATCAACCCGCGCTACCCAGTCCGGCTCCCAGTCGGGACTACCCGATGGCGCTTGCGGATCTCGAACTTCAACATCAAGAACCTCTCGGCAGGAGCAGACGGCCAAGAGTTCCGCGGCGCGTGGATCGGCCCGCACGCATTCGGCACCAGTGAGGGGACGGGCAACTTCACCTCCGCGCCACTCAACCCGATACCCAACCCCGGCGCAGGAGCAGCACCGATCCCCGGCTCGACATTCACGTACTACACCTCCCCATGGATCACAGACCCCGCAATGCAGATCCCAGCAGCGCAGAACTGGCTCCTGTCGATTCAAACATTCGCGTCGGCGTCCATCGTGATTCAGCGCACCAACATGGGTTCATACCTCGGCTTCAATGCCGGGTCCGGTGGCACGGTCGCGCCGAATCCATCACAGTCGAAGGTCGGGCTTTTCGATGTCATCATCGACTACGAGTACATCGACAACGGAGAAAACAAGGTCGGGTTCTACATTGGGGATTCACTGACCGAAGGTCTCGGCGGCGACAATGTTCTGGGCAATCCGAATCAGTACAACTGGCCTTCACAGCATTCCCTCGGCGCGGGGATCGTCGCACTGAACGGTGGATGCTCCGGTGACCGCACGGAAGCGTGGATCAATGCCACAGGCGGCAATGGCGCGAAGTACAACCGCTTCGACCTGGACGCGATCAAGCCTGACTATGCGTGCATCCTGCTCGGCACGAACGACTCTCTCGGGCTAGTATCGCTCGCTTCGGTTCAGTCGAACATGGCTGCGATTCTGGCGAACTTGCAGGCGAAGGGGATCAGCAAGGTTTATCTTGGGCTGGTCCCGCCTCGCCTCAACCCGATCATCGGGGCACTCGCGGCAGCTGCATCCGCTGGCGTAACGTCGATCTCGTCGTCAGTGTCAATCCCATCCGGTACGACTATCGCTGTCGGGCCGAATGTCACCAACGGGGCCATCGCGGCAGCTGCATCCGCTGGGGCAACGTCGATCTCGTCGTCTTCGCCGATCCCGAACGGAACGCAGGTCATCATCGGCAGTGGTGCCACCCGCGAAGTCGTGACCACGTCCAGCGGCGCTTCGGGGTTCGGCCCCTACGTGTCGACGGTGCCCGCTCTCGTCAATGCTCACGCGGTCGGGGAGGTGGTGTCGAATCAGGACATCGTCATCACATCGGGAGCACCTACTGGTGCAGGTCCGTACACGATCCCAGTCCCTGCTCTGGCAGTCGCGCACGCTGCGGGCGATCTGGTGATCGAGCAGAAGGAGAACCTGAGGCAGCAGTACAACGCCTGGATTCGGTCGGTGCCGATGGGTGTGTCAGGAGTGATGGACTTCGATACCGCTGTCCGTGATCCTGCGGCGATCACGAATCTTCGGTCCGACTTGCACACCGATGGGATTCACCTTTCGCGTCTCGGCTATTTGAGGCTCGCGCAGGCAGCCCCGGCGAGGCCGTGATGCGTCGGGGAGTGCTTCGACAGGCTCCCCGATTCGCGGCACAACCCCGCACATAACACGACGGGAGCTTGGTTCTCCCACATACCCCTAGCCGTATCGACCCACTGAAGCCCTACAAAAAGCGCTTCACAGGTCGAAGTCGAAAGGGAAAGGGAGTAGCCCCCGACGCTCAGCCTCGGCTACGACAACCCTGTGCCGCGCTTCCATGTCCACGACCTCCCAGCCTGCACGGACCGCACGGTCTGGACCGAAGCGGTACACCTCCAGCAGCTCCCAATCCGGCAAGTCCACGATGGTGTGAGTCTCGACGATCACGCCATCGACTTGTCCTGTAGTGCGTGCGACGACATGCCGCCACCACCGCGCCGGATGGGGATACAAGCTGGGGCGTGCGGCGTGCATCTCGGCATCGCTACGCCACACCGGAACCACAGCCGGCGACCCTGCCGCTGCCAGGTCTGCCGTGAGGGCATCTACCTGATGGTCTCGCTCGGCGAGCATCTCGGCGATCTCGGCTTGAATCCGGTCCGGTACCGAATCGCGCCCCGACTCCCACGATCGAAGTGTGCGGGGGTTGACCCCGAGCTGGCCGGCGAATTCGTCACCGGTCAGTCCGAGGTCTTCGCGCATCGTCTGCACGTAGCCGCTACTGGTCATCGCTTCTGCTCGATGGCTGCGAGGTATGCGGTGGTCTCGTCGGCTGTGGCCGGACGAAGGTAGGTGTCGATGTAGCTCTGGCTGACCGGCTCGGTGGTACCCGACGTGCTGGTGGCGATGAGGTCTGACCCGACTGTGGTGATGGCTGCCGTGTCGCCGTCTTCGATGTCGGTGAAGTAGTCGGTCATGTCTCTGTCCTTTCGAGGTGGCCTGGGGCTCTATCCCCTGGCCTGATACCCCAATGCTAGCACCCTATTTCAGGGTGCGCAAGCGGACCCGGACAACCAGCACACGGCATATACCGTCGCTGGAAGTATCCGAATCCCCAAGCTCGCCTGATCGGACCGCTCCACCCACTGAAGCCCTGCACCACACCCGGTGCGGGGCTTCTCCCATTCCCACCCGACCGGGGCTGATAGATCACCCCCACTGCACCGGGCCACCCCAGTCGGGTGGGATCCACCAGAGCCCGGTGCCGCCACAAACCACACAAGAAAGGCCCTGGTGCAAACATGGCATTCCAGTACCGACCCGACGTCTTCCCCAAATTCCCCGTCGAAATCTACAAAGCCGGATCCGACGAGCCGACCGTCTACGAAATCCCCATGATCGGCTACGTGCCGAAAGAGGTGCACGAGGAAGTCGACGATGTCATCACCAAGCGCATCGAAGACGTCCAGAAGCGCCGAGATGATCGGAACAAGAAGCGCCAGGTCATTCCCGGATCGGACCGCAAACTGCAGTTCCCGGACGACTCCGACGTCATGGACGAGCTACTTAAGCGGCTCGCACCCGAGCTGGCGGTCGAAGTGGACGGATGGCCGCTGATGCCCCGCCAAGAGCTTTGGAAGGACTGGACCGAGGCGTCGAAGCCGGCCGATCCGGAAAAATCCGACGCCTCCTCGGACTCCTCCGACGCGACGGAGTAGAGGGGGCTATCCGCTCCGACCTTCTCGAACGCGGCCGATCTCTCGATGAGCTCGGCCGCACACTGGCCTGGCACGATCTCGACGCATGGCTCGAGCATCTGCCGGGCCGGTCTGCATTCCGGAGCCTCGTCGACCCCATGGGGATCTTCTACGACCCGGACATCGCGAGGCTCGCCGCACTCGAAGATCAGGTAGCCGATCTTGGCCACATGCTCGCAGGGACGCCGCCTAAAGACAGGCCTGCCGGTATCGCGGCACGTGCTCGTGCGATGTACGCCGCGAACGAGCGCGCGAAGACCGCGAAACCGGCGGCTGTGATCGACGTCCGGGCGGAACTTGCGGCCCGCCAGCGTGGCGAGTCGCCGAAGTCTCGGCCCCGCAAGACCAACCCTGAAGCGCAACGGATTCGTGCTGCCCTCAAAGAGAGGCAAGCGGCCGCGGCGCAGTAGTGCCGAGGAGGCGAATTCCGTTGACAGAGTTGGGCGTTGGCTACATTTCGGTGGTCCCTGAGACCTCGAAGATAGGTCCGGGGATCTCTCAGGCGCTCAACGGCGCACAGGCTGGTGCCGAGAAGTCGGGCCGCGGCATGGGTTCACGGCTCGCTTCCGGCATCGGCACCACCCTCAAGGTCGGGGCGCTCGCCGCGGGCGCGGTGGCAGGACTTGCGGTCGGCACGGCCCTCACCAAGGGTATGGGCCGCCTCGTTGCGATCGACGACGCGAAAGGCAAGCTCGCCGGTCTCGGCCATGACACCCAGGGCATCGCCACGATCATGGACTCGGCCCTCGCGTCGGTGAAGGGCACCGCCTATGGACTCGGTGACGCAGCCACGATCGCCGCATCCGCGGTGGCGGCTGGCATCAAGCCCGGCCAGGAGCTCACGAAGTACCTCTCGCTCACCGGCGACGCAGCGACGATCGCGGGGACATCTCTCGAAGAAATGGGCTCCATCTTCAATAAAGTCCAGACCTCGGGGACCGTCTTCACTGACAACCTGAATCAGCTGTCGGACCGCGGTATCCCGATCTTTCAGTGGCTTCAGGACGAGTACAAGGTGTCTGCCGACGAGCTGTCCGACATGGTCAAGAAGGGCGAGGTCGATTCGGAGACCTTCAAGAAGGTCATCGAGGAGAATATCGGCGGCGCGGCACTCGAATCCGGGAAGACTCTCCGTGGCTCGTTCGAGAATATGAAAGCCGCTCTCGGCCGCGTCGGCGAGTCGGCACTCAAGCCATTCGCAAAGCTCGCGCAGGACAGCTTCGGCGGCGTCGGCGGGTTCGCTGACAAGCTCGCCCCGAAAGTCGAAGCGATGTCGACGAAGGTTGCCACAGGACTTACCGGCCTGATCGGGGCATTCAAGTCGTCCGGCGACTCGATCGAAGGATCAGGGACGAAGTGGGAACGCTTCGGCGCCCGACTGCGGACGGTCACCGATGGAATCCAGGGCGTGTGGTCGATCCTCGCAAAGGGCGACTTCGCTGGATCGAAGATGACATTCGGTCTCGATGAGGATTCGAAGGTCGTCGACATCCTGTTCCGGATCCGCGAAGGCGCGATCGCGGCGTACGACGGAATCTCGAAGTTCTTCTCCGGCGACACCGGCAATCAGGTCAACACTGTTCTCGGTGGGATCACGAGCGCTGGGGATTCAGCGTCGAGCACTCTCGACAACGTCGGTAGTGTCTCCGATTCGATCAGTTCCGTATTCGACAAGCTGGTCTCTGCCGCTTCCTCTGTCGGCACTTCCCTGTTGAGTCTCGGCGGGGATACGACTGTCGTCGTCGCTGCTGGCATCAAGGTGATGGCGTCCGCGATGGGGTTCTTGGCGGATAATGCCGATCTCGCTGGCGTTGCTCTCGGTGGTGCCGCTGTGGCGATGGTCGGCGCGAAGGTGATCCAGACCGGCTATCAGGCTGCGAAGATCGCGAGTGCCATCATGCTTCCGGCGCAGATCGCGGCGCAGATGGCGCTCACTAAGGCTCTGGTCGCACACACTGCGGCACTGTGGGCGAATACCGGTGCGCAGGCACCGAACATCGCGCTCACTTTGCGTGCTCGTGTCGCCCAGTTGGCGGCGGCCGCCGCGGATCGTGTGCGAACTGCGGCGACGGTGCAGTCGACATCCGCACTCGGTGCGTACGCGACCGCACAGCGTCTCGCGGCTACGACGTCGACACCGCTGGTCGCCGCGGCACGTAACGGCGCAGCCAATATCGCTACCCTCGGCGCTCAGGCGCGGAATGTCGGCGGGGCGGCGATGGGTGCCCTCAAGACTGGTGCCAGTCGTGTCGCGAGCTTCATCGGACCCGGCGGCGCATTCATGATCGGCATCGCAGCCGCAATCGGCACAGTAATGGCATTCAAGTCCTCATCGGACAAGATGACCGCCGGACTCAAGGCGACCCGCGACGCTGCCGGCGACTACTCGAAGTCGATGGTTGTGTTCCGCGAGAACCTCGACGAGGCATTCGCGAGCTCGGGTGGCGACACCGATTCGGGCGTGAAGTCTGTCGTGTCCGCTCAGATCGAGAAGATCGACAAAGATCTCGACGATGCAGCGGGGCGCATCCCTGGCAAGTGGGATAAGTTCGTCGCCTTTGCTCGGCAGCCCCTGATTGCAGGGGGCGGCGGCGTTTTCAGTAGCGACACGGCCGTAGCGGACTCCCGAGAGGTGGATGATGCAGGCCGCGCCGCTGAGCGTGCCCAGGGAGCTCTCGAGAAGCTCGATCTCACCCAGCGTGACCTCACTTCTGGTGTGACTGGTAGCGCGGCGTCGTGGCTGGACATGAAGTCGCGTCTGGAGTCGACCGGGTCGTCGGGGCAGATTCTCGTAGACAAGTACTCCGGCATACGCCGAGAGTTCATCGAATCGCAGTCGGCCGCAAGTGGTGTTCGTGATGCGCTCGCTGGGATCACGACGAATTCGATCGGCGCTGCAGGCGGCGTCGACGGGTTGACGTCCGCCCTGGGTCGCCTCCGTGGCGATCAGATGACGGCGGAGGAGACGCAGAAGCGTCTCAACGATGCACTCCGCGGGTTCTCCGAGGCGGCTGCGAATGGTGGCTCGGACGCGGTGTCCGCGGCGGGTCAGATCGACACCACTACTGCCGCGGGTTCGCGGCTCTTCGATGCAATGCGCGGCGTTCAAGGCGCTTTCGATCAGGCTGGTGCCGAGGCGGCCCGGTCCGCGACCGAGCAGAAACTGTCATCGGAGGATGCGGCCAATTTCGTGCAGGCTGCCGGACAGCGTGTACGTGACGAGTTCATCAGGCAGCGTGTCGAGGCTGGCATGACCCTGGAGAAGGCGACCGCCCTCGCTGACCAGTATCGGCTGTTCCCGTTGGAGTTGCCGACGACGATCACGCTGCATGGTGTCGACGAGGCGCTCACCGGACTCGGTCAGCTTCGGAAGACTCTTGACAGTTTCGCGAATGGTCCGACTGTCAATGCGCCGAATCCGGCGGCGAATGTGCCGATCAACCCGGCGCTTCCGATGCCGGGTAGGGCGACTGGTGGAAGGTTGCCGACGTCCGGCCCGGGCACTGAGACGACGGACGGCTTCCTTGCTGTCGCTAGTAATGGTGCCCCGATTGCTCGTGTAGATGCGGGGGAGTGGGTCATTAATGGCCGCTCGTCGGACCGGTATGACCGCGAGCTTGCCGCGATCAACGCGGGCACCTTCCCGAAGCTCGCGGGCTACGAGGAGGGCGGCCGCGTCGGACTCAGGTCGCCCGAGGAGTTGCTCGGGTTCGTCAACGGCTCGGAGTCGCAGCCGCTTACGGGTTCGGCGTACGACTGGGGTGGCGTGAAGTGGGGCGACTGCTCTGCCGCGATGGCTGCGATCGCTCGGTTCGCTGTCGGCTTGCCGGCGTTTGCGTCACGCTTCGCGACGGCGACGATGGGCTCAGCCTTGGCGTCGATGGGATTTCAGTCGGGGCTCGGCGGTCTCGGCGACCTCAATTTCGGGTGGCTCAATGGCGGCCCGGGCGGCGGCCACACGGCGGGAACTTTGCCGGGTGGCGTGAACGTCGAGATGGGCGGCAGTTACGGCGGCGGCATGGTCGGTGGCACTGATGGTGCTTCGGCGCCGCAGTTCACCGATCATGCTCACCTGCCGATCGGTGCGGGCGCAGGATATGGCGCTTCGTACTCGGTAGGGATGCGTGGCGGCCGGACGCTCAAGCCGCGCCCGGAGTGGACCGACAAGCAGCAACTCGACCTCGATGCGGCTCAGATCGCCATCGTCCGGGCCGAGGAAGCTCGCGCCGAAGTCGAGGCTGCATTCGTCGAAGGGGAGAAGTCGCAGGCAGATCTCGACATGGCGAACGTCAAGGTTGAGCAGGCTCAGCAGAAGGTTACTGATCTGCAGGCCAAGAAGGATGACGTCGCTGCGTATGTCGAGGAAGGCCCGGCCCCGCAGGCCCCAGCCTTGTCGAGGATGTTCTCGGACTCGGAGGTTGAGCATCTCGATGCGCAGCTTGCGGTCGAGTCGGCGAACGAACGCCGCAACGAGGTCTACGACGACCCGGATTCGACTCCGTTGGAGTTGGCGAAGGCAGACTCGGAGCTGTTCAAGGCCGAGGAGGCTTTGAAGTCGGCGGGGACGAAGAAGAAGGATGCGTCGTCGGATTCGGTGTCGTCGTGGTCGGATCTGCTCGGCAACTTCGCGAAGGATTTCGTGTCGGGCCAGGTCGAGGACGCGCTCGGCGTGTTCGGGATCCCGAATGAGATGCCGAGCTTCGTGCAGGCGGGGATGATGCTTGGCGATGCTCTCGCCGAGCGTGACGGCACCGACGTCGTCGATCCAGGTAGCGCATCCCAGTCGCAGATCATGGCGGACTCGCCGGTGCTCTACGACCCAAGTAAGGGTCCGGAGCAGTGGTCTCCAGTGGCCGAGAAGGCGCTGCAGGAGACGGGCCAGTCACTATCCAGTGCCGCTGGAGTGCTCGAGCGTATCGCTACGAAGTCGAACGGCGATCCAGCGAACCTGCTGGGTCTCGCGCGAGACGAGTTCGCGGCGCATCGGGATCCGTCGTTGCCGAACGATCCGCAGAATCCGTTGGCGAATCTCGTTGCCGGTCTGCGGAACAAGCCGATTCGTGGATACCACGACGGTGGTCCTGTGGTCGGTCCTTCGGGGCGCGACAAGGTGCCGGCATGGCTGGAGGCTAGCGAGTTCGTCGTGAACTCGCGGTCGGCCAATGCGGGTGCGAACGGGCAGATCCTGCAGGCGATCAATGGCGGTGCTCAGTTCGGGCAGGCGTCACGCGGTGGCGCCGAAGCGCGTGCTGGGGCGACCTATCACCTCTACGGCATCACTGACGCCGAGGACGCAATCAGGAGGGTGAAAGTGAAGGAACGTCAGGATCATGCCGCAATGGCTGGGACGCTCCCATGAGTAGTGTCCTACACCTCGCGGTCGAGGGCGCGAACGGTTCCTACTGGCCATTCCATAGCGCCGAGGCGGCGTCGACTGGCGTCGTCCTCGGCATGAAGCCAGAGAAGATCTGGGAGACACCCCGATCGACACGGTGGACCCAGGGCGCTTTCACTGAGAAGGCGGAGTACGGCGGCGACAAGGTCGACATGATGACCATCGTCCTGTCGGTGCATATCTCGATGCGCCCGGGGTCGCCGTGGGAGCAGGTGTATTCCGAGTTTCGGCGAGCATGGGACTTCGACGAGGTCACCACGCTTGTAGCCGGATCATCCTCGGGCGTCCGGCGTCTCGGCGTGAGATTGGTCGAGACGCCGGAATTCGAGCCGGACGTGGACCCGGGCTACGACAACTACGGGCTGATGATCATCACCTGCCGTCCAGAGTGGCCGTTTTGGGTCGAGGACGACGTGATCGATGTGTGGCAGTCCGCGTCCGGCGCCCTGTCGGGTTCGTTCTGGGTTTCGAACCCGACCAACCGCCCGATGCATCCGAAGTATGTGGTCGACATGGCGCAAGCGGGGACGGTGACTCTGCCGGACTTCTCGTGGGTCTCTGACCCGAAGCACGAGGATTACGAGCATCGGGACCGCACCATCACCACACCATCTCTAGCGGCTGGCGAGCAGCTGACCATCGATTCCTATCCGGATGAGTTGACGTGGCGGTCGAACATCAACCCGGTATTCATCGGCCGCACGGCAGGGATCGAGTTCGAATTCGCGGTTCCGCATCACACCCCACTGACGCAGATACCGGTGTCGGCGAGCGTCCCCGGGGCGACTGTCGCGCTACGTCAATCCCGACATTGGACGACGATCCTAGGAGGTGAGTAGATGACGGCTCCAGTTGCACCGCCACCGAATCCGCTTCTCGAAGACCCAATCCTGATGGCTCGGCTCGACAAGATCTGGAACGACGCGCAGATCGAGCAAGAGCATTTCAAGCGTCGCCGCCGCAAGCGCCCGATGGTGCGCCTATGGGACGGCGACATGAATTACGCGGGCCGTGTCACGGTCGAGCGGGAGGGCCACTTTCAGTGGCGAATGAACAACACCGGTGTCGCGAGACTCGTTCTTCCAGTGGGGCACTGGCTGACAAACTGGGCCGTCGACCCATGGGGTCGCACGAAGCAGAATGTGCACGTCACCATGGACAAGGACGGTGCACGCTGGGGCGGCCGGTGCGCGGGTGAAGCGTCTACGAAAATCGTCAAAGACGAGGACGGGAAGCGGTACGTCGAGCTGAGCTTCCTCGACGACTACGAAGAGCTGAAAAACCTGATCGTCTGGTGCTCACCCTACCTCCCCGCGATCGTCCAGAAGAGGGCATTCGTGCTCGCCGGGCCGAGCATCTACATGCTCAAGCTTGCGCTCTTTATGAACATCATGCGGATGGAGGGCAACTGGTGGGCTCTTCCGGATGACCCGCTGGATCCTGCCGGCTGGGGATCGCTGTTCAACATGTCGAACTGGAACATGGTCGTCGTTCCTACTGCGTTACTGAACGATTCGTCACCGTGGACGGTGTTGTCATCGAGGTTCGAGTACTGGCACGATATGGCCGAACCGACGCTCGCGGATGCGCAGCTGATGGTTACCACTCGCCGCTGGCTCACCGGTGACCCACCTCCGTGGCCTGGCGCGAATGTCCGTCACGGCACGATCGTGTTCGACATCGTCGACGTTTCCGGATACTGGGACGGCACCTCGACGGGTGGCACGATCTGGGACGGGCTCACGCGGACCGTAGTGCAGCTCGCGGACAACTTCATCGACGAGATCGTCACCACGGCTACGGGTTCGATTGACCCGTATCAAGGAATCGTCGGCAAGTGGCTTGGCACTTTCCCTAAGCAGCCGTACGTCGTGTATCGGGACGGGAAGGTTTCGGGCGTCGAAGCCTCGGAGTGGAGTTTCACTCCAGGCACCGTTGTCCAAGTCGTCACCGGGGGCCACTCGGCGCCCGGTATCAATGAGGGGATCTCGGCTGGAATCACCCTGATAGGCAATTATCTTGGGCAATTCATCTACCTGCCGACCGCTGGGGTTATAGCGGACACATTCCTGAAGCCGTTCTACACCGACACAATCGGGGCCTGGTGGAGCATCAAAAGTCCGGTCCGCGCTTTGCGGTATGGGTGGTCGCACTATCAGGAAGCGATGGCGGACAGTGCGGGCCGGGCATACACGCTGTCTTCGCTGATGTCATTGCGGGACACGTTCAACAAAACTCGACCGCGTACGACGCACAAGGCGACACTCGGCGATGGCCGGCCGTACTACATCGGCGATCGCGGTCAGGGCCATTGGTTCCTCGGCTCGCGGATCGGTCTGACTATGCGTGATTTCCCGCGCAAGGGGACGGTCTTCGTGGAGCAGGCATCGCAGATCGACTATGACTACACCCGCGATGAGGCGGGGTGGTCCGCAGTGGTTGGGGATCCTCGGGCCAACGAGTCTCCGATGGAGAAGAACCTCCGACTTATCCGCGCGACATTTGCCGCTGGGCACAAGCTGGGAGTGATCTGACGTGATTCCGATGCAGGGTCAGTGTGATCCGGACGATCCGGAAGAGTTTGCGCTGTGGGCGCTCGTGGGGATCGAGGAAACCCCTGGCGTCCCGATGATTACGACGGAGCTATCGCTTCGTTCGCTGTCGAAGCAGCTGGCGGATGCCGGGTTCCGGCACCATCCGGATCTTCAGGTTCGGAAGGCCGTAATCCTGGGTGCGCCTGATGTTGAGGGTGTGCACTGGATGGGCGTCGGCCAGATCTCCTGGGTGGGTATGGATTACCGCGATGAGATCGCGGAGGCGGCTGCCGAGCAGGCTGCACAACGGATCGATTTCTCTGGCGCTACGCCTGCCCAGTTGATCGATGCTGCGGCGCAGTTGGAATCGATGGGTGTTGTCCGCGCCCCCGAGGCTGCGCCTGTCGTCGACGGCCCGGTGGTAGGTCGCGCGGAGGGATTCCCATGACGGCACCGGATCGGCCGAGGCCGACTGTTGCGTATATCGGTACGTCGGGGTCGCAAAAGGTTTCGGGTGTGCAGAACGAGTCCGAAGCTCAAATCAAGGCGGCTGGGCGCGCCGAGGCGGACGCGGCGATGGGGTCGGCGCGAGGGAATATGATCACCAACCTTTTCGGTGGGCTGATCGGCGGTATCGCACAACTGATTTCGATGCTGTTCGCAGGCATCTTCGGCGGTGGCGGCGGATTGGTCGACCTAATCGGCGGATTCCTCGGCGTGAAAAACAAGGTCAACCAGGTTGCAGATGTGGAACTCCCTCGGATCGACAATCGCATCGACGAGCTGGCAGGCGGGGTCACTCAGTTTACCTACGGGACGCCCGGCACTTTCACTAAACCAGCAGGCGCTACCCGCATTGCGGTGTCTCTCGTCGGCGGGGCTGCTGGCGGTGCCCGCTGGCGAAACAATCCTGTCGGTGGCGGTAGTGGCGGCTGGACTCGATGGTACGAATTCTTGGCCGATGAGGTTCCTGGCAGTGTTGCAATCGGTGTCGGTTCGGGTGGCGGCGGTGCTACTTCCGATGACACTCTCGGCGGCAATGGTACTGGGTCGTCATTTGGGTCTTTGTTGACTGTTGGCGGCGGCAAATGCACCACCGCAGGCCCAGTGTGCGGATACGGAACTGAACTGTATTACAACGGTTCTGGGGGGCGCGGCGGCAACAATGATGGACCCGCTACGAATGGCGGAAACGGTCCGTTCTCCAGCGGCGGCGTAGTTGGTGCTGGCAACGGTGCGCAGGGTGGGGATGGGATTTCTCCCGATGCTGGGCTTATCGGGCCGGGCTCGGGAGGTGCTGGGGGTTCCGCGAAGGGCGGCACTGGCAATGGAGGCCGCGGCGGTCATGGCGGATACCCAGGCGGCGGCGCGGGCGCAGGCGGCAACTACACAACCCTCGGCACCGTAGGCAACGGCGGCAATGGCGCACCCGGCCTCGTCGTGGTCCGGGTCTACTTCAACTAGGAGATCGTTATGCCGACAGCAACTCTCATCGAAGAATCCATGTCGTGGTGGCAGCCCGGAACGAACCTCTACCGCCTATCCAAGCCTCTCGACGGACACGAATGGATCGCAATATCAGTACCCCAGAACGCATACGATTCGGACGCGACAGTGCACCCGTCAACCGCGTACGGTGCCTCAGTTGCAGATCATGACGGAAATGGGCTGGTTCCGCTACGTCGCTACCCGGACCTTACGCATGCGGAGACCCTTCTCGCGATCGGTTACGAGGTGACCGATGGCACTTACAGCTGACCAACTTATCGAGTTCCTCGCCCACAATGCCGACAACTCCCGCAACGACGACATCTGGCTACTCCACGACAACGGCGACACCGAAATTGTGCCGGATCAAGACATCGCCGAGTTCCAGAACCCGCACACCTGGCCGAAATACATATGCAGGTCCGCTGCCGTCAACAACATCATCCAGGACCGAAGCGAGCGCTTGAAAAACTCACCAGAGAGCGGACTGCAAGCAGGACTCGACTTCCTCAATCTAGCCATCCGACTTACCGGAATCGAAGAGTCTGGCAGCCCAGTCAAGGCGATGGCTTCCCTCACTCGATCCGCAATCACATCGGGCTACCGCGCGATCCGAGGATCGAAAACCACGAGCTGACCGCCCGCGCACCACTACAACTCAATCGAGGAGGTACCCCTGATGGGTGATCCTATTTGGCTCGCTGACATTCTCCGCGCCGAGGGACTGGTCTGCGACATCTACGACGGCGCATTCAATCGAGGGCATGGCGACTTCGGAGAAATCTGGGGTGTCGTATGCCACCACACCGGAGCCTCCGGAAGTCCCGGCCCCGGCGTGATCGCTCGGCACCCATCCCTAGGGTTGGCATCACAGCTCCATCTGGACCGCAACGGCAAGTTCACCCTATGCGGGGTCGGCATCGCATGGCACGCCGGGCAGGGCTCATGGACCGGCATTCGAGCGAACGACGCGAACGCCGTCACCATCGGCATCGAGGCCGAAAACAACGGCACCGAAGGCTGGTCCACGGCGCAATACGGCGCATACGTCCGCGGTGTCGGAGCTATCCTCCGCAAACTCAAGCGGGACTCCAGCCGCGCCATCGGCCATAAAGAATGGGCCGCGATCCAAGGCAAATGGGATCCGGGCGGAATCGACATGAACGCATTCCGGCGTGATGTTCAGGCAGTCATCGACCGAGTGAAGCCCGTACCCCCACCCGCCCCGGCCCCGGTGGTGATCGTCAATGAGATAGACGCGGCAGCCAAGCGTGCACCGTGGGTCGGTAAGCGTCTCCGCCCCGAGGAGCTGTCGGTCGGCAAGGACGGCAAGGGCAGGCTCGGCGTGTACGAGAACGCGCACGTCTACTTCTACCCAGGCGTCGGCGCATTCCCGATCCCTGGTGGCGGGCTGTTCGAGGCGTACGCATCCCTCGACTACGAGCGCGGCACCCTCGGCTACCCAGTGCGCGAGTTCGCGCCACTCGATGCCGGTGCTGTGCAGGCATTCCAGGGCGGCGTCCTCTACCGCAAGGACGGCGCCGACAACGGTTACGTCGTCTACGGCGCCATCGGGAAACGTTGGGCCGACGAAGGATACGAGTCGGGCCCGCTCGGCTGGCCGACCTCGAACGAAGGCGTCGACGCCAATGGCAACCGCTATCAACTGTTCGAAAACGGCACCCTCTACTGGCACTCATCCGGTGTCACACAACTCATGCCCACGAAAGGCTGACCATGACTGACCACTTCACCGTAGAGCTCGGTTCGATCGACACTCGTGCATTCTGGCTCGATATCGCCGACCGTACCGCCAAGACCTTCCTTCAGAACGTCCTGATCTTCCTCGGCGCCGGCGCGACCATCATGTCCGTCTCCTGGGCAACTGTCCTGTCGTCGGCGGGTCTCGCCGCGGCAGTCTCATTCCTGCTGGCGCTGTCGACGTCGACGGCGCTGACGTCCGGGAACTTCCTCATCGACCTTGCCGACCGGGCCGCACGGACCTTCGCGGGCACGCTCGTCGCCGCTATCCCCGCAACGGGCGGTTTCGGTGACGTCGACTGGCTCAACTCCGCAACGATCGCAGGCACTGCCGCACTGGTATCGGTCCTGACTTCCCTCGCGACTGTGAACGTCGGTGCCGCGAAAGGCTTGCCGACGACCGCACCCGTCGTACGCGGTGAGTTCATCGACTGATGAGTGCGCTCACCCCGGCCGCCTGGAATGGGGTCGGCGTCGTCACCGTCGTCCTCCTGTTCTTCCTGTTCGGCGTATATGCGCTGATCCGTGGCTGGATCGTTTTCGGGCCCGCACACCGCGACATCCTCAAAGCGAAGGACGATGCGATTGCGCACGCCAACGGTCGCGAACTCGAGGACGCGAAAACGATCGCTTCGTTGACAAATGTACTTACCGAGCAGCGGGTCTCGGGGGAAGTGTCGGCACACATCCTCTCCGCGATTCGGGATGTCGTGAGCAGCCGGGCGGGCTCGTCATGAGGTGGCCATGGTCGAAGGATATCGAAGATGCCCAGGCAGAGGCCAAGACGGCAGCTGAGGATCATGCCCATTCCGTGAAACGTCGAATTGAGTCGGAGGCACAGAGCAGTGAAGCTGTCGAAGTATCGAATGTGTTGTGGCAAGAGCTGCAGCGCAATGGGTGGACTGAAATGCTGCAGCAAGCGTGGGGAGGGGGTCGGTGACGTTACATGAGTTCGGTGACTGGTCCTTGTTTGCCCTGGCAATTGTTGTTGTGGCGTTCACTCTGCTGTATTTGACGAGGTCGCAGGGTGGCTGGAAGTACAACCGTGTAGGACGTGTCTATCTCGTGAAGTCGATGGTCCTGTCGTTTGTTCTGGTTCAAATTTCACTCAGCGTCATTTATCAGTCCGACTACTGGAGCCGGGATGCAGTGCGCGCGTTGCTGTACCCGGCTGGCGTCATCGCGTACCTGTGGATGATGCGGTCACTGTGGCGGGAGCAGCTGGAGACTCGCCGAGTCAAGCGTGAAGGCCGCCGCCGCCCGTAAGTCGATCCAGTGCACAAATAGCCCCCACCTCCTCGGAGGTGGGGGCTATTTTTCGTTTCAAGCCAACTATCGACCCGAGAGCCCTGCGAGTCCCTTCTCGATCGAGCTCTGCAGGTCGATCACCGGTCCGGCGCGCATTTCCTTCTCGTCGAAGATGTGCGGCTCCATGCCGTCGAGACCATCGAGGATGATCTGATATCCAGCGTCACCGGCGGGGATCTCAATCGTCGTTTCGAACGAGCACGGCCCACTCGTCGCACCAGCGTGCGACATGCTGATGGTCCGGACCGCTAAAGCGCCCTTTCCGAGGATGCGATCATCAGCCCCTCGCACGATCACCGAATCACCCGCACCAACCTCACCTTCGGCGAACGTGCACGAATCGGGGTAATTACGGTCCGAGTTGCCCGCGTAGATGATGTCCGCTTCGAACGCTTCCGGCTCCTTGTCCGAGCTGCATCCGGTGAGCAGTAAGGCTCCGGCGGCGAGCGTGACCAGTATCAGTTTCATGTGGTTACTCCTACCAGACTTTCGGCTCGGCGGATGGCGGAGGGCCGGCCCGGTGTCGGGTCGGCCCTGTCGCTCAGCTCACCAGGTGGGCCATGAAGGCGGTGGGCCGGAGCTGGGTGATCTTGTGGGTGGGTGAGGTCATGCGGTCGGCGCAGTCGGTGATGATGGCGGTGATGTCCGCCTGGGCGATGTCGACGTATTCGGCGATGTGGGAGTAGCGGACCCATCCGTCGAACTTTGCGCCGCGGGCGTTGGCGTCGGAGTGGGCGATCATGTCGTGTGCGTGGAGGATGTCGGCGAGCTGGCGGGCTGTGGCGGGGGCTGCGGTGGTGGTGTTCATTTCGTTCTCCTCGGTTGGCGTACCTGAACCCTAGCATCTGTCGGGGTGCTATGTCCACTCTTGGGTAGCACCCGAAGGAGTGCGAGACTCAACACGCCGAAACCTCGACCCTGGAGACCAAATGAAGCAATACCTATCGGTCAAGCAGATCGCTGCCCGAACGGAGCAGCCCTACGAAACGATCCGATCCCTCGCGGGCCGCAAGCTCTCGAAAGACGCCGGCGACTTTCCACTGCCCGCATGCGTGGTCGGAGAGCGGGGAGGTCGCACCGCCACATACGGCTGGGACGCGAAGGATATAGACCGATGGTTCGAGACCTACTCCGAAAATAAGCCGCACTCACGGAGCGGCGGTGCCGCGCAGTAGCACGCGGCGCGTCAGACCGCCGTCATCTGATCTTCGTCGCGCCAGCGCCGCACCGTGCGGTCCGAGACGGCAACCCTCGCGGCGATCTTCCGCAATGAGAGCTCGCCCGCCGCGATCAGCCGCGACACCTCCTCGCGGGGCTCGAGTGGCGCTTCCTCCTCCCGCCGCTCCTTCTCGATCACAGGGGTCGAGGCAAGATCCACGCGGGTGAGCCTGACCGTCATATGCGTAACCCACAGCAGGAATACCGGGGGAGTGAGCGCGACCCCGACCGCGATCCATGAACCCTGCGTGATCGCAGCATGGATCCCGTTGCCCGCGACGGACACGACCGCGGAGGCGATGAGTAGTGACCACGAGTGCGCATCCGGTGCTGCGAAGACCGCGACCGTACCGACAACGATCGTCCCGTCGATCATGAGCGGCCACAGGAACGCCTGGAGTCCGAGCCCGGCGATGTGCGCCAAGTCCGCGAGTGCGATGTAGGAGATGGCGAAGGAGATTACAGAGAGGGCGACGGTGCCCCAACGGGCCGTCGCCAAAGCAGCGGTGCGAGACATGAGAGCTCCTGGAACCAGACGGGTGCCGTCACCGTCCAAGTAGGCATGGATACAGAGGAACGAGCAGCGATCGTCGACGAGGGATTCGACCCGGACGACCGTGAACTCATCGAAGCGATGGAGCGAGTGCGCGCAGTCCTTGCCCACATGGGTATCTGTAACTGTGGGCAAAATGTGGGCAAAGGGCAGGTCTCAACTATCCGGAAATTCCGGATAGTTGGCCGTGGCCTGGGGAAATGTAAGTGGGGCGGGCGGGGCTCGAACCCGCGACCAATGGATTATGAGTCCACGGCTCTAACCGACTGAGCTACCGCCCCATCTCGCACCGAGCGAGCCGTGACGAATGCTACTTCAAAGCATCGCCGACGTGTGCCCGCGGGGTCGGTCAAGTCGGCGAGATCGTGACAGGCACACCATTGAGGATCGCGTTGGCCGAGACCGCGTCGACTCGGTGTGGGTCGGTGACGTCGTTGGCGCTCGCTCCCACGACAGTCTTAGCCACAGACAGTTCGACGCCGGGACGCTGGTGGCCGAACCCGTGCGGCATGCTCACAACGCCTGGCATCATGCGGTCGGTCGCGAGTACCTCTATCTGCACCGATCCGGCGGCCGAGGTCACCGACACGACCGATCCGTCTTCGATGTTGCGCTCGAGCAGGTCATCTGGGTGCGCGAAAAGTTGGTGTCGCGGCTTGCCCTTGGTCAACCTCGCAGAGTTGTGCATCCAGGAATTGTTGCTGCGCAGATGCCGTCGACCGATCATGAGAAGTTGATCTCCGCTGGGCACCGCCGAGGACCTCATAAGATCGCGCAAGGCCGGTAGTTCCGCGACGATGATGTCCTGTACCGGGTTGATTCGCTTGTTCCGAGTCTGCAGCTTCCCGGGAAACCCTGGGCGGAGTGGTCCGAGATCGGCGCCGTGTGGTGACTTCTTCAGCTTCGCCACGGACAGGCCGGCGCGATGACTGCGCAGCAGTAGATCGATCGTTCGTCGTGGTGACAAACGTAAACGTGCTTCCGTGACAAGCGATTTCGGTTTCATTCGCGTACGAAGGCGGTCGATCCGGGAAGGCCCGGCGAGGCGTGCCCGATATCGGATACCGAGATCACGGAAGATCTCCCAATCCGATTTCGCACCAGCCTTCTTCGTCAGGATTGTCGGCATGAACTTCGCCGTGTTGCGGACAGCGAAGGACTGAAAGATCAGGTCGTAATGGTCACGCTCCAGTGACATCGTGGGCGGAAGAATCACGTTCGCGTGCCGTGATGTCTCGTTGATGTAGAAGTCGAAGGACACCAGAAAATCCAAGTCAGCGAATGCCTGGTTCAACCTGGTGCCGCCCGGCATGGACAGCACCGGATTTCCGGAAATCACTGCCATGGCCCTGATCTGACCGTCGCCGGGGGTTGTCATTTCGTCGACCAATGTCGAGCAGGGATATTCGCCCGCGAACTCTGGTAGGTCCCGAACGCGACTGCGCCACTTGTCGAAATGCCCCCGGCCCACGATGTTTTTCGCGATGAGATCCACCGCGGGGTCGGTAAGCATCGCGCCGCCGACCCGGTCGAGATTGCCTGTCAGGATGTTGAGTACTTGAATCGCCCACTGACAGAGGCTGCCGAACTGCTGTGTCGAGACACCCATTCGGCCGTAGGCAACTGCGGATCGCGCTTCGGCGAACTGTGTTGCCAACGAGACGATGTCGGCGGCCGCGATGCCCACGACGGGCGCGACCGCGTCGGGAGTGAAATCCCGGACCAATGTCGCGACTTCGTCGGCACCGTCGACGTAATTGGCGACCCGGGTGGTTCCGTTCGCCGAAATGACGTTGATCAACGCGAGGAGCAGCAGGGCATCGGTACCGGGCCGGATGAAGTGGTGAACGTCTGCGATGTCTGCAGTCTCGGTCTTGCGGGGATCGACCACCACCAGACTGCCGCCGCGCGCCTGCAGATCGTGGGCGCGACGGGCAAAGTCCGGCACGGTCATCATGCTGCCGTTCGAGGCCATCGGATTGCCGCCGAGGACG
This sequence comes from Rhodococcus sp. 1168, assembly GCF_002091955.1. Classification (GTDB taxonomy): domain Bacteria; phylum Actinomycetota; class Actinomycetes; order Mycobacteriales; family Mycobacteriaceae; genus Rhodococcoides. Next base: position 279,101 of record NZ_MKKY01000091.1, on the reverse strand, counting down.
AGAAAGAACTCGGTGTTGTCGATGTCCGGAATCGGTAGAGCCAACTGGTGGCCGTACAGCAGGTGATTGACGAGTTGATGGGGGAGTTGATCGAGTGAGGTGGCCGAGTATCGGTTCCGGGTGCGCAGCATCGACGTGAACGGAATTCCATGAGTCATCGAACCGAGGCTGTGGACGTTGGGATTTCCAAGATAGACACCGACAGCGTTGGACCCATACCGCTCACGTGTGGCAACCAGGCCTTCGACCACCAAGTCGTACGCTTCCTTCCATTCGATCTCCACCCAGTCGGTGCCCTCGCGTCGAATGGGCTTGATCAACCGGTCGGGATCGGCGTGGAGATCGATCAAGGACAGTGCCTTCGGGCAGATATGCCCGCGAGAGAGCGGGTCTTTCTTGTCGCCTCGAATCGACGTGACTGTGTTGTCCTCGACAGTGAATTCGAGTCCGCACATCGCTTCACACAGATTGCACGAGCCGTAAGCGACCGTCATCGGTTCTCCTGTCCCTGGTAGCTCCAGCCTATCGACGAGAGGCGACCTCTCGCGTCCGAACCAACCGTTAACCCGCCGAAGGATGTGTTTTCGGGCGTTCTACCAGTATGTCGTCCAGCGCGACAGGAAGCCTGGCCTGCCGATATCGTTGCTGGCGAACACTTGTCGATCCCACCACAACGCTCACCTCGATTGGGGAAATTCATGATCACCCGCTTGTCCACAACCAAGGTTGCAACCGTGTTCGGCGCTACTGCTGTCGGAGCTCTGCTCCTCGGCGGCGTCGCCTCGGCCACACCCGCCGAGACCGTGGTCAACACTCCGTGCTCGTTCTCGCAGATCGTCGCCGCCACGTACGCACAGGACGAAGAAGAGGGAGCAGCACTTGCCGCATCACCGATGGCGGGAAGTTTCGCGGCATTCCTGGCCGCACCAGCGTGGCAGCGCCAAGCGATTCTTGCCTCGCAGCCGGTAATCGTCGACAGGGTCAACGCATTTTTCGGAGGACCCGGTTCTGGTCTCGCTCGTACGGTGTTTGCCTCCTGCGTCGATTACTGACCAAAAATCTAGAACGTGTTCCAATTTAGCGTTCGTATGACTATCGTCGAACTCAACATCAAGTGGCCCGACCAACGGGTCTATCGGCGTGTGAAAGGCGAATCGCGATGAAAACCAAAGGCGCTGTGCTGTGGGGCCTCAACGAGCCATGGTCGATAGAAGAGATCGAGATCGGGGACCCAAGGGCTGGCGAGGTTCAGATCCGCATGGAAGCCGCGGGTATGTGCCACTCCGATCACCACATCGTGACCGGTGCGACGCCGATGCCCTCGTTCCCGGTGATGGGCGGACACGAGGGGTCCGGTGTCGTCATCAAGACCGGCCCCGAGGTGAAGACGTTGAAGGAGGGAGACCACGTAGTGCTCTCCTTCATCCCCTCATGTGGACATTGCCCGGCATGCGCCAACGGGCACCAGAACCTCTGTGACCTTGGAATGGGCCTGCTCAGCGGGATGGCCATCAGTGACGGCACCTACCGCATCCAGGCTCGCGGGCAGAACGTCATCCCGATGTGCTTGCTCGGAACATTCTCTCCGTACATGACCGTGCACGAGACCCAGGCCATCAAAATCGACGAACACATCCCGTTCGAGGTCGCATCTTTGGTCGGTTGCGGGGTACCGACGGGTTGGGGATCGGCGGTGAACGTCGCCAAGGTGACTCCAGGAGACACCGTCGCGATCATCGGTGTCGGTGGCGTGGGTATGAGCGCCCTCCAGGGTGCCGTGCAATCCGGTGCATCCAAGATCATTGCGATCGACCCTGTCCAGTACAAACGAGATCAGGCACTCAAATTCGGCGCCACCCACGTATTCGCCACGGCAGCTGAAGCTTTGATGCCGATGATGGAGCTGACATGGGGGCTGATGGCTGACAAGACCATCATCACCGTCGGTGAGATCACGGGCGAAGATGTCGAGGCTGCACTGTTGCTGACGGCCAAGGCGGGCCGCTGTGTCGTCACCGCAATGGGACGCATGGAGGACATGGATGTCAAGCTGAACTTGTTCTTGTTCACGATGCTCCAGAAGGACCTGCAGGGCGCGATCTTCGGCGGTGGCAATCCTCGTCACGACATCCCGTTGTTGCTGAAGATGTACAGGAGTGGCCAGCTCAACCTCGACGATATGGTCACCAAAACCTACGCGCTGGACGACATCAACACCGGCTACCAGGACATGCTCGACGGGAAGAACATTCGCGGTGTCATCAAGTTCACCGACGCCGACCGGTAGTCACCGGATCGCTTGAATGACACATTTATACGATCAGATGGATTGACGGGACCATTCAAGCGCTTGGCCTCGGTAGACGAGCCGGTGCGGGCAGACGAGTCGGTGCGGGCAGACGCCCGCACCGACTCGTCTGTCTACAACTAGGCTCATCCGCGTGCACTCCTTGGATTTGATCGCTGGTTGGCCCGTCGACAATGCATCCGCCGCGGTGGTGTCGACGGAAGGCGTGAGCGAGCAGTACGGCGATATCGATCGCGTGTACGAGCTGGCGTCCGTCACCAAACTGCTGGTGGCCTACGCGGCACTCGTCGCAATCGAAGAAGAAGCAATCGATCTCGATCAGCAAGCGGGCCCTGAAGGCTCGACCGTCCGTCATCTTCTCGCGCACAGTTCGGGTCTCGCCTTCGGTGAGAACAAGGTGCAAGCGGCCCCCGGGACCAAACGCATCTACTCGAGCGCCGGTTTCGAGTTGCTCGCCGCACTGATCGAGTCCGAATCCGGAATCGCGTTCCGTGACTACCTCGCCGAGGCCGTGTTCGCGCCGCTCGGCATGACCGCCTCGACGCTCCATGGACCGGCCGGTCACGGTGCGCGCTCGACAGTGCGCGATCTATCGGCATTCGCATCCGAACTCTTGTCGCCGACCCTGCTGTCGGAGTCGACTTTAGCAGCCGCGGTCAGCGTGCAATTCGAAGGCCTCAACGGCATTCTCCCCGGCTACGGATCTCAGCGCCCGAACGATTGGGGTCTGGGATTCGAAGTCCGCGACGGTAAAGAACCTCATTGGACCGGACAACGGAATTCGACTCGGACGTTCGGCCATTTCGGACAGTCCGGAACGTTCCTCTGGGCGGACCCCGACGTCGGACTGGCCACTGTCGTTCTCACGGATCTGGCATTCGGCGAGTGGGCCAAACCGTTGTGGACCGAGCTATCCGATGAAGTTCTCGTCAATAATCCCAGGTAGAGCGCTCGGCGACGCCCAGATCATCCTTTGGAATCACTAGTGCACTGGCGCAACAGGGGTAACTCAGGGCACACTAGTGCATGTACGTGTGAGAGAGCTTCACATACCAGTTCGTGTCGAGGCCGTTGGGGAAGACGTCCCTCGTCGAAGCTGGAGGAGTAATCGAATGCGTGCATTGAATCAGTTCGCAGATGCCACGTCGGGTGTGGTGTACATACACGCCTCGCCTGCCGCGTTGTGCCCGCACGTCGAATGGGCGCTATCCGACGCGTTGAACTGCCGTGCGAACCTCAAGTGGTCCGCGCAGCCGGCCAGCGTCGGGCAGCTTCGTGCTGCCAGTGACTGGGTCGGTCCCGTCGGTACGGGGGCTGCGCTGGCAGGCATTCTTCGGACGTGGCAGATGCTGAGGTTCGAGGTCACCGAGGATGCCAGCGAGGGCGTCGACGGCGAACGCTTCGCCCACGTGCCAGGTCTCGGACTCTGGCGTGGCTCGACGAGCGCGAACGGCGATGTGATCCTCGGCGAGATGCGACTCAAGTCGATGATCGAGGGGAATTCGGAAAATCTCGCGGGCGAGATCGAACATGCCCTGGGTAGTGCCTGGGATCACGCGCTCGAACCGTACCGGACCGGGGGAGCCGGGGCCGAGGTCACCTGGCTCAGCCGCACTGCGGGATGACCGGATCTCGCAGTGAATCAAGCCTTGGGTATGGTCGGAACTGTGCCAGGCTAGGCATGTGGGTTCGACGGTTTCTCGAGGGGTGGTTCTATGTTGTCGACAGGTAAAGTAATTCGTTTCGATGAGTTCAAGGGTTATGGGTTCGTAGCTCCCGACGAAGGCGGCGAGGATGTCTTCATCCATGTCAACGACCTCGACTTCGACAAGCGACTTCTCGCCCCTGGGGTTCGGGTCGAGTATGTCGCCGAGCACGGTGATCGAGGTCTCAAAGCAGGCCAGGTCCAGATAGTCGACTCCGCTGCGCCGGTGCAACATCGACCCGCGCACCCAGTTGCACACGTCGCGACAGCGTCGACCGGGCACGAATACGACGACGTCGTGTGCGATGTCCTTGCGCGCGGCGACTTCTCGACCGAATTGACCGAAGCTCTCCTGCAGGCGAACCGCGGTCTCACCGCCGAGCAAGTGCTCGACGTGCGTGAGGCCGTCATTCGGATTGCTGCGTCACACAAGTGGCTCGAAGGCTGACCTCGTAGCCCGAAGTACTCTGCAGGTCAAAGCAGTGCCCCGGTGTCCGAGACGCCGGGGCACTGCTTTTCCGCTCCTAAGCGGTTACAGCGGGATGTTCTTGTGGTTGCCACGCGCTGCAGGCGCACCGGCCAACGCTTTTGCGATGGTCGAACGAGTGACGGCGGGCTCGATGACCGCATCGACGACGCCGATGGCCACGGCACGATCGACGCCGCCGGCAATGGTTTCGTGCTCCACGGTCAGTCGATCGTGCAACGCCTCGCGCTCTTCCTCTGGTGCAGCCGCCAATGCCTTCTTGTGCAGAATCCCAACCGCAGCCTTGGCACCCATGACAGCGACCTCGGATCCCGGCCATGCGTATACCGCGGTAGCGCCGAGGGCTCGCGCGTTCATCGCGATGTAGGCTCCGCCGTAGATCTTGCGAGTTACCAGGGTGACTCGCGGAACCTTGGCTTCGGCGAATGCGTGCAGGAGCTTCGCGCCACGACGGACGACGCCCTCCCACTCCATGCTGACGCCCGGCAAGTAGCCGGGAACGTCGACGACAACAACGAGCGGGATGCCGAACGCGTCGCAGAGGCGGACGAATCGTGCTGCCTTCTCGGCGCTTTCGGAGTTCAGGCACCCGCCGAGGCGAATCGGGTTGTTGGCGATCACGCCGACGGTCCGGCCACTGAGGCGACCGAGACCGATGACGATGCTACGAGCCCAGCCGCCCTGGAATTCCTCGAACGTCGACTCGCCTTCGACGTTGTCGAGAAGCTCGTCGATGACAGGATGAACGTCGTAGGCGCGCCGATTCGAGTCGGGCAGTAGTGCTTTGAGGTCGGTGTCACCGTGTTCAGCGGCGGCGATGTCGAATGTGCCCTGCTCGCTGAACATGGATACCAGCCGACGGGCGCGCGTGAGGGCGTCGAGCTCGTCGTCCGCGACAATATGGCAGACACCGGACTTCTTGTGGTGCGTATCCGGTCCGCCGAGGGACACCATGTCCACCTGTTCGCCCGTCACGCTGCGCACGACATCGGGACCGGTGACGAATACACGTCCTTCGGGAGCCATGATGACGACGTCGGTGAGGGCTGGGCCGTACGCGGCGCCGCCGGCAGCGAAGCCGAGGACGACCGAGATTTGAGGGACAACTCCGGAGGCGCGAACCATGGCCTCGAACACGAGGCCGACTGCATGCAGGGCTTCGACGCCCTCGGCGAGTCGGGCTCCGCCGGAATGCCAGATTCCCACGATGGGAGCATTTCGTTCGAGTGCGATGTCGATGGCCGAGACAATGTGCTTGCACCCATCGACACCCATTGCGCCACCCATGACGGTGGCATCGGAGCAGTACGCGACGCTGTGAACGCCGTCGATGTCACCGGAAGCTGCGAGTAGACCGGATTTGTCACGGTCGTGGAGCGGAACCATCGTCCCCGCGTCGAAGAGCTTCTCGAGTCGAGCGACCGGATCGCGGGGATCGGTCGCCTGGTGGGACCGAGTGGCGGGGGACAAGATGGTCATCGCGTTCTCCTTCTTGATGCCCAGGGCGGGCGATCCCCGGGAGAGGTCTGATAGGACCCCTCCCGGGGTTCGAGTGTGAGCTCGATCGTCACGAGTGAACTACTCGGACAGGATCAAGCTCGACCGAAGGCGAGCGCGACGTTGTGCCCACCGAATCCGAACGAGTTGTTGATCGCATAGTCGATCTGTCCGACGCGGGGCTCGCCCTTGACGACATCGAGATCGATCTTCGGATCCTGATTATCCAAATTCAGTGTGGGAGGAATGATTCCCTCGCGCACTGCCAGCACCGTCAGCACCGACTCGAGGGCACCGACAGCGCCGATCGAATGTCCAAGAGCCGACTTCGGTGCGTAGATTGCTGCATGGTTTCCGACAGCCTTGTTGATCGCGGTCGCCTCGGCAGCGTCTCCGACGGGAGTTGCCGTTGCGTGTGCGTTCACATGGGTGATGTCGGACTTCTGCAGTCCTGCGGTTTCCATTGCCCGGGACATCGCCCGAGCAGCTCCGGTTCCTTCGGGATCGGGTGCCACGAGGTGGAATCCGTCCGAGGTGATACCGGCGCCGAGAAGACGTGCATGGATTGTTGCTCCACGTGCTTTGGCGTGCTCTTCGGTCTCGATGACCATGAGCGCACCGGCCTCGCCGAACACGAACCCGTCCCGGTCCTTGTCGAACGGCCGCGACGCACCCTTCGGATTGTCGTTGTTGGTGCTCATCGCGCGCATCATGGAGAAACTCGCGATCGGCACCGCGTCGATGAATCCTTCGACGCCACCGGTGACAACCATGTCGGCGTCGCCCATCACGATCATTCGCCACGCGTGAGCGATGGCTTCCGATCCCGAAGAGCACGCAGATACCGGAGTGATGACTCCGGCCTGTGCCTTGAGTTCCAAACCGACCACCGCTGCGGGGCCGTTCGGCATGACCATCTGAACTGCGAGTGGAGAGACCTTGCGGTACCCACCGGTCTTGAGCTTGTCGACGGCATCGATGAGCGAGTCACCACCGCCGAGACCGGTGCCGATGGAGACGGCGAGGCGGAGCGGATCCACCTCGGGGCTGCCGGCGTTCTTCCATACCTCGCGGCCGAGCACAGTGGAAAGCTGTTCCACATAGCTCAGTCGCCGCATCTCCACTCGCGTGAGCAGGCTCGACGGACTGACCGCGAGGTGTCCGCCGATTCGAACGGGGAGGTCGTACTCGGCGATGAAGTCATCTTCGAGTACGCCAATGCCGCTCTCACCGTTCAGCAGACCCTTCCACGTCGCGTCGACATCGCCCGCGATGGACGTGGTCGCAGCAAGGCTGGTGACGACGACATTCGGGAAGCGTCCGTTGGCTGTGGATGGGTTGGTCATGGTTTCTCTCACTCGCTCGCGGAGTCGTCGAGCTTGGCCTTGATTGCTTCGGCAGCGTCGGGGTTCTCTGCTTCGAGCTTCTGGATGTATGCAACTGCGTCACCGACGGTGCGCAGGCTTGCGAGGTCTTCGTCGGGGATCTTCACGCCGTACTTGTCTTCGGTCTGAACGGCGATCTCGACCATCGACAGCGAGTCGATATCGAGGTCGTCCACGAAGGACTTGTCGATGGTCACCTCGGAGGGTTCGATACCCGTGACCTCCTCGATGATCTCTGCAAGTCCGGCGATGAGGTCTTCCTGGCTGGCCACTGCGTGGCTCCCTTCATTGTGTCGGTGCACCGTGAATCGATGCGCCGAAGTTCGATGCTGATCCTGCGTAGTCTGCGGCGCGCTGTACATACACACGCCACGCGCGCATCTCTTACGAGAGCGCACCCTGAACCCGTAACGAATCAGCTACGGGAGGTCTTTGGTGGAGCTAGGCCAGTGCCGCAATATCCTCGGGCTTTTTCAATCCGAGGTTCGGAGTGCCGCGCATTTCGCGCTTGGCAATTCCGACGAGGGCGCCTGACGGTGGTAATTCGACGACGGAAGACACCGCGAGATCTTTCAACGTCGCCGTGCACAGATCCCATCGAACAGGTTTGGTGACCTGGGCGGCGAGCTTGGTCAGCGCGTCCGCGCCCGAGGTGACCGCTTTCCCGTCGGAGTTCGAAAGCAGAGTCCGCGTTGGTTGCGACGGCGTGATCGCCGCTGCCGCTGTTGCGACCGCGTCCTGTGCGGGTGCCATGAAGCGGGTGTGGAAAGCGCCGGCGACAGGCAATGCGCGAATGCGGGCCTTCTCCGGTGGGCTGGCGGCGAGTTCGGCCAATGCTGTCAACAACCCGGCGGCCACGATCTGTCCGGCGGCGTTGACATTGGCCGGTTCGAGACCGAGTTCTTCGAGACGAGCCAGAACCTCGGACTCGGCGCCGCCGAGCACGGCAGACATCCCAGTCGGTTCGAGTGCACAGGCTTTGGCCATCTCAGCGCCGCGCACGGCCGCCAGTGTGACGGCTTCGTCGGCCGAAATCACCCCTGCTATCGCTGCGCCCGCGAGTTCGCCGACCGAATGACCGGCGATGATCGCGTCGTCCGGCAACAATCCCCGGCCGGCTATCTCCTCGAAGGCGAGGAGTGCGGCAGCAACGACCAGAGGCTGTGTCACCGACGTGTCGGTGATTTCTTCTGCTGTGGCAGTGGTGCCCAGCCGAGCAAGATCGAGTCCGGACGCCTTGGACCATAAAGCAACGCGGTCCGCGGCACCGGGTAGTTCGAGCCACGGCACGAGCATGCCGGGTGTCTGGGAGCCCTGTCCGGGCGCAAGCAACGCAATCACTCGTTAAGAGAACACTGTGAAGGCTTGTTTGGGAGATGTCGCTCTCGATGAACTCTCGGCACTCAATTTGTAGGGATCCAACAAATTGGCTCGTGGAGTGCTCGCATCGCCGGAACCTAGTACTACGTTACGTAACTACTTCACCGAATGTTACGTGTGTGGTTTGTGGGACAGGATGTTGCGGTTCGTGATGAGTTCGAGCCAGTCGACCTACCGTTGCCGCGACACGAAGCACGTACGCATCCCGCGATTGCGTCGGGTCCCGACCCGTGACTTCGGCTATTCGCTTCAGCCGATACCGGACCGTATTTGGATGAACAAACAGCTGTCGCGCGCAGGTCTCGACCGCACCACCGCAATCGAGGTACGCGTCGAGGGTGTCCGCCAACCCGGAACCGGCCGCCGCCAAAGGCGCAACCAAATGCTCGTTGAGCGTCGCGATGGCCGCCGAGTCGCCGAGCAACGCACGCTCGGGCAGCAACTCTCCCGCGTGAACGGGCCGAGGGGCACCGCGCCATCCCGCAACCGCCTGCATGCCCGCGAACGCTTCCACCGCGCTCGAGTGGGCAGCGCCCAACGTGCGAGTTGTCGGACCGATGACGACCGGGCCCTCGGAGAAATTCTGCAACATATCGGTCAAGAAGGCCGTGTTCGCCGCGCTGTCGATCAGCTGACCGCTGACAACCATGACGAGCCGCGTCCCCTGGACGACCGCGAGAGCTGCGCGATTGTGCTTCTGCGCAACCATGTGCACCGTGCTGACCACGGACACACCCTGATCCTCCGGCGGAGTGCCGACCAGAACTGTCGCCGGCGCAGTGGCATCCCAGTTCAACGTGGCAGCTCGCGAAAGCATGTCGGAGCCAGTGTCCCCCCGAACGACCGCATCGACGACGAGAGCCTCCAGTCGGGTATCCCAGGCACCCCTGGACTCCGCGGCGCTGGCATACACCGACGCCGCCGCGAAACCCAGCTCGCGGCCGTACCGCAGCACCGCCTCGGTCAGTGCAACCAATTGTTGATCATTGCGCGCAAGAGCCGGAAGCCACTGTTCGAAGAACTCCATGGCGACCCGGACCATGTCGACCGTTTGGCGCAGGGTCAACCGCCGTGCCAAATCCTGAGGAATGACCTGGAATGCATCGAGGCTGAAACGAATATCGCTCTGCGGATTCTTCAACCACTCCAGAAAGTTGTCCACCGCCGTCTGAATCAGCAACTGCACGCTCGCTCGCTGCGCCGCATCCAGGCCGCCGAAGAACGGCAACTGATCCTGCATCGTCGTCACAGCCTCGGTGGACAGGCGACCCGAGAACTGCTTCACGCGCCGAAGAAGAGCGTCGGGAAGGGGGTCGCGCTTCGCTCTGGAGGGCGTGAGTGCCTTGACCGGCAGATGTACCTCGTTGTCGGTGATGTGGCCGTCCTGGTCGTCCTTGTGATGTGTACCGGTCTTCGGCGCGCTCTCGTATCCTTCGGTCACACCGGAGTCTGCGCTCTTGTCGTGGACCATACGCAAAACCTACGCCCGCCTACTCTCGTCCGAGGCCATGGACACGAGCAGGCGGGCGTACAGAACTTTGCGAGTTATGCGGAGCCGGTATCGGCGTACGACGTGGGAGCCGCGAGGGCATCGTCGATGCGGTACTTCTCAGCCGCCTCGGCCGCCTTGGACTTGTCGATCTCGCCCGACGTTGCGAGTGCAGACAACACCGCGACGACGATGGACTCGGCGTCGACGTTGAACACTCGTCGTGCTGCAGGACGGGTATCGGAGAACCCGAACCCATCGGTCCCGAGCGTGACGTAATCGCCTGGAACCCACTGACGGATCTGGTCTGGGACCGCACGCATCCAATCCGACGCGGCCACAACGGGACCAGCAGCGTTCGAGAGTGCCTGCGTGATGTACGGAACCCGCTTCTCGGCCCCTGGATCGCGCAGCGCATCCTTTTCCGACTCGACACCGTCGCGGCGCAGTTCACCCCACGAGGTGACCGACCAGACACCCGAGCGGACGTGCCATTCGGATTCGAGTAGTTCGCGGGCCTTGCGGGCCGCGACGATTCCGACACCCGACGCGAGGATCTGCGCCTCCGGCCCTTCACCCTCCTGCGGCTTCTCGAACAGGTAGATGCCCTTGAGCAACCCGTCGACATCGAGGTCCTCGGGCTGGGCCGGCTGCTGGTACGGCTCGTTGTACAGGGTGATGTAGTAGAAGATGTTCTCGCCGCCGAAGCCCGGCCGCAACTCACCGTCCGGCCCCTTTGTCCCGCCGTACATCCGGCGCAAGCCGTCTTTGACGATGTGCGCGATCTCGTAGGCGAACGCTGGATCGTAGGAGACCGCTGCCGGGTTGGTCGACGCCAGCAGCAGGGAGTGGCCATCCGCGTGCTGCAGCCCCTCACCGGTCAACGTAGTGCGTCCTGCGGTAGCACCCAGAACGAAACCGCGGGCCATCTGATCCGCTGCTGCCCACAGGCCGTCTCCGGTGCGCTGGAAGCCGAACATGGAGTAGAAGATGTACAGCGGGATCATCACCTCGCCGTGCGTCGCGTACGACGTTCCGACGGCGGTGAACGACGCCGTAGAACCGGCCTCGTTGATTCCTTCGTGCAGGATCTGTCCGATCGAGCTCTCCTTGTAGGCGAGCATGAGTTCGGAGTCCACCGATGTGTAGAGCTGACCGTTCCGGTTGTAGATCTTCAGCGACGGGAACCACGAATCCATGCCGAAGGTGCGGGCCTCGTCGGGGATGATCGGCACGATTCGGTGGCCGATTTCCTTGTCGCGTAGAAGTTCCTTCATCACACGCACGAGCGCCATAGTGGTCGCAATTTCTTGCTTGCCGGAGCCCTTGAGCAGCGTTGCGTAGGTCTTGTCCGCGGGCTGCGGTAGCGGAGCTGGACTAACCCGACGTTCCGGAACGAATCCACCGAGTGTCTTGCGCCGATCGAGCATGTACGCAATCTCTGGTGAATCATTGCCGGGGTGGTAGTACGGCGGCATGTACGGATCCTTCTCGAGCTCCTCGTCGGAGATCGGGATACGTTGCAGGTCGCGGAATGTCTTGAGATCGTCGAGGGTGAGCTTCTTCATCTGGTGCGTCGCGTTGCGGCCCTCGAAGAGCTTGCCGAGCGTGTAGCCCTTGATAGTGTGCGCCAGGATGACCGTCGGCTGGCCTTTGTGCGCCATAGCAGCGGCATACGCTGCGTGGACCTTGCGGTAGTCGTGGCCACCGCGCTTGAGATTCCAGATCTCGGCGTCGGTCAGATCCTTGACCAGTTCCTTGGTGCGAGGGTCGCGTCCGAAGAAATGGTCGCGAACATAGCCACCGTCGTTGGCCTTGTACGTCTGAAAATCGCCGTCGGGTGTGGTGTTCATCAGGTTGACCAACGCGCCGTCGCGATCTGCATGCAGCAACGCATCCCACTCGCGGCCCCAAACGACCTTGATGACATTCCAGCCCGCGCCGCGGAAGAAGGACTCCAGTTCCTGGATGATCTTCCCGTTTCCGCGGACGGGGCCGTCGAGGCGCTGCAGATTGCAGTTCACCACGAACGTCAGATTGTCAAGGCCCTCCGTCGCGGCTACGTGCGCCAGACCGCGCGACTCGGGCTCATCCATCTCGCCGTCGCCCAGGAATGCCCACACATGCTGGTCGGAGGTGTCCTTGATCTTGCGATCTTCCAAGTAGTGATTGAAGCGTGCCTGGTAGATGGCGTTCATGGGCCCGAGGCCCATCGACACCGTCGGGAATTCCCAGAAGTCCTGCATCAAGCGCGGATGCGGGTACGACGGCAGACCGCCGCCGGAATCGCTGTGGCTGTATTCCTGACGGAAGCCGTCCATGCGCTCGGCCGGAATGCGTCCTTCGAGGAATGCGCGGGCATAGATGCCGGGGGAGGCGTGGCCCTGAATGAATATGTGGTCGCCACCGCCCGGGTGATCCTTGCCACGGAAGAAGTGGTTGAACCCGACCTCGTACAACGCTGCCGACGACGCATACGTGGAGATGTGTCCGCCCACGCCGACGCCGGGGCGCTGCGCGCGGTGCACCATGATCGCGGCGTTCCAGCGGATCCAGGCGCGGTAGCGGCGTTCGACCTCTTCGTCGCCGGGGAACCAGGGCTCGTTCTCGGTAGGAATGGTGTTGACGTAGTCCGTGGAAGTCAGTGACGGCAGCGCGACCCGCCGTTCACCAGCCCGCTCCAGCAGTCGCAGCATCAAGTACCGGGCGCGGGACGGGCCCGACCGCTCCAGCAGGCCGTCGAAGGACTCGATCCATTCGTTGGTCTCGTCACTGTCGATGTCGGGTAGATAAGACGCGACACCCTCACGGATGACGCGTACCCGACCGTCCGAGCCTGTAGGCGCGGGTGTCTTGCCGGCAGCTTGTGTGTTCTGCCGGTCGTCCTGGTTCAACTCGGACAACGTGTGTACTCCTCAATGTGGCGGTCGCTCGGTGTGGCAACCGTTCCAGGCCTTTCGCCTTCTGTGACGGCGATCGACATTCCTCATTCCGGTGATTCTCATCAATCCTCCTACACATCTTCGAGGCAGGTAAAGGAGAGTCCCAATACCCACCAGTAGAAATTTATCTACGCAATTTCGGCGCGGTCAGCTTGCGGATGCGGCGCAAACCCTGTTCGCTTGCACTACTTCACCCACTATGCAAGGAGGTCACCACCGTGGTCGCCGCGGCGGACGCTCAGAACTACGCTCAGAAACTTGGTATCACTCGCGACTTGGTCGTTCAGGAACTGGGCTGGGACGAGGACACTTACGACGATCTGCGTGCGGATGTCGAGGACACCATTGGTGGTGAGACCCTCGACGAGGACTCCGACGAGGTGATCGACGTAGTGCTGCTGTGGTGGCGCGACGGCGACGGTGACCTTGTCGACGCCCTCATGGACGCGATCGGACCTCTCTCGGACGATGGTTTCGTCTGGGTACTCAGTCCTAAAACCGGACTCCCGGGACACGTCGAACCGAGTGAAATCGCCGAATCGGCACCGACCGCAGGGTTGACGCAGACTTCGGCGGCCAACCTCGGAGACTGGATCGGTAGCCGACTGGTTCAGCCTAAGACGCGGGCAACCAAGCGGTAGTGCCCGAGAACAGGAATCCGATTCGATGCCACTCGAGGTAGGCGCACAGGCGCCGGACTTCACACTCAAAGACCAGAACAATCAGGAAGTGAGCTTGTCGTCGTATCGCGGCGTCAAGAACGTCCTTCTGGTCTTCTATCCGCTAGCTTTCACCGGCACCTGCCAGGGTGAGCTGTGCAAGGTGCGCGACGAACTGCCCAAGTTCGAAAACGATGACACCGCAATCCTTGCAATATCGGTTGGGCCGCCTCCGACGCACAAAATTTGGGCAGCAGAACAGGGCTACACCTTCCCGCTTCTGTCCGATTTCTGGCCACATGGTGCCGTGGCGCAGGCGTACGGCGTCTTCAACGAGAAAGCCGGCTTCGCCAACCGGGGAACGTTCGTCGTCGACAAATCGGGCACTGTCCGGTTCGCCGAGATGAATCAACCCGGCGAAGCTCGGGATCCGTCTGCGTGGAACGAAGCATTGTCCGTTCTGGACACGTAGACGAACTTCGCCTCTTGTGAGTGGGAGTGCGCCCCACGGGACGCATTTTCACTCACAAGCAAGGCGTTGACATGCGGAATTGGAGAATTCGCTCAGACACGATAAATTTCTCCAAGCGTCACAAACGGCCTCGGCCCAAATGTGACTCGGGCGTATAGCTCAGCGGTAGAGCTCTGGTTTTACACACCAGCGGTCGGGGGTTCGAACCCCTCTGCGCCCACCATCTACTCGGATTGTGCCGAGCCTCGCATCCACTTCACGTTCTGCGTCGGCGGGTGCGTCGACTCGGTACCGATCAGATCGCAGGCGTATCTGCGATCTGATCGGCCAGTTTTGCCCCGGATCGAATGAAACCGCGATGGCCGAGCGTCGAGTACGAAGAATCTCGGGACAACAATGCCGAAGCGAACGTTTCGATCTGGGCGATCAGCGCAACTGCAATGATGCTGGCTTCCGCTGCGGGTAGCTTCTCGCGTGTTCTCTTGGCCGCCCGCGCGAGGATCGGAATCAGCGAGCCGCTGTTGTCGCGTCGGATCGCCTCCACCTGCTGGCTCGCGCCCCTGGACTGTACGAAGTAGACGAGTGCGCGCGTTCGATTCTGATCCAGCCACGTCATGAACGGTTCGACGAGGGCACCCATACTGGCCGCCGGTAGGACGTCCTCGGTTGCGATGCGTTCGATTTCGGCGACGTAGCCGGTGGAGAACTCGCGAAGCCCTTCGAGCAGGATCTCCTCGCGGGAGGGGTAGTGGTAGTAGATCGCAGCCGAGGTCATATCGGCGGCAGCCGCGATGTCGACAACGGTCACGTCGTCGACCGGACCTGATGCGAAGAGTTCGAACGCCGCCTCGACGATGACTCCACGACGGGAAGGACGATGCGCAGGACGCCTCACTGTTGCCGACATTCACTCTCCTGGGACTCGGGTCATGCAAGACTAGTGCTTCGACTTACGGGGGTGAGGGAAGCGTTGATCGAGCAGGGGGCGAAGCAACACATGGAGAAGAAGTCACCGCACCGGCCATCTCGCAGAGAAGATATCGTCGACGCTGCCATTCGCGTCTTCGCTGCGAAGAGTTTTGCGGACGCCAGTGTTCAGGATGTTGCCGACGAGGCGGATGTAGTGCCATCGGCCGTGTACTACCACTTCGCGGGCAAGGACGAATTGTTCGAACTGGCGATGCGTCGGGTGCTGGACATGGTCGACGAAGTTGTGGCAGGTGTTCGGGCAGAGGAGGATCCCGACTCCGACCCGTCACTCGAAGCGATGATCGTCGCAGTCTGGCACTGGGTGGAGGCTCATCCGAACGAGTCGCGGTTGGTGCATTGTCAGATGCCGGGCGCGACGTCGGGGGCGGCAGCTGTCCGTCGAGAGTTCGAGGACCAGCACATTCAGCAGGCCTTCAAGTACCTGTCGCCGAGTCCGGTACCCGCCAGCAAACGCGCTGCAGCGATCGAGCATGCATCGCACTCGTTGTCGACGAGATCGCTCATCGAACTACTGATGACGGTTCACACATTGCGCATGGACGGCGGTCCGCTGAGTAAGCATCCATCGAAGAGTCTTTTGCGCGCACTGGTTGCAGTGTCGACGCGGATCGTGTTCGCCGGCTGAGGGTTCGGTCGATTGCCCTCAGCGATCTCGAAGATGCAACTTCTCGTAACGCGCCCGCTCGTCGTCGAGGGCAGCCCGCTTACGGTCGCTCTTCAGATCCGCAGGTAGGCCGTGCAGCTGAAGTCTTCTGCCGCGGTTGAGATCCATGAACGCGACTGTGTAGAACAGTGCGAGCAGAACGGACAGCAAGACCATGGACCCGCGGAGCCACAGTGCGCCAGGAAACAGCACGAGGAATCCGACGAAGATGGGCACGAATGGAATCATCGAACGAAGGAGGTGGCGCGACACAGCGCCTTTGCCGACCAAGTCGTTCTTCACCCAGTCCTGCATCGACAGATGTAGACGCTTGCCCGCGACGTAACCGAGCCACTGCACGAAATTCGGCTTGGTGGCGGCCGGTCGATTCTCGTTGCTTCGAAAAGCCGGTGATGTCACGACAATGCTCCCGCTGTGATGGCAGCCCGGTTGATTCGTCCGAGCACTCGGTGAAGTTCTTCCAGTTCGGCGATGTCGACCCCCAGCTTCGCCACGACGGCGGGTGGAATCGCGACCGCTTCATCTCGCAGGGCGAGACCGGATTCGGTAAGGCGGATTTCTAGTTGGCGCTCATCGCTGCTGCTGCGGGTCCTCGAGATGAGGCCGTTGGCTTCGAGTCTTTTGAGCAGTGGTGAGAGCGTGGGTGAATCGAGTGAGAGTGCGGCGCCGATGGATTTCACGGACATCGGTGACTCACCCCAAAGGGCAAGCATCACCAGGTACTGCGGATGGGTTAGACCCATCGGTTCGAGAAGTGGGCGATACACCGACAGCACCGCGCGGTTCGCCACAGCCAATGCGAAACACACTTGGCGGTCGAGCGCGAGGGGATCGTCGTCGGCGGTTGGCACGAATCGAGTGTACGCGAATAGTTCGCACACTAAGTACTTGGTTCTGACTGCTTGTGCTTCAGACGCGTAAGGCGGCCAGTGCTCTACCCAGATCGGTCCCAGACCTCCACGCACTCTCGACGCGAGGCGGACCGGTTGAACTCCACTGATCACCAGCGAAACCGATTGTGCGGCCTCCGGATTCGATGATGGAGTAGGTGCTCGCATGGTGGTCGGCAGGTTTGCCGAAGGACCACCTATGTGCGTGAGTCCATATCGGTGCAGGAGCGTCGAGCAGTTCCCGTAGGGCCTTCAACACCGGTTCGACAGCACTTTCGGGGTTCTGCAGATGCGCTCGCGCACACTCGGGCGTCGTGTGGGCGACGAGCACCGGTGCGCCGTCGCCGCGTCGAGCACCGTCGTCGGCGACGAATTGAATGTCAGGGTGCTCGTTGACGAACGCCGCGTCCCGAAACGGCAATGTCAACGATTCGAAACCGAGGACGACCGCGATAACGGGGTCGTAGTCGACGGCGTCGGGAACAGGAGCGAGCCGTCCGGCCTGCGGATCGGGCATCGCGAGCACGACGTCGCCCTCGGGAAGTTCGGTGATGTCTTCGTGGTCCACATCGATGCCGTCGAGAAGTGCACGGACCAGGGACCTGAGCCCGTTCGGTGTCGCCCACCGTGTGGGCCCGGCACTGGTGCCGGGGTCTTCACCGGGGACGAGCACTCCGAACGCGTCGGTCCACGGTCGGGCCGAACCGGCAATGTCCCAGCGGTCTACGACGGCGGCGAACTCCGGGTCACGAACCGTGAAGTAGCCGGCCCCGACGTCGATCCGACGGCCGTGCAGTAGCGGGGAAGCCATTCGTCCACCGACAGCGCGACCGCGCTCGACGAGACGAAACGGCACCTCGGCGGCTCGAAGAACTGCGGCACACGCAGCGCCTGCCATACCGGCTCCGACAATGGTGACAACGTCCGATGAAGGGCTCACGCCATCAGCGTAGGCGTCGAAGACGGCACCTTGTCGAGTGCGCGATGTTCCATCATGGGGCGGGGTGTGAGATTGCTTCTACCCCAAACTCTTTCAGGTCTGGACCTCAGTACGCGCGGCGGTACAGCTCGGCGATGTCGTCGGTGGTGGGCACCACCGGGTTGTTCGACGGGGAGCCCGAAGCCAGTGCCTGCTCCGCCATGAGCGGGATGAGTTCCTCCCAGCGTGAGATGTCGATTCCATAGGTGCTTGGGGTGGGAACCTCGACGGTTGCGCAGAGGGTATCGATGAAGTCGATGAGCTTCGCCGATGCGATCTCGTCGGAGTCGGAACGTTCTGCGGTACCGAGCTGGCGTGCGCAATCGGCATATCGATCACGCGCGCCAGGGATGGAGAACTTGGTGACTGCAGGCAGAAGCATGGCGTTGGAAAGACCGTGTGCCACATGGAAATGTGCACCGATAGGCCTGCTCATGCCGTGCACCAGGCAGACGCTTGCATTCGAGAACGCCATACCTGCCTGTGTCGAGGCGTGCATCATCGCCTCTCTGGCCTCGCGGTCGGACCCGTCACGATAAGCCCTCAACAGGAAGAGGCCGATCGACTTCATCGCGGACAGTGCGAGTCCGTCGGAGATCGGGTTTGCCTTCTTGCTGACGTAGGCCTCGATGGCATGTGTCAATGCATCGATACCCGTATCCGCCGTCAGGCGTGGAGGCATCGACATCGTGAGTTCCGAGTCCACGATCGACGCGATCGGCAGAAACGACAATCCCGGGCACAGCATCTTCTCGTCGGTCGCGAGATCGGTGATGATGGTGAATTGGGTTGCTTCCGAACCGCTTCCCGCGGTCGTGGGGATGGCGATGATGGGAAGTGCCGGACCTGCGTAGGTGCGCGGGGCCTTGTACTCGCGCATCGCACCGCCCTGCCCGGCCAGCACCGCCAGCGCTTTGGCTGTGTCCATCGGACTGCCGCCACCGAACCCGATGACGACGTCGGCGTTGTGTTCCTTCACCGCGTCGACGCCGGCCTGCAACGAGTCGGTCGTGGGATCGGGGACCGTCTCGGAGAAGAGTGCCACCTTCTTGCCCGCCGCCTCGATGATGCGCATCAGTCGCTCGGCTGAACCGTTGCCGACCATGAATGCGTCGGTGACGAGTAGCGGACGTTCGACGTTCAGGTCCACTAGAACCGACCCGAGTTCCTCGACGGCGCCGGGGCCGAGCTTCAGAAACCTCGGAAACGAGATGTGGGCAACCATGGTTCGACTCCTCTCATCGGCACAAGAGCGCAACTGACTGCACACTACTGTCCGGTTTCGACTGGATCCCGCCGTTTCGGCCCTGTTGTGTGCAGTGAGGTGCAGGATCCGGAACCGTACAGTGGGGCGGGTGGATATCGGTCGGTGGCGCAGCAGGCTCCCGGTGACACGTCCGTCCGACGGCGAGCTCGTGGGATGGACGTTGTCGGAGAACTACGACGAATACTCCGTCGATGCTGTCAATCCGGTCGGACATGTCGTTGCGACCGGACTGCATGTGCTCGATGCCGCCGAAGTCCTCGTCACGGAGGGGCTCGCGTCGCTGTCGGTGCCCTGTTGGGCGTTCGCGCCGATACCGATTTCACGTGAGACCGACCTGCGTAGCCCCGAACCGTCCTGGCAGTGGCGCCGGATGGTGCTGGTCCAGCTGGATGACACTCGCGTGTGGATTCGGCCGGGATATCCAAGCTGGGAAGAGCGTCGCGTCGAACTCCCGATCGTCATTCCAGCAGATGATGTGCTGGTGACAGATCCGCCCGACGGGCACGAATGACGCACGGCACTTCCTCGCCTACGGTGAGGGAATGACTGTGGAAGATTTCGGTGGACGTCGTACTGTCGCAGCGGAAGAGCTGCTCGTCCAGGTCGGCGATTATTCGCTCGTGGACGAAGCGGGGGAGTCGCGAGGGCGCATCGAGTCGGTCGGCCAGGAGGGTTTGTCGGTCGTCGTGACCGTCTCCGACGGTGGTGAACCGGTGACCTCGACGTTCGAACCGGAGGCGATGGTGACGATCGAGCCTTACGACGGCGGCAAGGCCCCTGTCGTTCCCTGAGTTGGGCCGGATTCCGGCGGGTTTGCCGTTGCTGCATTCAGGCGCTTCTGCGCTCGACGACGCTGCCCCCGGACGACCACGAACGTCAAGAGTGCGAACAGCACGATCGCGACGACTGCACCGACCAGGCTCGCGCCTCGGAATCCGGGAGCTTCGGTGTCG
Source organism: Rhodococcus sp. 1168 (assembly GCF_002091955.1). Classification (GTDB taxonomy): domain Bacteria; phylum Actinomycetota; class Actinomycetes; order Mycobacteriales; family Mycobacteriaceae; genus Rhodococcoides. The sequence goes on along the minus strand of NZ_MKKY01000091.1, from coordinate 259,034 downwards.
AGAGTTCTCTCACCTGCGTGGGAAGCATTGTTGCCGCCGAGAACGATCGAGAGCGTCAGCAGGTTCGGAATGGCAGTCGCGACGGCCAGGACGAGGGCGATGATGGCGATGACTTTGCCGCCCCGGCGCTTGCGGACGGCCCATGCGACGGTGAACAACAGTAATGGCACCAAGGTGCAGAGAGTGCCGAACGTCAAGCCCCAGAAAATACTTTTGCTGAACGCCTGATCCGAAAGATTCCCGACGCGGATGCTCCACCATCTCGGCAGGAACGCGGCGAGGATGAAGTACGCAATCACCAACGCCAGCACGCCTACCGCTATGAGGATGCTCTTCTTGGCCCAACTCGGCATCCCGGGCTTTGTCGTCGTGGTGGTGGGGGTCGTGCCTTCGGCAGTCATACCGTCGATTCTAAGGGAGCACATGCTGGGCGACCGGCTGGATGCTTCCCACGACTGTTTTTCTCGAAGTGGACTCCGGCAGAGGTACGCGAAGTGCTGCTCACTCCGACCCGCCCACTGCGCCGGCCCGGCTGCTGGCTCGCTACCGTCGAGGCATGAACTGTCGAGTCGTGAAGGGTGGCGCGAGGGACCCCCGATCACGTGCCGCGGGGCTGATACTCGGGCTCGCCCTCGACCGGGTGCTGGGGGATCCACGAAGGTTGCACCCTGTTGCAGGCTTCGGCCGGATCGCGGGACGGCTCGAATCGAATACCTATCGGGATTCGAAGTCGGCAGGTGTCGTTCACACGGCGACGCTGGCGGGAGGCACCATCGGATTGGGCGTGCTGGCAGCGTCGTTCGCGCGTCGACGCGGCGTCGTTGCCGACACCGCGATGACCGCCGCCGCCGCCTGGGTAGCGCTCGGCGGGACGTCCCTGTCCCGCACAGGATCACAGATGGCCCGTCACCTCGAGGCAAGCGACCTCGACTCTGCACGTGCGTTGCTTCCATCGCTCTGTGGCCGAGATCCGAGTGTGCTCGACACCGACGGGCTGGCACGGGCATCGTTGGAATCTATTGCCGAGAACACTTCCGACGCTACGGTCGGTGTCATGTTCTGGGGCGCTGTGGCCGGTGTGCCCGGCATTCTCGGGTACCGGGCGATCAATACGTTGGACGCGATGATCGGGTACCGCAATACGAGGTACCTGCGCTTCGGTTGGTTCGCCGCACGCCTCGATGATGCAGTGAATCTCATCCCGGCTCGACTGGCCGGTATTTCGACTGTGATTGCAGCACCCTTGGTTGGCGGTCGATCGACGGAGTCGTTGCGTGCCTGGCGCCGTGACGCCTCACGGCACCCGAGCCCCAATGCCGGTGTGGCCGAAGCAACTGCTGCGGGTGCACTCGGAGTCAGCCTCGGGGGCCGCACCGAGTACGCGCACGGCGTGGAGATACGGCCAACCCTCGGTCACGGACGTGCTCCGACGCCGAGCGATCTGGATAGAGCGGCAACGCTGTCCCTCATCGTGCAGATCGGGACGACCGTGGTGTCAGCTGTTCTTGCCGTAGCGATCGGCCAAGCGAACATCGTTAGGCGATCGATTCGTTGACTCCGTCTTCGCCTTCGACTTCGAACGTCGTTCTTTACGTGTGGGCAACGTGAATTCGGGTTCCTCGTCCTGCCTGCGCGCCGATGGTGTGTCCGCGGGGGGATCGGTCGAGTCGACTGAAGACGATGCTGTGTCGAGGATGTCCTGCTGCTTGGACTTGCGTCGTTCACGCCACTCGGCACGGGCGAAGTAAGCGAGCCCGAGTGGTGCCATGATGCCGAACGCGAGCCATTGCAGTCCGTAGGACAAGTACGGCCCCGACTCGGTCTGCGGGAGCTCGATGAGCCCTAGACCACCGGGTTGAGCGTCGTCGAGTTGCAAATATCCGTCGACGGCATCGACGCCGACGGCCGTTCCGATCTGTTCTGGATTGATATTGTAGACCTGCAGACGCCCGGCTTCCTCGATCGGCTCACGTGAGGTGCCCTCGGCCTGACGAAGTCGAGCGTCGAGAGTCAGCTCCCCGGTAGGCGGGGGATCGATGGGTGGAGGCTGCGTTCCCTGCACAGGTAGGACGTATCCGCGATTGACGAGGACGACCGGCCCATCCTGGAGTTGAAACGGTGTGATGACTTCGTATGCAGGCTGCTCACGGATGCTGCGTAGACGAACCAGCGCTTCCTTGTCCTGAAGATACGAACCCGTGGCGACCACTCGCCGCCACTCGTCGTCCGAGGAGAATCCGGTCGAGCCCAGAACTTCGGAAATGTCGACGGGCTCGGCATTCACCGACTGGTCGATCAGCTCGTTTCGTTGTGTCGTCGCGGTGTTCTTGCCCAGCTGCCATGGGGCGAGGACCGAAAAGCAGAAGTAGGCGAACATGGCAACTACAGCTGCCAGCGCCAACCAACCTGGACGGAGCAGAAATCTGAACCTTCGCACGCCTCTAGGTTAGCCTCAGCGACCAACCATGCCACTCACGCCGGCTCAGAGGCGTCCGGTCACCCAACGCACGAGTCCGGGCATAGCCGCCTCGATCTGCTCGCGAATCTCGACGAAAGCATCGTCGGAGGAGTAATAGGGGTCTGCGACGGACTTCGACTTCGCATCCTCGTCGAACGATCGCAACAGGGAGATTCGGTCTGCGGGAGCGCCGAGTTGCAGCAGCGCCTCGGCGTGGCCGGTGTCCAAGGCGACGATGAGATCGGCCGTCAGATGGTCGTCTCCGACCTGAGCGGCCTCATGATCGCTCTCGTAGCCATGCGCTTGTAGTTCGGCGACGGTTCGCCGATCAGCCCCTTCGCCCTCGTGCCAGCCGTCGATCCCAGCACTGGACACCCGGACGGATTCTTCGAGTCCCGCCTCCCGGAGATGCCCGGCGAACACCTTCTCGGCCATCGGAGATCGACAGATGTTGCCGGTGCAGACGAATGTCACGTGGAGCGTGCGTCGATCGACCGCGCTATTCGGTGTTGTCATCGAGCACCTTTGCGAGCTCGTCCATCGTTGTCACGATGAACGAGCTGTCATCGTCCTCGCCTTCGATGCCGTAACCCCACTCGACGTAGACCGTCGGAATGCCGAACCGAGCCGCACCGTGAACATCGTGGTCCCGATCGCCGACCATCAGAACGCCGGAGGTTCCGCCGTCGGCTACTTCCTTGGGAATGAGACCGAGATTGCGCAGCGAATGTGCGATCACATCGGGCTTCGATCTGCGTGCACCGTCGTTACTCGCTCCACCGATGAACTCAAAGTACTCCGACAGGCCGAAGTGGTCCAGAATGCGGTGCGCGAACCGTTCCGACTTCGATGTGGCTACGCCCAACCGGACGCCGCGAGCCTTCAATTCTGCCAAAACCGGCTCGATACCGTCGAAGACCGAGTTCTCGGCCCAGCCCTGTGCGTCGTAACGCTCGAAGTAGGCGGCGAGCGCCCGCTGTGCCACGTCCTCGGCAAGCCCCATCGTCCGGAACGAATCGAGCAGCGGCGGACCGATGACCAGAGCCAGCTGCTTCTCCGTCGGTTCGGGCGCTCCGACGGTGGCCAGCGAGTGGCGGAATCCGGCCAGAATCCCGGGTGCAGAATCGGTGAGGGTTCCGTCGAGATCGAAGAGCACGACCTGGGCACGTGTAGTCGGTGGGTCGAGCTTTGTCATGACGAAAACCATATCGGTGAGGCCGCCGACTACGCTCACCGGCAATGAACGAACCTTCCGAACAGGCGGCACGGTCACCTCTGCGTCATCACGGCGACGCAGAGGTCGACGACGGAATGGTCGACTTTGCAGTCAACGTTCAAGGCACCGCTCCGCCGGAGTGGTTGCGAACGCGCCTCGCTGCGAGCCTCGGCGGCCTGGGTACCTATCCGACCGAAAAAGCTGATCGGGCAGCCCGTGAGATGGTGGCGCGACGGCACCGCCGGTCACCGGAGGAGGTTCTTCTACTCGCCGGCGGCGCCGAAGGATTCGCCATGTTGCCGAGACTCGAGCCGCGTCTCGCTGCCGTCGTGCACCCATCGTTCACCGAGCCCGAGTGGGCGTTGCGAGAAGCCGACGTCGACGTCGTACAGGTTCTCCTGCCGGAGCCGTATCTGCTCGATCCTGCCCGCGTTCCCGACGAAGCAGACATGGTGGTGGTCGGCAATCCGACCAATCCGACCTCGGTTCTCCACGAACGCGAAGCACTGTTGGCCCTGCGAAGGCCCGGGCGTGTGTTGGTCGTGGACGAGGCATTCGCCGACGCGATCACGGGGGAGGAGCACTCGCTGGCGTCGGCAAGCCTTCCCGATGTCCTCGTCTTGAGAAGTTTGACCAAGACGTGGGCGCTGGCGGGTCTGCGATGCGGCTACGCACTGGGCCACCCCGACCTCCTGGCCGGGTTGACCCGCGGCCGAGCGCACTGGCCGCTGGGCACTCTCCAAATAGAGGCGATCACCGCATGCAGCGAACCCGCTGCAGTGGACGCGGCGACGGCGAAGGCCGAGACGATCGCCGCAGACCGGGCATCGATGACCGAGCGACTGCGAGGCCTCGGTATCGACGTCGCCCCCGACGCCCGCGCCCCGTTCCTTCTACTGCGTATACCCGGTGCCGCAGACCTGAGGGTTCGACTACGTGCACAAGGTGTGGCAGTGCGGCGAGGCGACACCTTTCCAGGATTGACCACCGATCATCTGCGGGTGGCGGTCCGCGGGCGCGAACAGGTCGACATACTCGTCGAAGCTCTGGCCAGAGCACGTGCAGAGGGAGAATCAGCATGAGCGATCAGACAGTGAAGTTGGCCGACGTGGTGGCGGTGCTCGACGCCGCATACCCCCCTCGGCTCGCCGAGAGTTGGGACTCGGTCGGCCTGGTGTGCGGAGACCCATCCGAGAAGGTGCGCAAGGTGATGTACACAGTCGATGCGACCGCGGACGTCGTCGAGGAGGCACTCGAGTGGGGCGCCGATCTATTGGTCGCACACCACCCGCTGCTCCTGCGTGGAGTCGACACCGTCGCAGCCGATACCCCGAAAGGCGCCTTGATCCACCGCCTCGTCAAGGCGGGATGTGCGTTGTTCACCGCCCACACCAACGCGGACTCCGCAGACCCCGGCGTGTCCGACGCGTTGGCCGCGATCCTCGGGGTCGACGTCTCGCGTCCGATCGAGCCGATCGAAGCGCCCGCGATCGACAAGTGGGTCGTTCTCGTTCCCAAGACTCACAGTTCTGCCGTTCGCTCGGCGTTGTTCGGCGCGGGTGCCGGTGCGATCGGCAACTACCGCGAATGCAGTTGGACCGTCGAAGGTATTGGCCAGTTTCGTCCGGAGGCCGGGGCCGAACCGGCGATCGGTGCGGTCGGCAGCCTCGCGCAGGTGAGCGAGGACCGGATCGAAGTGGTTGCCCCGGCGTCGGCGCGGCAGAACGTTCTCGGTGCACTCACCGCCGTGCACCCTTACGAAGAGCCCGCATTCGACATCTTCGAGGAGGCCCGCCTGCCGACCTCGACCGGCCTCGGACGGATCGGCAGGCTAGCCTCGCCGACCACGCTCCGCGAGTTCAGCGAACGGGTGCGTCGTGCACTGCCGGACACAGCGTGGGGTGTGCGCACAGCCGGTGATCCCGACACCGTCGTGCGGACTGTTGCGCTGTGCGGTGGCGCGGGGGATTCGTTTCTCGACGCCGTTCGGGCATTGGGAGTCGACGTTTACCTCACATCGGATCTACGGCACCACCCCGTCGACGAACATCTCCGCAGCGGTGGTCCCGCGGTGATCGACGTGGCGCATTGGGCGTCGGAGTACCCATGGTGTGAGCAGGCCCGCAGCATCGTCGACGCAGCATTTGCCGACACCGCAGGATGGGGGAGCCGCGTCAGTAGAACGAGAACCGACCCCTGGACCCTCGGCGCGGCGACGACCGCGTCGGAATGGTCCCCGGACCAACTCTTGTCCGCCGTCGGCGCGCGAGCCGGTAAGGTTCGACCGAATCAACTTCCATAGTCGCAGGAGTCATCACGCGTGAATGTCGACCCCCGAGTGCAGGCCTCACTTCTCGAACTGGCCTCAGTGGATACCGAACTGACGCAGATCGCTCATCGGCGTAGAACGCTTCCGGAGCAGACCGAGTTCGAGAAGCTCGAGGCCGAGCGAGTCTCACGTCGAGACGCTGCCGTCGCAGTCCAGATGTCGATGGACGATCTCGACCGCGATATCAAGAAACTCGAAAACGAAGTCGACGCTGTCCGTCAGCGCGAAGACCGCGACCGCAAAATGCTCGACAGCGGAACGATCGCACCAAAGCAAATGTCGGAATTGCAGCACGAGCTCGCCAGCCTCGAACGCCGTCAGGGCTTGTTGGAGGAGGAGCTTCTCGAGGTCATGGAACGTCGCGAGGCGTCCCAGACCGACTACAACCATGCCGGTGCTCAGGTGACGCAGATCGAGGACGAGCTCATCGATTCGGGTCGGCGCCGCGATGATGCCGTAGCGGACATCGACGCCGCCGAGCGGCGCGCGGCTGCCCGCCGAACCGAACTCGCGTCAGGCCTCCCCGAGGATCTGATGGCGATCTACGAGAAGCAACGCGCGCTGTCCGGCCGCGGGGCCGCTCTACTTCAGGCTCGCCGTTGTGGCGCATGCCGAATCGAACTCGACCGCGGGGAGATCTCTCGAATCGCCGCCGCGCCGGCCGACAAACTCGTCCGATGCTCGGAGTGCAACGCGATTCTCGTGCGGACGAAGGAGTCCGGAATTTGAGTTCCGCAGCACACAGTTCCGCAGCCCACACTCGGGTGATCGTCGAAGCTGACGGTGGCTCGCGTGGAAATCCAGGACCAGCTGGATATGGTGCGGTCGTGTTGTCCCCGGATCGCTCCGAGGTTCTTGCCGAGCGTCGCCTTGCGCTCGGCATCGCGACCAACAATGTGGCTGAGTATCGCGGCCTCATCGCCGGTCTGACTGCGGCCGCTGACGTCGGCGCCCGTGAGGTCGACGTACGGATGGACTCCAAGCTCGTCGTCGAACAAATGGCGGGTCGCTGGAAGGTCAAGCACCCGGACATGATTCCGCTCAACCGCGAGGCGGCCGCTCTGGTCCGCGGCTTCGATCGAGTGTCGTACCAGTGGATTCCACGGGCAGAGAACTCCCATGCGGATCGACTGGCGAACGAGGCGATGGACGCGGCCGCGGGTAAGAATCGCGAGCCTGCCGTGCACGTGGCCGACAGGCCGACAGCGCCGGTGGTCGAAAAGTCGGCTGCGCCGGTGGCCGAGAAGTCGGCTGGACCGGGATGGACCGGTGCCGTCGGTGCGCCGACTCGTTTGCTGCTGCTTCGTCATGGTCAGACACCGTTGTCCGTCGAACGCCGGTACTCAGGGCGAGGAAATCCCGTTCTCACCGAACTGGGTGCGCGGCAGGCATCGGCCGCCGCGGCATATCTTGCGCAGCGTGACGACATTGCCGCGATCGTCGCCTCGCCGCTGGCCAGAGCGCAGCAGACGGCGGGCGCCCTCGCCGCCAAGATGGGGCTTCGCGTCTCGACTCTGGATGAGCTGACCGAGACGGATTTCGGCGCTTGGGAGGGCCTGACCTTCAAGGAAGCAGGCGAGAATCATCCGGATGTGCATCGGAAATGGCTTGGAGATACATCGGTAGCACCGCCGGGTGGAGAGAGCTTCGACGTCGTTCGCGACAGGGTCCAGTCGGCACGGGAGAAACTGATTTCCGCGCATGCGGGATCCACCGTAGTTGTGGTCACACACGTGACACCGATCAAGTTGTTGCTGCAGCTGGCGCTCGATGTCGGTCCGTCGCTCCTCTACCGGCTGCACCTCGATCTGGCGTCCCTGAGCATTGCGGAGTTCTACCCGGACGGTGGGGCCTCGGTACGCCTGGTGAACGAGACGTCCTACTTGGACAAGTAGCACGGGTCGATATCGAAAACTCCGGCCTTGCCGCGACGACCACGCTCACGCTCACGCTCACGCCAGCATCTTGACGAGTGTCCGCAGATTACGAGTAGTGGTGGTCGGCTTGTACTTCGCCTTGGCCAAAAATTTCCCGACGCGGCTGTCCGTGGTGTGGCCCCGCACCACTTCCCAGTACACGACGCGGTCGCCAGCGTCGAGAGATTCCAGCTCGGAATCGAGAGTGCCTCTTATACTTACGACTTCGTTCAGATGGTCGGCATCGTTGCCGAAGATGACGTACGGATGCCAGCCGTCACGTTCGGCGTCGAACGGGTAGTTCTCGATAATCGACTTCAATGACGCCTCATCCAGGACGATCACCCAGGCCTCGTATCCGAAGGTCGACGACAGAACCTTCTCCACGGACTTTTTCACTTCGGGCGCAGTGAGCGTGCTTTCGAACACGACATTGCCTGTCGCGAGGATCGTTCGAACTTCGTCGAATCCCGCGGAGGTCAAGGCTGCGCGAAGTTCGACCATCTTGATATTGATGCCACCTACGTTGATCCCACGTAGAAGAACGACGTGCTTCATGAGTGAAACTGTAGTTCGGAGCGAGGACACAGTAGAGTTCATCTCGCGAACGAGTCGGTTGGACGGCTGCGGCTCGGAGAACTGGCAGAGCGATTCTGCCAAGCTCCAGGCCGAGGAAAGTCCGGACTCCACAGAGCAGGGCGGTTGCTAACGGCAACCCGAGGTGACTCGCGGGAAAGTGCCACAGAAAATAGACCGCCCGCGTCGAAGAAATCTCCTTCGGGAGATCTCGACACGGGTCAGGGTGAAACGGTGCGGTAAGAGCGCACCAGCACCCCAGGTGACTGGGGTGGCTAGGTAAACCCCGCCCGGAGCAAGGTCGAAGGCCGTACCTTCTTGCGAAGGTTCGGCTGCGCAGGTGCTCGAGGGCTGCTCGCCCGAGCCTGCGGGTGGACTGCTCGAGGTACCCGGCGACGGTGTGCCCAGATGGATGGTCGTCGGTCCTGTCCTCGCCTCGGCGAGGTAAGGATCACAGGATCCGGCTTATATACCGACTCGTTCGCACTCGTCGGGAGTGGAGCCTGCGGAATGACCCCCTGGATTCGGGAGTGGAGCCTGCGGAATGACCCGGGGTTCGGGAGTGGAGCCTGCGGAATGACCCGGGGTTCGGGAGTGGAGCCTGCGGAATGACCCCCTGGATTCGGGAGTGGACCTTCGGGCAGACTGTGAACATGAGCAATGACGATGACGCCTGGTTCTACGACATCCGCACCAAGACCGTGGCTCAGGGCAAGGAATCCGGTGCACTGGACCGGATGGGGCCCTACCCGGACCGTCAGACCGCCGAGCGCGCTTTGACGATCGCGGCCGAGCGAAACAAGGCTGCGGACAAGGCTGACGACGACTGGAAAAACTGACCGGTGTTTCTGACCCGACTGACTGCGCCAGCCTTCGATTTCAATGCGATCAGATCCGAGTTCCGCCTTCACGACGAGTTCTCCGTAGATGCTGTCGGGGAGGCCAGGTCGGCTACGGATCGTGATGCCGCAGACCGCGTCGATCGCACCGACATCCCGCTGGTGACGATCGATCCGCCGGGATCGATGGACCTCGATCAGGCTGTACGTATCGAGAAGTCGCCGACCGGTTTCGTGCTCCACTATGCGATCGCCGATGTCGGTGCGCTTGTCGTCCCCGGCGGTGCGTTGGATGTCGAAACGCGTGAACGTGGACAGACGTTCTATCTCCCGGACGGTTCGGTTCCACTTCATCCAAGGGTCCTGTCGGAGGGCTCGGCCAGCTTGTTGCCGAACGAGACTCGGCCGGCAGCGCTGTGGAAGATCGAGCTCGACGAACTCGGCGAGCCCACATCGTGGACGGTGACCCGAGCGTCGGTCCGGTCGATTGCGCGACTGGACTACGCCGGAGTGCAGTCCGACTTCGATGCCGGGAATCCGCATCCGTCGATTGCATGTCTGGACGAGTTCGGTCGGCTGCGAGCGGAGTCGTCGATTCGGCGCGGTGCTGTGGACATCACGTTGCCCGAACAGGAAGTGGTTCCCGATGGCGATTCGTGGCGTATCGAGCTTCAGGCCAGAACTGCGGTAGACAGCTGGAACGCCGAAGTGTCGCTGTTGACCGGAATGTGTGCCGCGCGAATCATGCTCGACGCGGGAACCGGATTGCTACGCACACTTCCGCCTGCAACCGACACAGCGTTGACGACATTGCGTAGCACCGCCACGATGCTCGGAATCGATTGGCCGGACGGTGCAACGGCCGGCGCAGTGCTCTCTACTCTCCCAGCAGATGCGCCCGAAACGTTGGCAATGATGACCCAGGCGACAGGGTTACTTCGCGGCGCCGACTACGCGGCGTTCGACGGCGCGGCGCCGAAACTCAGCGAGCACTCCGGCATCGCAGCACCGTACGCCCATGTGACCGCACCGCTTCGTCGACTGTCGGACCGGTTCGCCACCGAGGTGTGTCTGGCGGTCGTGGCGGGAACGGAGGTACCGGAGTGGGCCACGAGCGCGCTCCCTGAACTTCCGGCGATCATGCGAAAGTCCGATTCCGTTGCATCCAAGGTAGATCGGGCGTGCATCGACCTCGCGGAAGCGGCCATTCTCGCAGGCCGCGTCGGCGAACGGTTCGGTGCGTTGGTGCTTCGCGGGGCCGAGGACGAGCGCGAGGCCGAAGTCTTCGTTCACGACCCGATCGTCATCAGCAGATGCGCAGGCAATCCACCCGAAGGAGAGAAGGTGACGGTACGGCTCACTGTCGCCGACACCGACTCCCGTCGAATCGGCTTCGCCTACGAATCGGGCAGTGACGCGAACTGATCGGTGGCCTCGATCAGATGGTGGACTATGCGGGGCTCGGCGGCCGAGTGGCCTGCGTCGTCGACCATCACGAGTTCGGCACCGGGCCAGGCCTTGTGGAGTTCCCATGCGCTTGTCGCGGGGCACACGACGTCATACCGTCCCTGGACGATGATTCCGTCGATGCCCTTCAACTTGTGCGCGTCGTCGAGCAATTGGTTGTCCCGAAGGAACCCAGCATTGCGGAAGTAGTGATTTTCGATACCCGCGAACGCGAGTGCGAATCGTGGATCCTCGTTCTGCGCAATCTGATCCGGCCGAGGAATGAGATAGCTGGTGGAGGCTTCCCACGCCGACCAAGCGACCGCGGCCGAGGTCGCGATGTCACGATCCTCGGAAGTGAGCAGGCGGTGGTACGCCTCGACCAGGTCCCCGTCGCGTTCGTTCTTCGGGATCGGAGCGAGGAACTTGTCCCACTGCTCCGGAAAGATATGGCCCGCACCGCCGTTGTAGTACCAGTCGATCTCCCTGCGTCGCAGCAGAAAGATTCCTCGGAGGATCAAACCACTGACTCGTTCGGTATGAGTTTGTGCGTATACGAGCGAGAGAGTCGAACCCCAGGAGCCACCGAACACGAGCCACCGATCGATGGCGAGATGCGTTCGCAGCTTTTCGATGTCGGCGACGAGCCGATCGGTCGTGTTCACCGCCAGATCTCCACCGTCGGCGATGTGCGGCTTGGAACGCCCGCAGCCCCGTTGATCGAACAGAATGATGCGATACACCTCGGGGTCGAAGTAACGGCGCTGCGTCGGACCTGTTCCGCCGCCCGGCCCGCCATGAACGAACACGACCGGCTTTCCCTCTGGGTTACCGCTGACCTCCCAGTAGATGTGCTGGTCGTCGCCTACATAGAGGAGACCACCGTCGAACGGTTCGATCGGCGGATACAGCCCCCGCAATGGTGTCGATGTCACGCGTCAGAACCCGACGAGACCGGATGCGAGATCAGGAATGTCGAGCGACCGCATGGCTTCTGCACGGGTATCCGGGCATGTAGCGATGGTCACCTCGTCGACGATCGAGCGGTTCTGCACAACCTGAAGATTGATGGTGCCGCTCTGCGCCGCCCAGGTCTGGACGACGATATTGAGACCGCCACGACCGATCGTCGGGCCTTGAATTCTCCATTCCTGCAGCTGCGCATCGAGATCGCTGCACAGCTGCTGGCTCTGCTGTTCGGTGATTCCGGCTGCACCAGAGGGGGAGGTGGCCGTGGTGGGTGCGTCCGTTGGGGCCAGGGTCGACGACGAACCGGTGTTCGTCGCATCCGTACCGCAAGCGCCGGTAGCAGCGAACACTGCTACCGCTCCCGCAACAGAAACGACTACTCGGGCAACTCGACGAAACCTGGACTGGGCCTTTGCAGCTGAGTTCATGGCAACGAGTGTGCCATCTCGATCGGCTCCAGTAATCAGCTCACGCCACCGGGGGTGATTCAGTAGCTGTGTTCGGGTCCAGGAAAGGCACCGGAGCGAACCTCGGATAGATACGACGCGGCGGCAGATCGGAGTTCGTCTCCGACATGGCCGAACTTCTTGACGAACTTCGCCGTTTTTCCATTGGTGTAACCGGCCATGTCCTGCCACACGAGAACTTGTGCGTCACACTCGTTGCCTGCGCCGATTCCGATGGTGGGGATGGTCAACTTGCGGGAAACCTGACCGGCGATGTCGGACGGAACCATCTCCATGACAACAGAGAACGCACCCGCCTCTTGGACTGCTATGGCGTCGGCGACCAGTGTGTCTGCGGCATCGCCGCGGCCTTGAACCCGGAATCCGCCGAGACCGTTCACGCTTTGCGGGGTGAAACCGATGTGTGCCATGACCGGTATCCCCGCGGCGGTGATAGCAGCGATCTGATCTGCGACGCGTTCTCCGCCTTCGAGCTTGACGGCGTTGGCCAGTCCTTCCTTCATGAATCTGGTGGCTGTGGCCAGCGCCTGTTGTGCGGAGGACTCGTAGCTGCCGAAGGGGAGGTCTGCGACGACGAGTGCGTTGGGGGCTCCACGCACTACCCCGCGGACGAGGGGGAGGAGCTCGTCCATGGTGATGGGAACGGTGGTGTCGTAGCCGTAGACGACATTGGCTGCCGAGTCACCGACCAGCAGAACCGGAATGCCGGCCTCCTCGAAGATGCGAGCGCTGGAGTAGTCGTACGCGGTGAGCATTGCCCAGCGCTCACCCTCGGCCTTCATCTGTAGAAGATGGTGGGTGCGGGTCTTGCGAGTGAGACCGGACACGGATGCGTCGGATCCACCGTAAATCGTGTTGTCGGACATCTTTGTCCCTTTCGGTTCCTCGAGGCCCGGCTTCGGGTCCCCGGGATGGGGTTGATGACGTCTCCAGTCTGCCACCTGCGTCTACTCGACCGAAGAGCACTCGGCAGTGCAATCCGTCACACCGCGAGGCTCGGCCAGAGTCGTGCAGGGAGGCGCTTGGTTCGCCGCTGTCCTGCGTGAGCAGCGCACACGTGAAGTTCTGGCACCATCGAGGGAATGAGAACGAGTCGCACTCCGCTGGTCCGGTTGGTAGCCCTGGGCGCGGCAGGGCTGATGGCCGCGGCGGGATGTGCGCAGAGCTCGACAATCGAGGGCAACCCGGAAGCAGAGGGGCTTTCATCGTCCGTCGAATCTTTCGAGCCCGGTGCCGGCATCGTCCCCGACGGCCTCCCCGAGTTCTACACCCAGTCGCCAGAGTGGGGATCCTGCGATTCCTATGACACCGACGGATCGGGTTTTCGCAGCGATATGGAGTGCGCGAAGGTCACGGTGCCGTTGAACTACGAGGAGCCGAGCGGAGACAAGGCCGAGATCGCCCTTTCGCGGACGCAGGCGAGCGGGGACAAGATCGGTTCGATCTTGTTCAACCCAGGTGGCCCGGGGGCATCAGGGCTGTACATGTCCACGCAGGCAGACGGGTCGGAGTTATCCGAACGCTTCGATCGGATCGGATTCGATCCGCGCGGGATCGGTGCATCGACTCCTGCCGTGCGGTGCCTGACCACGCAAGAAATCGAAGAGGAGCGACGCGAGCCGGATGTCGACGTTTCGCCGGAGGGTATTGCGAAATCGGAAGCGGAGCATCAGAACTACGCCGCCAAGTGTGCAGCGCGGAGCGGTACGGATCTGCTCGAGCACGTGGGAACGCGCGAGGTGGTCCAGGACATGGACGTGATCAGGTCGGTGCTGGGGGACGCGAAGCTCACCTATGTCGGCTACTCGTACGGCACCCGAATCGGCACCGCGTACGCCGAGGCGTTTCCCGGCAACGTGCGAGCGATGGTGCTCGACGGCGCACTCGATCCGGAGCAGAGTCCCGTCGACGAAGCCGTCGAGCAGGGGGCGGCCTTCCAAGGTGCGTTCGACGGTTTTGCTGCCGACTGCGCACAATCGCCGTCTTGTCCGCTCGGCACCGAAGTCGCCGACGCGAACCGGCAGTTTCGTGCGCTCGTCGACCCACTTGTCGAGCGTCCTGCCGAAACGACGGACCCGCGTGGACTGAGCTATGACGACGCGCTGACGGGGACTCAGCAAGCGCTCTACTCCGAAAGCCTGTGGCGGCTACTTCGGGCAGGACTGAGCGAACTGCGGGATGGCCGCGGTGACACGCTCCTCCGTTTGGCCGACAGCTACAGCGGACGACTCGAGGACGGGTCCTACGCGAATCTCGATGACGCATTCAATGCGATCCGGTGCGTCGATGACCCACCGGTCATCGACCGAGCCGAGGCCGACGAGGCCGACACGCGGTACCGAGAGGCCGCCCCGTTCCTCGACGACGGCCGCGGAACCGGAAACGCGCCTCTCGACCTGTGCGCTTTCTGGCCGGTACCGAATACCGGAAGTCCGCACACGATCTCGGCGGCGGGGCTACCGAAGCTCGTGGTCGTGTCCACGACTTTCGACCCGGCCACGCCGTACCAGGCAGGGGTCGATCTTGCTCGCCAGCTCGACGCGGACCTGGTCACGTATGAAGGGACCCGACATACGGTCGCCTTCTCCGGCGAGGAATGCATCGACGATCCGTTGGTCGGTTATCTCGTCGACCTGGTACCGCCAGGCAGCGATCTGGTGTGCTGACGCGAGCATCACGTCCCGGGTGTGCCCGCTGAGAAACGTCCGACGTGAGACCGAGATCACGATGTAACACAGATTTAACGCGGTTTGCTTAGTCTCGCGGACATGGATCGCCAAAAGGAATTCGTGCTTCGGACCCTGGAGGAGCGCGACATCCGCTTCGTCCGCCTATGGTTCACCGATGTTCTTGGCTATCTGAAATCGGTCGCCATTGCCCCGGCGGAACTCGAAGGTGCCTTCGACGAAGGCATCGGCTTCGACGGAAGCGCTATCGAGGGCTTCGCCCGCGTCTCCGAAGCAGATACCGTTGCCAAGCCCGATCCGTCTACTTTTCAGATCTTGCCCTGGTCGAGCAGTAAGGGGCATCAGCATTCGGCACGGATGTTCTGCGATATCGCGATGCCCGACGGCTCGCCGTCCTGGGCTGATTCGCGGCACGTGCTGCGTCGTCAATTGAGCAAGGCCGCAGACCTCGGGTTCAGCTGCTACGTGCATCCGGAGATCGAGTTCTTCCTGCTCAAGGACTCTCCAGAGGATGGATCGCCGCCCACGCCCGCCGACAACGGTGGATATTTCGATCAGGCCGTGCACGATTCGGCGCCGAACTTTCGCCGTCACGCCATCGATGCGCTCGAGTCGATGGGCATCTCCGTCGAGTTCAGCCATCACGAAGCCGCGCCCGGTCAGCAGGAAATCGACCTCCGCTACGCCGACGCACTGTCGATGGCCGACAACATCATGACCTTCCGATACCTGGTCAAGGAAGTTGCGATCGCCGAGGGCGTCCGCGCAACGTTCATGCCCAAGCCGTTCAGTGATCAGGCCGGCTCGGCGATGCACACGCACATGAGCCTGTTCGAGGGCGACACCAACGCGTTCCACAATCCGGACGACCCGATGCAGCTCTCGGAGACCGGCAAGTCGTTCATCGCCGGAATCCTCGAACATGCCAACGAGATCAGCGCCGTCACGAACCAGTGGGTCAACTCCTACAAGCGGTTGATCCGCGGTGGCGAAGCACCGACGGCAGCGTCTTGGGGACCCTCCAACCGCTCGGCACTCATTCGGGTTCCGATGTACACCCCGAACAAGGCGTCCTCTCGTCGCGTCGAGATCCGCAGCCCCGACTCCGCCTGCAACCCCTACCTTGCCTTCGCCGTGCTACTTGCTGCCGGTCTGCGTGGCATCGAGAAGGGTTACACGTTGCCACCGGAGGCAGAAGAGGACGTGTGGGCGTTGACATCAGCCGAGCGTCGCGCGATGGGGTACAAGGAGCTTCCAGGCAACCTCGATCAGGCTCTGAACGCTATGGAGGGCTCCGAGCTCGTCGCCGAAGCCCTCGGTGAGCACGTCTTCGACTTCTTCCTGCGCAACAAGCGTCGGGAGTGGGAGGAATACCGCTCGCATGTCACGCCGTACGAGCTGAAGGCCTACTTGGGATTGTGATCTGCGCACTGTCATCGAATGCCGGTGTGATGGGCTAGATTTTACTTCGTTCGAGTAAGAGCTAGTTCCCGCCCGCGGTGAGGTGAACCTGTGTCACGCCAGAGTCGAGGTGTTCGCTGATGGTGCGTCCACCCACATCACGTTCGATCGTCCCAGGGCCAGGACGTCTGGGTCTGGTCGAGGCCAGTGCGCCCGCTGATCTTCAGAAGCTCGGGTGGGTCGACGAGAACAGTCTCGAACTACTGTGGTCGCTGTCGCGTGCAGCCAACGCGGACCTCGCACTGCGGACACTGACAAGGCTGCAGGATCTGCTCGGCGACGGCTTCTCCGAAGTCGACCAGGCCTTGCGTTCGGACAAGGGTCTCCGTGGTCGATTGTTCGGTCTGTGCGGTGCCTCGAGCGCGCTTGCCGATCACCTCGTTGCCGATCCGGATACCTGGCGTCTGCTCAGTACACCCGAGGGCCGCGCCACGGGTCCGTCCGCCCGGGTGGAACTACCCAGCAAGCAGCAGCTGACCGAACAACTACTGGCCGCTGTCGAGGCGGTGCCCGAGACCGGCCCGAATGCTTCGCCGGAACTGTACCGGGCGGGTCTGACCGGACCCGATGCCGTTGTCGCACTGCGTAAAACCTACCGTGACCAAGTTATGGTTCTCGCCGCGGCGGATCTCGCAGCCACCGTGGAGAACGAGCCTGTCGTGCCGTATCAGCTCGTCGGAAATCAGCTCTCCGACATGGCCGACGCCGCCCTGACCGCCGCCCTGGCTGTCGCCGTCGCCACTGTCTGCCCGGACGATCCGATGCCCAACCGACTCGCCGTGATCGCAATGGGCAAATGCGGTGCGCGAGAGCTCAATTACGTCTCCGACGTCGACGTCGTATTCGTTGCCGAACCCGCGGATGCGGTAGCCAGCCGGATCGCGGGCGAAATGATGCGAATCGGCTCCTCGGCGTTCTTCGAGGTCGATGCGGCGCTTCGGCCGGAGGGGAAGCGTGGCGAACTGGTCCGCACCCTCGATTCGCATGTCGCTTACTACAAGCGGTGGGCCAAGACATGGGAGTTCCAGGCGTTGCTCAAAGCACGTCCGATGACTGGGAACCTCGAGCTCGGGCACAGCTACGTCGCCGCGCTCAATCCGATGGTGTGGTTGGCCTCGCAGCGGGAGGACTTCGTTCCCGAGGTCCGCGCCATGCGCCGTCGCGTCGAGGAGATGGTCCCACCCGAGCTCCGTGAACGTGAGATCAAACTCGGTCGCGGAAGCCTGCGGGATGTCGAATTCGCCGTCCAGCTGCTGCAACTCGTCCACGGTCGCACCGACGAAACTCTCCGAGTTCTCGGCACTGTGGACGCCCTGGTTGCGCTCAGCGACGGCGGATACGTCGGGCGTGACGACGCAGCGAATCTGACCGCGTCCTACGAGTTCCTGCGGTTGCTCGAACACCGCCTGCAGCTACAGCGGATGAAGCGAACCCACACTCTGCCACCGCCGGACGACGAGGAAGCGCTGCGCTGGCTCGCCCGAGCAGCGCACATGCGTCCAGACGGCAATCGTGACGCGCTCGGAGTGCTGACCGCCGAGATCAAACGCAACGCGCTCCGGATCCGTAGGCTGCACGCGAAACTGTTCTATCGACCACTGCTCGATTCGGTCGTGCGGTTCGATTCCGACACAGTCAGATTGACTCCGGAAGCCGCCGTGCGCCAACTCTCCGCGCTGGGATTCGCCGCGCCTCGGAACGCGATCGGGCACCTGCGCGCGCTCGTCGGTTCGGGCTCACGGCGTGGCCAGATTCAAGCGGTGCTGCTGCCGACACTTCTCGAATGGCTGGCCGATACCCCGGACTCGGATGCAGGCCTACTCAATTACCGCAGACTCTGCGAGGCCACTACGGACCAAACCTGGTTTCTGCGAATACTGCGCGACGAAGGTGCTGTCGCTCAGCGCCTGATGATCGTGCTCGGATCCTCGGCGTACGTGCCGGATCTGCTCATCAAAGCGCCCGAGGTTATCAGACTCTTCGCCGACGGCCCAACCGGCCCAAGGCTTCTCGACGTCGAACCCGAGGAGACATATCGAGCGATCCTGTCTTCTTCGGGTCGGTACGACGATCCGGTTCGTGCCATCGACGCCGCGCGGGCTCTGCGTAGACACGAGCTTGCGCGAGTGGCGTCGGCCGACATCCTCGGCATGCTCGACGTTCCACAGGTCTGTACTGCATTGTCTTCGGTGTGGGCCGCGGTGATCAACGCTGCACTGGCAGCGGCCATTCGGGCGAGCGAAGCCGAACGTGGCGAGCCGGCTCCTGCCAGCCTGGCTGTGATCGGCATGGGCCGACTCGGCGGCGGAGAACTCGGCTACGGCAGCGATGCAGATGTGTTGTTCGTATGCGAACCCGTCGAGGGCTCCGACGACAGCGTCGCCGTCAAGTGGGCCAACGGTATTGCCGATCGGATTCGCAAGCTACTCGGTGCGCCGAGTACCGATCCACCGTTGGAGGTCGACACCGGATTGCGGCCGGAAGGCCGAAACGGGCCGGTGGTCAGGACTCTCGCGTCGTACAAGGCGTACTACGCGCAGTGGGCTCAGGCCTGGGAGGTCCAGGCGCTGCTGCGTGCCCACCAAGTTGCCGGCGATCAGGATCTCGGCATCAAGTTCCTGCTCATGGTCGACAAGGTGCGATACCCAGAAGGCGGCGTCTCGCAGGAGGCCGTTCGAGAGATCCGCCGCATCAAAGCGCGAATCGACTCCGAGCGTCTCCCGAAGGGCGCCGACCCCGCCACTCACACCAAGCTGGGTCGGGGCGGGCTCGCCGACATCGAGTGGACAGTGCAGCTCATCCAACTCAGACATGCCCATGACGTGCCGTCGCTGCACAACACCTCGACCTTGCAGACTCTCGACGCGATCGGTGCGGCCGAATTGATGAGCGAGACCGACGTCGAACTGTTGCGCGAGGCATGGATTCTCGCGACGAAGGCCCGCAACGCACTCGTGCTCGTGCGTGGAAAGCCGACGGACCAACTCCCTGCACCGGGACATGTTCTCTCCGCCGTCGCAAAGGTGGCCGGGTGGGAGAACGCCGATGCGGGGGAGTTCCTCGACAACTACCTACGTGTGACGCGTCGCGCAAAGGCGGTGGTGGAGCGGACCTTCGGGGCCTGACCACTCCACCGTCGATCAGCCGGTGGTGACAAAACCTTCCGAGACGAGCCAGTCACGTGCGACGTCGGCGGGCTCTCGGCCCTCGACGTCCACCTGGCGGTTCAATTCGGTCATGACCGAGTCGTCCAGCTTCGCGGTGATCGGTGCCATGACTTCCTGCACCTCGGGATGGGCGGCTGCGAAGTCTTTCCTCATGATCAGTGACGGGTTGTACTTGGGAAAGAAGGCTCGATCATCTTCGAGCAGAATGAGATCGAGCGCGATGATGCGTCCGTCGGTAGCGAACACCTCACCGAACTTGCACTGGGTTCCGTCGGCGGTGGCCTGATAGATGATGCCGGTCTGCAGTATCTGCCGAGGCGCGAGGTTCGGATCGAACTCGTACTTGGCGGCCAGTCCGGGGTAGCCGTCCTGACGAACGTTGAACTCGGTTTCGACGCAGGTCGTCGCCGCGGACGGGTCGGTTCGAACGAGGTTGGCGTAGTCCGACAGCGTCTTGACTCCCGTTTCCTCCGCAGTCTGCTGGTTCATCGCGAGCGCGTAGGTGTTGTTCATCGGGGCCGGAGGCTCCCACACCATGTCGTTTGCCGCGAGGTCGGCATCGCGCACCGCTTCGTACTGCTCGGTCGAGTCGGGTAGTGGTGTCTCGTTGCCCAGATAGTTGATCCACCCGGTGCCGGTGTACTCGTATGTGAGATCGATCTGACCGTTCAACTGGGCGTCACGTGTGCTGTTGGAGCCCTGGATGTTGGTCAGATCTCGAACCTCGGCACCGGCAGCGACCATCGCGAACTCGATTATGTAGCCGAGCGTGATCTGTTCGGTGAAGTCCTTGGAACCGACGGTCATCTTGACGCCCTCGAGTTCGGGGACCGGCTGGATGCTGGCAGGCCCGACCGAGAGTGGAACCGCGCCCCCGGATTCGAGCCCGCAGCCGGCCAGGAGAGCCCCCGCCATGGCGAGTGCGATTGCGGTCGTCGTCTTCTTCATCGTAATCCTTTGGGGCCCAGGAACTGCTCGGCCAATGCGCCGAGCCAATCGACGAACAGTGCCAGGGACACTGCAAGTACGGCACCGGTCACCAGGGTGACGTTGTCGCGCAACTTGTATCCGGTGTCGATGAGAATGCCGAGTCCACCTGCGCTGACGAGGAAACACAGCGTCGCTGTTCCGACCGCGAGGACCAAGGAAGTGCGTAGGCCGGCGAGAATGTACGGCACTGCCATTGGGAACTCGAGCCTTCGGAGCACGGTCAGCGAGGACATCCCTTGACCGCGGCCGGCATCGATGAGCGTTTTGTCGACCTCCTGGTATCCCAGAATCGTATTGCGCAACACCGGAAGCAGCGAGTAGAAGGCGATGGGCAGGACGCCGATCCAGAAACCTGTCTGCCGCGTCGCCAGATAGAACAGGACCAGCAAACCGACTGCAGGTGCAGCGGCTCCGATGTTGGCGATACCCACGAAAAATGGTGCGAGACGGGTGTATCCGGGTCGGGTGAGCAGAGTTCCGAGCGGGACGGCGATGATGACGACGATGACTACGACTGCTGCGGTGAGCAAAATGTGCTGCCAGGTGAGCGTGGCGAGGTTGCTCGCAGTGATGCTGCCTTGTTGAGTCGCGGTCAGATCGCGACTGAAGGCCCAGACGAGTACGCCGACAACCAGAATGAGAACGATGGCGGGTTGCACCAGCAGGCGTAGGCGATCGGCGCGTTTGACAGCATCGCGCTCCGACGCACCTTCGTCCGGTGCCGCGTCCATCTCGGCCGCGAGGAGACTGTCCACGGATGCGGTCATGCGGGCAACTCCCCGCTGACTCCGTCGGCATCGGCATCGGCGTCATCGTCGTCGTGATCGTGCTCGTGCGCTTCGCGCATCTGCTGCAGATGGCCGACGAGAACATCGATCGAGATCAACCCGACGTACTCACCGCGAAGACCGGTGACGACGGTCGACGCGGTGCTCTCGGCGAGAAGCGCTTCCAACCCATCTTGAAGCGTGGACTGAACGGACACCAGTTCGCCGATCGGCACACCGATTCCCCGTAGTGAAGACGCGTGTGCCAGATGAGCGGGACCAACCCAGCGGAGCGGCCTGTTGCGTTCGTCCAGAATCAGTCCCCACGGCCACTTGCGGGTCGCGACCTTCGCGCGGATCCCGTCAACGGGATCGCTTTCCTTGGCGGTCGGACACTGAACCAGGCGAACGTCACGAATGCGAGTGAGCGTCAGCTGTTTCAGTGATGCATCGGCGCCCACGAACCCAGCCACCATCTCGCTCGCAGGATTCGCCAGGATCGCCTCCGGCGTGTCGTACTGCTCGATCGTCGATCGGTCACCCAGGACGGCAATGCGGTCACCGAGCTTGACTGCCTCGTTGAAGTCGTGCGTGACGAAGACGATCGTCTTGCCGAGTTCGGATTGCAGCCGCATCAACTCGTCCTGTAACAGGCCTCGGGTGATCGGGTCCACCGCGCCGAAGGGCTCGTCCATCAACAGCACTGGCGGATCCGCGGCGAGCGCTCGGGCAACACCGACGCGTTGTTGCTGACCGCCGGACAGCTGACGCGGATAGCGGTCTCGATAGGTATCCGGATCCAGCCCCACGAGGTCGAGCATCTCGTCCGTCCGAGCCGCGATCCGCTTCTTGTCCCACCCGATCAGCCCAGGCACCGTCCCGACGTTCTTTGCGATCGTCAGGTGCGGAAACAGCCCTGCCTGCTGAATCGAGTATCCGATTCCCCGTCGCAACTCGTCCGGGTCGATCGACAAAGCGTCTTTGCCGTCGATGGTGATTTTTCCCGACGAAGGCTCGATGAGTCGGTTGATCATGCGCATCGTGGTGGTCTTGCCGCAGCCGGAAGGCCCCACGAAGACAACGATCTCACCTGCAGGAACGGTCAACGAGACGTTCTCCACCGCTGCAGCCTTCTGGCCGGGATAGCGTTTGCTGACGGACTCGAGCACGATATCGACGCCCGAGACGTTCTGATTGTTCGCTGTTGGGGTCACGCGATGCCCTTCGAGGTTGTGAGACGGCCGACGAGAACGAGGATGCCGTCGACAATCAAGGCGAGAATGACGATCAGAACGGTGCCGACCAGTGCTTGAGGAACAGCGGTGGGGCTACCGACGCGGGAGAGGCCCGAAAAGATGAGGTTGCCGAGTCCGGGGCCCTTCGCGTACGCCGCAATGGCGAGGATGCCGAAGATCATCTGCGTACTGACCCGCATGCCGGCCAAGATCGACGGCCACGCCAACGGCATCTCGATCCGAGCTAGAATCCGCGCACGGTTCAATCCGACTCCGCGAGCAGCATCTGTGACTGCGGGATCGACCGCTGCGAGGCCGATGATCGTATTTCTGACAATCGGCAAGAGTGCGTACAGGACCAGCGCCGTGATGGTCGGAGCCACCCCCAACCCGAGGATCGGAATCAGCAATCCGAGGAGGGCGAAGGAGGGAATGGTCAGAATCGTGCTGGCCAAGGCCGTTGCGATGGCGGACCCCGCGGGAGAGCGGTAGACAGCAATTCCCACGATGACCGCGATGATCGTGGCGATGATGATCGACTGGATGACGGCAGAGACGTGGAGATACGAATCTGTCAGCAACTGTTGTCGTCGTCCGGAGACGAAATTCCAGAGTGCGTCCATTGAAGGTAAACCCACCAACTTCCCGTATACACGGTTTCTTTGGAGAATCCGTGCCAGTCTTTCAGTTCGAGAATGGCTGATGTCACCCAGATTCAAACCCGTTTTACGCAAGTCGTTACCGTGCGTACACACAACCATGCCTACGAACAGAGCCACCCGCCCTGCTCGATGGCAAGGGCGGGTGGCTCTGGTGAAGCGAACGCTACAGGTGGATCACACGTCGTAGTACAGGTTGAACTCGTACGGGTGCGGCCGCAGGTTGATCGGAGCAATCTCCTGCTCGCGCTTGAGCGAGATCCAGGTCTCGATCAGGTCCGTGGTGAAGACGCCACCCTCGGTCAGGTACTCGTGATCGGCCTCGAGGCGGTCGATGACAGTCTCCAGCGACGTCGGTGCCTGAGGAATGTTCTTGGCTTCCTCGGGCGGCAACTCGTAGAGATCCTTGTCGACCGGAGCCAGCGGCTCGATCTTGTTCTTGATTCCGTCCAGGCCGGCCATCATCTGGGCGGCGAAGTTGAGGTACGGGTTGCCCGAGGAGTCCGGTGCGCGGAATTCCGCGCGCTTGGCCTTCGGGTTGTTTCCGGTGATCGGGATTCGGACTGCGGCAGAACGGTTCCGCTGACTGTACACGAGGTTGATGGGGGCTTCGTAGCCCGGCACCAGACGGTGGTACGAGTTGACGGTCGGGTTGGTGAACGCCAACAGCGACGGTGCGTGATGGAGAATTCCGCCGATATAGTGGCGAGCCAGATCCGACAGTCCGGCATATCCGGCCTCGTCGTGGAAGAGGGGCTTACCGTCCTTCCACAGCGACTGATGCACGTGCATGCCCGAGCCATTGTCGCCGAACAGGGGCTTCGGCATGAAGGTCGCCGATTTGCCGTTCTTCCAAGCGGTGTTCTTCACGATGTACTTGAACAGCTGCAGGTCGTCCGCGGCAGCGAGCAGCGTGTTGAACTTGTAGTTGATCTCCTGCTGACCGCCGGTGCCGACCTCGGAATGCCCGCGCTCGAGCTCGAAGCCCGCATTGGTGAGGTTCGTGGAGATTTCGTCGCGCAGATCCACGAAGTGGTCGTACGGAGCCACGGGGAAGTACCCGCCCTTGGCGCGGACCTTGTAACCAAGGTTGGGGCTGCCGTCGGCGTTCGTCTTCTTACCGGTGTTCCACGAACCCGCAATGGAGTCGAGTTCGTAGTAGGCGCCATTGATGCTCGAGTCGTAATTGACCGAGTCGAAGATGTAGAACTCGGCTTCGGCACCGAAGAACGCGGTATCCGCAATGCCAGTGGAGAGCAAGTACTCCTCGGCCTTACGTGCGACGTTGCGCGGGTCGCGGCTGTAGGACTCACGGGTGAACGGATCGTGAACGAAGAAGTTCACATTCAACGTCTTCGCGGCCCGGAAGGGGTCGACCTGCGCCGTCGACACGTCGGGCAGAAGCATCATGTCGGATTCGTGAATCGACTGGAAGCCACGTACGGACGAACCGTCGAACGCGAGGCCGTCTTCGAAGACATCCTGCGTAAATGCAGAAGCCGGGATCGAGAAGTGCTGCTGAATACCTGGCAGATCCGTGAAACGGATGTCGACGTATTCAATACTTTCGTCGGCGATGAATTTGATGACCTCTTCGGCCGTGCTGAACGCCACGCTGTTGCTCCTTTGTTGAGTCCGTCGACCAAACGTTATGGACCTGGTGTTGCCCGCCGGTCAAGCTTGTGTTTCACCCGTGTTACACGTTGGTTTGATCATTGCGTGCACTCGAGTGAGCCACGACACTCTCCAGGTGGGCAGAAGAAAAAGAATCGTACTCACCGCACACACTACGGTGACGGCTGATCCGCGTATTCATGTCGACGCCTATCCTGGTGTCCATGGCGCGAATGACAGGTTCTTGGTTGTCCGGACCCTCGGCTGCTCGATCCGAGGACGGAACCGAGCAGAAATTTCCAGGAGAGCGACTCGGACTCCCAGCGGACGGCCCGGGCGCGATAGCAGGGCTCGGCCGTCGTTCCGGCGCATTGTTGCTCGACTGGTTGATGTCGATAGGAGTGTCGGCACTGATTGTCGGCGCGACCGGGGCTGCGGTTCAGGTCTCCAGCTTGACCTTGCTGGTCTGGTTCGTTCTCGGGGTCGGCTCGGTGAGTATCTTTTCGTTCACTCCAGGCCAACTGGTAGCCGGAATTCAGGTGGCGCGTGTGGATGCGCAGGCCCGCGTCGGATTTGTGCGAGCACTGGTGCGAACGTTTTTCATCATTTTTGTCGTCCCGGCCGTGATCTCG
The DNA here is from genome assembly GCF_002091955.1 of Rhodococcus sp. 1168. GTDB lineage: Bacteria > Actinomycetota > Actinomycetes > Mycobacteriales > Mycobacteriaceae > Rhodococcoides. The sequence goes on along the minus strand of NZ_MKKY01000091.1, from coordinate 233,606 downwards.
GACCACGACGGTCGCGGTATGCACGACCGGGCGACGGGCACCGCGATGGTGCGGGTTCGCTAGCGATCAGCGACGTTTGATCGTCCGCTGAACGCCCTTCATCTTGGCACCGCCGGGGAGCGGGCCCTTCGGCATAGCGGGACCACTCTTGGTGCCGAGTGCCGAGAGTCTGGATTCGATGGTGTCCATGCGCTTGCTGTCGATGTTCTTGGGCAGCTTCGTCAGATACTTCTGGAGACCGGACAGCGGAACCTGGTTCTCCCCGTTGCCGACGACGATGTCGTAGATCGGGGTATCGCCGACGATCCGCGCAGTCTTCTTCTTCTCTTGGGCGAGAAGTGATTTCACACGCTGCGGCGCGCCTTCCGCGACGAGAATGATCCCGGGTTTGCCGATGACGCGATGCACTGCGTCGAGCTGAGTCGTTCCGGCAATCGCGTTGGTCACGCGCCAGGATCCCTGCAGGTTGTCCAGAGCCCACGCAGCTGCGCCCGCCTGCCCGTCCGCCTTGGTGTACACCGACTTCTGGACCCGACGCCCGAAGATGATGAAGGCCACGAGCACTCCGACGAGAAGTCCGATGGGCAGTAGGAACCACTGCAGATCGAAGATCAAGCCGATGAGAAACAGCACCAGACCGATACCGACGATGGCACCGATCATCAGCGGCAGAAGAAGCTTGTCTTCCTTGCGCTGCATGTTGAACGCCTGCCACAACTGGCCTCGACGCTCTTTCGATGCCTGCTTACGGGCAGCTTTCGCTGCCGCCTTTGCTTCTTTGCTGGGCTTACCTGCTTTGCCCGCTTTACTGCCGTTCGCCATGCTTCACAGGATACGTGTCGGCGCTGAAGTCGCGTGCATCGCCGGTTCGATGCCTAGCGCGCAGCGAGACGAGCAATCAACGAACTTGCCTCCTGCGAAGCTTCGCCACCGTCCACCAAGTGACCCATGCTCTCGGGTAGCACACGACCGTGATGCTGCATCGCCTGCGCATACAGCCGCCCTGCCCGGTACGAAGAGCGGACCAGCGGACCCGCCAGAACCCCGGCGAAACCGACCTCGGTCGCGTAGTCGGAATGCTCGACGAACTCTTCGGGCTTGACCCACCGCTCCACTGGGTGGTGGCGCGGCGACGGGCGCAGGTACTGGGTAATGGTGAGAATGTCGCAGCCTGCCTCATGCAGGTCGCGAATTGCCTCCTGTACCTCTTCCGGCGTCTCGCCCATGCCGAGAATCAAGTTGGATTTGGTGACCAGGCCGTCGTCTCGAGCTGCAGTGATGACGTCCATGGATCGCTGATAGCGGAAAGCCGGACGGATTCGCTTGAAGATGCGTGGAACCGTTTCGACATTGTGCGCAAGAACTTCCGGTCGCGAAGAGAAGACCTCTGCCAACTGGTCGGGCTTGGCGTTGAAGTCGGGTATCAACAATTCGACGCCGGTGTTGGGGTTCAACTTCTTGATGTAGCGGACCGTTTCGGCGTACAGCCAAGCGCCGCCGTCTTCGAGGTCGTCTCGCGCCACCCCGGTGATCGTCGAGTAGCGCAGGCCCATGGCCTGAACGCTTTCGGCGACTCGACGAGGCTCGTCGCGGTCGAGGTCTTCGGGCTTGCCGGTATCGATCTGGCAGAAATCGCAACGGCGGGTGCATTGTTCACCGCCGATGAGGAACGTCGCCTCACGGTCTTCCCAGCACTCGTAGATGTTGGGGCAACCGGCCTCTTCGCAGACAGTGTGCAGACCCTCGCGCTTGACCAAACCTTTGAGTTCGGTGTACTCCGGCCCCATCTTGGCCTTGGTCTTGATCCAGTTGGGCTTGCGTTCGATCGGTGTCTCCGCGTTTCGGATTTCGAGGCGAAGCAATTTGCGTCCGGGTGGGGCGAGGGGAGTGCTGGAGGTGAGCGAAGTGTCGGGGGATGACCCGAGGGACGGCGCAGCGTTCGAGGGTGTTTCTGGAGCCACAGTCACACGGTCGATGCTACGCGCCGAACTTCGTCGTGGTGAAGTGCGGGTTACTGGAGACCGACTCCAGCAAGGGCCGCGCCACGTCGTGTTCGGTCACCGGCAATCCGCCGTCCAGAGCAGCCAGAACGGCCTCGGTGACGGCGGGTTCGACCTCGTCGACAGTGACGTCTCGACCGAGTTCCGCGGACAGTGAGGTCACACCAGCATCGGCGATTCCACACGGCACGATCGCGTCGAAGCCTGCCATGGACGCATTGCAGTTGAGTGAGAAACCATGCAGCGTCACGCCTCGCTGAACCCGCACGCCGATCGCTGCGATTTTCCGCTCCGGCAACCATGGCCCGTCGTCGTTATCGCCCGCGCCACTGCGTCCTGCGGCCAACCACACACCGGAGCGACCGTCGACGCGGCCACAGGTGATGCCGAGCTCGGTGCACACGGAAATCAGTGCTTCTTCGATCCGGCGCACATACTTGACGACGTCGATGGGCTGTGCGAGGCGAATGATCGGATACCCGACGAGCTGTCCCGGACCGTGCCAGGTGATCTTGCCGCCGCGATCGACCTCGATGACAGGCGCGCCGTCGCGCGGACGGTCCTCGGGCGCGGTACGCCTGCCGGCAGTGAACACCGGCGGATGCTCGAGCAAAAGTAGCGTGTCTAGCCCCCGCCCCTCGGCACGCATGTCGGCGAGTTCGCGCTGACGGGCCCACGCCTCGAGGTAGTCGATGCGACCGAGTCTTCGGACATCGACGGGATCCGAACTCTCCCGTGCGGAGATTCCCCCGTTTGTCATGTCTGGCACGCTACGCCGAGTCAGCGACCGACAGCTACTCGCAGTGCCTCGCCGATCGTATTGTGAGCAAAAACGAATCCCGTGTCTTCCAACACCTTCGGAACAGCTCGAGGTCCGGTCAGAATTGCTTCCTGGGCGAATTCGCCGATGACCGCTTTCAACGCGAATCCCGGTACGACCCAGGGCGCGGGCCTATGCAGTGCACGGGCCATGGCGCTGTTGAACTGAGCGTTGGTGACGGGAGCTGGACCTACCATGTTGACCGGGCCCGATACCGACTCGTTTTCGATGCCATGGATGGTCGCCGCGATCTCGTCCTCGAGTGAGATCCAGGGGAAGTACTGTCGGCCGTTGCCGAGGCGTCCACCGAGCGCCATCAGATAGAGGGGCCTCAGCTTGTCCAGCATTCCGCCGCGTTGCGACAAGACCACGCCACTGCGCAACATGATGGTGCGGACTCCGCCGGCCGTAGCGGTCGAAGTCGCATTCTCCCAGTCTCGACACACCTCGGCCAGAAACCCCTCGCCGACAGGGGCCGTTTCGTCGACCACCCGGTCGCCTGTGTCGCCGTAGAAGTTGATTCCGCTGGCATTGACCAGTGTCGGAACCTGAAACTTCGCGCAGTTTTCCGCCAGCACCTCGGTGGGGGTTATCCGACTGTCGCGCACCTTCTGCTTGTAGGCACCCGACCATCGCTTGTCTCCGATGCCTACCCCACAAAGGTTGACCACGGCGTCTGCACCACGCAACGCGCGATCGTTCAACGAGCCCTGCGGCGGGTTCCACTCGAACTCGTCAGGACCGGCAGGCGCTCTTCGAACCAATCTGGCAACCTCGTGCCCCTTACCTCGCAGCGAGGCGACGAGCGCAGTACCGATCAAACCGGAAGAACCAGCAATGACTACACGCATGAATTCGAAAGCCTCCTCGACAGAACCGGGGCATCATCCGCCAAGCGGATGATGCCCCGACCCTGTTAGTGCGGTTCCCCGTTTATTCGAGGATCGGCCGAGCGCTGAACACTGCTCACCTACAGTCCACAGTACAGACTGCTCGGCCTTCGACCTGCTCTACAGACCTAGATCTGCTTCGAACGATGCGATCTCGAGCCGCTGCTTGATGGTGCTGAGGAAACGACCTGCATCCGCGCCGTCGACCAGACGATGGTCGTAGGTCAGCGGCAGGTAGCACATAGACCGGACGCCGATGGACTCGTTGCCCGCGTCGTCCTTGACCACGACGGGACGCTTGACGATCGCGCCCGTGCCGAGCATGGCTGCCTGTGGCGGTACCAGGATCGGGGTATCGAACAACGCGCCCTGACTGCCGATATTGGTGATCGTGAACGTGCCACCGGACAACTCGTCAGGCTTCAGGCCACCGGATCGAGCGCGAGTGGCGATGTCGTTGATCGCCCGGGCGAGACCAGCCAACGACAGATCGCCCGCGTTGTGGATTACAGGGGACAGCAAGCCCTGCTCGGTGTCCACAGCGATACCGAGGTGGACCTCGGCGTGATAGGTGATCTCCTTGGCTTCTTCGTTGATGCTGGCATTGACATTCGGGTGAGCCTTGAGAGCCTCGACGACCGCCTTCGCGAAGAACGGAAGGTACGTCAGATTGACGCCCTCGTTCTCCTGGAACTTGGCCTTGGCCTTGGCGCGCAGACCTGCCACCCGGGTTACATCGACCTCGAAGGTCTGAGTCAGCTGGGCAGAGGACTGAAGAGACTCGCGCGTCTTCTTCGCCGTGATCTGGCGAATGCGGTTCATCTTCTGCGTGGTTCCGCGTAGATGAGCCAGTTCCGGTCGCACACCGGCTGTAGCCGGTGCGGCGGGCTTCGACTCGGCCGCCGAAGCAGCAGCAGCGGGAGCTGCGGGAGTCTTCTTCGCCTCGGCGGCCGCGAGGACGTCCTGCTTGCGAACCCGTCCACCGACGCCGGTGCCCTTGACCGTGGACAAGTCCACGTCGTTGTCCGTTGCGAGCTTACGAACCAGAGGAGTGACGTACGGGGATGCGTCTGCGGAGGGAGCCTTCGCAGCTTCCTGCTTGGGAGCCTCTTGCTTGGGAGCCTCTTGCTTGGGAGCTTCCTGCTTGGGAGCTTCCTGCTTGGGTGCTTCCTGCTTGGGAGCCTCTTGCTTGGGAGCAGGCTTTGCCGGTTCCGGAGCCTTGGCAGCAGGGGCGCCTGTGCCGATCACAGCCAACTGGCCGCCGATTTCGACGGTGTCGTCTTCTTCTGCGCTGATCTCGAGAAGCGTTCCCGCCACCGGGGAGGGAATCTCGGTGTCGACCTTGTCGGTGGACACCTCCAGCAGTGGCTCGTCCACGGCGACCTCGTCGCCCACGGCCTTCAACCAGCGCGTGACAGTGCCTTCGGTGACCGACTCGCCCAGTTCCGGCATCTTGATCGGGGTACCCGAAGAGCTGGAGTCGGAGCTCGCGGCCGGTGCACTCTGTGCCGGTGCTTCTTCCTCGGCTTGGGGCTCCGGTTCTGCAGCAGCCACAGGCTCGGCGGCGGGCTCTTCAGCAGCGGGCTCGGGCTCGGAGGAAGACCCGGAAGCCTCACCGGCTTCGCCGATCTGAGCTAGCTCGGCGCCGATTTCGACGGTGTCGTCTTCCTGTGCCACGATCTTCGTCAGAACACCAGCAGCGGGGGACGGGATTTCAGTGTCAACCTTGTCGGTCGACACTTCGAGCAACGGCTCGTCGACCTCGACGGTGTCGCCCTCCTGTTTGAGCCACCTGGTGACAGTTCCCTCGGTGACGCTCTCACCAAGAGCTGGCATCTGGACGGAGAAGGCCATGTCTGTTGACTCCTCGACAGTTGTGTGCGGGTAATTTAGTTCTTACGACTTGTGGTCGTAGACCATTGTGCTGGCGTTGCAAGGTTCGCGGACGATACTTGCGTTAATTGCGATCTTCGGCGCTGTCTGTGTCCGCGCCGAATCGAAGAAAACGTCTTTCCACGATCCACGGACTTTTACTGCAGACACGTAGACGCCCTTTCGATGAGACCGTAAATCGTTCTGTACAACGAGAGAGTTGAACCCTCCGTCGTCATCCTTCCATCCTTGGAGTTCTTACGTTCCCCGAGGGGCTGCCCTCGCACTGGCAAACTCATGAGTAACGAGGCTTGTGAGAACGCGGAGGTCTATCTTCCCGCACCCAAGACAGGAGTGGCTCCATGAGCTTGTTCGATCGCCTCACTCGACGCAGTGGCAAAGGTAGAGGCCCCCGAGAGGGGTCGGTAGCGCAGTATCTCGCGGACTGGACGGCGGCGAGAATCGGCGTCGAAGCATTCGTGGAACCAAAGACGACAGTGACTCCTGTCACTGTCGTTCTGGTGGCAAACGATGGTGAGTGGACACGGCGCGTCGTGGACGAGAAACACATCAGAAAGCTTGGACCAGACCTGAAAATTCCCGTCTACGACGTCCGAAAGACGGGCTACCCGCAGCGGATGCGAGATCACGATGCTCGAGCGAAAATCCTTAAGCGCAGGGCCGCCGAATAGCGTTGCATGATCCGAGCGCCCGCCGAGGCACTCGGATCATGCACGTGATGTGACGCGTCTAACCGTTCTCGACTATGTCTTCGAGAACGGCGAACATCGTGCGGACCGGCACTCCGGTTCCACCCTTGCCGATGTAGCCGAACGGGCCGCCGGTGTTGAATGCCGGACCGGCGACGTCGATGTGTGCCCACTGAACGCCGTCTGCGACGAACTCCTTCAGGAACAATGCAGCAGCCAGCATTCCGCCCGCGCGTCCGTTGGTGACGTTGGCAAGATCGGCGACCCGCGAGTCCAACTCGCGTCGAATCTCACCGGGGAGCGGCATGGCCCAAGCGTCTTCGCCCACAGCCTGCGAAATCTCGGCGACGCGGTCGCGAAACTCGTCGGTGCCCATGACTCCCGGCGTCCGGTTGCCGAGTGCGACGACCTGCGCGCCCGTCAGCGTTGCGGTATCGATCAGGTAGTCGGGATCGTCTTCGCACGCGCGGACGATGGCGTCGGCGAGCACCAGTCGTCCTTCGGCGTCGGTGTTGATGACCTCGACCGTGATCCCGCCGTACTGCGTCAGCACGTCACCCGGCCGTTGTGCAGTGCCGGACGGCATGTTCTCCGCCATGGGAACCGTGGCAACGATGTCGAGTTCGAGGCCCACCTTGGCAGCGAGAATCACGGTCGCGATCACGGCTGCAGCCCCGGCCATGTCGGAGGTCATGTTTTCCATGCCCGCCGCGGGCTTGATCGAGATGCCGCCGGTGTCGAAGGTGATTCCCTTTCCGACCAACGCCACCTTCTTGGACTTACGTTTACCACCGGAGTGTGTCAGACGCACCAACCTGGGCAGACGTGATGAGCCCTTGCCGACGCCGTGGATTCCGCCGTAGCCGCCTTTCTCCAAGGCCTTGTCGTCGAGAACTTCGACACTCAGGCCGGCAGCCGTGCCCAGTGTCTTCGCGCGTGCGGCGAATTTCTCCGGGTACAGGTGGCTGGGTGGGGTGTTCACGAAGTCGCGCGCGATCGCGACGGACTCGGCAATAGCGACCGAACGAGTCAGCTCGTCCTTGACTTCGCGAGCGCGTGGGTCGGCTACGAGCAATTCGACGCGCCCGAGGGGTCCGGCTTCCGATGTAGGTGCCGACAGTGCAGATTTGAACTCGGTGAAGGTGTAGGCACCGAGGAAGAAGCCTTCTGCCGCCGCCCCCAGGTCGAGGGCGGAGAGCGTCGTGGCCGCGATCGAGGTTCCCGACAGCGCGCGAGCTGCAGTACCAGCGGACCGGCGGATGCGTTCGATGTCGATGTCGGCCGACTTGCCCAGCCCGACGGCGAGGACACTTGTCACGTCCAGCGCTGCAGGGGCGGGAATGCGGATGATCTCGTCGGCCTTGCCTGTTGCACCGACAGCCTCGAAGGCATCGAGCAACTCGGCGGCGAGCGCATCTCCGGAGATGTCGTCGGTGATGACGAGTTCCAGTCCGTCTTCACTTGTACTGAGTGCGACGACGAGAACGTCGACATCTTTTCCGAGGCGGCCGGCCAGCACCAGCTCGGGTCCGAGAGCGCGGGGTGAAGTCGTTGGCACGTGGCAGCTCCTGAAGGATTGATTGTTCTCGGTCATACACGATCGTAGTGACCCGGGCCCGACGAGCAGCCGTCCGCTAGCGTTGTCCGCTATGAGTGCAGAAGAACTTGCTCGCGGACCCGTACACGCCGTTCACGTCGAACTGGGAGCGACATTCGCGCCTTTCGGCGGATGGGAGATGCCAGTCTCCTACGTTGGAGTCGTGGCCGAGCACAAGGCAGTCCGTGCCACAGTCGGCGTCTTCGACGTCAGTCATCTGGGGAAGGCGTTGGTCGCAGGACCGGGTGCGGCGGACTTCGTCAACTCCACGCTGACCAACGACCTCACCCGTGTGGGCCCGGGGAAGGCGCAATACACGTTGTGTTGCAACACGTCCGGGGGAGTGGTGGACGATTTGATCGCCTACTTCGTCTCACCGGAAGAGGTGTTCCTGATTCCGAACGCCGCCAACTCCGCGTCGGTCGTCGCCGCGTTGACCGCCGAGGCGCCCGAAGGCGTCGTCGTTCGCGACCAGCATCGTGATTTCGGCGTGTTCGCGGTCCAAGGGCCTGATTCTCGAAGTGTGGTCGAGCAGTTGGGTCTCCCGGTGGACTTGGAGTACATGGCCTTCGTCGACGCGCAGTGGTCCGACGCCGAAGGCAACGAGGTCCCGGTCCGGGTGTGCCGCACGGGTTACACCGGTGAGCATGGATACGAACTGGTCTGCTCATGGAACGACGCCGAGGCATTGTTCCGTGCCCTCGTCGACGTCGTGAAGCTTTCCGACGGCCAGGTAGCAGGCCTCGGTGCGCGAGATACCCTGCGTACCGAGATGGGCTATCCACTCCACGGTCACGAGCTTTCGCTGGACATCTCGCCGCTCCAAGCTCGATGTGGTTGGGCGATCGGATGGAAGAAGGACCGATTCTGGGGCAGGGACGCACTGCTTGCAGAAAAGGCGGCGGGACCGGCGCGAGTGCTCCGGGGCGTCAAGGCTCTCGACCGCGGGGTGCTGCGGCAGGGGCAGAACGTCGTGGTGAACGGCGGCGTGGTCGGTGTCACGACGTCAGGGACTTTCTCGCCCACGCTCGGAGCCGGAATTGCGCTTGCACTGATGGATGCCACAGCGGGAGTGGCGCCGGGCGACATCGTCGAGGTCGATGTTCGTGGCCGGGCACTGCGATGTGAGATCGTCGCTCCGCCATTCGTTGCATCGAACACCAAGTGAGCGGGCTTCGACGCGTTCGATAAGCTCAGTGCATGACAGGCGTTCCCGAATTCACCCGTGTGCAGCATCCTTCTCCGGCTCCGTCGGAGGTCAGAGAAGCCGTATTGGCTGCGCCCGGGTTCGGGAAGTTCTTCACCGATCACATGGCAGTGATCGATTACACCTCGGAGAAGGGCTGGCACGGCGCGACCATCGCGCCATATGGGCCGATCGAGTTGGATCCCGCTGCGATGGTCCTGCACTACGGACAGGCTATTTTCGAAGGGTTGAAGGTCTACCGTCAGCCCAACGGGGATCTCTCCTCGTTCCGCGTCAATGCCAACGCCGAGCGGTTCAAGTCCTCGGCGAGGCGGTTGGCGATGCCGGAGCTTCCCACTGAGCTGTTCACCTCCTCGATCGAGAAGTTGCTTGCCGTGGATCGCGAGTGGATCCCGGCGGCCGGTGGCGAGGACGCCCTCTACCTTCGTCCGTTCATGTTCTCTACCGAGGCGGGGCTCGGTGTCCGGCCCGCGGACGCGTACCGGTACATGCTCATTGCCTCCCCTGCCGGGGCGTACTTCCCTCGTGGTGTCAAACCGGTCAGCGTGTGGCTGTCGACCGAATACGTACGCGCGGCTCCCGGTGGTACCGGAGCGGCCAAATTTGCCGGCAACTACGCGGCATCGCTGCTTGCGCAGGCGCAGGCCAGCGACCAGGGGTGTGACCAGGTTGTCTGGCTGGACGCGATCGAGCGTCGCTTCGTCGAGGAAATGGGTGGCATGAACCTGTTCTTCGTCTTCGGCTCCGGTTCTGACGCTCGCTTGGTCACGCCCTCGCTCTCCGGGTCCTTGCTCCCGGGAATTACCCGCGATTCACTCCTGGCGTTGGCAACCGACTCCGGAATTCCAGTGGAGGAGCGACGCATCTCGACCGATGAGTGGCAGAAGAAAGCGGAGTCCGGTGACATCACCGAGGTATTCGCCTGTGGAACCGCGGCAGTCATCACTCCCGTCGGCAGCGTCAAGTCAGCGGACGGTGAGTTCACGATCGCCGACGGAGAACCGGGCGACATCACTCTCGCCCTGCGCGATACCTTGACGGGCATTCAGCGCGGCACCTTCGCCGATACTCATGGGTGGATGACCAAGCTCGGCTGAGTTCAGGATCCGATCAGCACACCCACCACGGTGAGGGTTGTGGTGATTTCCAGAGCTGCGCCCAGTACGTCGCCGCTGAGACCACCGAACCGTCGGACGCAGTGGCGCACGAGAACTACGCCGATCGCCAACACTGCTGCGACGACTGCGGGGCCTTGCCACCAGCGGCCGTCCACGCAGCCGGCTGCTGCGACAAGCGCTGCGGCACACCAAAGACCGACCACTGTGCGGCTTTGGGTGCCGGCGACGAGTGCTCCGAACCCATGGTCGACGGCTGGAAGCGTCCCACGTCTGCACGCGAGCACGACGGCGACACGACCTACCGCGACGGCCAGCACTATCGAGGAGAAAGCACGCTGCTCCGCCAGTAGGCCGAAGCCCGTGGCCTGAATTGCGAGGGTGAGGACGAGCGCGGCGACTCCGAACGGTCCGGCGCTTCCACTCTGCATGACTGCACGAGCGCGTTCGGGCGGGCCGTAGCAACCGAGACCGTCAGCGGTATCGGCAAGCCCGTCGATATGCATGCCGCGCGTCAGCAGGGCAAGCGCGCCGACGACGAGTAGTCCGCCGAGTAGTCCGCCGAGCGAGAGTGCGTCCGCACACCACGAAGCTCCTGCCGCGAACACCCCGAGCACCAGTCCGACGACAGGGGCGGACGAGATGGCTTTGCGGGCCGCATCTCGATCGACGTGATGCGGCCCCCGCACTGGAAGGACTGTCAACCAGGACAAGGCCAGGCGAGGGCCCACCCAGATCGAATGCACTTCTCAGTCCTCGGACGGTGCTTCGGGCTTGGCAGCTCGGTCACTCACGCCTGCATCTGCAAAGGTCGACATGTCCTTCAGTGCGGCGATGGCCGCGTGTACCAACGGTAGGGCGGCGAGAGCACCCGAGCCCTCGCCGAGTCGCATGTCGAGCTCGAGAAGGGGTTCGATTCGCAAGTGGCGCAACGCAATCGAGTGAGCAGGTTCGGAAGAGCGATGCCCGGCAATCCACCATTCACGTGCCCCTCGTGCCGATTCCTCCGCAACCAACGCGGCCGCCGTGACGACGAGCCCATCGAGAATGACAGGCGTACGACGGTGCGCAGCTTGCGCGAGAAATCCGGCCATAGCGGCAAGATCGGCGCCACCTGCAACGCGAAGCAGCGCAACGGAATCCTTCACCACCGGACGGGCACGCCGCATCGCATCACGAATCGCCGCCGTCTTGCGGATCCAACCGGCATCGTCGACGCCGGTGCCGCGACCTACCGCAGCCACCGGTTCGGTGTCGGTGAGTACTGCGATCAATGTCGTTGCCGGAGTAGTATTTCCGATTCCCATGTCCCCGGCGATCAACAAGTCGGCGCCGCTGTCGATTTCCTCGTCCGCGATTGCGCGACCGGCATCGATCGCAGCTCGAACCTCGGACTCCGACAACGCATCCTCACGATCGATCGAACCGCTCGACCGACGGACCTTGTATCGGCTGATCGTGATGTCCGTATCGGAATCGACAGCGATATCGACGACACGGACTGTTGCGCCTGCCCCTGCAGCCAGTGCATTGACCGCAGCGCCACCGGCCGCGATATTGGCGACCATCTGAATGGTCACCTCGGCGGGATAGGCCGAAACCCCGTGCGCCGCAACACCATGGTCTCCGGCGAACACCACTACCCGGGGTCGCACCAGCGCGTGAGGTGGACACTGATCTTGACACGCCGAAATCCACTCACCGATCTCTTCGAGCCGACCGAGACTGCCGGCAGGCTTGGTCAACGACTTCTGTCGTTCCGACGCCGCAGAGCGGGTCTGCGGCGACGGCGGAGCGACCGGACGCAACGGCGTCGAGTTCTCGGTTGTTTCGGACGTCACGATTGCTGCTCAGCCTTTCGGAAAGGTGGAACCCCGGCACACTTGAGTGCGAGGGGAAGGCCGGCCACGACGAGTACGACGTCGTCACAGACCTCGGCGAGCCGGGAATTGAGTACGCCGATCTCGTCTTGGAACAGTCTGCCCGCCCGAGTGGGTGGGATCACGGACAACCCAACTTCGGGAGTGACCAGCAAAAGGATGCCCGTGCACTGCGCGACGGCGTCGACGAGCGCGTCGATCTCCGCCGCGATCGTGCCGCGCGGGCTGTCCCAGGCTGACCGGTCGTCGATGGTGTGGGTCAGCCAGGTGCCGAGATCGTCGACGATCGTGACACCCGGGGTTCCGTCGATGATCAACTGGGGAAGATTCGTTGTCGCTTCCACTGTCGTCCAGGTGGCGGGCCGTCGAACTCGATGTTGTTCTATCCGCGCGTCCCAGTCGGCGTCACCGGGGCGTCTTCGGCCGGTTGCCACGTATCTGACCGGTCCTGTCGCAGCCGCGAGGTGTTCGGCGTGGCTGGACTTGCCCGATCGCGCGCCACCGAGCAGCAGTGTGCGCTTGGGCAGCGTCATAGTGTCAGACAGCTGCGCCGCGGTTGACGCGGGGCTGAGGGGCGCGCATCTTGCGGATCTGCGAAGCGCGAACGAACGCGTACCACCCGAGCTTGAAACCACCGTCGGTGGTTTCGGGGAAGCGAGCGCGAACGCGATTGTTGATCTGGCGGCCGATGAAGATTCCCTCGCCGACCATGAACAGCATCATCACGAACATCGCCAGCGTGACATACGCCTGAACGGCCGGATCGAGGAAGAGCGCGAAGATCAACAGAAGCGCGAGCGGCATGAACAAACCGACCAGATTCCGGCGGGCATCCACGAGATCACGGGCGTATGCCCGAACGGGGCCCTTGTCCCGCGGAAGTAGGAACTTGTCCTCGCCGGCGAGCATTCGCGCGCGGCGGTCGGCTGAGGATGCTCGGCGCTCCTCGGATGCCTTCTTGCGGTCGACTTTGGTTCCCTTGTTCGCCTTACGACGCTCGCGGGCCTCTTTGCTCGTCATCGGCGGCGGCGCGACCGGACCGCGGCGTCGGGCTTCGGCCTCACGCCGTTTCGGCGTGGGGCGACCTTTGCCGACGATCTCGTTCGGCGGCGACACATCCGTCGCTGCCGACTCGACCGAGGCCGAATCGTTCTTGTCCGAATTGTCAGAGTTCCCGCGGCGTAGCAACTTCACTCACCCAGGCTATGGGATGGAAACGAATAGGTGAACATCGGCCACACCAACCCACGTCCGCGAAGGCTCCTCGAGCACGGCGGCCTCGACATGCCTCATCTCCACTGTCGACCTAGACTTTCGACGATGCGAGTGATGATTGCGCCTGATTCGTTCGGAAACACACTGAGCGCGAACGAGGCGGCCGACGCAATCGCCAGGGGTTGGCGACTCGGACGTCCGGGGGACGAGCTCGTGTTGGCGCCACAATCGGACGGCGGTCCGGGATTCGTCGACGTGTTGGCCGTCAACCGTGGCGAAGTGCGCGAACTCGACGTGGACGGACCACTCGGGAAGCGGGTCAGGGCGCGGTGGCTGCTCGACGGCCGGACGGCGTTCATCGAAGCCGCACAAGCGTGTGGCTCGAGCCTCATCGATGGTCCACCGACCAATAGCAGCGCATTGCGGGCAAGTAGCTACGGCGTCGGCCAGCTGATCGTTGCCGCCCTGGGTGTCGCCGGCATCGAGAGGGTGTTCGTAGGTCTCGGCGGCAGTAGTTGTACCGACGGCGGACGGGGGATGGTTCGTGCACTCGGTGGACTGGCCGATGCCGCCGCACGGCTGCGGTCGGTCGAACTGGTCGCTGCCACCGACGTCGAGAATCCGCTACTGGGCGAACACGGCGCAGCGCATGTCTTCGGACCACAGAAAGGCGCAGATCGTTCGATGGTCGATGTTCTCGAAGATCTCAACCACGAGTGGGCCGCGATGTTGGAACGCGAGGCCGGAGCAGACGTCGCCGAGCTGCCGGGCGCAGGCGCTGCCGGAGGCATCGGTGCGGCACTGTTCGCGCTGGGAGGGCGGCGGGAGTCCGGCGCGGCCGTGGTGGCCGACCTCACCGACCAGGCCGCTTTACTGGAGTCGGTCGATCTCGTCATCACCGGTGAAGGCAAGTTCGACAGTCAGTCCCTTCGGGGCAAGCTCGTCACCGAACTTGCATCCGCAGGCACGCGATCAGGGGTGTCGGTGATAGTCCTTGCAGGTCAGATAGCCCTAGACGTCGCACAGTGGGAAGCGGCAGGTCTTTCTCGAGCGTATTCCGTAGCCGAATTCGCCGGTTCGGTGGACAAGGCGATGACCGATGCCGGACCACAACTCGAGCTTTTGGCCGAGTACGCAGCACAACAGTTCGATCAAGGTACTCGGCCATTACGCGGCGGGCTGTGAGGAATACCTGTGCGCGGAGTACGGTTGAGTCGTTCACGGGTTGAGTACGACTGATAGGGAGAGCCCATGACCGTCTCGAACGAAACCATCACGCACAAGGTCACGATGACCGAAGCTGCATCATCGAAGGCCAAGGCGCTGCTGGACCAAGAAGGACGCGACGACCTCGCGCTGCGCGTTGCTGTGCAGCCTGGTGGCTGCGCGGGCCTGCGCTATCAGCTCTTCTTCGACGATCGCAGCCTCGACGGCGACCTCGCAGTGGACTTCAACGGAGTCACGCTGGCTGTCGACCGGATGAGCGCTCCGTATGTCGAGGGTGCATCCATCGACTTCGTGGACACCATCGAGAAGCAGGGCTTCACGATCGACAATCCGAACGCAACGGGCTCATGTGCCTGCGGCGATTCGTTCAACTGATCTGAACCACCAACTCTGACCGGTACTGCATTAGCCAGTACCGGTCATAGTTGTGTTCGCACCAAGTTCCGGGGCGCCGCGCAGCAGCATGGATCTCGCTCCGACCACCATCGAAAGGCTCAAGCACGTGACTCTCGCGGTATCGGGATCGATAGCCACCGATCATCTGATGCGGTTCCCGGGCAAGTTCGCCGAGCAGTTGGTAGCAGACCAGCTCTCCAATATCTCGCTGAGCTTCCTCGTCGACGACCTGGTCATCAGAAAAGGTGGAGTCGGCGGCAACATTGCCTACGCCCTGGGTGTGTTGGGCCGATCCCCGCTCCTGGTGGGTGCTGTCGGGCCGGACTTCGCTGAATATCGGTCTTGGCTCGAGTCCAATGGAGTCGATTGCACCGCGGTACGCGTGTCGGCGACGGCTCACACCGCGCGCTTCGTTTGCACCACCGACGTAGACATGGCTCAGATTGCGTCGTTCTACCCGGGTGCTATGAGTGAAGCGCGGGAAATCTCGATCGAAGAGCTATCCGCGGGACGAACGCTGGAACTGGTATTGGTCGGCGCCAACGATCCTGACGCGATGATCGCCCACACTCAGCAGTGCCGATCGCTGAGCATTCCTTTCGCCGCAGATCCGTCACAGCAACTCGCGCGTCTGACAGGTGAACAAGCGGTCGATCTCATCGAGGGTGCGGCATACCTCTTCACCAACGAATACGAGTGGGGACTGCTGCGTCAGAAGTCGGGCCTGTCCGAGACGGAGATCGCGGCCAAGGTTGGTATTCGGGTCACGACGCTAGGCAAGTCCGGCGTCGAGATCGTTACTCCCGATGGCGTGCGCACGCACGTGGATGTGGTTCCCGAGACCAGCAAAGTGGATCCGACCGGAGTGGGCGACGGCTTCCGGGCCGGCTTCCTCATGGCACATCTCGCCGGCGCCTCCGTCGAGCGTGCAGCACAGCTCGGCTCCTATGTGGCGGTCCTCGTCCTCGAAACCACCGGCACGCAAGAGTGGACTTTCGTACGAGACGACGCACTCAAACGTCTGAGCTCGGCCTACGGAGCTACCGCGGCCGAGCAGATCGGCGCGCTGCTCCCGGCCTAGCCGACATTCATCGCAGAAAGGGACCGTCACAACCGTGCACACGGTTGTGACGGTCCCTATTTGTAGTCCAGCGGAACCTGTGTCCGGAAGGATCAGATTTCGACCGGGTAGGTCGGTTCGCTGATCTTCGGAACGATGCGCTTTTCCACGAAAATCCCGTGCCAGGTCATGAAGATGAGAACGGTCCACAGTCGACGGCTGTGATCGGACTTGCCGTCGCGATGCTCGTTCAGCATCGCGGTGATCGCAGCCTTGTTCAGGATGTGATCCGTTTCGGACTCGGCGATCTGTTGGTGCGCCCAGTCGAACAATTCGGGACCCCGAAGCCAATGCCGGAGCGGAACAGGGAATCCCAACTTGGCGCGGTTGAGGACATGCCCCGGGACAATGCCCTCCAACGACTTGCGTAGTGCGTACTTCGTCGTGTCCTTGGTGATTTTCTGGTCGAGGGGCAACCTCTCGGCGACGGCAAAAACCTCGGGGTCCAGGAATGGGACACGCAGTTCCAGCGAATTGGCCATCGTGATCTTGTCGGCCTTGACCAGGATGTCACCGCGTAGCCAAGTGAACAGATCCAAATGCTGCATACGCGCAACCGGATCCCATCCTCGAGTCTGCGCGTAGATCGGCGCCGTCACATCGGTGTGGGTCCACTCCGGACGGAAATCCCGTAGAACTGCACGGAGCTGAGCATCGCCGAAGCTTCGGGCATTCCCGTAATAACGATCCTCCAGCGTCATGGATCCGCGATGAAGCAAACTCTTGCCGCGCGTACCGTCGGGAATCTTGTCGCTGAGAGCCCCTGCCGCGCGGCGCAATCCGCGGGGAAGATACTCGAAAGGCTTGAGGGACAGTGGCTCTCGATAAATGGTGTAGCCGCCGAACAACTCGTCCGCACCCTCACCGGAGAGAACGACCTTCACATGCTTGCGGGCTTCCTTGGCTACGAAGTAGAGCGGCACCAGTGCAGGATCGGCCACCGGATCGTCGAGATACCAGACGATCTCGGGGATCGACGAGGCGAACTCCTCCGGTCCGACGACCTTCACGACGTGTTTGGCACCGATCGCCGCAGCAGACTCGGCGGCGACGTCTACCTCGGAATAACCGTCGCGCTCGAATCCGGTGGTGAAGGTGATCAGATTCGGATTGTGGCGTATCGCCAGAGCTGCGATCGCTGTCGAGTCGATCCCGCCGGACAGGAAAGCGCCGACGGTGACATCTGCGCGCATGTGCTTGGCGACAGAGTCCTCGAGCGCGTCGGTGATCTCCTGATACCTCGCCGCCTCCGAGCCGGCTACGAACGGCTTCACCGGGAACTTCGGAGTGAAGTAACGAGTGATCTTCGGCTGGGTGCCAGGGGAGAGGGTCGCCGAGCAGCCCGATTCGAGTCGCCGGATCTCGCGATGCAACGTCTCCGGCTCCGGAACGTACTGGAGAACGGTGTAGTGCTGGATCGCTCGAGGGTCGAGTTCGGTACCGATACCGATGAGATCGGTCAGTTCGAGAAGGCTCTTCTTCTCGCTCCCGAACGCAGTACCGCCGGGCCCGGTTGCGATGAACAGTGGCTTGACACCGAACGGATCTCTGGCCAGGAACAGCTCGCGAGTCTCGGTATCCCAGATCGCGAAGGCGAACATCCCTCGCAATCGGCGCAGCGCGTCGTGACCCCAGTAGTGGAATGCCGCGACGATCGACTCGCCGTCGCCCTCGGTGAAGAAGACGGCGTCGTGCTCACGCGTCAACTCTTCGCGTAGTTCCAGGTAGTTGTAGATCTCCCCGTTGAACGTCATCGCGTAGCGCGTCGGATTGTCGGCAGGCCCCCAGCGAAGTGGCTGATGCGAATGCTCGATATCGATGATCGACAGTCGGTTGAATCCGAAAACTACGTCATCGTCGTGCCAAGTGCCAGGTTCGTCGGGCCCGCGGTGACGCATGCAATGCATGGCGGAACCGACGAGGTCGACTCCTGCGTCGTCCGTGCCGGCCGACGTGAGCAGGCCTAGTAGTCCACACACAGAGTCCACTACCTCTTTTCCAATTAGGGATCGGTTCAACCGACACTCGTCCGACGCGGGTCGGTAGTCGCAAGGCGAGCGCCGGGTCCGAGTATGCCGCAGACGCGACGCGCTCGAAGGAAGTGACCCAACAGTGGTCTTGCGGCAGCTTTGGTCTACGCTGCGTAGTACTAGGGCATCTCCATGTGGAGGCCCTTATTCTTCAGTGGTGGGCGATCAGGAAGGCGTGAACGTGGCGCAGAGTCGGATCCTTCGGCGAGCCGGGCTGACAACAGTTCTTGGCTTGGCCGCTGTGCTCTTGTCGGGGTGTTCCATCGACAGTGAAGTCTTGCGCTTCGGTTTTCCGTCGGGCATCACTCCGCAGAGCACACGTATTCGTGAATTGTGGACTTGGTCCGTGGTCGCGGCGCTTGTCATGGGCATCATTGTCTGGGCATTGATCTTTTGGGTGGTCATCTTCCACCGTAAGAAGAAGGACTCTCCGGAGTTCCCTCGGCAGACGGCGTACAACGTGCCATTGGAGCTGTTCTACACAGCCGTGCCGTTCGTCATCATCGCCGTGCTCTTCTACTTCACCGTGGTCGTGCAGAACTACGTCGGTGACAAGCAGTCGGATCCCGACGTCACCGTCGACGTGACCGCATTCCAGTGGAACTGGAAGTTCGGATACCAGACCATCGACCTCAAGGACGGCGTCGTCAAGTACGAGGGCACCGACCTCGAGGCGCAGGCGGCCGCGGAAGCTGCAGCCTCCCCGCCCGAGGGCGAAGCCCAAGGCAGCGAAGACGGCGAGATCGTTCTGGGAGCCATCCACGGTGTGAGCCCGCAGGATCTGTCGTACCTGCACTACAACAAGATCGAGACAGTCGGCACCAGCGACGAGATCCCTGTTCTCGTGCTTCCGACCGGCAAGCGTATCGAATTCGTATTGGCCTCGTCCGATGTAATCCACGGCTTCTGGGTCCCCGAGTTCCTGTTCAAGCGCGACGTGATGCCGAACCCGAAGGAAAACCACTCCGATAACGTCTTCCAGATCTCGGAGATCGAACGAGAAGGATCCTTCGTCGGTCGATGCACCGAAATGTGCGGCACCTACCACGCCATGATGAACTTCGAAGTTCGTGCGGTATCCCCGGACGACTTCCAGCAGTACATCGAGTCGCGTAAGCCGAAGAGCGAAGGCGGTAAGGCTTTGACGAACGCGCAGGCGCTGGAGGCAATCGGGCAGTCACCGGTCTCCACCAGCACCATCCCGTTCACTACCGACCGTACGCAGAAGTCTGAATCCGTTGCCGACGGCAAGTGACCAAGGAAGAATGCTGATATGAAAATCGAAGCCAAGATCTTTGAGATCCTGACTGTCTTCTTCCTTCTCGTCGGGATTGTGTACGCGGTCTTCACCGGGTTCTCCCGCACCGGCGTCGAGTGGGCAGGTGTCACCGCAATTGCCCTGTCGTTCGGCTTGACCCTCATCATCGGGACGTACTTCCGATTCGTCGCTCGACGCTTGGACACGCGTCCAGAGGACTTCGACGACGCGGAAATCAGCGACGGCGCCGGCGACTTGGGCTTCTTCAGCCCGGGTAGCTTCTGGCCGATCGTCCTTGCAGGCGCGGCAGCGGTCACGGCAGTGGGCTTTGCGTTTTTTATTGCGTGGCTTATGGCGTTGGGTGTCGCAATGGTTATCGCCGCAGCGGCCGGACTGGTATTCGAGTACCACATCGGACCAGAGAAGCACTGACCAGTATTTAGTCACTCACTCGACTCCAGCCAAGGCGCTGATCGTCCCTACCCGGGCGGTCGGCGCCTTGTTGCGTACCAGGTGCAGAAGATGCGTCCGCCGGTCGGCGGAGCCCTGTTGTACGGAGCCCTGTTGTACGAAGCTCGCCAACCTGATGAACCGCGCAGCGCTCCGTCAAGTCTGCGCAGATCACTCATTGCGGAATCGGGCCGGGGTGTTCCTACCGTCCTGCCATGAAGCAGGGCGAGCGATCTCCACGGTTCCGAAGGATGGATGTACCCACATCGACATTGACGGAGGTGTGCCGGTCCCGCGGCCGGGATTCTGTCGGAGGTGCTGGCTAGGTTGTCTGCCATGGCTGAGACCATAGACAACGACACTGGCCCGGATGAGACGATGACGGCTATCGGCGCGGCAATGCAGACTGCGGGAGTGGCCGAGCGGCGCGAGCGGCTGCTTGCGCTGTGGGAGCGCGTCGGTGCCGGCGGAGATCCATTGCATCGATGCACGATCAGCCACTATTTGGCCGACGTGTGCGACGATGCGGCGGAGGCGCTGACCTGGGATATCCGTGCGTTGGACGCTGCGGACACGTTGACCGACGAGCGCGTCAAGGCACAACATGCCTCGTTGAGCGTCGCCGGGTTCTATTCCTCGCTGCACCTCAATTTGGCCGATAACTATCGCCGGCTCAGTTCGTTTGCCGCTGCCGCGCGGCACTTGGACGAAGCGACGAGTCGGCTGGGCGTGCTGTCCGACGACGGCTACGGCCAGACCGCGAGGGATGGTATCGACCACGTCGCGGCTGCCATGGTCACTGGCTCGACCGAACGGTTGCCGAGTCACTGAATAGGTTGAGCGTCGAAGTGACTCGAACAGGGGTGTAGTCCTCGACACGAGCAGCTGGAGCGACGACGGCGGGTGCACGGTTAAGCTTCCTGGCTTGCAGCGTTGCTTTGCGCGCATCTCAGCGGCGCAGGGTGGGGCAGATGAGTGCGGCGTTGTGGTGTTCAGAATTCGATAACACTGTGGCTGTCGATGCTTCGCAGTCCGCTGATGGATCATCGCTATGTGGGGGAGGGGAGGGGTGCGTCTTGTCGAGTCTGCGCAGACTGGGGACCTGGACGCCGGCATGGGACGCGAAAAAGGGCGGCACCCGATGGGTGCCGCCCTTTCATGTTCGTCGAGAACTTCTAGGTCTCGCTCTCGCTGTCTTCACGATCGACGGCGTGTTTCGCTGAGCCGTTGCCGTTGACATGACCGTTCGAATGACCGTTGGTTCCGTTGGCGTTGGTTCCGTTGCCGTTGGAGTGACCATTGATCTGGAGCTGATAGTTCTTCAGCATGTTCAGCTGTTCGACTTCGCCGTGGTGGAGAGCTTCTTCCAAAGCCTTGCTCTCGGCAACCGGATCCGGACGGAACAGTGAACCTGATCCTGGCTTACCGGCAGAGCCGAGCTTGTTCATCTTCTTCGGAATTGCTGCACCCTGATATTCGAGCGGGATCGGGTGTCCGTGGCTGTCGACCGGCCCGAGTGGCTGGTGGACCTCGACGTACTGGCCGTGCGGCAACCGCTTGATTATGCCGGTCTCGATACCGTGATCGAGAACAGTGCGGTCACTGCGCTGCAGGCCGATGCAGAACCGGTATGCAACGAAGTAAGCGATCGGAGGCAGGACCAGCATTCCGATTCGCCCGATCCACGTCATCGCGTTGAGGGAGATGTCGAACTTGTAAGCGATGATGTCGTTGACACACGAGATGGTCAGAACAAGGTAGAACGTCAAGGCCATCGCACCGATCGCAGTACGGACCGGGACGTCGCGCGGACGCTGAAGCAGGTTGTGGTGTGCCCGATCGCCGGTGAGACGCTTCTCGATCCACGGGTACATGATCATCACAGTGAAAACCAGACCCATGATCAGCGCGACAGCGAAGACTGCGGGGATCGTGTAGCGGCCTGCAATGTAGATGTCCCACGCCGGCCACAGTCGTGCCAAGCCGTCGGTCCACATCATGTAGAAGTCGGGCTGGGAACCGGCCGAGACCTGAGATGGGTTGTACGGTCCGATATTCCAGACCGGGTTGACCTGGACGAGGCCGCCCATGAGTGCAAGCACACCGAACGTAACGGCGAAGAACGCACCGGACTTGACGGCGAAGACCGGCAAGATCCGGACACCGACGACGTTGGTCTCGGTACGGCCGGGTCCGGGGAACTGCGTGTGCTTCTGGTACCAGACGAGAGCGAGGTGAGCTGCGATCAGCGCCAAGATGATGGCGGGTAGCAACAGAACGTGCGCGACGTACAGGCGCGGAATGATGATCGTGCCGGGGAAGTCTCCGTCGAATACCAACCAGTGCAACCAAGTTCCGATGACAGGAACACTCATCGAAATGCCGGAGAACGCAGCACGAAGGCCGGTGCCGGATAGCAGATCGTCAGGAAGTGTGTAACCGAAGAAGCCCTCGAACATCGCCAAGATGAGAAGCAGGCAACCGATGACCCAGTTGGCCTCGCGTGGCCTACGGAACGCACCGGTGAAGAAGATGCGCATCATGTGAACGATGATCGAAGCAGCGAACATAAGTGCTGCCCAGTGGTGGATCTGTCGCATGAACAGGCCGCCGCGTACCTCGAACGAGATGTTCAACGATGTTTCGTATGCCCGAGACATCGTGACGCCACGAAGAGGCTCGTAGATGCCGTTGTACTCGACCTCACTCATCGACGGGTCGAAGAACAACGTCAAGAACGTGCCTGAGATCAGCAGGATCACAAAGCTGTACAGCGCGATCTCGCCGAGAAGGAATGACCAGTGAGTCGGGAAGACTTTGTTGATCTGTCGACGTATGCCCGGTGCCAGGTGGTAACGACTGTCGACGTCGTCGGCCTGCTTGGCAGCGAGGGCTTGAAGTGAAGGACTCATGAATCAGTCTCCGGTCTACGCTCCCAGAAGGCGGGTCCGAGGGCTTCGATGTAATCCCCGTCCGCTACTAAGAAACCTTCTTCGTTAACGGTGATTGGCAGCTGCGGCAGAGCGCGAGCAGCCGGTCCGAAGATCGGCTTGGCATACTCGAGTGCGTCGAACTGCGACTGGTGGCACGGGCACAGAATCCGATTGGTCTGCTGCTCGTACAGCGACGTCGGGCAACCCAGGTGGGTACAGATCTTCGAATAGGCGAAGTAATCGCCGTAATTGAAGCTTTCCTGGTTCTTGCGCTTGATTACCTTGGCCGTGTCCTCAGAGCGGAGACGGATAAGCATGGTCGCGTTGCGGATGCCACGAAGCGATTTGAGCAAGGCGTGATCGTCGTCGCGGTCGGCCTCACGGAACGGAAATACTGTCTCCATGGCTCCGGCATCCATATCCTCTGGGCGGACCAGAACGACGTCATGGGGACGACCGGTATCGCGCCGAAGGTAAATCGTTTCTCCAGGGTAGCGCGGAGTCCAGCCGGAGACCCATAGAGGAGATTTGTCACCCTCGGCCCATGGGTTCTTGACCAGGCCACCGAGGGGCAGGATGGCCATGATTCCGAGTGCGCCACCGCCGAAGAACAACGAGCGCTTGATCACCTTGCGTCGTCCGATGGTCGACGTGTCGAGCGAATCACTCAGCTGGGCAACGACAGTCTGCCGATCCACCTCGGAGGAAGATCCGTCGTGGCGATCCTGGATGGACACCTCTTCCGGGATGAACTTCTTGGTGAACTGGACCGCGCCGACACCCACACCGAGGATCGCGAGACCCATGGTCAGGCCGATCAGTGGGGTGTAGAGGGTGTACTTCCAGTAGCTCTCTTCACCGAGTCCGGCATACTCCCAAGGCCAGAACAGATAGATCGCGATGAAAGCGACAGCAGAAACGCCTGAAAGCGCGAACCAGAACGCAACATTGCGTTCAGCGCGCTTCTCGGCGCGGGTGCCCTGTACTGCCCATCGATCCTTACGGAATGCGACATCTACGTGGTCGAGATTGGTGCCCAGCTTCACCAGCTGGTCACGGGTCATTCCGGCGAGTTCCTCGTCGGAATACTTCCTGTTCACGTCCACATCGTTCCCACCGGTCTGGCCGGCGTCCGCGCGTCCGGAATCACCGTCACTCATGACCTCGCTCCGATCCACAACGTTGCGCCGACGACGGCACCGATTCCGATGATCCAGATTGCAAGTGCCTCGGTACCCGGGCCGAAGCCGCCGAGTCCCCAGCCACCTGGCGCAGTCGTATCCTGCGCCGACTTTACGTAAGAGATGATGTCGATCTTTTCTTCTTGCGTCAGCTGACGGTCCGAGAACTTGGGCATGTTCTGCGGGCCAGTGACCATGGCCGTGTAGATCTCCTGCTCGGAAGCTGGTCCGAGGGCGGGTGCGTACTTGCCCGAGGACAATGCGCCGCCCTGACCGGTGAAGTTGTGGCACGAAGCGCAGTTGAGACGGAAGAGCTCGCTGCCGCGGGCGATATCGCCGCCGGAAAGCGAAGACTGCGCTACTTCGCCGTTGCTGTCGAGAAGCAGGGTGGGGCCGCCACCGTTGGCCTGAATGTATGCACCCAGTGCGTCGATCTGCTTGTCGTCGAACTTCGCCGGCTTGCGTTCAGCCTGCGCTTCGTTGCGGACCGCGGGCATCCGACCTGTCGAGACCTGGAAGTAGACAGCGGCTTCGCCGACACCGATCAGGCTGGGTCCGCGGTCCTGAACACCCTGCAGGTTCACGCCGTGGCAAGTGACACAGGACGTGTCGTACAACTGCTTACCTTCGCGGATCAATGCGGCCGAATCCTGGTCGGCTGTCGCCACCTGTGGGGTGGGAGTCAAGGCCGACGCAAGAAATCCCGCGCTGATGAGACCCATCATGAGTACTACTGCGCCTGTCACACGGCGGCGAACCTTACGCTGCCGACGACTCTTCACTGCTGAAGGAGAACCGGCTGACGTGATGTCTGTGTTGTCGCCGGGTGATGCTGGGGGAGATGAGCTCATCTTCTATCCCTTGTCGTGTCGGGACGGACTGAACGCCTGGGGCTGATTCCTGGCGTTCATGGTTGTCGACGAAGTCGAAACACTTGCTTTACCGATATTCATCAGCGGATGAAGTAGATGGTGGCGAACAACGCAATCCAGACGATGTCGACGAAGTGCCAGTAGTACGACACGACGATCGCAGCTGTTGCCTGAGCGGGTGTGAACTTACTGACCAGCGTTCGCGTGATCAGGAAGACGAAGGCGATGAGTCCACCGATCACATGGAGGCCGTGGAATCCGGTCGTGATGTAGAAGACCGAGCCATAGACGCTCGAAGAGATCGTGGTGCCCTCTTCGACCAGGTGGTAGTACTCGTACCCCTGGCCGAGGACGAACAACGTCCCCATGACCAACGTGATGATGTACCAGCGCCGCAGTCCGAAGACGTCACCGCGCTCAGCGGCAAATACGCCTAGCTGGCAGGTGAAGGAGGACGCGATCAGAACGGTTGTCACCGGTACCGCGAGACCGAGGTTCAACTCGGTCGGTTCCGGTGGCCAGATGCCGTTTGCCTGCGCCCTCGCGACGAAGTACATCGCAAAAAGTCCAGCGAAAAACATTAGTTCGCTCGACAACCACACTATGGTGCCGACGCTGACCATATTAGGACGGTTCAGCGAGTGCACGCGTTGGGTGATTGCCGATCCTTGTGTCCCTACAGCGCTCGTCACAAGTAGAAGTATGACTGCCCGTAGTACCGATTGCCTACCCGGGTCCTGTGTTGGCGCGTCGCGACCGTCAGAGCAGGCTGTTTCCCCGATAGAGGCGCTGGTCGGCGGCGCCACTCACGCTCGGGTGAGGGCTTCGTGGAACGGTTGCCTCATGGCAACGAACGGTAAGACGGGTTGGTTCCGACGGTGGCTTTCTCGTGATCGGTCGATCCCGCTCGACCCAGCCCGAACCGATTTGCACGTCGTGGCATCTTCCTTCGACGATGCCGAGCCATGTTCCACGGCGTTGGAACGCGGCGCACAACGGAAGGGATGGTTGGAGGACGAAGAGATCGTCCTTCGGCACCACTTGATCCTGCCGCCGGACATGATCGACGACGCGGCCGCAATCGCTGCCCAGGACGGATACGAGCAGGCCCCCGGTTCGATGACGGTGGAGTCGCCCGAGATCACCGGTTACCAGCCCGCCGTCGAGGGGGGCGTTCCGCTGATCCTGCAGCGCGTGCAGGTGCTGGACACGCTGCACTGCTCACAGGAGCGTTCTCGTATGGCTGGGCTCGCGCAACGCCGCGGCGGAATCGTTCTGGGCTGGGACGCCCTGCAGCCTGCTTCCGGCACAGGCAGTGTCGCTGACTAAGCTTTCGCCTCATTGCGTACCTATGACGTGTTGCAACCGCGTCATAGGTTCGGTCGGACCACACCGGTGCCGAAGATTTGGCCGTCAGTTCAGGAAGGCACGGGAAAAGATGACCGCACCGATCAACGACGAGTCGAGCAGGACCTGGAAGAGCATTCTGGGGGCATTGACGTCGTGGGTCGATCTATCGAGTGCCGATACGGCCTGGGCGATGGACGAGATCATGTCCGACCACGCCACAGCCGCGCAGATTGCCGCCTTCGGGGTGGCCCTCAAGATGAAGGGGCCCACTCCTGCAGAGGTGGGAGGACTCGCAGACTCGATGCTCGCGCATGCCTCGCTCGTGGACAGCGAACCGAACTCGGTGGACGTCGTCGGTACCGGTGGTGACGGGGCAGACACGGTGAACATCTCCACTATGGCCGCGATCGTCGCGGCCGCAGCAGGTGCTCCGGTGGTCAAGCACGGGAATCGAGCGGCATCGTCACAGAGCGGTACGACCGACGTTCTGGAAGCATTGGGAGTCAAATTCGGTCTGGGGCCGAGCGGAGTTGCCGAAAGCGTTCGCGATGTAGGTATCGGGTTCTGTTTCGCCCCGGTATTTCATCCCGCGCTGCGGTTCGCGGGCCCGCCGCGCAAAGAGATCGGCATTCCAACGGTCTTCAATATCCTCGGGCCACTCACAAATCCCGGTCGGCCCCGATCAGGGTTGATCGGGTGCGCATTCGAGGCATTGGTGCCTGTTGTCGCAGGGGTTTTCGCCGGCCGTGGCACGAGCGCTCTCGTGGTCCGCGGCGACGACGGCCTGGATGAGATAACGATGTCCACCACGACCAGCGTGCACGTCGTCTCCGGAGGCACGGTTACTGCGGCCACGATCGATCCGAAGGACTTCGGGTTCGACTACGTTCCGCTGTCGGCGCTCAAAGGCGGTGACGCCGCGTTCAACGCGCGGGTGGTGCACGCGGTTCTAGCCGGGGAGTCCGGCCCGGTGCGCGACGCAGTGCTGCTGAACGCGGCTGCCGCGCTGACTGCTTACGCCGGCATATCCGGAGGAATCGATGCCGGTGACATCATCGGTGCCCTCTCTGCTGGGTTGGTCCGCGCGACGAAGGCAGTCGACTCCGGTGCAGCAGCCACTCTGCTGGCTCGATGGGTGAGCCGGTCGAACGAGCTGGATTGATCCGACCGGCTTCGGCGCGAAAGTGCATCACTCGCCGATCGAGAAGCCGGCGTCTATGTCGGCACTCGAATACGACTGGAACGCAATATGCGTCGCAGTATTCAGTACACCGGCGACCTTGTTGATCCGTTGCGTCACTACCTCGGCGATCTGCTGATGATTGCGGACCTTGACGATGGCGATCAGGTCGACATCTCCCGCACACGAATAGACCTCCGAGACCCCGTCGACGTCCGCCACTGCTTGCGCGGTTTCCGGGATGGCACTTGCCTCGGCGTCGATCATGACAATGGCGTGGATCATGGGTCTCCCTCATTCGATGCGCGAACACGCGTACGTTGCGACTCCCCGCGAGCTTAGAGGGCGTATCGGTTGGGGTACGGCGACGCGCTGTACTCGTGGCGGGATGCGGCGCGAGAAATGCTGCACCATTCTTTCCACGCACCAGCGCCGTATACCGGCTCGGCATACCCGTCGGTGGTGCGCACTATGCGGACGCCGTCGGACTCCAGCCACCGGGCAATGAGGCCCACTTCTTCGGGTGATGCGCCGCATAACGGAGTGGTGTCCGGGATGACGGTTTCGGCGGCCGCGGTGATGGCCTCCACGGCCGGCATCGGGTGCACGTGACGCGAGGTGGTGGCCGCGCCCGCCAGCCGACCGTTCCGAAACACTGCGAGTTCCCATCCGCCTTCCGTAGTTCTTCTGGCGGCGACGAGTTCGGTGATGGCTGCGATCGCGGCCAGACGGTGCATTCTTCGGATCATGTCGGCGAGAACGGTGAGTCGATCACGCAGACGGGCTGCTGATTCGAAAAGTTCGGTATCGGCGAGTTGCGTGACCCGTACTCGCGCAGCGTCCAACATGGAGTTGTCGACGCCGTCGATCAAAGCGTGGAATCGCGCGGGATATACCGAGTACTCATCGGGCGACAGCACACCTGCCATCGCTGCGGCGCAACCACCCACCGCGGTCGGTGGGCAGTTCTGTCCGTGTGTGCCGGTGCGTGGGATGCGATTGGAGCAGGTGCGAATCGAACCGAATTCGGAGATGAGCGCCGCAGCGTCCGCGGCATCAGTACGCGCTATGAAGGGCCCGAGTGAGCTGACCGTCGGCGCTCTGACGATGGAAAGCCGTGGAAACGCTTCGACCGTCGTGGTGATCCACCACCCCTTCATGGGGAATTTCGATCGGCGGTTGTACGGCGGGATGTGCGCACTCAGCAACCGGAGTTCGCGGACGCCTGCTTCGAGACCGTGAGCGCACTCGACGTAGTCGACATCGATAGCAAGGCTGACCATCTCCTTCATCCGGCCGCGGGTTTCCGAACCGGTGAAGTAGTTCCGGACTCGACGCTGCAGATTGGTCGAGGTACCGACGTACAGAACCTCCTTGCCGGGGCCCTTGAACAAGTACACCCCCGGGGTTCGGGGGAGGTGGGCCGCGAGGGAACGCTTCGCACGCTGTCCGGCGGAGACGTTCGGGAGATAGTCGACGAGTTCGGCGTAGCTGTGCACACCCTGATTTCCGACGCGCTCGATAAGCGCGTGCAGCACGTCCACCGTCGCACGAGCGTCGTCCAAGGCACGGTGAGTCGGCGTCGTGCCGACATCGAACAACGATGCGAGTGCCGACAATTTCACAGATGGGGCCTCGTCACGGGTGAGTACACGACGCGCCAGTTTGACGGTGCACAAAACTTGGAACTTGGGCCAGGCGATGTCCAGTCGGCTGGCGGCGGCTCGGAGAAAACCGGTGTCGAACCCCGCGTTGTGGGCGACGAGGACTGCGCCCCGTGCAAATTCCAGGAAGCCGGGAAGTACACGCTCGATGCGCGGTGCGTCGATCAGCATCGCGGAGGTGATTCCGGTCAGCTCGACTATGAAAGGCGGGATCGAACGGCCTGGATCGACGAGTGTGGCGAATTCGCCGATCACCTCACCTCCACGGACTTTGACCGCCCCGATCTCGGTGATGGCTTCGGTATCGGCACTGCCGCCCGTCGTCTCCAAATCGACGACCACGAAAGTCGTCTGGTGCAACGGGGTGTCCAGTTCATCGAACGTCAGCTGGATCGGAAGGGTCACAAGACAGGACGGTAGATGGCGGTACCGACAAAATTCTGGGTTGTCGCTTTGTAAAAGCCGTGTCGTACCTCGCCGATATGTTCGCCCGAAACGAGTCGGATTTTCGGGCTGAAACACGAAAGAGACGAGGATCACATGATTGTGGATTGCGATGATTGCAAGGTTCGAGACATCGCGTGCGGAGACTGCGTCGTAACCGTTCTTTTAGGGGCTCCGGGAGCGGAAGGTCCGGTCGATGTCGGAGTCGCTGTCCAAGGCTCGAAAATAGACATCGACCAGGAGGAACTGGGTGCCATCGGGGTTCTTGCCGAGGTCGGTCTCGTCCCACGTTTGCGTCTGGTCCTGGACTCCGACGGCCCTTCCCGGAGCTCTTCGTTACCGTCCTGTGATTCAAGCGCTGATCTACGTGCGATGTAGTCCATTTTTCAGATATTCGCGACTCTTCGGCGCGTTGGGGTCGACACGGAGGTATGCCATTTCGTAACCTTCCTGAGACCTTGCGGAGTCTCGCCAGTCCAGACAGGAGTGGCGTCGCAAGTCACCGCCTAATCGGGCACTCGTCAGAGTGGCCGTACCGGGAACCCGATTTCTACTGGGGTGAATCCCGCCGGATCGCAACTATGCGAACGGTGGGTAGGGCTGATCTTCCCAGCCCGAACCCGTCAGCTAACTCGGTCGGCGGATGAGTGGAAGAAATGGAGCACAACCTCTCGTGGCGTCAAATACTTCAACCCGCCAATTGCGTCGAATCCTCGTAGCCGGTGCGATCACTGCCGGCGCGGTCATCCTGCCCGCTGCCCCCGCAATGGCGGCCCCCATCACCATCCCGGGTGTCGGTACTTTCGAAATACCAGAAATCCCGGGCATGCCTCCGCTACCGGCTGTCCCCGGACTTCCGGCCGCACCGGCACCCATCGCCCCGCAGGTCACGCCTGCCGCAAAGGCTGTCCAGGCCGCCGAGTCCAAGGTCGGTGCCCCGTACGTCTACGGTGCATCCGGTCCCGACTCGTTCGATTGCTCGGGCCTGGTGCAGTGGGCATACAAGCAGGCCGGTGTCAGCTTGCCCCGTACGAGCTACGACCAGGCGTCCGCCGGTGTTGCGGTATCCCAGTCCGATCTTCAGCCGGGAGATGTCGTCTCCTTCTACGGTGGATCGCATTCGGGTATCTACGCAGGCGGCGGCAACGTAATCCATGCATCGACCTCAGGTGTCCCCGTCAAGGTTGCACCGGTGTCGTCGATGCCGTTCGACGGAGCTCGTCGATACTGACCCGTGTGATCGGTACGCAAACAGCATCGGGACCCGGTCGTATCGGCCGCGGACCTGATGCTGTTTCGTCGTTTCGGAGGCTCGAGGTGTACGTGTCGAGCATCTCGATCCGGCTGTGGTTGGACACCGGCGTGACGATTCCGTAATCTTGCCGAGTCCTGATCGGACGGATAGTCGAGCCGTTCGGAAAAGCCCGAGTTATCCGACGTGATTTCCGACAAATTACTGATACTCATGGGTAGAGTTTGTTTTCAGTCCTACACCGGTGCAGCGCACATCGCAGCGAAGGTTCACTGCGCCATAGCTTCATCGACACACCTGCAAGAACGGAGAGTCACCTTCTGTGGCGACACCGACAGTCAAGAACGTTGCTCGATCCAAACGCAGTGTCCTCGCCGCTGCAGCATGTGCGCTGTGCCTACTGGTGGCACCGGCCGCCACAGCCCAGGCGCAGCCGGGCATAGACAGTGCATCCGATGCACAGACGCGGTTGTCGGACCTTGCTCGTGAGTCCGAGCAAACGACCGAGGCTCTGCACAACGCGCAGATAGATCTCGATGCCAAGACCGCAGTGCAGCGCGAAGCAGAGGCAGCCCTCGGTTCTCATCAGAGCGCGCTCGCGGACGCCGAAGCGGCGTTGGCCGCGCTGAAGCCCGCCGTGGACAAAGTAGCCAACGTCAACTATCAGGGTGGTCGGACAAACAGGTTGTTCGCTGTGATGGTCAGCGATTCACCGCAGCAACTGTTGGACCAGATGTCGGCCCTCGACATCATTTCCGCGGAAACGTCGCGGCAGGTGGGTCAGTTCAAGCAGGCTACTTCCGATGCTGCTGCGGCCGAAGAGGCCTCACGTTCAGCTGCAGACGAGGCGCGCGTGGCTGCAGATCAGGCCAAAATGGTCAGCGACGATCTGCAGGCCAAGCAGAGCGAACTTCAAGGGCAAACGGCAGAGGTGATGGCGGCGTTCAGTGCGCTGTCCGGCGCCGAGAAGAGTGACTATGCAGGCAGCCCGCTGCCTCCAGGATTCGACTTGTCGAAGATCATCGAGGGTCTGGTTCCGGGATCGGGGTCCGGTGCTCTGCAAGCAGGTTTGACGCAGATAGGTAAACCGTACGTATGGGGCGCTACCGGGCCCGATGGCTTCGACTGCTCAGGGCTGGTCGTGTGGGCCTACACGCAGGTCGGCAAGACGCTTCCGCGGTCCAGCCAGGCGCAGGCGGCCGGCGGAACGCCAGTCGATCAGAAAAGCCTTCAGCCGGGCGACGTCGTACTCTTTTATCCGGATGCCTCGCATGTCGGCCTGTATGCCGGTAACGGCAACGTGCTGCATGCGTCGACGTTCGGTGTGCCGGTGAAGGTTCAGTCGATGGCGTCGTTCCCGTTCTACGGTGCTCGCCGGTACTGACAGCGCCAGTTCGGGTCACTCGATGACTATCCGCCGCTCTTTGTCGGCGGCAGTTCTCGTCGGCGCCCTCGTGTGGGTGTCGGGGTGTACAGCCTCCGGCCCGCTGGCCGAGTCGACGACGACGTCGATGCCCTCGAATCCGTACGAGGATCAGCGTAGGGCGGGCGTAGAACGGCTTCTGGCGGATTGGGCGGATGCGGTCTCCTCCAACGACGGTGCTGCACTCGAAGCTCTGGTCGACCCAGCAGCATCACCTGAATTCCTGCAATCGCTGACCGGCGCCGCATCGAATCTTGCGGAGGTGCCGCTGTCCGAGTGGGGTTACGAGCTCGTGGACGAGCCGGAAATACCCGTCCCTTCCGAGGTAGCCGAGCATGTGGGGGCCGCCGACGTGTGGGCGCCGTCGGTGATTTTGCGGTACGGCGTCGTCGGGCCGGATGACCTACCGACCCGCAGACCGATCTCGCTGCTGGTGGCCGAGCGCGACGATGAATGGCGACTGGTGTCCGACACAGACGTACCAGGTATCGACCGACATACCTGGCGAGGACCATGGGACTTCGGGCCGGTAACGGTCACGCCGGTCACGACGGCCGGGGGAACATCGATGGTGCTGGGCAAACGAGAGCACGATCCTCTCACCTCTCGGCTTACCACCGAATTACCGGCCGCGGTCGAGGCAGTTGCGGACTTCGTGGGTGACGACTGGCCGCGCAAGACGCTGATAGTGACAACGAGTTCCACAGACGAGTTCCTTGCGTCGGCAGGGGGAGCTGCGGGCCCGGACGTGGCGGCTGTGTCCGTTTCGGACTTCGTTGTGCCCGGCGATCCGGTGACCGGGCAGCGTGTCGTCTTCTCGCCTTCCGCTGCAGAGCGATTGTCCGACTTCACTACTCGTTCGGTCCTGCGTCACGAACTCACGCACATCGCCGCTCGCGCGGACACCGTCGACGGATCGCCGACGTGGATACTCGAGGGGTTCGCGGACTACTCGGGCTATCGCGGATCGGGTGTCGATTTCGCGACGCTGGCTCCGACCCTGAATCGTGTAGTCCGGGCAGGTGGACCGCCCACGGTTCTCCCGGCAGACTCCGATTTCTCGGCAGGCGGCCTCCGCTCCACGCTCGCCTACGAATCCGCATGGTCTCTGGCAGCGTTCGTCGCCGAGCGCTACGGCGAGCCGGTGCTCCGAGATCTTTACGCGCAGTTGGCAACCGGTCTGCAAACAGATGCCGAGATCAGTACGGGTCTCGAAGCGACTGTCGGGTCTGGAACCGGCATATTCATCACGGACTGGGGGGCTTGGGTTGCGCAGAATGCGAGCTGACCTACGGTAGTGCAATGGGTCGGACGCTCTTGGTAACGAATGATTTTCCCCCGCGTCCCGGAGGTATTCAGTCCTATCTCCAGAGCATCGCGGATAGGTTCCCACCCGAAGAACTGGTGGTATACGCCCCCCGATGGCGGGGCGATAGTCATGTCGAGTTCGATGCACGCCAGCCGTACGAAGTGGTTCGGCACCCCACGACGCTGATGCTACCGACACCGCTGGTGGCGCGACGAGCTGCACGGCTTGTGAAGTCGCACGATTGCGACAGTGTGTGGTTCGGGGCGGCCGCGCCGCTCGCCGTGATGGCGCCAGTGGTCAGACGCGCAGGGGTAGAGACGATCATCGCGAGCACCCATGGACACGAAGTGGGATGGTCGATGATTCCAGGTGGTCGCGGAACGCTGCGAGCGATCGGCAACTCCGTCGACACAGTGACGTACGTAAGTAAGTACACGCGAGGACGGTTCGCGTCGGCCTTCGGTCCGCAGGCCGCGCTCGAGCACGTACCGCCGGGTGTAGACACCGATAAGTTCAAGCCGGATTCCGCTGCACGAGCTGAACTTCGGGCCCGCTACGGGTTGGGGGATCGACCGACGATTCTGTGTCTGTCGCGCTTGGTACCGCGCAAGGGGCAGGATTTCCTCATCCGGTCGATGCAAGGGATCCGAGAAGCGATCGACGGTGCGGTTCTGGTTGTCGTCGGTGGCGGGCCGTACGAGGGCACCTTACGTGCACTGGTTCGCAGCTGCGGCGTGGAAGATCACGTGATCTTCACTGGCACAGTCCGTTCGGCGGAGCTGGCTGCGCATCACACGATCGCGGACGTCTTCGCGATGCCGAGCAGAACTCGCGGCTGGGGGCTCGACGTCGAGGGTCTGGGGATCGTCTATCTGGAAGCCTCGGCGTGCGGCGTGCCGGTCGTCGCCGGCATGTCCGGTGGCGCACCGGAAACGGTGCGGCAGAACGAAACCGGACATGTAGTCGATGGTCGTTCGGTCGAGCAGATCACCGAGGCGATCGTCCGAATTCTGTCCGATGCGACGCTCGCCGCATCGATGGGCGCGGCCGGACGTGAGTGGGTCGAAAAGAACTGGCGCTGGGACACTCTCGCGCACAAGCTGCGCAGCCTGCTCTGATCCGCGCCCTGTTCCCTTGTGCGTGTGGTCGGCACAAGGGAACAGGCCGGTGACTACCTGGAGTAGATCGCTTCGACGTCGTCCGCGTAGGTCTTGGTGATCACATTGCGTTTGAGCTTCATCGTCGGTGTCACCTCGCCGGCCTCCTCGGTGAAGTCGTTCGGCAGGATCCGGTACTTCTTGATCCCCTCGGCGTGTGAGACCGACTTGTTTGCCTCATCGATCGCCTCATCGATCTCTGCGATCAGGTCCGGGTCGGTGGCCAGGTCTGCTGCAGACGAATCTGCGGGTTTGGAGTTGCGCTCCTTCCAACCGGTCAGAGCGTCTGCATCGAGCGTCACCAATGCGCCGATGAACGGCTTCTGATCGCCGACGACGATTGCTTGACTGATCAGGGCATGCGCGCGCAGTTGATCTTCCAGACCTGCGGGCGAGACGTTCTTTCCGCCTGCGGTGACGATCAATTCTTTCTTGCGGCCGGTGATCGTGATGTACCCGTCGGCGTCGAGCGAACCGAGATCGCCGGTACAGAACCATCCGTCATCCAGGGACTCGGCAGTCGCTTCCTCGTTACGCCAATAGCCGGCGAACACAACAGGGCCGCGCAGCTGAATTTCGCCGTCGGGGGCGATCCGGACGGTATTGCCGGGGAGAGGTCGACCGACACTGCCGACGTGTTGATTGCCGATGGTATTCACCGCAAAGGCTGCGCTGGTCTCGGTCAGTCCGTATCCCTCGTAGATCGGTACCCCGCTTCCGCGATAGAAGTGGCCGAGTCGTGCGCCGAGCGGAGCGCCGCCGGAGATCGCCAGCTTGCAATTGCCACCCAGAGCCGCACGGAGTTTCGAGTACACGAGCTTGTCGAACACTGCATGCTTGACTCGAAGTACGACTCCGGTGGAGCCTTCGTCCTTCGACTGGCTCCACGCGACAGCTGTGTCGGCGGCCGCGTCGAAAATCTTTCCCTTGCCGTCGGAATGTGCCTTCTGTCGGGCAGTGTTGAATACTTTCTCGAAAACGCGGGGCACCGACAAGATGAAATCCGGCTTGAACGACCCGAACGTGGCGACGAGGTTGGGGATGTCGTTCGTGTGGCCGACTGTCGTCCCCGCATCGAAGGCTGCAATCGTGACGGCCCGGGCCAACACGTGCGCGAGCGGCAGGAACATCAGGGTCCGCGTGCCACCTCTCAGCAGTGACTTCAGCGTCGTCTCGCGGATTCCCTTGGACTCCGCAAGGAGATTGGCATGGGTGAGCTGCACGCCCTTGGGACGGCCGGTAGTACCCGAGGTGTAGATGAGGGTCGCCGGATCCGACGAACGTAGGGCAGCGACACGTGCTTCGACCACGCCGTCGGCAGTGGCCGCACCGAGTTCGATCAATTCGTGGATCGCGCCGGTATCGGCAGTTGTGCCGTCCACCTGGAACGTCCTACGTACCGTCTTCGACGCTGCGACGACGTCGGCGGTTTCGTCACGGTGCTGCTTGTTTTCCAGCACGAGCAGAACCGGCTCGGCGTCGGAGAGGATCCATTCGACCTGATTGGCAGATGATGTCTCGTAAACCGGAACCGTTACCCCACCTGCCGCCCAGATCGCGTAGTCGAGCACCGACCATTCGTAGCGCGTCGAGGACATCAGTGCGACGCGATCACCCTGCTCGACTCCGGAGGCAATCAGACCTTTGGCAACCGATACGACCTGAGTCGCGAACTGCTCGGCAGTGACGTCGGTCCAACTGCCGTTCTCTTGGCGGAGAAACGCCACCGACTCGGGTGCCGTAGCCCGGCGGGTGAAAACGGAATCGACTGCCGATTCCCCGTCCTCGACTTTGAATCGGGCGGGCACAGTGAACTCACGCACGGGGGATACCTCCAACAACGGATCGGATAGCTCTACTCACGAGTAGCTCGGATTGTTTGTACTGTAGTCCGGCATCCTGGAGCCGTTCGACCGCCTCAGGTGCGGCGCCGCGAAAGATGTATGTGAAGCTCTTTCGATGAGCAGTATCCAAGTAGCGGATCAAACCTTCATTGCTGTTCCGGGCGCGCGCGTCTCCGAGGCGATGGTGCCGAGAGATCGTTGGCGTTCGTGGTGGCCTGACCTGCGGATCGAGGTGTCCGAAGATCGTGCCGACAAAGGCATCCGTTGGACGATCGACGGAGCGCTGACGGGGACGATGGAAGTGTGGCTCGAGGAAATCCCGGTCCTCGACGGCGTTATCGTCCATTATTTTTTGCATGCCGAGCCACCCGCAGGGCGGGAAGGACTCGACCTTGTCAGCGAGAACCGCAGGCGAAGAATTGCGGGAAAGGCGATGGCATTCGCGCTCAAACGTGAATTGGAGGCAGGCCGCGCTGCGGGCGAGCGTCCGGATCACGCACGAACCTAGAGGCGAAGACGTGCTCTCCTACGGTCCCCGTTGTGCGGACCGTAGGAGATCGTGTGTGATGAGGGGCGTCGACGGCGAGCGCCGATGCCTGGGCGATACAAGCCCATCGACATCGAACGAGAAAGGAAGCGGACCAACAGCCATGGCCGAGAAAACTCAGAGGTCAATCACCGTCGACGCTCCGTCCGCACAGGTAATGGACGTGATCGCAGACTTCGACGCGTATCCGTCCTGGGTCTCGGCAGCGAAGTCCGTGGAGGTGCTCGCTACCGGCTCGAACGGTCGAGCGGACCGCGTCAAGTTCGTTCTCGACGCGGGAATGGTCAAGGACACTTACGAACTTCGTTACGACTGGGCGCCGGATGGAATGGCAGTGGCGTGGGAGCTCGTATCGGGTGAAATGCAGAAGTCGCAGTCGGGGTCGTACACGTTGAAGGACGCCGGCGAGGGACGGACCGATGTCGTCTACGAGTTGACGGTAGATCTGAACATTCCGATGATCGGATTGTTCAAGCGTAAAGCGGAGAAGGTCATCACCGATACCGCGCTCAAAGAGCTGAAGAAACGAGTCGAAGGCTGAGCGAGGCTCGCGCCGACGCCCGCACCATGGTCCGACTGTTCGTCGGAAAGGGCGGAGCAGGCAAGACGACGCTTGCTGCCAAGACGGCGATCGAAGACGCCAGGTCGGGGCGTCGAGTGCTGGTGGTGTCATTCGATCAGGCACATTCGCTGCTCGATGTTCTCGGACGCCCAGCCCTGGGTGGTCCGACGTCGCCGGCCGGTAATAGGCCCAGGCAGGTGGCCGAGGGACTCGATGTTCTCGAGTTGGATACGTTGGCGATACTGGAGGCGAGCTACCGATCGATCTCTGCCATCGTGTCGTTGGCCGGAACGGGGCACGAGCACGGCGTCCGCTTCGGTGGTATCGACCCCGAAGAGATTGTCGGCGCGCCCGGAGCCCAAGAGCTGCTCGGCTTGCATCGCCTGGTCGAACTCGTCGACGAGAAAATCTGGGACACAGTAATCGTGGACCTACCTGCAACCGCGGATGCGTTGCGCACCCTGGCGCTTCCAGACCTGCTGTGTGGTTATCTGGAACGCCTCTGGCCACAACACGATCGAGTCGTCGCGGGGACCGGAACGGACCCACGTCTGACCGTTCTGGTCGCAGTGATGGAACGCGTCATCGCAGACGCCGACGCAGTTCGTAAGCTGTTGTTCGATCACCGGCGAACGACGGCGACAGTCGTTCTGACTCCGGATTCGGTCGGGGTCGCGGAGGCTCGTCGGACCATGTCGGCGGCTGCATTGATGGGATTGCCGGTCGCCGAGGTGATCGTCAACAAGGTTCTGCCCGAGCTGAATTCGTCGTCGATGGGGCTTGTAGGTGTGCACCCGGCGGTATTCTGGTTCGAGAGTTGGCGCGCAGCCCAGCAGGCCCGCCTTGCCGACGTCGAGCAGGTTGCGCAGGGTTGTTCGTTGCTGGTCGTGGAACAAAGTGCAGTCGAACCGGTAGGGTTGGCATCTCTCGGCGCGCTGGAAACTCGGGTGGGTGTCGTCACAGTGTCTGACCGAGCTGGGTCCAACCGAGCTGGGTCCAACCGAGCTGGGTCCAACCGAGCGGGTGGGGCAGGTGTCGCACGCCAGTTCGAGAAACCAGTGGTGGCGCACGAGTCGGGATCGGGGTTGGAATCGGTGTACACGATGACGCTGTGTCTACCTGTCGTGGACCCGTCGACGGTCATCCTCGGACGAGTAGAGGACGACGTGATCATCGGTGCCGACGGAACCCGCAAGCGGGTTCGCCTGGCTTCGGTGCTGCGTCGTTGTATCGTTCTCGGCGCCGAGTTCGAATCCGGTAACCTCGTGGTCCGTTTCCGGCCCGACCCGGCCCTGTGGCCGGCCTGAAAGGTGACGCTGTAGATGACCACCGAGCATTCCGACGTCGCAGCCGAGCTGTGGGCGTTGGCTGAAACTGTGCTCACACGCGTCGAGCCGATGCTTCGACAAGCCGTCACCGATCAACAGGAGCGCCCACGCCAGGGATGCAGTTGGTGTCCGGTGTGTGCATTGTCTGCGTTGATCAGAGGCGAGCAGCACGAGCTACTCACGGTGCTTGCGACCGAGGGGGCCACTGTCGTCGCCATGATCCGGCAACTAATTGCCGAGCACCTGGATGGTCCGGCTTCGCAGTCAACGCACGCATCGACCGAGACAGCCGAGGACCCAGGGGCCGACACGGACGGCCACAGTCCGGATCAGACGGAGGATCAGGCTCGTGCACAGGGCACGGAAGAACCCGTAGTTCGACGAGGGGGATTCGTACCGATTACCGTCACTGTCAAGGATCCGACGTAGTCCGATCGGCACAGCTGCGGGATTCGAGAACTGGAAGTCCCGGTGAGAATCGGTAAAGAGTGGCGATGTCTTTTTTCGGGGGCTGGGCGGCACTGGAAAGGTCAGCAATGAAGCGGCATCGAGAATTGCTCACCATCGGCATCGATGTCGGTGGTACCAGCCTGCGTGCCTCCGTCGTCGACTCGTCCGGTCAGGTCATCGATTCCGCTCAGTCGCCGACGCCTCATTCGGCTGCCGCCCTCGAGCACGGTCTCGATCGAGCTGTCCAGGAACTGGCCGCCCGACATTCTGTTTCTGCGGTAGGGCTTGCGGTCGCAGGGTTCATCGACTCCGACCGAACCTCGGTACGATTTGCGCCGCACCTGCCCTGGATCGACACTCCGGTGGCCAGTCAGATGAGCGAGCGCATCGGGTTATCGGTTCTTCTCGAACACGATGCCAATGCGGCCGCATGGGCCGAATATCGTTTCGGTGCGGCGGCAGGCGGTCGAAACGTGGTGATGGTGTCGATAGGGACGGGAATCGGAGCCGCACTCCTGATCGATGGTCGCATTTATCGAGGTAGCTATGGTGTTGCACCGGAGCTGGGGCACATCCAGGTCGTCCCAGGCGGTCGCGCCTGCCCGTGCGGAAAGCGCGGATGCTGGGAACGGTATTGCAGCGGAACTGCACTCGTCGATACTGCCGTCGAGTTCCTCGCTGCCGACCAAGCGTCGTCCACGATCTTGGCGCGCGAGGTTTTTCTCGATCCGGGATCACTCACTGGCCGCCGCATCGCCTCCGCCGCGCAGAACGGCGATGAGATCGCGCGACGAACGATGGCCGACTTTGCTCGGTGGCTCGGGGTCGGGCTTGCGTTGGTCAGCGACGTCTACGATCCGGATTTGATCGTCATCGCGGGCGGAGTCGCGACTTCGTCGAGTCAGTTCTTGGATGAGGCGCGGGGCCACTATGCACGACTCACCACCGGTGCCGGCCATCGGCCGCTTGCGCGGATCGCGAGCACACAACTCGGTGAAGCCGCAGGCATGATCGGCGCAGCGGACCTTGCGCGTTCCGAATTTCTGATCGATGCGTGTTGATCGCATGTGACCTCTGTCGCGGCGTCCGAGTTGTTGTGGCTGGCACCATAACGGGTAGGTAGAGTCAACGTCGAATCCGTAGCGAAGACTCGAATCAGGAAGGACGCCATGTGGTACTGGCTGTTCAAGTACGTATTCATCGGTCCTATCCTGATTGCGATGGGCCGACCGACAGTCGAAGGTGCCGAAAACATCCCGGCGCGGGGACCGGTAATCCTGGCGAGTAATCATCAGGCAGTTCTCGATTCGTTCTATCTGCCGTTGAAGGTGCAGCGAAGAATCACGTTCCTGGCCAAGAGTGAATACTTCACAGGTTCGGGACTCAAGGGCGCATTCCAGAGGTGGTTCTTCACTGCGGTCGGTCAGGTTCCGATCGACCGGACGGGTGCCGATGCTGCACAGGATGCGCTCAATGCCGGCGCTCGGGTGATCGCCAAGGGCAAACTGCTCGGCATCTATCCGGAGGGCACACGCTCACCGGATGGAAGGCTGTACAAGGGCAAGACCGGTATGGCCCGACTGGCGCTGGAGACCGGAGTAAAGGTGGTGCCGGTCGCAATGATCGGAACCGACAAGATGAATCCCATCGGTTCGAAGATCTGGAAGCCGTCGAAAGTCACCATCAGGATCGGTAAGCCGATCGATTTTTCTCGCTTCGAAGGTATGGCGGGTAATAGGTTCGTCGAACGAGCGGTGACCGACGAAGTGATGTACGACCTGATGTTGCTGTCCGGTCAAGAGTACGTCGACGTCTACGCCGCATCCCTGAAGAATGCCCCGGTAGCGCCCGTGGCCGGCATCGACCCCGAGCGCGTCCCGGACTCCAAAGCGAGCTGAGCTCGCCGACGTCAATCGGCCGGTGTCGGCTCGGTCGGCGGGAGTTCGTGTGAGCTGCTCGTGGCCTTCCGCTGTGAGGTATTCCAGGTAGAGAAGGCCACAGTGGCTACCGCTGCGATTCCCCACCAGACGTACGAGGACGCTGCCAGCTGGTCCCATAACGGCCACCCGAGGCCGGAGGTGCGATCTGGCGCGAGGCGCCAATGCGGCGCGAAATGGAACAGCACGAGGCCGATGCCGACCAGGAACGCCAGCCAGGTGCTTCGCTGACGGTAGGCGGAGGTCGCAAGTGCAACGAGGAACGGCACGACCCACACCCAATGGTGCGACCACGAGATCGGCGAAACAAGCAGCCCGAGAACGGCGTTCACTCCGAGTGCGATGGCCGTGAGATCGGCCTGGAACGCCTTCCGCATAGCGAGCGCGGTAAGTACGAGCGCACCGAACGACAGCGCGATCCACAGCGCCGACCTCAACGAGTCGTCGAGTCCGAGCCGTGCAAGAACTCCGGTGATGCTCTGGTTCGCTGGGTAGGCAGGTTTGCCGATTCGGTCGGAGTCGATCAGGGTGTGGGTCCAGTATTCGACCGAATCGGACATTGTTGCCAGAAAGCCGATGGCCGTGAATGCGGCAAAGCTCACGCCCGCTACGACGGCAGCCCGAAAGTCTTTGCGGATCAGGAAGAAGAGGACGAATACAGCGGGCGTCAGCTTCACTGCTGCGACAAATCCGATGAGGACACCACGAGGCCATGGAGTCTTCTTCGGCAGACAATCCGCGGCAACGAACACCATCAGAATGATGTTGATTTGTCCGTAGTCGAGTGTGGAGAAGACGGGCTCGAGAATCATCGACACCGCGAAGACTGCGCCGGCTGTCCACACCAACAAGGTCTTGGGTGAGTACCCGAGAGACACCAGCGTCAGCACGATTGTGGTCACCAGCAGCGCCAAAGACAGTGCAGTTACCACGATGCCGGCCCAGTAGAGCGAAATCATCGACAATGGGCTGAAAAGGACCGCAGCAATCGGGGGATAGGTGAACGGGAGAGTGTTCCCCAGCGCGGTGGCGGGCATCTGACCGTACAGCGGTGATCCCGAGGCGAAGATGCCGCCGCCGATCCGATAGACGTCCAGATCGATTCTGTAGTAGTCACCCAGAACGTCCAGCCCACGAAGGCCGGGGAGCGCAAATAAGTTGTAGGCGATGCCCGCAGCGATACCCAAAACGACTGCGATGCACGAGATCACCACGGCTGTCGTTCGGGCAACCGAGGCGGTGGATCGGACTCCGTTCGCCGGCGTGGCGGTGTCGTCGACGCCGATATCGATCGGGTCGGAGGTCTCGGGAGGTGTCAACGGGAGTTCCTTCTGATGGCGGGCGATCTTTGTCGGCGCAACTGCCGGGGCTAGTGTGTCCTGCGTGCGCTACTTCTACGACACCGAGTTCATCGAGGATGGTCGCACAATCGAGCTCGTCTCGATCGCTGTGGTCTCCGAGGACGGCCGCGAGTTCTATGCAGTCTCCTCCGAGTTCGATCCCTCCCGCGCCGGCAAATGGGTCCGGCGAAACGTCCTACCCAAGCTGCCACCGTACTCGTCGCCGCTATGGATGGGCAGGTCCCGAATTCGCGACGAACTGCTCGAGTTCCTGGTGCCGTACCCGGGTGCCGAGGTGGAGTTGTGGGCCTGGGTGGCTGCCTACGATC
This sequence comes from Rhodococcus sp. 1168, assembly GCF_002091955.1. Taxonomy (GTDB): domain Bacteria; phylum Actinomycetota; class Actinomycetes; order Mycobacteriales; family Mycobacteriaceae; genus Rhodococcoides. The sequence goes on along the minus strand of NZ_MKKY01000091.1, from coordinate 190,717 downwards.
ACGTCGCATTGTGCCAACTTTGGGGATCGATGACCGAACTGCCGAGATCGCTGCCGAGATTCAGCCGCGAGCTCCGGCAGCACTGGGAAGACCGTGGGAGCCCGGCGTTGCCTGCAGTCCCCGACGAGGCCCACGACGCCCTCGCCGACGCGCGGCACAACCTGGCGAAGTTCATCGCTATCGAGGCTGCGTCAGCCTGATTCCGGCCGGATATGTGTTCTCGACGGTACGGACGGACAACCCGTCGGAGACCACGCTGCGGCCAGCGAATATCCTAGGTACGTGAACTGGACTGTCGACGTACCCATCGACCGCTTGCCCGAACTTCCTCCGCTGTCTCCGACGTTGCGCTCTCAGTTGGACGACGCGCTGGCCAAGCCCGCGGCGCAGCAGCCGCAGTGGGACCCGGAGCAGGCAGCGGACATGCGAAAGGTGCTCGAGAGCGTCCCACCGATCACAGTTGCGGGTGAGGTCGAGGCGTTGTCGGACAAGCTCGCCGCCGTCGCGCGCGGTGAAGCATTCTTGTTGCAAGGTGGCGACTGCGCGGAGACTTTCGCAGACAACACCGAACCGCATATCAAGGGCAATATCCGCACGCTCCTGCAGATGGCAGTAGTCCTTACCTACGGCGCGAGCATGCCTGTGGTCAAGGTGGCGCGTATCGCCGGGCAGTACGCGAAGCCGCGGTCGGCCAATACCGATGCACTCGGACTGCTGTCCTACCGCGGAGACATGGTGAACTCGTTGGTAGCCGACGAGGCAGTGCGGGGCCACGACCCATCTCGACTGGTCCGTGCGTACGCAAACGCAAGTGCTGCGATGAACCTCGTGCGAGCCCTGACCGGTGCCGGAATGGCGGATCTGCACAAGGTCCACGACTGGAACCGTGAATTCGTCGCAAATTCGCCTGCGGGTGCGCGATACGAAGCCCTCGCCGGCGAGATCGATCGTGGTCTGCGCTTCATGGACGCGTGCGGAGTGAAAGATCCAAACCTCCACACCGCGCAGATCTATGCGAGTCACGAAGCGCTGGTGCTCGACTACGAGCGCGCGATGCTGAGGCTCGACAACACCGACGATCACCCCAAGCTCTACGACCTGTCGGCGCATTTCCTGTGGATCGGCGATCGCACGCGCCAGCTCGACGGTGCGCACATCGCACTTGCCGAACTGATCTCCAACCCCATCGGCCTGAAGATCGGGCCGAGCACTACCCCTGAGATGGCCGTGGAGTACGTCGAACGGCTCGACCCCACGAACAAACCAGGACGGTTGACGCTCATCTCGCGTATGGGTAACGGAAAGGTGCGGGATTTGCTGCCCCCGATCATCGAGAAGGTGCAGGCGACAGGGCACCAGGTCATCTGGCAGTGTGATCCGATGCATGGCAACACGCACGAGGCGTCGACCGGATACAAGACACGTCACTTCGACAGGATCGTCGACGAGGTTCAAGGGTTCTTCGAGATCCACAACGGGCTCGGAACACATCCCGGCGGTATTCACGTCGAACTGACCGGTGACGACGTGACCGAATGCCTCGGTGGCGCACAGGATATCTCCGACCTCGACCTCTCGGGCCGGTACGAGACAGCATGTGACCCACGGCTGAACACTCAGCAGTCGCTCGAACTCGCGTTCCTGGTGGCGGAGATGCTGCGCGGCTGAGGCCTCGCGTGGTCGTCTCCACTCTCACCTTGCGATCAGGGGAGGGAGACGACCGACACCGAGGAGCCCGGGGCCACTCTGGACCCTGGGCTCGGGTTCTGTGTGATGACCAGTGACCCGTCGGTGTCGACTACTTGCCGAACCTGGACACTGAGTTCGAGCCGTTCGAGCGTGCCCCGAGCAGATCCCACCGAGCGTCCGAGTAGCGACGGCACGGTGATCGCATTGGATACTTTCAGGGTCACCGCGCTGCCGGCGTTGACGGTCCCCCCGATCGCTGGGTCGGTGGCAATGACCTTCCCGCCGTCGATCGACTTGTCGAAGGCCAACTGGGTCGCCGAGACGGATATACCGACGGTGGCCAGCTCGGCAGTTGCCTGCTCCGCAGACTTGCCGGCGACGTCCGGAATCGTCACTGGGGGAGCGCCTTTGGATCTCAATACCTTGACGGTGTCGCCGACGGACAGGACTGCGCCGGGTGCGGGATCCAACGCCGCGACGGCACCGACCGGCGCGGTGGTGCTGAACGTTTCGCCTCCGTCGACGGGCACGAAGGTGCGATCACGGAGTTGGCGCTGTATATCGCCGACGGCGGTGTTCGGACCGACATCGGGAACGGTCGGCGCGCCGAGGGAGACGAGTAGAGAAACTTCCTCCCCCTTGGTGACACGTGAGCCGGAGCCTGGATCGGTTCCGATCAGGGTATCGATCGGTGCACTGTCGGAATACGTGCCGCGAGTGGTGCTCGTCAACCCCGCAGACTCGAGCGTGTTCGCGGCGGCCGCGATATCCAATCCCTCCACGACGGGCACCGAGGTGTACCGCCCTGAACCCATCCACCAACCGCCGAACCCGACGAGCACCGCCAGCAACGCCACGATGGTGAGCCAGATGACGATCGTTCTTCGAGATCGTTGCCTGTCTGCGTCGAAATCCGGAAACTGGTATTGGCGACGGCTTACCGGCGCGGGCTGCGGGGTGTCTTCGTAATCGTGCTCAGGCCTCGACGTCGGAGCAGTCTGGACACGGGTGTGGTGTACAGCGTCGGCCTGCGGGAGGGCCACTACCTCTGTGGCAGGGGCCTGTGGGTCGTGACGCGGCCCGGCGAAGGTGGTCGGAGCGCCCATCGCGGCTGCGCTGCTGTGTTCGGCAGAGCGTCTGGGTGCGGGGACCCGATACGAAGGTAGTTCGAGCCGTCCGCAGACGCTCGCCAACGCGCGGCCCATCTCGTCGGCGTTCTGGAATCGGCCTGCCGGATCGCGAACCGTCGCGTGGCGGACCAGATCGTCGAATTCCTCTGGTACTCCGGCGATGATGGAGCTGGGGCGGGGGACATCGTTGTCGATGCGTTGGTAGGCGATGGACAGCGAGGTGTCTCCAGTGAAAGGCGTCCGGCCGGTCAGTAGCTCGAAAAGTACGACCCCGACACCGAAGACATCGCTGCCTGCATTGGCCGAACCGGTCGTCACCTGCTCGGGGGACAAGTAGGCCGCAGTGCCGAGAATGACACTGCTGGACGTCGTATTCGACGCTGCGACGGCTCGAACGAGCCCGAAGTCGGCGATCTTGACGTCACCGGAGTCCGAGATGAGGATGTTCTCGGGCTTGACGTCGCGGTGGACGAGTCCGGCGCGATGCGCTGTTCCGAGCGCATCGAGCACCGGCCGCACGACGGCAGCTGCGGCATGCGGGGGCATCGGTCCGCGCTCACGGAGCAGTTCGCGCAGCGTTCCGCCTTCGACCAACTCCATGACGAGAAAAGCGAACTCGCCGTCGCGTCCGTGGTCGTAGACGGCGACGAGGCCCGGATTGGTCAGCCTGGCCACCGCTCGTGCCTCGAACTCGAAGCGTGCGACGAACTGGGGATCCGCGGCGAATGCGGGATCCATTATCTTTACCGCCACCGGCCGGTCCAGGCGTGTATCGAGCGCTCGGTACACCGTCGACATTCCACCGCGGGCGATCGGTGCGTCGATTCGGTAGCGCCGGTCCAGCAACGAACCTACCGACACGGACCCTCCGGTCATCACCGTGGAGCACCTCATTTCACTTTTCTTCGAGACGGAATCGATGATAAACAGCGTAGATATCGGCGCTGTCTCGCCGTACGACGCGTTGCCTAGCTGGGTTCTCTGCGGGCGCCTGTCCTGCAGCAGTGCTTTTCGTATACGAGCTCGAACCCGTTAACGTTACCGGAGTGAGCACAATCCCTTATTCCGACGATGTCCTCGACCCGTCTGTCTCCCTGCTGCAGCTGGCGGATGTCAGCAAGGTTCTCGAAGTGCCCAAGGCCAGAGTCGAGCAGATGCTCCGCGACCGCCAGCTCCTCGCACTCAAGCGGAACAGGGTTCCCGGTGTCCCCGAAGTGTTTCTCGACGCCCGAAACGGTCAAATCGTCAAAGGTCTGCCGGGGCTCCTGGCGGTCTTGCACGATGGCGGGTATCAGGACGAGGAAATTTTGAAGTGGCTGTTCGAGGAGGACCCGAGTCTTCCCGGAACTCCAGCCGAAGCCCTGCACGGGGATTTGATGCGAGAGGTCATCAGGCGCGCTCAAGCGATGGCCTTCTGAGCCGTGCCCTTTCGCGGACCATGGTCCATCCGGTAGCGGCCAATCTCGGCGCCGCAACCGATACTCGACGCCATTGCGGAACCCGGGCACGTTCGATGAGCACTCGGTAGCCGCCGTCTTCGACTTCACGAAGGATCCCTCCGTACAGCAGCAACGCTGTACGCATTCCCGGCTGGACGGAGGGTGCCAACATGTCGATTCCTGGTTCGGCGTCCCGATAGACCGCCCGGGTGTGCGCAATGAGGTGGGCCAACGCCCGATCTATTCGGGCGTCGGTTCGACCTGATCTCCGGCACGCTCGCAGTAGCTCCTCGTCGACACCGAACGCTTCCAGTTCGTCGGTCGGAAGATAGATCCGGTCACGGTCGAGGTCCTCGCCCATGTCTCGAATGAAGTTCGTCAACTGGAAAGCTTCACCGAGCGCTGCAGCGGGGCGTGCTGCGTCGGCGATGTTCGTCGAGGTGCCGAGGATCGGGAGCATCTCCAGACCGATTACTGCGGCGGAGCCGTACATGTACTCGTCGAGTTCGGCCATCGTCCGATAGCGGGACTTGAACATCGGTGTACCTGGGATGTCCATGCGCATGGAATGCAGAAAAGCAAAGTAGTACTCGTGCGGGATGGAGTATCGAGCTGTGGTGTCCGCCAACGCTTGTAGAACTCTGTCCGATCGGCTCGATCCCAAAACACCGCCGCCGAGAGCATTGCGGACCCGCTGCTCGAGGACATCGAGTTTGGCGGCGGCATCGCGATCGGATTGCGACACTGAGGTTCCGATCGGGGCGGCGGCGGGCGTCTCGAGCTCGACGTCGGCCGAGTCCACGTCCACATCGACGATATCGTCGACCATTCGAGCAAAGCCGTACAGCGCGTGCACTCCTGCCCGCTTGTTGCTGGGAAGCAGGCGCGTGGCGAGGAAGTACGTCTTCCCGTGCTCTGCATTCAGGTCACGGCACAGGCGATATGCGTCGTGCAGTGCCGGGTCGATAGCGTCTAGTTCACCCATGGTCCGTTTTACTCGCCTCGGTGTTCTCGGCTGGAGAGGCCGATTCGATCGTGGATGGGTGGACGGTGTGTCCGGCACGTAGTCGCAGTGGGTCGACTCGAGTGAGCGAGAGCCCTGCCACGACGGCGGCGAACGTTGCAAGCACGACGTGAGCGAAAGTGTAGAGGCCGATCGACCCGTCGGGCCTGAATACGAGCATCAGCCACGTCGATAGACCGACAAGGATCATCAGGGTTCGTGTCGACAATGCAAAACCCGCTGCAAGCGCTAGCGGCCACGAGTAATACCAGGGCAGTGCCGCAGGGGAAAGCACGACGATTGCCACCAGTGCGATGACGATTCCCTTGACGGCGTCACGCTCGGTCTTGCGGTACAGCCACCAGGTCCCGACGATGATGACAGCAAGGGCGATGGCGCACAGTAGCCGAGTCACTTCAAGGACCGGTCCGAGGCGAACATCGAGGAACCACGACGTGCTGACCGTGGTGAGATGAGCCAGAATGGTCGGAAGCGACAGCCAGTTGATGATCTTCGCGGAACCGGAAAGTGCTGTGAGCCAGCCTATTCCGACACCAGCGATGGCGGAGGTGACGACGAAGACTGCTGCAAATACGCCGGCGCCGATGCCTGCAGTCTTCGCGAATGCAGCTATCGGCGACAACGGGGTGCGATTCTCCGCAATGGCCCGTTCGCGCTCGTGGATCATCCAGATCCACACCATGAACGGCAACGCAAGACCTGCGGTGGCTTTGATCGCAACGGCCAAGGCGACAAGTGCAACACCACCGACGTGATGACGCTCGAGAACGAGCACGACGCCGGCAGTCATCAAGCCGACCATCAGAAGCTCGTTGTGGACACCGCCGATCAAGTGGACCAGAACGAGCGGATTGAGTACCGCCAACCACAGAGCCAGCGGTGCCGAGCCACCGAGGTGGCGGGCGAGTCGGGGGACAGCCCACACCATCAGAGCCAGACCCGGGAGCATCGTAATGCGTAGCAGCAGCGTGCCGGCAATGACGTTGTCACCGGTGATGCTGGTGATCGCCTGACCGAGGAGGAGAAACAGTGGCCCATAGGGAGCGGTTGTCGTGGTCCAGACATTGCTGACGTTGTCGAGAAGAATGCCGGGGTTGGCGACGGGCCCAACGGCATAGGGGTCGAATCCGTCACGCAGCAATGCGCCCTGCGCGAGGTAAGAGAATGCGTCTCGGCTGAACATGGGCACAGCGAACAGAAGAGGGGCCGTCCAGGCAGGGACGATCCAGCGGAGCTCGCTCAGAGTGGTGCGACCGCCGAGTGTGGCACGTCCCAGACGGACCCACGCGATGATCATCAGCAGGACGCCGATCCAGACGATGATGCTCGACAGGACGAGACCGTGGCCGAATCGAAGCCAGGACAAATGCATCGACTCGAGTAGAGGATCGCGTCTTCGTACGCTGCCTGCCCCGAATCCACCGAAGGTGATGAGCACGGAACCGACCAACCCGAGAAGTGCCGAGTGTCCTTCCGGACTCCGCAGGAACAGCATCACCGTGCGAAGTCGAGAGGCATGCGGTCCAGTGCCGACACGGCCCGTCTCGGCTGACAATTGCTCAGTAGCTGCGGGATCTTCTCCCGCGGTACCCGAGGCGGTGGAACTCGACGAGACCGAGGACATAAGTCGGGTCACTCTCCTCTCGGGGACGAAACTGGTGGTTTGGCGGGTGCGAACGCGGAATCCGCGCTGGACCGGAGTCAGTTTAGAGCGTCGGCGGCTGTGCTCCGAACTACGGCCGATCGAGTCGACGCGTCGGCGGGGGTTCCCAGGATGCGTTCGGCCGCAAGTTTGCCTGAAACGAGAACCGTGGGCACTCCGACACCCGGGGTGGTTCCCGACCCGGCCAGCACCACGTTGTCGAGCCCTGCCACGAGATTTTTCCGTCGGAACGGTCCCGTCTGCCTGAACACGTGTGCCGAGGAGAACGGACTGCCGTGCAGCATTCCTTTATCGGCCCACGTCTGCGGAGTGTCGACATGGTCGATCGTCATATCGGCGGTGAGACCCTGGTAGCCACGTCGTTCCAATTCGCCCTGCAACTCGCGCACATACGGCATCGCCAACGCGGCCCAGTCCAACGGCGCGCCGTCGAGGTTCGGGCACGGTGCCAGTATCGACACCGGCTCGCACTGCACACCGTCACGGACCAGCTGTAGTGATGGGTCGCTGACCCCTGGACGGGTGATGAGCAGTGACGGATCCTCCATCAGCTTTCCGCGTCCACCGCGCGCGGTGATTCGTTGGAACGTGCTCGCCCACTGGGCACCGAAATCGATCGTGTGATGTGACCTACTCGGCCACGACGCGGTGGACGAGACCGGGACGGTGCCATGGAAGACGACCGCAGAGGGCGACACAACGCCGTAGCCGCGCGATCTGCCCTTGGACGTAACACCCGCTCGATCCAGCAGCGCGTCCACCACGGGTAGATCCGGTGTGAGAACCACGGCGTCGCACTCGTATATTTCGCCGTGCACAGTCTCGACGCCGGTGACTCGATCGCCGGCGACGATCAGAGTCGATACCTCCACGCCGGTGCGAACCGAACCGCCGTTCCGGCAAAGTGCATCGGCCATCGACGCAGCAATCGTGGACATCCCACCGACCGGGAAGTAGACGCCGAGCGAGGTATCCATATGTGCGATTGCGCCGTAGACGGCGAGAGCCTTCGCCGGCGCCATGCCTGCATAGAGTGCCTGGAAAGTGAACACCCGTCGAAGGCGCTCATCTTTCAGGAACGATTCGACGCGGGGTCCGAGTCGACCGAAGCCACCGAGCTTGGTGAGGGTGGCCGTGTCACGTAGTGCCGCTCGCGAGGACACCAGATCGAGCGGCGAATCGAAGTTGGAGTCGATGAACCGGTCGAACTCGGCCTCGAAGATGGAGGCGAGCCACTGCCGGAGTCGGAGGTAGCCCGCGGCTTCCGTCGATCCGCACGTGCGCTCGACCTCTGCTGCCATCGCGCTCGGATCGGCAAACACGTCGATAGCGGTGCCATCGGCGTAGCGGGAGTGGTAGCTCGGGGACAGCGCGCTCAGCTGTATCGCCGGCGTTGTCGATTCGAAGGACTCACCGACTGCCGCCAACGCGTTTTCGATGAGGTCGGGCATCGTCAGGACACTCGCACCATTGTCGATGTCGTAGAGACGACTCCCATCGGTGTCGCGGACCGTATAGGTCCCCACTCGGCCTCCGACCGAATCTTCGCGTTCCAATACGATCACCTTTTTGCCTGCGCCGGCGAGATGCAGAGCAGCAGACAACCCCGCAAGTCCTGCGCCGACCACCACGACGGTCTCGACTGGACCCGGTACGGTCCGGAGGCGATTGCGGACGCGTGGCTGCTGAGACAATGTTCTCTACCGATCTAATAGGTGCGCTGCGTGGCGGCTATGGACATTGCGCGTAATTGTGCGGCGGCGTGCGGTTCGACAGCACTCGCCTTCAGCGTGTCGAGTGCGCGGTCGGTGAGTTCGGATATTCGGCGTTCGACGTCCGCGACTGCTCCCAGTTCGATCAGCACCGTACGGATGCTCTCGATAGTGTCCTCGGTCAGATCGACGACGCCGAGGCTCGACCGGAGCAGCGATCCCGCCTCCGGCCTGTCTCGATCGGCGAGCTGTAAGCCCACAGCCATCAGAACCGTTCTTTTACCTTCTCGGATGTCGTCTCCGGATGGCTTGCCGGTCACCGCGGGATCACCGAAGACACCGAGCAGGTCGTCTCGGAGCTGGAAGGCGAGGCCGATGTCGGTGCCGAAGGACCGATATGCGTCGACGAGGCTCTCGGATGCACCGGCCAATACGGCACCCAGCTGCAGCGGCCGTTCGACGGTGTACGCCGCGGTCTTGTAGCGATTGACTCGCATGGCTGCCTCTACGGATTCGTCGAGACCTGCTTCGGCTTCGATGTCGAGCAACTGGCCGCCGAGTACCTCGGTGCGCATAGCCGACCACACCGGAGAGACTCGTCCCATTGCGTCGTGTCCGATTCCGGATTCGCGAAGCATGTCGTCGGCCCAACACAATGCCAGATCGCCCAGCAGGATCGCGGCAGATTCACCGAAGCGCTCGGGGGAGCCGGACCAGCGCGCCGCACGATGCCTTGCGGTGAAACCGACATGCACGGTGGGAAAGCCCCGGCGCGTGAGTGAAGCGTCGATGATGTCGTCGTGGATGAGCGCGCACGCTTGGATCAGTTCCAGAGATGCGCAGGCGCGGAGCACAGACGCGGCCTGCGGGCTGCGGTGATCGCCACCTGCTCCGAGCCAGGCCATCCAGCCGAACGAGGGCCGGATTCGCTTTCCACCACGCAACACGAAGGCTTCGAGGTCTGCGACGGCCGAGACGTATCCGCCGCCTACCCGGGCCACCTGTTCGCGTCGCGAATGGAAGAATTCGGCCAACGCGGACTCGACGAGTGCAATTGGCGCAGTACCAGCTTCTCGTAAGACTGGGTCGGGGTCACTCGTTCGACGGGGCGCGGGAAGAGTCGAGTCTCTGGACAGGGGATCCTCCAGTCGAGTGCGGGGTGGGGGTGTGTCACTTTCACACTAGCCGCCACCGCTGATCGATCCCTCTATCGTGAGCCTCCTGTCGCCGCAGTTATCGACGAAACTATGATGTCCCCGTGACATCAGATGCCGTCAGGGGGCGGTCGAGTGAGGGGTGGGTCACCCGAACCCCTTCGATAGTCGATCGTCTACGGACATCGACGGAGTCGAAGATTCCATTTTCGGTCGAGTTTTCTCCACCGCGGGACGAGGCCGCAGAGGCGAGACTATGGCGTGCTGTCCGCGAGTTCGAGCAGATGCAGCCGGCATTCGTGTCCATGACGTACGGCGCAGGCGGTTCGACCCGAGATCGGACAGTCCGAGTAACCGGAGAGATCTCCGAAAACACGACGTTGCTGCCGGTGGCGCACCTGACCGCGGTGTCCCACAGCATCGACGAACTTCGCTCGATGGTCGGCGCATACGCAGATCGTGGGATCTCCAACATTCTGGTGCTGCGCGGCGATCCCCCGGGGGATCCGCTCGGCGATTGGACCAAGCACCCCCAGGGCGTCGAATATGCCGAGGAGCTCGTCAGCCTTGTTAGAGAGCTCGGAGATTTCCACGTCGGGGTCGCGTCGTTCCCCGAGGGGCACTACCGGGCAGTCGATCTCGAACAGGACACCCGTGTTCTGGTGAACAAACTTCGTGCCGGTGCCGAATACTCGATTACGCAGATGTTCTTCGACGTCGAAGATTATCTGCGGTTGCGCGATCGCGTTGCGGCGTTCGACCCCGAGCAAGCGTGCAAGCCCATCATTCCCGAGATCATGCCGATCACCTCGCTCCGTACGGTCCGTCGTGCTCTGTCACTGTCGGGTTCGGCGCTTCCCAGCGAGATCGATGATCGATTCACCAGAGCGGCCGGGACCGGTGCCGAAGAAGACCGAGCTGCGGTTCGCGAAGTCGGAATCGAATTGGCGACGTCGATGTGCGAGCGTCTCATCGCCGAGGGCGCGCCGGCATTGCACTTCATCACTCTGAACTTCGCGCGTGCGACGCGGGAAGTGCTGACCAATCTGGGACTGTGCGCAGCGCGCGTGTGATCTCGACCTGCAATCGGTCAGCTTTCAGGAACGTCTTTCGATCGCCGGGGATTCTTCCTCGGCGATCAGTGGTCGCTGCTTCCACTCCAGGTTTCCGCGTGCGTGCGACCGGTGCGAATCGATCGTGAGCCAGAGATAGATCGCCACTGACAGCGGATGGGCGCTCGACTCGACAGCACAGCGAAAAGTGGTAATCGATCGGCCGGGCATGTCTGCAGATTCGGCTTGCGCAGCAGCGAATCTCGACACCGCTGCTGCGCCGTAGCCGATCCGGCCCCACCGTCGAACCGCACCCGATCCCGCGAGAGCGGCGACGGGCGGAATCAAGTACATCACCGAGACCGCGGACAACACTGCGATCGAACCCCCGGCGCCGCCGAATGCGTTCCACAACCACCGGGAATATCCGGCTCGTAGATCGTTCCCGCCGTCGTACATACGGCATTCGACCAGACCGGCGCCCGAGACGAGAATCGTGTGTCTTCCGCTGCGACGCAATGTGCGAGCAATATCGAGATCCTCGGTGACACTTGCTGCCACGGCAGCGTGCCCGGCGATGTCGCGGTACGCAGCCACGTCGAACATCATGAATTGACCGCACGAGACGGTTGTCGACGGACGTAGTGAACGGTTGGCGAGCCGAATCGGCAGCGTCGACATCCACGAGAATCCCAGTAGCGGTTGTACCAGATGTTCGACGACGCTTCCGCTGATCTGCTTCGGCCATGGACATACCAGTGCAGCGTCGTGGCGGCGCAGTGTCGACGCTGCTGCTGCAATTGCATCCGCCGCGAGACGAACGTCGGCGTCGACGAACACGATTGCGTCGAAATCTTCGTTCATCTCGAACGCGAGACCGGCAAGGGTGCGGCACGCGGCCGCCTTGCCCGTCCACCCAGGAGGTGGCTCGGCACACGATTCGACGACGCTGACTCGGGCGTCGTCGCCGGCAGCTGCTCGGGCCGCCGCGAGGGTGTCATCCGACGAACCGTCGTCGAGTATCAGAATCCGAAGATCACGGCACCGACGCTGAGCCCGGAGGTCCGCAATGAGCAAGGGAAGTTGTTCTTGTTCGTTGCGGGCGGGAACGCAGACCACGATCGAGTCGTGGACGTCGGAATCGGTTGCGCGGGACAGGCGAGGCACTGTGAAGGCGTTGAAGATCGAGATGGCCGCCGTCGATACCGATAGCACCGCGCCGGCAGCGGTCATGCCGGCGATCACTCGGCCGGCGGTAGTCATGAGCGATTCGCTACTTCTTCGACTCGACGAGGCGCACCGGAGGGTTCCTGGTCACCCAGGCCATGGCTCCGACGATCGCCGCGATACCTACAGTGACGCCACCGACGATGCCGGCCCATCCCGCGAAACTGCGGGTGTTGGGATCGGGATAGTTGACCTCGGCTCGCATGCTCGTCACCTCGCCCGCGGGCAACTTCCAGGTGATGATGTTGTCCCCTTCACGAGTGCCGTTGGTCGTCCCGATTCGAGCGGGGAACGCGATGGTGAACTGAACATCGGTGCCCTGCTTGGGGACCGTCTGCAAATCGGCCTTACCTTCGAGCGTTACGGTGTCGCCCGCTCGCTGCATCACGAGCTGGTAGCTCCCCGTTGCTTGATCGGACATGGAACCGAGGGTTTGAAGGTCGCCGAAGGAGAGATCGCTGAAACGTGCTTGGCTGCCGACATATCCGTCCTGCTTGTATTCCGCTACGCGGATCTTGCTCGCGAGCGAAGACGGAGGCGTGAGCACCGGGCCGGTGTCGGTATCGGATGTCGGTATCGTCGCGGCCACGATCTGTCCCGACACGCGGTCGTCTGCAGAGACACCCATCGACACCTGCACCCGAAGGCAACCGGCCAACATCGGCGCTACGAACAGCGCTAATGCGAGGGCGGACATAATTCGACGGTTACGGGTACCTGCACGGAATGTCGACTGCACGTTCGACATCGTGCCAGACGTACGACGCGGTCTGCGCCAGGGAGCCGAAAGAACGTCACCGAGTCCGCGTGCGTCCTCGAGGTTCAGTGGTCGATTTTCTCGAAGTTGCCCATCTTGGCGCCGCCCAAGTCCACAAGAGCGGAACGCCGACTACCCCCATCGCGAAAAATCCGTAGACGGCCGAGTATCGGAGTTCGGGTCCGGTCAGAAGCGCGGCGTGAGCGAGCGCCGAGCCCAGCCACGTCCAGGTGAAGAGCACCAGAGGAGCGGTGTCGGAAATCGGCGACAGCGTCGCGCGGTCAGCTCGAAACCTGCGCCCCAGAGTATCGACGATCAGCGCCATGATGGCTGCGGTGACAAACCACCCCAGATAGTTGCTCACCGGAATCGAGGGGATTCCGGGTAGTCCGGCGATTGGAGACGTCCAGGTCCACTGCCCTTCGGTGACCATCTGCGTGTCGAGGTAGAGATCCCATCCGACCATCCCGACCGCGGTGATCACGACGCGGTGGATTCGTCGACGCTTCGGGGAGGTCGAGGATCGTTGCAACACATAGGACACCGCGCACCAGATCGGATAGAACCCTGCCGTCCACGCCAGTGGGACCACCGCGGGCACGCCCACGATGTCGGGGCCGAGTCGATCGGCTGCGTATCCGTAGCTTCCAAAAGGAAACCCCGTTGCGGTTCCGACTATTTCGGCGATCAGGCCGAGTCCGGCAGTAGTCGCGAACAGCATCAGAGCCCAACCGACACCGCGGGACAAGGCGGCGTGTACGAGCGCGGACGACGCGAGGAGGACGACGACGGCGACGGTGACGACATCGCGTTGCGACCCGGTGGTGAGGGGGTACGAAATCTGGGCCAGTATTGCGGCACCCGCGAGTGCCATGACGAACCTGTTCATCGTCTTCGGTTTCCGATCCAGCGGCGGAGTCTGCCGGCTCGCGCGTCGGCCAGGGCGATTCGAGCCGCACTACGCCCGCTCGCCGCGGACACTCCGCCACCCGGGTGGGTCGAGGCACCCGTCAAATACATTCCCGGAGCTCCAGGCACGCGGTATCCGGCGAGCTGGGGGACCGGTCGCCACATCATCATCTGATCGAGCGACATCTCGACGTGCATGATGTTTCCCCCGATCAAACCGAGCTCGCGTTCGATATCGACGGGCGACTGGACATGTCGGTCGAGAACGGACGCACCGAAGCCGGGTGCATATGCCTCGAGCTCAGCGACGATTCGGTCCGCCTCGAGCTCGGCGAGATCGTCGGCACGGACCTGGTCCGACTCACGCCACTGCCGTCCTCCGGACAAGGTGTGGGGCTGCCACTGAGACCACAAAGAAATCTGATGCTGACCTGCGGGTGCGACGGTTGGATCGATTGCGGTGAACGACATGCCGAGTACTGCAGGCCTCGGTGGGAGTTCACCGGCAGACGCGGACCCGTGGGCCAGACGCAGATGTGCGCGGTCGCGAACCAACATCTGGAGACCCGATGTCGCGTCGGAATCGGCCGCTGCGCTCGAATACTGCGGCAGTGAGTCGGTGGCCAGGCGGACTGCCATGCCGATACCGGGGCCGACCCGAATGTGTCGGCGCCAGGCTTCGATCGCCCGAGGATCGTGGCCGCCTGCCGCGAGAAGGTCGAGAGTGGTCAGAATGTGACAGCCGGCAATGACCATTCGGCTACGGACCGATCGTCCCGAAGATGTTGTGGTCGTCCACTGTCCATCTCTCGGCGAAACTGCCTCGACCGCATCGCCGAGAGAAACCGACCCGCCCGTCGCCGCCAGCCGAGCAATGAGGGCCTCGGTGAGTGCGCCACTTCCGCCGATTGCACGCCCGGGCGGAAGTGTGTGCATCAACGCGGCAAAGCCGACCATGGGGGCAGTGCCGGGCTCGGACATGGGTGGTCCGGATTGCGCGCCGAACCACGCCAGTGCAGCTTTCAGGCGCTCACTCGTGAACAACGCATCGAGCAGCGCGTCGCCGGTAGTGAGGAATTCACGAGACAGTGCGCTTCCGCCGTCGGGGGCGTCGAGACCCCAGAAGGAGCGAAGCAGGCCCGGGCCGGTGGGTGGGGAGGAGAACGCCCGCATAGTCCTCGCGCTTCGTGGTCCCCATACCGCAACGAACTGCCGATAGGCGAGGGCATCGGCGCTCCCGCAGGACCGCGCGATCGACTCGCATGTTCGATCGAGGTCGCGATGAAAAACCAATGCTTCTTCGGAGGAGTTCGGAGCGCCGGGCGCAAAAGCCCAGGGATCACACTCCGCATAGCTCAGGCCGTAACCGGCGAGCTCGAGTTCTTCGATCACTCCGGTGTGACGCACCATGATGTGCGCAGACGACCCTCGGTCGACGCGGTGTCCGGGGAATCTATCCACCGACGACACCGCGCCGCCGGCAATCGTGTCTCGTTCGAGCACCTCGACGGACAGCCCAGCTGCAGCGAGATAGCAAGCCGAGGTCAGAGCATTATGGCCGGAGCCTACTACCACAGCGTCGATCACCGGTCCAGGCTATAGGTCGCCCTTCATTCGAACGGCAGTGCGTGACCCAGCACGGCGAACGGCCGTCGATCGCCAGAAAACGTGAAGTTGCGCAGCACGTCCTCGAATCCGAGCCGGCGGTACAACCGCCAGGCGCGGTTTTCCTCTTGCACGACCTCGGGGGTGGACAGAAGCACGCTCTTTTCGGGTCGATCCTGTAGAAGTCTGCGAGTGAGTGCGCGACCGAGACCATGACCCTGGGCACTCGGTGTGACGTGCAGTTCGGTCAACTCGAAGTAGTCGTCGAGTATTCCGTCGATGTGCTCGTCGGTGTACCCGGATTTGCGCAGCCCGTCGCGCACCTGCTGATGCCACCATTGATTTCGGGCACCGTGATAGCCGTACGCCACGGCGACCAAGGGTGCATCGGGGGTGGAGAGCACGGCTCCGACGCCCCGCCAGCCTGGCCGCGACACATGCTCGATCCACATGGGTGCGCGGTGGTACTCGGTGCCCCGGGGGTAGCCCATGGCCTCGACGTAGATGGCCAGAGCTTCGGGGAGGCGGCGACGAATTTCCTGAGGGGAAAGGTCGACGAGATAGGGGGTCGTTTCCGCATCGGTAGCGACTGTTCTCAACCTTTCCTTGACTACTTGTCGGTGGGCGCAGTTATATTGAATATGTCGAACGAATGTTCGATGTCGGCGATCCGGCGAGGAGCTCGAGGGAAGCGAGACGCGCCGGGTTCCGGCCTTAGAGCTTCATCGTTGTCCGGGCGTGTCGGTAGTACCTAATCCGTGCCACCGAAGCCGAAATATCCGATCGGACGACAACGTGAGGCGAATCGAACGGGAGGTGTTCGAGAAATGGCTACCAAAGTTCTTCGTGCTGACGCACGTCCGCCGGTATCGCCTCGCGCCAGAGCGTTGCTCGGTCGAGCGGATGCACTGCTGTCCGGGTCGGTGGGCGCCGCGGATGCCACCGAGATGTTCCTCGACTGCTATATGGCGGCTCTGCGCGGTGCGGCATCGGTTCTGGAAGCGACCCCGATCGCCGCTTCGCGAGCGCGCTCGCGAAGCGCCTGGGTGCTGATGGCAAAGGCGGCGCCCTCCCTCGATTCCTGGGCCGAGTACTTTTCCGGCTTTTCAGCGACCAGGGCGGCCGTCCAGGCAGGCTTGTCCCGATCGATCGACGAGCGCGACACCGACGAGTTCTACCGCGAAGTAGGTCGATTCCTACACGTGGTGGAGGAGTACATCGGAGCCGATTCACGACTCGACAGGCCTGGGGTCCGTCCGCACTCGATGTCTGCTTGAGCGTCGCGTTCGGTCGCCGGTCGGCGTCCGGGCGCCCGCGTCGGCTACTGCAGATCAGCGACTTCCGACTGCCGATTGTGGCGTTGTGCAGGGGAACTTCGGACATTCTCAGGAATGCATATCGCGAGTAGGTGGTAAGCAGGCGATTCTGCTCGTATTATCGACAGTAGGTAGCCGCCAAGGTCAGCTTCCCGTCGTTTCGCACCCGAAATGACTTTCAATTTCTGTTCAGGGGGAGGTACCGTGCCACTCTCCGAGCACGAGCAGCGCATGCTCGATCAAATCGAGAGCGCTCTCTACGCCGAGGATCCCAAATTCGCCTCGCACGTACGAAGCGGACGCATGCGTACGGCATCGAGCAAACGCCGTTTTCAGGCGGCCGCATTGTTCGCGTTGGGGCTTGTTCTTCTGGTCGCCGGGTTGCTTCTGCCATTCCAGCCCGGCGGTTTTCCTGTTATAAGCCTCGTCGGCTTCGTTCTGATGTTCGGGGCAGGCGTGTTGTTTCTTCGCGGCGGATCACGCAAAGGTGCAGCGCCGTCCGACGGTGACGCATCGAGCGTGAGCGGATCCAATTCCGTATCCGGCCCGAGAAGCTCGGGGCAGAAGTCCAAGCCTGCCCGTAAAGGCGGAGGTTTCGCGTCGCGCATGGAAGATCGGTTCCGTCGGCGGTTCGAGCAGGAGTAAAAACTGTGCGCGCGATTGCGGTCTGATGGACGCGATCGTCGCCCGCAGCGGTTGACGACACAGAACGCGCGGCAGTCGAGCGCGCGATGCTGAAGAACGCGGAAGCGGTGTTCCACCGAAAGGTGGGGCGCCGCTTTTTTGCTGTCCACGTCGCTTTCGACTCGCGGGCGAGTCGAACCGGTGAAACCCCACTTGCACCCACCGCCGCTCGTTCGCGGATCTGTAGTGCTCGGGTCGCGGATCTGAACTGCAGTTTCGTTGTTTGAGCTCACGTAGAGGAATTCCAGATCCGCGCCAGGCGCGCCGGTGGCTCAAATCCTCTCCACTGCCTTCCGCCGCTTTGAGCTGCACTTTCGTGCGGAGTTTTACAAATGAATCCTTGTCAGGGATTGATAGTGGGGGGAAGTGGGGTAAAGTGGTGGAGAGCGAAGGGTTCAGGTAGGAGGTGTCGAATGTTCCTCGGTACCTACACGCCAAAGCTCGACGACAAGGGTCGATTGACGTTGCCTGCGAAGTTCCGCGAAGCGCTTTCTGGAGGTGTGATGGTGAGCAAAGGGCAGGATCACAGCCTCGCTGTATACACCCCGGAAGAGTTTGCCGAGCGGGTTCGCAAGCTCACCGAAGCCTCGCGGTCGAATCCCGTTGCACGTGCGTATATCAGGCAGTTGGGTGCCGGCACCGACGAGCAACAGCTCGACGGGCAGGGGCGGATCATGATCAGCGCCGACCATCGGCGCTACGCAAATCTCGGGCGCGAAGTCGTCGTCAACGGTTCCATCGAGTTCATCGAGATCTGGAACAAAGATTCCTGGACTCGTTACTCGGCGGAAAGCGAGCAGAGCTTCTCCGATGCCTTCGACGAATCCCTCGGAGGGGTTATGTAGCCCTCCGAATAACCGCCGAGTGCCGCGAGGCCTCTGCCCGATCAGAACCCTGACGTTCTTCCCCGACGCCAGGTTTCACAGATCAGGATCCTGACGTTCTTCCCCAACGCCAGGATCCCTATCGGACAGGGACCTCGAAGCATTCGACACAGTTCATCTCTTCGATCCGCTCGCAAAGCACAAGGTGCGTTAAGCAAGACCGGGAGGAATCATGGTGGAAGGCGAGTCTCAGCCGCCTGAACCGGACAACCCTCCTGACGGCCCTGGAAATACCGTAGGACCGTCGCAGGGCTCCAATGCATCGAATAACCCTCGCGCCAAGCATATTCCGGTTCGGTTGGGCCGAGCCGACGAACTGCTGGGTCCAGCACTGACTGCAGTAGGCCCCGGTGGAGAAGGCAGCGTCATGATCGACGCCACCCTCGGGCTCGGTGGCCACTCCGAACACTTTCTGCGCACCTATCCCGGTGTTCGTCTGATCGGTCTCGACCGAGATCCGGCTGCTCTCGATCTCGCGAGTCGGCGCCTATCCGAATTCTCCGACAGGACAACGTTCGTACATACGACGTACGACGGAATCGGAGCGGCGCTCGAAGAGGCAGGTCTGCCCGAGTACGAGTCGGTCCATGCGATTTTGTTCGACCTAGGTGTTTCGTCGATGCAGTTGGACGAGGCCGACCGTGGGTTCGCCTACTCGATAGACGCGCCTCTGGACATGCGGATGGACTCGACGGTGGGGATTACCGCCGCGGACATCCTCAATACCTACAGTCATGGCGACATCGCGCGGGTGCTCAGCACCTATGGCGAAGAGCGGTTCGCGGGTCGTATCGCATCGGCGATCCTTCGTCGTCGAGCGATCACGCCCTTCACCACGAGCGGTGCCCTGGTGGAACTTCTGTACGAGTCGATTCCGGCAGCGACGCGCCGCACGGGCGGGCATCCGGCCAAGCGCACCTTTCAAGCTCTGCGCATCGAGGTGAACGGTGAGCTCGATTCGCTGGAAAAGGCAGTGCCTGCCGGTCTGGATGCACTCTCGATCGGCGGACGGGTGGTTTTCATGTCCTATCAGTCGCTCGAGGATCGAGTAGTCAAGAAGGAGCTCGCTCCTCGGGTCAAATCTCGCAGCCCGGAGGGCCTTCCGGTGGAGCTCCCCGGGATGGGTCCTGAGTTCGCCCTGCTTACCCGAGGAGCCGAACGCGCCTCGGATCAAGAAATCGAAGACAACCCGCGTTCGGCGCCTGTGCGCCTACGTGCAGCCGAGCGCATCGCAAGGAGAGCGGCATGACAATCACCGCGGGTTCGGCAGTAACTCGGCGTGCGCGTCGAACACGAGGGACCTCGGCGGAGACTGGTGCTGCACGCTCCGGTGCTGCACTGCGCGCCTACGAGCGTCGTCAGCAGCGAGCCACGGTACACGCCGGGGACGCAGCGACTACCAGTCACGGCGCTGCTCGCTCCTCTCTGTCCGGGGCGTCGATGACGGCCCGCATTCCGTTCGTCGCTCTGATCATCGGACTGTTGTCCCTCGGGCTCGGTCTGACGCTGCTTCTGACGACTCGCTCGGCAGGGGATTCCTATGACCTGTCCGACGCCAAGGCGTACAACGAGGGTCTCGTTCAGGAACGTGCCTCGCTTCAACGCGACGTCGAACTGGCAGACTCGGCACCAGAACTCGCGAGGCGTGCCGCTGAGATGGGGATGGTGCCCGCGGGGAATGTTGCACGTCTCGTCGTTGCGCCCGATGGTTCCGTGCAGGTGATCGGGACGCCGGCTCCAGCGGAAGGCGAGCCGGTAGCGCCCTTGGATCCACCGGATTCGCAGAGTGTTTCGCCTACACAGTCACCACCAACACTCACTCCGCGTTCGGCTTCTTCTCCCACACGTCCGACACCCGCCACGCCGAACACCTCCATTGACGCTCGAGCCGGGTCTGTCGGTGAACAATTGGTTCCCATGAGTACCCAGTCGGAAAGTCCGTCGCCGGATAGCGCGTCGGGTAGCCGGCAGTGACACGGCCGACCACCGGAACAGCTGGACGTCCACGGTCGACACGTCGAGCACCGGGGGTCGGCGCACGAGACGGCGCCAGGAGGCCCGCGACTCGATCATCAGGATCGTCTCTACGGCCTCGAAACCCTCGTCGAGGACGGTTCGACGCGTCGTCATTCGGTTTTCGGAGCGGGTTCGGTCGAGTTCTGATGTTCGGTGTGCTCGCACTCGTTGCGCTGCAGCTCTTGTGGATCATGGGGGTCGATGGGAGTCGGTTGTCGGCAGAAGCGGCATCGCAACGGACGACGACGCTGGTCGATCCTGCGACCCGAGGCGCGATCACCGATCGCAACGGCAAGCCGATCGCGTTCACGATGGAGGCCAAAGCGCTGACGTTCCAGCCGGTTCGTGTTCGGAAGGAATTGGACGAGGCGCGAGCCAAGGATCCGACCAAGCCCGAAACCGACGATCGTTTGAAGGCCATCGCTGCCGGACTACACGAGGAACTCGGTGACATTGCGAGCGAGAAGGACCTCCTCGCAAAGCTGAAGAGCAACGACGAATTCACCTACCTCGTTCGTGGAGTCGATTCGACGGTCGCAACCAAGATCAGCAAGGAATTCGAAGAAGTAGGACTGGAAAGACAGGACATCCGCGAATACCCGGGTGGATCGCTCGCCGCGAACATGGTGGGTGCAACGGGTTACGACGGACACGGTCTGCTGGGCCTGGAAGATTCGCTCGATTCCACTCTCGCAGGAACCGACGGATCTCAGACGTACGACCGCGGATCCGACGGCGCGGTCATTCCGGGTAGCTGGCGTGACAAGCAACCCGCCGTCAACGGCTCGAGCGTCGAATTGACGATCGACGCCGATCTTCAGTACTACGTGCAGCAACAGGTGCAGTTGGCGAAGGATCTGTCCGGTGCGAAGGATGCTTCCGCTTTTGTGCAGGATGTGCGCACCGGTGAGGTTCTCGCCATGTCGAACGACAACACTTTCAACCCGGGTATCGGGGTCGGCAACAACGACAAGAACAAGCAGATGGGCAACCTCCCGGTCACGACCCCCTTCGAGCCCGGTTCGGTGAACAAGATCATCACTGCGGCAGCTGCGATCGAATATGGTCTGACAACCCCGGACGAGGTTCTGCAGGTACCTGGAAACATCTTCATGTCCGGCGTCTCGGTCAAGGATGCGTGGGAGCACGGTGTAGCTCCGTACACGACGACAGGCGTGTTCGGGAAGTCTTCCAATGTCGGGACTTTGATTCTCGCGCAGCGTGTCGGCGAAGATCGATTCGCGGACATGCTGTCCCGCTTCGGCTTGGGGCAACGTAGCAACGTCGGTCTGCCGTACGAAAGTGCAGGCAGCGTCCCGAGCCGCGACCAATGGTCGGGCGGCACATTTGCCAACCTTCCTATCGGCCAGGGTTTGTCGATGACACTGCTCCAGATGACGGCCATGTATCAGGCCATCGCCAATGACGGGGTGCGGATCCCACCGAGAATCATTCGTTCGACGACGGGTCCGAGCGGCGATACGACCGAAACCGAGCAGCCGGAGGGCGTGTACGTCGTCAGTCCGCAGACGGCGTCGATCGTCCGTGACATGTTCCGCTCCGTCACACAGGACGACACCGGTAACCAACGGGGAACCGGGGTCGCCGCCGGTGTGCCTGGCTACCAGATCAGCGGAAAGACCGGCACGGCGCAGCAGGTCGATCCGGAGTGCAAGTGTTACTCGAACTCGAACTACTGGATCACGTTCGCGGGGATCGCGCCCGCAGACGATCCGCGGTACGTGATCGGAATCATGCTCGACGCTCCGTCCCGGAGCGCCGATGGATCCGGTGGTCAGTCTGCCGCGCCGCTTTTTCACAACATCGCTAGCTGGATGCTTCAGCGTGACAGCGTGCCACTGTCGGCCGACCCCGGGCGCAAACTGGTTCTGCAGGCCGACTGACATGATTACCTTCTGCTCTGTGGCCGCGATCGACGGATCGGACCAACTCCCGATTCGGGTCCGGGTGCACTCGCCGGTAACCTGACTCGTCAGCCTCTTCCGCACATTCGGGGGTTTTGGATATCGGTGTCGACGACCGCGCCCCCGGCGGACCCGAGACATCCTCGCAGCCGGGCAGAAAGGAGCACAGTGACTGTGCCAAAAGTGCCTCAGCCCGCTCCGGCGGCGTTTCGCCCGTCGAAGCCCCCCCACACATCGGTCGAGGTGCTTGCCGACGCGTCGAACGCAGTGGTCGTGGACGATGAGGGGACGCAGCGGATTCCCGTCACCGGCATCGATCTGCGTGCCCAGGGCATCGAGCGCGGCGACCTTTTCGCGGCGCTCCCTGGATCGTCCACCCATGGTGCGGGGTTCGTGGAGGATGCGCTGGACCGGGGTGCCGTCGCTATCCTGACCGATTCCGAGGGCATGGGCATCGTGCGTGGCAAGTATCCACAGTTGCCGGTGCCGGTCTTGCTTCACGAGAGCCCGAGGATGATTCTCGGTACCGTCTCGGCACTGGTATTCGGCAATCCTTCCGAGAATATGACCGTCATCGGCATTACCGGCACGTCCGGAAAGACGACGACGGCGTATCTCCTCGAGGCGGCCTTGGTCGCTGCAGGCAGAGTGACGGGGTTGATCGGGACAATCGAGACGAAGATCGCTGGTTCCCGGGTGCCAAGTGCCCTCACGACTCCGGAAGCACCTCAATTGCACGCGTTGTTTGCGGTGATGCTCGAGCGCGGCATCGATACGGTGGTCATGGAGGTGTCCAGTCATGCGTTGGCGCTGGGCCGCGTCGACGGCACGGTGTTCTCTGTCGGCGCTTTCACCAACTTGTCACAAGATCACCTGGACTTTCACGGTTCCCTGGAGGACTACTTTCAGGCGAAGAGTCGACTGTTCACCGCTGAGTCGCGTGTCCGAAGCCGCTCGGCCGTCGTGTGTATCGACGACGATTGGGGAAAGCGGATGGCCGACATAGCTCGTGCGGCAGGAACGAGTGTCGCGACCGCCTCGGTCGCTGCGCACTCCGATTGGACGATCGCGGACTGGTCGAAGCAAGCCAACGGTACGCAGACTTTTTCGATCGTCGAACCGGGCGGTGCGAGGTACCCCGCCGAGATTCGGCTACCCGGCCGATACAACGTTGCCAATGCGGTACTCGCCGCTGCAGCATGTTCGGCGGCAGGGGTGGACGTCCGCCGCGCGATTCGCGGTATGTCCGAGGTCGACGTCCCGGGCCGGGTGCAACGCATTGTTCGCGGCCAAGACTTTTTGGCAGTGGTCGACTACGCACACAAGCCTGCCGCAGTGGAAGCAGTCATCGAGACTTTGCGAGAACAGACCTCGGGGCGGATTGCAGTGGTCCTCGGTGCAGGCGGTGATCGAGACAAAGCGAAGCGACCGTTGATGGGTGCCGCCGGAGCGCGCGGGGCCGACCTGCTGGTGATCACCGATGACAATCCGCGCTCGGAGGACCCGTCGGCGATCCGTGACGCGATGTACGACGGCGCGTTGGCCGTCGACCCGCAGGCGCGCGGTGAGGTCCGAAATGTGGCCGGCCGAGAATTCGCCATCACCGAGGCTGTCGAGTGGGCCCGTGCGGGCGACGTCGTTCTGGTCGCAGGAAAGGGTCACGAAACCGGACAGGACATCGCGGGTGTGAAGTATCCATTCGATGATCGGGTGGTTCTCGCGGCCGCCATCGACAGCAGGATCGACGCACAAGCAGGAGATCCATCGTGAAAGCATTGACGCTCGACCAGATCGCGAATATCGTCGGCGGGACTCTGCACGACGTACCGGACCCGTCGCGGACAGTCGACGGGTCGGTCGAGTTCGATTCCCGCAAGGTAGCCGCGGGAGGTCTGTTCTTGGCGTTGCCGGGAGCAAAGGTCGATGGGCACGACCACGCAGCCGCAGCAGTGGCCGCCGGTGCCGTGGCAGTCTTGGCTGCCCGTCCCGTCGGGGTGCCCGCCATCGTCGTCGAGCCCGTCCCGCATGACGGTCGAGCTATGGCTCTCGAGCATGATCGCGACGGATCAGGAGCCGCGGTTCTCGGCGCGTTGGCTGCATTGGCTCGTGCCTCTGTCGTCGACCTGGCGAATACGACGTCTCTGACGGTTGTCGGCGTGACCGGATCCTCGGGAAAGACATCGACGAAGGATCTGCTCGCCTCGGTACTGGCACCGCTGGGTTCGGTTGTTGCGCCGCCCGGGTCGTTCAACAACGAACTCGGCCATCCATGGACGGCCCTTCGGGCCGACGAAACCACGAAGTTCTTGGTTCTCGAGTTGTCGGCGCGAGGTGTGGGTCACGTTGCCGCTCTGGCCGCTATCGCGCCTCCGCGAATCGGCGTCGTCCTGAACGTCGGAACGGCTCACCTCGGCGAGTTCGGCTCGAGAGAAAAGATCGCGCTGGCCAAGGGTGAATTGATCGAAGCGCTTCCGAATGCCGCGGACGGCGGAGTGGCGATTCTCAACGCGGACGATCCGCTGGTGTTGTCGATGCGGTCACGGACGTCGGCTCGAGTGGTCACTGTGGGGCATTCCGTGGAAGCCGATGTTCGAGCAACGGACGTCGAGCTCGACGCCGACGCGCGTGCGAGCTTCACACTCGTCACCTCTGCCGGGAGCATCGGCATCGCTCTCGCCGTCCACGGTGAACATCAGGTAGGCAACGCACTGGCAGCGGCCGCGGTGGCCATCGAATGCGGCGCGAGCCTCGAGATGATCGCGACCGCGCTTGCCGGTTCCAATGCCACCTCGGTTCGTCGGATGGATGTTCGTACCCGTCCTGACGGGGTGACCGTCGTCAACGATTCGTACAACGCCAATCCCGATTCGATGCGCGCTGCGCTCAAAGCATTGGTTTCGATGTCACGCTCGGGCAGCGGGCCGCGTCGGCGGACGTGGGCCGTATTGGGTGAAATGGGCGAACTGGGTCCAGAATCAGTCATCGAGCACGACGCGATCGGAAGGCTGGCCGTGCGACTCGATGTGAGTCGTTTGGTGATCGTCGACTCCGGTCGTCCGACACGAGCGCTCCACCAGGGTGCGGTGATGGAGGGGTCGTGGGGCGAGGAGTCGATGCTCGTGTCCGACGATGCAGAGGCGATAGCGGTTTTGCGACGCGAGGTGCTGCCCGGTGACATCGTCCTGGTGAAGGCTTCGCAGTCGGTGGCGTTGTGGTCGGTGGCCGATGCGTTGATGGAAGCCCCGAACGAGGTAGATGGAGAGAACGAGACGATGACACCGGAGGAATCGCAGTGAGACAGATCCTCTTCGCCGGAGGCATTGCACTCGCTGTGGCGATCCTGCTCACGCCTGTGCTGATCAAGGCGTTTTCGAAGCAAGGATTCGGGCAGGAGATTCGGGTCGAGGGGCCCGCAAGTCATCAGTCCAAACGCGGGACTCCCACCATGGGCGGTGTTGCGATCCTCGCCGGGCTGTGGGCCGGGTACTGGGGTTCGCATCTCATCGGTATCGGTTACGAAGCGGATGGACCGTCGGCTTCGGCCCTTCTGGTTCTGGGCTTGACCACGGTGCTGGGCCTGGTGGGTTTCCTCGACGATTTCATCAAGATTCGTAAGCAGAGAAATCTTGGCCTGAACAAGACCGCCAAGCTGGTGGGGCAACTTTTCGCCGCTGTAATCTTCGGCGTGCTTGCCCTGCAGTTCCGAGGGCCGAACGGGCTTACCCCCGGAAGTACCCAACTGTCCTATGTGCGCGACATCGCCACCGTCAGCATGGGTTCGATCGTTTTCATCGTGTGGTGTTACTTCTTGGTGACGGCCTGGTCCAATGCCGTCAATCTCACCGATGGTCTCGACGGGCTGGCGGCGGGCTCGATGACATTGGTACTCGGCGCTTACACGGTCATCACGTTCTGGCAATACCGCATGGCGTGTTCCACGAACCCCGGGCCAGGATGCTACGACGTTCGCGATCCGCTCGACCTCGCCCTCATCTGTGCGGCCGCGGCGGGTGCATGTATCGGATTCCTATGGTGGAATGCCGCGCCCGCAAAGATATTCATGGGGGACACCGGATCCTTGGCGCTGGGCGGTCTGCTTGCCGGATTGTCCATCGTGACGCGAACCGAGCTGATCATGGTGGTCATCGCTGCACTGTTCGTTGCCGAAGCAGCGTCAGTCGTGATTCAGGTTGCGGTCTTCCGCTCCAGTCGACGACGAGTATTCCGAATGGCCCCGTTCCATCATCACTTCGAGCTTGCCGGGTGGGCGGAAACCACGGTAATCATCAGATTCTGGCTTCTGGCCGCCATCGCGTCGGCCGTCGGGCTTGCGCTGTTCTACAGCGAATATCTCGCTGCAATCGGAGGGTAGATACACGTGTCCGAGACTGCCGACGCGACCGGATACGACGAAGATCTGACGTGGCTACGCGGACGGACCGTCCTTGTCGCCGGCTCTCGTGTGTCCGGCTTGGCGACGGTGGCGCCGCTTCTCGAGTTGGGCGCGGAGGTTCTGGTCACCGACTCGGATCCGGGAGCGCTGGACAACGCCCGCGCACTCGGGGCGGGCGTGGTGTTGCAGGACGAGCTACTTGCCGACTCCGATCGAATCGGTGCAATCGCGCTGGTCGTGACGAGCCCTGGTTTGCGAGCTGATTCGCTGGTTTTGGCGGCGGCCGCGAGCCGCGGTGTTCCCATCTGGGGTGATGTCGAGTTGTCGTGGCGGATCGATCGTGCCGGACTCTACGGCCCGCCGACGAGGTGGTTGGTCGTCACCGGTACCAACGGAAAAACTACGACGACGTCGATGCTGGCCTCGATATTGAAGTCCGCAGGGATCGACAGCGTCGCGTGCGGGAACATCGGCCTGCCGATCCTCGATGCCCTTCGACTCTCGCCGCATCCTCAGGTGTTGGCCGTCGAACTGTCGTCTTTCCAGTTGTTCTGGGCGCCATCGGTGCGTCCCGCCGCGGGTGCTGTGCTCAATATTGCCGAAGACCATCTCGATTGGCACGGCGGCATGAATGGTTATGTCGAGTCCAAGGCCCGCGCGCTGAACGGTGAGATCGCTGTGGTCGGTCTCGACGATGCCCGCGCCGCCGTGCTCTCGGCGACGTCGACGGCCGGCCGAGTGATCGGATTCCGACTGTCCGAGCCTGCGGCCGGCGAATTCGGCATCATCGGTGACCATCTGGTGGACAACGCGTTCGCAGATCGCGAGCAGATCGTGCCGGTGACGGCGGTAGTACCCGCCGGTCCCGCCGGGTGGATGAACGCACTTGCGGCGTCTGCTCTGGCTCGCTCGATCGGCGTCGATGCGGACCATGTGGCCGAAGGTATCCGTACTTATCAGGTCGGGCCCCATCGAGGCGCCGTGGTTCGCATCACGAACGAAGTGACGTTCGTCGATGACTCGAAGGCCACGAACCCGCATGCTGCGCGGTCGTCGCTCCTCGCGTATCCCCGCGTCGTATGGATCGCAGGGGGGCTGCTGAAGGGCGCTGCCATCGACGAGCTCGTCGTCGAAATTGCCCCGCGTCTCGTCGCCGCACTTGTCATCGGCCGCGATGGGATGCAGATCGCAGAGGCGGTGGCGCGACACGCGCCGGATGTTCCCGTTGTGCGGTATCCGGCGGGAGACGATGCTGATGTGACTCATGTTGCTGAAGATGCTGACGTAGTGATGCGGGCGGTCGTCCAGGAGGCAGCACGTCGAGCGCGGCCCGGCGACGCCGTATTGCTTGCCCCGGCAGCGGCGTCTCTCGACATGTTCGTCGACTATGGGCATCGCGGTCGCAGCTTTGCCGAGGCCGTAGTCGATCTCGACTCCGCAAATATCGGTCACGCCATTGGGCCGATGTCGTGAGTACCGCTTCCGGCCGATCCCGGCCCGACTCTGGTCAGTCCACGATCGGACCGCGGACCAGGATCGGCTTGTGGATGCGCCGACCGCTCGCGTCGTTCCATTTGATTGTCACCATCGCTGCGCTACTCACCATCCTCGGGCTGGTCATGGTCCTGTCCTCTTCGGCTGCCGAGGCCTATGCGACGGACGGCTCCGCCTACTCCCTCTTCACTCAGCAGCTGATCGGCGTCGCCCTCGGCGTCGTAGCGTTCTACATTGCGCTGCGTATGTCGGTTCGGATGCTTCGAAAGCTGTCGTTTCCACTGTTCTGCATCTCGGTGGTCATGCTGATGCTCGTCTTGATTCCGGGTGTGGGGTCCGAGGGCGCGGACGGTGCGCGTCGATGGTTCAACGTCGCCGGTATCTCGTTCCAGCCGTCCGAACTCGCCAAGGTCACACTCGTCTTGTGGGGTGCTCATCTGTTGGCCTCGCGGCGAAGCGAGCACGCCAGCTTGAAGTCACTCCTTATCCCGTTGGTACCTGCATCGTTGCTGATGTGCGCGCTGGTAGTGCTGCAGCCTAACTTGAGTACGGCCATCGCCATCGGCATCATCCTCGTCTCGCTTCTATGGTTCGCCGGGCTCAATGCTCGCTTGTTCGGAATTCTGGTCGTCGGCGGAATCGGCGCCGCAACCGTACTGGCATTCACTGCGGGCTATCGCTCGAACCGAATCAAAGGTTGGCTCAACCCGGGGGACGATCCGCAGGGTCTGGGATATCAGTCCAAGCAAGCGAGATACTCCCTGGCCGACGGCGGACCCTTCGGCGTCGGACTCGGTCAGAGCCGCGCCAAGTGGAGCTACCTTCCCAACGCGCACAACGACTTCATCTTCGCGATCATCGGCGAGGAACTCGGCTTCATCGGGTGCCTGGCAGTGTTGGGTCTTTTCGCCCTCTTCGTGTACACCGGCCTCCGCATCGCCATGCGATCGGTCGACCCGTTTCTTCGTCTACTCGCCGCCGGTTCGACGACCTGGATCTTCGCCCAGGCGATGATCAATATCTGCTATGTCGTCGGGTTGCTTCCGGTGACGGGTCTGCAGCTGCCGCTGGTCTCGTACGGTGGATCATCGACCGCGATCACGCTGCTCATGTTCGGAATTATCGCCAACGCTGCGAGACATGAGCCGGAGGCGATCGCGGCACTGCACGCAGGCAGAGACAGTCGTCTCGATCGAGTACTTCGGCTCCCGATGCCCGCATCGTTCTCGCCTCTGCGCGCCGCCGCCGCTCGATCCAAATCGACCAGGCCTGCCCTCGACCAGGAGGCCCGTCGCCGGCTTGCGGCACGTGCAGAGAGCGGTCGTTCGGCCGCGCGTGAACACGCACAGGTAGGCGGCGCACCGAATCGAGCACGTCGTCAAGCCCCAGGTGAGCAGCGGTCCGATCCACGCCGTCGGGTGCCGAGGCAACCCGGCGCGCGACGCAACCACCCCGATGGGCAAGGATATCGACGGTGAAAGCACGAACTCGACCGCCGGTCACCAAAGCACTGTCCGTCGTCGTAGCGGGCGGAGGAACTGCAGGGCACATCGAGCCTGCCCTTGCCGTCGCCGACGCACTACGCGCGCTCGATCCCGAGATTTCGATCACCGCGCTCGGAACCGAACGAGGCCTCGAGACCACCCTCGTGCCGGCGCGCGGATATCCGCTCGCGCTGATTCCTCCTGTTCCGTTGCCGCGCAAACCAACCCTCGACTTGCTGCGATTGCCAGGAAAACTCGTTCGCTCGGTCCGTAGGACCAAAAAAGTGTTCTCCGAGACCGAAGCTGACGTGCTTGTGGGATTCGGCGGATACGTCGCTCTCCCCGCATACATCGCGGCGAGGTGCGCGCGCGGCAGTCGACGCATACCGATTGTTCTGCACGAGGCCAACGCCAGCGCAGGGATCGCCAACAAGGTCGGCGCCCGTCTGGCTACTCGCGTGCTGGCGGCAGTGCCGGGATCGGGTGTATCCGCTCGCGGTGCGCAGGATGCCGAGATAGTGGGAATACCTGTTCGACCTACGATCACCGGGCTGGACCGAGCTTCTCGTCGTGCAGAAGCGCGAGCCCATTTCGGGTTGCCCGGGGACGGCCCCGTGCTGCTGGTGTTCGGCGGATCGCAAGGCGCACGCTCGCTGAACGAAGCGGTGTCGGGAGCCGCAGCCGAACTCGCCGCCGCGGGGGTCTCGGTCCTGCACGCACACGGCCCGAAAAACACAGTCGACGTCGAACCGATCGAAGGCGCAAAGACTGCGTACATCGCTGTTCCGTACCTCACCCGCATGGATCTGGCCTACGCAGCCGCGGATCTGGCGATGTGCCGCTCCGGCGCCATGACCGTTGCCGAGGTGTCGGCGACGGGGCTGCCCGCTGTGTATGTTCCGTTGCCGCACGGCAACGGCGAGCAAGAGTTGAACGCTCGACCCGTCGTGAATGCGGGCGGCGGGATACTGGTGCAGGACGCGCAGATCGACGCGGCCTACGTCGGTAGCACGATCGTCGATTTGATCACCGATACCGAGCGAATCGCTGCTATGTCCATCGCAGCGGGGAGTGCGGGTCACCGTGACGCTGCAGCTACGGTTGCGGAGATCGTGGTAGACGTCGCCTCGGCTCGACCAAACGAAGCGTCACTGTCGTGACGGGTGAAAGGATGGACATGTCCGAGCTTCCAGCCGAGCTCGCGAGAGTGCACATGGTCGGCATCGGCGGTGCCGGTATGTCGGGCATTGCACGTATTCTGCTGGCTCGCGGTGGCCAGGTCTCCGGGTCGGATGCCAAGGAGAGCCGCGGTGTTCTTGCGCTTCGGGCACGTGGTGCCCAAGTCCGAGTCGGGCACGACAGTTCCGCTTTGGACATGCTGCCGGGTGGACCCACCGTCGTCGTCACGACGCTCGCCGCGATTCCGAAAGACAATCCCGAACTCGTCGCTGCCGAGGAACGTGGTATCCCGATCGTGCTGCGGCCTGCCGTGTTGTCCTCGTTGATGGACGGGTATCGCGCCCTGCTGGTGTCCGGGACCCATGGAAAGACCTCTACGACGTCGATGCTCGTGGTTGCGTTGCAGCACTGCGGATTCGACCCCTCCTTCGCCGTCGGTGGTGAGCTCAACGAGTCCGGCACCAATGCGCACCACGGCAGTGGCGACGTATTCGTAGCGGAAGCCGATGAGAGCGACGGGTCCCTGCTGCAGTACAGCCCGAACGTCGTGATCGTCACCAATATCGAGGCCGATCATCTCGACTACTTCGGCACGACCGAGGCCTACGTGCAGGTCTTCGACGATTTCGCGGCCTTGCTCGAGCCAGGCGGTGTGTTGGTCGCCTGCATGGACGACCCGGGGTCCGCCGCACTCGCTCAGCGAATCCATGCACGCGCACTGCCAGGGGTTCGGGTGCTCGGTTATGGATCGGCGAACGTCGATACGGGCGAGGTCGAGATGGCGGTCCGGCTTCTGAGTTGGGAACCCGAGGACGTCGGGGGTGTGGCCCAATTGTTGGTCGAGGGTGAGCTGAAACCGCGGACGTTGCGACTGGGGGTTCCCGGACGTCACACAGCGCTCAATGCTCTTGCCGCGTTCAGCGCAGGGTGTCAGGTAGGGGCCGGGGTCGACGAACTACTGGCCGGTCTCGCCGGTTTCGGTGGCGTTCATCGCCGGTTCCAGCTCCGTGGGCGCGAACACGGTGTTCGCGTCTTCGACGACTATGCGCACCACCCGACGGAGGTTCGTGCGGTGCTGACTGCGGCACAGCAACTCGTCGCTGGAGTCGCAGGCCCAGACGAGCGTGGACGGGTGATCGTGGTCTTCCAACCGCACCTGTATTCGCGGACCGAAACTTTCGCTTCCGAGTTCGGTACGGCGTTGAGCCATGCCGACGAGGTGGTCGTACTCGATGTGTACGGCGCACGCGAAGAACCGCTCCCCGGGGTTACGGGTGCTCTGGTGGCAGCGGCGGTGACCGTTCCGGTCAACTATCAGCCGGATCTATCTTTGGTGGCCAAGCAGGTTGCCGCGCTGACCGCCCCCGGAGACGTGGTCATCACCATGGGCGCAGGCGATGTCACAATGTTGGCCGGACCCATTCTCGATGCGTTGCGGTCGAAAACCGACTTCAGGATCGGGCAAGGTCGGGCATCGGAGTGACCGGGCGGCCCGAGCGGGGGAGTCGGCGCCGGAGTACCAAGCCTGATCGCACGTCCAAGGCAAGACCGAAGTCCGTGGTGACACCGAAAAATGCCGAATCCACCGGAAGGTCTACAGCTGGTGTGACTTCGGCGGCGGCATCGCACGAGGCGAAGGATCGCGAGCGCAGGCGTGAGGCTCGAGAAGCGGAACGTCTCCGACTCTCGCGGTCGCGTCGCAAGTTCGGACTGATCTCGGCGGTGGTGGTGGCTGTGATCGTGGCGGGATTTGCCATGGTTTACCTCACCCCGGTGTTGTCGGTCCGCAAGATCGAGATCACCGGAAATGTGACGGTGTCCGAGCCAGAGATCGTCGACGACCTCGACATCCTGCTGGGGGAGAAGCTCGTTCAAGTCGATGTTGGATCAGCTGCGCAGCGTGTCGCGGCGATCCCGGCAGTGGCGTCGGTGCGCGTTCAACGGAAGTATCCGTCGACCGTGCGGGTGACGGTGACCGAACGCGTTCCTATGGTGTTCGTGGATGAATCCGATGGAACTCACCTGTTGGACAAGGATGGCGTCGACTTTGCGGTCGGTCCGCCCCCGCCGGGAGTCGTGCGGTTGGTGACCGATGAACCCGGTCCAGGGGACGCGGCTACGACAAGCGGACTGGCCGTGCTGGATTCGATGCCCGACGCTCTGCGTAGTCAAGTCGGTGAGGTTCGCGCGTCCTCGATATCGGAGGTGTCCCTCTCGTTGTTGGACGGGAGGACGCTCGTGTGGGGCAGTAGTGACAATTCGGAGCGCAAATCTGCTGTGGCGCTTACATTGTTGTCTCAGCCTGGACAGGTTTTGGATGTATCGAGCCCTGATCTGCCCACCATCAAGTAGCTGTTCGAGTGACCGACAGGTACGGTCTGATGCAAATTCTTTTCGCGGTGCCCGGCGCGCCTAATGGCAGAAGGTTGCACCGATCAATAGCGTTCATCAAGTCGAGTACTTGACATAACTCTAAGCCTATGGTTCAGGTTGAGACTTTCCTGTACCCGGCAGTCCAGACAACAACCACGGAAGGCGAGAGCCCATGACGCCCCCGCACAACTACCTCGCCGTAATCAAGGTCGTCGGCATCGGCGGCGGCGGCGTTAACGCGGTCAACCGAATGATCGAACAAGGACTCAAGGGAGTCGAGTTCATCGCGGTCAACACCGATGCTCAAGCACTTCTCATGAGCGACGCCGACGTCAAACTCGATGTAGGTCGCGAGCTGACTCGCGGACTCGGTGCCGGAGCGGACCCCGAAGTGGGTCGCCGCGCGGCAGACGATCACAAAGACGAGATCGAAGAGGTCCTCAAGGGGGCCGACATGGTTTTCGTCACCGCAGGTGAAGGCGGTGGCACCGGTACCGGTGGCGCGCCCGTCGTCGCCAATATCGCTCGCAAACTCGGCGCTCTGACTGTCGGAGTCGTCACGCGACCGTTCTCGTTCGAGGGCAAGCGTCGCGGCGGCCAGGCCGATACCGGAATTCAGCAGCTTCGTGAATCCTGCGACACGCTGATAGTGATCCCCAATGATCGTCTACTGCAGTTGGGGGATGCGGCCGTCAGTTTGATGGACGCATTCCGAAGTGCGGACGAAGTACTGCTCAACGGCGTCCAGGGAATCACCGACCTCATCACGACTCCAGGGTTGATCAACGTCGACTTTGCAGATGTGAAGGGTGTGATGTCCGGCGCCGGTAGTGCGCTGATGGGAATCGGATCCTCGCGTGGTGAGGGCCGGGCTATCAAGGCGGCGGAATCTGCCATCAACTCGCCGTTGCTCGAAGCGTCGATGGAAGGCGCCCGAGGCGTACTGCTTTCGATCGCCGGCGGGTCCGACCTGGGCCTGTTCGAGATCAACGAGGCTGCGTCGCTGGTACAGGAAGCCGCTCACATCGACGCCAACATCATCTTCGGCACAGTCATCGACGACTCGCTTGGTGACGAGGTGCGAGTCACCGTGATCGCCGCTGGTTTCGACGGTGGCACGCCGACTCGTCGACCCGTGGAAGCTGCGCCCGCAAATACGCGCGGAACCGTCGGCTCGGCTCGATCCGGCGAAGTGTCCTCCTCGAGGCCTTCGGATTCGACCAGTTCGGCCGGAGTCTTTCGTGATTCCGCGGGCGCTCCGAGTGGAAGTAGCCTTCCGCCGCTGCCGAATACGGAATCACGCAATGCCTCGCCGAACAGCGTGCCGGGGACTGGGCGACGTGTCCCCGTGTCCGAAGAAGAGGGCGAAGACGAGGTAGACGTACCGTCGTTCATGCGTCGTTGATCCGAGCATCCCGAGAGGGATCGCACCGACCGAGAGGAATGTCGCGCTGAACGGCAGAGTCCGCAGGGTTACCACCACCAGAGCAGGTGGGGTGTCGGCCCCGCCGTTCGACACTTTCAACCTCGGCGACCATGTGGGCGATGCTACGGCTGCCGTTTCGGCAAACCGTGAACGACTCGGCCGGGAACTGGGCCTGGGTGTCGACCGCTTGGTGTGGATGGAGCAGGTTCATGGTAGGACCGTCACGGTGGTGGACGGTCCGGTCTCCGAGCCCGTGCCGGTCACCGACGCGCTCGTGACGACCGTTCGCAGACTCGGCCTGGTGGTCCTGACTGCAGATTGCGTTCCGCTTCTGTTGTCCGACGACGAGGCGGGGGTGATCGCCGCGGTCCATGCAGGGCGCGTAGGTGCCCGCATCGGCATCGTGCCCAAGGTGCTCGAGGCGATGGTGTCGCTAGGGGCGGACCTGGCACGTGTGGGTGCTTTTCTGGGTCCGGCAGCAGGTGGCCGCCAGTACGAAGTACCTGCGCATATGCGGGCCGATGTCGAGCGACATCTACCTGGCAGTGCAACCACAACGGTTCGTAATACGCCAGGCCTCGATATCCGGGCCGGAATTCGTAGGCAACTCGAGGATTCCGGTGTAACGGCGGTGATGGTCGACCCTCGGTGCACCATCGAGGACAGAACCCTGTTCAGTCATCGGCGAGAAGCGCCGACCGGCAGGTTTGCCAGCGTGATCTGGATGGATACCGAGCCTGCTTGACTGGTGCTATGAATATCGCAAGTGACAGAGCCGTAGAGATAGAGAACGCACTGTCGTCGGTGCGTGATCGGCTGCGGGCGGCGTGTGTCTCCGCCGGCCGCGCCGAAAAGGACGTGACCCTGCTTCCGGTGACCAAGTTCTTCCCCTCGAGCGACGTCGCAATTCTCTATCGACTGGGCTGCCGTGAGTTCGGTGAGTCGCGGGAGCAGGAAGCAACGGTCAAGGCGCAGGAAACGGCGGAGCACTTCGCCGACTCTCCCGCGAAATGGCACATGATCGGGCATCTGCAGAGAAACAAGGCGAAGTCGGTCGCGAAGTGGGCCTATTCGATCCATTCGGTGGACAGTGCGCGGTTAATTCAGGCGCTTCAGAACGCTGTGCATCGAGCGCTGGGGGAGGGCGAGCGGTCCACCCGACTCAGGGTGCTCATTCAGGTGAGTCTCGACGGAGACGTTCATCGGGCTGGTATCGAACGTGATCAACTGGACGACCTCGTCGACCTCGTTGCATCGTCCGAGGATCTCTCGCTTGCGGGTTTGATGGCGGTCCCGCCGATCGAAGCCGACCCCGATAGATCCTTCGCCGATCTCGCCGATCTGCACCGGCGTGTCCTCGTCGATCATCCAGACGCTGTCGAACTGTCTGCGGGCATGACCGGCGACCTGGAAGCGGCTGTGCGACACGGATCGACGTGCGTGCGTGTCGGTACCGCAATACTCGGTTCGCGGCCGATAACCTCGCCAGTAGAGTCCACGAATCACATCAGTCACAACTGACCCAATGTGAACCTGGAGACGACACGCTGAACACCCGCCCGGGAGTGAAGCCCGAATGGCCAGTTTTGAAGGAAGGCAAGGATCGATGAGCACCCTGCACAAGTTCAAGGCGTACTTCGGCATGGTTCCACTCGCGGACTACGAAGACGACTACCTCGACGAACCTGATATGCATCGGGCTTCGCGAGGGCGCGACCCATACGCCGAAGCCGATGAGCGTGGTGACCGTGAATTCGGCGGCCCCAGCTTCACGTCTCGTCGGTCGACGCATTCCACTCTGGACGACGCCGAAGACTACGACGACTTCGAGGCGCCGCGCCAGGCTCCGACTTTGGCACCGATCGGGGGCAGAAGTTCACGGGGCGCATCAGGTGGTGGTGCGCGGACGTCGGCGACTCGGGGAAACCTCGCCGTCGATACCAGGATGGATGTTCGTGCCGAGACTCGTCGGAGCCCGATCGTCGACGACGGAGGCCCCTTGTCCAAGATCACCACGTTGCAGCCACGCGACTACAGCGAGGCGCGCACCATCGGTGAGCGCTTTCGCGACGGCACTCCCGTCATCATGGATCTCGTCGAGATGAGCAATGCCGATGCGAAGCGGTTGGTGGACTTCGCAGCGGGACTGGCGTTCGCACTGCGCGGTTCCTTCGACAAGGTCGCGACAAAGGTGTTTCTTCTCTCGCCTGCTGATGTCGACGTATCTCCTCAGGAGCGTCGCCGGATCGCCGAAACCGGCTTCTACAGTCAGCAATGAGTCGGACGAGTTGTGCGATAAGTCCGCGGCTCGATCGAGCGTCGGGGGTCTCTGACCTGGTCGCTTTGATCGAGCCGCTTTTTTCGGGCACAGTATGAGACGTGGCCTTGTTTGCGGTTCTCTATTTCGTTCTTTTCATGTTCTGGCTGCTTCTCATCGGCCGCATCATCGTCGAATTCATCAGAACGTTCGCCCGCGACTGGCGTCCCACTGGAATTGTGGTGATATTGCTGGAAGCGATTTTTACGGTGACCGACCCGCCGGTCAAGCTGCTTCGCAGACTGATACCGCCGGTGAATCTCGGCGGAGTTCGACTCGACTTGTCGATCATGGTG
Organism: Rhodococcus sp. 1168; assembly: GCF_002091955.1. Taxonomy (GTDB): domain Bacteria; phylum Actinomycetota; class Actinomycetes; order Mycobacteriales; family Mycobacteriaceae; genus Rhodococcoides. The sequence continues at coordinate 153,569 of NZ_MKKY01000091.1, read as the reverse complement.
CTGCTCTTCGGGGTATTCATCCTGATGACTGTCGTGAGAGGGCTGGGATCGTAGGGTTCGATACATTGGTACAAGACTTCGGGGACGCGGGCGACCAGCGCGACCGATGTGACAGAATGGACGCCAGTTACAGTTTGATTGTTCCGGACCGTATGGAATGGGATATAACTGAATGCTTGCTCTACCGCCTCAAGACGCGTGAAGGGATCCTTCCATGCCGCTGACTCCAGCTGATGTGCACAATGTCGCGTTCAGTAAGCCGCCGATCGGAAAGCGCGGCTACAACGAAGACGAGGTAGATGCATTCCTCGATCTCGTCGAGCAAGAGCTGTCGCGATTGATCGAAGAGAATGCTGATCTGCGCCAGCGAGTGGGCGAGCTCGATCAGGAGCTCTCCGACTCCAAGAGTTCCGCGCGCCAGTCCGGCTCCGGCCAATCTGCACCCGTTCAGCAGAAGGTGCCAGAGCCGCAGCGACCTCCGGAGCCGCAACGCCCGGTCGAGCCACCCAAGCCTGCACCTGTGGTGGCCCCAGCTCCGGCTCCTGTCGTGTCGCAAAGCGCCGATTCCAACATGCAGGCGGCCAAGATCCTGGGCCTCGCTCAGGAAATGGCAGATCGCCTGACGAGTGATGCGAAAACCGAGTCGGAGCAGTTGCTCGGCAACGCGCGGACCAACGCCGAGCGCCTCGTCACCGATGCGCGTACGCGTTCGGAGGCAATGGTCACGGACGCTCGTCAGAAGTCCGAGTCGCTGTTGTCGGATGCGCAGACACGGTCGGAGACACAGCTCAGGCAGGCAAAGGAGAAGGCCGACGCACTGCAGGCCGATGCCGAACGCAAGCACACCGAGATCATGGCGACGATCAATGAGCAGCGATCTGTCCTGGAAGGACGTATCGAGCAGCTCAAGACGTTCGAGCGCGAGTACCGGGTCCGTCTCAAGTCGTACCTGGAATCGCAGCTCGAAGAGCTGGAGAATCGCTCCTCGGCCCTGCCTGTGGACAATGGCAAGGACAGCTTCAACCAAGAGGGCAAGTCCTCCGGATACAGCCAGTCATACGCCAAGGGCAACAACTAAAAATTGTTGACTTCACGCATGGCGCGCGACGGCTCGCTCCGGACCTGACGATCGCTTGCCGGCGCATCCGGAACGAGGTGTGTTGTGCTTGTACTGACGCTGTGTGCGGCGGCAGCGGGGTTTGCCTTGCTGGTGACTGCTTTGATGACCGGCTCGGTGATCTGGGCTTGGGGTTGTATCGCAGTGTGCGTACTGGGTGCGGTTCTGTTGCTGGTGGGCGCATTGACCGGTAGGAAGGTTCCTCCCGATCATTCGGCCCCGCCCAAGCGTTAGTTCGTGAGCTGCAGCTGGTCTGGAAGTTCGATCGAAAGAAGTCAGGCGTTGATCCGGCAATCACCGGGGAGTCTTCGGAAGAACGACAAGCCCTCACGGGCTTGCTCAGTAGAACCGAACGGGTGGGCCCGTTACAGCCCGTGTGAGTGGCATCGGATCGTTCCTGTGCGGGCGAATCCGGTGCAAACGGGGTGGTACCGCGGTACCGACGTAAAGACACGTCGGACATCGTCCCCGTGCCGACTACGTTCCGCTCACACGAGCGGAGGGCACGAGGAGTCACCATGACCGACGATCACACATCGACACGCGATTCCTACCCGCTTGTCGACATCTACGGCACGAAAGCCGGCAGCGTATCGTTCCCCGATCTCGAGAAGAAGGTTCTCGACGCCTGGGCTGCCGATGGAACCTTCCGCGCCAGCGTGGACAACCGAGAGGGCGCCGAAGAGTTCGTCTTCTACGACGGACCTCCGTTCGCCAACGGATTGCCGCACTACGGCCACCTTCTGACCGGATATGTCAAGGATCTCGTACCTCGCTTCCAGACGATGCGAGGTATGAAGGTCGAGCGGCGATTCGGCTGGGACTGTCATGGGTTGCCGGCTGAACTCGAAGCCGAGAAGCAGCTCGGGATCAAGGACAAGTCCGAGATCGACGAGATGGGTTTGGCGAAGTTCAACGCGTATTGCAAGCAGTCGGTCCTGCAGTACACCGACGAATGGCGCGACTACGTGACCCGTCAGGCGCGCTGGGTCGACTTCGACAACGACTACAAGACCCTCGACCTCGACTTCATGGAGTCGGTGATGTGGGCGTTCAAGACGCTTCACGACAAAGGGCTCATCTACCAGGGCTTCCGAGTTCTTCCGTACTCCTGGTACGAGCAGACGCCCTTGTCGAACCAGGAGACGCGCCTCGACGACGCATACAAGATGCGTCAGGATCCGGCCGTCACCGTCCGAATGGCACTCTCCGCGCCGGGTTCGCCACTCGACGGGGCCGACGCATTGATCTGGACGACGACACCGTGGACGATCCCGTCGAATCTCGCGATGGCGGTGCGTCCGGACATCGAGTACGTACAGGTCGAGGACGGAGAATGCGGACGCGTCGTACTCGCTCGTGATCGTGTGGCTCATTACGCCCGGGAGCTGGGGGAGAACCCGACGGTGTTGTCCGAGCACACCGGTGCCGATCTCGTCGGGCTGAAGTACACGCCTCCGTTCGACTTTTTCATCGGACATCCCAACTCGCATCGCGTACTGTCCGCCGACTACGTGACTACCGATTCCGGTACCGGAATCGTGCACTTGGCGCCCGCGTTCGGTGAAGAGGACATGGACGTTGCGACGGCCAATGGTATCGAGGTGGTGCAACCGCTCGATCCGGGTGGAAAGTTCACCTCGATGGTGCCGCCGTACGAGGGCCTGATGGTGTTCGATGCGAACCCCGTCATCATCAAGGATCTGAAGGCATCGGGACGGTTGCTGCGTCACGAGACGATCGAGCACTCCTACCCGCATAGTTGGCGGAGTGGTCAGCCGCTCATCTACATGGCGGTTCCGTCGTGGTTCGTGGCGGTGACCAAGTTCCGCGATCGCATGGTCGAGTTGAACCAGGAGATCACGTGGGTCCCCGAACATATCAAGGACGGGCAGTTCGGTAAGTGGCTCGCGGGTGCACGTGACTGGAACATCAGCCGAAACCGTTACTGGGGCAGTCCTATTCCGGTGTGGACCTCGGACGATCCGGCGTATCCGAGGCTCGACGTCTATGGCAGCCTCGATGATCTCGAGCGCGATTTCGGGGTGCGCCCGACCGATCTTCATCGTCCTTACATCGACGATCTGACGCGGCCGAATCCCGATGACCCGACCGGCAACTCGACCATGCGGCGCGTTCCGGAGGTATTGGACTGCTGGTTCGAGTCCGGTTCGATGCCGTACGCGCAGGTGCACTTTCCGTTCGAGAACGAGGAGTGGTTCGCCACTCACAACCCCGGCGATTTCATCGTCGAGTACAACGGTCAGACGCGTGGATGGTTTTACACGCTGCATGTGTTGGCGACGGCGCTGTTCGATAGGCCTGCCTTCAAAACTGTTGCAGCACACGGGATCGTCCTCGGTGACGACGGCTTGAAGATGAGCAAGTCCAAGGGGAACTATCCGGATGTGAAGGAAGTGTTCGACAGGGACGGCTCCGATGCCATGCGGTGGTTCCTGATGTCTTCTCCGATCCTTCGAGGCGGAAATCTCGTTGTGACCGAGCAGGGTATCCGCGAGGGCGTTCGTCAGGCCTTGCTGCCGATCTGGAACGCGTGGAGCTTCTTGCAGTTGTACGCGGACAAGCCGGGCACGTGGCGTACTGATTCGCCGCACGTTCTCGATCGGTACGTGCTTGCGAAGCTGGCTGCGACTCGCGATGCGATCACCGATGCGTTGGAGGGCAACGACATCGCAGGTGCGTGCGACGAACTCCGCGTATTCTGCGATGCTTTGACCAATTGGTATGTGCGACGTTCGCGTTCGAGGTTCTGGAGTGAGAACGTCGATGCAATCGACACGCTCCACACAGTGCTGGAAGTTCTGACGCGGATCGCGGCTCCGCTTCTGCCGTTGATCAGTGAAGTCGTCTGGCGTGGCCTTACCGGCGGGCGTTCGGTGCATCTGATGGATTGGCCCGACGCGGGTGAGCTGCCGTCGGATCCTGAACTCGTCGATTCCATGGACGAGGTTCGAACCATCTGCTCCACCGTGCTCGGTCTACGCAAGGCGCAGAATCTTCGCGTGCGCTTGCCGCTGCCCGAGGTCACCGTCGCTGCCGAGAACGCGGAGCGGTTGCGTCCATACGCCGACATCATCGCGGACGAGGTCAATGTCAAGAAGGTGGATCTGACCGACGACGTCGCTGTGCACGGCAAGTTCGAACTCGTCGTCAACGCTCGTGCGGCAGGCCCTCGCATCGGTAAGGACGTTCAGAAGGTCATCAAGGCCGTCAAGGCCGGTGAATGGTCCGAGGACGCGAACGGTGTCGTCAGCGCCGCGGGCATCGAGTTGTTGTCCTCCGAGTACACCCGCAAATTGGTTGCTGCCGAACCTGATTCGACGGCTGCGTTGCCCGGAAACGCAGGACTGGTCGTGCTCGACTCGAATGTCACAGCCGAACTCGAAGCCGAGGGTTGGGCGAAGGATCGCATCCGTGAATTCCAGGATGCGCGCCGTAACCTCGGGCTGGAGGTGTCGGATCGAATCGATATCGTCGTCGAGGTGCCGGCTGATCGACGCGACTGGCTCGACACCCACCGGGAACTCATCAAGGGTGAGGTCCTTGCGCTTACCTTGGTAAATGGGGATCCGGGCCCGGACGCGATCGAGTTGGGCGAGGGCGTGCGCGCGTTGGTGAGCCGGGCGCGATGACGGCAGCCGCATCGATGGAAGACGCTGTCCGCGAGATTCTCTCCTCGGCTCGCGGTGGCGTCGTCCCGATCATGGTCGTCGGTGAACCGGTGCTTCGGGCTTCGGCCGCGCCGTTGATCGATCAACTCGAGGTCCGAACACTCGAGCGGCTCGTCGAGGTCATGCGGGCGACGATGCACGATGCGCCGGGGGTGGGATTGGCTGCTCCGCAGATCGGTATTCCGCTGCGGATAGCGGTGATCGAGGACATGTACGAGGTGGACCCGGAGATGGCGGAGGCGCGCGAGCGCACCCCGCTGCCGTTTCGTGTTGTCGTCAATCCCACGTACACCGCTATCGGGGATGCTCGACGCTCGTTCTTCGAGGGGTGTCTGTCGGTCCCCGGGTATCAAGCAGTCGTTTCGCGTCCTGCTGCCGTTCGGCTCGAATGTCTCGATTCGAACGGCAGGGAGATCGACGAGGTATTTCGCGGGTGGCCGGCACGGATCGTGGCGCATGAGACCGATCACCTCGACGGCACGGTATATATCGACAAAGCCGTCACCAGGTCACTGGCCGCGAACGAGGCCTACGGCGAACTGTGGCGCGATCCGTCACCAGAGCGGGCGGCAGCGTCGTTGGGCTTCGAGCTCAGCCAAGAGTGAGAGACCGGCCGGGGGAGAGAGCGTTGGAGTGTCGTGATCCGCGCGGGGTTCATCGCTCATGACGGATTCTCGCAGCGCGCGATGGGTCCTGCATCTCGACATGGATGCGTTCTTTGCATCTGTCGAGCAGCTGACCCGTCCCACGTTGCGGGGTAGGCCGGTCCTGGTCGGTGGTGCCGGTGGGCGCGGGGTCGTTGCCGGATGCAGTTATGAAGCGCGAGTTTTCGGTGCTCGCTCGGCCATGCCCATGCATCAGGCACGACGGCTCGTCGGGGGAGGTGCCGTCGTGTTGCCGCCCCGAGGTTCCTTGTATCAGGCGCTCAGTCGCCGAGTGTTCGACGCTCTACGTACTCCGATGCCGATCTTGGAACAGTTGTCGATGGACGAGGCGTTCGGGGAGCCGTCCGAGCTTGCGGGCGCGACGTCGGCAGAGGTACTCGACTTCTGCGAGTCACTGAGGACTCTGGTGCGGGCGGAAACCGGCTTGGTGGCGTCGATCGGCGCGGGTACCGGAAAACAGATTGCGAAAATTGCATCCGGTCTCGCCAAGCCGGATGGTGTCAAGGTCGTCACTCCGCACGAGCAGACGGAGTTGATGGCGGCCTTACCCGTACGCAAGCTGTGGGGGATAGGTCCGGTGGCGGAGGAGAAGCTTCGCAGGCTCGGGATCGACACGATCGGCACCTTCGTCTCCACTTCGGAATCGGAGGTTGCCTCGATTCTCGGGGCGACGGTCGGACCGAGCTTGCACCGACTTGCGCGTGGAGTCGACGATCGCGCTGTGGCCGAGCGAGCCGAAGCGAAGCAGGTCAGCGCCGAAACTACGTTCGCACATGATCTGGTGACGTTGGCCCAGCTGCGCGCCGCGGTGGAATCGAGTGGCGACGCCGCCCACCGCAGGTTGTGCAAGGACGGCCGAGGCGCTCGAACTGTCGTCCTGAAATTACGTAAAGCAGACATGAGTATCCTTACGCGCTCGGTGACCCTTCCATACGCAACCGTCGACAAGCAGACGATCGTTGCCGCGGCCCAGCGACTGGTGCTCGACCCGGTGGAACTGGGCCCTATTCGCTTGGTAGGAGTGGGTTTGGCCGGGTTGTCGACCGTGCAGCAGGGCTCGCTGTTTCCTGAACTCGACTACCACGCGGACGATGTGCTCGACGATGCGAGGACCACACCGGACCCGGTGTCTGTCGCGACGGAACCGAGCCCGAGGTGGTATCCCGGGATGGATGTAAGGCATCCTGACTACGGACACGGATGGGTACAGGGGGCAGGCCATTCCGTGGTGACTGTTCGTTTCGAGACCCGATCTTCCGGACCGGGCAGGGCCCGCACCTTTACCGAGGGGGATGAGATGCTCCGCCTAGCGGATGCGCTCGACAGTCTCCGATGACGCGATTTCCTACCGGTCGGTACCCGAATCTGGCCGTGCGAGATTTCGGATGGCATAGTGGGGCACCCGAGACGAACTATGACAAGTTGAACCCGCAGTGATCGACAGTGATCGCTGGCGATCAGAGTGAAAAGGAACAAGCACTTGAAGCTTCGTAACACCCGCAAGGCCATGGTCGCAGGCATCGCGATCGCCGCAGCGTTCACGATGACAGCGTGCGGATCGGACGATGGCAGCGACAACGCAACCACCACCACTGCCAAGACATCTTCCGCTTCAGCAGCACCCGACGCGAGCAGCGACTACCCGCCGGTTCCGACGCCGGAGGAACTCAACGCGGAACTGCGTCGCGGGCTCGACCCTGCCGTCCCGGTGGAGGAGAAGGCCGAACTCATCCAGGGTGCAGAGGCCGATCCCGACCTCATCAACCAGGTCGCGGCCGCCGCTGTGGCGAACGGTGCTGACATTCAGCTCACCAGTGTCGACGACTTGGGTGACGGCACGCTCAACGCAGGCGCAACGCTGACCATCAACGGTCAGGCCAACCCCGGCAACTTCACCTTCGTCGCCGAAGACGGAAAGTGGAAGCTGTCCAAGGACAACGCGTGTGGCCTGGTGCAGCTCGCGCAGCTGTCATCTCCCGCGTGCGCTTGATCTCGTAGCACCCGATCGGATAAATGCCGGTGTCGTCCCACGCGGGACGGCACCGGCATTTGCGTGTCCGGGATGAGGTGCCCGAAGAGGTATCGCGCACGCGTCGTCTCATACGCCTCGGTCGGCGCCTCTGATCCGATCCACCGCCGTCGTGGCCAGCTCTGTCATCAGCGCTGGATCGAAGGCTTCCTGTCCGGTCCCGACAAGTTGCACGACCGTTGAATCGACCACGGCAACCACGACGTCCGATACCAGTGTGTAACCGCCACTGTCGATGGTCAGGCGCACCGAGATCGACGCGTCGCCGATGGTGTTCTGCTCGCGACCTTCGAGTCGATAGTCGACGCGCACCCCATCCGCATCGGTTCCGGAGTACTCGGTGCACTCCGCGAAAGTGTTTTGAAGTGCAGTGAAGGCCTCTGCTGCCCCGCGGCCGGGGAAGCTCGCCGCGTCCTCGTCCAATGAGGAGAAGTTCGGACCCGAGTAGCGCACGTCGGCCCCAGCGGATGCGCCGGGCAGCTGTTGCTCGATCGGTGCGACTACGTTGCCGCAGGCTTGCGGATCGGTGCCCGAGCGGTCCGGTGCGTCGTACTCGGGCGCCGGATCCATACCGAGATCTCGGACCGGGTCGGGAATCGGGGCAAACCCGTCGGGAAGTAGATCCATGGTGAGCATCGCCGACTGTAGCGCCGCCGAATCGGTGATCGGTGATCCCAACAAGGGATCGGGTGCGGCGACAACCGGGCCGAGTGTGACCTTCGGTGCGTCATCGGGCGCGGTATCGGACCCACCGCAGGCAGCGGCCGACAACGCCGTCGCGGCGGCCAGAGCAGTGAGCAGCAGTGGACGCGAGATCATGGCGTGGTCCATCGAACGGTGTCGCTGATGTCCTGACGCAGCACGGTCGATCCTTCGGGGTCGCTGTACTGCTGTTTGCCACCGACCGTGACCTCACCCGACAACGGAAGTGGTTTGCCTGCGTCGACCTCGAGGGTTCCCGTTCCCGTCATGGTGTAGGAATCGATGGCCAGCGAGCCAGCGTCTTCGGGCAGCTCCAGCGTGGTCGACTCGGGTGTCTGTTCGATCCGCAGGTCGATGGTCAGGCGGTCGCCGTCCCGTGATCTCAGCGTTGCGGTCGTCACCTGGTTCAGCGTCACTCCGCTGATGACCTGCTGTTCTACGGTCCACACTGCGCCGACGCCGATCTCGGCCTCCGGATACGAGACCGACCTGTACACGGCCTGGTTCAGCGCCTGTTCGATAGCCGCACGCGCTGAATCCTGTGTCTCGTCCGACGGAGTGATCCTCAGCGCGGTGATCGCCCCGGTATCGGTCATGGTCAAGCCGGCAGCCGAACCTTCCGCAGGCGCCAACGCGTCGGTGAGTCGTTGATCTGCCGACGTCGCCGTGCCGACGCGAAGGTTCACCGTGTCGGAGGAGTTCATGTCTGTCGCGGTCAACGGCAGGGTGAGCTCTGGAGTAGAGAAGTCCTGCACTGCCTGATCGTCGATCTGCTGAGTCACCGCCGAACGGGTGGAGAGTTGAACCGTCTGATCACCGCTGCGCACGGACCTGACGGTCGATCGTGGTTCCGCACCCGGGTCCAACAGAGTTGTCGTCACCGGAGTGACGGGCAGCGAAACGCCGGAGGTAGGGGACGGGCTCGTTGCCGACGACATGTCCTCCCCGGAGGAGGTGCACGCCGTCATGAGAGTGGCGATTGCGGCGACGGCGGCAAGTCCGCGTAGACGTCGTACGGAGGTTTCGGAAGTCGAGATCACGGCACCCAGATTACGGACATGGCGCCCGCGAGAGTGGTCGCCGCCGGTCCGGATGCGTGGTGCGAGGTCTCGATGCGACATGATGGGGGTGTGAGTGAAGACCGCCCTACCGATCCGACCAGCCCCGACAGTACTGCCGACAAGCCCGACTCTGCGCAGACAGGCGCGCATATCCCTGCGGAATCGACGAAGTCGGAAGGCGTGCCCGACAAGCCGCTGCGGACCCGGATGCTGGTTGTGATCGCGTTCGTCGTGCTCGCTTTCGACCTCGCAACCAAGATCGCCGTTGTCCATTGGGTTTCGCCGGGCAGACCGGTCGAGATTTTCGGTGACGTCGTCACCTTGCGCCTGGTGCGTAACCCTGGCGCCGCGTTCTCCATGGCAACCGGCATGACCTGGTTGCTCACCATCGTGGCGGTGTGCGTCGTGATCGGCGTGATTCGGATCGGACGGACGTTGCGTTCGCCGTGGTGGGCCCTCGGCCTCGGCCTCGTTCTCGGTGGTGCGCTCGGAAACCTCATCGATCGCTTCTTTCGTTCCCCAGGGCCGTTGCAAGGGCATGTGGTCGATTTCGTGTCGGTGGGGTGGTGGCCGGTGTTCAACGTCGCCGACTCCTCGATCGTGTGCGGCGCAATTCTTCTGGTCGTGTTGAGCCTGTTCGGGCTCGAACCGAACGGTCGGCGTACCGAGTCGAAGAAAAACGTCACAGCGACGACGGCAGTGGAGAAATGAGAGAATCGCGTTCGATGCCGGTTCCCGACGGACTCGACGGCATGCGTGTCGATGCCGGCGTCTCTCGGTTGCTCGGCTTCTCCAGGACCGTGGTGGCCACGCTCGCGGAAGAGGGCTCGGTGGTTGTCGACGGCGCCAAGGTCGGTAAATCCGACCGCTTGTCGGCAGGCACGTGGCTCGAGGTCGAACTGCCTGAGCCGGCCCGCGAGTTGACGGTCGTGGCGCAGCCGGTCCCGGGAATGGCCATTCTCTACGCCGACGACGATATCGTCGCGGTGGACAAGCCGGTCGGAGTGGCTGCGCATGCAAGCGTCGGCTGGACCGGACCTACCGTGATCGGTGGGCTGGCCGCCGCAGGGTACCGAATCTCGACGTCCGGGTCGCACGAGCGACAGGGCATCGTGCATCGTCTCGACGTCGGTACCTCGGGTGTGATGATGGTTGCCACGTCCGAGCGCGCGTACACAGTTCTCAAGCGCGCGTTCAAGGAGCGCACCATCTCCAAGCGGTATCACGCTCTGGTGCAAGGACATCCGGACCCGAGCAGCGGGACGATCGATGCTCCGATCGGGCGTCACGGTAGCAACGATTGGAAGTTCGCGGTACGTGCCGACGGCAAAGCCAGTGTGACGCACTACGACACGATCGAGGCTTTTCAGGCTGCGAGCTTGTTGGACGTGCACCTCGAGACCGGTCGCACTCATCAGATTCGGGTGCATTTCTCGGCGCTCCGGCATCCTTGCTGTGGCGACCTGACGTACGGTGCGGACCCGAAACTCGCAGCACGGCTCGGGCTCGAGCGTCAGTGGCTGCACGCCAAGTCATTGGGGTTCACACACCCATCCGACGGCCGGTGGGTCGAGATCGAAAGCGAGTATCCCGCTGATCTTCAGCACGCGCTGGAGGTATTGCGCAAGGCATGAGACGGTTCGGCGGGGCACTCGAGTCTGGAGTATTGCTGGCAGTCGCGGTGGGACTGCTCTGGTTGGTCGGGGCGATGAATCCGCTTCCTCGCCCCGGGGTGAACACCGATCGACTCGGGCCGGACAACGGCGAGATGGTGTCGGATTACCTCGACATGGCGCGGGGGACCCTGCGAGGTGTCGATGACGACAATCCGCGTTGGGCTCTCGTTTCTTTCGATACGCCGCTTTCCCCGCAGCGGCTGGTCGCAGTTGCCGACGGTGAGCGGATTGCGCGGGTGCTTCTGCGAGTACCGATGGACCGCGTGCAAAGCCAGGTGATCGACATCGGTGTTGCGGGGAGCGAGCAATCGGTGCTGGGGGCCGAAAGCGTCGCGGCGTCGCGGCTCGGGATGAGCGCCGGGCAGTGGGACCGTCAATCTCAGATCGACGCCGCATCGGCCGCGCGGCTCGGCTCCGGCTGCGATTGTGTCGTCGGCGCGGTACTCCGTGCCACTCCGCCGGCGTTGCTTTCCATCGAGAACACCGAGGGAGTACGCGCGGTCGAAGCGCTGCCTGCCGACGCGATTGCCGGGCGCTTCGCGGTGCGTGTGCTGCTTCCCGAATTCATTTCCGCCGTGGGGCCCCTTCCTGACGACGGGCCCGTACCCCCGCCAAGATGATGGCGATTCCCGTCGCTTTCGTCACACCTGTCTCGAGAGCGGCAGGACACGGTCATCGTTCCTCAGGACACACCGACAGCGTAGAAAATCTTCTTGGTTCGAACGCTTAGAGTGGGTGTGCTTCGGTATAGATCCTTCCCGCTGACGCGATTGGCACTGCCCGAGACTTTCCACCGAGATTCACACTCAGTTCGACCTTCAGGAGACATGTTCGTGGCTGACTCGTTCGTTCATCTGCATAACCACACCGAGTACTCGATGCTCGACGGGGCCGCGAAGATCGCGCCGATGTTCGCCGAGGCCGGACGCTTGGGGATGACCGCGGTTGGGATGACCGACCACGGCAATATGTACGGCGCGAGCGAGTTCTACAACGAGGCCAAGAAGGCGGGCATCAAGCCGATCATCGGCATCGAGGCGTATGTTGCGCCCGAGTCGAGATTCAACAAGAAGCGTGTGCTCTGGGGCGACCGGAGTCAGAAGTCCGACGACGTGTCCGGCAGCGGTGCGTACACCCACATGACGATGGTCGCCGAGAATGCCACCGGTCTGCGCAACCTGTTCAAGTTGTCCTCGCTGGCATCCATCGAGGGCCAATTGGGCAAGTGGGCACGGATGGACGAAGAGCTCATCGCCACCCATGCGGAAGGCATCATCGCCACCACCGGGTGTCCGTCGGGTGAGGTGCAGACGCGACTTCGGCTCGGTCAGGATCGCGAGGCGATGGAGGCTGCCGCCAAGTGGCAGGAAATCTGGGGCCCGGAGAACTTCTTCGTCGAGTTGATGGACCACGGGTTGTCGATCGAGCGCCGAGTCCGCGAAGGCCTGCTCGAGATCAGCAAGAAGCTCTCGATCCCGCCCCTCGCCACGAACGACTGCCATTACGTCACCAAAGACGCAGCGGTCAATCACGAGGCGCTGCTGTGCATTCAGACGGGCAAGACTCTCAGCGATCCCACCCGCTTCAAGTTCGACGGCGACGGCTACTACCTCAAGTCGGCAGCAGAAATGCGCGAACTATGGGACGACCAGGTCCCTGGGGCCTGCGACAGCACGCTTGCCATCGCCGAGCGCGTCCAGCCTTACGACGACGTGTGGGCGCACCGTGACCGGATGCCGATCTTCCCTGTCCCCGAAGGACACACCCAGGGAACCTGGCTTCGGCACGAGGTCATGACCGGGCTGGACCGCCGTTTCCCTGACGGCCCGACCGAGGAATACCTCGCCCGGGCCGAATACGAGATCGGCGTCATCCTCGAAATGGGGTTCCCGGCGTACTTCCTCGTCGTCGGAGACCTCATCAATCACGCAAAGGCCGTCGGCATCCGAGTAGGGCCCGGCCGTGGCTCGGCTGCAGGCTCCCTCGTGGCGTACTCGATGGGGATCACCAACATCGATCCGCTTCCGCACGGACTGTTGTTCGAGCGGTTCCTGAACCCCGAGCGCGTGTCGATGCCCGATATCGATATCGACTTCGATGATCGCCGACGCGGTGAGATGGTGCGTTATGCGACCGAAAAGTGGGGCAGCGACCGCGTCGCTCAGGTCATCACCTTCGGAACCATCAAGACGAAGGCCGCTATCAAGGATGCCGCACGTGTTCAGTTCGGGCAGCCAGGGTTCGGTATCGCCGATCAGATCACCAAGGCGCTTCCACCTCCCATCATGGCCAAGGACATCTCGGTTGCCGGGATCACCGATCCGGCGCACGAGCGGTACAAGGAAGCTACCGAAGTTCGTGCGCTCATCGATTCCAATCCCGACGTCGCGACGATCTACAAAACGGCCAAGGGTCTCGAAGGGCTGATCCGCAACGCGGGCGTGCACGCCTGCGCGGTGATCATGTCCTCCGAGCCGCTCACCGACGCGATCCCGGTCTGGAAGCGTGCGCAGGACGGCGCGATCATCACCGGCTGGGACTACCCGTCGTGTGAGGCGATCGGCCTACTCAAGATGGACTTCCTCGGTCTGCGAAACCTGACTGTCATCGGTGATGCAATCGAGAACATCAAGGCCAACCGAGGTATCGACATCGATCTCGATGCGTTGCCGCTCGATGATCCGGCGACGTTCGAATTGCTCTCGCGCGGTGACACTCTCGGCGTGTTTCAGCTCGACGGCAGTGCAATGCGAGACCTGCTCCGACGCATGCAGCCCACCGGATTCGAGGACATCGTCGCAGTTCTCGCGTTGTACCGCCCGGGCCCGATGGGGATGAACTCGCACAACGATTACGCAGATCGTAAGAATGCTCGACAAGAGGTCAAGCCCATCCACGCCGAACTCGAAGAACCACTCAAGGTGATTCTCGGCGAAACCTACGGCCTGGTCGTGTACCAGGAGCAGATCATGCAGTTGGCGCAGAAGGTGGCCGGGTACTCGCTCGGCCAGGCCGACCTGCTGCGTCGGGCGATGGGTAAGAAAAAGCTTTCGGAGCTGGAGAAGGCATATGCCGGTTTCCGACAGGGCATGCTGGACAACAGTTTTTCCGAGGCAGCTATCAAGGCGCTGTGGGATACGGTCCTGCCGTTCGCCGGTTACGCGTTCAACAAGTCGCACTCCGCCGGTTACGGTCTGGTGTCCTACTGGACGGCGTATCTGAAGGCGAACTACCCCGCCGAATACATGGCAGGGCTTCTTACCAGCGTCGGCGACGACAAGGACAAGGCAGCGCTGTATCTGGCCGACTGCCGCAAGCTCGGTATCACCGTGTTGCCGCCGGACGTCAACGAATCCGAACTCAACTTCGCCTCCGTCGGCACGGACATTCGTTTCGGTCTCGGCGCAGTGCGTAACGTCGGCACCAATGTGGTGGCTTCCATTCTTCGTGCGAGGTCGGAGAAGTCGAAGTACACCGATTTCTCCGACTATCTCCAGAAGATCGATGCGGTTGCATGCAGCAAGAAGGTCACCGAGTCGCTCATCAAGGCGGGCGCCTTCGATTCACTGGACCACCCTCGAAAAGGGTTGATGCTCATTCACGCCGACGCTATCGATGCGGTGATGGGCACCAAGAAGGCCGAGGCTATCGGGCAGTTCGATCTCTTCGGCGGCGAGGACGCCGACGAGTCGATCTCGGCGGTGTTCAACGTGCGTGTTCCGGACGAGGAGTGGGATTCGAAGCATCGTCTGGCACTCGAACGAGAAATGCTCGGTCTCTATGTGTCCGGTCACCCGCTGTTGGGTGTCGAGCACATGTTGAATGCGCAGTCGGACACCAACATTCCGGCGATTCTCGAAGGCGATGTCAAGGACGGCACCCAGGTCACCATCGGCGGAATTCTCGCCTCGGTCAACCGGCGCGTCAACAAGAACGGCCTTACCTGGGCATCGGCGCAACTGGAAGACCTTGTCGGCGGCATCGAGGTGCTGTTCTTCCCGCAGGCGTATTCGGTCTTCGGCGCAGATGTGACCGAAGACTCCGTGGTACTGGTCAAGGGGCGAGTATCGGTGCGTGACGATCGGATTTCACTGATCGCCAACGATCTCGCGGTACCGGATCTCTCGGCTGTCGGAGTTGCGAAGCCATTGGCCGTCAGCCTTCCGACCCGTCAGTGCACGGCGGACAAAGTCGGTGCACTGAAGAAGATATTGATGTCTCACCCGGGTACTTCGGATGTGCATCTGCGTCTGGTGAGCGGAGACAAGGTGACCGCAATGAAGCTCGACGACAGTCTGCGGGTTACCCCGACGTCGGCGTTGATGGGTGATTTGAAGGCGCTGTTCGGTCCTGGCTGCTTGACAGGCTGACCGCTTCCGCAAGTCTTAAGGACCACCACGCGAGGACCGTCGCGCCTGCGCTACCGAGCACGGCTACCTGCAGGGGAGCAGTCAGTGCCAGTGCGCCGAGGAACACCAGAACGCCTACGGCTAGAGCTTCGAGCTTGTACACCGGCCACGGTGTGCCGGCGATATCCACAGTGCGCAAGCGCGTACGCGTACCGGCTGTCGTCTCGGCGTGGGTCATCTCGTTGCTCCAATCGGAGGAAATCCTATTCTCGTTCAGGTTATACGTACCCAAGGTTTCGGACTACCGAACTTCGGTGTCGGGTATTCCCTGTCATCGTGCAACCGGGAAGTAAGTCGGCACGGGTGGCATGGCGGCCCGAGTAGGTGTTGACTTGACGCCATGCCGTTGACAGGGGAATACGAACCGAGCACCTCCGACTGGGCCCGTAAGCAGGCCGAACTCATCGAGGCGTCGGGGGCACTCGAGGGGCATCCATGAACGGGATGCCGGTGGTTCTGCTGACCACCAAGGGGAACAAGACGGGCAAGCTCCGTAAGACACCTTTGATGAGGGTCGAGCACGACGGTGAGTATGCCGTCGTCGCGTCATTGGGTGGAGCCCCGAAGCACCCGGTCTGGTACTACAACGTGGTGGCCGATCCTGATGTCGAATTGCAGGACGGTACGGACAAGGCCGACTACGTAGCGCGGGAGGTCATCGGCGAGGACAAAGCGGTGTGGTGGGAGCGCGCCGTTGCGGCGTACCCCGACTACGCGGATTACCAGAAGAAGACAGATCGAGAGATACCGGTCTTCGTTTTGAGTAAGGCCTGAAAGCTGTCTGAGTAAGGCCTGAGAGGCGTCTGGGGTGAACTCGCTCTGAACGCGACAGCCGGTGTCTCGAGGGTCACACCCTAGCAGGTCCCGGTCATCGAGAACGCGTCGTTCTCACGGTGCGAGACGACGTATCGTCTATTTGTGAACCGCAACCAAACCTTCCCGCACCTTCTCGCCTCCGGGACCATCGGTCCTATGACCGTTCCGAACCGCGTCGTTCTGCCTGCAATGGACATGAACCTCTGCGAAGACGGTGAAATCGAAAAGGGCGACATCGACCACTTCGTCGCTCGCTCGGCCGGTGGCACAGGGCTGATCATCACCGGGTGCTGCGCTGTCGCCTACCCGGTGGGATGCGCCAGCACCAAGGAACCGGGTCTATCCGAAGATCGGTTCATTCCAGGCCTCAAAGCCCTCGCTGACGCCGTGCACGACACCGGTAGCAAGCTCTGTGTCCAGATGACACACCACGGCCGGATCGCTCGGATCGACACCATCATGGACCGCCCGATGTTGGTCCCGTCGACGCCTGAGGCGCCGCGCGACATGTCCGCTCTGGCAGACAACACCCCCGCAGAGCTGCAGAGGATGGCGGCGGTCTCCGGTGGCAAGGCGCCCACTTATCACGAGGCCACCCAGGACGACATCGACTGGCTGGTGCGCTGCTTCGCAGAGGCCGCGGGTCGTGTGAAGGCGGCGGGCGGCGACGCCGTCGAGATTCACTGCGCGCACGGCTATGTCCTCGGTGGATTCCTGAGCCGGGCAGACAACAAGCGCACCGATGGATACGGCGGTTCGCTCGAGAATCGGGCACGGTTGGCGGTCGAGGTCATCCGCGCGGTGAGGGCGGAGGTCGGCGATTCGTTGGCGATCCTGATTCGCGTCGCAGGACGGGAGTTCGGTGAAGACGACGGTTTGACCACCGAGGAAGCTGTAGCTGCGTCGAAGCTGTTCGAGGCGGCCGGCGCCGACGCCATACATGTCACCGGTTGGGGCCGCAACGCCTTCTCGAACTTCACTGACGGCCCGCTGCCCGACAAGGTCGGTGCCTATGTCGAACTGGCAGGCGAGGTCAAGAACGCTGTATCCATCCCGGTGATCACGGTCGGCCGGGTGCTGCCCGAGGTGGGGGAGAAGGCAATCGCCGAAGGTAAGGCCGATTTCGCGGCGATGGGTCGCCAGTTGCTCGCTGATCCGGATTTGGTGAACAAACTCGCTGCCGGAACGCCCGAGCAGATTCGCCCGTGCATCAATTGCTATGTGTGCGTTCAGGAAAACTTCTGGGATGACACGCCGCTGTGTGCGGTCAACCCGGCTCTCGGTGACGAAACACTGCTTCCGTTGGTGCGTACCGCCACCCCGAAGCATGTGGTCGTGGTCGGGGCAGGCCCCGGTGGGCTCGAGGTTGCCCGTGTCGCCACCGAGCGTGGACATCGAGTTACGGTCGTGGACAAGGCCGATCGGCTCGGCGGCACGCTGTGGTTCTCCAGCCTCACGACCCCGGACAACGGGCGCCTGTTGAAGTGGCTCGAATTGGAGACCTCGCGGCTGGGCGTCGATATCCGGTTGAACACCGAGGCGACGGTCTCTTCCATCAAGGCGCTCGACGCCGACGTGGTCGTCGTTGCCACCGGTGCTGTGCGTGAGCGGCCCTCCGTTCCCGGTGGCGATCTCCCACACGTGCATACCGGTGATACGTTGCGTGCCTTGATGACCGGTGCCGGTGACACTTCCCAGGTGCCGCCGTTCCTGCGGACGATGGCCAAGCTGGGTAAGTTGTCCGGCATCACCAAGCGACCTGCTCTCATCCGCGCCGTGACACGCAAGTTCCTGCCGATGGGCAAGAACGTCGTAGTGGTCGGTGGCTCGCTCGTGGGGCTCGAGCTCGCGGAGTTCTTGGCCGAGCGTGGACGGAATGTGACTTTGCTCGAAGAAGGCCAGCAGCTCGGTGTGCCGATGGCGATGCCGCGTCGCTGGACTGCAGTTCGCCATGCCAAGGAGCACGGTGTGGTGATCCACCGCAACGCGACGGTTCAGCGAATCACCAAGGAGCACGTCGAGTTCCGAGTCGGCGACGAGACGTTGACCGCGCCGGCCGCCATGGTCGTCGTCGCTTCGGGCGTCTCGGCGCAGGCACCGCTCGCCGAAGCACTGGCGGGTGTGGTTGCCGATGTGCAGGTTGTGGGTGACGCTGTCTCGGTCGATTACATCGAGGGTGCGATCCATACGGCCTGGAAGGTCGCCACGGCTCTGTAAGCCACAGGCTGCGGCCTACCCCGAGGCGATCGGGGTCGGCCGCAGCAGGTCGTCTGTAGCGCAATGTATGCCCGGTTCGAATCGGGAACCGTGCTGGTGGCAGCATGGACGAGTGTCCAACTCGCCTGATGTAGTCGTATCCAACAGCCACACGTTCGCAGTCACTGCGGACGATATCGACACGGCTGCGCGACGAATTTCGGACGTGGTGTCCGCGACGCCGTTGCAATACTGTGAACGACTCTCTGCTGTTACCGGTGCGCAGGTCTATCTCAAGCGCGAGGACCTGCAGATCGTTCGCTCGTACAAGATTCGTGGTGCCTACAATCTGATGGCGCAGCTGAGCCCTGAGGAGTTGGCGGTCGGGGTAGTGACTGCCAGCGCCGGGAACCACGCGCAGGGTGTGGCATTCGCTTGCCGTTCGATGCAGGTGCACGGCCGGATCTATGTTCCTGCCAACACTCCCAAACAGAAGCGTGACCGCATCCGCGTCCATGGTGGTGAGTTCGTCGAACTGATCGTCACGGGGGATACGTTCGATGCCGCCAGTGCCTCTGCTTCGGCCGATGTCGCGCGAACAGGCGCGACGATGGTTCCACCGTTCAACGACGCGCGGACGGTAGCAGGGCAGGGAACGATCGCAGCCGAAATCATCGAGCAGCTCGGTGCTGCTCCGGACACCGTGGTCATGCCCGTGGGCGGTGGTGGCTGTATCGCAGGCATCTCGACGTACCTGCGCGAGCGCTCCCCGGCGTCCGCATTGGTCGGGGTGGAGCCCTCCGGAGCCGCATCGATGACGGCTGCACTCGTCGCAGGTGGGCCGGTGACGCTGGCGGAAATCGATCCCTTCGTCGACGGTGCCGCAGTCCGTCGGATCGGTGACGTGCCCTACGCGGCTCTGCGGAACCTGGGAGCCGAGGTTGTCTCACATGCGTCGTTGCCGCTCATGGCTGTGCCTGCTTTTCGGCCGGGAACCCTCGAAGCCGGCCCGTTTCTCGTAACGCAGATCGATGAGGGGGCCATCTGCACGGCCATGCTCGATCTCTACCAGAACGAGGGTGTGATTGCCGAGCCTGCCGGCGCATTGAGTGTCGCTGCGCTGCATCAGATTTCGGTTGCGCCCGGCAGTACCGTGGTGTGCTTGATCTCGGGTGGCAACAATGATGTGTCGCGATACGGCGAAATACTCGAACGTTCCCTCGTGCACCTCGGACTCAAGCACTACTTCCTCGTCGATTTTCCGCAGGAGCCAGGCGCACTTCGTCGTTTTCTCGACGACGTTCTCGGCCCGGACGACGACATCACCCTGTTCGAGTACGTGAAGCGAAACAATCGTGAGACCGGCGCGGCGTTGGTCGGTATTCAACTCGGGGTCGCATCCGGACTCAGTTCGCTTCTCGAACGTATGCGTTCGTCTCATCTGCAGGTCGAGCAGTTGGAGCCCGGAACACCCGCATATCGCTATTTGACGTGATCGGATTCGAGTAGCCGTTCTACGACCTGTTGGTGCAGTGTCGGATCCACCGGCGGCAGATTCAACAGCGCGCCCAGGTAGATGCCGTCGCCGACGAGTCTCACGATCTCGGCGTGCACCGGGTCGTCGATCTCGGCCTGCAGGCTCTCGTCCCAGAGTCGCATCATGTCGATGACGGCTTGTTGTATCTCTCCAGGCTTACCGTCGACGCTGCGCAGTACGGCGAGTGTCGAACGGTAGAGAGCCGTCTCTTTGTCGGAAATCGTTCCCGGTGGTTGCAGATACCAGTGGGCGACGGTGGATCCTCCGCGTTCGGCTTCGGCCCTTTGTGTGTCCGAACGCTCGCCGAGTCTGCGGACCATGGCGGCGATCATCGCGTCTTTGGTATTGAAGTGATAGAGCAATCCGCCCTTCGAGACCCCGGCCGATGCGGCGACACTCTCGAGTGTCACTTTCGTGGACCCTTCGTCGAGTAGCAGCATCTCGAGGGCGTCGAGTATTCGATCACGTGTGTCAGACGACATATCCAGCACTGTACCGACTGGACGGTGAACTGCTAACCTGGGCGCTATACCGTCTGGACGGTCTAGTCGAATAAATGCCGAACCGAGGAGAATCTCGTGAACGAGTCGAGCATGCTCAGCATGCAGTCCGCCGCCGGCCGGCGGGCGACCACCAAGGATTGGCTGGGGCTGGTGGTGCTCGCATTCGCGGTGCTTCTGATATCGGTCGACGGCACAGTGCTCGACCTTGCGCTGCCGTTCATCAGCTCCGACCTCGCGCCGACCAGCAATCAATTGCTCTGGATCATCGACGTCTACTCGTTCGTGTTGGCCGGACTGCTCATTACGATGGGCACCCTCGGTGACCGGATCGGACGTCGTCGGCTGTTGCTCATCGGCGCTGCCGGATTCGGCATCGCATCGATCATCGCTGCCTTTTCCGTCAGTCCCGAGATGCTCATCGCCGCCCGAGTTCTTCAAGGCGTATCCGGTGCGACATTGATGCCCGCGACTCTCGGCCTCATCCGGACGATCTTCACCGATTCGCGTCAACGGATCATGGCGATCGCGGTGTGGGGCGCAATGGCGGGCGGTGGTGCTGCCGCTGGTCCGCTCGTAGGTGGGTGGCTTCTGGAGCACTTCTGGTGGGGATCGGTGTTCCTCGTCAACATTCCGGTCATGCTGTTGCTGATTGCGCTGGGCCCGCTGGTGATCCCGGAGTCGAAGGATCCGAACCCGGGCAAATTCGACCTCGTGAGCTCGGCGTTGTCCTTGGCTGCTCTCGTTCCCCTGGTTTTCGCAATCAAGGAGACCGCGACCCATGGTTTCGGTACGGTCAATGCCGCTGCTGCAGCCATCGGTATCGCTGCAGGTGTCGCGTTCGTGAGGCGTCAACGTACCCTGGAATCTCCGATGATCGACCTTCGTCTCTTCGCGAAGCCGGCCTTCTCGACAGCGGTGTTCACCAACTTCCTGTCGGTGTTCGCACTTGCCGGAGTTCTCTTCTTCGGTGCTCAATATCTACAGCTCGTCTTGGGCAACAGCCCGCTCGAGGCCGGTCTGCTGTTACTCCCGGGTACCGTCTCGAGCATCGTGGCCTCATTGGCAGCGGCCTACCTGGTTCGGATCTGGTCACCGGGGACTGTGCTCGGAACCGGATTGGCCGTCGCTGCACTAGGCGCAGTTCTGCTGGTAGGACTTCGTGCCGATGGTGGCCCTGCATTGTTCATCGCCGGATTCCTACTGGTCGGTGCCGGCGCAGGTACAGCACTGACGCTGACCTCGGACCTGGTCGTGAGCGCGGTCGAACCCGAGCGTGCAGGTGCCGCGTCCGCAGTATCGGAAACAGCGTACGAACTCGGAATCGCACTCGGCGTCGCGATTCTCGGCACGGTCGTCATGTCGTACTTCCGTGGAGGCCTCGACGTGTCCGGGCTCGATCCGGTTCAGGCGTTATCCGCCCAGGAAACGCTCGGCGGATCGGTCGCCGTCGCCCGCACGCTTCCTGCCCGAGCCGCTGAACTTCTGTCCGAATCCGCTGACGCAGCATTCATCAGCGGCATGCACGCTGCGTCGGTGGCTACCGCTGTTGTGATGGCTGCGACTTCGATTGCGGTATTCGTGCGGCTGCGAGGCGCCACAACGCATGCGTGACGGGTCGGCTCAGCTGTAGCTCACTACATCGTCGCTGCATGCACGTTGGTGGCGAGGATAGTGAACGAATGACCGGGAATGGTTGTGGCCGAACCTGTTTCGTCCGAGGTCGGCGGACTCCAGGACAGGAGAGGGCTGCCGCCGACCGGGACCGTCACCTCGTGCGGTGCGAGGTTGCAGGCCAGCCGAAGCGATCCGCGGTGCAGTACGATCCAGCGCTCGTCCTCGTCGTAGTCGACGGAAACGTTCTCGAGCCAGGGATCGGTCAGCTCTGGGTGTTCACGCCGCAACGACAGCAGATCGCGGTAGATCTGGAGTAGCTGCGCGTGTTCGCCGGTGCCGAGTTCGGACCAATCCAATATCGATCGCCGGAACGTCTCCGGGTCCTGAGGGTCGGGAATGTCCGCGCTGTCCCAACCGTGCTCGGCGAACTCCGCTTTGCGGCCCTCGACAGTCGCCTTACCCAACTCGGGTTCGGGGTGTGAAGTGAAAAATTGAAACGGTGTCGACGCGCCCCACTCTTCACCCATGAACAGCATCGGCGTGTAGGGGGAGGCCAACACCAAAGCGGCCTTGACTGCCAACTGACCGGGCTCGAGATAGAAGCCCGGTCGATCACCGGTCGCACGGTTGCCGATCTGATCGTGGGTCGTGGTGTAGGTCACGAACGAACTCGCCGGAATACGGCGGGTGTCGATGGGACTGCCATGCGTCCGTCCTCGGAAGGTCGAGTACGTACCCGCATGAAAGAACCCGTGACGCAGGGTATTCGCCAAAGCCTGCAGTGAGCCGAAATCTCCGTAGTAACCCTGTCTTTCACCGGAGACCGCTGCATGGATCGCATGGTGAACGTCGTCGTCCCACTGCGCATCCAGCCCGCAACCGCCACCGGACCGCGCAGTGATGAGGCTGGGGTCGTTGAGGTCGCTCTCGGCGATCAGAGTCAGCGGGCGTCCGAGATGTGCAGACAGTCGACGCGTGTCCACTGCCAGTTCTTCGAGCAGGTGGACGGCAGTGTGGTCGACGATGGCATGGACTGCATCGAGGCGGAGCCCGTCGATGTGGAATTCGGAGAACCATCGAAGTGCGTTCTCGATTGCGTAGCGCCGCACCGGCCCCGAATCGGCCTCGGCGTAGTTGATCGCCTGGCCCCAGGAATTGGAACCCTGAGCGAGATACGGTCCGAATCGGTCGAGGTAGTTGCCGGATGGGCCGAAATGGTTGTAGACCACGTCGAGGACGACTCCGAGTCCCCGTCGGTGGCAGGCATCGACGAAGCGCTGCAATCCTTCCGGCCCACCGTACGGCTCGTGAACGGTGTACCAGAGCACACCGTCGTAACCCCAGTTGTGGGTGCCGTTGAATCCGTTGACAGGCATCACCTCGACGAACGTGACACCGAGGTCGACGAGGTGGTCGAGTTTGGCGATGGCCGCATCGAATGTGCCTTCGGGAGTGAAGGTTCCGATGTGCAACTCGTAGAGTGCGCTACCGGGCAGTTGACGGCCGGTCCATGTCGAATCGGTCCACTTCGACTCGTCCACTTTGTGCAGCTGCGAAGGAGCGTGCACCCCGTCCGGTTGACGCGGCGAACGGGGATCGGGAATCACGGTGTCGTCTTCGTCGAGAAGGAACCCGTATCGGCTGTCCGGCTGAGCTTCCTTCTCGGTGAACCACCAACCGTCGGACCGGCGCTCCATGTCGTGGACGTCGCCGTCCAGATGCAGTCGAACCTTCTCAGGGGTCGGTGCCCACACTTGGAAACGGTGGATCATGGGTGCAGCTCCTCAGTTCTCGCGTACCAGCAATGCCACGGGCAGCGAAGCGAAGAGCACCTCCGCTGAAATCTCGCCCGTGAACACGGAATCGGTCAGTCGATCGCGCCACTGTCCGTCGGGGAGTACCACCGCTGTCGATCCCCAACCCTGTGATGCGAGTGTCAGCGAATGGCGGGTGGCAAGCGCGATCACATCGGGTTCGGCGAGTACCGATCCTCGGGCGAATCCGAGAACGTGCGCTGCAGCAGATCCGACGGCGTAGACAGGCGCGTAAGTGCCACCGACGAAACTGTCGGGCCGCTCACGCCGGAGCCGGAGGGCGGTGCGGACGACATGGAATTTCGCTCTACCGCTGCCGTCGACGACGGGTGTGCCGGTGTCCGCGAGATGCTCACGTCGCACCGAGTAGTCGACGGGGCGCCTGTTGTCCGGGTCGACGAGCGAATCGTCCCACAGTTCGGTGCCTTGGTAGACGTCGGGCACACCGGGCCCGACCAGGTGCAGAAGCTTCTGTCCGAGTGCGTCGTTGCGGCCGTGGGGATCGAGCCGCGAGACCAACATACTGACCGATTCAGCGATCGACCCCGCAGTGATGGAGTCGAGCCAATCGTGGACCGAGGATTCGAACGACGTCTCGACGTCGTTCCATCCGGTGCGGAGACCGGCTTCCCGGACTGCTTTTTCGGCATAGGCGTGAAGCCTCGCTCGAAATTCTTCGGTGATCGTACCGTCAGCAGGCCACACGCCGAATACGTTCTGCCACATGAACAATCCGGTTGCCCCGTCCGGGCTCGGCGCAAGCAGTTCCCAGTCGGTCAGGCATCGCGCCCAGAGTTCGGGCGTCTGCGAAAGCACGCCGATGCGGGCGCGAACATCTTCTCCACGCTTGGTGTCGTGGGTGGACAGTGTCGTCATCGCTGCGGGCCACCGTACTGCTCGATCCGCGGATGCGAGATGAAACTGCGCTGGGCTGATGCCGAATTCGGCGGGATCACCGCCGACCTCCTGCAGCGAGATGAGGCGGGTCGCGCGATAGAACAGGCAATCCTCGACACCCTTGGCCGTCACTGCACCGCATACCTGCTCGAACCGCGCTGCTGACTCGGTGCCACGAATCAGCGCGGTTGTCACCGCATCGAGGCCGGCTTCGAGAGCCGGGTTGTCAGTACGGACCTCGCCGACGACTCGTGCGACGGTGCCGGCGAGAGGAGCGTAATCGGATCTGTAGTAGGGCATCCGAGCCACCAGCGCGACCACCGCGGCGCTGATGTCTTCATGAGAGATGGCAGCTGAAGACTCTCGCGCGATCGCACGGCTCAGGCGAGAAACCTCGGGTGCGAGATCGCCTTGTGCGACAGCGACTTTCAAGGCCCGTTCGGTCTCGTGCAGCCATCTCGCATCATTGACTGCACCCGTGAAGACCCGCGACAGCTCGCCGAGGGCCTCCGCGCCGTCCGGGTCGATGAACACCCCGCCGAGATCGGCCAGAGCGTCGTATCCGGTGGTGCCGTCGACCGGCAGAGATTCGTCCAGGGGTTCACCGCGCGCGAGGATCTTTTCCACTACCAGCCAACGGTCCGGCCCGATCACCTCGCGGAGTTCGGTAAGGTAACCGGCTGGATCGGCGAGGCCATCCGGGTGATCTACTCGCAGGCCGTCGACGATCCCGTCCGACATCCAGCTGCTCACCTGCTGGTGAGAGGCGGTGAAGACGTCGTAGTCCTCCTGGCGAAGTCCGGCAAGGCCATTGACCGAGAAGAATCGTCGGTAGCCGACCAGACCCGCCTTCCAGCTGACCAAACGGTAGGCCTGACGGGCGTGTACTTCCTCCGCGTCACCGTTCTCGGTTCCCTCGGCGATGGGAAACCTGTGGTCGTAGTACGCGAGCAGAGGCTTCTCACCGGAGAGGTCGATCGCCAGTTCTTTCGTGTCCGATTCGGACCCGAGGACCGGGAGGGCGATTTTCCCATCGGTGCCGTTGTCGGTTCGCCAGTCGATGTCGAACCAGTCGGCGTGATCGGAATTTCTGCCGCGAGCGAGAACATCCCACCACCAGGCGTTCTGTTGTGGGTCCTCGACGCCGACGTGGTTGGGCACGATGTCGACGATCACGCCCATTCCCCGTGAGTGAAGCTCGGCCACGAGGGCCTCGAATGCTGCCCGACCACCGAGGGCGGACGAGATTGTCTGCGGATCCACGACGTCGTATCCGTGCGTCGAGCCTTCGGTAGCTGTGAGGATCGGAGACAGGTACGCGTGGGTGACGCCGAGATCGTCGAGGTAGTCGACGAGATCTCGGGCGTCGTCGAGAGTGAATCCATCCCCGCGCAGTTGAAGTCGATACGTGCTGGACGGGATCGGCATAGGTCAGTCCGTCTTTCGTAGAACGAGGAGCGACCGGGCGGCCACCTTGACCGGTGTACCCGCTTCTATGACATTCTCACTCACCCCGGTCGGCGTGGCAGTGTCGAGTGCGACGGTCCATTCCTTCGCGTAGTTCCCATCGGGTGTGACGAACTCGATGCTCTCGTGATGGGCGTTGAAGCACATCAGGAACGAGTCGTCGACGACTCGTTCGCCGCGCTGATTCGGTTCGGGGATGCCGTCGCCGTTGAGGAACACCGTCAGGCTCTTGCCGAAGCCGCTGTCCCAGTCCTCCGGCGTCATCTCCTCGCCCGAAGGCGTCAGCCACGCGATGTCGCGGGCCTGTTCGCCGCTACGAATCGGGCGACCCTCGAAGAATCGGCGGCGGCGAAACACCGGATGGTCGTTGCGCAGCGCGATGGCGTTGCGGGTGAACTCGATGAGATCGGCATTGGTCTCGGCGAGCGACCAGTCCATCCATGCCAGCTCCGAGTCCTGGCAGTAGACATTGTTGTTGCCCTGCTGCGTTCGGCCGAGTTCGTCGCCGTGCGCAATCATCGGCGTGCCCTGACTGAGCAACAGCGTAGCCATGATGTTGCGGACCTGGCGACTGCGAAGTTCGAGAACCTCGGGGTCGTCGGTCGGGCCTTCGACGCCGCAATTCCACGAACGGTTGTGGCTCTCACCGTCGTTGTTGCCCTCGCCGTTGGCCTCGTTGTGTTTGTCGTTGTAGGACACGAGGTCGTTGAGCGTGAAGCCGTCGTGCGCGATGACGAAGTTGATGCTTGCGCCTGGGCGGCGTCCTGTCGCCTCGTAGAGGTCCGAGGATCCGGTCAGTCGCGATGCGAACTCACCGAGGGTGGCGGGTTCGCCGCGCCAGTAGTCGCGCACGGTGTCGCGGTACTTGCCGTTCCACTCGGTCCACAAGCCCGGGAAGTTTCCGACCTGATAGCCGCCTTCGCCGATATCCCATGGCTCGGCGATCAGTTTGACCTGACTGACAACCGGATCCTGTTGCACCAGATCGAAGAACGCGCTCAGACGGTCCACGTCGTGGAGTTCACGAGCCAGCGTCGACGCGAGGTCGAATCGGAAACCGTCGACGTGCATCTCGGTGACCCAGTAGCGCAGCGAATCCATGATGAGCTGCAGGGTGTGTGGATGCCGGGCGTTGAGGCTGTTGCCGGTGCCGGTGTAGTCCATGTAGTGCTCTTCGTCGCCGTCGACCAAACGGTAGTACGCGGCGTTGTCGATGCCGCGAAAGCTGATGGTCGGGCCCATGTGGTTGCCCTCGGCGGTGTGGTTGTAGACCACGTCGAGAATAACTTCGATGCCGGCAGCATGGAACGCCCGAACCATCGCCTTGAACTCCGTCACCGCGCCGCCGGCGGTGGGATTGGACGAGTAGTCGGCATGTGGTGCAAGGAATCCGAAGGTGTTGTAGCCCCAGTAGTTTCGTAGGCCCTGATCGAGCAAGGTTTGGTCCTGCATGAATTGGTGGACCGGCATCAATTCGATCGCGGTGATACCGAGGTTCAGCAGGTGGTCGATGATCGCCGGGTGCGCCAGCCCCGCATACGTGCCGCGAAGTGACTCCGGGATGTCGGGGTGTGCCACCGTCATACCTTTGACGTGGGCTTCGTAGATGACCGTCTCGTGGTACGGCCGCTTGGGCGCCCTGTCGGACTGCCAGTCGAAGAACGGGTTGATCACCACGCTCGTCATGGTGTGACCGAGGGAGTCGTATTGAGGGAAGTCCTCGCGCGGAGAATCGTCGTGCGCGATCGGCTCCTCCTCGATTACTTCGCCGTCCGGATCGTCGAGATCGGTCTCGTCTTCGAAGGCTGTGCCGGCGCTCTGTGCCACCGGTTCCGCGGGAATTTCCGCAGCGGGTTCGGGGACGTCGAGGCTGTAGGAGAACAAGGAGCGGTCACCGTCGAAGTCGCCTTCGAAGGCTTTCCCATACGGGTCGAGAAGTAGTTTGCTCGGATCGCACCGGTGCCCGTTGCTCGGCTCCCACGGTCCATGAACGCGGAATCCATACTTCTGCCCGGGTACCACCGAGGGCAGATACCCGTGCCAGACGTAGCCGTCGGACTCCTCGAAACGGACTCGAGTTTCGGTGCCGTCGTCGGCGATCAGGCATAGATCGACAGCGTCGGCGACCTCGGAGAAGAGTGCGAAGTTGGTACCCGCACCGTCGTAGGTTGCTCCCAGTGGATAGGCGGAGCCCGGCCAGACTGCGATCTCGAGTGTTTCGGTGGGAGCGTCCTCAGGCATGGGCCAACCTTACTGTGGCCCGGTGCAACCGGCTCACCACCAACCGGTCGCCGACGCAATCTGCCGACTCAACTCGGGGGTCAGAGTGCGAACGTATGTTGCGGTGAGGTGATGCTCGTCGCGATAGACGAGGACGTTCCCCTGGATCACTCGGCAGACCGGACCGTCGCACAATGCGTCGGAAAGGTCGAGTAGATGTACGGCTGGGTACCCGAACGACGCGGCCAGCGCCGGGTCGAGTGGCGACAAAGCGGTCTGGCGGTGCACTCCGCAGGAGGTAGCAGTGCCACCTTCGGCCAAACAGTCGGCCGCTCGGTACGCAACGCCGTCGCGATCGAGCCATGGATTGTCGCGGACGCCGAGAACCGGGACTCCGTGCTCGGCCAACTGGGCCCACACCTGGGCGTACGAATCCGGGGTGATGTCGCCGGGGCCGTCGGGGCGTGGACGCGTCGAGTTGGTGAAGACGTAGTCGGGTTTGTTTCGCTCGATCTCGCCGAGAACGGCGTCGGTCCAGTCGAGACAACCGGGGTATTCGCTGTCGCCGAGCATCGGCATACTTCCGACGGTGAGTGGACAGCCCATCTTCAGATAGGTGACTACGCGAAACCCCTTCTCGCGTCCCAGTTGGTCGAGGGCGGTAATCCAGTGTTCGGCGTGCGAACCCCCGGCAAGGGCTATCGTCCGTTCGGAATCTTTGTTCCCGTACTCGCAACTGATGACATCACGGGTATCGAAGTCCGCGATGCATCCCTCGACCGTCGTGATGGGAAGGTCCGCGGGAGCGGAGAACAAAGCGGGTACTACTTCGGCGTCCTCTGCGAGTGCGCCGTCGGTGAGAACGAGTGCGCCCGGATGCGTCGATGCGTCGACCACCTCGCCGGCTTGCAGGTCAGCGACGGAGCGATCGATGTAGTAGTTCCAACCGACCGAACCACAGACCACAACCGCTGCCGTCGCTGTTGCCACGACGGTGATCAAAACCTTGGGAATCGACGTGTTCGGCGCTTGCAACGGCTTCTCGACCAACCGAACTGTTGCCATTGCGAGAAGTACCGACAAGCCGACGACGACAAATCCCAGAGTCGGACCGGCGGACGGCTCGCCGGTCAAGAACAGTGCGAAGATCAGGATCGGCCAGTGCCACAGGTACAGAGGGAAGGCAATCGAGCCCAACCACACTCCGAACCGTGTGCTCATCAGCTGCGCGACGACGGTATCCGGGCCGGCGAGAATCAGCGCGACGGTCGCCGAGACGGGCAGCAGCGCCCACGGGCCGGGGAACTCCCGGACGCCGTCGAGAACGAACCCGCACAAGGCGATGGCCGTCAGTCCGGCGACGGCGAGCAGCGTGCGCGCCGACCGACCGACCCACGACTGCCCGTCCCGCCATCGGTGTGCAGGGCGGTCGCGGGCTTGGCAGGCCGCGAACAATGCTGCAATTGCCGCTCCGACCAGGATCTCCCACAAGCGTGCTCCGGTGTCGTAGTAGTTCCACGACTGCATTTCGCTGGTGCCATCGGCGGCGTAGACGAAGGACAGGAGCGCGGCACCTGCGAACAACACGAGATAGAGACCGGCAGGCGGGCTCATCGGCTGCCCGCCCGTGGATCGCCGGACGATCCAAGCGAGTCCGAAGACGACGGCGATCGCGAGCAAATAGAACTGGAACTGCACGGCTACCGACCAAAGATGTTGAACCGGGCTGACACTCTGGTCGGCTGCCAGATAGTCCTGTGCCGTCCACGCAAGTTCCCAGTTCGTGTAGAAGAACACTGCAGACACCAGCTGATCGCCTACGTCGGCCCATCGCGTGCGTGGCAGAAGCGTCAGGGTGGCAAATGCGACTGCAGCAAGAACGACCATCAGTGGGGGTCCGAGCCTGCGCAAAATTCGCCGAACCCGCGTGATCGGATCGATACTTCCGCCGGACTGCGCGGTGCGAATGAGTGAGGCAGTGAAGAAGAAGCCGCTCAACGTGAGGAAGACGTCGACGCCGCCGGAAACCCGTCCCATCCAGATGTGGAAGACGACGACGAGGGCGATGGCGATCCCACGGAGCCCGTTGAGATCGACTCGTACGGTCGAGGTCGGGCGCGGTGGGGCCGTCGCCTCGTTCTCGTCGCCGGCGAGAAATTGGGGCTGGACATGCATAGGAAGTTGAATGCTCCGACTTTTCGGCTCTACCAGGTCATTGTTCGTTGTCCTCGTTCGTCTGTGAGGCGCTCATCGAGACGTAGTGTCCGTCTGTTGGCGCCCACGATACTGGTCGACCCCTTCAGAGGAGCAATCGGCGGACCATCACCGGAAGTCGACGGTGCGTCCAAACGTGTTGTGCCCCGAGCTCGAGCTCGGGGCACAACACGTGAAGATCTGCTCGTCAGCTGGTGGCGGCTTCGCGGTGAGGAAGCTTCCAGCCGGGCCGAACGAAGTGACACGTGTAGCCACTCGGATAGTTCTGCAGGTAGTCCTGGTGCTCGGGCTCTGCCTCCCAGAACGGTCCGGCCGGCTCCACTTCGGTGACGACCTTGCCCGGCCACAGACCCGACGCATCTACATCGGCGATCGTGTCGAGGGCGACGCGTTTCTGCTCCTCGCTCGTGTAGTAAATAGCCGAGCGGTAGCTGACACCGACGTCGTTGCCCTGACGGTTCTTCGTGGAAGGGTCGTGGATCTGAAAGAAGAACTCCAGGATGTCGCGGTAGGAGATCTGCTCCGGATCGAAGACGATTTCCACGGATTCGGCGTGGGTTCCGTGATTGCGGTAGGTCGCGTTGGCGACGTCACCTCCGGAGTATCCGACGCGAGTCGAGGAAACGCCCGGCCGATGCCTGATCAGTTCTTGTGCTCCCCAGAAGCAGCCTCCGGCGAGGATGGCGGTCTCGGTAGATGTAGTCACTTCTGCGCTCCTTCGTCTGAACTGTCTTCGATGCTGTCGAACTGTGCGCGATAGTCACCGTAACCCTCGGCTTCGAGGCGATCGAGGGGGATGAACAGTAGCGCTGCCGAGTTCATGCAGTACCGCAAGCCGCCGTCGACCTTCGGACCATCCTTGAAAAGGTGTCCCAGGTGAGAGTCGCCCATCGCGGACCGTATTTCGGTGCGAACCATCAGGTGGCTGAAATCCCGCTTCGCAACCACATTCTGCGGCTCGACGGGCTTGGTGAAGCTGGGCCAACCGGAGTGAGATTCGAATTTGTCCGCCGATGAGAACAACGGCTCGCCCGTTACGACATCCACGTACAGACCGTCCTCGTGGTTATCCCAGTATTCGTTGTCGAAAGCTCGCTCGGTACCGTTCTTCTGAGTGACTCGGAACTGCTCGGGAGTCAACCGATCGATCGACTGCTCGTCCTTGCTGTACGAATGCGACATATGTCGTCCTTCCCGCGGTTCTCTTCGCTGAAGAACCCAAATGAGTCAACAACTGGGTCTTTGCATAATTCCCGTGTCCTTCGGTTCACCCGGTCGGGCCTGCCGCTTCAGTAGGCTGGGAGAAAGAAGTGCCGAGGCACCGTTGATTCTTCTTCGTAGGTAGGGATTGGTAGATGGCATTGGGTTCTGATCGACTCTGGCGAGTGCTCGGCCGTTCGGCGCAGAAGGGTCAAGCTCGCTCCAGAAGTCGGGTGGACCTGGCATCCGAACACGAGGACTGGGCGCGTGGTCTCACCGACTCCGAGCTCACCGCGGCTGCGACATCGCTTCGCGTCGACAGAAGCGAAGACCTCGATGTTCCGCGCTACCTGGCGCTCGTTCGTGAAGCGAGTGCTCGGGCCGTCGAGCTGCGGCCTTTCGACGTGCAGTTGCTCGCGGCCGTCCGGATGATGGCGGGCGACGTGGTCGAGATGGCAACAGGTGAGGGAAAGACGCTCGCGGGCGCGGTCGCGGCAGGCGGATATGTGCTCTCCGGCCGTCAAGTGCATGTCATTTCCATCAACGACTTTCTCGCCCGACGCGACGCCGCATGGATGGGGCCGCTGTACGCGATGTTGGGTTTGACGGTCGGGTCGGTCACCGAATCCTCGACGCCCGAGGAACGACGGAAGGCGTATGCCTGTGACGTCACGTACGCCTCGGTCAACGAAATCGGATTTGACGTTCTTCGTGACCATTTGGTCGACGACCTCGCCGATCTGGTAGCGCCCACTCCTGATGTCGCGCTGATAGACGAGGCCGACTCGGTACTCGTCGACGAAGCACTCGTTCCCTTGGTCCTTGCGGGGTCGGTACCGAAGGATGTGCCGGCGTCGAAGGTGTTCGAGGCAATTCGCGGCTTGGCGAAGAGCACCGACTTCGACACCGACGCCGACGGCCGAAACGTCTTTCTCACCGACGAGGGCGCTGCCCGGTTGGAGAAGGAACTCGGCGATATCGATCTGTACTCCGAGGAGCATGTCGGGACCACCTTGGTTGCGGTCAATGTCGCGCTGCACGCTCAGGTCCTTCTCCAGCGCGATGTGCATTACATCGTCCGGGACGAGAGGGTCCAATTGATCAATGCATCTCGTGGGCGCGTCGCGGAGCTGCAACGGTGGCCGGACGGTCTACAAGCAGCGGTGGAGACCAAGGAAGGACTGAAGCCGACGGAGACGGGCGAGATTCTCGACACGATCACTGTGCAGGCTCTGATCGGTAGATATCCGACGGTGTGCGGAATGACCGGTACTGCGCTCGCCGCCGGTGAACAACTCAAGAAGTTCTACGGGCTCGGTGTCTCGGTGATCTCGCCCAACCAGCCGAACATTCGAGTCGACGAGCCCGACCGTGTCTACGACACTGCCTCGAACAAGAACGCGGCGGTGGTGGCCTTCGTGAAGGAGGCCCACGAGCGAGAACAACCGATTCTGATCGGCACTCACGACGTTGCCGAATCCGAGGACCTGGCCGAGCAACTGCAGCAGCAGGGAGTTCCGGTCGTCGTGTTGAACGCGAAGAACGACGCCGAGGAAGCCGGCGTCATCGCGGCTGCCGGCGTGATCGGAGCCGTCACAGTGTCGACTCAGATTGCCGGACGAGGAACCGATATCAAGCTCGGTGGGCCCGGTTCCGACACGAAAGCCGCCAAGGGCCGAGTAGCCGAGCTCGGCGGGCTGCTCGTGGTCGGAACCGGTCGGCACACGACCGAAAGACTCGACAATCAACTGCGTGGCCGCGCCGGCCGCCAGGGTGATCCAGGGAGGTCGGTGTTCTTCTCCAGCTGGGAGGACGACGTCGTGACGGCCAATATCGGACCCAAGGAACAGCCCAGGAAACACGACGACACCGGGTTGATCACTTCGGCAGGTGTTGCCGGAAAGATCGACCATGCGCAGCGGATAGCCGAGGGCACGATGCTCGAAGTGCATTCGCGCACATGGCGGTACAACCAGCTCACCGCTGCGCACCGTGACATCCTCGACCGCAGACGTATGACACTGCTCGCCGGCGCGGAAGCGTTGGAGCTTCTCACTTCCGCTGCACCGAAACGTGCTTCGGAGCTCCGCGCCGAGGTATCGGAGGACACACTGGTCGTCGCGGCCCGTCGAATTGTGCTGTTTCATCTCGATCGGGCGTGGTCGGACTATCTGGCACACCTCGCCGATGTGCGCGAGAGCATCCACCTGCGCGCACTCGGTCGCGAGAATCCATTGGACGAATATCACCGCATCGCTGTCGAGGCGTTCAAGACCGTCTCGGACAAGGCGATGGAACAAGCTCAGGTGACGTTCGAGACGGCCGAGATCACATCCGAGGGAATCGATCTCGACAATGCGGGTCTGCAGCGTCCGACGTCGACCTGGACGTACATGGTGCACGACAACCCGTTCGCCTCGAGTGCGGGCAACAGTTCCGGGCTGGGTGCCGTCTTTGGCGTCTAGAGCCGCACCGAGGCACCCAGATTGTGCCGGACTCCGTCGATGAACAGCCCCAGGCCGAAATCGAATCTGCTTGTCGAATCAGGACTTTCGAACAGCGGAGACGCTTCTTCGGTGAGGGCGCCGACGGAGTCCATTTGCATGCGTGACTGCTCGTCGACAGTCTGGCCCAGCACGTAATACAGCAGCGTGTCCGCAGTGAGCTCGGCGTCGCTGCGGCTCGAACCTGCTCGGATACAGACCGCGGCGATGCGCTCGCGTACCCGGTTGGTGGTCAGTCGCGATGCGTAGGTTGCGGCAACCAGTTCGGCGCCGTCGCGGCGTGAGAGCAGTGCATCGCGTAAGCGATGGGCCAGTTCGCGGACCTGCTCATCCCATCCGGATCGAGTCGGGGGTGCGTCGACATCAGTGAGAAGGTGGTCGGCGATCGCGCCGAGAAGAGTCTGCTTGTTGGGGAAGTGCCAATACAGCGCACCAGGTTGAACGTGCAGAGACGTTGCCAACCGCCGCATCGTCAGATCGCCGAGGCCGTATTCGTCGAGGATCGATATCGCGCCGTCGAGGACGTCCGCTCTCCGCAGTTGCACTCGGCACTCCTGTTCTTCGGTTCGGCTTTGACAGTATCCGACCGCCAGCTTAACCTGAACACCGTTCAACTTGAACGGTGTTCAATTATGCCCGTGCGACCGAAGGAGCAGTTCGTGACCCAGATATCTGTGCAGTCCGACATTGTCGACAGAGCGCGTACGCAAGTGCTCGAAAACGGTGAAGGGCTGACGCAGAGCCAGGTGCTCGAGATCCTTCGGCTGCCGGAGGAACGGTTGGAGGAAGCGCTGGCGCTGGCGCACGAGGTGAGAATGGCCTGGTGTGGTCCCGAGGTGGAGGTCGAAGGAATCATCAGTCTCAAGACCGGTGGCTGCCCCGAGGATTGCCATTTCTGCTCGCAATCAGGCCTGTTCGAGTCGCCGGTTCGCGCTGCACGCCTCGACATTCCCTCCCTGGTGGAGGCTGCCAAACAGACGGCCAAGTCCGGAGCCACCGAATTCTGCATCGTCGCTGCCGTTCGTGGTCCGGATGAGCGACTGCTCGCCCAGGTGGCGGCAGGCATCGAGGCGATTCGCAACGAAGTCGACATCGACATCGCGTGCTCGCTCGGGATGTTGACCCAAGAGCAGGTCGATCAGCTTGCCTCCATGGGAGTTCATCGCTACAACCACAATCTCGAAACTGCCCGCTCGTACTTTCCAAAGGTCGTCACCACCCACACGTGGGAAGAGCGTTGGGGCACATTGGAAATGGTGCGAGCGGCAGGAATGGAGGTGTGCTGCGGAGGGATTCTCGGGATGGGGGAGTCGCTGGAGCAGCGAGCGGAGTTCACCGCGGATCTGGCTGCCCTGCAACCGGACGAGGTGCCACTGAACTTCCTCAATCCGCGACCGGGAACTCCGTTCGGAAATCTCGACGTACTCCCACCGTCCGAGGCGCTCCTGGCTGTTGCGGCATTCAGACTGGCACTGCCGCGGACGATTCTGCGATTCGCCGGTGGGCGCGAGATCACCTTGGGTGACCTCGGCGCACAAAAGGGCATTCTCGGCGGCATCAATGCCGTGATCGTCGGCAACTACCTGACCACTCTGGGACGGCCCGCGGAGGAAGATCTGGACCTCCTCGGTGAGCTTCGGATGCCGATCAAAGCCTTGAACTCGACCATCTAAGGTGGAGGTGTGACTACCGATCAGCGCTACAGCCTGCACACGGGAAAGCCTCTGGTCCCCGGTGTGGACGAGACCGTCACCGAGGCGGCTCGGCTCGGTCTGGAACCCCCACGGTTCTGCGCCGAGTGTGGTCGGCGCATGGTCGTGCAGATACGTCCAGACGGATGGACCTCGAAGTGCTCGCGTCACGGATCGAACGACTCCGCGGCCTCGGGAAGGCGATAGGGGCCAGTGGAATCGACGATGGAATCGGACCGCGCCACCTTCGACGGGGACGCGGCACCGATACCTCGGTTCCGGATCTTGGCAATAACCGTCGCCGTTGCTGTCGGGGTCGGCGTTCTCGCAGGCGCGTGCTGGGCACTTCTGGCCCCGGCGGAACATCTCGTCGTTCTCGCACCCGGACGGGGTGCGCCGTTGACCGGCGAGAGCCTGCACCGATTCGATTCGGTCGCCATCTTCTTGTGCATCACCCTCGTCGCAGGTGTACTTCTCCCGGTCGGATTCTGGACGTGGACCGAGCGCCGCGGCCCGGTAATGGCCCTGGGGTTGGTGCTCGGTTCCTTCCTGGGGTCGGCAACGACGCTCGGCCTCGGGGTGTGGATCTCCGGAATCCTGCATACCCGACCGGACGATCCCGCCGTCGGATCCGTCGTAGCGCGGGCTGTGGGCGTGGAATCCCCGCTCGTGCTGATCGTGCAGGCTCTGGCGACCTCGTTCGTCGTACTACTCCTTGCCGCCATGAACCCGCACGACAATCTTCGATTCACGCTGGACGACGAGGAGCCGGAGCCCAGAGCGAATTCTGTCGCCGAGGACAGGGTCCCGGGTCCACTATGGAACGACGAACCTTCTGACCTAACTGGGCGGGCGTAAAGCGGCGAACTCGTCGGTGACGCGCAAGGAAGCGTCGGCGAACCGGTAGAGGGCGGGTGGACGACCACCTGCCTTGCCCGACGGCGAGGTCTTGCCCGTCGCCTCCAGGACTTTTCGACGCCCGAGCACGCGCTGCAGATTCGTCGCATCCACCTGGTAGTCGAGAGCAGCGGCGTATATCTCACGCAACGTGGACATGGCGAATTCGACTGGCGCAAGCGCGAATGCGATGTTGGTATAGGAGAGTTTCGCTACCAATCGGGTTCGTGCGTGGCGAACGACGGTCCGGTGGTCGAAGGACATCTCGGGAAGCCGCGCGACCGGATGCCACTCGGTGTCTTCCGGCAGTTTCGGGTCCGTGGAGATCGGGACCAGGCCCAGGAACGTCGAGGCGATCCGTCGGTCTCCGGGCACCCGATCGGGGTCGCTGAAGATGGACAGTTGTTCGAGGTGGGCGACTTTTCGGACGTCGACCTTCTCGGCGAGCTGGCGACGTGCGGAGGAGGGGAGGTCCTCGTCGGATTCGAGGACACCGCCGGGCAGCGACCACGAGCCCAACTCCGGCTCGAGTGCACGCTGCCAGAGCAGGACTCCGAGTTCGGGGCTCTGGCCTGCGGTGAAGGTCCGAACCTGGAACACCGCGATGAGTACTTCATGGACGGTGCTACGATGAATCATGTTTTCGATCATAAGTCGAAAACCCCATCATAGGAAATCCGGACCTTTCGGGCCGGATGATCGGCGAAGGAGTTCCGCCATGGCGAGCAGTGCAACCGGCTACGAGACCAGTGGTTCCACGGCCACTGCTGCGACGGTCAGTGCGTCGACAATGAGCGGCTCCATGCAGCTGGAGTCGAGCTGGGCTGGAGTGTCCGACATCGTCGACGGACCGGGAGGATACGGCGGCGTGGAGCCGACGCAGGAGTGGGCGGCTGAGATCAAACGGCTTGCGCGCCTGCGGGGAGCCACCATTCTGGCTCACAACTACCAGGTTCCTGCCATCCAGGACATCGCCGATCACGTCGGAGATTCGCTGGCACTTTCGCGTCTGGCCGCGGAAGTTCCGGAAGATGAGATCGTCTTCTGCGGTGTGCACTTCATGGCAGAGACTGCCAAAATTCTGAGCCCGAACAAGACCGTCCTCATTCCGGATCAGCGTGCCGGCTGCTCGCTTGCGGATTCCATCACCGCCGAGCAACTGCGCGAGTGGAAGTCCGACTACCCGAACGCCGTAGTCGTGTCCTACGTCAACACGACCGCAGAGATCAAAGCACTGACCGATATCTGCTGCACCTCCTCCAATGCCGTCGAGGTCGTCGAGTCGATCGACCCGAGCCGCGAAGTTCTGTTCTTGCCGGACCAGTTCCTCGGTGCGCATGTCAAGCGGATCACCGGTCGAGAGAATCTCCACATCTGGGCAGGTGAATGCCATGTCCATGCCGGCATCAACGGTGACGAACTCGCCGAGAAGTCTCGAATGCATCCCGATGCCGAATTGTACGTCCACCCCGAATGCGGTTGTGCCACATCGGCTCTCTACTTGGCAGGCGAAGGTTTCGTCACGCCGGACAAGGTCAAGATTCTTTCCACCGGTGGGATGCTCGACGCCGCACGCACCACCAGCGCCAAGCAGGTACTCGTTGCAACCGAGATCGGTATGCTGCATCAACTGCGGCGCGCAGCGCCGGACGTCGACTTTCAGGCAGTCAACGATCGAGCATCGTGCGGTTACATGAAGATGATCACCCCGGCTGCATTGCTGCGCTGCCTCGTCGAAGGCAAAGACGAAGTGCATGTGGATCCCGAGACCGCACGCATCGCGAGTAAGTCGGTGCAACGGATGATCGAGATCGGTAACCCCGGCGGCGGCGAGTGACACTGTCCTTCGGGGGGAGGACGACACCGGTATCGATCACGTGGGAGGCTTCGGCAGATCTCGTGGTGATCGGCGGTGGCGTCGCGGGCCTCAGTGCAGCAATAGCGGCCGGCCAGCGGGGACTGCGGGTCATCACCGTGAGCAAGGGCGGTTCGGCGGACACGGCAACGCAGTACGCCCAGGGCGGGATCGCAGTCCCTGGCTCGGGCGCCTCCGGTGATTCCATCGACGATCACGTTGCCGACACTTGCGTGGCCGGAGCAGGCTTGTGCGACGAGCCTTCGGTTCGTTCCATCGTCTCCGGGGGTCCCGAAGCAGTCGCGGCGTTGGAAGCATTGGGTGCGGTCTTCGACCGAGGCGCCGACGGCGCGGTGGCGCGGACACTCGAAGGCGGACACTCGAGAAGTCGGATCATTCATGCGGGAGGCGATGCGACCGGCGCTGAAGTGCAACGGGCACTTGATGTCTCGGGGCAAGCTGTTTTGTTCGGCACCGCTGCCGTGTCCGTGCTCACTGCGCGAGGCGAGGTCAGCGGACTGCTCGCATCCTCTGCCGAGGGAATGGGCGTGATCCATTGCCCTGCCGTACTGGTGGCCACTGGTGGTGTGGGCCAGTTGTACTCGTGCAGTACCAACCCGCCGGGCTCGACTGCCGACGGTATTGCGCTCGCGCTCAATGCTGGTGCGGAAGTGTCGGATCTGGAATTCGTACAGTTCCACCCGACGGTGCTGTTCGCTCCAGGTTCGGAGGGGCGACGACCATTGGTCAGTGAAGCTGTACGCGGCGAGGGCGGGCACCTTGTCGATCTCGACGGGATCCGGTTCATGGACGGTGTCCATCCGCTCGGGGACCTGGCTCCACGCGATGTGGTGTCGCGAGCTATCGCCGAACGACTGCGTATCACCGGGACCGACCATGTCTTGCTCGACGCACGCGCGATCCCCGGGTTTTCCAGACGGTTTCCTACCGTCACCGCCTCGTGCCTTGCAGCCGGAATCGATCCCGCCGAGCACCTGATTCCTGTCGCCCCCGCGGCGCACTACTCCTGCGGTGGCATCGTCACCGATGTATGGGGTCGCACCACTGTCCCAGGTCTTCTCGCTGCCGGCGAGGTGGCACGAACAGGCCTGCACGGCGCAAACCGATTGGCGTCGAACAGTCTTCTCGAAGGACTGGTCGTCGGGAGACGTGCTGGAATTGCAGCCCTGGAACGACAAGGCAGCCCCCGCGTCGATGCCGAACCCACCCTGCCGTCGATGCGCACAGTGCCGCGGCGAGAACTACAAGTTCTGATGACCGAGCACGTGGGAGTGGTCCGCGACGAAAGCGGCCTGGACCACACGGCGTCGATGCTGGGCTCGGCTGTGGACCTGGCGTGGCCGGACACCACACGCTCGCCCGATGCAGTCGCCTCGATCGAGGATGCAGCACTGACGATGACCGCATCGGCAGTGGTGAAGGCGGCAGCTGCGCGACCCGAAAGTCGTGGGTGCCATACCCGTAGAGACCATCCAGCACCTTCGGACGCACTGCGGCACAGCACGCGAATTCGACAGGCCGAGGACGGTTCACTCGAATTCGTGTTGTCTTCCAACAAGATACGGCCACCGGCCATGACAGGAGTGAGTTGACAGTGAGTGCACTGACCGAACAGGGACTCGACCCACACGAGGTGCGTGCACTCATCCGAACCGCCCTCGACGAGGACCTGCGCTACGGGCCGGACGTGACCACCATCGCAACGGTCCCCGCCAACGCCATCGCGTCGGCATCCGTAGTTGCCCGACAGGCCGGGACTGTGGCCGGGATCGACGTAGGGCTGCTCGTCCTGGACGAGGTCATCGGTGAAGGGGCATACCAGCTCGTCGATCGAGTTGCAGACGGAACCGAAGTCGAAGCCGGACAGTCGGTTCTGAGCCTGACAGCGCCGACGCGTTCCCTGTTGACAGCGGAACGGACGATGCTCAATTTGATGTGCCATCTGTCCGGCATCGCAACCACCACCGCGGCATGGGTTGCCGAGGTCGCCGACAGTGACGCGAAGATCCGCGACAGCCGCAAGACCTTGCCCGGTCTTCGTGCCCTGCAGAAATACGCCGTCCGCGCCGGGGGAGGAGTGAACCACCGGATGGGCCTCGGTGACGCTGCGCTGATCAAGGACAACCATGTGGCCGCTGCGGGCTCGATCGTCGCCGCTTTGCGGGCGGTTCGCGCTGCCGCGCCCGATATCGACTGCGAAGTCGAGGTCGACAGCCTCGAGCAGTTGGACGCAGTACTCGCCGAGGGCGTCGAATTGGTTCTGCTCGACAACTTCGCGCTGTGGCAGACCCAGATGGCGGTCCAGCGACGTGTGAAACTCTCACCACACACCAAGCTCGAGTCCTCGGGTGGACTCACCTTGGATGTGGCGCACGACTACGCGAAGACCGGTGTCGATTTCCTTGCGGTCGGGGGTCTCACGCATTCGGTGACGGTTCTCGACCTCGGGCTCGACATGTAGGTTGTGTTGTCGATGGTCGAAACACAGAGTGTGCGGGTCGACAGCTGGGTCTGGGCTGTCCGGCTGTTCAAGACGCGGTCGGCTGCTGCGGCAGCCTGCCGATCCGGTCATGTCCGCGTCAACGGCACCCCGGCCAAGGCCGGGCAACGTATCGGTCCTGACGACGAGATCCGCCTGCGCGTCGACGGTGCGGAGAAGATTGTCGTGGTCACGCGAGCAATCGCCAAACGTGTCGGTGCCGGTGTCGTGGCCGAATGCATGATCGATCGCAGCCCACCGCCACCGCCAAAGGAAGTTCTCGCCTCGCAGCCGCGGCGAGACCGCGGTGCAGGCCGGCCCACCAAACGCGAGAGACGCGACCTCGACAAGCTCCGAGGTATGTGAGTTCTGGGACATTTCGACACCATGTGGTTGTCGACGAAACGGCACCAGAACGTGGAGGCCCGGGCACAGGACGTCCCCAACGTTCGAAGCCAATCTGCGTGGCATGTCGATCCCACGTCGGACTTGCACGACGTGTGGGAATGACGGCCCGTACACGGGCCGCGCCCTGGATATGACCGCCGGGGCAGTTCGGATGGCGCTGACCAATCTGCGGTCGGAGTTTATCGCCGGGGTAAGCGAACACCTTATTTATCGAGTGAACCCCCAAGCTCTTTCGAGAGCAAGGGGGTTCACTTGGCAAATATGGTGCGCGGACAGCGCGGCAGCGGCCTATACACCTAGCCGACTAGTCCACAGGTGCCAACGGGACTGCCCCGGGTCCACCCGACTCAATCGACCGAAGGGCAGTCCCTGGTGCCCCTACTCGATCCAGGCCTGATCGAGCAACATGATGGCGTCGAGTGACGGGACCACACCGTAGACGTTGTCGGTCCATGGCACGAAACTGACACCCGCCGCAAGTGGCAGGAACGGGGCCGTGGAATTGACCTCCGTCTGCAGTTCGGCCAACGCTGCGCGCTTCGCATCGTCGTCCTTCGCTGTCTGGACATCACTGAGGATTTTGTCCATCGTCGGGTCGTTGACTCCGATGATGTTGTTGCTCGACGTGCTGTTCAAAGCGCTGTACAGACGCGTGAATGGGGCTGGGTCAGCGATGCTGTACGAGCCGGTGGCAATATCGAAGTCTTTGTCGACGTAAAGGCGCTTGACGACATCGGTGACCGATGCTCCGTATTCGATGCTCACCTCGATACCGACAGGCTGCAACATCGCCTGGATGGCAAGAGCGGTGGCCTGTCCGGACTGCGTCTGGGTCGTGAAGTACGTGATCTTCCCGTCGAAGCCGTCTGCCTTGGCCTCGTCGACGAGTGCTTTCGCCTTGTCGGTATCGAGCGGCACAGGGGCAATGTCGTAGTGCCACTTGGACCAGGACTGGAACATCTCGGTGCCGGGCATGCCCTCACCGTTCTTGGCGCGCGTGTCGACGACGGTGGGGTCGATGGTCATTTGCATCGCTTTGCGCACCCGTACGTCGGCACCGGGACGGCCCTCGCGCTGGTTGATCTGCACAACGGAGTTGCCGAGGCTGACGGTCTCGAGGTACCCGGGCAGGGTGGCCTTGGCAGTGTTCACGGCGGCGTCGTTGATGAGGAACGCCATCTGGATCCCCCCGCTGTTGAGGGCGTCGATCTTGGGTTGATCATCCTTGATGGCTACGAACTTGAGGGTGTCCAAGTGCGGTTTGCCGTTCCAGTAGTCCTCGCGGGCTTGAAGCACCAGGTCGGCACCGGGGGTGAGGCTCTCCATCGTGTAGGCGCCGGCACCGATCGGCTTGAACGTGCCGTCTGGCTGATCCGAGCTGGGGGCGACGACCATGCCGTGGCCGAAGGCGAGCATGGAGGGGAACTCGGTCCACGGCTGGTTCATCGTGTAGGTCACGGTGGAGGCGTCGGTGGCCTCGACGGACTTCACGCCGGCGGTGAACGCCTGGCTGTTGCCGCCGCGATTGGTGTTGAAGCGATTGGTGCTCGCGACTACGGCTTCTGCGTCGAGCGGGGTGCCGTCGCTGAACTTGACGTCGTCACGGAGCTTCAGGGTCCAGACCGTCGCATCGTCGTTCGCGTCGAGTGATTTCGCCAACTGCGGCTCGAAGCCTTCGGTGGTTGCGTCGTAGCGGACGAGTAGGTCGTAGACCGCTGCCATCTCGGTGCCGCCCGTGGAACCCGCAGGCTGGGTCTTGGCGGGATCGAGCGTGGAGACCGGTGAGTAGCCGGCGAAGCTCAGCGTGCCGCCCTCAACCGGATCGCCGCCCTTGCCTTGGTCGCCAACGACGCCGATGGACCCGGGCTTGGACTGGGTGTCGGTCGAACCAGAGCCATCGTTGTCGCCGTTACTCGTGCAGCCTACGAGTAACAGGCCGCTGGCCATCGTGGCGATGGCAATGGTGCCAAATCGTCGTTTGCCAGGAAATAGCATCGTGCTCCTCCAGCTTGTTTGGGGCAGTACATCACTGAGTTAAGTTGAGCAAGCGCTTGATTGACCCGCTTACCGATTTACATTACCAAGGAGAATGCGTTGCCGAGGGCTAAACGCAATCTACGAAGAGCATCTGCATTCAGGCACTCACACGGATCGATGACCGGCCACTCCAGTAAGAGTGGCGACGATCGAACACAGCTCATCTTCGACACTTCCGACGGCCACCGCAGTCAGTGGCTACGCGACCAATGGTCCACAACCAGCAATAGGACAAAGCATGCAGAACATCGATCTTTCGGGCCGCTCTGCCATCGTTACCGGGGCGGGGGCGGGTCTGGGCCGGGCCGAGGCGTTGGGCCTGGCAGCACTGGGCGCAGGCGTGGTGGTCAATGACGTCGGCCCAGCGGGTGAAGCAGTAGCGCGCGAGATCGAGGCATCGGGCGGTCGGGCCGTCGCTGTGCTCGGCGACGTCAGTGATTGGTCACTCGGAGAGCGACTCGTCGAGGCCGCGGTAACAAACTTCGGCAGCCTGGACATTGTTGTCAACAATGCTGGCATCACACGCGACTCGATGCTGTTCAACATGACCGAGGAGCAGTGGGACGACGTGATCGCCGTTCATTTGAAGGGACATGCGTCGGTTTCCCGTGCCGCGGCTGTGCACTGGCGATCAGCCTCGAAGGCGATCGGCGGACCGGTGTACGGCCGTGTGATCAACACGGCGTCGGAGGCGTTCCTCTTGGGCGGGGCCGGCCAAGCCAACTACGCTGCGGCCAAGGCCTGCATCGTTGCGCTGACGCTGTCGACCGCCCGTGGGTTATCGCGCTACGGGGTGACGGCGAACGCGATATGCCCGCGCGCTCGCACCGAGATGACGGCAGCAGTCTTCGGCGAGGGCGCCGAGCGAGGTGGTCTGGACATCATGGCCCCCGAGCGAGTCGCGACGTGTGTCTCGTTCCTCGCCGCCCCGGCCGCGGACAAGGTCAACGGCCAAGTCTTCATCGTCTACGGCGACATGGTCGCGCTCATGGCACCACCTGTCGTGCAGCAGAAGTTCATCGCCGCCAACGCGAGTTTCTCGGTGGCTGAATTGGCCTCCGGGGTTCAGCGGTTCAGCGGTTCAGGGATTCAGGGATTTAGGGGTCGATTGGT
This sequence comes from Rhodococcus sp. 1168, assembly GCF_002091955.1. GTDB lineage: Bacteria > Actinomycetota > Actinomycetes > Mycobacteriales > Mycobacteriaceae > Rhodococcoides. The sequence goes on along the minus strand of NZ_MKKY01000091.1, from coordinate 108,735 downwards.
CCATGTCCCGTTCGGCCGCGCGAACCAGCCACCAGCGGCATCGCTGCCTCCGTCGACGTGCAGGGTGGTGCCGGTGACGTACCGGGACATCTCCGAGGCCAGAAACAGCGCCGGCCCCGCTACATCGTGCGGGGTACCCGGGCCGCCCAGAGGGGCCCACCGGGGCCAGCGGTGCCGATCCTCTTCGGCGACCAAACTCGTGTAGGGCACCTGCGGGGTTTCGATCAGGTCGGGTGCAATGTTGTTGACCCGGATGCCATGAGGGCCTACCTCCAACGCGAGGCTGCGGGTGAAGTGCCGCAGCGCTGCCTTGTAGGTGGCGTACACGGTGTGGCCGGGGATGCCGCGGTGGGCTTCGACTGTGGTCAGGTTGATGATGGACCCACCTCGTTCACGCTCGATCATGCCCGGCAGCACCGCGTGCGTAGCGCGCATGGCGTGGCCGAGATTGATCTCGCCGAGCTGGACCCACTCGCTGGGGTCGGCCTCGACGAAGGTGGTCGGGGGCCGCAGGAAGTGGCCGACGTTGTTGACCAGGATGTCCGGCTGATGCGCAGCGAGATCGAGCGCCACGGCCGGGTCGGTGGCGTCTGCGATGACGGCCGTGATGGCCGGCACCTCGCGGGCCAATGCGGCGGCCGCCACATCGTTGTCGACGACCACCACCGCAGCCCCGTGCGCGGCGAACAGCCGGCTGATTGCAGCCCCGATTCCTTGTGCCCCGCCGGTGACGATGGCCGACTTGCCGATGAGTAGCGGCCCGAGCAGCGCGTCGGTATCGGTCATGCCAGGCCGGCGCGGGTCTGGGCGACCATTTCTGCGATCGCGCGGGGCGCGTCGCCCTGGGTGTAGCCGAGCGCGGCCGTCTGCGCGGGGTCGGTCTGGTAGGAGATGACGTTGCCGCGGCCCTGCACGATGAACGCGTCGGGCAGCATTGGGTGCTTCTCGTCGCGCGCGACGAGCGTGATGGTGCTGCCCGCTGCGTCGAAAATCATCTGAAAGTACTCGCGGAAGGCGAGGTTCGCGTCGCCCAACAAGTACGCGGTGCCGGTCTCGGCGTTGCGCAGCGCACCCCCGACCGCCTCGGCGAGCGAGCGCACCGACATGTAGTTGGTGCCGCCCGAGGGGGTGAAGTTCGGGATCTCGGGCTTGTTGCCGTCAGCCCAGTCGAGGAATCGGCCGATGCGGGCCATCGAGGGGCCTGGGGTGACGCCGAGGATGTTGGGCGCGTTGAGGGTGGAGACGGTGAACTGGTCGTCGCCGAGGGCTCGAGCGCGCTCATCGGCCAGCGCGCGGGCGCGGACGTAGTCGTCGGTCTCGACTAGCTTCGGCAGGACCTGGTGGTAGTAGCTTCCGATTTGGACGAAGTTCGGGACGCCCGCCTCCTTGGCCAGCGCGGCGAACCGCGGCACGCCACCGATCTGCATCTTCTCCCAGAACTCGGCCCGGTCGGCGTCGGCGGGGATGTGCCGGATGTCGTTGCCCGCGGCGAAGACGATTCCCTCGAACGGGGCCAGGTCCGAGGTGTTGAAGCCTCCCTCGCTGTAGTCGCCGAGCAGGACGGGGAACTCGTTGGCGACCGTGCCCGGCGCCGGCTCAGTGCGGGCGGCCACTGTCACGTCGTCGCCCTGCTCGCGCAGGTGTGTGGCGGTGGCGGTGCCGATCATGCCGGTACCACCGATAATTAGAACCTTCATCAGTCTCCTTGGATTTTCAACGATTCGAGGCCACTGGGCGCCCAGTGCTGTTTGTCGGGTTCGCTTGTCGAGGCCGGAGTGGTCCGACAATGAACCCTCTGAACCAGGACTGTGTCAGTTCGTTGCTGGTGCGGCTTCGGGTAGGTGGGCAGGCAAGAGTCCGGCGCGGCCGTGGCTGAGGAAATCGGCCTCGATCGCTGCCCGCTGAACGTCATCGAGTTTGCCGTAGGAGCTGGTCTTGCCGACCCGGATATAGACGGGGTCGGGGGTGTTCCACGCGGCACTACGAAGCGGTGCCTTGTTGACCTTGCCGCTGCCGGTCAACGGGATCTGGTCGATCACCCGCACATAGGTGGGCCACCACTTGGCACCCATCTCCGGCTGCTCAGCGAGAAACGCTCCGAAGTCCGCGGCATCGAAATGCTCGCCCGCGGCCATCTCCACTGCGCACATCACTTGATCGCCCGTGCTGGGGTCGGGCACCGCGAATACGGGTGCCGCAGCAACGCCGGGGACGCGCTGGAGAACTCGCTCCACTGGTGCTGCGGAGAAGTTCTCGCTATCGACCCGTAGCCAATCCGAGGACCGTCCGGCGAAGTAGAAGTACCCCGCCGCGTCTCGGTAGCCCAGGTCGCCGGACCAGAAATCCTCGCCTCGGACGCGGTCGCTCATTGCCTCGGGGTTTTTGTAATAGCCCTCGAACGTATGAGCAAGGCCAACGGCGACCATCTGGCCTACCGCCCCGGGATTGGTGAGCCGGCCGCTCGTGTCGAACTCCGCTCGCGGGCACTCCTCCCCGGTCTGCTCATCGAGCACCCGGATGTCGAGGTCGCCTTGAGGGGTACCCAAAGAGTAGGCCGGGGAATCGGGGGTGCGACCAAGGCGGAACACTCCTTCGCTGAGACCGTAGCCCTCCATGACCTCGCAACCGAACCGCTCGGTGAAGCGTGCGACATCAGCTTCCGAGGCCTCGGTGCCGAAGGCAAGCTCGAGGGTGCCCGTCCGGTCGCGGGGATTCTCCGGTTGGCTGAGGACATAGGACAGTGCCCGACCGACGTAGTTGACGTAGGTCGCCCCGAAGCGGTGGATATCGTCGGCGAACCTGCTGGCGGAGAACTTTCTGGTCATGCCCACCGTCGCGCCGACTCGCATGGCGACGGCGAGGTTCATCATCACGGCGTTGCCGTGGAAAAGCGGCATGCACAAGTAGGTGACCGAATCCCTGCGCATCGACACCCGGTCGACGAGTACTTCGGCCAGCCGGCCCAGTCTGCCCTGTCCGACGATGACAGCTTTGGGTGCGCCGGTCGAGCCTGAACTGAACAGGAGCAGTGCCAGCTGATCCGCCGTCGTGATGGATTCGGGCAGGCCTGCGCCTCGGTACGGGGCCAGTGTCTGCAGGTAGGACGGCTGGTCCACGTTGAGGATGCGCTCCGGCGCGATGCCGTGGTCCGAGCCCTGGACCAGGTGCGCGAGCTTGTCCTCGGTGATGATGACGTCGACATCCGCATGCTTGATGTCATGGGCAAGTTCGGGCCCGCTGCGGCTGGCGTTGATGCCGACGACGGCCGCGCCGGCGAGCGGCCCCGCGGTGAGCCAGAAGACGAAGTCCGGCACGTTCTCCAGGAGCACGCCGATGTGGATTTGGCGGTCAGCCGGGGCGGGCGAGACGAGACCCACGAGGGCTGCTGCGCGGTCGGCGCCTTCCTGGACGACCTCGCGCCAGGTCCAGGACCGGTCCTCGAATCGGAGTCCGATCTTGTCATCCTCTGCGCGAGATCTGACGATCTCAGCGAATGTGTCCAACGTGCACTCTCCTTTACGGTTGTGGTGCCCGTCACGGTTATCGGGGGCCGGAGCGGGTAGGTGGTGTAACCGTGGTCCTGGCCTAGGCTTGATTCTGCAGAGTCTCCGGAACCGAGCCCGGGGGATCGAAGTTCAGGTACGGCAGCAAAAATGTCTCCTCATCGAGGTCCGACGGCTGCCATCCCTCGAGCAGGCCGGTCCCGTCGAGCGCCCGGACCGGTCGGCCGAATTCCTTTAGCAGCGGGAGGCTGTAGGCGACGCGGCCGGTGACCTGGTCCAGGTTCGAGCTGGCGAGCAACAGCGCAGCCTCGGCCATTGTGTCCTCGGGCTCCGACGGCCAGCCGGGCACCGCACCGGCCGCATGTTCGGTAGCGACGCCGCGGTTGGGTGCGAGCGAGCTCACCGCAATGCTGTCGTCGTAGAGCTCCATGGCAGAGCCGGTACTGATGCGATCCAGCATGGCCTTGGTGCCGCCGTAGAGCACGGAGCCGGCCAGCGGATGGAAGGCGAACGGCGGCCCGACGCGGGGGCCGGCCTGGCGCGAGGAGATGTTGACAATCCAGCCGGCGCCGCTCTCGCGCATGCCGGGGATCACGGCCTTCATGAGGTCCCAGGTGTTCCACAGGTTGGTCTCGACGGAGTCCTGGAACCACTCGCGGGACATGTCGGCGAACAGCGTGTCGTAGCGGCGGGCAGCGGCGACATTGTTGACCAGGGCGTCCACCCGACGGCCGAATCTTTCCTCGATCTCCGCGATCAGGGCGGCGCGGTCCAGCTCGGGGTTTCCGAGGTCGACGGCGAATGCCGCCGCGTTGCCGCCGTCGGCGGTGATCAGCTCCACCGTCTCTTCGAGTGAGCCCTGCAGCGCACCGTCATCGGCGCGCATGGTGCGGGAGACGGCGGCCACGGCGACGCCCTCGGCGGCGAAGCGCCGCGCGATCGCTCGCCCGATACCCCGGCTGGCACCGCTGATCAGTGCAAGGCCGGGTTTGTGATCCTGAGTTGGCACGAGTGCACACCTGTCTCTCGGGGGAATCTATCCTTCTGGAAGCTGTGACGGGGGCGCTGCGCCACATCGCGATAGGCCGGATACTCGTCATAGTGGTCGTGCGCGACGAATCGAAGACCGCAGTCGGCCACGGTGCGGGCCGGAACAACACCTTGTCGTCCCGCCGGCGCGACCAACAGGAAGTCCCCGGCCGGGGGAGACATCGTGGTGCGCGCAGCACGCAGGCCGCGAGGTTCTCATCCCTGCTCACTCGGGCGATCCGATCGATGCGCCCCTCTCGAGCACATCGCCCAGCTCGGCACCGATCGAACCGGCGCTGCCCAGCGTGAACGCGATCTGCCGACCCCACAGGAAGTAGCGGTGGATCGGATAGTCGACATCCGCGCCCATGCCGCCGTGCAAGTGCTGGGTGGCGTGGACCGCACGCAACCCGCCGCGGGACGCCCAGAACTTCGCGACGAGTGCGGCAGCCTCCGCCTGGTCTTCCTTGCCGATATCCATCAGCCACGCGGCGCGCTGCGAAGTGAGGCGGATGGACTCGGTGTCCAGGTGAGTATCAGCGGCCCGCACCGCGACAGCCTGGTTGGTCGACAGCGGGCGGCCGAACTGCACGCGCTCGGAGGTGTACGCAGCGGTCATCGCCAGCGCCTCCGAGCACACCCCGGTGGCGAGCGCGGCCAGCGCGACCCGCGCGCGACGCAGCGTCCAGGCCAGGATCTGGGCGCCGTCGCCAGGCAGCACATCGGCGGCCGTGACCGACACCCCGTCGAACCTCACGGCCGAGGTGCACTCGTAATTGGTCACCGACAGCGCAGTGCGAGTCAGCCCGTCAGCGTCGGTCCGCACGAGTACGACGATGACACTGTCGTCGGGCAGACGTGCAGGGACCAGCAACGCGTCCGCCACCTCGGCGGCAGGCACCGAGGAAACCTCGCCGTGCAAGCGCCAACCGTCTCCGTCGGTCTCGGCGCGCACGGGGAGGCGGCGGCCGTTTCCGTTCTCGAGGGTGGCGGTCACGATGCGTGAACCGTCCAGCAACCCGGGCAGCCAGGCCTGGGCCTGTTGCGTGCTGCCGAACTCGGCGATCGGCAGGGCACCGGTAGCCACCACCGACCACAGCGGCACCTGCGCGACGCGGCGGCCCTGTTGCTCGAGAACAGCGACGAGCCCCAGCATGCCCAAGCCCGCGCCGCCGGCCGATTCCGGGACCGCGATGCCGATCAGGTCCGCGTCGGCGAGGGTTTTCCACAGGTCGGCGTCGAAGCCGCCGGACTGCTCGATCTTGCGCAGCTGTTCGACATCCGAGCGGGCAGCGAAGATCTGCTCGGCCAGGCCGCGGACGGCGGAAAGGTCTTCGTTGAACTCGAACTCCATCTTTACTTCGCTCCCATTGTGGTTTTGGCCGCTTCGGGGCGGCGACGCGCAGACATGGTCATACCGAGGGTCTTGCCCGCGACGATCTCGCGCATGACCTCGTTGGTGCCACCGCCGAAGGTGTTGTTCTGCGCACGACGACCCAGAGCCTCCACGCGGCCATCGATGGCCGCGCCGGGAGTGCCGGGGCGCAACAGTCCTTTGGCGCCGAGCACCTCCTGCAGCATCCCGTAGGCCGCGACGACGGCCTCGGTACCGAAGACCTTCGCGGCCGCGGAGTCACCGCCGCCGAGGGTGTTGGCTGCGACGTCGGCGACGAGGCGCAGGTTCATCAGGTCGGCAGCGCTGAGCAGGGCATAGATCTCGGCCATTTTCTCGCGGACCCATGGCAGGTCATAGACGGTGCCGTCGTCGCACAGCTCGGCTTTGGCCCAATCGAGGACCTCGGCGAAGAGCTCGTTGGCGATGCCGCCGCGAGCAGCCAGGGCCACCCTTTCGTGGTTGAGCTGGTTGGTGATCAGCTTCCAGCCCTGGTTGAGCTCGCCGACGACATTGGCCAGCGGGACCCGCACGTCCTCGTAGTACGTCGCTGACGTACTGATGCCGCCGACAGTGTGAATCTCGGTGACCGAGAATCCGGGCGAGTTGGTGGGCACGAGGACCACGGAGATGCCTTGGTGTCGGGGTGCGTCGGGGTCGGTGCGCACGGCCAACCACACCCAGTCGGCGAACACGCCGGCGCTGGTGAAGATTTTGTTGCCGTTGATGACCAGCTCGTCGCCCTCGACCCGAGCGCGAGTCTCGAGCGCAGCGAGATCGGTGCCCGCGTTCGGCTCGGTGTAGCCGATCGCGAAGATCAGCTCGCCGGCGAGGATCGGACGCAGAAAGAAATCCTTCTGCGCCTGGGTGCCGTGCTTGATCAGTGCGGGGCCGACGGTGTTGAGGGTGACCAGCGAGAGCGGGGCATTTGCCCGAATGACCTCGTCGTAGAAGACGTAGAGGGCCTCGGGGTCCTCACCGCGTCCACCGAACTCTTCCGGCCAGCCGAGGCCGAGCCAGCCATCGGCACCCATTCTGCGCAGGATGCGGTCGAAGGTGGGTCCGCCTTCGGTCTGGGTGACCAGGGCGCGGCGGTCCTCTTCGTTGATGATGTTCGCGAAGTACGCGCGCAACTCTGCGCGCAGCGCCTTCGAGTTGTCGGACAAGTCCAGATACATGTGTAGGTATCTCCTGTTCAGGAACTTCTACGGAGTTCGTTCAGAATTTTGTGGAGTAGGAAGTAGTCAGCGGGGTAGCCCCAGAACACGCTGCGAGATCACGTTGAGCTGGATCTCCACGGTGCCGCCACCGAATAGGACTGCCGGAAGCCCGATGTGGTCGATCACGTGGTCGGCGTCCGGATCCAAGACCGCAGCCTGTGGTCCCAGCAGTCGCAGCAGGTCCCGCGAACCCTCGCGCTGGGCGAGCGCGTTGTAGACCTTGGCGACGCTGATCTCTGCCCCCGGACTCTGACCGGAAAGCCGAGCCAACACACCGCGCAGATTGAGCGCAGACAGCGCGAGCTCGCGGCTCGTGCTGTAACCCAGGGCACGTACGGCGTCCTCACGGGAGCAACTGTGCGCGCCCTTCGCCAAGACATCGCGGAAGCGGTTGCTCGAGCCATGGTCCAGGGCTCCGCCCATGCTCAGTCGCTCGTTCGAGAGTGTTGTCACCGCGAGGCGCCAACCCTTGCCCGGTTCGGAGACCAGGCACTCGTCGGGCACGAAAACCTCGTCGAGGAATACCTCGTTGAACTCGGAGAACCCGGTAGCCTGCCGAAGCGGACGCACATCGACACCGGTGCTTTGCATGTCGACCAGGAAGTACGAAATACCCTTGTGCTTGGGCGCATCCGGATCCGTCCGCGCCAGGCACACGCCCCAGTCGGCCTCGTGAGCCATCGAATTCCATACCTTCTGGCCCGAGAGAATCCAGCCGCCGTCGACTTTGCGGGCCGCGGTGGACAGCCCCGCAAGGTCCGAGCCCGCGCCGGGCTCGGAAAACAACTGGCACCAAACGATCTCGCCACGCAGCGTCGAGTGAACGAACCTCTGCTGCTGCTCAGCGCTGCCGTACTCGAGGATCGTGGGCAGGACCCACTCACCGATCACGGTTGTCGGCTGCTTCAGCCCACGCACCGCGAATTCCTGCGCGATGACGGCCTGCTGTTCCGGGCCCGCGCCGAGACCGAACGGCTTCGGGTAGTGAGGCGCCACCAGACCCGCGTCCGCGAGTAGAGCGCGACGACTGCCACCACGCTCCGGAGCCCAGCCCTCGCTACGCACAGCGTCGTCGGGCAGCGCGTCGAGCTGGTCGAGCACCGCCGCTACCTCTGCCCGGAGGGCGGGCAAGGTGTGCGCACCGATGAAGGAGAAGTCCCGGGCCGTGGTGATCGCGAGTTCGCCGAGTCGCTTGGCCCACATCTGATCGGAACCGGCAAGCGTGGCCAGGCTGATCGCGCGACGCCAATACAGGTGCACATCGTGCTCCCAGGTGAAGCCGACCCCACCCAAAAGCGTCACACATTCGAGGGAGTTGTCGATGCCGGCCGCAAGCGTGGCGACCACCGCCTGCGCGGACACGAGCGCCCGCTGGTCGGCACCATGCTCCTGTGCACGAGCGGCATCCCAAGCCGCAGCACACGCCACCTCAGCCCGCACCAGCATCATCGCGGACTTGTGCTGGACGGCCTGGAAAGTCCCGATGGCCCGGCCGAACTGCTCACGGGTTTTCACGTAGTCGACGGCTGTAGAGAGCGTCCAGGACGCGATACCACTCGCCTCTGCAGCGAACAGGGTGTTACGCAACCATTCCGCATCCGCGTCAGTGATGTCACCCAGCACGTCGGCTTGCGCAACCTCGTGCCCGACGAGTGTGAGCACCCCGATGGCACGGGTCAGGTCGACGCCTTCCTCGGCGGTGACTTTGGCAGTCTCGCCCGACACCAGCCGGAACCACACCGGCGAACCGTCGGAGTCGAGCGCGCGGACCAGCACGATTGTCGCACCGGGCAGGCCCAGGATGGGCTCGGACGCACCGTGCACGAGCCAGCCGGCAGCGGTGCGCTCAGCAGTCAATCCAGAGCCGAAGGCGGTCGCACCGGTCGCGCCGTCCGCAAACTCTTCGAGCAACCCAACCGAAATTCCCGAGTCCTCCGCGGGACCGCAGGCGCGCGCAAGAATCGCGCTCGTGATCACGGTCGGCAGGAACGGCCCCGGATACAGGGCTTTGCCCAGCTGCTCGACGATGACGGCCAACTCGGTGATACCGGCCCCGTCCCCGCCGCTCTGTTCGGACAAGTGGATGGCATGAAGGCGCTGCTGCACCAACTGATCCCAGGTGTCCGGTCGCTCGCCGGCCGCAAACCCGGCGGCGTTCGCGCGGCCGTGCGCGATGGCGTCGGCGCGCACGCAGAACGCAGCCACCGAGTCGGCGAGGTGCCGATGTTCCTCTTCGAGTGCTAATGCCACGATGTGCCCCTCAGATCCGCTCGAGAATGAGCGCGGTTGTCGACGCGGAGGCGCAGATGGCCACCATCGCCGTGGATGCGTCGCGGCGCTCGAGCTCGTCGAGTGCCGTCGCGAGCAGCCGGATGCCAGTCGCACCGGCCGGGTGACCGACCGCGATCGCGCCCCCGTTGACGTTCAGCCGGTCCTCGCTCACGCGGTGCACCTGGGCGAAGGACATCGGAACCGACGCGAAGGCCTCGTTGATTTCGAACAGGTCGATGTCGGCGATGGTCATGCCACTGCGCTCGAGCACTTTGCGGCCTGCGTCGATCGGGCCGTCGAGTAAGTACTCCAGATCCCCTCCGATGATGCACTGGGCAACTATCCGTGCTCTGGGTTTCACACCGAGGTCGCGAGCTCGGGCGGCGGACATCAGCAGGGCAGCGCTGGCACCGTCGGAGATCTGGGAGGAACTGCCCGCCGTATGCAAGCCACCATCGAGGACGGGTTGCAGGCGTGCCAGCCCCTCCAGGGTGGAATCGCGCAGACCCTGGTCGCGGGTGACGCGGACCGGCTTCTGCCCCGGCTCGAGACTCGGGACCGTGACGGGGATGATCTGCGCATCGATCCGGCCCGCGTCCCATGCCGCCTTCGCGAGCTGCTGCGAGCGCAGACCGAACGCGTCGAGATCCTCTCGTGTGAACCCGCGATTGCGGGCTATGCGGTCCGCGCCCGTGTACTGGTCGGGATACTCGACCGACCAGGATTCGGGCCGCGGCGTGCCCAGGCCCGTGCCGACCTTGGCGGTCAGCGGCGCACGGGTCATCAGCTCTACGCCGCAGGCGACTCCCACATCCGTTGCCCCGGCAGCGATTTGGCCGGCCAGTAGCTGCACAGCACGCTGCGCGGTGCTGCACTGAGCGTCGATTGTGGTCGCGCCGGTGTGCGGGGGTAGACCGGCGTGCAGCCATGAGGTGCGGGCGATGTTGCCGTACTGCTCACCCAGGGGTGTAACGCAGCCGCCGATGACCTCCTCGACGATCTCCGGATCGATCCCGGTGCGCTCGAGCACCCCGCGCTGTGCCAATCCGAGTAGCTCGGCAGAGTGGATCGTGGACATCCAACCGTTGCGCTTGCCGAACGGGGTCCTGGCAAGGTCGACGATCACCGGTGTCATGACAGCTCCTCAATTTTGTCGGAGACGTTCCATCGAGGGTTATCCAAGACGTTCCGACCGGGGTTGTTCCACGACTTACCGTCCAGGCCGCGGGTGGTCAGGTTCCACTGGTCGATCAGGTCCAGGCTCACGCACACTTGCCCCGTCACGTCGGCGGCGCAGTCACAGAGCGCGAGAATGCCCTCGACCATCTCCTCGATGGCCTCGATCTGGTCCGGACGGACAGTGGCACCGACCAACGCGGTGGCGCCCTCGCTGAGAACGGCGGCACGCGGCTCGACGGTATTGACCCGCACGCCCGTGCCGTAGAGCTCCGCGCCCATGCCGTGCGTGATCCGGTTCAGGGCGGCTTTGGATGCGCCGTAGACCGCCATCGAAGTGCCAGGGGGAACCAGGTCGAACGGCGGACCCTCGTGGTGGCGGGCCGTTGCGCTCGAGACGTTGACGATCCAGCCCGCGCCGGCCTCGACCATCGAGGGGATCGCAGCCTGCATCAGGTCGAGCGGAGCGTGTACGTTCGCTTCGAACGTGAGTTGGCGGCGCCGCAGCGGGTAGTCCACGAGCGGCTGGTAGATCGCAGCTGCCGCATTGTTGACCAGGATATCGATCGGGCCGCCGAGCAACTCGGTAGCCTTCTCGATCACCTGTGAGCGGTCCTCGGGGTCGGTCAGGTCGGCGACGACCATCTCGACTCTGCCGCCGTATCGGCGCAACCGCTCGGTGGTTTCCTCCAGGCTGCCGGGAAGCTGCCCGCCGGGCGAGAGAGTGCGCGCGACGAGAACCACGTCGGCACCCTCGGCAGCAAGCCGCTCCGCAACGCCTGCACCGATCCCGCGGCTGGAACCGGTGACCACCGCGCGTCGTCCCTCGAATCGGGTGCCCATCATTTACTCGAACTTCGAGGCGAAACGGTGGATGCTCTGACCGATGCGGACTACCTCTTCATCGGTGAGACCGTGGCTCATGCCGAAAGTCATTCCGCGGGCGAAGACCTCGTCGGCCACCGGCAACCCCTCGGGGGGCTGACGGAACTCGACGTCGTTCATCATCGGGTGTCGAGTGATGTTGCCGCTCCAGACGGTGCGGGTGTCGATGCCGTCAGCCTCGATGGCTTCCTGCATCTGGCTGCGGGTGAAGGGTGCGTCGGCGTTGATCATCACCGGATAGCAGAGCCACGCGGTGTCCAGGCCTTCGAGCTCGACGGGCGTGGTGAAGAACTTCGGGAACGCGCTGTAGGCCTCGGTGTAGGCGGCCCAGGTTGCCTTGCGGGTCTTGTAGTTGTCGGCAAGCTTGTCCAGCTGCACGACACCGTACGCGGCCCCTAGCTCGGAAGGCTCGAAATTCCAAGGCATGACGGCGTCGAAGATGAAGTCGTTGTCGTAGTCGACACCGTCGAGTTGCTCACGGAAGACGCGGCCGACATCCTTGCTGCTGCCGAACAGGTTCGGCTCGCTGCGCCGGCCCCAACGACGCAGGAGCAGCGCCTTGTCGCGGCTTGCCTCGTCGTCGACCAGAACCATGCCGCCGGTGCCTGCGCACGTGATGATGTGCGCCATCGAGAAGCTGGTGACACTGATGTCGGCGCGGGCACCGGTGGGGGTGCCGCGGAGCGTCGGGCCGATGGCGTCGCAGCAATCCTCGACGATTTTGAGGCCGTGGCGATCGGCGATCTCGCGGATCGCGTCCCAGTCGGGGCAGTTGCCGGCGAGGTTCGGCAACAGGATGGCACCGGTCTTCTCGGTGATCATCGCCTCGATCTTGCTGACGTCGATGTTGACCGTGTTGGGCTCCACGTCCACGAAGACCGGGACCATACCGGCGCGAACGATGGGCGCGATATCAGTGGAGAACGTCAGGGGCGAGGTGATGATCTCGCTGCCCTTGGGCAGGTCCAGCAGTTCGACGGCGACATACAGGCCTGAGGAGCCCGAGTTCACCATAACGCCGAACTTCTTGCCGCTGAGTTCCGCGATGCGGCGCTCCATCTCGGCGACGTTCTTGCCGATACGCAGGCCCTGGTGGCCACTGCGCAGCACGTCGACGACTGCCTGGATCTCTTCCTCGCCGTGGGTCGCGCGGGCGTAAGTGATGCGGTCGGTCATGGGAAACTCCTCAATGGCTGATCGTGAAACAAGAAGGTGGGGAGTGCTAGCGGTCGGCCGAGAGCACGAGAGCGCTGTGGGGCACGGGGGAGCCGCCGGTGACCAGGACGTTGTCCAAGGTCTTGGTGGGCTGGTTCACAGATGTGCCGCGGATCAGGCGCACGCCCTCCGCGATGCCGTTGACGCCGTGGATATAGCCCTCGCCGAGCTGGCCGCCGTTGGTATTGATCGGCAGGCGGCCACCAAGTTCGAGGTTGCCGTCGGCAATGAAGTCCTTCGCCTCGCCCTTGCCGCAGAAGCCATACTCTTCGAGCTGGAGCAGCACCATCGGAGTGAAGGCGTCGTAGAGGATCGCGGCGTCGATTTCGGCGGGGCCGATGCCGGACTGGCTCCAGAGCTGCTGGGCGACGAGTTCGACTTCCGGCATGGAGTCGATGTCGTCACGGTAGTAGCTGCTCATCGAGATCTGCTGCGGGCCTACGCCCTGCGCTGCGCCGGTGATGATGGCGGGCTTGTGCGGCAGGTTGCGCGCACGCTCAGCGCTGACGATGACCAGCGCGACGCCACCGTCGGACTCCTGGCAGCAATCGAGCAGCCGGATCGGATCGGCGATCAGGCGCGAGTTCTGATGGTCCTCGATCGTGATGGGCCGCTCGTGGAACCAGGCCTTTGGATTGTTGGCCGCGTGCTTGCGCGAGAGCACCGAGATCGCCCCGAAGTCCGCGCTGGTGGCACCGTACTTGTGCATGTACAGCTTGGCCAGGAACGCCTCCTGCTGGGCGGGGGTGAGCAATCCGTAGGGGTTGATCCAGTTGCGGTACTCCTGGTCCGTGTTCTGGTTGTACGCGAAGGCGGGCGGGCCTTGGCCGAATCGGTGTCCCGACCGTTCGTTCATCGCACGGTAAACGACGACAACGTCGGCCACCCCGGTCGCTACCGCGAGCGCGGCCTGCTGCACGGGCGCACACGCGCCACCGCCGCCGTGCGGGATGCGGCTGAAAAACTTGAGTTGAGGAATGCCGAGCGCGCGGGCGACGGCGATCTCGGGGTTGTTCTCCATGGTGAAAAGGGAGAATCCGTCGACCTCCTCGATTCCGATCTGTGCGTCCGCGAGTGCGGCGACGACGGACTCGCAGGCCAGCTGCCACTCACTGCGTCCGGAGTTCTTGGAGAACTCGGTCGCGCCGATACCTGCGATCGCGGCGGCGCCTGAGAATCCGCGGGTCATGTGCTCTCTCCTTCTTGTGGGGTCGGCTCCACGGTCACCGTGGCAGTCACATGTGGGCCCCGCGCGTTGCTACCGATCACCTTGACGGTCACTGCGCCGCCGTCGACCGCGGTGACCTCGCCGGTGAACGTCATGGTGTCGCCGGGGAAGTTCGGCACGCCCAGGCGCAGGGAAGTCTTCTTGATGCGGGAGGCGGGCCCGGACCAGTCGGTGATGTACCGGTCGATGAACCCGTTCGTGGAGTTAATGCTCATGAAGATGTCGGGGGTACCGCGCCCCTGGGCCGCGGCCGGGTCGTGGTGGACATCCTCGTAGTCCTGCGAGGCCATCGCGCCCGCGACGATCAGCGTCCGGTCCAGGGGAAGATCGAGCTCGGGCAGCTGGTAGCCGACCTGGCACTTTGGCATGCTCATGATTGGGCCTCCCCATCGTCGAGACCAGCAACGCTGCGACGGCGCAGTTGCGGAAGGATCTCCCCGTGCGCGTGCTCGGAGAACGCGACCTCGAGTTCCATGCCGAACTCGAGTTCGTCGTGGCCGATGCCGGCGATATCGGCTACCAGCCGTGTGCCCTCCTCGAGATCCACCAACCCGACGGCCAGTGGGTACTCGAACGCGGGGTCCTTCGGGTGGTGCAGCACAGTGAAGCTGTGCAGCGTGCATTTACGCGTCGACTCCACGGTGTCCCACTGGAAGGAGCGACACGTGGGGCATGCCGGCGCCGGTGGGTGGCGCAGCGTCCGGCAGTCGACGCAACGCTGGATCTCCAGTCGACCTTCCTTGGCCGCGGTGAAGAAGAAGTCGTTGTCCTGCGTCACGGTCAACCGGGGGACCGAGGTGTGCCGACCCTGTTCGGTGCTCTCGCTCATGAGTGGGTCTCCTGATTGTTGGGGTTGAACCGGAGCAGTCGGAACCGCTCCTCTACCAGCGTGTCGCCGACGTCATTGACGTAGTTCTTGAGCAGAGTGATGAAGCATCCATGACCGAGGCCCGTCTTTTTGAACGGCGAGATCGATTCGATAGTGAAGTGGGCCGTCACGTGATCGCCTGGGTACAGCTCTGCGAAGTACTCCTGCTCGACGTTGGTGGCCACCACCGAGGTGAACCCCGCGTCGTCGAGCAAGGCGAGCAATCGCGAGTAGGCGAAATCCTCGATCGCGCCTTCGGCGCGGAGACGCTGCACCTCGCGGTAGCGGCGGTAGCCGGACATGACCCAGGTAGAGATCATCGCGGGCGGGCAGATGACATCCTTGCGGCCGGTTGCGCGCGCGGACTCAGGGTCGACGTAGATCGGGTTGAAGTCGGCGTGGGCCTCGGCCCAGTTGCGAATCATGGCGGCATTGACGTCGTAGCGAGCCACACGGGGCGGCTCGGCGTCCACACCGATGAACTCGGCGAATTGTTTTTCCAAGTGTTCCACTGATTGCCCTCCGCAATTCCATACTTGAGCAAGCGCTTGATTTTGAGAGTATCAGCGCCTCGCGAAAACCAAAACAATTGTCCGAGCGAGGGGCCCGTGGGGGCAGACCAGCGCGCCCAGTCGGTTACGCTGAGCCCACGTCGCCGGCTAACGAGGGGGCATAACCTAGCCATGGAGTTCTTGCGGCCGTAGTCGTGAAGATTCTTCAGCGCGCTTACTTCCAGGGCGCATCTCGCTGGCTCTAGGCACCAAGAATCTATGACGCCTAGGCATCGGCGTGATCGTTTCCGACAACAGACAAGAAGTGATGACTTGACGACGACGACCCCGGACCGCAGGGCGCAGATCCTTGATAGCTCGGCGGAGTTGTTTGCCAGGAAGGGCGTCGCGGGGACCACGGTGCGCGACATCGGCGAGGCGGCCGGAGTCTTCTCTGGGAGCCTGTACCACTACTTCAAGTCCAAGAACGCGATCGTGGCCGAGATACTTGCCGATTTGATGGGCGATATTGCGGCAAGGTTCAAGCTGATCGAGGCAACGGCATCGAGTCCCGTCGAGATCATTCGGGGGCTGATCCGTGAGACGCTCACGGTGATCGAGCGGCATCCGTATGCGACCGCGATCTACCAGAACGATCGCAATTATCTTCGTGAACACGAGCTACTCGAACCGGTCGACCGCGCGTCACGCGGGATCCGCGAGCACTGGCTCGAGGCGATCAAGCGGGGCACGGAGGAGGGCGTGTTTCGGGTCGATATCGCGCCGGAAATCGTTTACCGGACCGTGCGAGACACCCTGTGGTCGACGACGCATTGGCCGGACCGAAAGCAATACACGCTGGCAGAGTTCTCTGAGCTGATGACGACGCTGTTTTTCAGCGGCTTCTGCCTCGTGCAAGACGAGTAACTCGGACGAAGCACCTAGCGCCGCGGGAGTTCGGTGTCCCGCCCATCGAGATCGAGACGGTGACGCGCCCAGCGCTGTGCTTACAGTCGCCAGTGATGCAAGCGCCCCTGCTTTCATCACTGTTAGGAGGCCTGATGGGCACCCCCGTTATTGTCGATGCCGCCCGATCGCCCAGCGGAAAACGCGGCGGCTGGCTGGCCGGATTGCACGCGGCACAATTGCTCGGCCAGGTTCAACGCGCGGCGCTCGAGCGCGTCGGTGTCGAATCCGAGATGGTAGAGCAGGCTATCGGTGGCTGCGTCACCCAAGCTGGCGAGCAGGCCTCCAATGTGACCCGCACGGCCTGGCTCAATGCCGGGCTTTCCGAGCAGACGGGCGCTACCACCATCGATTCCCAGTGCGGCTCAGGCCAACAGGCCGCGCACCTGATCGCCGGTCAAATCGCGCTGGGAGCGATAGACGTGGGGATGGCGTGCGGGGTCGAGATGATGTCGCGGGTGCCGCTGCTGTCGAACATTCCCGAGGGTCTCGGCGGGCCGAAGCCGGCCGATTGGACGCTGGACCTACCGAATCAGTTCGTCGGTGCCGACAGGATCGCGCGCCGTCGGTCCTTCACCCGTGAGGATCTGGACTCGTTCGGGCTGCGTTCGCAGCAGCGTGCTGCTGCGGCGTGGAGCGAGAAGCGCTTTCATCGTCAGATCGTTCCGATCACAGTGCCCGGGCCCGACGGTTCCGCTGTCATCGATCGCGACCAGGGCCTGCGGGAAACCTCCATGGACGCACTGTCCGCGTTGCGTCCGGTGATCGACGGTGGGCTGCACACTGCAGGCACGGCCTCGCAGATCTCGGATGGTGCAACCGCGGCGATACTGATGGACGAGTCCCGCGCCCGGGACCTCGGACTGCGTCCGCGCGCCCGCATGGTGAGCCAATGCCTGATCGGTGCCGAGCCCGAGTTCCTACTGGACGGGCCTGTGCAAGCTGCCCAGCGGGTGCTCGATCGGGCCCGGATGAGTATGTCCGACATGGATCTGGTCGAGGTCAACGAGGCCTTCGCCTCGGTGCCCATGTCGATGGCGCAGATGCACGCGGTGGATCCGGACAAACTGAATGTCAACGGCGGCGCGATCGCGCTGGGCCATCCGGTGGGCTCGACCGGCATCAGGCTGATGGCGGCGATCATCGACGAGCTCGAGCTTCGCGATCAGCAATTCGGGTTGATCGCCGTCTGCGCGGGTGGAGCCATGGCCAGCGCCGCGATTATCGAGCGGCTGTGACGGGCGGCGCGCAGGCGAGCGGGCTCGTTGGCAAGGTGGCGGTGATTTCGGGCGCAGGCCGCAGACGATCCATCGGCCGCTCCATCGCGATGGAGCTCGCGCGCGAGGGCTGCGATCTGGTGCTCACGGGCACGGGGCGCACTCCCGACCGGTACACCGACGAGGAACGGGCCAGTGGATGGCGGGACATCGAGTCGGTGGCCGAGGAGGCGCGGGGCCTCGGGGTCCGCGCGCTCACCGCGGTACTGGACGTCTCCGACGAGGCCGCAGTGGACCAGTTGTTGGACAAGGTGGTCGCGGAGTTCGGTGGAGCCGACATACTCGTGAACAACGCCGCGGCCGCTCGCGCTGGGGACCGCGTCCCGGTCACGGACCTGGCGGCGGACGTCTGGGACTTCGTGATGCGCGTGAACGTACGCGGGACCTTCTTGATGAGCAGGGCATTCGCTCGCCAGTTCGTTGCGCAGGGTCGCGGCGGCACCATCGTCAACATCTCCTCCATTGCAGGAAAGATCAGCGGTGCCAACGCGGCGGCGTACTCCGCCTCGAAGGCTGCGGTGCAGTCACTGACCTCGTCGATGGCCAAGGAATTGGGTAGCGAGCAGATCCGGGTCAACGCGCTGTGCCCGGGAATCGTGTCCACTTCACGTCTGGACGATCTGACGGCGGACCAGTGGGGCGTGCTGATCGCAGAGCGAGTGCCGCTGGGCCGAGCCGGCACCCCGCAAGAAATTGCGTTTGCCGTGGCATTTCTCGCCAGCGACAAGGGACGGTGGATTACCGGGCAGTCGTGGAACATCGACGGCGGCCAGATGACGATTCGCTGACCGCGCGGCGTAACTTGCAGCGCTGCGCGTATGGGGGTGTGGTCCAAATCCTCCCGGCGAATCGACGTTGCACAATCTCTGTGGCGTGCATCGACGCGTAGATCTTTTATGACGGGTTTCACCTGGTTCGTGTCCTTTTCCGTCGACTGCTGTTAGCGTCGGATCAAGCGCTTGCTCAACAGCCGTGCGGTTCCGAGTCTTACGGGCTGATCGGGAGAATCGGACTTGGCTTTCGGTGCCGGTGAAATGGTCACCACCCGGGCCGAGCAGAGCGATCCCACAGAGAGGAAATCACCATCGAGAAAGTAAGAAAGTCCTCTATGTATCGCAACAAGGAATTGCTGTGGAAGTCGATCGCGGTGCCCGTCGCGGCCACGCTGCTGCTAGTCGGCTGTGCAGGCGGGGCCGACACCGGTAGCGGGGCCGCCACCGACGTGCTGAGCGAGGGCATGAGGGGGGCCACCGACAGTGGTGATCCTGTCTCTGGCGGCACCCTTTCGTTCGGGGCCTATTCTGAGCCGGCGGCGCTGGACCCAGCAGTGGCGATTGCCGCAGTGACCACCGGTGGCATAGAGATGCTGAACATCTACGATTCGCTGCTGCGATTCGACACCGAGTCCAACGAATTCGTTCCGCAGATGGCGCAGAGCATCGACCATGATGACGACTTCCGGACCTGGACCCTGACGTTGCGGGACGGCGTGAGTTTCTCCAACAACATGCCGTTGGATGCGGCAGCGGTGAAAGCAAGCCAAGAACGTTATGCGGGCAAGCAGGCTCCGGAGGCGGCGCTATGGAACGACAGCGTGGAGAGCATCGAAACGTCGGGCGATCGGACCGTCACCTACACACTCAACAAGTCTTGGTCCGACTTTCCCGGGCTGCTCACAACCGGTCCGGGCATGATCGTCTCTACCGAGTCCGACGGTCCCGACGGAAAGTTCACGCCGATCGGGGCAGGGCCCTTCACCCTTGCTGCCTGGGCTCAGGCTGACAGCATGACCCTGTCGGCACGAGAGGACTACTGGGCGGGCGAGCCGAACTTGGACGCGCTGCGCATCGTGTACCTGCCTGGGACACAGGTCGGACTGGAAACCATGTACAACGGCGGCATCGACTCGACATTCGTCCGCGAGCCCGACGAGGTCGATGAGGTAGTGGACCGCGAGATGAGCGGATATGTGAACATGACCGCCGCCGCGAACGCCGCGCTCATCAATGCCACGGAGGGCCGTCCCGGCGCTGACCTACGCGTGCGTAAGGCAATGCAGCTGGCCATAGATCCGCAGCTCATCACTCAGCGCGCATTCGGCAACGCTGACCTGGGCGACGGTGCGATTTTCCCGGAGTATTCGCGCTGGCACACGCAGACCCAGGCCACGCCCGTCGACCCGGAAGAAGCCAAGCAGTTGCTTGCGGCCGCGATGGCAGACGGCTACGACGGCAAGCTCGACGTGATCGACGCATCGGATCCAGCCTCACAGCAGACGGCGCTCGCCGTCGAAGCGCAGTTGGAAGCGGTTGGCTTCGACGTCACTGTCGACTTGATGCCGACTATCGGTGACCAGGTCCGCACCATCGCCAAGGAGCGAAACTACGACCTCGCGGCATGGGGTCTGTCCTACCGCGAATCCGACCCCTTTCCAAAGATGCAGGCGACGATGCACAGCGAGGGCAAGCAGGCCTACGGCATGTACACCAGCCCAGAAATGGACTCGCTGATCGATGAACTGCAGTTGGCCTCCGACAAGGACGAGAAGGCTGAACTGGTCGACCAGATCCAGCAGCAGGTCAACAAGGACGTGCCCTACTTGGTCTACAGCTCCTTCGCTGAGTTCGTCGTCTGGAATCCCACCGTGCATGGAGTGGTGGGCTCGTCCAACTCGATGGTGCTCTTCGGGACGGCGTGGAAGTCGCAGTAGCTCTTAGCCAGTCGCGGATGGGCAGCGTCGAGTGGTGCTGGCCATCCGCGGTGGTGCAAATATCTACCCGGCCGGGGGAGGGAGTGCTGATCGAGCACTCTGCAGCGTGTCAACGCGTGGTGTGCCCTGGTCAGCAAGTTATGGAAATGCCCATTTTCAGGGTCGCCGCGGGCGCTTGCCAGAAGAAGAATTCTTCCTGCTTCCTCGTGCGCCCTTGGCCGGCTGGCTCGCCTTCGCTGCCAGTTGCTGCTTCTTCTTCGCCGCACTGTTGTTGCGGTTCGCTGCACTGGTGGGTGGCGTCGGAGTTCCCCGCGAGCTCCGGACGGAGCGTCCGCGGACGATTCCGACGAAGTCCTCGACCTCTTCGGTCGTCTTGTCGACGAGCCATGCAATGGCGATGGGGGAGCCCGCTACGCCGTCGATCGGGCGATACACGAGGTCCTTGCGGCTGTGCAAGCGGGCGATCGACTGTGGGAGAACGGCGATACCCAGCCCCGCGGCAACGTACTCGACCAGTTCGGCATGTGAATTCACCTGCGGCGGTGCCAGTCGCGTGCCATCGGCGATTTCGGTGGCGATCGACGCCCATTCGGGAACCGCAGACGGTTCCTGCAGCAGGTGCTCGTCGGCGAGGTCTGTCACCGCGATGCGATCGAATGCGGCGACTGGGTGATCCTTGGGAACGACCACCACTGCCACTTCCTCGTAGAGGCCGATGACGCTGAGATCGTTCCGGTCGACCGGGAGTCGAACGAAGCCGACATCGACCGCGCCCGATCGAAGCGAAGACTCCTGCGTGTCGGCTGTGGTGGGGACCAGTTCCAATGCGATGTCGGGGAATCGCTCGGACCAGATTCGGGTCCACTTTGCCGGCGTCACGCCCTCGGTGAAACCGACGGTAAGCGTGGCGGTCTGCTCGTTCGACGCATCGACACGTAGCAATTCATCTTCCTCGGCGACCATCACGCGTGCGGTCTGGAGGAAGTCGGCGCCACGATCGGTGAGCTCTGTCGGCGACGCGCCGGGGACGAACAACGAGTAGCCGAGTACGGTTTCGAGTTCGATGACCGCGGCACTCAATCGTGTCCGGGCGATGTTCAAGGTTTTGGCAGCGCGAGCGAAATGCAATTCTTCCGCGACGGCGATGTACCAGCGGAGGGACTGCACGTCGAAATTCACATCTCAACAGTAGGCGACTCAAACCGTTGTCCTGGACAGTGGCGTCCGGTCCAGCTGCGGGCAGATAGGCTGTCGGGGTGAGCCCGGAGAATAAACAACAGCAGATGAAGCCCCTTACCGCGGCAAACAAGCTCGGCATCTATCTTCCCGCAGCGCCGGAAGAGTTTCAGGCCGCGTCCATTTCCCGCGCCGAACTGGACGCATTGCGCAAAGAACCGCCGCAGTGGCTTGTCGACCTCCAAGAGAACGGCCCCTTCCCGAAGGACGTCATGGCGCGCAAGCTCGGGGTGTCGATTGCAGGTCTTGCACGAGCCGAGATCACCGACGCCCTGACCGAAGCCGAGATCGGCCAGCTTCTTCAAGAGCAGCCCGAGTGGCTGGTTCGAGAGCGTCGTACGCAGGATGGTGTCCGCGCGGAGGCCGTGCGGGTCAAGGCAAAGGACGAGGCTCGACGGGCCGCTACCAACCGGCCACAGAAACAGCGGTAGTACAGGCGTTTATTGCGCCAGGACGCCGTCGAGGTAGACCCATCGGTCGTCCTCGCGAACGAATCGAGAAGATTCTCTGAGCACCCCGTTACCCTCGGAATGGCGATAGAACGCACTGAATTCGACCTCGCCTGTCTGGTCCATCAGCCCTCCTTCGGAGGTGCGGTGGACGTCCAATCGATACCAGCGTTGCTGGGGGTCGAGCGTCAACTCGGTCGGAGCCGTCGAACTGTGCCAGCTTTCCAGTAGGTACTCGGCGGCGCCGACGCTGAATGCGCTGTAGCGTGATCGCATCAAGTGCTCGGCCGTCGGTGCGGTCGCCGTTCCGGTCAGAAACGGTTCGCAACAGCGGTCGAAGGGCTCACCGCGCAGACATGGGCAACTGCGACTCATTTTCCGAAAGCCTCGATGTGGGTCGTCACTTCGCCGTTCTCGCTTTGATCGATGCTTTTCGCTGCGTTCATCGGTCCATTGAACCTCCTCGATCCCTCGCGGCTCGCGTGGGTGAACCGAATACGGGTATGAGCACCTGTCTGGAGTATGTGCGACAGGACTCGACACATCAGCGGGTTTGGTTGCAGGTCGGGATTGTCTGCCCCGTTCGTAGGGGGCAGTGATACTGTTCGCCGAACTAACGTCGAAGCATCGCCGGAGGGCGGACGCGTGAAGATCAAAAACGCAATCGTGACATGCACAGCGGTGATGTTGTGTGTGCTGACGCCGTCCGCGGTAGGTGTGAGCGTCGTGTCCGCCGAGGATCTACCCGTGACGTCGGCGACATCAGGCGATGGTTCGCGCATCGTATCGTCCACCCGCATCGATGACCGCCGGTCGACGCTGCAGGTCTACTCGGCGGCCATGGACAGAAACATTCCAGTCCAGGTGATGACCCCCGCAGATGGCTCTGTTCCACGGCCAGTTCTCTACCTGTTGAACGGCGCGGGAGGCGGCGAGGACGCCGCAACGTGGCAGTCCCAGACGGACTCGACCGAATTCTTTGCCGACAAGAACGCTTTCGTGGTCACGCCGCAGTCCGGAAAATGGTCTTACTACACCGACTGGGTAAGCGATGATCCAGTCCTCGGTCGAAACAAATGGCAGACCTTCATCGGTGAGGAACTCCCACCGTTGATCGATGCACAGTTCGATACCAACAGAATCCAGTCGATAGCGGCCCTCTCCATGTCCGGCACCTCGGTTCTGAACTTGGCCATTGCCTATCCGGGTCTCTACAAGGGCGTGGCCGCCTACAGTGGATGCGCGCAGACCTCGGATCCGCTCGGGCAACAGTTCGTGAAGTTGGTTGTCGAGTTGTACGGCGGCGGAAACGTCGAGAACATGTGGGGACCGCTCGACGGGCCGGTATGGCTTGAAAACGACCCACTTCTCAACGCTGAAAAGCTTCGTGGCACCGAGATCTACATGAGCACCGGCACCGGGCTACCCGGCATCCCCAACGACACACCGCTGAATCCTCGATTCGCGGAAGGCAAGGCCAAACTTTTCCCGGACCAGCTACTGGTCGGCGGCGGCATCGAGGCCGTCGTGAATTTCTGCACCTCGAACATGGCCAAGGAGCTGTATCGACTCGGAATCCCTGCCGAGGTGAATTTCCGTCCCGTCGGAACTCACTCGTGGGGTTACTGGCAGGACGACCTCCACGCGTCGTGGCCGATGCTGGCGCATTCGCTCGGCATCTGAGCTCGGCACCTGCAGGAACGACTTCTATTACTCGATGCTGCCGTCCGTCATCGAGGTGCTCGACAGAAATCAACTCGCGGCACAGGTTCTCCACGCTCTAGGGTCGGACTTACCCGAGCGTGCTCGACACGAAGCAGTAGTCGAGCGCCGGACGTGAAGTAGTAGCCGAATCCGGGGGAACTATCCTGGAGGTTCGCAACCGAAATCTTTCGACCCTCGAAGGGAAACATTATGTCTGCCCGCATCGAGCTCGCTCGCGTGGATCTGCGCGGTCGAACTCCATCCACTGCCGAACTACGCGGCGCACTCCCACGAGGTGGAGTGGATGTCGATGCTGTTCTGCATCAGGTGCGCCCTGTCGTGGAGGCAGTTCGCGATCGTGGCGCCGACGCCGCACTCGACTACTCCGAGCAGTTCGACGGAGTCCGCCCGGACCTGGTTCGCGTCCCTGCTCAGGCACTCGTCGACGCTCTTGCCGAGTTGGACCCCGCAGTGCGCGATGCACTCGAAGTCGCCATCGCACGGACACGATTGGTGCATGCCGAACAACGGCGCATTGACACCACCACCACGGTGGTCCCCGGTGGAACGGTCACCGAGAGGTGGATCCCGGTCGACCGCGTCGGACTCTATGTTCCCGGCGGCAACGCCGTATATCCCTCCTCGGTCGTCATGAACGTCGTTCCCGCTCAGACCGCGGGCGTCGGTTCCTTGGTCGTGGCATCCCCACCGCAGGCCGCGTTCGGCGGATTGCCGCACCCGACCATTCTGGCCGCCGCGCAACTGCTCGGCGTCGAGGAAGTATGGGCAGTCGGCGGCGGGCAAGGTATCGCGTTGCTCACCTATGGCGGCACAGACACCGACGGTACGGAACTGGCACCGGTGGACTTGATCACCGGACCCGGCAACATCTACGTCACTGCAGCCAAGCGGCTGTGTCGGGGACTCGTCGGAATCGATGCCGAGGCCGGCCCCACCGAAATCGCAATTCTGGCCGACGATTCCGCTGACCCGAAACACGTCGCCGCCGACATGATCAGCCAAGCCGAGCACGACGTCATGGCGGCGAGTGTGCTCGTCACCACGAGTCCGGAGCTCGCCGACGCCGTCGATGCAGCTCTGGAGGCACAGCTCGCGTTCACCAAGCACGCCGAGCGCGTGGCGACAGCACTGTCCGGCCAGCAGTCCGGAACGATCCTCGTCGACGACATCGAACAAGGCCTTGCCGTCGTGAATGCGTATGCGGCCGAGCACCTGGAGATTCAGACGAACGATGCCGCTGCTGTCGCTGCGAAGGTGCGCAGTGCGGGCGCTGTATTCGTCGGTGCCTGGTCTCCGGTCAGTCTGGGTGACTACTGCGCGGGCTCGAATCACGTGCTCCCGACGGCGGGTTGTGCCCGTCACTCGTCCGGACTCAGTGTTCAGACGTTCCTGCGTGGAGTCCACGTCGTCGACTACTCGGAAGCGGCGTTGAAGGATGTGGCGGGTCATGTGATCGCGCTTGCCAATGCCGAGGACCTCCCAGCGCACGGTGAGGCAGTCCGGCTTCGTTTCGAAGGGTTGTCCTCGTGAGCGCTGTCGCTGGGCAGTCGATCACCGTCGACGATCTGCCGTTGCGGGCCAGCTTGCGCGGACAGTCGGCGTACGGCGCGCCGCAGCTGAACGTACCGGTGCAGCTCAATACCAACGAGAATCCGTATCCGCCTACCCAGGCCCTGGTGGACGATGTAGCCGAGTCGGTCCGTGCTGCGGCTGCTCAGCTGCACCGGTACCCGGATCGCGACGCCGTCGCCCTGCGTACGGCACTGGCCGAGTACCTGACCTCGCAAACCGGGATTGCGGTGGACACTACCAATGTCTGGGCTGCGAACGGGTCCAACGAGATCCTTCAACAGCTTCTGCAGGCATTCGGCGGGCCGGGGCGAACATCGCTCGGCTTCGTGCCGTCGTATTCGATGCACCCGATCCTCGCGTCCGGAACTCAGACCGATTGGGTCGAGGCGAATCGGCGAGAGGACTTCTCGCTCGATATCGACTACGCGGTCAGTGTGATCGGCGACCGTAAGCCCGATGTCGTCTTCGTGACGAGCCCCAACAATCCGACCGGGCACAGCATCGGCGAAGCGGATCTACGACGGATACTGGACGCTGCGAACGGCATCGTCATCGTCGACGAGGCGTATGCGGAGTTCTCGGCATTGCCAAGTGCGCTGGGTCTGATCGGGGACTATCCGAGCAAGCTCGTGGTCAGTCGGACCATGAGCAAGGCCTTCGCTTTTGCTGGTGGCAGACTCGGCTATCTTGCTGCAGCGCCGGCCGTGGTGGAGGCAATGTTGTTGGTGCGCTTGCCTTATCACCTTTCTGTCATCACCCAGGCCGCGGCGTTGGCTGCTCTTCGGCATGCAGCGGAAACTCTCGGAAGTGTTGCGCGCCTGTCGGCCGAACGCGATCGGGTCATGGCCTCGCTGACCGACATGGGATACGACGTCATTCCCAGTGACGCCAATTTCGTTCTCTTCGGCCGGTTTGCCGACTCAGCGGCGACGTGGCAGCGCTATCTCGACGACGGGGTGCTGATCAGGGACGTCGGCATCGCCGGGTATCTGCGCACCACGATCGGCCTCGACGCCGAAAACGATCGATTCCTCGAGGTGAGTGCGAGACTCGCACGCACCGAACTGCAGACCGAACAAGAAGTGGAGTCCATCAGATGACCACGGCGCCCAGGATCGCGCGTATCGAACGCGCGACGAAAGAGTCCGATATTTCGGTCGAGCTGAATCTCGACGGCACCGGTGTCGTCGACATCTCCACTGGGGTGCCGTTCTTCGACCACATGCTCACTGCCCTCGGCACACACGCCCGGTTCGACCTCACGGTGCACGCCAAAGGTGACATCGAGATCGAAGCCCATCACACCGTCGAGGACACCGCGATCGTGCTCGGCCAGGCACTCGGTCAGGCGTTGGGTGACAAAGCGGGGATCACCAGATTCGGTGATGCGTTCATTCCGATGGATGAGACCCTCGCACATGCGTCCGTGGATGTTTCCGGCCGGCCGTATTGCGTGCACACCGGAGAGCCCGACTACATGGTCCATTCGATCATCGGCGGCTATCCCGGAGTTCCCTACGCGACGGTGATCAATCGTCACGTCTTCGAGTCGTTGGCGATGAACGCCCGCATCGCGCTGCACGTGCGTGTGTTGTACGGGCGCGATCAGCATCACATCACCGAGGCCGAGTTCAAGGCGGTGGCCCGCGCGTTGCGTGAAGCAGTCGAGTATGACCCGAGGATGACTGGAATTCCATCCACCAAGGGCACTTTGTGATGTCGGTTTGAGTTCGTTGTTCGCCATCCGCGGGCTTCCCGCAGCGATGGTCATGGGCGCTGCGGCGTTCGGCGGATTCGGTCTTCTTCTGCCCGTGGTTCCACTGGCGATTTCCGAAAACGGCGGGTCGGACGCGTTGGCAGGCGCAAGCACTGCAATTTTCATGGCCACCACCGTCGCTACGCAACTGTTGGTTCCTCGCCTTCTGCGACGCTTCGGCCATCGACTCGTCCTCGCTGCCGGTTGCGCATTGTTGGGTTTGCCTGCGATCGTGTTCGCCGTGTCCGTCGCTGCGGGACCCGCGTTGGCTATTTCTGCCGTGCGCGGTGTCGGCTTCGGCATGCTCACGGTGGCGGGTGCGGCCTTGGTCGCCGAGCTTGCTCCGGCGGCGCAGTTGGGTCGAGCAACAGGAGCCCAAGGAATCGCTATCGCGTTCTCGCAGATGGTGACCCTCCCCGTAGGTCTTGCTGTCTTCTCCGTTGCCCCGACGCTCGTGTACGTCCTCGGGGCGCTGGTCCCGATGCTGGGGTTGATCGGGATCGCATTTCTACCTCGAATTCGTCCGGTGCCTCGGTCGAGAAAGCCTCATGCCGAAATTCGAACCAGCAGAGTGCAGTTCGTTATCCCGTGCCTCGCCATCGCAGCGGCGTCGGCGTCGTTCGGGGGACTGACGACTCTGTTGCCGATCGCAGAATCCGAGCGCGCTTCGTTGATCGGTATCGCGCTTTCGGTTGTCAGCGGGGCGATGCTCGTCGGTCGTTACGGGGCAGGTTGGATCGCCGATCGGATCGGAATCGGCCGGTCGCTTGCACCCGCTTTGGTGGGAGTTGCGGTGGGCGTGGCGGTCTTCGCCTTCGCGGTGTCGGGCAGTACTCCCGGTGCGGTGTTTCTCATCGCCGCCGTCGTATTCGGTGTCGGATACGGAGCCACCCAGAACGACAGTTTGGTGATGGTGTTCAGCGCGGCCGGGCCGGAGCGGTACAGCCAAGCCAGCGCCGCCTGGAACATCGGTTTCGATGCCGGCACCGGCGCCGGTGCAATGGCTCTGGGGCTCATCGTCGGAACGGCCGGGTACACCGCCGGGTTCGGGATGGCCGCAACCGTGGCTGCGATCATGGCGGTAGCGGTGGCGATATCGGCTCGACGAGCGACCGATAGACTCGCGGCATGAAATCTGTGGTGTTGCTCGACTACGGCTCGGGCAATCTGCACTCCGCGAAACGCGCGCTGGATCGAGTCGGTGCGGACGTCACCGTTACTGCAGACCCGAAGGCTGCGCTTGCGTGCGATGGCCTCGTCGTTCCCGGGGTGGGTGCGTTCGCTGCGTGCATGGAAGGTCTGCTGGCGGTCAAGGGTGATCGAATCATCGGTCAACGGTTGGCCGGTGGGCGCCCGGTACTCGGTATCTGCGTCGGAATGCAGATCATGTTCGAACGGGGTGTCGAATTCGGGATCGAGGCGGCAGGCTGTGGTGAGTGGCCTGGCACCGTCGACCGGCTTGCGGCGCCGGTTTTACCTCACATGGGCTGGAATACCGTCCGCGCTCCCGAGAAGAGTGTTTTGTTCGACGGTATCGATGCCGAGACTCGCTTCTACTTCGTTCACTCGTACGCGGCGCAGCGGTGGGAGCTCGAGCCGTCGGAGGTCTTGGCAGCACCGATGCTGACCTGGGCCGACCATGGTGGCGACTTTCTCGCCGCGGTCGAGAACGGGCCGTTGTCGGCCACTCAGTTCCATCCTGAGAAGTCCGGGGACGCAGGGGCTGCCCTGTTGAAGAACTGGGTCGATTCGCTATGAGAAAGCGCGATCGCGAATTCTCGTTCGGGCGTCTCGCGATCGCGTCTCTCGGCAGTGCCACACTGATGTTGGTGATCACTACAGTGGTCATTGCGCTGCTTCGCCCGGGCCCGGGATGGGGTCTGCTCATCGTGGCGATCGGCATCACGGCAGCCATCACGGCGATGGGCGTCGTCTCGACACGGATGACGCGGCGCGGGCTCGGCCCCGACGAATGAGGGTCCCCAGCACGACGGGGGCTGGTCCGCCCCGACGTTCGGGTGAGGCAGACGGACCGGTAGTATAACCGCACGTGAGCCTGGTCCTATTGCCTGCTGTAGATGTCGCAGGCGGCGAAGCTGTCCGTCTCGTTCAGGGAGAGGCGGGGAGTGAAACGAAGTATGGATCCCCGCGGGATGCCGCCCTTGCGTGGCAGAGGGACGGTGCCGAATGGGTGCATCTCGTCGATCTCGATGCAGCCTTCGGTCGTGGTTCCAACCGCGAATTGCTCGCGGACGTCGTCGGTGAGCTGGACGTCAAGGTGGAATTGTCCGGAGGTATCCGCGACGACGAGTCATTGCGAGCTGCCCTCGCCACTGGTTGCGCACGGGTGAACCTCGGCACTGCGGCACTCGAGGATCCTGAGTGGTGCTCGCGTGCCATCGGCGAGTTCGGCGATCGTGTTGCGGTCGGTCTCGATGTGCTCATCGTCGACGGCGCGAACCGGTTGCGCGGCCGTGGTTGGGTCAGTGACGGCGGTGACCTGTGGGAGGTTCTCGAGCGGCTCGAGCGCGACGGATGTTCGCGGTACGTCGTTACCGATGTGACCAAAGACGGAACGTTGACCGGCCCGAACCTCGAACTCTTGAGCCAGGTGTGCGCGAAGACCGACGCACCCGTCATTGCCTCTGGTGGCGTGTCGACCATCGATGATCTTCGCGCTATCGCGGGCTTGTTCGGCGTCGGTGTCGAGGGCTCGATTGTCGGAAAAGCTTTGTACGCAGGACGTTTCACACTGCCGGACGCCCTCGCGGCAGTATCCGGATAGCAGGATGAGCCTCCCTCTGGACCCGCAGCGACTGCTGAGCATCGCAAGCGGATTGCTCGACGGCACACACGATCGGTTCGTCGCCGGTGTCGGTGCCCCCAGCGCCATCCAGAAGGGGCCCGATGATTTTGCCACGGCCGTCGATCTCGAGTTGGAACGACGGCTGAGTGCAGAGCTGTTCGAGCAGACCGGGATTCCGGTTCACGGCGAAGAGTTCGGTGGTCCAGACCTGAACGAAGGCCCGGTCTGGGTCCTCGATCCGATCGACGGCACGTTCAACTACTCGGCCGGACTGCCCTCTGCCGGAACGTTGTTGGCACTTCTCGACGACGGTGTGCCGGTGCTCGGCCTGACGTGGTTGCCGCTGATTCAGCAGCGTTTCACCGCTACCGTAGGTGGGCCGATCCATCTCAACGGCGTTGCTGTACCGCGTCTCGAGGAGCGATCGCTCAGGGACTCGATGATCGGCTTCGGCGCGTTCAACATCGCGAGCCGGGGACGGACGCCCGGGCTGTACCGGGTCCGGATTCTCGAAGAGCTCTCCCGGGTGTCCTCTCGCATCCGAATGCACGGAGCCACCGGAATCGACTTGGCGTACACCGCCAGTGGGGTGCTCGGCGGGTGCGTCGTGTTCGGCCATCAGGCTTGGGACAACGCTGCAGGCGCGCTGCTCGTCGAGGCAGCCGGGGGCGTGGTTACCGACCTGGCCGGCGAACCGTGGACCATCGAGTCGAAGTCGGTCGTAGCGGCGTCGCCGGGTGCGCACGAAGAACTGTTGAACGTGATCAGTGCATTGGGAGATCCAGCTGACTTTCTCGAAGGGCGTGTTCGATGACCGTGGCCGTGCGTGTGATTCCGTGTCTGGACGTCGACGCCGGACGCGTCGTCAAAGGTGTGAACTTCGAGAATCTCCGTGATGCCGGTGATCCGGTGGCGCTCGCCGCCGCATACGACGCCCAGGGAGCCGACGAACTCACATTCTTGGACGTGACGGCATCCACGTCGGATCGAGGAACGATGCTCGACGTCGTCAGTCGAACAGCCGAGCAGGTGTTCATCCCGCTCACCGTCGGTGGCGGTGTGCGGACCGTGGACGACGTGGATCGTTTGCTGCGCGCGGGAGCAGACAAGGTCAGTGTCAACACCGCAGCTATTGCGCGTCCGGAATTGCTACGCGAGTTGAGCGAGCGATTCGGATCGCAGTGCATCGTGCTCTCGGTGGATGCCCGAACCGTTCCCGACGGACAACCGGCGACAGCGTCGGGCTGGGAGGTCACCACGCATGGTGGAAAGCGTGGGACCGGGATCGATGCGATCGAATGGGCAACGCGCGGTGCGGAACTCGGAGTCGGTGAGATTCTGCTCAATTCGATGGATGCCGACGGCACGAAGGCCGGCTTCGACCTGCCGATGATTGCTGCTGTTCGCGCAGCCGTACACGTCCCGGTCATTGCGAGTGGGGGAGCAGGCGCGGTGGAGCACTTTTCACCGGCGGTCACGGCAGGTGCAGACGCGGTTCTCGCAGCCAGCGTTTTTCACTTCGGTGATCTGACGATCGGTCAGGTCAAAGCCGCAATGCGCGGCGACGGCATCGTTGTTCGCTGAAAGGTATAACGAAAGATGACTCTCGACCCGGCAATCGCAGCCCGTCTCAAGCGAAACGAGGCGGGCCTGTTCAGCGCGGTCGCCCAGGAACGCAGCACGGGCAGTGTGCTCATGGTGGCGTGGATGGACGACGAGGCGCTCGCACGCACCCTCGAGACCCGCAAAGGTACGTACTACTCCCGCTCACGTGAGCAGTACTGGGTCAAGGGGGAGACGTCGGGACATACGCAGTACGTGCACGAGGTGCGTCTCGATTGCGACGGCGATACCGTCCTGTTGGTGGTCGATCAGGAGGGTGCCGCCTGCCATACCGGCGATCACACGTGCTTCGACTCGGACGTGTTACTGAGCTGACTGCTGCCGGGCTGACGTGTTACTGGGCCGGCTACTCAGGCTTTGCCTGTTCCTTCGGAAATGCCTTTGTCGAGTTGCCGGAGCATGAGGTCGCTGAGTGCGGCTAGTCGGGCGACTTCGGAGTCGCCGAGTCCTTCGAACAGCAATGCTTGAACTGTGGCCACGTGAGCGGGCGCGGATTCGACGACCTTGTCCATGCCGCTGTCGGTGAGCACTGCGTACGAACCTCTGCTGCCGGCGATGGTCTCGCGACGCACCCAGCCCACCTTCTCGAGTTTGGTGACCACGTGCGAGAGGCGGGACAGGGAAGCGTTGGCGAACTTGGCCAGATCGCGTAGCTGAATGCGCCGATCCGGATGTTCGGAGAGTACGGACAATACGAAGTAGTCGAAGTGAGTGAGCCCCGAATCTCGCTGCAGCTGAGTATCGAGGGCGGCAGGGAGCCGAGTCAGGAGCGCTACCAGCGATCGCCATGCAGTTTGCTGATCGTCGGTGAGCCAACGAGGTTCGGCGCCTTCTGCCGTCACGTTCATCGACCTGTCCATCGCGGGGAGCCCTTCCTTCGAACACGAGCACTCGTCGAGTCAGTCTGTCACTCTTCGTAGGAATAGAACGTCTCCGCCACGGTTCTTCGATGCCTCAGGCCTACTTCTTCGATGCCTCAGGCCTACTTCTTCGATCTGGCCCGTAGGAACTCGAGGGCATGGTCGGCATGCGCTCCGAACCGAAATTCGCTCGAAAAGACCTCGAGCAGGTTGCGGTCGGTGTCGATGATGAAAGTGGACCGCTTGACTGGGGACAGCTTGCCGAGAAGTCCGCGCTTGACACCGAATTGTGTTGTGATGGAACCGTCTTCGTCGGAAAGAAGTGGGTAGTCGAAAGATTTCACATCGGCGAATTCTGCCTGCTTGGCGACGGTGTCGTCGCTGATTCCGGCTCGTGAAGCACCGACCTCGGCAAATTCGGCTGCGAGATCGCGGAAATGGCATGCCTCCGCCGTGCATCCGGGAGTCATTGCGCCTGGGTAGAAGAACAGCACCAGTGGACCGTCCTGCAGCAGGGTATCGAGCGAACGGGGCGTGCCGCTCTGGTCCGGAAGGGTGAAGCCGAGGACTTTGTCACCTGGTTTCATGCGCGGAGGCTACCGTGCGGCGAGAGTCGTGTGCAGCACCTGAGAAGATGGGGGCATGCATGGCGAGACCACGACACTGCCCGGTGCTCACGACGGCGTCGACAGGGGGGCGACGACCAGTCGAGCGGAATTCCGAGCACTTGCCGCCGAACATCGCGTCGTTCCGGTAGTGCGTAAGGTTCTCGCCGATTCCGAAACACCTCTGTCGGCCTACCGCAAGCTCGGCGGTGATCGTCCGGGCACGTTTCTGTTGGAGTCGGCGGAGAACGGTCGTTCGTGGTCGCGCTGGTCGTTCATCGGTGCAGGCACGCCTGCGGCGTTGACCGTCGAAGACGGGGAAGCAGTGTGGCGTGGCAACGTCCCCGCCGGCATCCCGTCGGGTGGTGACCCTTTGGAGGTCCTGGGCAGGACGCTCGAACTGCTCCGTTCCGAACGCTTGCCGGACCTGCCGCCGCTTACCGGTGGCATGGTGGGGTACCTCGGGTACGACGCGGTCCGCCGGATCGAACGACTCCCCGAGTATGCCCAGGACGATCTGCACGTACCCGAGATGGTCATGTTGCTGGCGACCGATATCGCCGCGGTCGATCACCACGAAGGTGCGATCACGCTCATCGCCAACGCGGTCAACTGGGACGGCACCGTCGACCGCGTCGACGAAGCGTACGACGACGCGATCGCCCGGCTGGACCGGATGTGTGCGGATCTGGCAGCGCCCGCCTCGTCCACGGTGTCGACCATGGCACGCCCGAAACCCGAGTATCGGCGGCAGCGCACGTCCGAGGGCTTCGGCAAAGATGTGCATAGGCTCGTCGAGGAGATCGAGGCCGGCGAAGCCTTTCAGGTGGTGTTGTCACAACGTTTCGAAATGGATACCGACGCGGCTCCCATCGACGTCTATCGCATGTTGCGCGCCTCGAACCCGAGTCCTTACATGTATTTGATGCACGTACCCGGTGCCGACGGTGAAACTGCGTTCTCGATCGTGGGTTCGAGCCCGGAGGCACTGGTGACCGTCGTAGACGGTTTGGCGACGACACATCCGATCGCGGGTACCAGGTGGCGCGGCGACTCCGAGGAGGAGGACGTTCTGCTCGAGAAGGATCTGCTGGCGGACGAGAAGGAGAACGCCGAGCACCTGATGCTCGTCGATCTGGGACGAAACGACCTCGGCCGAGTCTGCACGCCGGGCACTGTGCGGGTCAGCGAGTATCGACATATCGAGCGCTACAGCCACGTCATGCACCTCGTATCGACCGTTGCAGGTCGCCTCGCGGATGGTAAGCAAGCACTGGACGCGGTCAAGGCATGCTTCCCGGCGGGCACGCTGTCGGGTGCTCCCAAAGTTCGGGCCATGGAATTGATCGACGAATTGGAGCCGACCAGACGGGGCGTCTACGGGGGCATCGTGGGGTATCTCGACTTCTCTGGTGATGCCGACACTGCTATCGCAATTCGCACCGCGCTCATCAAGGATGGGACGGCGTACGTGCAGGCGGGTGCTGGTGTCGTGGCAGATTCGGTCGCCGAGTACGAGGACACCGAGGCCAAGAACAAGGCGATGGCGGTACTCGGTGCCGTTGCGGCCGCGCAGTCGCTCCGCCCGGTCGGAGGTACAGACCGGTGAGCGCGGAGTCGACACCAGGCAAGGCGAAATCGGACCCGTCGAGTGTGAATCCCATTGATTCGGACGCGCCGTCGGCGAAGGGAGGTCGGTCCCGCTCGGGCGCGGTGGCCGTTGTTCTCCTACTAATCGGTGCAGCCTGCCTCTGGGGAAGCTCGAGGATGACTTGGGTGCACGTCACTTCGTTCGATGGACTGGGGGAGGAACGATCGACGGATCTTCTCGGTAGCGCGTGGGCTGCGGCATCCACACCGCTTGCACTCGCGCTTCTGGCGGCCGTCGCAGCTTCCTTCGCGGTCAAGGGGATTGCATCGAGAGTCCTCGCAATTTTCGTTCTGCTCGTTGCCGTCGGCGCGGGCCTGCCTGCACTGGAATCTCTGTTCGGCGAAGTTTCGAATACCAAGGCGGCCAGCATTGCCGAACTCCCGGCACGTGCGGAGGTGACCTCGACGGTTGCGTTCGCCTTGCCCGCTGTCCTTGCGTTGATCGGCGCAGTGAGCGCCTTGTTCGCGGCCGTTGCGCTGTTTCGGAAACCGACCACGCGGAAGGTATTGTCCTCGAAGTACGACGCCCCAGCCAGTCGCCGCGAGGAAGTCGCTCGTCGGGCCAAGTCGGCGGCGGACGGCACCGGGGCAAAAGGGGAGGGAGAAGACTTGACCGAACGAATGCTGTGGGACGCACTCGACGCGGGCGAGGACCCTACCGACGAGTCCGGCACCCGGAATCAGTGACACAGAAACCGCCCACTACGCTGGTGACGACCTCGATGAGTTTCCTCACATCAGGTCACCGATGGAAAGGACTCGGGTCACCATGACTGTTCTCGATTCGATTCTGGACGGTGTTCGCGCCGATGTCGCAGCACGTGAATCGGTCGTCGATTTCGCTGCTGTGAAGGCTGCCGCTCTGAAAGCGCCTGCACCGCTCGATGCGACCGCGGCACTGCACGAGGACGGAATCGGCGTTATCGCCGAGGTCAAGCGTGCGAGCCCGTCGAAGGGTGCATTGGCCGACATAGGGGACCCGGCCGTGTTGGCCCAGGCATACGAGCTGGGCGGGGCAAGAATCATCAGCGTCCTCACCGAGGAACGCAGGTTCAACGGTTCGCTTGCCGACCTCGACGCCGTGCGCAGAGCAGTGAGCATTCCGGTGCTGCGCAAGGACTTCATCGTGGGGCCGTATCAAATTCACGAGGCGCGTGCACATGGAGCAGACGTCATTTTGTTGATCGTCGCAGCGCTGGAGCAGCAGGCTCTCGCATCGCTGCTCGATCGGACCGAGTCGCTCGGTATGACAGCACTGGTCGAGGTACACACCGAAGCCGAAGCCGATCGGGCTCTCGAGGCGGGCGCCACAATCATCGGAATCAACGCCCGCAACCTCAAGACCCTCGAGATCGACCGAGACAGCTTCGGCCGAATCGCTCCCGGTCTGCCCAGCGAAATCATTCGAGTCGCCGAGTCCGGCGTTCGTGGAACGGCAGATCTTCTCGCCTACGCAGGGGCGGGTGCCGACGCTGTGCTCGTGGGCGAGGGACTCGTCACCAGTGGTGATCCGCGTACTGCCGTATCCGATCTGGTGACCGCAGGAACGCATCCGTCCTGCCCTAAGCCTGCGCGCTGATTCACGACCTACCGGCGCTTGTTTGCGCCGGTTCGTCGTGTATGGCAGGTAATAAAACCCCGAATTTCGGTCGTAGCGGTCGCTGGGGCAGACTGGACGGGTGACCAGCCACCTTCAGAGCCCCCGTTTCAAGGGCGGCGATCTACCCGAGAGCAGCCTCGGGTTGACCGACCGCAGCAAACACGACCCCGATATCGGCGGGCACTTCGGTGTATACGGTGGGCGGTACGTTCCAGAGGCCCTCATGGGCGTAATCGAAGAAGTCACTGTCGAATACGACAAGGTGCGCAGTGACGAGGAATTCCTAGCAGAGCTGGATCGACTCCAGCGCGATTACACTGGGCGACCCTCCCCGGTGTTCGAGGCTACTCGGTTGTCCGAGCATGCCGGCGGCGCAAGGATTCTGCTCAAGCGAGAAGACCTGAACCACACTGGTTCTCACAAGATCAACAATGTCCTCGGCCAGGTGCTGCTCGCCAAGCGAATGGGCAAAACGAGGGTCATCGCGGAAACCGGAGCAGGGCAACACGGTGTCGCGACGGCCACGGCATGTGCACTGCTGGGCCTGGACTGCGTCGTGTACATGGGTGAGGTCGACACCGAACGTCAAGCTCTCAACGTTGCACGAATGCGGTTGCTCGGATCTTCCGTGGTGGCTGTCACCTCAGGGTCGCGGACATTGAAGGATGCGATCAACGAGGCCCTGCGCGACTGGGTCGCGCATGCGGACGATACGTATTACTGCTTCGGAACCGTGGCCGGCCCGCACCCGTTTCCAACCATGGTCCGCGATTTCCAGCGGATCATCGGACTCGAAGCGCGCCAGCAGGTTCAAGCGTCGACCGGACGCCTTCCCGACGCCATTGCAGCCTGTGTCGGCGGCGGTTCGAACGCTATCGGCATCTTTCATGCGTTCATCGACGACCCGTCTGTTCGGCTCGTCGGATTCGAAGCTGCCGGAGACGGCGTCGACACCGGTAGGCACGCGGCCACCATCAGTGGCGGCTCCCCAGGCACCCTGCACGGGACGTATTCCTACCTTCTGCAGGACGAAGACGGCCAGACGACCGAATCGCATTCGATTTCAGCGGGATTGGACTACCCGGGCGTCGGTCCGGAACACTCCTACCTGCACGACATCGGACGTGCCGAGTATCGGGGTATCACCGATACCGAGGCGATGGATGCTTTCCGGCTGCTGTGCAGGACCGAGGGCATCATTCCAGCGATCGAGTCCGCGCATGCGATCGCGGGCGCGCTGAAGCTGGGACGAGAACTCGGCAAGGACAAGATCGTGCTGGTCAATCTCTCCGGGCGCGGCGACAAAGACGTAGATACCGCGGCCGAATGGTTCGGTCTGGTGGACGCAGACGGTGAAGCGCACGTAGACGGCGAAAAGGGTGACCCCGCATGACCGAACGACCTTCCAAGCTCGGCGCCACGTTCAGAGCGTGCAAAGACGAGAATCGGGCCGCACTGATCGGCTACCTCCCGGCGGGATTCCCGACGGTGGAGAAGTCGATCGAAGTCTTCGAGACCATGGTGTCTTCAGGCTGTGACATCGTCGAGGTCGGCATTCCGTACTCCGACCCCGTCATGGACGGGCCCACTATCCAGGCGGCGGCAGATACCGCACTCCGTGCTGGTGCCCGGGTGCGTGATGTGTTCACGGTCGTCGAAAGAGTCTCCGCGAGTGGCGGTAAAGCCATCGTGATGACCTACTGGAATCTTGTGATGCGCTACGGCATCGACGCGTTCGCCCGGGATCTCGCAAGTGCAGGTGGACTCGGCATCATCACTCCCGATCTGATCCCTGACGAAGCCGACGAGTGGATCGCCGCTTCGGATGCACACGATCTCGATCGCATCTTTCTCGTTGCACCGTCCTCGACCGAAGAGCGATTGGCCAGCACGGTGAAGGCCAGCCGTGGATTCGTCTACGCCGCGTCGACCATGGGTGTCACCGGGGCTCGTGATGTTGTCAGCTCGTCCGCACCTGAACTGACCGCCCGGATCCGCAAGCATTCCGACATCCCGGTGGGAGTCGGTCTCGGTGTGCGATCGGGTGCGCAGGCCGCCGAGATCGCACGGTACGCCGATGCAGTCATCGTCGGTTCGGCGCTGGTGTCCGCAGTGGACAAGGGCCTGGATGCCGTCGCGGCTCTGACCAGTGAACTCGCCGAGGGCGTCCGTTCGGCTAACGTAGCCCTGTGACTTCTGTCGTAGGATCCTCGGTTGCAGTTCTGGCGTACATTCCCAGTCCGCCGCAAGGTGTTTGGTACATCGGGCCGATAGCGCTGCGTGCATACGCGCTCTTCATCATCGTCGGGATCGTGGTCGCCGTCGTCTGGGGTGATCGCCGGTGGGTGGCCAGGGGCGGCACCAAGGGCACCGTGCTCGACGTTGCAGTCTGGGCGGTGCCGTTCGGCCTGCTCGGTGGCCGGATTTACCACGTCATCACTGATTGGAGTACCTACTTCGGGCCGGGCGGTGATCCGGTTCGCGCGCTCAAGGTGTGGGAAGGCGGACTCGGAATCTGGGGTGCAGTTCTTCTCGGAGGGGTCGGCGCCTGGATCGCCTGTCGTCGTCGCGGAATCCCGTTGCCTGCGTTCGGCGATGCAGTCGGACCACCGATCCTGCTCGCCCAGGCGATCGGCCGTATCGGTAACTACTTCAACCAGGAACTGTACGGACGAGAGACCACGCGAGCCTGGGGCCTCGAGATCTTCGAACGCGTCGACTCAGCCGGCCGCCTCGATCCTCTGACAGGGGTATCGAACGGTGTGATCGAAAAAGTCGTTCACCCGACGTTCCTGTACGAACTCCTGTGGAGCCTCGCCATCGTTGTGCTGTTGGTGATCGTCGACCGTCGATACGCTATCGGCCACGGGCGCTTGTTTGC
This sequence comes from Rhodococcus sp. 1168, assembly GCF_002091955.1. Classification (GTDB taxonomy): domain Bacteria; phylum Actinomycetota; class Actinomycetes; order Mycobacteriales; family Mycobacteriaceae; genus Rhodococcoides. The sequence goes on along the minus strand of NZ_MKKY01000091.1, from coordinate 69,740 downwards.
TCTGTACGTCGCCGGATACTGCGCTGGCAGGTTCTGGGTCGAACTACTTCGCGACGACTACGCCACCCACATCGCGGGAATTCGAGTCAATACCTTCACCTCGGCCATCGTGTTCGTTCTGGCGGTCCTCTACTTCGTACTGGCGAAGAAGGGCCGCGAAGATCCGGCAAGCCTCGAGTCCAAGGACCACACGAGCGCCTCTGCTCAAACGGAAAAGACCGAGTCGGAAAAGACAGAGTCGAACGAGTCCGAGGCGATGGAGCTTGAAGAGTCCGAAAAGGACCCTGCCCCGAGGTCCGGTCATGAGAAGGATTCCCCCGGCAAGTGAGGCCGGCGAACCAAAGCTGTTCGGCGGGCGCCGACAGCCGAAGGACCTTACGGTATGGACGTGGCAGGCTGTGCGGGCTGCCATCTTTTTCGAGCAAGGAGTAGCCGGTGAGCGAGCCCGACAACAAGCCCGAGGGTGGATCCTCCGACAAAGGATCCAACAATGAGACGGAACGAATCGAGTCGGAACGAATCGACACGGAACGAATCGAGACGCCCCCCGATTTCGGCACGCCGTTCGACTACGACGCGACGGCCGAAGCGTCGTTGTCCGAGCAGCCGGGAACGTCGGAGACCGGACCGGTCACCGGCGCAGTCGGATCGGGATCGGGATCGGGCCCTGGATGGGCCGTGCACTCGGGTATCGGCAATGGTCCCGGGTGGGGCGAGTCTCCGAGCTACCCACCTCCCACCGCCCCCGACTCCGCCTCCCCCTCCGACAATGGGCCGGATTCCGGCGTCAGCTTCGACAAGCCGACTACGGCACCGTCGTACGGCGACACCTCGCCCGATCAAAACTTCAGTGCATCTTCTTACGGCCAAGCCGGCCCGGTGTACGGGGCGCCCGATCCTGGCTACCCGCAGCCGAACCCCAACGATCAGTCTTACGGCCAGTACCAGGGTGGCGGTTACGGTCCACCACCTTCGGGCCCGCCACCTGGGGGATTTCCACCACCTGCCGGATACCAACCGCAACCGGGATATCCACCGCCCGGATACCAGTCGCAACCTGCATACGGGGGCTATCCGGGAGCACCGTACGGAGTCGATCCCATGGCGCCGTACGGTAGGCATCCTGTCACCGGGGAGCCGTTCTCGGACAGGTCCAAACTGACGGCGGGTTTGCTCGGAATCCTTCTTGGTGCTTTCGGCGCCGGACGCTTCTACCTCAATCAGCCGGGCATGGCGGTCGCGCAGATCGCAGTCACGTGGTTGACCTGCGGAATCGGCGGGATCTGGCCGCTGATCGACGGGATCATGATGCTCACCGGAAGCGTGCGAGATCAGCACGGCCGGCCTCTGCGGGACTGACTCCTCAACGACCCGGTCCGTTGTCGGCCTCAGAAGACGACGGCCCTCTCGACGTTGTGAAGACTGGTGCGCTGACCGCGACGTCGATGCAGTCAGTCACTCGAAGGTGGGGCGCTGATGTCGAACCTGTGTGTCCGCACGGTGCGGTAGATGATCCCGACGATCAGGACCAACACTCCGGTAGCTATCGCGGCGAGAGGAAGAGTGACGACCAGGACACTACATCCGGCGATCCCGAGAAGCTGCACGATCCTTGGATAGCGTCGATTCTCTGGTTTTTGTGTCAAGGCGCTGAGGTTTGCAATCAAGTAGTACAGCAGCACACCGAACGATGAAAAACCGATGGCACTGCGCAGGTCGACTGTTACGACCAGGATGCTGACCACTACCGCGAGGGCGATCTCGGCGTGATGGGGAACCCCGTACCTAGGGTGCACCGCGGCAAAGAACCTGGGCAAGTCTCGGTGGCGGGCCATTGCCAGCGACGTGCGCCCCACACCGGCGATCAGAGCCAAGAGTGCGCCCAGCGCGGCTGTGGCGGCACCGACTCGCACCAGCGGAATTGCCCACGATTGGCCGCTGGCGGTAACCAACTCGACCAGAGGTGCTGTCGATGTAGCCAGCTTCTCCGGTCCGATGACCAGAAGGACAGTGACCGCTACTATCGCGTAGATGGCCAGTATGATCGATAGCGCGGTCACGATGGCTCGAGGAATGGTGCGTTTCGGTTCGGTCACTTCCTCGCCCATGGTCGCGATGCGAGCGTAACCGGCAAACGCGAAGAACAGCAGCCCGGCCGACTGCAGAATCCCGTACAGACCCTGCCCAAACAGATTGCTGCCGAACGATGTTGGCGCAAACTTTGGCCCAGTGAGTCCGATGAAGACGGTCACCGCAAGCACGACCAGTACGACTATCACGATGATCTTCGTCAATCCGGCAGTGCGGGTGACCCCGAAGTAGTTGACCGCCGCCAGTGTCAGGATCGCAGCAACCGCAACAGGTTTGGCGTAGACGGGTGGCGCGGCATACGTGGCGAATGTCAGCGCCATCGCAGCACAACTAGCGGTCTTGCCGATCACGAAGCTCCACCCGGCCAGGAAACCCGCCCAATGGCTGAGCTGTTGGCGGCCGTAGATGTAGCTGCCACCCGAGGTTGGGTATTGGGCGGCGAGTTGCGCAGATGATGTGGCATTGCAGACGGCGACGACTGCCGCGATCGCCAACCCGATGAGCAGACCGGCACCAGCCGCAGCTGCGGCTGGTGCGAACGAGGCAAAGATTCCTGCGCCGATCATCGACCCGAGACCGATCGCAACGGCGTCGGTGAGGCCGAGTGTGCGGGGGAGAGTTGGTTGACCGGTCATGATTCCTCAGCTCCGCTTGGGCAATACGCAGTTCCGAAGACGCTCACGGAACAAAGCGCACCGACGCTGTGAAAAGCAACTATCGCGAGGGATTGTACCTGCATGTAGTTCGTGCTCAGGTCCAGCAATCGAGCGACTCGGAGGTGATGCGCGTAGCCGTGCGTGTAAACGAAGACGGTCACCTACGTCCCTGGTCCGATCGAAGGGGCGCTGACTGGGTAGCTTCACGTCTGCAGGCGATCAGGTCATCGCGGGATCGACCCAGGCACCGCGCGGCGCAGGGTTCGCACACCACCGACGACCGTCGGTTGCGTTGAGGGAGGGGCGCGTCGCGGCGCTGCCGCTCCCCGTGTTCTGAACCGATGCAGGTGCTCTGAGCACGGCCTGAGTCTTATTACTTTCGAGTATGTTTTCGTTGGTCGCCTCTGCCGACGAGTGGAACCAACGCACCGACTAGGCTCGTCTTCGTGAGCCGACGTACGAAGATCGTTTGCACCCTTGGACCTGCAACCGCTACCAGTGAGCGAATCCGTGAACTCGTAGAGAGTGGAATGGATGTCGCCAGACTGAATTTCAGCCACGGTGATCACCCTGATCATCAGGCGAACTACGAGAGGGTTCGAGAGGCATCGAATCTCACCGGCAAGGCCGTGGGAATTCTCGCCGATCTCCAGGGCCCGAAGATTCGCCTCGGTCGATTCGCCGAGGGCAAAACCACCTGGGCCGCCGGCGAATTGGTGCGCATCACCGTCGACGAGGTCGAAGGCACTCATGATCGGGTGTCGACGACTTACAAGGAGTTGGCACAGGACGCCAAGGAAGGCGACCGCCTGCTGGTCGACGACGGCAAGGTCGGACTCGTCGTCACCGGTGTCGAAGGCAACGACGTTCTCTGTCGGGTCACCGAGGGCGGACCGGTCAGCAACAACAAGGGCGTATCCCTGCCGGGTATGGACGTATCGGTTCCGGCACTGTCGGAAAAGGACATCGCGGACCTCGAATTCGCCCTGGACCTCGGCGTCGACTTCATCGCATTGTCGTTCGTCCGTTCGCCTGCCGACGTAGAACTCGTCCACGCCATCATGGACCGAGTCGGCCGCCGAGTGCCGGTCATCGCCAAGATCGAAAAGCCCGAAGCGGTCGACAATCTCGAAGCCATCGTTCTTGCATTCGACGCTGTGATGGTCGCCCGCGGTGACCTCGGCGTCGAGTTGCCGCTCGAACAGGTACCTCTGGTGCAGAAGCGTGCCATTCAAATTGCTCGCGCCAACGCCAAGCCCGTCATCGTCGCCACTCAGATGCTCGAGTCGATGATCGAGAATTCGCGGCCTACGAGAGCCGAAGCGTCCGACGTGGCGAACGCGGTTCTCGACGGAACCGATGCAGTCATGCTCTCCGGTGAGACCTCTGTCGGCAAATACGTCATGGAGACCGTGCGCACGATGGCTCGGATCGTGGAAACGGTCGAGACCGAGGGCGAAGGCGTTCCACCGTTGACACACACGCCGCGTACCAAGCGTGGCGTCATCTCCTACGCCGCCCGAGATATCGGTGAGCGCCTCGATGCCAAGGCGCTTGTGGCGTTCACTCAGTCCGGCGACACCGTACGACGCCTGGCCCGTCTGCACACCTCGCTCCCGCTGCTCGCGTTCACCTCGATTCCGGAGGTCCGTAGTCAGCTTTCCTTGAGCTGGGGGACCGAGACGTTCCTGGTTCCAGAGGTCGAAACAACCGATGCGATGGTGCTCGAAGTCGACAAAGCCTTGCTCGAACTCGGCCGTTACAACAAGGGCGATCAGGTCGTTATCGTCGCCGGTGCGCCCCCCGGCACAGTAGGCTCGACCAACTTGATCCATGTGCACCGAATTGGGGAAGAGGACCGGTAAGTGGCAGATGTGGGGGGACCTGGTGCCGCACCGTTGCCCGGGACCGATGTGAAGACGGATCTGCAGACGCTTCTCGAGTTGCTCGACCTCGAGCAGATCGGTGATGGTGTGTACCGGGGGGTGCATCCACGCCAGGTGGGCAGCCGCACTTTCGGCGGCCAACTCGTCTCGCAAGCTCTGATCGCGGCCGGTAAGACGGTCGAGGGCACCAGCCGCGATGTGCACGCTGTCAACGCACACTTCATCCGTGGCGGAGACGTCAAGAAGCCCATCGATTATCACGTGTCCATCCAGCGCGACGGACGCGCCTTCGCCAACCGGCAGGTCACCGCGGTTCAGGATGGCAACGAGTTGTTCGTGATGTTGGCCGCGTTCCAGGACTTCGGTAAGGGGCTCGAGCACAGCGTCGAACTACCCGACGTGCCGTACCCGGATGCGTTGCCTCCGCTCGGCGATCACTTCATCGGATACGAAGATCGCCTGCAGATGTTCGTAAACGCGCTCAAACCGATCGACATGCGTTACGCCAACGACCCCACCTGGATCATGCAGGGAACCGGTGAGAGGCTCACGCACAATCGTGTGTGGATGAAAGCCGACGGTGAACTTCCCGATGCGTCGATTTACCATGCGGCCACGATGGCGTACGCGTCGGACACGACAGTGCTCGACTCCATCATCACCACTCACGGGCTTTCATGGGGTTTCGATCGGATCGTTGCGGCGACCGTCAATCACTCGATTTGGTTCCACCGGCCGTTCCGATTCGACGAATGGGCGCTCTATGCCACCGAATCACCGGTAGCTGCTGGTTCGCGGGGCTTGGCCACCGGTCGCTTCTTCTCGATGGACGGGCTGTTGTTGGCTACCGTCGTCCAAGAGGGCCTGATTCGACACTTTCCCAAGAAAGAACGACTAGCTACGTAAGTTGTCGGGCAGTGCCTCGAGACAACCGAACGTCGCTGACGGTGGAGCGCGTCAGGCACCGTCCTCTACCGGGAGGACAAGGTCGCCGAGGGTGCCCAACGGCTGACACGAACGGTGGGTGATCCGCCAGCCCGCATCCGTGCGCAACCACCTGTCGTCGTATATCCCTACGAAGTCCCAGTGCTGTACCGGGCGCCCAGGCGCGGAAAAGTGTATGGCCCGAATGTAGCTCGTCGAGGTGGCCCGGTCTCCATCGACCCGGACGCGGTAGTTGCCGGTCAAGTGCTGGGTGGGCCCGCAGCGGCCGAGGTAGCGGATGGTGTTGGCGGTGATCGCCGGCAGACCCTTCTGGCCGTAGCCTTCGGCGTCCTCGGTGAAGATCTCGCCGAGGCGGTCCCACTCTTTGTGGTCGAGGATCCAGGCGATTTCGGTGAGCTGCTCTTCGATCTCCTGGCGGTTCTCATTCATGCGTGCTCCGTGGGTGGGTGGGATCGTGGTTCTCTCACCGAAGATACAACCGCACAGACGACCTGAAATACCAACGGCGGCCCAGCGCAACCGAGTTCAGCGTCCGACGACAGCCCACGCAGCGAGCTTGGCCTCGAAACTCATGGACGCGTGCGCCGGGCTCGTCGACGGGAGCAGGGCCGTCGTAACTTCGGCGGTACGCACAGTCGTCGGTGCGTACCGCCGATAGCTGTTTGCAGCTTTGGCACCATTGAAGAAGATGCGGTTGATCGAAGGGTGATGTTCGAGGAGCGTGGCGAAATCGTTGATCTCGATGGAGGATTCGACGATCGCGGAGTCGAGACTTCCTGTTCGCGTGCACAGCTTCATCACGTCCCAGACGGCGATACCGTGGCGTCGTAGCGCGCCAACTCGATCTTCGTAGTTCAGGTTCGGTCCGGCCTCGAACAGTTCTCCCATGATCGGCCAGAATGCATTTCGTGGATGTGCGTAGTAGGCCTGGGCAGTCAGTGACGCGATTCCCGGCATCGATCCGAGTATCAGCGTGTGTGCGTTCTCGGAGATAATCGGCGGAAAACTATGGATCGTGGTCATGATCGAAAGCGTTTCACGTTGCGAAAGTGCTGCATGTTCGGCGATGGCTGACGGACAATGGTCATCATGTTGGACCCACGAGTTTTAGACAACCATGAGCTCGACGCAGAATTGGCTGCACTCCGGCGGGGACGTGACGCCTCGATGGACGAAGGAGCCGGAGACGATACGTTGGCCGAGACGGGTCGGCTGATCGAGAGGTTCGAAGCGGAGATAAAGGCACGACACCAGGATTCCAGCCAGCAGGACTAGATGGACGTCTGAGCCACCGTTGTCAGTCGGTCATCGGGCGGTCGACATATCCGGTGGTGTGTTGCGTGTCCGCACTGCACTGGTAGTAGACCCACTTGGCGTCTGAGGTACCGGCGGGATCGCCGAACCGGTGAGTGACACGCTCCGCACATAGTGTGCCTGCGCCTCTGTCATGGCAGCGAAGATTGCTAGGTATGTACATGACCCCACCATAGGCCCTATCTGTAGGGCCGTTTACCAGGCGTTTTTAGGTATGGTTTATTCGTCATGGAGCTTCGGTCGTCCGGTTCCTGTGATCACGCACAGACCGGGTTGCACGAAGGGGAGCAGCGCGACGTTCGGACTGGAGTCTTCTTCGATCTCGAGTATTCGATCGATCAGTCCGCGGTGCACCGAACACACCACTTGTGGATGTGCCGCCGCCGAGTCGCGAAACGGGCAGGCTCTCAATTCAATCGTTCCCTCGGCATCGGTGTGTGGGTCGAAGCCGAGTTGGTCGAGGACGGTCAGCAGCCCAGCGTTGTTCGTTCCCGGCATCGCGTTCTGGGCGACGAGGTCGTCCGCCCACTGCCTCCCAGCGTCCTCCGCACTCGCACGGCCACCGTCGTCGTGGGTCGCCAACGCCTCGGCCAGTGCATCGATGAGTCGTACTTGCGAACTCTCGCTCCGCACCACTGGCGTGGCAGTGTAGAAAATCCGGGGCCGTCCGCGACGCTTCTCCGAGACCGGCTGGCGCCGAACCATTCCAGAGCCTTCGAGATGGTCGAGATGAAACCGAACAGTGGTGAGATGTAGGTCGATTCTGGTGGCTATGCTCAGCGCATCGAGAGGATCGCGAGACTCGACGAGCATGTCGAGTATCTGCCGCCGCGTTTCGGATGCGAGCGCGGCGTGATGGGCGTTGTCGCTCCGATCAGCCATTGTTTGAAAGTATCACTATCCGTTGAATTCAGACATCACAGACCCGCTTGGACACTGCGCGGACTCACGGATTCGTTCTCGCGACGTGAACTCGCGTGAAGCCGTCGATGAATCGAGTAGGCGATTCGGCGCGCCTGGGTCTTGGCTGCCTCGGCCTTCTGTCCGGCGAAGCTCTCGTCTACGTTGGCGACCCAGATTTCGAGCCACCGGTCGAAGTGTTCCTGCTCCAGTGGGAACTTGTCGTTCAGTGCGACGTGGAGTTGAAATGCGTTGCGCTTGTACTTGCCTGCGCGAAACAGCACTGTTTCCCAGAAGTCGCACATGATCGGCAGATGATGGCCTAGATCCATTACTGCGATCTCGGTGAATATCGGACCGATCAACGGATCAGCGAATGCTCGTTCGTAGAACTCGCCGACCATGGTCTCGACGTCGTGCCGGTCTCTCAAGTCGCGCATCATGCTGTTGATCCTAGGTGATTAAAAAGCATTGTGATACTTTCTAGTCATGGAAGCTGCAACTCATACGTTGGTAGCCAGGAATACTGATGGCGCGCAGCAGGTGCGTCCGGTGGAGAAGGGCAAGGTCAAGACTCGTCGCGTCTTCAAGGGGCCGGGTGTGACGATGATTCGTTTGACCATCGATTCCGGTGCCGTGATGACCGAGCACACCGCGGCGGTACCCATTGTGTTGCAGTCTATTTCAGGAGATGCCGTGATCGAGGTCGGCGGCGAGCGGATCGACATGTCGGCCGGGGCGATAGTTCATGTCGATGCACACATACCGCACTCTGTCGAAGCGATCACCCCAGCTCACCTACTGCTCTTCTTGCTCGAACGGGCTCCGTCCGAGAAGGCGAAGACACCAGAAGCCATTCAGGAGCCGGCGCGATCCGATGTGGTCCTCGCCAGCACCGGCGCCGATGCCGCCGCTATCGAGGCAGTCCTGAATCGGCACGCTGAAGTATCCGGCGCGCTGTCCGGCTACGCGACGCGTGTGATCGACGCCGCGAGTGCGGGGGATCAGGGCTCGGCCGTCGGGACTCGTATCGAACTCCTCGCGTGGTGCAGCGGTCCGTTGGTCGATCTACTCGACGCCGAGGCAGCAGAATTCGGTCGGGCTTTGCGCGAGATCGACGAGGCATTGGCAGATCGAGTCGTCCACGAGCGCGACGCGGTCGTTGCATCGAGCCTCCGAGTAGCGGACGCGCAGTCCGCTGCGGAGAGTGCTGCCGAGGTCGCGGGTCTGCGGGTACACCTCGGCCAGTACCTGCGTACCTTCGAAAGCCGCGTGCTGCCTGCTCTCGCTCAGGCGAAAGCGACATCCTTGGCTACGCTGTGGGCGAATGTAGAAGCCAAGGCGTCGACTGTCGCTGCAGGAGAGGGGCATCCGCCGACCGACCATGTCTGTGAATGCGGTGTCGTGGACGAACCGGAGTTGCCCGAACTCGATGTGCGCACCGTTCCGCATGCCATCCGTCATGCCACTGTTTTCGGCGCCCTCGACGCCGTGCATGCCGGGGCGGGAATGATCTTGATCGCACCACATGATCCGTTGCCCTTGCTGGCTCAGATCGAGCAACGGACGCCCGGCCGGTTCGAGGTCAGCTACCTCGAACGCGGCCCGCAAGCGTGGCGACTGCAGCTGTCCAACACCGCCTCGCGCGACGGATGAAGGTCGACGCGCTACGCGTCACTTACTTTCTCGGCGTGTGCTTCGTCATCGCCGGTGGGCTCGTCGCTGCGGTGACGGGCCCACTGGACCTCGCGCGAGGTAGTTGGCTCGCGGCTTACTCGGTATTGGTGGGCGGTGTCGCACAATGCGCGCTCGCGGTCGGCCACACGGTAACCGGTGCCCCCGCCCCGACGTCGCAGATGTCATGGATTCGGCTTGCCGGCTGGAATCTGGGCAATTTGCTGGTGATTGTCGGTGCGCTACTTCGGGTTCCGATTCTCGTCGATATCGGAGCGGTCCCGTTGGTGGTCGCGCTGGTGCTCACTCTTCGATCGACCCGGCACGCTCGCCGGCGGATACTTGCGGTGGGCTATCGACTGGTACTTCTCGTACTGATCGCGAGCATTCCGATCGGAGTGACTCTGAGTCACGCTCGGGCCGTAGCGGCGCCCGCCGAACTCGCTCATGCCGCGATCGAATCCTGGTAACAGGTATGGCACCCGATGCTGGGAAAGGCGCCGGGGCGAAACACGACACCCTGGCGGGTGTCGGTTCACAATCACTTTTTGATCTGTACACGTGGTGCCCTCGGTGAGACTCGAACTCACACTGGACGGGTTTTGAATCCGTTTCCTCTGCCAATTGGGATACGAGGGCTGGCATCTTCAAGCAACGATTGACGAGTCTAGAAGATGCGCCGCGGGGGTGTTGCACCGGTACCCTTCAAAGGCTCGAGAGCCCTGATGGGCGATGACTGTCGAAGGAGACTGGTACGTATGAATGCTCCTGTTGCGCAAGGTAGTGGCAAGCCCGCACTTCGTGTCGTAGTTGCCGAGGACGAATCTTTGATTCGCCTCGACCTCGTGGAAATGCTTCGCGAGGAAGGGTATGAGGTGGTGGGTGAGGCGGCCGACGGTCAACGGGCGGTGGATCTGGCCATCGAACTCCGACCGGATCTGGTGATCATGGATGTGAAGATGCCTCGCCGCGACGGCATCGACGCCGCGTCGGAGATTGCCGAGAAACGCATCGCACCTGTCGTGATCCTGACCGCGTTCAGTCAGCGAGAACTCGTCGAGAAGGCGCGCGATGCGGGTGCCATGGCATATCTGGTGAAGCCGTTCTCGAAGGCCGATCTGATACCTGCCGTCGAACTCGCGGCCAGTCGATACACGGAGATCTCGTCGCTGGAGAGCGAGATCGTCGATCTGCAGGAGCGACTCGAAACGAGGAAGCTGGTCGAGCGCGCGAAAGGCAAGTTGATGGAGTCTCAGTCGCTGACCGAGCCCGCGGCGTTCAAGTGGATTCAGCACGCAGCGATGGACCGTCGAACGACGATGAAAGCCGTGGCACTCATCATCATCGAGACTCTGGACAACACGGCGTAAGCGAGGGTTTTCGGCTTCGGTGGAGTGCTCAGGCTACGGCTACGTAAAACTTATGCCCGTCAGGTCACAGTCAGGTCACGAGCCGGTGGTTCGGGCCGGGAGTCGCATCCACTGACGCGGTGTCGGAGCGTCTACTTAGACTGGTCAACCGTGAGCCCCATAACCGAGCACAGCGCAGCATCGAAACCCTCGACCGGCAGTTCCGCCGACGGTGAGCAGCCGACGCTGTTGCTGATCGACGGTCATTCCATCGCCTTTCGCGCGTTCTTCGCGCTGCCTGTGGACAACTTCAAGACCACCAGCGGCCAGACCACCAACGCGGTGTACGGGTTCACCTCCATGCTGATCAACCTGCTTCGAGACGAAAAGCCGACGCATATCGCGGCGGCGTTCGATGTGTCTCGGCAAACGTTCCGGGCTGAGCGGTTCCCTGCCTACAAGGCGAACCGAAGTAAGACGCCGGACGAGTTCGCCGGTCAGGTGGACATCACCAAGGACGTCCTCGGTGCCATGGGCATCCCGGTGATGGCCGAAGCCGGCTTCGAAGCCGACGACATCATCGCGACATTGGTGACGCAAGCCGAAGCACTGGGCTATCGGATTCTCGTGGTGACGGGGGACCGAGACGCTCTGCAACTCGTCACCGACAACGTCACTGTGTTGTATCCGAAGAAGGGTGTCTCCGAGCTCACTCGGTTCACCCCGGAAGAGGTCACCACCAAGTACGGCCTCACGCCGGCGCAGTACCCGGATTTCGCTGCGTTGCGTGGAGACCCGAGCGACAACCTGCCCGGCATCCCCGGTGTCGGCGAGAAGACGGCTACCAAGTGGATCGTCGAGTACGGCTCACTGGAAGAGCTCGTCAACAACGTCGACAAGGTCAAGGGCAAGGTGGGTGACTCGCTGCGAGCCAACCTGTCCGGCGTGGTACTCAACCGCGAACTCACCGAGATGGTGCGTGACGTTCCACTTCCGTACGCGCCGGATCAGTTGGAGCTGGCGCCGTGGGATCGCGAGAAGATCCATGCGCTGTTCGACGATCTCGAGTTTCGAGTGTTGCGCGATCGGTTGTTCGACACACTGTCCTCCACAGAACCCGAAGCCGAGGAAGGCTTCGACGTACGTGGTGGCGCCGTCCCGGGGGGTGAGCTCGCACAGTGGCTCGCGACTCATGCCTCCACGGGGGAGCGTCACGGCCTCTCGGTCGTCGGCCCGAGACGACCGTTCGACAGTGATGCGCTGTCGATCGCGATTGCCGCATCCGACGGCGAAGGTGGCTTCGTCGATACCAGCTCTTTGGATTCATCGGACGAGCAGGCGCTGGCGGCATGGTTGGCCGATGCCGGTCAACCGAAAGCGCTCCACGAAGCAAAATGGGCAATCCACGCGTTGCGTGGTCGCGGTTGGACCTTAGGCGGCTTGACCAGCGACACTGCACTTGCCGCGTACCTTGTCCGCCCGGGTCAACGGACGTTCAACCTCGACGACCTGTCGCTGCGGTATCTCAAGCGTGAACTGCGCGTCGAGGATTCCGTCGAAGGCCAGCTTTCACTGCTCGATACCGAGGACGTCGCGGAAGCTGCTGTCGCAGAGGGCGAGATACTGCGGGCGCAAGCAATTCTGGATCTTGCTGCCGCACTGGACGACGAGTTGGCGGCGATCGAATCGAGTTCATTGCTTTCGGAGATGGAATTACCGCTTCTGTCCTTGCTTGCGGACCTCGAGGCGACCGGCATCGCGGTCGACGAAACGCATCTGGGTGAGCTGCAGAGCCAGTTCGCCGACAAGGTGAGCGAAGCCGCCAACGCTGCCTACGAAGTCATCGGCAAGCAGATCAATCTCGGCTCTCCGAAACAGCTGCAAGTGGTGCTGTTCGACGAACTCGAAATGCCGAAGACCAAAAAGACCAAGACCGGGTACACCACCGATGCCGATGCGCTGCAAGGGTTGTTCGAGAAAACCCAGCATCCGTTCTTGAAGTTCCTGCTCGATCACCGTGATGCGACACGCATGAAGGTCACTGTGGACGGGTTACTCAAGTCGATCGCCGACGACGGACGAATCCACACCACGTTCAATCAGACCGTGGCAGCCACCGGCCGGTTGTCGTCCACCGACCCGAATCTGCAGAACATTCCGGTTCGAAACGAGGCTGGACGCCACATCCGAGACGGCTTCGTCGTGGGCGAGGGGTACAGCACGCTCCTGACCGCTGACTACAGTCAGATCGAGATGCGAATCATGGCCCACGTGTCCGGCGACGCCGGCCTCATCGAGGCGTTCAACACCGGTGAAGACCTGCACAGTTTCGTAGGCTCGCGCGCGTTCGGCGTGCCCATCGAGGATGTCACCCCCGAACTACGCCGCCGTGTGAAGGCCATGTCCTACGGACTTGCCTACGGACTTAGTGCTTTCGGCTTGGCCGCGCAGTTGAAGATTTCGACAGAAGAGGCCAAAGCGCAGATGGAGGCCTACTTCTCGAGATTCGGTGGGGTTCGGGACTACCTGCGAAACGCCGTCGAGGAGGCGCGAAAGGTCGGATACACCTCGACTCTCTACGGCCGCAGGCGCTACCTACCCGACCTCAACAGCGACAACCGTCAACGTCGTGAGGTTGCCGAGCGCGCTGCGCTGAACGCGCCGATTCAGGGAACAGCAGCGGACATCATCAAGGTGGCGATGATCGACGTTCACAACTCTTTGGCGGAATCGGGGCTCCGATCACGAATGTTGTTGCAGGTGCACGACGAATTGGTCCTCGAAGTCGTCGAATCCGAGCGCGAGCAGATCGAGCACTTGGTTCGAGACAAAATGTCCTCGGCCATCGAGCTTTCCGTTCCACTCGAGGTGTCCGTCGGCACCGGAACGAGCTGGGACCAGGCTGCACACTAGACCGTCGCCTGCATGCAGGGAACAAGAAAGCCGGTCGCATCTGCGACCGGCTTTCTTGTTCGTTCAGGCCTGAATTATTCGGCTGGAGCGTCGGCTTTCTGCTCTTCGATCTGTGCCTTCACCACGTCCATGTCGAGTGCCTTGATCTGTACTACCAGATCTTCCAGTGCTGCCGCAGGCAGTGCGCCCGGCTGCGCGAACACGAGAATTCCCTCGCGGAACGCCATGATCGTGGGAATCGACTTGATGTTGGCAGCGGCGGCGAGTCCCTGCTCTGCTTCCGTATCGACCTTGGCATGCACCACGTCTGGGTGCTCCTCGGAGGACTTTTCGAATGTCGGTGCGAACTGGCGACACGGGCCGCACCAGGACGCCCAGAAGTCGACGAGGACCACATCGTTGCCTCCGACGATGTCGTCGAAGTTTTGCTGAGTCAATGTCTGTGTAGCCACGCCTGCCCTCTCATCGGTTTTTTCGTTCTCTAAAGTCCCTCAACGCAACACTGTGCCGAAAGCTTCCCGACCCCGCAGGCTGCGCCCAAAAGTCAAGCCGGTTGCGGTGATGCGCGGAACGTTCGCCGATAAGAATTGGGTGTCGTGCACCGTACACGCACGAAATGCTGACGCATCACCGCTGCGTTGCCGAACCCGACACGTTCGGAGATTACGTCGATCGACAGATCCGAATCTTCGAGTAGGTGCTGCGCTGCGAGAACGCGCTGGTCGCTGAGCCACCGGGCGGGAGTGGTCCCGGTCTCGGCTTGAAACCGGCGCGCGAAAGTCCGGGCGGACATGTTGACCCGCGCAGACAGTGTTTGCACCGATAGGTCGTCGCCGAGGTTCTCCGTCATCCAGTCCAGCAGCGGAGCAAGCGTTTCGGTCTCGGTGGTGGGGAGCGGAGTGGTGACGAACTGGGCCTGCCCGCCGTCACGGTGCGGTGGTACGACCATGCGGCGAGCTATCCCGTTGGCAACCTTGCTGCCCTGCTCTTTGCGAACGATGTGCAGGCACAAGTCGATTCCGGCTGCGATGCCTGCGCTGGTGAAAACATTGCCGTCGCCCACATAGAGAACGTCGCGGTCGACCTCGGCAAGTGGATACTCGGCGGCAAGCCTGGCCGAGTTGCGCCAATGCGTCGTACATCTTCGTCCGTCGAGAAGTCCAGCCTTGCCGAGCACGAATGCGCCGTTGCACAGGCTGGCGACGCTGGCGCCGCGTGCGACCGCGGCACGCAATTTGACGAGCAGCGGCTCGATCGAGGCGTCGTACTCGCTGGTGCACAGGTAGCTGCCGTCCTCCGACGAGTATGTGCCCCCAGCCGGAACGACGATCAAATCGGCCTCATCCAGCTGTGACAGGTCATGGGCAACGTCGATGGTGAAGCCGAAACGGGTCCGGATAGGTTCGGCTACACCGGCGATGATCGAGAAGTCGTAAGTAGGTAGACCCTCGTCGGATCTGTCGAAGCCGAAGACCTCGCACGCCACTCCGAGTTGGAACTGCTCGGTCAGCGGCAGGAGTGGCACGACTACTCGTTTCAGCACAAAATCAAGTATGGCAGAAAAACGAGGTAACGTGTCATAACCGCCACTGTTGCGCGAGATCGCCTGGCAGCAGGCTTACCGCATGACCATCACACTGCTCATCCTGGCTGTTCTGGCGGTAATTCACGGGGCGATATCCCTCGGATACTCTCCCGACACACACCGGGAGGAGAGCCAATTCGGTGACTACCGGTTCTGACGGACGATCCATTCGCGCTTCTCTTCGCCGTCCCATCTTCTCAACGCCGAGGTGGTGCCGACAAGATCGGGCTGCGCAGAATCGAGACGAAGCAGCGCCTCGGCCAGTTCGACGCGAGTCATGCGTCGTGCGAGCGTGACGTGTGGGGTCCATTTTCCGGGTGCGGTATGCGAACGAGAACCGTCCGCGTCGCCGATCACCTCGGAGGTGCGCGCATGAAGATCGAGGAGTCTCCTCGAGGGCACGACCAACCGAGCCAACGTCGCGTGTTTGCCTCGGAAGATAACGAATGCACCCAGTCTGACGGGCATGTCGATCTTCAGGTAAACGTCGTGCACCTGGGTGTCGAACTCGTTCATCTCGTCGGCAACGGACAACGTGATGTGTGGACGATTCGAGATGCCCTTGTGCCTACCTTGGCTGGGTAGGTCTGCGTCGAGCAACAGTTGCCATTCCCGCCTGACAGCAGCGTCGAGCGTGTCGTCGAGGAGCAATTCCAATGACTGGACCATAGTGAGTCATGATGTCTCACATGGCGCACGAAGAGGCTCGGACACTGCGAATCGGGTCGATGCTCGGCGACGGGATCGGCCACGAGATCGTGCCTGCCGCGATGCGCGTCGTCGACGCCGCAGTGGGCGCGGAGACTTCGCTGCGGGTCGAGTGGGTCGAACTACCTCTCGGCCGTGAAGCGATCGACTCGCACGGGACACCGATCCCGGACTCGACGCTCGACGAGTTGGCGACACTGGAATCGTGGATTCTCGGGCCGCACGACAGTGCGTCGTATCCCGAGCCTTTTCGTTCGCAACTCACGCCCGGGGGCGTCGTCCGCAAAAAGTTCGATCTGTTCGCCAATATCCGTCCTGCGCGTGCGTACCCGGACGTTCGGGCACCGTCACCGGAGATGGACCTCGTTGTTGTCCGCGAAAATACCGAAGGCTTCTACGCCGACCGAAACATGTTCCTCGGTAGCGGGGAGTTCATGCCGACACCCGACGTTGCACTCGCCGTCGGAGTCTTCACCCGTACCGCCTGCGAACGGATTGCGCGCGAGGCTTTCGCGTTGGCGCGCACGCGCCGCAAGCACGTCACCATCGTGCACAAGACGAATGTTCTGTCGATGACGACGGGTCTGTTTCGCGATGCCTGCCGAACCGTCGCCGACGACTTCCCGGATGTCACCGTAGACGAGGAACACATCGACGCCCTGGCCGCTCATCTCGTCAGGCGGGGTGGCGATTTCGACGTGATCGTCGCCGAGAACATGTTCGGTGACATCCTCTCCGATCTTGCCGGAGAACTGTCCGGGTCGCTGGGAATGGCGCCGTCACTCAACTCTTCGGAGTCCAAAGCGATGGCCCAAGCAGCCCACGGCTCGGCTCCGGACATCGCGGGCAAGAACCGTGCGAATCCGACCGCACTGTTTCTTTCGTCCGCGATGCTGCTCGACTGGCTCGGTGATCACAGCGGTGACAATCGGCTTCGTCATGCTGCCAATCGCATCCGTCACGCGGTAGAGGGCACCCTCGCCTCTGGTGTAGCTACGGCAGATCTCGGCGGTAGGGCATCGACGAGCGAGTTCTCCGAGACCGTCGTCGCCAGAACGTTGCGTGTCTGAGCGACGCACAAGAGAATATGGCAGACGGAAACGACGCCGTACGCTCGACCCTCGCGTTACTGTTCGATTACCTGCACTACATAGGTGACAGCTGTCGTCTAAGTTCGTATTTCTGGCAACATCGCACGCCGTGATATGCCGTTTCGATTTCTGGAGGCAATCTCTTGTTTGCACGCTCGTATTCGAGGCCCGCGCGAATCATTCTGGCGCTCTGTGGAACCGGGGCTCTTCTGCTGACGGCATGCGCTCAGAACACCGAGGACGGAGGCGCTCCGGCCGCCGACGAGAAGGCAGCGGTGGAGATCAGCGAGGTGGCCGAAGTTGCCGCGACGCTCCCGCAGAAGAACCAGGACTCCGGCACGTTGGTCGTCGGTGTCAACGTTCCATACTCGCCCAACGAGTTCAAGGACGCCACTGGCAAGATCATCGGATTCGATGTCGACCTGATGGATGCCGTCGCAGGTGTTCTGGGAGTAACCGCCCAATACGAGGAGGCCGACTTCGATCGGATCATTCCGTCGGTGCAGGCCGGAACCTACGACTTGGGTATGTCGTCGTTCACCGACACCAAAGAACGTGAAAACTCGGTCGACTTCACGACGTACTTCAACGCCGGCACCCAGTGGGCGCAGCAAGCGGGCGGCAAGGTCGACCCCACCGACGCGTGCGGACTCAAGGTCGCAGTCCAGACGACCACGATCCAAGACCAAGAAGAAGTTCCCGGCAAGAGTGCAGCGTGCGTGGCAGCGGGGAAGCCCGCCATCGACATTCTGAAGTTCGACAGCCAGGACGACGCGGCCAATGCTCTCGTTCTCGGGCGGGTCGACGCCATGTCCGCGGACTCGCCGGTGACTGCCTACGCAATCAAGCAGACCGGTGACCAGCTCGAAGCTGCGGGTGAGGTCTTCGACTCCGCTCCGTACGGCTACCCGGTTGCCAAGGGATCGCCGCTGGCCGCGTCGTTGCAGCAGGCTGTGCAATACCTGATCGACAACGGTCAGTACCAGACCATTGCCGAGAACTGGGGCGTCGAAGCCGGCGTGATCAAGGAAGCAAAGATCAACGGCGCAGTCAGCTGATGTCGATATCGATCCAGATTTGTGGGGGAGGGGGCGCCCAGTGTCCACCTCTGCGGTGAATCCCTCCGAACACAGCGAGGGTGCCGATCAGGTACCCATCAAGGCTATTCCGTTGCGGCATCCGGGTAGGTGGGCAGCGGCACTGGTCGTGATTGTCTTGTTTGCGCTGTTCGCTTACGGAGCAGCGACAAATCCAGCCTTCGCTTGGGACACGTACGGCCGCTACCTGTTCGACTCGAGGATCGGCACAGGTGTCGGTTTGACGGTGCAACTCACCGTGTACTCGATGATCATCGCTGTCGTGCTGGGCGTCGTGGTGGCCGTGATGCGGTTGTCGCCGAACCCGATTCTTCGAAGCGCCGCGTTGGTCTATCTGTGGGTCTTTCGTGGAACTCCGATCTACGTCCAGCTCGTGTTCTGGGGCCTCCTTCCGTCGATCTACAAGGAGGTGGCGCTCGGAATACCGTTCAGCGTGCAGTTCGCCACGTTCAACCTGCAGACGCTGAGTAACGCATTTGTGTTCGCAGTCATCGGCTTGGCGCTGAACGAGGCCGCCTACATGGCCGAGATCGTCCGCGCGGGTGTCAACTCTGTTGGTGAAGGACAGGTCGAGGCATCGACGGCGCTCGGGATGTCCTGGTCGCAGACGATGCGCCGAACTGTGCTGCCGCAGGCGATGCGTGTGATCATTCCGCCGACCGGCAACGAGTTGATCAGTCTGCTCAAGACCACCTCGCTCGTCGTAGCCGTCCCGTTCAGCGGTGATCTCTACGGCCGCGCACGGGATATTTCTGGCGCGAACTTCGAGCCGGTTCCGTTGCTCCTGGTGGCATCGACCTGGTATCTCGTCATCACGAGTGTGCTGATGGTCGGTCAGTATTTTCTCGAGCGTCACTATTCGAAGGGCGTGTCGCGAACCTTGACGAATCGTCAACTGCAGGCTCTCGCTGATGCCCAGGGCGGCAAGCCACTGATGGTGCCGCGATCCTCCGAGGGCGGTGCGATGTGAGTCCCATGGTCAAGGCCGACCAGGTGTGCAAAAGCTTCGGTGCGCTACGGGTTCTCAACGGGATCTCGCTCGAAATCGACAAGGGCCAGGTCCTGTGCATGGTGGGGCCTTCAGGTTCGGGAAAGTCGACATTTCTGCGGTGCATCAATCACCTCGAGCAGGTCAATGCAGGCCGTCTCTACGTAGACGACGAACTTGTCGGGTACGAGGAGAAGAACGGCAAGCTCTACGAACTCCATCCGAAGAAGGCTGCCAAGCAGCGCAGCGACATCGGAATGGTCTTCCAGCATTTCAATTTGTTTCCGCACCGAACTGCGCTCGAAAACATCATCGAAGCTCCGACTCAGGTCAAAAAGATCAAGAAGAAGGACGCGACCGCACGGGCCATGGAGCTCTTGGACCGGGTCGGGCTCAGTGAGAAGTCGGGCGCGTATCCGGCTCAGCTCTCTGGTGGCCAACAGCAGCGCGTTGCCATTGCGCGGGCCCTTGCCATGGATCCGAAGCTGATGCTGTTCGACGAGCCGACCTCGGCCCTCGATCCCGAATTGGTCGGCGAGGTCCTCGGTGTCATGAAACAACTCGCCAAGGACGGTATGACGATGATCGTCGTCACCCACGAGATGGGTTTCGCACGCGAAGTCGCAGACCAGCTCGTGTTCATGGACGCCGGAGTAGTCGTGGAAACCGGGGAGCCGCGGTCGTTGCTCGCGAACCCGCAACACGATCGCACAAAGCTGTTTCTGTCCAAGCTGCTCTAGTCGGGCTTCCTGCAGCTGAAGATAGCGGTGCCGGGAAAAAGCTGCCCACGGAGCGGACTCCACTGTCCCCACTCCTGATCGAGCCATTCGGGCCAGTCGGGTTCGATGATGTCGCGCACCTCAAGGCCTGCTGCAACGATTTCGCGGACCCGATCGCCGATCGTGCGGTGGTGCTCGACGTACGTAGGTATGCCCTCGCTGTCGAACTCGACATACGGCGTTCGGTCGAAGTATGGAATGGATGCGGTCAACCCGGCTTCCCCCGGGTCATCCGGAAAAATCCATCGCATCGGGTGGTTGACGGCGAATACCCAGATTCCGCCCGGTGCGAGGACTCGCGCGACCTCGGCCATCACGTTCGCCGAGTCGGCGACGAAGGGTACCGCCCCGAATGCAGAGCAGGCGATGTCGAAACTTTCGTCTGCGAAGGGTAAGGACTCTGCGCTCGCCTGAATCAGCGGCACAGGTGTACCCGAGGCGGCCATCGCGTCGAGTCCCCGAGCAAGCATTCCGGCGGAGATGTCCAGACCGACGGCATGTGCGCCGTGAGCGGCCAGCCAGCGGGCGCACGGCGCTGATCCGCAGCCCACCTCGAGGATGCGCTTGCCGGATATCTCACCTAGGAGGTGGGCGTCACCCTCGTGAAGTCCTTCCGGGCACCAGACGAATTCGCCCTGTTCGGATTCGACACCGAGGAACTCGCCGTGACTGCGGTGGTACTCGTCCGCATCCGAGTCCCACCACGAGCGGCTTGCGCGATCGCTGGCTTGGGAGCTCAGCCTCCCGCGACCAGGGTGAATCGGTAACTGCGGTTCCGCCGGTGGGGTGTTGGGAGGGAGCGAACTATCGGTCATCGACGACACGTTAGTCGGGTTTGCCGGAGTGTGATCATCTCGCGTACCCTGTTGGACGCGAGTGTGTACATGCTGCGGGCCAGCGCGGTTCTAGTGTTCGATTCTCGGATTCGAGAGCAATGCCGGGTGCAGCAGTTCTGCAGAACTTCTCAGGGAAGATTCTTGTCCGCCGTTTGTTCCACTGACCGGATCTACAGTTCAGCACTTGTTTCAACACTCGCTAAGTCCGACCGAACATCCATCAACCGATACCCAACCCGTCCGGAGCAACTCAACACATGCCCTCAACTACTACCTCACCGCAGGTGGCCGTAAACGATATCGGCTCCGCAGAGGATTTTCTCGCGGCGATCGATGCCACGATCAAGTACTTCAACGATGGTGACATTGTCGAAGGCACCATCGTCAAGGTCGATCGTGACGAGGTTCTGCTCGACATCGGTTACAAAACCGAAGGTGTCATTCCTTCCCGCGAGCTCTCCATCAAGCACGACGTCGACCCCAACGAGGTCGTCTCCGTGGGAGATGCGATCGAAGCACTCGTTCTCACCAAGGAGGACAAGGAAGGCCGTTTGATCCTGTCCAAGAAGCGAGCTCAGTACGAGCGCGCTTGGGGCACGATCGAAGAGCTCAAGGAGAAGGACGAGGCCGTCAAGGGCACCGTCATCGAGGTCGTCAAGGGTGGACTCATCCTCGACATCGGTCTCCGTGGCTTCCTTCCCGCCTCGCTCGTCGAGATGCGTCGCGTCCGCGACCTCCAGCCGTACGTCGGCAAGGAGATCGAGGCCAAGATCATCGAGCTCGACAAGAACCGCAACAACGTGGTCCTGTCGCGCCGCGCATGGCTCGAGCAGACTCAGTCCGAGGTTCGCAGCGAGTTCCTGCACCAGCTCCAGAAGGGGCAGGTCCGCAAGGGCGTCGTCTCTTCCATCGTCAACTTCGGTGCCTTCGTGGACCTGGGCGGCGTCGACGGACTCGTGCACGTGTCCGAGCTTTCCTGGAAGCACATCGATCACCCGTCCGAGGTTGTCGAGGTCGGCACCGAGGTCACCGTCGAGGTTCTCGACGTCGACCTGGACCGCGAGCGCGTTTCTCTCTCGCTCAAGGCGACTCAGGAAGATCCGTGGCGCCAGTTCGCTCGCACACACGCGATCGGTCAGATCGTTCCCGGTAAGGTCACCAAGCTCGTTCCGTTCGGTGCGTTCGTTCGCGTCGAAGAGGGCATCGAGGGCCTCGTGCACATCTCCGAGTTGGCCGAGCGCCACGTGGAGGTTCCGGACCAGGTCGTGGGTGTCGGCGACGACGCACTCGTCAAGGTCATCGACATCGATCTCGAGCGTCGTCGAATCTCGTTGAGCCTCAAGCAGGCCAACGAGGACTACGCAGAAGAGTTCGATCCGTCCAAGTACGGCATGGCCGACTCGTACGACGAGGGTGGTAACTACATCTTCCCCGAAGGCTTCGACTCCGAGACCAACGAATGGCTCGAAGGTTACGAGAAGCAGCGTGAAGAGTGGGAAGGCCGCTACGCCGAGGCTGAGCGTCGTCACAAGATGCACACCGCTCAGATGGAGAAGACAGCCAAGGACGAAGCTGCCGAGGCTGCCAACACCAACTACTCCTCGGAGTCGGGCCAGGCCCCTGCCGAAGCAGAAGGCGATGCTCCCGCAGCGTCGGCTCCGGCTTCGACCGGTGGATCGCTTGCCAGCGACGCACAGCTTGCTGCGCTGCGCGAGAAGCTGTCGGGCAACGCCTGATAGAAGTAGTCCACCCGTGAGGGTGTGAGAGTGATGCCCCGGTTCTGTACTCAGAGCCGGGGCATTTCTTCGTCGACAGTACTTGTGTTGCGAGTTTTATCAGCCCCGGTATGCGCACGCAAAAATAGACCCGATCCAGGTGGATTCGGGCCTATTTCGAGTTCTGCGGGGTCTGACTCAGCCTGCGACGGCGGGACTCCACTGACCAACGGTGGACGTCCGCTTGCGCATGGTGGCGAAGCTGTGTCGAGCCGGGCTCAGCAAAGCGGTGAACCAGTTTCGCCGATGGTCGGCCAGCGCCAAGGCAATCTCGGGGATAAGCACGCAGTGAACACCCAAGTCCATGCCGAGACGGTGCCGACCCTGGTGGATCTGATTGCTTCGCATCGAAGGGTCCTTTTCGCTAGCAGTGGGTCGGCAGATATTTATCTCGCACGTCGAAGATAACGGACCTGACGGTAAAGCTGGTGCATTTGGGGCTGGTGTGCTTCGGCGTGTTCGATGACAGACTGGACACCATGTTGAGACTCGGCCTCACCGGAGGCATCGGAGCAGGGAAGTCCACAGTGTCGAAGATTCTCGCCGGGCTCGGTGGTGTTTTGGTAGACGCCGACGTCATTGCAAGAGAAGTTGTCGAGCCAGGGACGGACGGATTAGCGCAACTCGTCGATACTTTCGGGGAGGATATTCTCGGGCCGGACGGAGCTCTCGACCGCGCTGCACTCGCGGCCAAGGCATTTCGAGACGACGAATCGCGAGGTAAACTGAATGCGATCGTCCACCCTCTGGTGGGGCAGCGAACCTCGGAACTCGTCGAGGGCGCACCCGAGGACGCAGTGATCGTTCAGGACATTCCGCTGTTGGTCGAGGGCAAGATGGGTGCACTGTTCCATCTCGTCGCCGTGGTCTATGTCGACGCGGAAGAGCGCGTGAATCGTTTGGTCGGGCAGCGGAAGATGATCGAGCAGGACGTCCGGGCACGGATCGCGGCCCAGGCGACCGATGATGCACGACGTGCCGCGGCCGACGTATGGATAGACAACAGTGGTGCGCACGGTGACATCGAAGATGTGGCGCGCAGCCTGTGGTTCGACCGCCTCGTACCGTTCGAGCGCAACATACGAGAGGGCACCGTCGTTACTACCCATCCGACCCTCGTGGCATCGGATTCAACCTGGACGGACCAGGCAGGCAGGTTGTCGGCCCGTATTGCTGTTGCCTGTGGAAGTGCAGCCGTAAGAATCGATCACATCGGATCGACTGCTGTTGCCGATATGGAAGCAGTCGACTCCATCGACATTCAGATCACGGTCACCAGCCTGGGCGTCGCCGACTCGCTGACAGAACCGTTGAACCGGATCGGCTTTCCTCGCATCCAGCACATCGAATCGGACGATCCGAAGCCCGCGTACGGCATCGGGGGAGAATCAGATCCTGCGGTGTGGGGCATGCGATTTCACGGAGCTGCCGATCCGGGCCGAACGGCCAACATCTACATCAGGGTCGACGGCTGGCCGGCTCAGCAGTTCGCGCTCGTATTTTGTGATTGGCTTCGCGCTGATCCTGCGGCCGCTGCCGAATACCTCGATATCAAGAGAAAAGCAGCCGCAGTCGCCGAGGGGATTGCCGACGATCAGGAAGCTGTCACCGCGTATACGGATTCGAAGGCGCCATGGTTCGATCGCGCCTACGTTCGTGCGTGGGAATGGGCCGAAAAAACCGGTTGGCAGGCCTAACGGGCAGCTTGCGGGCGCCACGTGGTCGGCATCCCGATCGATGCCAACCACGCGTCCAGGTCGTAGTCGAACCGAGCAAGTCCATCGATGGCCGTCACAGCACGGTGCATCGCAAGCTCCGCCGTTGCCGCGTCGAGGTGATGCTCCACGCGGGCCTGCAAGAGTTCGTCTGCGTCGAGGAGGTCGAATCCGCGCCCAGTTCTCACCGTGATGTCGAGGTAGTGGTCGGTCGACTTCCAGACGTGCGGCGCAGCGACGAAGTCACCGATGTCGACATAGTAATTTTGATCACGTCGGTGGCCCGGTAGGTAGTGAAATATCGACGCACGTAATCCGAGGCTCGGGAGCAACCAGGACTGCAGATAGTCGAACTGGGGATGATCGGACGGCCTGGCCATGTACAAACCCCAGGGCTCGGCGCTGTACTCGTCAACGGGGCGAACGAAGCCCTTGGGGTCGGTGTTCGTCGACGCGTCGAGGTCGAAGTATTCGACTTTGGGGGCGTGCACGTGCACTCGAGTAGCCTCTGCGGCGTGTCCGTCCATGACTGACCAAGTTACCTGTTCGGTTCCGATCTGCACGGTCGAACGCAGCATCGCCTCGAACGTGTCAGTAGTCGCGTCTAACCTGTAAAGCATGGCCTTTGCATCCGAACATCCCGTGGTGGCTCACTCGGACTTCCGCCCCGTCGGAGACATCGAACGCACGGGGCCCGCATTCGAGGTCGTCAGTGAGTACGAGCCGGCTGGAGACCAGCCGGCCGCCATTGCCGAGCTCGAGCGCCGGATCAGGGCCGACGAGAAGGACATCGTGTTGCTCGGTGCCACCGGTACCGGTAAGTCTGCAACGACGGCATGGCTCATCGAGAAGCTGCAGCGCCCCACGTTGGTGATGGCCCCGAACAAGACTTTGGCCGCACAGCTCGCCAACGAGCTACGAGACATGCTTCCCAACAACTCGGTCGAATATTTCGTGTCGTACTACGACTACTACCAACCCGAGGCCTACATCGCTCAGACGGATACTTACATCGAGAAGGATTCCTCGGTGAACGACGACGTCGAGCGCTTACGGCACTCTGCCACGGCAAGCTTGCTCTCGCGGCGCGACGTAGTGGTTGTCGCCTCGGTTTCCTGCATCTACGGTCTGGGCACCCCGCAGTCCTACGTCGATCGGTCCATCGAGCTGCAGGTAGGTGTCGAGGTTCCACGCGATGCCCTGTTGAGGCTTCTGGTGGATGTGCAGTACACCCGCAACGACATGGCCTTCACTCGTGGTTCATTCCGGGTTCGAGGTGACACGGTCGAGATCATTCCCTCGTACGAGGAGCTGGCGATTCGGATCGAGTTCTTCGGAGACGAGATCGAGGCGTTGTATTACCTGCACCCTCTGACCGGTGATGTCGTCCGTCAGGTGGACTCCGTCCGGATCTTCCCCGCCACGCACTACGTTGCAGGCCCGGAGCGTATGGAGAAGGCAGTCAAGAACATCGAGGCGGAACTCGAGGATCGGCTCGCCGAGCTTGAGGGCAAGGGCAAGCTGCTCGAAGCTCAGCGACTGCGCATGCGCACTCAGTACGACCTCGAGATGATCAAACAGGTTGGTTTCTGCTCCGGTATCGAGAACTATTCGCGGCACATCGACGGCAGAGGCCCAGGTACAGCGCCCGCGACGCTCATCGACTACTTTCCCGAGGATTTTCTCATGGTAATCGACGAGTCCCATGTGACCGTCCCTCAGATCGGCGCGATGTACGAGGGCGATATGTCCCGCAAACGCAACCTGGTCGAATTCGGTTTCCGGTTACCGTCGGCGACGGACAACCGGCCATTGACATGGGAGGAATTCACCCAGCGGATCGGGCAAACCGTGTATCTGTCGGCGACGCCGGGCAAGTACGAACTGGGGCAGACCGGTGGAGAATTCGTCGAACAGGTCATTCGTCCCACCGGACTCATCGATCCAGCGGTTGTCGTCAAGCCGACCAAGGGGCAGATCGACGATCTCGTTCACGAGATTCGCATTCGTGCAGACAAGAACGAGCGCATCTTGGTCACCACACTGACGAAGAAGATGTCCGAGGACCTCACCGACTATTTGCTCGAGCTCGGCATCAGAGTCCGATACCTTCACTCCGACATCGACACTCTGCGAAGAGTTGAGTTGCTACGCCAACTGCGGCTCGGAGAGTACGACGTTCTGGTCGGTATCAACCTCCTACGTGAGGGGCTCGATCTGCCGGAGGTGTCACTCGTTTCGATTCTCGACGCGGACAAGGAAGGCTTCCTTCGTAGCGGCACCAGTTTGATTCAGACAATTGGCCGCGCGGCTCGTAACGTGTCCGGCGAGGTTCACATGTACGCGGACAAGATGACGGATTCGATGAAGTACGCCATCGAGGAAACCGATCGTCGCCGCGAGAAGCAGGTGGCTTACAACAAGGAAAAGGGCGTCGATCCGCAACCACTTCGAAAGAAGATCGCGGACATCCTCGATCAGGTGTACGAGGAGGCCGACGACACCGACGAGTCGGTGGAAGTCGGTGGGTCCGGGCGTAATTCGAGTCGGGGTCGTCGTGCCCAAGGCGAGAAGGGGCGTGCGGTCAGTTCCGGCGTATACGAGGGGCAAGACGTCAAGTCCATGCCGCGGGCCGAGCTGGCAGCCCTGGTGAAGAACCTTACCGACCAGATGATGAATGCAGCTCGCGAGTTGCAGTTCGAGCTTGCAGGCAGGCTACGGGACGAAATCCAGGACCTGAAGAAGGAACTCCGAGGGATGGACGCGGCGGGTCTGAAGTAACGCGGACACGGCCATGCCGTGCCAACGCGCCGCGACCACGCCGTAGTAACGCGCCGCAACGCAGGGTCCGGGCGTTCGCTACGGTTTACGACATGGACGCATCCACTGCCGGCCGGAGTGCTCGCGCACTCGAACTTCTTCATTCGGCGGCGTACTTCGTCCCAGAGACTCGAGACGGGCTGGTGGACGCGGGCCTGGCCGGCCGTGCCTGCTATTTCGCTGGCCGGGCTGCGCCGTTGGGAGCAGTGGGGGCTGGCGTTGTGACGGCCACTTTTTACAACTTCAACCGTGAGCTGATTGCACCGTTGATTCCCGCTGCGTGGTCGATATGTGCCCCGGAGAGGATCATGCAGATCCGCTATCGCGCGTTGGACGCGGCCTTCACGAGGCTTATGGGTGCTGACGTTGTTTCTTCACACGAGATGAGTGAAGCTGCCGAACTTGCTTCGATAGCAGCTCGTGGAATTCCCGGGGACGATGGACGGCCGCTGTATTCCGCGTACGCCGAACTCGAATGGCCTACGGCACCGCACCTCGTTCTATGGCATGCGCTGACGCTGCTTCGCGAGCACCGGGGGGATGGGCATATTGCTGCCTTGCAGACCGCTGAATTGAATGGCATCGAAGCGTTGATCACTCACACCGCAACGGGGTATGGATTCGAAAAGGAGTTCGCCCGTAAGCGTCGTGGCTGGTCCGTCGAGCAGTGGGACGAGGCTGTGGGGGCACTTGCCGACCGTGAAATCCTCGACAAGGATGGTGCGTTGACCGAGCACGGGCAGGATATCCGCACACTTGTCGAGGACATCACAGACGATCTGGCGCTTGCACCGTGGGCTTCGTTGGGTGAAGACGGCGCCGCACGTCTGGTCGAGCTCGCGTCGCCCTGGCGAGACACATTCCTCTCTCAGAACGTGTTCCCGGACGGCATCTTCGGGCCGGCCGTCGAAAAATAGGGCGTCGTTCGGGTCAGCTGGTGATGTCTTTGGTGGCGAACACCCGCCAGGCGATCACTCCGAAGACGGCCGCGTAGGCAAGCGCGGAGAACGATCCGACGAACATGTCGTTCCAGCTGACCGTTGGTTGCAACGCGTCGGTCCACGAATTTGCGTAGTGCCCGGGCAGGTAGTTGCGAAGCGAACCGAGCGCGGTGATCTGGTCCAGAATCTGCAACAGTATCGACGTCATCACTGCTCCGCCGACCGCACCGAGTGGCGCATCGGTCAGAACCGAAAGAAGCATCGCCAGGCCCGCCACCCACAACAGGTTGACCCCGATGTAGGCCACTGCGATGGCGAGTCGACCGAGTGCGTCGGCGTAGGGCAGTCCGTCACCGAATGGTGTGACGAGTGGTTCCGCGCCGTAGAGCGCGGTGCCCAGAACCAGCGATACGAGAACCAGAACTACTACCGCTGCGATGGACAGCGTCGCCGACACCAGTGCTTTCTGCACGAGTAGCCGGGTGCGCGGCACGGGAATGGCCAGCAGATATCGAAGCGACGACCAGGATGCTTCGCTCGCCACGGAGTCTCCGAAGAACAACGAGACAACGACGATGAGCAGAAACCCGACTGACATGAACAGTGCGAACACGGTGAAATTGACCCCGCCCCGGGTCCCGAGCTCTATCAGACCGCCCGTGTCGGAATCGGCCGAGGAACTTCCGACGGCGAAGGCGATTGCCAGGATTACCGGCAACAGTGCAAGGAATCCGATAGCGAACTGTGTGCGGCGCCGACCGAACTGTCGACGTAGCTCGGTGCGGAACGGAAGGGTCTTGCCCGCGTGATATCCGGGGGCTCGCCCGTCTGTATGCGTCGTGCTCATTCGTGTTCTTTCGTCGATACGGTTCCACTGGCTTCAGCGTCGATTTCGGCTAACTGTGTCAGGTGCTCGGTGTCGCGATGCACCAGATCGAGGAAGACATCTTCGAGCCTCGTGGACTGGGAGAGCCCGCGCACTTCGAGGCCGGCGTCGAAGAGAGCCCTGATCACGATCGCCGGATCGACGCTTCCGATGTCCACTCGAACGACCGACTCGTCGATGACTGTCGGCGAACACCCCAGACCGCTCAGCACTGCCGATGCCTTCTCCGCGTCGTCGACTCGTACTTCGGTCATTCCGCCTGCCGCAGTCAGCTCCCGCACAGTGCCCGAGCTGATGACCGACCCACGGTTCATCACTACGACGTGCGTACAGGTCTGCTCCACCTCGGCCAGCAGGTGACTCGAGACCAAGACGGTTCGTCCGGTTTTGGCGTAGTTGATCAGGACCTCGCGCATGGTGCGGATCTGTGGTGGATCGAGACCGTTGGTGGGTTCGTCGAGGACCATCAGATCCGGCAGCCCCAGCATTGCCTGGGCAATCGCCAAGCGTTGGCGCATCCCTTGGCTGTACGACTTGACCTTCCGCTCGACTGCAGTGCCGAGATCGGCGATCTCCAACGCTTCTTCGAGGTGTGCGTCTTCGAGGGGACGGCCGGTGGCCTGCCAGTACAGGCGCAGGTTTTCGGTGCCACTGAGGTGGGGGAGAAATCCGGACCCTTCGACGAACGACCCCAGCCTCGACAGGACGGGGGCTCCGGGCGAGACCTTATGCCCGAAGACCCGGATGTCCCCGCTCGTCGGGGTGATCAAACCCATGAGCATCCGTAGGGTGGTCGTCTTTCCGGCGCCGTTCGGGCCGAGTAGGCCGAGCACCTGCCCCTGACGGACCTCGAAACTGACGTTGTCGACGGCCTTGAATCCGTTGGAGTAAGTCTTGGCCAAATCGGTGATCACCAGTGGGGTGTCGATGAGATCTTCGTCCACTTCGGCGATCAAGCGTCTGCGCGATCGGATGATGTTGACCGCGATCAATGCACCCAGTGCGGCGACGATGACGCCGATGCCGACGATCGGGCCGAGTGGAACGGTGCTGGTGCTGCTCGCCACCCCCGCCACGGTCGGCACTCGTAGCGCCGAATCATCCAATGCAACAACGAATTGCGCGGGCTCGAGCGGAACTGCGTATGCCTGATCGGTGGTGGACACCGACACTTCGACGTGATGTCCCTCTGGAATTACATAGCTGACGCCGGGCAGAACGACCGACACCGGAACGGGACCCGAATCGACGGTGTTCGGTAGGCGCACCGGGGCGACCGCGCCGCCGGGAAGGGTGCGCTTGCCGTCGGGGCCGACGTCGTACAGCTTGACGAACAGGACCGCCTGCTGTGGTTGTGCGAATGCTCCGATACGTAGATCGATGCGGGATGCGCCCGTGATGGTGAGCGGTTCGGTCAGTGGATCGCCTGTGAAGGTTGCAGCTTGACCGGGGAGGTCCGCGGACAACTGCGAACCAGCTGATGTGGCGCTCAATGTGGCCAGCACCGAGCCGAGACCCGGAACGGATGAGATCGCCGATGGGGATGCCCCTGGCGGTCTGATGATGGTTTGCTCGTTCGGGGCTCCCGATTGCTCCGACATGGACGAGGTAGGACCCGAGGGGCGCAGCTCGACGGGTACTTCTGTGGTTGCGCTCGGTGCGCCTGCGGCGTCGGAATCGGAGAGCCCGGGGTATTCCGGTGCTGTCATTCTGCGCCCGCGAGTTCGATTCTGTTCGATCGCAGGGGTCTGGAGCGAGTAGACGAACGGACGCGGCTGATCTGCAACATCGACGGTTGTATCCGACATCAGTTGTGTACGAAGGAAATCCTTCATCGTGTTCTCGGCGCCGCCGCTTGTTCCACCGTCGTCGTGACCGCCGTTGAACCAGCGAACCTGGACATCGCCACCGGCGTCGGAGATCTGCCTCGCCGTGGTGTCGGACTGATCGAGCCCGAACAGGGTGTCCTGCATACCCTGCACCAGGAGCGTCGGTGCCTTGATGTTCGACGCTACGGCCGCGGGGGAGTGCGCGGTCAGTAGCGCCGACAATTCCGGCGAGGGCTCACCGGTCACCGCCGATTGCGTGTATGCGGAACAGAACTCGGGTGCGAACCGTCCGCATCCCGCTGCGGCGCCGGGCTCATTGCCTCCAGGACGCGAGGCTGCTCCAGCTCCGAAGAAGACTCCTGCCCATCCGCGTTTGAGTACTCCCTGTCCGCCATAGACCGTAGCTGCAGGAGTGTTCAAGGCATCCAGGCGAGCGCGGTCCTCATCATTCGTGACGCCGTAATTGGGGAACAGTGCCTGCCCCAGATCGTTCCAGGTGATGGCCGACGCGACTGCGTCTATACGCTCGTCGGTTCCGGCAAGGCTCAACGCCAGCGCGCCGCCGTAAGAGCCCCCGGCGACACCGACGCGCGGATCGCCGGGTCCATCGAGCCGAACTTCGGGTCGACCCGCGAGCCAATCCACTAGGCCGCGGCCGTCCGCGACCTCCCGATCCGGATCATTGATCGATATCGAGCCGGTACTCAGTCCGAAGCCGCGAGCGCTGTAGGTCAACACCGTGAACCCGTCGTCGGCGAGCGCTCGTGCCTGTCCGTCCACCGAGAACTTGTCTCCTCCGAATCCGTGGGCGAGAAGGACAGCAGGGGCCGGGGTGGTCCGAGGTACGTAGAGGCGCGTGTCGAGCGCCACGGTCTCGGTGCTGCCCGGACTCTCCGGTAGCGTCACCGTGGTATCGACGGTGGTCGACTCGATTTTTGCGCTGGAGGGGCGGTTGACGAAATAGACCGAGAACCCTGCAACCACAATCACCAAGAGGATCGCAAAGGTGGAGGTCTTTGTAGACCGTCTCGGCCGTGGGATGCGCATACAAGCCAATGTAGGTGAGACCGCGAGATCGTGTTGTCGGCGATCTCCGCGTGACGACTGACGGATACCGATAGTGTCATCGCAACGATCTTCGAGGCTTGGCATGTCGAGCCTTGTCGAGATTCATGAAACAGCGGACGAAAGCGTCACGAATTTGTGTGACACAACCTACAACTGGAGGAATGAATGAGTGCCTACCGCACCGTCGTCGTCGGAACAGATGGCTCCGAATCGTCTTTGCGGGCTGTGGAGAAAGCCGCCGCGCTGGCGGGTGACGCCGACGCGACACTCGTGATCGCGTGCGCCTACTACCCGTCGGATCCGAAGGACAACGCGAAGGCAGCCGATGCACTTCGCGAAGATGCCTACCAGATCACCGGCTCTGCACCCACCCATGACATTCTTCGCACCGCTCGCGAGCACGCGATCAAATTCGGCGCCAAGAAGATCGAGGAGCGAGCGATCGTCGGGGCCCCCGTCGAATCGCTGCTGGAATTGGTAGGAGACGTCGAGGCCGACCTTCTGGTCGTCGGTAATCGAGGGCTCAACTCCTTGACGGGCCGTCTACTCGGATCAGTTCCATCCGACGCTGCACGCAAGTCCACATGCGACGTGCTCATCGTTCACACGGTTCGCTGAGCTGCCTTTCGCTTTTCGACTACTTCGCAGTTCGACGGCTTCGATGGCAGTCGACCCGGAAACCGGGTCGGCTGCCATCGGTCGTTTCCGGCTGTCTCGCCGTCGTTTCAGTGGGCCGATACGGCGAATGAGGCCAATCCCGACAGTTCGCTCGGCAACGTCTGGGCATGAACGACGCCCAGACGTTGCGTCGCACGAGTCAATGCAACGTACAAGTCGCCCATGCCTCGTGGAGACTCCGCGACGATGTCGGCAGGTTCGACGATGAGCACCGAATCGAATTCGAGCCCCTTGGCATCCTTGACTGTCGAGACGGTCACGAACTCCGATGTCAGATGCGACAAGTCGGCGAGAAGTCCGTGCGGCACCAGTACGGCGCTGAGACCGGGGCGAGGGTGCTCGGAAAGACGCTCGGTGACAATCTCGACGAGATCGGTGCTCGTGACCTGCTGTGCCCACGGTAGAGAGCCCGATTCGCGGATCGACCTGGGAACCGACTGAATTGGGTCGATGGCAGCCAACACATCCCGTGCAACGACCATGATCTCCGACGGCGTCCGGTAGTTCACGGTCAACTCCGTGCGCTTCCACCGCTGCGCGACATACGGTTCCAGCACTTCCCCCCACGATGTGGTGCCTGCAGGATCTCCGGTTTGTGCGACATCGCCCACCAACGTCATCCAGCGATTGGGGATACGACGCATCACCATTCGCCACGCCATGTCGGACAGTTCCTGGGCTTCGTCGACGATGACATGGCCGTAGGTCCAGGTACGATCCCCTGCTGCGCGCTCGGCTGTGGTCAGTCGGGCGCCGGAGTCCTGTCTGGCGGCCAGTTGGCTGGCATCGATCAGGTCGTATGCCATCAGGATCTCAGGGTCCAGTTCGTCCTCCAAATCCTGGGGCGCCGAGCCTGTCAGAATATCCAACGCACCTTGAGCGTCGGCAATCTGACTGCGCCACTGCCGATTTGCCCGTTCGCGTTCGGCTGCATCGTCGATCCCCAGTAACTCGGCCAACTCGTCGAGCAGAGGTGCATCTCCTGCGCTGAATCCGCGTCCCACGCGAAGTAAAGAGTTCCGTTCGGCCGGCGACAGATTCGGGGTAGCGGACTCGATTCTCTCCGGGGATGCGAACAGCTCCGACAGAACTTGCTGTGGCGACAGGTCCGGCCAAAGTGCGTCGATTGCTGCCATCACATCGGCGTCTTCGCGCATTTCGTCTCGCATGTCGGCGATGTCTTCGCGGCTGAGCAGACTACCACCATCGACGAGGTTCTGCCCGAGAGTTGCCGCGAGCTGCTGTGCAAGTCCATCGATCACCGAGGACACGAACAGCGGACGCGCCAAGTTGTGTGGGCGCCGCGAGGATCGCGCCCGTCCGCGTGCCCGCGAGACGATCTTCTTGTCGAGGATGATGTCGTAGGTGTCGAAGCGCAAGCGCGTCGGCTCCGCCGGAATCTCTTGGCGATCGCGCACTGCTTTGGTCAGAACGGCGACCATCGACGTCGAGCCCTTCACCTCGGCCGCGGTGATCGAATCCTCCACCGTGGCCCGGACTCCTGGATACAGATTCCCGATAGTCGACAACAGCACACCGGTTTCGCCGAGCGAGGGCAGTACCTGTCCGATGTAGTCGAGGAACGTGGCGTTCGGACCGATGATGAGAACGCCACTCTTCGCCAACTGCTGTCGATAGGTGTAGAGCAGATAGGCGGCACGGTGCAGGGCTACGGCCGTCTTACCGGTTCCCGGGCCGCCCTGTACGACGAGCACGCTGCGGTGCTCCGATCGAATGATCGCGTCCTGTTCGCTCTGGATGGTCTCGACGATGTCGTTCATGTGCCCGGTGCGGGCTGCTTCGAGTGCAGACAACAGCGCGCTCTCACCCGCAACTCCGGCCGCCGTCGCATCGCGGCGCGCGTGCTGGGCTGCCTCCAGATCGAGGTACTCGTCGGCGATCGAGGTGACGCGGCGGCTACGGGTCCGGATGTGTCTGCGACGGACTACGTCTTCGGGCGCAGCGGGCGTCGCAAGATAGAACGGACGGGCCATCGGTGCGCGCCAGTCGAGCAGAAGTGACTCGTAATCGTTCGCCTCGTCCAGGATTCCCACCCGCCCGATGTAGCGGACACCGTCCTCCTCGGACTGGGGCGCGAGGTCGATGCGGCCGAAGCACAGTCCGTTTTCGGCGGCGTCGTACTTTGCGATGTCGTCGTTGTACATCTGACTGAACGATTCGCGCTCGCTGCGAGCCTGCGGAGTGCCGCCGGTTGCAAGGAGTACTGCACTGAGCCGTGTGCTTGCGTACTGCCGAAGCGCGTCCAACTGGTTGTAGAGCATCGTGACGTACGACTGCTCACGATCCTGGTCGGACAGGGTGTCCACTTCTGACTTGTCGGCGATTGTGGGGCCGTCGTCCGGCAAAGGGTCTCCTCGGGAGTTCGGCAGCGAATCTCGGTGAATCGAAATTCGCCCAAGCAGTCTACGACAATAAAGAGCCCCGCCGCAGAACCGCAGTTCAGGACGGGGCCCTTTTCGATCAGCCGGTCGAATTGGCTACTTGGAATACTTCTGAACGCGCTTGTCCAGCTCTTTCCTGGCCTTCTCGACATTCTTCTCGAGCTTGGCCTGAGCCTTCTCGGTCGCCTTGTCGAAGTCCCGGCTCTGCTGTGCTGCGCGCTTACGCGCACGCTTGCTGAGTGTTTCGGTCCGATCGGCGGCGACTTCGGCCCACTTACTGCCGCGGTCCTGCGCTAGTTCGGCCAATTCCGCTGCCCGCTCAGTGGCAAGATTGGCCCACTTGGTGCCACGGTCCTGGGCAAGTTCGGCCAAAACGGCACCGCGCTCGGCTGCCGTATCGGCGAGCTTCGAGCTACGGTCGATTGTCTTGTCGGCGAGCTTGGAACCGCGCTTTTGTGCGACCTTTGCGAGCTCGGAGCTACGGTCGGCTGTCTTGTCGGCGAGCTTGGAACCGCGCTTCTGGGCGACCTTCGCGAGCTCGGAGCCACGGTCTTCAGCTTTGTGCGCCCAACGTGCGAGGACCGGCTGTGCGGCGTCGGCGAATTCCGAGCTCTTTTCTGCTGCGACGTCGGCCCATTTGGATACGACGGGCTGTGCGGCGTCGGCGAATTCCGAGCTCTTTTCTGCTGCAACGTCGGCCCATTTGGATACGACGGGCTGTGCAGCGTCGGCGAAGTGCGAGCTACGAGTCGCCGCAACCGAAGCCAGCCCTTTCACGCGGTCTGAAGCGATACCGAGTCGATCTGCGGTGTCGTGGGAGCCTGGCAGCGCAGACTGAACGGATGCGGACGCCTTGCGTGCGGCACGGCGACCCCGCCACGCCAAGGATGGCTTGCCCTCGGTGTCGACCGCAGCGATGAGCAGGCCGCCCAGCAAGCTGATGTTCTTGAAGAACTGAGTGCGCTGCGCAGCTTTGGCAGCGGGATCGGTCTCGTTCCAGAAGGCATGGCCGACATAGGTCGTAGGGATCAAGCTGCCAGCCAGCGCCAGTGAGGCAATCCGTGGTGCCTTACCGGTGGCAAGCAAAAGACCGCCACCGACCTGAACCGCGCCGTTGATCCGGACAAGTGTCTCGGGATCGCTGGGGAGGTTCGAAGTGACGCTGTCCGGCAACGCGTCCTGGCCCTGTTCGATCAACGGTGTGGCGGCTTGCGCCCTGCCTGTTGGGTTCCGGAGCGCGTCGATGCCCCCCGCGATGAAGATGGTCGACATCAGCGGTCGGGCGATACGGCGGACAAGCATTGACAGCCTCCTGCGTAGTTCGTGAGTGAACGGAGATGTTCCGCGCGGCGCAGCACAGGAGTAAGGCCCCCATACCGACCACGTTGTTCCAGCGTAGCCATACCCAGGCTTGGTCGGTTTCAAGCGTGACGGTGTTTCACCAACCGCGTTCTCGCCATTCGCCGAGGTGAGGGCGTTCGGTACCGAGCGTCGTGTCCTTGCCGTGGCCCGGGTAGACGATGGCATCGTCACCGAACCGGTCGAACAGCTTCGTGGTCACGTCGTCGAGGAGTTGTACGAAGTTCTCTGGCCCCGATGTCTTTCCGACACCGCCTGGAAAGAGTGAGTCACCGGTGAAGAGGTGAACGACGCCGTCCTTGGCATCGGTGTGAGCCAACGCGATCGACCCAGGCGTATGCCCTCGCAGATGGATGACGTCGAACGTGAGTTCACCCACGTCGATGCTGTCTCCGTCTTGCAGCAGGCGGTCCGGTGTTACCGGTAGTGGTTCGGCATCCAAACTGTGCGCAGCAGTCGGCGAGGCGGTGCCCGCTGCGATGTCTTCCAGTGCCTGCCAGTGATCACCGTGTTGGTGCGTGGTGACGATGAGTGAAAGTCTTGGCGCGTTCTCGTCGATCAACTGCGCCAGGCGTGGTGCTTCGTTCGCAGCATCGATCAGCATCGATTCTCCGGTGGTGGAACAAACGATGAGATAGGCATTGTTGTCCATGGGGCCGACGGACATCTTGGTGATGGTTCCGTTAGAGATCGTGCGCCGCGCAGGCGATGATCCTGGGGAGACTGCTCCGGTGTAGTCGTCGTCGATGGCCATAAGGTGCTCGTCCATCTAGGGGACGCTACCGTCGGCGCGACTACAAACCCTGTTCGGCCCTCCGAGTCAGAAGAACGTGTCAGAGGGTCGGCCTAGCATTGCTACTGCGTGAGGTTCGCCTTTACGCATGCATCCATGGAGCGACGGTTCGACTGATCAGGTCGGTGGTACACGAGCCTGACAGCCTGGTCGTTCGACAAGAAGGGAAGACTGTGGCGGATCGCCTGATAGTGCGGGGTGCGCGTGAACACAACCTGCGAGGGGTCGACATCGATTTGCCTCGGGACAGCCTCATCGTCTTCACAGGTCTCTCGGGTTCAGGCAAATCCTCGCTCGCCTTCGACACGATCTTCGCCGAAGGACAGCGCCGTTATGTCGAGTCGCTGTCCGCGTATGCGCGCCAGTTTCTGGGACAGATGGACAAGCCGGACGTCGACTTCATCGAGGGATTGTCGCCTGCTGTCTCCATCGATCAGAAGTCGACCAACCGAAATCCGCGGTCGACTGTGGGCACCATCACCGAGGTTTACGACTATCTACGCCTGCTCTTCGCTCGCGCTGGAACGGCACACTGTCCGGTCTGTGGCGAAAGGATCGCCCGGCAGACCCCTCAGCAGATCGTCGATCAGGTGTTGGAGATGGAAGAGGGGATCAAATTCCAGGTCCTCGCACCGGTCGTCCGTACCCGCAAGGGTGAGTTCGTAGACCTGTTCGATTCCCTCAATACTCAGGGTTATTCGCGTATCCGTGTCGACGGCGTAGTTCACCAGCTCAACGACCCTCCGAAGCTGAAGAAGCAGGAGAAGCACGACATCGAGGTCGTGGTCGACCGACTCACTGTCAAGGCAGGCTCCAAACAGCGTCTTACCGACTCCGTGGAGACCGCACTGCGTCTCGCCGACGGCATCGTGGTCCTCGACTTCGTCGACCGGGAAGAGGATGCCCCTGACCGCGAACGTCGATTCTCCGAGAAGCTCGCATGTCCCAACGCGCACCCACTCTCGATCGACGACCTGGAGCCACGGTCCTTCTCGTTCAACTCTCCGTACGGCGCGTGTTCCGAATGCCTCGGTCTCGGCGTGCGCAAGGAAGTGGACCCCGAGCTGGTCGTCCCTGACCCGGATCTTTCGCTGGCCGACGGTGCAATCGCCCCGTGGTCGATGGGCCAGACTTCGGAGTACTTCGGCCGCCTGTTGTCCGGGCTGGCCGACGCCATGGAATTCGACCTCGATGCGCCGTGGAGCAAGCTGCCCGCCAAGGTCAAGCGCGCAGTTCTCGAGGGCAGCGAGCATCAGGTTCACGTCAAGTACAAGAACCGCTACGGTCGCACCCGCTCTTACTATGCAGAGTTCGAAGGCGTCATGCCTTTCTTGCATCGCAGGCTCGAGCAGACCGAGTCCGAACAGATGAAGGAACGCTACGACGGCTACATGCGCGACGTTCCCTGTCCTGCCTGCGGGGGAGACCGTCTGCGTCCGGAGATTCTGTCGGTCACGATCGAAGCGGGCGATTTCGGTGCGAAGTCGATCGCTGATGTCTGCAAACTATCCATCTCCGAAACCGCAGACTTCTTGAACAGCCTCACGCTGGGTTCCAAAGAGGAAGCCATCGCCGGTCAGGTGCTTCGAGAAGTTCAAGCGCGACTCGGCTTCCTTCTCGACGTCGGTCTCGAATATTTGTCGCTGTCGCGCCCTGCTGGTTCGCTTTCCGGCGGGGAAGCTCAGCGCATCAGGCTCGCCACGCAAATCGGGTCCGGACTCGTCGGAGTGCTGTACGTGCTCGATGAACCGTCCATCGGGTTGCACCAGCGCGACAACCGTCGGCTCATCGACACGCTGACCAGGCTTCGCGATCTGGGCAATACTTTGATCGTCGTCGAACACGACGAGGACACAATTCGAACTGCAGACTGGGTTGTCGACATCGGACCGCTCGCCGGTGAGCACGGCGGCCGCGTCGTACACAGCGGTTCCTACGAGGATCTACTCACCTCGGAAGAATCGTTGACGGGCGCATACCTGTCGGGACGTTTGCAGATTCCACTGCCCGATGCGCGACGGGTTGTCGACAAGAAGCGGCAGGTAACTGTCGTGGGTGCTCGGGAACACAATCTGCGCGGCATCGACGTCAGCTTCCCCCTGGGAGTGCTGACTGCGGTGACCGGAGTGTCAGGTTCGGGTAAGTCAACGCTGGTCAACGACATTTTGGCGACCGTCATGGCCAACAAGCTCAATGGGGCGCGGCAGGTGCCGGGCCGTCACACCCGCATCAACGGCTTGGACCAACTTGACAAGCTCGTGCGCGTCGATCAGTCTCCGATCGGACGTACACCGAGGTCGAACGCAGCCACCTACACCGGCGTGTTCGACAAGGTTCGCACCTTGTTTGCATCCACCACCGAGGCGAAGGTTCGCGGCTATCAGCCCGGTCGTTTCTCGTTCAACGTGAAGGGCGGTCGGTGCGAGGCGTGCTCCGGTGATGGAACCTTGAAGATCGAGATGAACTTTCTTCCCGATGTCTACGTTCCCTGTGAAGTGTGCGAAGGCGCTCGCTACAACCGCGAGACGCTCGAGGTCCACTACAAGGGGAAGACGATCGCGCAGGTCCTCGATATGCCCATCGAGGAGGCAGCGGACTTCTTCGAGGCCATCACTTCCATCCACCGGTATCTCAAAACGCTCGTCGAGGTCGGCCTCGGCTACGTCCGACTCGGTCAGCCCGCCACGACGCTGTCCGGCGGTGAGGCGCAGCGCGTGAAGCTCGCTGCCGAACTCCAGAAGCGGTCGACAGGACGTACCGTCTACATTCTCGACGAACCGACCACCGGCCTGCATTTCGAGGATATTCGGAAGCTGCTCGGTGTGGTCAACGGTCTCGTAGACAAGGGCAACACCGTCATCGTCATCGAGCACAATCTCGATGTCATCAAGGTATCCGACTGGGTGATCGATATGGGCCCAGAGGGCGGCAATGGCGGTGGAATCGTTGTGGCAGAAGGAAATCCAGAGGAAGTAGCAGCAGTTCCGGAAAGCTACACCGGGAAATTCCTGCAGGAGGCGCTGGCCCGTGAACCCGCGCCGCAGCCGAAGAAGGTGCCGGTCAAAAAGCGCCGACCACGTAAGGCCGCTTCGGTCTGACCGTCCCAATGGGTGTCCAGCCGAAGCGGGCCGAAGGTGGCCGGCGAGTGGAAAGGCGCAGGACGCGGATCAGTACACCGGGCCGGTGTACTTCTCCCCGGGGCCTTTGCCTGGCTCGTCGGGATGCGCGGACGCTTCGCGGAATGCTTTCTGTAGAGCCTGAAGCCCTTCGCGGATCGGTCCGGCGTGTGGTCCGAGGTACTCGACCGACGCCGTTACGAGCCCTGCGAGTGCGGTGATGACTCGTCGCGCTTCGTCGAGATCGAGGTAGGGGCTTTCCGACGGGTCCGGCTCGGACAGGCCGAGCTTCTCGGCTGCGGAGCTCATCAGCATCACAGCGGCGCGGCTGATTACTTCGACAGCGGGAACGTCGGCGAGTTCGCGGACTTCGGGTTCGCCGCTTTCATTGACAGGTTCGGGGGTGCTCGTCATGCTCACGAGGATGGCACGTTGGCGTGAGGCACTGTCATCAGGTGTGCCCGCGGCAATGCCCACACCGCTTGAATGGTCCATCCATACGATCAGATCACTTGAACGCGTCATTCACGCCCTCGGTCCGCGCCCGGCGGCGTCGATTTCTCCAAACCGCTGGATGGCTGGTACTGTTCCTCATCGACCGTCTTCGGCGTGTTCTTTCTTACGAGAGTGCACTGTCCGGAGGCAGCAAGTGGAGCCCGACTCCCACCGGTACTCAGTGTTCAAGCTGGTTCCGGTCCGGTCGCCCGCAGTAGCAGAGATGCTTCTGGGGCTTCCTCTTCGGAGGAGACGATATTGCGACGTTTGCGGTATTTGTCGATCGGTCGACATCGGGCCCTGCACCAGCGGAATGCTGGAGCAGGGTTTTTTCGTTGTAGGAGAGAGTGTTCTCCGACAATGAGTGTCGAAGGACCCGGGCAGGCGGGCTGTGCCAATGGCGGGCGGTCGGCTAGACCCCTCACCGCACTACCTAGGAGGCCCCATCAGCACTGAGACTCGCATCAACGATCGCATTCGTGTTCCCGAGGTTCGTTTAGTCGGACCTGGCGGTGAACAGGTTGGCATCGTGCGTGTTGAAGATGCACTCCGCTTGGCTCTCGAAGCCGATCTCGATCTCGTAGAAGTGGCTCCCGACGCTCGTCCGCCGGTCTGCAAGATCATGGACTACGGGAAGTTCAAGTACGAGGCAGCGCAGAAGGCGCGCGAATCGCGCAAGAACCAGACTCTCACCGTGATCAAGGAGCAGAAGCTCCGCCCGAAGATCGATGCTCACGACTACGAGACCAAGAAGCGCAACGTGGTTCGCTTCCTCGAAGCCGGGTCGAAGGTCAAGGTCACCATCATGTTCCGTGGACGCGAGCAGTCTCGTCCGGAGCTCGGATTCCGTCTGCTGCAGCGGCTGGGCGCAGACGTTGCAGATCTTGGCTTCGTCGAGACCTCGGCCAAGCAGGACGGTCGCAACATGACGATGGTGTTGGCCCCACACAAGGGAGCCAAGACTCGCGTCAAGGCACAGGAAAGTGCGGCGG
This sequence comes from Rhodococcus sp. 1168, assembly GCF_002091955.1. Lineage (GTDB taxonomy): Bacteria > Actinomycetota > Actinomycetes > Mycobacteriales > Mycobacteriaceae > Rhodococcoides. The sequence goes on along the minus strand of NZ_MKKY01000091.1, from coordinate 28,059 downwards.
CGCCGCCCGCTCAGCGTGCCACGGCGCCGACCACCTCGGCTCCGGCTGCTCCGGCACCCGCCGCTGCAGAGCCGGCTCCGGCTGCTCCGGCAGCAGCAACGCCGCCGAGCAACTAGAGACGGCGCTACCGAACCGAGTACGACCCGTAAGACGTTCTTTGCCGACGAGATCGGCACGGACGTGCCGAGCAAGACCGAAGAGCAACACAGAACTGAGGACTCCATGCCCAAGCAGAAGACTCACAGTGGCGCCAAGAAGCGATTCAAGGTGTCCGGCAGCGGCAAGATCATGCGCCAGAAGGCTGGTCGTCGCCACTTGCTGGAGCACAAGTCCAGCAGGAGAACCCGTCGTCTCGACGGCGTTGCAGTTGTGACCAAGGCCGACGTGCCGCGGATCAAGCGCCTGCTCGGCATCTGATCTGGACTTCGTAGTCGACCGTCTCGGTCGGCGTCTCCCATTACCATTCGGGGTTTTCAGAAGCCCCCAGATCGACAGGATTTACCAGTGGCACGCGTAAAACGGGCGGTCAACGCCCAGAAGAAGCGCCGTTCGATTCTCGAGGCATCCAAGGGATACCGCGGACAGCGCTCACGTCTGTACACCAAGGCCAAGGAGCAGCAGCTCCACTCGCTCACCTACGCATACCGTGACCGTAAGGCACGCAAGGGTGACTTCCGTCGGCTGTGGATCACGCGTATCAACGCAGCAGCTCGCGCCAACGACATCACGTACAACCGCTTGATCCAGGGCCTGAGGCTCGGGGGCGTCGAGGTCGACCGCAAGATCCTCGCCGAGCTCGCTGTGTCGGACGCACCGGCTTTCGCCGGCCTGGTTGCCATCGCCAAGGCTGCACTGCCTGCCGACGTCAACGCTCCTGCTGGAGAAGCAGCCTGAGCAAGCTGACGCACGACGATCTCGATCCTGAACGGCCCGTGGACATGCTCACCGAGCGGACTCCACGGGTCGTTTCGGCTGTGAAGCTGTTGCGCGCGTCGGAGCGTCGCAAGTCGGGGCTGTTCCTGGCCGAAGGAACCAATTCGGTGACCGAGGCACTCGGTGCGGGCGTCGTCCGAGAGTTGTTCTATGCGGAGGATTCCGCGGACCGCAACGGCGGCGTTCTCGATGCGGCCCGAAGCGCGGGACTTCGCACCCAAGCCATCAGCGCTCGAGCGGCGAAGGCTCTTTCCGACACGGTGACACCGCCTGGGATCGTTGCGGTCTGTCGACTTGTCGATGTCGGCCTCGGCGATGCCCTCGGGGTCGATCCCACGTTGATCGCTGTTCCGGTGGAGGTATCGGAGCCGGGCAACGCGGGCACGGTCATCCGGGTCGCCGACGCTGTTGGTGCCGATGCGGTCGTGTTGCTGGGGGATTCGGTCGATCCGCACAACGGTAAGTGTGTGCGCGCGTCGGCGGGGAGTCTTTTTCACTTGCCGATCGCTCGTGAACGCTCGGTCGAACAGGGGCTCGATGCTCTGCGGGCGAGCGGAGTGAAGATTTTCGCCACCGCTGCCGATGGTGAGATCGATCTCGATGATGCAGACGAGCTGCTGAGTGGGCCGACGGCGTGGTTGTTCGGCAACGAAGCTCACGGATTGGACGCGGCTGTGGCGGCCTCGGCCGATCATCGCGTCAGGATTCCTATTCATGGTCGTGCCGAGAGCTTGAACCTCGCGACAGCGGCAGCTATCTGCTTGTACGCGAGTGCCCGCGCTCAGCGCAGGTCCGGCAAGAATTGACCCGACCTTCTCGCTTAGGATCGGCATAGTCGTTCGAACGACATCAACCACCATCAAGGAGTTGCACCTCTCGTGGCGAAGAAAGATGGCGACAACGCCCAGCCTGTCGATCCGAGCGTGCTCGAGGAGTCCGCACTCGCTGCTGCAGTCGACGGTGCGGAGAAGGCCTTCGCCGACGTACCTGATCTGGACGAGTTGTCGAAGGTGAAGATCGAGCACATCGGCAACCGCGCGCCGCTGGCGCTTGCCCAGCGTGCTCTCGGCTCGATTCCGGGGGATCAGAAGGCCGATGCCGGTAAACGAGTCAAGGTCGCGCGCGATCGTGTGCAGAGGGCGTTCGACGCGCGTCGCGAGGTTCTTCTCGCCGAGCGCGATGCGGCGATTCTCGTGGCCGAGACGATCGACGTGACGTTGCCGTCGAATGTGCGCCCGGTGGGCGCTCGCCACCCCATCACGATCATTTCCGACCAGGTAGCGGACGTCTTCGTCGCAATGGGCTGGGAAGTGGAGGAGGGTCCGGAAGTCGAGACCGAGCATTTCAACTTCGACGCGCTCAACTTCCTGCCTGATCATCCTGCGCGCACCATGCAGGACACGTTCCATATCGCACCCGAGGGTTCACGTCAGGTGCTTCGGACTCATACCTCGCCTGTACAGGTGCGCTCGATGCTGTCGCGCGAGTTGCCGATTTACATTGTCTGCCCAGGTAGAACCTTTCGCACCGACGAGCTCGATTCGACGCACACCCCGGTGTTCCACCAGGTGGAGGGTCTTGCGATCGACAAGGGGCTGACGATGGCTCATCTGCGTGGAACTCTCGACGCGTTCGCGCGAGCACTGTTCGGTGACGAGACGCGCACGCGTATGCGTCCCAATTACTTCCCGTTCACCGAGCCTTCGGCGGAGGTGGACGTGTGGTTCCCGAAGAAGAAGGGCGGAGCCGGCTGGGTGGAATGGGGCGGCTGCGGAATGGTCAATCCCAAAGTTCTGCGTGCCAGTGGAATCGATCCGGAGGTGTACTCGGGATTTGCTTTCGGCATGGGCTTGGAGCGGACTTTGCAGTTCCGCAACGACATTCCCGACATGCGCGACATCGTCGAGGGCGATATTCGTTTCACGTTGCCCTTCGGCGTCGAGGCCTGACGGACGCAACGTTTCTTTACCGACTGCCCGCGAGGCACCACCGTTTTCGACACGCAGAAAGAGCTGAGCAGACGTGCGAGTTCCACAATCCTGGTTGACCGAGGTTCTACAGCGCACGGCGCCGGAGTGGAAAGTGACGCCGGAAGAACTCGACGAGGGCTTCGTTCGGGTCGGCTTCGAGGTCGAGGAGCTCGATTCGCTCGACCAGGTGACGGGGCCCCTGGTCGTCGGCCGTGTCTCGTCGATCACCGAGTTGACGGAATTCAAGAAGCCGATTCGGTTCTGTTCGGTGGACGTCGGGGCAGACGAACCGCAGGAGATCGTTTGCGGGGCACGCAACTTCGCCGAGGGTGATCTGATCGTGGCTGCGCTGCCCGGCAGCGTGCTTCCTGGTGGATTCGCCATTGCTGCGCGTGAGACGTACGGCAAGACGTCGAATGGCATGATCTGCTCGACGCTGGAGCTCGGTCTCGGCCGTGATCATGCCGGTATTCTGGTCCTGCCCGAGGGTACTGCGACACCCGGCGACGATGCCAAAGTGGTTCTGGGTCTGGATGATTCGGTCATCGAGCTCAACGTGACACCGGACCGTGGATACGCGTTCTCGGTGCGTGGTCTCGCGCGAGAGCTTGCGAGTAGCTTCGACCTCGAATTCGCCGATCCGGCCAGTGGCCCGGTGCAGAACAACGAAGGTGAAGCGTGGCCTGCGACGGTCGAGAAAGGCTCGAACGCCGCTCGGTTCGCGTTGCGGAAGGTCAGTGGAATCGATCCGGCTGCGGTCACGCCGTGGTGGATTCAGCGTCGTCTGCTTCTCGCGGGCGTCCGGCCGATTTCGGCGGCGGTCGATGTGACGAATTACGTTCTGCACGAGCTGGGGCAGCCCCTGCACGCGTTCGACGCTGCGAAGTTGTCGGGTGACATCGTCGTCCGTCGTGCAAAAGCGGGGGAGAAGCTCACCACTCTCGACGACGTCGAGCGGACTCTGGACGTAGAGGATGTCGTCATCGCCGACGATTCCGGCGCGATTTCGCTGGCAGGAGTCATGGGTGGGGCATCGACCGAGGTCGGGGCCGAGACCGTAGATGTGATTCTCGAAGCTGCCTCGTTCGATCCCTTGGCGGTCTTTCGGACCGGTAGACGTCACAAATTGGTGAGCGAGGCCAGTAAGCGTTTCGAGCGCACGGTGGACTCCGCGCTGCCCGTCGCGGCGCTCGATCGTGCCGCTCAGCTGCTCGTGGACATCGCCGGTGGCCGAATCGAACCACTGCTGACCGACGTCGGATCGGCAGTGGTGTTCCCGGCCGTTCGGATGGATATCGATCTACCCGACCGCATCGCCGGGGTGGCGTATCCGAACGGCGTCGCGGCGCGCAGACTCACCCAGGTCGGCTGTGACGTCGAGGTCGGTGTCAGCGAGTCGGGTCACGGTGAACTCATCGTGACTCCGCCTACCTGGCGGCCGGATCTGCAGCAGCCAGCGGACCTCGTCGAGGAAGTTCTGCGACTGGAGGGTCTGGAGAAGATTCCATCCGTATTGCCCTCAGCGCCCGCGGGCCGCGGACTGACCCCCACGCAGAAGAGAAAGCGCGCAGTCGGCAAGTCGCTCGCATTCGCCGGTTACGTCGAGGTGTTGCCGACGGTGTTCCTTCCGGCCGGGGTCTTCGATACGTGGGGCCTTCCGGCGGATGATGCACGTCGACGAACCACCACGGTGCTCAATCCGTTGGAAGCAGATCGGCCGGAACTGGCGTCGACGATTCTTCCCGGCTTGCTCGAGATTCTCGCGCGCAACGTTGCTCGTGGTCAGCGTGATGTGCTGTTGTTCGGAATCGCGCAGGTCGTCCTGCCCGGTGACGACACCGTCACGGTGGAGCCCATTGCCGTAGACAATCGGCCGTCGGAGGCCGAGATTGCTCACCTTCGTGGATCGCTGCCGGATCAGCCCGTTCATGTTGGTGCGGTCCTCACCGGTCACAGTGTGCCGGCCGGTCCGTGGGGTCCGGGCCGACCAGTGGAGGCGTCGGACGCTTTCGCCGCGGCGAGAACCGTCGCGACTGCAGCCGGGGTCGAGATCGAATTGAGGGCGGCGCAGAAGTTGCCGTGGCATCCGGGGCGGTGCGCGGAGTTGGTTGTCGACGGCGTCGTGGTGGGTTACGCGGGGGAGCTGCACCCGGCAGTGCTCGAGCGGGCGGAATTGCCTGCGCGCACGTGTGCGGTCGAGATGAATCTGGACGCGCTACCGATCGTCGAGTCGTTCCCGGCGCCGGTGGTCTCTCCGTACCCGGCGGTGATGCAGGATGTCGCTGTCGTGGTTGCCGACACGGTCCCGGCCTCCGAGGTGGAATCGGCGTTGAAGTTCGGCGCGGGTGAATTGCTCGAGAGCATTCGGCTTTTCGACGTCTATGAAGGCGAACAGGTCGGCGAAGGAAAGAAGTCGCTGGCTTTTGCGCTCGTCTTCCGCGGTCCGGAAGGAACGTTGACCGAGGCGCAGGCGTCGGAGGCTCGCGATGCGGCAGTTGCTGCAGCGGGAGAAGCAGTCGGAGCGCGCTGGCGGAGCTGATACGTCAATCGTCGTTCTTCCGTAGCGTGGGGGCACGGACTGTCAAGGACAGAGGAGGAATCATGGGCACTGGTAGTGCAGAAGATCGATCCGATGTAGCGGTGTTGCGGGAAGTGCTCGCTTCGGTCGGTGGCCGTCCGGCTCTCGCGCCCGTCCATGCCGCGGCATCGGCTTTACTGACCGAAATAGATACGGCCACTGGTGATGTCGAGCCAGGCGATGTTCCGGACGTCGACGTTCCAGGATTGACGCGACCGCGAATCGACCAACCGCTCGGTGATCCGCCGGTGGGGATTCTCGATGCAGAAGTTGTCGATGACGGCGGCATCGGTCAATCGACCGGAGGTGTGAGCTCCGGTTACTCGGCCCAGGAGTCGCCGACCGGGTACAGCGATGAGGGTGTTCCCACGTGGGACAGCGTTCGGGACAAAATCGAGCTTCGGACGGGTACCGCGTTGGGCGCCGAGGAACTCGATCACCTCAGCCCGGCTGGTCGTACGCTGGATGAACAGTGGGACGAACGCCAGGAGTCGGGGCGAAAGAAGCTCGAGGAGATCCGACGGTCGATGAAGGACAGTTGAGCCGATCGTCGCCCCACCTATGAATGAGCTTGCATGATGGTGCATAATCAAACGCATGGTTGATGCTACGAAAGACGGTGAGCGGTCAGCTCCGCTGAGAATTGCAGTCGCGGGGGCGAGCGGATACGCCGGCGGCGAGATTCTGCGATTGTTGCTCGGACATCCGGGCGTGCGATCAGGAGCGCTCGCCATCGGATCGCTGACCGCCGGAGGGAACGCGGGCGCGGCGCTGGGTGACTTCCATCCCCATCTACTGCCACTCGCCGATCGCGTGCTGTCGGAAACGACCATCGACGAACTTGCCGGACACGACGTCGTATTTCTGGGACTTCCGCACGGCAAGTCCGCAGAAATCGCCAATCAGCTTCCCGACACCGTCGTCATCATCGATTGCGGTGCCGACTTTCGTCTCACCGACCCATCCGCTTGGGAGAAGTACTACAAGACTCCGCACGCGGGAACATGGCCTTACGGTTTGCCCGAATTACCGGGCGCACGGGAGAAGCTCATCGGTGCCACGCGCATCGCTGTGCCGGGGTGCTACCCGACGGTGTCGAGTCTTGCGCTCGCTCCGGCCGTCGCTGCCGGCATTATCGAACCTCGCGTCAATGTCGTTGCCGTAACAGGAACTTCGGGGGCCGGACGCGCCCCGAAGGCGGACTTGCTCGGGTCCGAAGTCATGGGCTCGGTGCGGGCTTACGCGGTCGCCGGTGCCCATCGGCACACGCCGGAGATCATTCAAAACCTCTCTGCGCTGTCCCCGGTCCCAGTCTCGGTGTCGTTCACTCCGATCCTCGCTCCCATGCCCCGCGGAATTCTCGCCACCTGCACGGCCGTTACGACGGCGACGCAGGAACAGGCGATCGAGGTGTACGAAAAGGCTTATGCCGCTGAACCGTTCGTGCACGTACTCGGTGGTGGCAGGTTGCCGCAGACCGGAGCTGTGATCGGGTCCAATGCAGTGCAGCTCAGTGTGTCGGTCGATGTCGATGCCGGTTTGCTCGTCGTCATCGGTGCGATCGACAACCTGGCCAAAGGCACCGCAGGCGGCGCAGTGCAATCGATGAATCTTGCCCTTGGATTACCAGAGACCGACGGTCTCTCGACAGTGGGAGTTGCACCGTGACCAGTCTTGCTGATGCACATGCCTTGCCGGGCAAGCTCGTTCGGACACAGGGAGTGACGGCCTCCGCCGGTTTTCGCGGCGCTGGGATCCCTGCAGGTATCAAGGTCAGCGGTAGAACCGACCTTGCATTGGTCTTCAACGAGGGCCCGGATTTGTCTGCGGCAGGCGTGTTCACTCGCAACAAGGTCAAAGCTGCACCCGTGCTGTGGTCGCAACAGGTGCTGAGTACCGGAAAGCTCCGTGCGGTCATCCTGAACTCGGGTGGTGCCAACGCCTGCACGGGTGCACCTGGATTTCAGGATGCGCATCGCACCGCGGAGGAAGTTGCCGGCGCGCTCAGTAATTGGGGGACCGAGACGGGGGCTGTCGAGGTCGCAGTGTGTTCTACCGGGCTGATCGGTGACAGGTTGCCGATGGACAAACTGATACCCGGTGTCACCGAGGTGGTCCATGAGCTTGCTGGTGGTATTTCCGGCGGTACCGATGCGGCACATGCCATCATGACGACGGACACCGTGCCCAAGCAAGCTGCGATTCACCATGTCGACAAGTGGAATGTCGGTGGAATGGCAAAGGGCGCAGGGATGCTCGCACCCTCGCTCGCGACGATGCTGTGCGTCGTCACGACCGATGCCGTTGCCACCGCTGACCAGCTCGACACAGCGCTGCGCAACGCCACCCGGTTGTCCTTCGATCGGCTCGATGTCGACGGCGCGACGTCCACGAACGACACCGTGTTGCTTCTGTCCTCGGGCGCGAGCGGGGTGACGCCGTCCCAGGAAGATCTCGACGCCGCAGTACTTGCTGTTTGTGATGATCTGGCAGATCAGCTGATGGCCGACGCAGAAGGCGTCACCAAGCGAATTCTCGTCAAGGTGTCCGGTGCCGTATCGGAGGACGACGCACTGATCGGTGCCCGAACCGTCGCGCGTGACAGTCTCGTGAAAACAGCGCTGTTCGGTTCGGACCCGAACTGGGGCCGGGTGCTGGCCGCAATCGGTATTGCGCCGATCGAGCTCGATCCCGACCGACTCTGCGTCTCGTTCAACGGACATCCGGTGTGCATCGATGGTGTCGGAGCTCCCGACGCACGCGAGGTGGATCTCTCGGGAGAAGATATCGAGTTGACCATCGATCTGGGTATCGGCGAGAAGTCGGTGGTCATCCGCACGACCGATCTCTCACATGCCTACGTCGAAGAGAACTCGGCGTACTCCTCGTGACCGGGTTGGATTTGTCGGCTACGCAGAAGGCGCACACGCTCGCGGGTGCGCTGCCGTGGCTGCAAAAGTTTCACGACAAGATCATCGTGGTCAAGTACGGCGGCAACGCCATGATCGACGACGATCTCAAGCGTGCGTTCGCCGCGGACATGGTCTTTCTGCGGACCATCGGCATCCATCCTGTCGTCGTTCACGGCGGCGGACCACAGATAACTGCGATGCTGTCGCGCTTGGGCATGACCGGGGAATTCCGTGGGGGATTTCGCGTCACCACCCCGGAGGTCATGGATGTCGTACGGATGGTGCTGTTCGGCCAGGTAGGTCGTGAGCTCGTCGGTCTGATCAACAGTCACGGCCCCTACGCCGTGGGCATCTCCGGGGAAGATGCACATCTTTTCACCGCGTCGAAGCGCACGGTCATGGTCGACGGCATCGAAACCGACATCGGCCTCGTCGGCGACGTCACCTCGGTCAACCCGGACGCCGTGCTCGATCTCATTGCCGCGGGCCGGATTCCCGTAGTCTCCACCATCGCACCCGATGCCGACGGCGTCGTGCACAACATCAATGCCGATACTGCTGCGGCAGCGCTCGCGGAAGCCATCGGGGCCGAGAAACTGGTTGTCCTCACCGATGTCGAAGGGCTGTACACCGATTGGCCGGATCGTTCGTCTTTGACGTCGAAGATCGATGTCGACGCATTGTCGGCGCTTCTGCCGTCCCTCGACGCGGGCATGGTGCCCAAGATGGAAGCCTGCCTACGTGCAGTTCTGGGTGGTGTTCCGTCGGCACACGTCATCGACGGCAGAGTGCCGCACTCGGTTCTCGTCGAACTCTTCACGGGCGAAGGAATCGGCACGATGGTCCATCCAGCCCAACTAGCAGAGAAGGAAAACCAGCTATGACCGACCATGTCGCAACCGCCGATCTCCAGGCGCGGTGGTCGAACTCGCTGATGAACAATTACGGCGTGCCACGTGTCGCTCTGGTCCGCGGTCAGGGCGCTGTCGTCACCGACGCCGACGGCAAGGAATACCTCGACCTGCTCGCTGGGATCGCTGTCAACATCCTCGGTCACGCGCATCCCGCCGTCATCGACGCCGTGACCACACAGTTGTCGACCCTCGGGCACACGTCGAATCTGTATGCGAGCGAACCTGGAATCGCTTTGGCCGAACAGCTGCTCGCGAATCTCGGCGCGGAAACGTCGGGTCGCGTGTTCCTGTGCAACTCGGGCACGGAGGCCAACGAGGCTGCCTTCAAGATTGCCCGGTTGACCGGTCGTCCGAACATCATCGCGGCCGAGAAGGCGTTCCATGGGCGCACGATGGGTGCGTTGGCGTTGACAGGGCAGCCGGACAAGCGTGCACCGTTCGAGCCGATGCCTGCAGGCGTTCAACACGTGCCGTACGGCGATGTCGCGGCACTCGAGGCTGCTGTTGATTCCGATACTGCAGCGGTGTTCCTCGAACCCATCATGGGTGAGGGAGGCGTTGTCGTTCCCCCCGAGGGGTATCTCGTTGCAGCTCGCGAGATCACGGCCCGTCACGGCGCTCTGTTGGTTCTGGACGAGGTCCAGACCGGCATCGGCCGCACCGGGTGGTTCTACGCGCACCAGGCCGTGGGAATTGTGCCGGACGTCATCACGCTCGCCAAGGGCCTCGGTGGTGGATTGCCGATCGGTGCATGTATCGGTATCGGCGAGGCGGCCACCTTGCTGCACCCGGGAAAGCACGGCACGACGTTCGGTGGCAATCCCGTGTGCGCGGCCGCTGCCCTCGCTGTCCTGCGCACAATCGCACAGGACGATCTGATATCGCATGCAGATCGGATGGGGAAGCTGCTCATTCATTCGATCGAGGACTTGAATCACCCTCTCGTCGACCGAGTCCGCGGTGCAGGCCTGCTGCTCGGTGTGGTGCTGACCCAACCCGTCGCGCCCGCCGTCGAGTCGGCCGCACGTGAAGCCGGATTCCTGATCAACGCGGCGCAGCCCGATGTGTTGCGTCTCGCTCCACCACTTGTACTGACCGAGGACCAAGCTGCATCGTTCGTCGCAGCGCTTCCCGCACTTCTCGATTCAGCACAGGAAACGGAATAGTTATGGCAATGATCAACTTCCTGCGGGACGACGACCTGACTCCGCAGCAGCAGGGCGAGGTTCTCGCCATCGCCGCCGAACTCAAACGCGCTCCTTTCTCGAAGCGACCACTCGAGGGGCCCCAGGGCGTCGGCGTCATCTTCGAGAAGAATTCCACTCGAACTCGTTTTTCCTTCGAGATCGGGATTGCACAGCTCGGCGGTCATGCTGTCGTCGTCGATGGCCGCGACACTCAGCTAGGGCGTGAAGAGACTTTGCAGGACACCGGCAGGGTGCTCTCGCGCTACGTCGAGGCGGTCGTGTGGCGCACATTCGGGCAGAAGCGACTCGAACAGATGGCGTCGGGGGCCACCGTCCCGATCGTCAATGCGTTGTCCGACGAGTTCCATCCGTGCCAGGTGCTCGCCGATCTGCAGACTCTCGCCGAGCAGAAGGGTTCGTTGACGGGCCTGGAACTCGCGTACTTCGGTGACGGAGCGAACAACATGGCGCATTCACTTCTACTCGGCGGCGTCACCGCAGGAATCAATGTGACGATCGCTGCGCCGAAGGAGTTCGCACCGCGGGACTACGTGCTCGAGGCGGCTAGGGCGCGCGCTGCGGAGACGGGGGCCACGATCACGATCACCGACGACCCCCAGGCTGCAGCGACGGGCGCAGACGCGCTGGTTACCGATACGTGGACGTCGATGGGCCAGGAGAACGACGGACTCGATCGCGTCGCACCGTTCCGGCCGTACCGGATCGATGCGGAGCTGTTGGCGCTCGCCAAGCCCGACGCCGTCGTGCTGCATTGCTTGCCCGCACATCGAGGCGAGGAGATCACCGACGAAGTTCTCGACGGGCCTCGAAGTGTCGTATGGGACGAGGCCGAGAACCGGTTGCATGCACAGAAAGCGCTGCTGGTCTGGCTGCTAGAGCAGGCGCGACGGCCGTGAGCGAGCAGGTGTCGTCGATGCCGTCGATGCCGCTGACGGCGTCTACGCGGGCGGGCAGGCAGGCGCGCATCGTGTCGCTGCTGTCGACACACCAGGTGCGCAGTCAGCCGGAGCTTGCATCGTTGCTGGTCGCCGAAGGTATCGATGTCACCCAGGCGACCCTCTCGCGCGATCTCGACGAGCTCGGAGCCGTCAAACTTCGGGCGGCCGACGGCGGTGCCGGGGTCTACGTGGTACCCGAGGACGGTAGCCCCGTTCGAGGCGTATCCGGCGGCACGGACCGACTCACTCGCATGCTCGGCGAACTGCTTGTATCGACGGACTGGAGCGGGAATCAAGCTGTTCTCCGAACTCCGCCGGGCGCTGCGCACTACCTAGCCAGCGCGCTCGACCGGGCATCGTTGAGGGAGGTTGTGGGAACGATTGCCGGGGATGACACCATTTTGGTGATCGCCCGCGAACCACTCACCGGACAAGAGCTCGCGGACAAGCTGGAAAGATTGGCCAGACGCGCGGATTAGCAGTCCCGTCGACGGCAAAACCGAGAATTATTCACAGCTACAAAGGAGCGCATACATCATGGCCGAACGCGTCATTCTCGCCTACTCGGGCGGATTGGACACCTCCGTCGCCATCAGCTGGATAGGCAAAGAGACCGGTAAAGAGGTCGTCGCCGTCGCCATCGATCTGGGTCAGGGCGGTGAGGACATGGAGGTCGTGCGCCAGCGCGCCCTCGATTGTGGTGCTGTCGAGGCCGTCGTCGTCGACGCGCGAGACGAATTCGCCGACGAGTACTGCTTGCCGACGATTCAGAACAATGCGCTGTACATGGATCGCTACCCTCTGGTGTCTGCGATCAGCCGTCCGCTGATCGTCAAGCATCTCGTCGAGGCTGCTCGTTCGCACGGCGGCACAGTCGTCGCACACGGTTGCACCGGTAAGGGCAACGACCAGGTCCGCTTCGAGGTCGGGTTCAACACACTCGCACCCGAGCTCGACGTCCTCGCTCCCGTTCGCGATTACGCCTGGACGAGGGAGAAGGCGATTGCGTTCGCCGAAGAGAACAAGATTCCCATCAACGTCAGCAAGAAGTCACCCTTCTCGATCGATCAGAACGTGTGGGGCCGTGCAGTCGAGACCGGCTTCCTCGAAGATCTGTGGAACGCCCCGACGAAGGACGTTTACGACTACACCCAGGATCCATCGGCCAACTGGACAGCCCCGGACGAACTCATCATCGGCTTCGACAAGGGCCGTCCGGTCAGCATCGACGGCCGTCCGGTGTCCGTTCTCGAAGCGATCCAGGAACTGAACACGCGGGCGGGCGCCCAGGGTGTCGGTCGTCTCGACGTCGTAGAGGACCGTCTCGTGGGCATCAAGAGCCGCGAGATCTACGAGGCTCCCGGTGCGATGGTTCTGATCCGCGCGCACGAGGAACTCGAGCACGTCACCCTCGAGCGTGAGCTCGGACGCTACAAGCGGCACACCGATCAGAAGTGGGCCGAGTTGGTGTACGACGGTCTGTGGTATTCCCCCCTCAAGGGTGCGCTCGATACGTTCAACGAGCACACCCAAGAGCACGTATCCGGCGAGATTCGCCTTGCGCTGCATGCGGGTTCCATCAGCGTCAACGGACGCCGTAGCGACAAGTCGCTGTACGACTTCAACCTCGCGACGTACGACGAGGGCGACACTTTCGATCAGTCGTCCGCGAAGGGCTTCGTTCAGCTTCATGGTTTGTCGTCGAAGATCGCCCACAAGCGGGATCTGGGATTGTGAGTTCGGCCGAGGCTCATGGCACCAACGAGGGGTCGCTGTGGGGCGGACGCTTTGCGTCCGGCCCCGCAGCGGCCATGGCCGCACTGAGTAAATCCACGCATTTCGACTGGGTGCTCGCGCCCTACGACATTCGGGCGTCGATGGCGCATGCCCGCGTCCTCAATGGCGCAGGTTTGCTGACGGCTCAGGATCTCGAGACGATGCTCGCCGGTTTGCAGGGGTTGGCCGACGATGTCGCCTCGGGTGCCTTCGTGGCAGCGGAGTCCGACGAGGATGTCCACGGTGCACTCGAACGGGGTCTGATCGACCGGGTGGGAGCCGAGGTCGGTGGACGTCTTCGGGCAGGCCGCTCACGCAACGACCAAGTCGCGACGCTGTTCCGGATGTGGCTACGTGACGCTGTTCGTCGAGTGTCGACGGGCGTGCTCGATGTAGTGGATTCCCTTGCAGCGCAGGCTGCGTCGCATTCGAGCGCCGTCATGCCAGGGAAGACGCATTCGCAAGCGGCGCAGCCGGTTCTGCTGGCACATCATCTCCTCGCTCACACTCATCCCTTATTGCGAGATGTTCAGCGGTTCGTGGACTTCGACGTCAGGGCCGCTGTGTCGCCCTACGGGTCGGGGGCGTTGGCTGGTTCCTCGCTCGGGTTGAGCCCGGAGAAGATTGCCGCGGAGTTGGGTTTCGATTCCTCGGCGGAGAACTCGATCGATGCAACTTCCTCACGTGATTTCGCCGCTGAGGCGGCTTTCGTTTTGGCGATGACGGCCGTCGACCTCTCCCGTCTGGCTGAGGAGATCATTTCTTGGAGCACGCCGGAGTACGGCTACGTGACGCTGGCCGACGCGTGGTCCACCGGAAGTTCGATCATGCCGCAGAAGAAGAATCCCGACGTCGCGGAGCTGACGCGCGGCAAATCCGGTCGGCTGATCGGAAATCTCACGGGATTGTTGGCAACGCTGAAGGCTCAGCCTCTGGCGTACAACAGGGACTTGCAGGAGGACAAGGAGCCGGTCTTCGACTCCGTCGCACAGTTGGAGCTGTTGCTTCCAGCTCTCGCCGGTTTGGTGCAGACCCTCGACTTTCATGTCGATCGCCTGGCAGAACTGGCGCCGGCGGGCTTCACGTTGGCCACCGATATCGCCGAGTGGCTGGTTCGTCAGGGCATTCCGTTCCGGGTGGCACATGAGGCTGCAGGTGCGTGTGTCAAGGCAGCCGAGGCACGCGGTGTGGGCTTGGACGAACTCACTGATGAGGAGTTGTCCTCCATCGACCCGGCTCTGACGCCGGAGGTGCGCACCGTTCTGACCGTCGAGGGGTCCATCTCGTCTCGTGATTCACGAGGTGGGACTGCTGCGGTTCAGGTCGCTATGCAGTTGGACGGAGTTCGGTCGACGGCGGAGCGCCTGCGGAATTGGGTCGATTCGGGCATCGGAGCGCACTGAGACGCAAAAACAATGATGTTCGCCGGATTTCGGACAGGCGTGTGGCAAGCTTGCGAAAACATGGCAAGAGGGCGGTCGGAGTCCGTATCCCGAAATGCAGGGGATAGAACCGGGAGTTGTAGTTGTGGGACTGAATGCAGACGCGGTCCGCGGACCGTTGCGACGTGCGATCGCAACTGCACAGAACGGACTGGAAGTCCTCCGTTTGGGTGGACTCGAGACCGAGGTCGATCCATCTCCCTTCAAGATTGTCGATCGAGAACCGATGTACAAGTTGCGTCGGTATTTTCCAGACGCCTTGGGTGGCGATTCCAGGCCGCCGGTCGTTCTCGTTCCGCCGATGATGGTGTCGGCGGACGTATACGACGTGACCACCGAACATGGCGCCGCCGGAATTCTGCACAGGATGGGCCTCGATCCGTGGGTCGTCGATTTCGGTTCGCCCGACACCGAGGAAGGCGGCTGGAGTCGTACCCTCGCCGATCATGTCGTAGCCATCAGTGAGGTGATCGACAAAGTTCACGGGCACACCGGACGTGACGTCCACCTCGCCGGCTATTCCCAGGGTGGAATGTTCTGTTACCAAGCGGCTGCCTATCGTGGTGGACGAAACTTGGCCAGCCTCATCACGTTCGGCGCTCCCGTCGACACTCTGGCAGCGTTGCCGCTCGGTATTCCGGCCGGAGTGGCGACGCGCGGCGCGGAGTTCCTTGCCGACCATGTCTTCACTCGGCTGGCGGTGTCCGGATGGATGGCCCGTACCGGATTTCAGCTTCTCGATCCAGCCAAGACCGTGCGATCCCGGCTCGATTTTCTCCGACAACTACACGACCGCGAGGCACTGCTTCCGCGTGAACCGCAGCGTCGTTTCTTGGCGCTCGACGGCTGGGTCGCGTGGTCGGGTCCCGCTGTTGCGGAGCTCTTGAAGCAATTCGTGGTGCACAACCGAATGATGACCGGCGGGTTCGTCATCAAGGATCGCCTGCTCACATTGTCGAATCTGACGGTTCCGGTTCTCGCGTTCGTCGGCGAGGTCGACGACATCGGGCAACCGCTGGCCGTGCGGGGCATCAGGCGGGCGGCGCCGCGCGCAGAAGTGTACGAAAGTACACTTCGCGCAGGGCATTTCGGGCTCGTAGTAGGGAGTTTGGCCGCATCGCAGACGTGGCCGACGACGGGGGAGTGGATTCGTTGGCGTGAAGGTCTGGCAGACAAGCCCGAAGCGGCGCACGAGATGATGTACGACGAACATCAGGACACTGAGAGCGGTGTGTCGGTGAGCAACCGGATCATCCACACTGCAGCCTCGATTGCCGAGGTTGGAGTAGGGGTCGGTCGTGGACTTGCTTCGGCTGCCGCCGGCGCGGTGCGTGGCACTCGCGAGATTTCCACCGAGGCCGTGCGGACTTTGCCGAGGCTGGCGCGACTGGGTCAGATGCAACCGCACACTCTCGTGAGCCTAGGACGACTCATAGCGGAACAGGGACGAAAGTCGCCCAACGGCGAGTGCTTCCTGTTCGACGACCGGGTCCACACCTACCGGGCCGTCAATGCTCGTATCGACAACGTGGTCCGAGGGCTCCTCGCTTCGGGTGTCAGGCCATCCGCTCGCATCGGTGTACTGATGGACACTCGCCCCAGCGCGTTGGCAGCCATCGCAGCATTGTCTCGTATCGGCGCTGTTGCAGTACTTTTCCCACCGGGTGGAGATCTCGAGAACGCACTGCGCGCGATCGACGTCGATACCGTCATCGCTGATCCCGAGAATATGAAGGCAGCGACTTCGCTGGCCGCCAACGTGCTCGTTCTAGGTGGCGGCGACGCTCGCACTCTCGATATTCCCTCGGGTTCCGATGTCGTCGATCTCGAATTGTTCGATCCGGATTCGGTGCGATTGCCCGCGTGGTATTCACCGGATCCTGGCCGTGCCCGGGAACTCGCGGTGGTGATGTTCAACCCGACCGAACGTGGGTTGGAACCGCGCTTCATCACCAACCATCGTTGGGCTTTGTCCGCGTTCGGCACTGCGACCGCTGCCGCTTTGGGTAGTGGCGACACGGTGTATTGCCTTGCCCCTCTTCATCATTCCGCCGGATTGCTGGTCAGCGTGGGTGGCGCGCTCGCCGGCGGTTCGCGAATAGCGCTCTCGCGTGGTCTCGAACCGACCAGATTCGCCGAGGAAGTATCTCGGTACGGGGTCACCGTCATCAGCTACACCTGGGCGATGATGCAGGCGATCCTCGACGACGAGCTATCGGCTCTGGACCTCGCTCATCCGGTTCGACTCTTCATCGGGTCCGGAATGCCCGTCGGTCTTTGGAAGCGGACGCTGGAGCGGTTTGCGCCTGCCCGGGTGCTCGAGTTCTATGCCTCCACCGAGAACGACGTCATCCTCGCCAACGTCGGCGGTTCGAAAATCGGCTCCAAGGGCCGACCGCTTCCGGGGAGCGCCAGGGTGGCACTTGCCGCCTACGATCCGATCAACGGTCGACTCGAAGAGGACGAAGACGGTTTCGTTCGTATGTGTCGAGACGACGAGGTCGGCCTTCTACTCGGTCGTCCGGGAAGCGACGGCGAGGTCACCAGTCCGTTGATGCGCGATGTCTTTCAGCCAGGAGACTCGTGGATTCCGACGGAGAATCTATTCCGACGCGACTCCGACGGGGACTTCTGGCTCGTCGACCGCAAGGACACCGTTGTGAAGGCTCGACGCGGACCGGTCTTCACTCAGCCGATCATCGACGCGTTCGGTGACGTGGAGGATGTCGTGTCGGTTGTGGTGTACGGCGTCGATCCGATCGGCTCGAGCAGAGAACATCACCGGTCGGATCGACGTGTCGACGAGATTGCAGTCTGCGGGGTGTCCATGCGGGGGGACAATTCGCTGCCGGTCAAGACCATAAGCGATGTGCTGGCAGTGTTATTGCCGGCTCAGCGTCCCGACATCGTCCACATCGTCGACGAGATTTCGCTTTCTCGTGCGTTCCGGCCGAAGATGACCGAACTGCAGAAGGCTGGGGTTCCGGCTCCGGGTGTCAGGTCCTGGTACTACGACACCGACTCGGGGTCTTACCGACGGTTGACCAAAGCGGTTGTAGCCGAACAGTTCACGAAGAGCTGACAGACCCTCTGTAGGCACTCGAGGGTGCGATGGAGCGGTCATCGGATAAGTTGATCGCACGGACTTCGCTCCGGCCAGGTAGGACAACACCGAGAGAAGGACTTCAGTGGCTATCGATCAGACGCTTCTCAGCATTCTTGCTTGCCCCGTGGACAAGGGGCCGTTGTTACTCGTAGAGAACGAACTGTTGTACAACCCCCGGCTGCAGCGTGCTTACCCGATCGAGAATGGGATTCCGGTGTTGCTGGTAGATGAGGCGCGCGACGTTGACCAGGCCGAGCACGAGTCTATTGTGGCGCGGGCACAGTCCTAGTCGCTACCTTCGGGCATCGGCCCTGTGAGGTACCGCTGCAGGATTGGGGCTACCCAGTCGACAACCCGAGCGACGGGCATCGACGCCAGTGGTTCGAGCGCGAGTATGTGTCGGGTGAGCAGCAGTCCAGCCATCTGTGACGCGACGAGGTTCACGCGTTCGAGCGCCGATCCGATTGGGCTGTCGACTCTCTTCGCGACGTCGCGGAGTGCGACCTGCAATAGAAATGTACTGATCAACGTGGTGTCCCCGGATGCGATCATGGATCGGAACGCCGCGATTACGGCTTCACCGTCTTCCGAGTCCCACACTCCCAAAATTGCCGTTGCCAGGGCGCGTCCAAGGTCTTCGTTATCGGCAGCTGCGACAGGCTCCAGAACTTCTGCTGGGTCTGCGGGGAGTGCGATGGCTGCAACGAACAGGCCTCGTTTGGTGCCGAAGTAGTGGTGGACGAGTGCAGAGTCGACACCTGCGTCGGCAGCGACGCTGCGGATGGAGGTCGTATCGAAACCGGACCGCGCGAACCGGGTGCGAGCAGACGCAAGGATCGCCTCCCGGGTTTTCGATTGCCCGGGCCTTCGCCCTGGTTTGCTTCCGACACCGTCCGATTCGGTCATGGGGTTCTCCGTCGCAGCGTTGCCGCTCCAGCGCAAAGAGCGAGCACGGTGAAGCCGGCGACTACCGCGATGTCGGCCCCCATTTGCCCAGTAACGCCGGTGTGCAGCGAGACTTCTTGCAGTGCATCGACGGCGTAGGTGAGTGGCAGAAAGTTACTGATGATGTGCAGCCAGTCCGGCATCTGATCCCGCGGAACCAGCAAGCCACACAAGAAGAACTGCGGAAGCACTACCAATGGCATGAACTGAACTGCTTGGAACTCGGTTCTCGCGAATGCGCTGCACAGTAGCCCGATCGACACTCCCGACATCGCCACGAGCACGGCGATGACGAGAACCCACACGACTGGTCCGGCCGTCGTCAATCCGAGTGCCCCGAAAGCCACCGCGCAGGCGAGCAGGGCCTGAACGAGTGCGGCCACGGAGAATGCCGACCCGTAACTGGCCAACAACTCCAACTTCGACATCGGAGTCGTCAGTAATCGTTCGAGGGTTCCCGAGGTTCGTTCGCGTTGCATTGCGATGGAGGTGATCAGGAACATCACCACGAACGGGAGGATGCCGAGCATCGTGATTGCAATGCGGTCGAACAACGACTGCTGGCCGACCGGTGTCGGAACATTGGCGTACAGGAAGTAAAGCAACACCATCAGTAGGGATGGGACCAGCAAGATCATCGCGACGGTTCGACGATCTGCTCGCAGTTGCCGCAGGATCCGACCGGTACCCGCGGCGTAGACGCGCGTGCTCATGACGCCGCTTCGATCGTTCCCGAGGAGAGGATCAACGAGAGGAATGCTTTTTCGAGGCTGGTTTCGCCCGTCCTGGAGCGGAGTTCGGCTGGACTGAGCTGAGCCAGCACTTTTCCTTCGCGCATCAAGATAAGTCGACTGCAGTGATCGGCCTCTTCCATTGCGTGACTGGACACCAGAATGGTGGTGCCGGATGCGGCGAGGTCAGCAAATCGTTTCCACAACTCAGCACGGAGGACGGGATCCAGTCCGACGGTCGGCTCGTCGAGGACGATGAATTCGGGCTGCGCGACCAATGCACTCGCCAGTGACACCCGACCCAATTGACCGCCCGACAATTCACCCGCCAACGACGACGCGTGGTCGGTCAGCCCGACGGACTCGATGGCAGAGTCCGCAGAAGCGGCTGGTCGCCCGAACAGCGCGGCAAAGTATGTGACGTTCTCGCGGACGGTGAGATCCCCGTAAACGCTGGGGGTCTGCGCGACGTAGCCGACAGTGGAACGCAGCTGTTTGGACCCGGCAGGCAAGCCGAGCACGGTGACCGTTCCGCTCTCGATTATTTGAGTACCGACGATGGCCCGCATCAGCGTTGACTTTCCGCAACCGGAGGGTCCGAGAAGCCCCGTGATGGTGCCGCGCGGGATGGACAAGTTCACATCATCGAGAGCTGCTTTCTTACGCCGCCGAACAGTGAGGTTCGTTATATCGACGGCATTCACCGAATCGACGGACATGGCGGCGCCTCCTGGATCTCATCGTTGAATGATTTCATCGCATGATGAATTTATAACCCCGTCGACGGTCGGCGGTCAAGAGGCGGCATCATAGGACGCGTGGACCTGGCAGAACTCGAATACGGTGATCCCTCGGAGATGGCACGACGAATACTCGGTGGCACTTTGACCGCCGGAGGCGTCACTGTTCGAATCGTCGAGGTAGAGGCCTACGGCGGACCGATCGACGGTCCGTGGTTCGACCCGGCCGCACACTCGTATCGCGGGCAGACGAACCGCAATGCGGTGATGTTCGGGCCGGCGGGTCGCCTGTACGTGTACCTCAGCTACGGGATGCATCTCTGTATGAACGTCAGCTGTGGTCCCGACGGGACGCCGGCCGCCGTGCTCCTCCGGGCAGGCGAGGTTGTCGCCGGCCACGACATCGTGACGGCCCGGCGTCCAGCGGCACGATCGGCTGCCGCCTTGGCGAGGGGGCCCGGGAATCTCGGCAGCGCACTCGGAATCGGTCTCGAGGACAACGGAACTGCGCTGCTCGACGCAGATTCGCCGATAACTCTGGCACTGCCCTTGGTTGCTGCGAGCCCCGATGAGATTGCCGCCGGCCCGCGCGTAGGAGTCAGTGTTGCGGCAGAAAGAGAATGGCGATTCTGGATTCGAGGGTCTTCGGCGGTATCGAGCTACCGGCGGAGTCCGAAGGCTCGACTCGTGGGTGAGCCGGAGGCCTGACGACGGCGTCGTAACGCACATGCGGGAGAATCGAACGCGTGAGTGAGAACATAATCGACGAATTGACCTGGCGAGGGCTCATCGCGCAGTCCACCGATGTGGACGAGTTGAAGAAGGCGACCGAGGCGGGTCCGATCACTCTGTATGCGGGCTTCGATCCGACTGGTCCCAGCCTGCATGCGGGTCACCTGGTTCCGTTGCTCGCGCTGAAACGATTTCAACGAGCAGGACACCGCCCCATCGTCATGGCAGGCGGCGCGACCGGCCTCATCGGCGACCCCAGGGATGTGGGGGAGCGGACCATGAACTCCTCCGACACCGTGCGTGACTGGTCCGATCGCATCCGTGGTCAGCTCGAGCGTTTCGTCGAATTCGACGAAACTCCGACGGGCGCGATCGTAGAGAACAACCTGAACTGGACCGGCGAGCTGTCGGCGATCGACTTCCTTCGTGACATCGGCAAGCATTTCTCCATCAATGTGATGCTTGCGCGGGACACGGTGAAGAAGCGCCTGGACGGCGACGGTATGTCGTACACCGAGTTCAGCTACATGCTTCTACAAGCGAACGACTATGTGCAGTTGAGGCGCACGTACGGATGTTCGCTACAGATCGGCGGGTCCGATCAGTGGGGGAACATCGTCGCAGGGGTGGAACTGAACAGGCGTCAGGACGCACAGTCCGTGCATGGGATGACGGTCCCATTGGTCACGTCTTCAGATGGAAAGAAGTTCGGCAAGTCCACCGGTGGCGGCAGCTTGTGGCTCGACCCCGAGATGACCAGCCCGTACGCCTGGTACCAGTACTTCGTGAACACCGGCGACGCCGACGTGGTGAAGTACCTCCGCTGGTTCACCTTCTTGGACCGAGCCGAGCTGGATGAGCTTGACCTCGCAACCACGGAGCGACCCCATGCCCGCGAGGCGCAGCGGCGCCTTGCGGCCGAGATGACGACGCTGGTTCACGGTGAAGCGAACACGCGTGCGGTGGAGCTTGCCAGCCAGGCGTTGTTCGGCCGCGCAGAACTGGGAGAGCTCGACGAGACAACTCTTGCTGCAGCACTGCGTGAAGCGTCGATTGCACAGGTTCACGAGGGCGAGCCCAAGACGATTGTCGATCTTCTCGTAGCCACCAGGCTCTCGGACAGTAAGGGTGCGGCGCGGCGGGCGGTAAAGGAAGGCGGTGCATCGGTGAACAACCAGAAGGTCGTAACCGAGGACTGGACACCGAGTGCCGGCGACCTTCTTCATGGGCAATGGTTGGTGGTACGCCGTGGTAAGCGAAATTTTGCCGGAGTCCAGATCACCGGAACGTTGTAGGCGGCAATGTGGTGGCCGGAGTCACATCCGTGTGATTCGGGCGGATGCGCTGGACAGACTAGCCCGGACCTCCCGCCACCACGGAGTTTGTCCTGCGGACTTTCAACGACCTGGGGATTTGACGCGTTGTTCTCCTTCGCGTAACTTTATCCAAGTCAGAGCGAGCCGGACACCGACCTGGTCTTAACGGACCGGGACACGAGGTTGTACGGGGTTTGCACTGAAAATCCTGGTTCGGCAAGATGGTGTTGTCGTGTCCGGGTGGTCCGATGTGACGGGGTTATTGACTCGGTCGCTTGGATTAGCTAGACTGGAACGGTTGCCCCAGGCGCTGCGAGAACATTGTTTTCGTGGGTGTGTGGTGTGTGCGTGTTCTTTGAGAACTCAACAGTGTGTCGATGAATGTCAGTGCCGAATTTTATATTTGGTGAAAGCATCCGATGTCGATGATCATCCGCTTGTGGTGGTTATGGTTGGGTGTTGTTTTATAGCTAGTTGAGTTTTTTTGCTAGTGATTTGGCTCTTATGTCTTTGACTGATTAGCAGCTTCGGCTGTGATATCTAGAGTCTTTTACGGAGAGTTTGATCCTGGCTCAGGACGAACGCTGGCGGCGTGCTTAACACATGCAAGTCGAGCGGTAAGGCCCTTCGGGGTACACGAGCGGCGAACGGGTGAGTAACACGTGGGTGATCTGCCCTGCACTCTGGGATAAGCCTGGGAAACTGGGTCTAATACCGGATATGACCTGCTCTCGCATGGGGGTGGGTGGAAAGATTTATCGGTGCAGGATGGGCCCGCGGCCTATCAGCTTGTTGGTGGGGTAATGGCCTACCAAGGC
>NZ_MKKY01000091.1:0-2500 GCF_002091955.1 Rhodococcus sp. 1168 | reverse complement strand
ACTCCGTGATAGCTGGTTCTCCCCGAAATGCATTTAGGTGCAGCGTCACGTGTTTCTCATCGGAGGTAGAGCTACTGGATGGTCTAGGGGGCTTACCGGCTTACCGAAATCAGCCAAACTCCGAATGCCGATGAGTGAGAGCGTGGCAGTGAGACTGCGGGCGATAAGGTTCGTAGTCGAGAGGGAAACAGCCCAGATCGCCAGCTAAGGTCCCTAAGCGTGTACTAAGTGGAAAAGGATGTGGGGTCGCGAAGACAACCAGGAGGTTGGCTTAGAAGCAGCCACCCTTGAAAGAGTGCGTAATAGCTCACTGGTCAAGTGATCCTGCGCCGACAATGTAGCGGGGCTCAAGTACACCACCGAAGCTGCGGCACTCATACAATAGCCCGCATGTTCCTTACGAGGAGTGTGCCAGGTGTGTGGGTGGGTAGGGGAGCGTCGTGCAGCCATGGAAGCATCGGAGTGATCCAGGTGTGGAGGCTGTGCGAGTGAGAATGCAGGCATGAGTAGCGAAAGACGAGTGAGAAACTCGTCCGCCGAATGACCAAGGGTTCCTGGGCCAGGTTAATCCGCCCAGGGTGAGTCGGGACCTAAGACGAGGCCGACAGGCGTAGCCGATGGACAACGGGTTGATATTCCCGTACCCGTGTGAACGCGCCCATGGTGAATCAGTGATACTAACTGCCCTGAATCCATGTTACTGATCTCTTTCGAGAGTGAGGGGTGTGGTGGATGCGCAGGACCTGATCTGGTAGTAGCCAAGCGATGGGGTGACGCAGGAAGGTAGCTGGGCCAGTCAGTGGTAATACTGGTGTAAGCCTGTAGGGCGAACGGTAGGCAAATCCGCCGTTCATGATGCCTGAGAGGTGATGCGTAGCCGATTGAGGCGAATTCAGTGATCCTATGCTGCCGAGAAAAGCCTCTAGCGAGCTTTCACACGGCCCGTACCCCAAACCGACACAGGTGGTCAGGTAGAGAATACTAAGGCGATCGAGATAACTATGGTTAAGGAACTCGGCAAAATGCCCCCGTAACTTCGGGAGAAGGGGGACCCTGTCTGGTGATGAACTTTTCGTTCTGAGCTGGGTGGGGTCGCAGAGACCAGTGAGAAGCGACTGTTTACTAAAAACACAGGTCCGTGCGAAGTCGTAAGACGATGTATACGGACTGACGCCTGCCCGGTGCTGGAAGGTTAAGAGGACCGGTTAGTCACTTCGGTGGCGAAGCTGAGAATTTAAGCCCCAGTAAACGGCGGTGGTAACTATAACCATCCTAAGGTAGCGAAATTCCTTGTCGGGTAAGTTCCGACCTGCACGAATGGCGTAACGACTTCTCAGCTGTCTCAACCATAGACTCGGCGAAATTGCATTACGAGTAAAGATGCTCGTTACGCGCGGCAGGACGAAAAGACCCCGGGACCTTCACTATAGCTTGGTATTGGTGTTCGGTTCGGTTTGTGTAGGATAGGTGGGAGACTGTGAAGCGGTGACGCCAGTTACTGTGGAGTCGTTGTTGAAATACCACTCTGATCGTATTGGATACCTCAACCTCGGACCATGATCTGGTTCAGGGACAGTGCCTGGTGGGTAGTTTAACTGGGGCGGTTGCCTCCTAAAATGTAACGGAGGCGCCCAAAGGTTCCCTCAGCCTGGTTGGCAATCAGGTGTCGAGTGCAAGTGCACAAGGGAGCTTGACTGTGAGACTGACACGTCGAGCAGGGACGAAAGTCGGGACTAGTGATCCGGCACCGGCATGTGGAAGCGGTGTCGCTCAACGGATAAAAGGTACCCCGGGGATAACAGGCTGATCTTCCCCAAGAGTCCATATCGACGGGATGGTTTGGCACCTCGATGTCGGCTCGTCGCATCCTGGGGCTGGAGTAGGTCCCAAGGGTTGGGCTGTTCGCCCATTAAAGCGGCACGCGAGCTGGGTTTAGAACGTCGTGAGACAGTTCGGTCTCTATCCGCCGCGCGCGTAAGAAACTTGAGGAAGGCTGTCCCTAGTACGAGAGGACCGGGACGGACGAACCTCTGGTGTGCCAGTTGTTCCACCAGGAGCACCGCTGGTTAGCTACGTTCGGAAGGGATAACCGCTGAAAGCATCTAAGCGGGAAGCCTGTTCCAAGATGAGGTTTCTCACCCCCTCGAGGGGGTAAGGCCCCCGGCAGACCACCGGGTTGATAGGCCAGAACTGGAAGTCGGGTAACCGATGTAGGTGACTGGTACTAATAGGCCGAGGACTTACCACAAAGAAGCTACGCGTCCACTGTGCGATATCTGAAACAACACACGTTTCAGTATTTACAATTGAATGAACCAACATCGTTCACCATTATGTGTGAGTTTTCTGTTGTGTTCCGTGTGTAACTGTTTCATAGAGTTACGGCGGCCATAGCGGAGGGGAAACGCCCGGTCCCATTCCGAACCCGGAAGCTAAGCCCTCCAGCGCCGATGGTACTGCACTCGACAGGGTGTGGGAGAGTAGGACACCGCCGAACACA
>NZ_MKKY01000090.1:5000-82413 GCF_002091955.1 Rhodococcus sp. 1168 | reverse complement strand
GTTGCCGCGCTACTTCGATGGCGCATTCAAGTTCACTGATCGTATGAATGGACCATTCAAGCGATTGGGCCGGCTACTTCTCGCCGGGCGACGAAGAGACGTGGAGTAGATCGTCGTAGCGACCGGAACTCGACTCGATGAACTCCCGTACGAACCAGCATGCCGGGATTACGGAGAACCCGCCTGCGCGGCTGTCTTCGAGGACGTGCTCTGTCAATACCGCGGCGAGGCCGTGGCCGCGATGTTCAGGGAGTGTCACGGTGTGGTTGAACGTTCGTACACCGTCGGCCTGCAGGTAGTCGGAGAATCCGGCGAGGGATTTGTCGACAGATATCTCGAATCGATGCTGCTCTGGTAGGTGTTCGATGCGGTGTTCCATAGTGATCGATTGTGCACGGGTTCCGATCAAGGTGGTTGGGCGACTAGGCTGAGGTGGACACACGAGTCGTGCGCGCCACCCGTCGTAGGCACTTCTCATCATCTGCACGGGTAAGCAGACCAGAGGTGGCATAGGTGGAAGATGTATCGGAGCAGGGAATCAAGGCCTTCATCGGTGCCGTTGTATTGCGCGGCGGTCGGGCCGAACGGCTGACGACGTCGCGGCGTAATCCAGTTCAGGTTTGGGGTGTAGACGGTTCTAGCTGCATCGTTCGGGTGCGGTCCAAGGCTGCAGGCGATTGGAAAGCCCGTCGCCAGGACGAGTCGTTGGCAAGTGATGACACCGGATCGTCTTATTGGGTGTTCGTGGATCTGGGGGCTTCCGAGCCGTCGTTCTTCATGGTCTCTTCCGAAGAGATGGCGGCTGATATCCGCGGCGAAGTAGACCTGTGGGTACAGGATTCGCCGCTTCGAACTCGGACCGGTCACCACGCCATCGCGGTAGGGCGGGTCCAACACGGACGCAACAAGTGGTCGCTGCTGGGTCTCCATGCGGCTGCCGATCCCAAGCTGGAAGAAGAAGCGCGCGCTGCCGCTGTTCACCGAGCCAAGCCGGCCGTGCGTCGAAGCCCGTCGAAGAAAGCTGTTGCGGCTGAGGAGGAGATCCCAGACCTGCGTGTCCGGGTCGTCGCCGATTTCGACGGCTACCGCCTCAGTGCCCGATTCGATCCGTCCAACAAGCGTCTCGAGATCATGCAGGGGCCGATGGAGGGTCGACGGTTCGATGATCCTACACAAGCTGCCAGCGCTGTCGCCACGCATATCAGTGGCGATATCGAAGTCAGAGATGGTTGGAAGTTCTGGGAATTGGACACTCCAGAGCGACTTCCGCTAGGGACTTTGCAGTAACGTACGCGAATCCGCTGATCTGGCTATTGTGAACGCCCACAACGATCTCAATAACCGGCATCGGGTCGTGTTTAGGTCGCTATCGTTGGGAAAAGGTCAGGTTTCAGCATTCGAATCTCGACGCCCCTCACTGATGCGATCTTTCTGATGGCGGAGTTTGTCAGCACTGTCGCCGGTTCGACCCGGTAGTTCTTGTGACGCCAGTGGGTGGGTTGTCGACCCGCAGGAGAGGTCAGTCCAGTGGAGCAGTCGTCCCTTCACGCGTCGCGTTTCGTGATTTTGGTAGCGCAGTTCATCGACCACCGAATTACGGCCGACTACTTCTCTTCGCAGTTCAGAAACCTGGAGCGATCGGATGCCGAACACCTGGATCGGGATATCGCAACAGTGGTGGGTAAGTTGTCGGTTGACGTCGGCGCATATCGCGGAGATGTCAACCTTCTTGGTGTCGACTACATCGATGCACATCAACTGTGGCGGGCATCAGGGGAAGCGTTTCGTGACCTTTTGACATTGCAGTCGGAGCTGCTCGGACGCCAAGCCGGCTGATACGACGCTAGGGTGTGAACGTTTCCCGATGCCGGATGAGGTCTTCCAAGCGAAAGCGTCGGTGGGTTCCACGCATCTCGACGGTAAGTGATCCGGCGTCTGCGAGTTTGCGAACATATGTGTCGGATACTCCCAGGAGGTCTGCCGCCTGTGACGTGGTGAGTAACTCGCTGACCGGCCCGATCGTCACAGCGGTCCCTGATGCGAGTTGCCGAAGTAGTTCTATCACTGCACGCCGCCCGGACTCGTCGATGTCGAGGTCGACGCCGTCCAAAGCCAGGTGCGGAGTTCGTCCGTTGGCATCGGAAATCGACGAAGTGACTCGGCGCGCGTCCTGAGACGAGAGCGCCGCTGCGATGTACCGGTGGTCCATGTCTGAACCCTACTGCGGCATATCCTGTTCGGTACCCCACGATCCCAGGAGTGCTCCATGCCGCAATTGCTGCATCTCGATTCGTACGCCGACCCGAATAATTCCGTTTCACGCGCGGTCACGGCACATTCTTCGGATGTGTGGCATGAGCAGAGTCCGGATCACTCGGTGATCCATCGCGATTTGCATCGTGATCCGCTACCGCATCTCCCGACGTCGGCGTTGCATTGGGCCCCACATCTGATGACGCCGGATGAGGTTGTGCCTGCCGACGCACGGCACTGCAGAAGACGTTGATCGACGAGGTGGTCTCGGCGGACGTCGTGGTGATCGGTGCTCCGATGTACAACTGGTCGGTTCCGTCGACTCTGAAGGCATGGATCGACTAGGTCCATGTTCCCGGTGTCACGGTTCCGTTCGACGGCCCGACTCGTCCGCTCGAAGGCAAGCCGGTGGTAGTGGTGATGAGTCGTGGCAACGAGTACGGGGCGGGGACACCGGACTTCGGCACCGATCACGCTGTTCCGTTGCTACAACAAGTTCTCGGTGCCGCGCTCGGAATGGATGTGTTCGTTGTCGTCGTCGATCTGACGCTGGCGATTCGTGTGCCCGCGATGGCGCCCCTGGACTCCAGGTCCAGAGACAGCGTCGACACTGCTTGGGTTGCGGTCGCGGATCTTGCGGCACGGCTGGGCTGAGATCAGCGGCCGTGGCTGCCGATCAAAACCTCCATCAATTCGGCTTCCAGGGCAGCGAAGTGCAGCGTCGTGACGACGTCGAGTTTTCGTGGCCTCGGCAACGATACAGTGACTTGCCGTCGGACATGTGCCGGTTTGTCGGACAAGACGATCACCCGATCCGAGAGATAGACAGCTTCCCGGATGTCGTGGGTGATCATCAGGACGGTCCATCGGTAGTCGAGCCAGACGTCCTGCAGCCACGCTTGCATGCCGGTGCGGGTCAGTGAATCGAGGGCTCCGAACGGCTCGTCGAGCAGTAGAACTTCGCGTTCTTGAATCACCGTGCGCAGCATTGCTGCTCGCTGCCGCATCCCACCGGACAGTTCGGAGGGTCTCGCCTTCTCGTATCCTTCGAGTCCGAAGGCGGGAAAGAGTTTCTGCGCCTGGATCCGCGCTTGCTTCTTGCTCATCCCGCGGACCTCTAGGCCGAGTGTCGTGTTGTCGAGCACGGTGCGCCACGGAAACAACAGGTCTTTCTGTGGCATATAAGCGCACGGGGGTGCCTTGACGATTCCGCTGTCGGGGGTGTCGAGACCAGCGATCATATTGAAGACTGTGCTCTTGCCTGAGCCGCTAGGACCGATGACGGAAACGAACTCTCCGGGTTCGACGTCGAAGCTGACTTCGTCGAGAATTGTCCGGTCGCCGTAGGACTTCGAGAGTCCGGACAGATGCACGGCTGTCATCGCGGCCGACTGTCCTGCGCCCATGGGGCGACGACGCGTTCGACGGCGTAGGTCAGGAGGAAGAGCGTCACGCTGATGACGGCCGTGACGAGCACCGCGGCCAGAACGAGGTCGGTGCGGAAAGAGTTCTTCTGCTGGTTCATGTATATCCCGAGTCCGGCGCTGGCTCCGGCGTATTCGGCAAAGATGGCACCCACGACGGCGTACGTGATGCCGATACGAAGCGATGTGA
Source organism: Rhodococcus sp. 1168 (assembly GCF_002091955.1). Lineage (GTDB taxonomy): Bacteria > Actinomycetota > Actinomycetes > Mycobacteriales > Mycobacteriaceae > Rhodococcoides. Next base: position 78,546 of record NZ_MKKY01000090.1, on the reverse strand, counting down.
AGAAGCGGGGCATCGAGGAGGGCAGGCGAATATAGCGAAACTGCTGCCAGCGGGTAGCGCCCATGCTTGCCAGGAGTGCGCGAGCATCTCGATCGGCTGCTGCGAATCCTTCGATGAGGCCGATGGCCATGGGGAAGAACGTGGCGAGCGCGATCACCAGAATCTTGGGGAGTAGTCCGAAGCCGAACCAGATAATCAGTAGTGGCGCAATAGCGATGATCGGAAGCGTCTGCGAGACCACGAACAGCGGCACCACTGCTCTTCGAAGCCACGGTGAGAAGTCGACGGCGACGGCGAGTATCCAGGCAACTACCAGGGATACTGCAAATCCGAGAACGGTGACTTGTAAAGTTGCTGCTGCGTTCTCGGCGATGGCGTCGCGCTGCGCCCAACCCTGAGCCACGATTCTCGACGGAGAGGGCAGTACCTGTGGTCGGATCCCGCTGAGCTGGACGTAGACCTGCCATCCGATGACGAGCACCGCGACGATGGTGACCGACGGCATGGCCCACCTGAGCGCCGCTCCAAACCTCGGTCGACGCTCGGCCGGCCGCTCGGCAACGCCGAGCGCCGCGCTACTGAGCGCCGAGGTAGTCATCGGTGAAGAAGGTGGACCAGTCGGGCTCGATGTCGACGGCGTTGCCGCCTTCGTCGACCAGTACACCGTTCTCGTACAGGAATTTCGAATAGGTGGTCCATTTGTCGAGGTTCTGTCGCCCGACTGCGCCTGATTCGTCCAACATGTATCGGTCGGCGAGCATCTGCTGGCTTTCGAAAACCAACCGCTCGTCGGTGAAGACTCCTGGATTCGCATCGATGATGTCCTGCGCGGCGCGGACCGGATCGTCTGCCGCGAGTTGGTAGCCGCGTTGAAGTGCTTGGACGAACTGCTTGGCCTCATCGGGATGGCTTGCCAGCCAGTTCTCGTTGCCGTTGACCGTGAGGGCATAGGCGTCGGGGAAGCCGTAGTCGGTGTAGTCGAAGTACTTCATCGGAGTACCGCTGTGCTCGGCCTCGATACCCTCCCACGCCAGGTAAGACACGGTGAAGTCGGCGCTGCCCGAGTACACCGCCTCGTAGGCCGACGTTCCGAGCACGACGGTGTCGTACTCACCTTTGCCTCCGTCGTTCTGAATGACTTGGCGTAGTCCGGCTTTCTCTCCGGTATCACCGAATCCTGCGTAGACTTTGCCGTCCAATGCCTTCGGGCTCGGAATGTCTTCGCGGTCGGCTTTCACGCCGATTCCGGTGGCCCAGTGTTGCAGCGGGGCCAGTACCGAAATGATCTGAGCTCCTGCTGTTTTCGCAAACGTAGTCGAACTCTGCGTGCTGATTCCGAATTCGGCGTTGCCTGCGTCGACCAGAGTGTCCGGGGTGGTGCTGTTGTAAGGCAATATTTCGACGTCGAGTCCGGCGTCGGCGAAGTATCCCTCCTGCAACGCGACGTACAGCCCGGTGTGGTTGGTGTTCGGTGTCCAATCGAGTGCGAAGCGGATGGTGTCGGAGTCGGTGGATTGCGCGCACGAAGTCAACGATGTGACGGTGGCGACTGCCACCGCGAGGGCACCTATTTTTCGGGAAAGTGTCACAGTGTTACCTCCGAAGCGGCAATCTCGGAAGAGGAAGTTGGCCACGGTGTGGGGTGAAGTGCGCTGTCCCAAAACATCGATTCGTACCGTGTCGCGATGACGAATGCGTCGATCATCGCGCTTCGTTGAGCATCGGTAGCGAGCCGAGCGGCGTCGTCTACCAGCAGGCGCGCGCACTCGACGGCGTCACGGAATTCTTCCGAGTCGTACGTCGAAACCCATTGTGCGTAAGGATGATTCGGATCATGATAGAGAACCTGTTCGGCCGATACCGAAAGTCGGACGGCTACGTCGGCGTAGATCCAGAAGCATGGCAGGATCGCCGCCGCCGCAACGGGATAGGGCTCGGTGGCGGCTGTTGCTACCAGGTACGAGACGTACCCGAGGCAAGTGGGTGAATGCATGGCCTGCGCATCCGTCGGAGGGAGCGCATCACCCAAGAGCAGTGACTCGTGGAGTGTCGCCTCCTCGACTGCGCTCGCCGCGGAGGTGGCCCAGAACGCGGCAGTCGCGGCGTCCGGAGCCTTCGATGCCAGAATAGCCAGCGCTTTTGCGTATCCCGCCAGGTACAGCCGATCTTGCTCGAGATATGTGCGGAAGGCGTCGAGCGGCAGAGTGCCCTCGCCCAGTAGCGTGAGAAATTCGAGTTGGTCGATCGCGTGACGCAACGATCTTGTTGCATTCCACATCAGATCCGTGTGGCGGACAGAGTCCACCGAGTTTAGAGGCGCAGTCATCGCCTTGACATCCCTTCGTCAGCATTACCTGCATCAGGTTCGACGGGTGTGATCTCAGCATCCGCATGTACGGACGCACCCCGTGTCAGAACATCGCCGACCCTAGCACCCTTGGTCAGCGATGCAGTGTGAGCGGGCTGTGGACCTCTCCGCAATCAACCCTGTCGACTACGACCGAACGGAGAGGTGGGGGTCCGATCCTGTAATTGTGAGTACACCGGGCGCTTACGATGGCGGCATGAATGCACCGAGGAGATGGACGAAGTCAGCAGCAGTCTTGGGTTTCACGGCCGCGGCGTTACTCGCAGGAGGCGGAATTGCGACTGCCGACGAGTGGCCGCCGATACCGAATTACCCGAGCCCGAGCGTTCCGTTCGAGACAAAGGGATTCCTTACTCCGTTCGATCCGGCCTATTGGAATCCCTTTCTCGCCGAAAATCGCCTGACGTCGCCGTACGGAACGAGCACCAGGATCGTCTGCACCGCCTTTCACGGAGTGCTCACCGGATGCTGGCAGGCCGATGCACAAGGTTACCCGCACAAGTTGGTTGCACTGCCGTTCGACTTCCCGAACGTCACCGGGTCCTCGATGCCTGGTGGGGGGCCGCAGCATTTCGTCTACCCAGGCTTCATCCCTGGAATCTGATCCAATTCCGTGAGATAACGCGCGCGTGCAGAAAATACCCAGCCAGGGATTAGTTCAGCTCGAATGCCTTGTCCGACACCGTAAATCCATGACCGACCTGATCCAGGCAGGTGACCCCGGACGACTCCTCGACTCGGCATTCGAGCCCATTGGAACGTCCACTTCCCGGTATGGCGAGTGTGAGCCCGTACGGCAGTTCCTTCGCAGCCCCGTCGAATCGATGAAAGCGCGGATCGCCCGAGCTGAGAAACCTGGCAGGGGATCCGGCAGTGATTTCGACGGTGTTGGGAGCCACCGAGGACTCTGGAGCACCACTTCCCGCCACCCGCGGGGCCGAGCGAGGGAACTCGCCGTGACACCCAGCAACCGAGGTCTCGGTAACCACGATCGAGCATTCGAACTTGCCACTCGGGCTGGTGAAGTAGAAGAACCCGGCAGTGCCCTCGTACTGGGACGGGTCGGCGGTCGGCGGGGGACTGCTCGTCGTCGATTTGACGGGGGTCGTCGACTCGGTTGTTGTCGTGGCAGCCGAGGTCGTTGGCGAGGGCCGAGTAGCGGACGTTGTGCGGACCACCGACGGTGGGTCGGTGTCGACCGTGGCAAGCGGCGCCGTCGCGCTGCCGTCGACATCGGACCCGCATCCGGCGAGAACCAGGAAGGACGCTGCAGCAACGGCTGCGCCGTATGCGCGTGGTCGGTTCATCTTGCCAGCTTAAAGCGGACGGATCGTTCTCAGGAATTGGTACCTTGACCAGGATCGGATGGGTCTACGTCGGATACGGAGGAATGCCATGACCGAGGTCGAGCAAGCCGGCGTGTGGACATGTCAGGTACACACTCCGGACGGCGATGCGATCGGGTACCGCGACGGCACACACTTCGTGTGGAAGGGAATCCCATACGCGGCTGCGACCGACGGCGAACATCGCTTCAGGTCGCCGCGGCCCGTGCAACCGTGGGCAGGAGCGCGGAACTGTCGAAGTTTCGGAGATGTCGCACCCCAGGGCAAAGATAATCCGGTACCGATCGATCCGGCGATCCCGATGTCCGAGGACTGTCTGTCGGTGAATGTCTGGGCCCCCGAGCCCGACGGTCGACCTCGGCCGGTGATGGTGTGGATTCACGGTGGTGCCTACTCGCTCGGTTCTTCCGCACAGAGCGTCTACGACGGCAGGCGGCTGGCCGAACTCGGTGATCTGGTGCTCGTCACCGTCAACTATCGGGTCGGGGCTTTCGGATTCCTCGACTTGTCGTCGTTCTCCACGGCGGAGACGGTCTTCGAGACGAATCTCGGGTTGCGTGATCAGATCGCGGCACTCGAATGGGTACAGCGTTGCGTGGAATCGTTCGGTGGCGATCCGTCGAACGTGACCGTGTTCGGCGAGTCCTCGGGTGGCGCGTCGGTCACGACACTGATGACCTCGCCGAAGGCAGAGGGACTGTTTCACCGCGCTATCGTGCAAAGTGCGCCCGCGACGTCGGTGTACGGCCCCGAACGTGCGGCGGCTGTGGCCATGAGATTCCTCGAACTCGTCGATATCACTCCGGATCGAATCGAGGAGTTGAAAACCGTCGACTTCATGCGTCTGGTGGAGGCGGGCGACACCCTGTGTTACGAGGTCCCGACGCGGGTGCCGGGCACATTGGGGCTCGCGCCGGTCGTCGACGGAGATATCGTCCCGCGGTATCCCGTTGCAGCGTTCCAGAAGGGATACTCGCATCGCATCCCGTTGATCATCGGAACGAATCACGACGAGGCGTCGATCTTTCGATTGATGAAGTCACCGTTGATGCCGGTCACGTCGGACACCGTCACGGAGATGTTTCGTGCGATCGCGAACGATCACTCGGACCTTCCGGCGTTCCGGATCGCGGAGATCATGTCTTCTTATCCGGATCGCTCGAAATCTGCTGGTGCACTGGCGATGTCGAGAGATGCTGGATTCCGAATGCCGACTATGTGGATCGCGGACGCGCACAGCAAATTCGCGCCGGTCTGGATGTATCGATTCGACCATGCAACACCGATGCTGAAAGCTGCTCGTATAGGTGCGGGACACGCGACCGAGTTGCCTTATGTCTTCGGCAATTTCGGCACGTTGAATCGAGATCCGACATTCTGGCTCGGTGGCCGCAAGGCAGCGACGACAGTGTCGCGGCGTGTGATGAAGAGATGGGTCGCCTTCGCTCAGCACGGAGTCCCAGCCACCCTCGACGGTGCGAAGCATTGGGCACCGTACGTCGAACCGACCCGTTCCACCCTTGTCATCGACGCCCAGGATTCTCTTGTCGAAGACCCGGACGCCGCTCTACGCGCGGCATGGGGAGATCGGGTGCTCGGCTTCACCTGACATTGCTCCGGGGCGGTGGATTGAGCTGGTCCACTTCGGGATACTCATAGCGGGTGCTGTTCATCCGAATCGTCGAGACCTCATTGGCCGTGGGTGCCACGCGCTCCCGTAAGGCCAAGACCGAGGCGCTGCGGCTGCTGCTCACCGAGGTCGACCCATCGGAGATCGCCACCGTCGTGGCGTGGCTGTCCGGTGAATTGCCGCAGGGCCGAATCGGCGTGGGCTGGCGGACCTTGGCCGACATCGACATCGACATCGACATCGGCCCGTCGGCTGCGGGCACACTCACCGTCACCGAGGTCGATACGAAGATCACGACGGTTGCCTCGACCTCCGGTCCTGGTTCGGCCGCCCGACGTCGCGAGGTTCTCACGAATCTTCTTGCGCAGTCGACGAGTGACGAGCGAGTGTTTCTGATTCGATTGCTGACCGGCGAGTTGCGCCAGGGTGCACTCGAAGGGGTCATGACAGACGCAATCGCTGCAGCGGCGGGACTGAATATCGACCCTGTCCGACGGGCTTTCATGCTCTCCGGAAATCTGTCGACAACGGCGTCCGCTGCGCTGGTCGGAGGCGAGAGAGCACTGGCGGCCTTCGAACTCGAGGTAGGACGTCCCGTGCGTCCGATGTTGGCCTCGCCCGCGGAGTCGTCGGCCGCAGCGTGGATCGAATTCGCAGGCGAGGTGAGTCTGGAGTACAAGCTGGACGGAGCTCGCATCCAGGTCCATCGATCGGGTGAAGACGTCCATATCTACACCAGGACTCTGCGGGAGATCACCGACAGCGTGCCGGAACTCGTCGAGTTGATCCGGGCGTTGCCGTGCACCAGTGTCGTACTCGATGGGGAAACCCTCGCACTCACCGACAGCGGTAGACCGCTTCCTTTTCAGGAGACGATGAGTCGGTTCGGTGCGCAGAGTGCCCACGAGTTGCTTCTGCAGCCGTACTTCTTCGACTGTCTGCATCTCGACGGCGTGGATCTGCTGGACGAACCGCTCGAACGGCGGCTGGCGGCACTCGAACAGGTTGCACCCACTCATCGGATTCCGTCAGTGGTACGCCCGGACGCCGACGCCGTGGCCGAATACTTCGAGGAGGCGCTGGCCGCCGGACACGAAGGTGTGATGGTCAAGTCGTTGTCGGCGCCCTACGCCGCGGGCCGACGCGGCCGCACGTGGCAGAAGGTCAAACCCGAGCACACGTTGGATCTGGTGGTGCTCGGTGCGGAATGGGGCTACGGCAGGCGGACGGGCCGGCTGTCCAATCTGCATCTCGGCGCGCGCGATCCGAGTGGTGGGGATCCGATCATGGTCGGCAAGACATTCAAGGGCCTCACCGATGCGCTGCTGCAATGGCAGACCGAGGAGTTTCCGAAACACGAGAGCTCACGTGACGAGCACACCGTGTACGTGCATCCCGATCTTGTCGTCGAGATCGAACTCGACGGCGTGCAGAAGAGCAGCCGCTATGCAGGCGGAGTGGCTCTGCGATTCGCCCGGGTGCTTCGCTACAGACCCGACAAGACACTTGCAGAAGCCGACACGATCGATGCCGTTCGCGCGCTCCTCCTGCCGTCGACCTGAGCGCACACGCGCGGTGTCAGAGGATCGCGCCGGGATTGAGGATGCCGCTGGGATCGAGGGCGGTCTTGATTCGCTGAGTGAGCTCCATGACGTCCTCTCCTATCTGGTCGGGTAGCCACGCTTTCTTCAGCCTGCCCACGCCGTGCTCGCCTGTGATGGTGCCGCCCAGGGTCAGTGCCAGGTCCATGATCGCCCCGAAAGCGATATTGGCCCGTCGCGTCATATCGACATCGGCAGGATCGAACACGATGAGCGGGTGAGTGTTTCCGTCCCCGGCGTGGGCAATGACGGCGACGAGAACGGCGTACTTTTCGGAGATTCGTTCGATACCTTCGACCAGATCGGGTAGCGCCGGGAGCGGCACACCGACGTCCTCGAGGAGCAGGCTACCGAGACGTTCGACAGCGGGAATCGCGAATCGCCGTGCAGCAGCGAAGGCCTCGCCCTCGTCCGGATCGTCGGTTGTGAAGACTTCGGATGCACCAGCCTTGGTGCACGCGGCCGCCATGATCTCGATTTCATGCGCGCGGTCGTCACCGGGGGAGTCCGAACGGGCAATCAGCATCGCAGCGGCTCCGCGGTCCAGGCCCATGTTCATCGCGTCCTCGACCGCGCCGATCGAAGCTCGATCCATGAACTCGAGCATCGACGGCCGGAGCGTGCGGGTGATCGCGAGGATAGCGGTGGTCGCGTCGCGAACCGAGGAGAACGACGCAACGACGGTGCTGGCCGGCGGTTGGGCCGGAATGAGACGCACGGTGATTTCGGTGATGATGCCGAGCGTTCCCTCGCTGCCGATGAATAGTTTGGTCAGTGACAGGCCTGCAACATCTTTCAGGCGCGGTCCACCGAGTCGTACCGCGGTGCCATCGGCGAGAACGACCTCGAGACCGAGCACATAATCGGCGGTAACTCCGTATTTGACGCAGCACAGACCGCCCGCGTTGGTGGCCGCATTCCCGCCGATCGAACACATCTCGAAGGACGATGGATCCGGCGGGTACCAGAGCCCGTGTTCGGCAGCAGCTTTCTTGACTTCGACGTTGAGTAGTCCGGGTTGGGTGACCGCGATGCGGGTGACCGGATCTATCGTGATGTCACGCATCAGTTCGGTGCTGAGCACGATCCCGCCGTCGACAGCCGTCGCTCCGCCGGACAGTCCGGATCCGGCTCCACGAGGGACTACCGAAATGCTGTGTGTGCAGGCCCATTTCATGACGTTCTGAACATCGACGGTGCAGGTGGCACGAACTACCGCCAGCGGAGTTCCTGCATCCGGATCCTTGGCCCAATCGTGGCGGTAGCCCTCCGTCAGATCAGGATCGGTGAGCACCGCGCCGTCGGGTAACGAGCGCTTCAATTCCAGTAGCCGCGGATCCAGGTCGATCGGTGCATTCATCGCTCATCCTCGTCTCGATCTCGGCGCTCGCTGTCGAGGGTAGGGGTCGGACGGGGATCGCGAGTCGTTATTGATTGCGTTGCAGCGTCAGTTCGGCGAGTCTCGTCGTACCTACGCAGGGGTCGACTGCTCCACCGCGATACTGCACCCACCAGGTGATGGTGCCGGTGTACGCGGCGGTGATCCCACACGATGCGGGATCACCCGGTCGGCGTGAGAGAAAAGCGTTCGTACCGGCCACCGTGACGGGTTCGATTGCGTAGTTCAGTTGTTCGGCCAGTGCCCGCTCGCGACCGAGAGAATTGTTCTCGAACCAGGCGAACGTGACGTCGACCAAGCCTGCGGGCCCGGTGCCCGTCCACATGCAGACTGCGCCGTAGAAGTACTGGTCCACGACATCCGCCTGGACGGATTCGGCGATCTTGTGGTTCGGGACGGCCGTGCATTCCTGCAGCAGCTTGTCGAACTGTGAATCGCCGCCCGATCCGGCAGGAGTGGGGGTTCCTTCGATGGTGGTACTGCAGCCGGCAAGTAACAATGTTGCTGTCAACACGGCAACTCGCGTGTGAGTTCGGTTCATCGCTCTCACCTATTTCGCGTTCGCTACGGTTGCGCGGGCCAGGTCCTCGACAACCTCGCAGCTGTTCCGAGGAGGTACTGCAAAGGCATAGTTCAGCGACCAATGCAGAAATCCGTCACCGGATTCAACTCCAGCTTCACATGAAGTGTCGGCACCCTTTGCGGTGAAACCGGGATGTCCGTCTACGTCGATGTACGCGATCTCGCGACCGATCTGTGCGGCGACGGATCGTTCGCGGTCGATCGGACTACCGCGATACCACGTGAACATGGTGTACGCGCCGGAATCGGACGCCTCCCACCTGCATCGGACACCATTCTTGGAGGAGGAGGCAATGCCGGGGACTCCGGTGATCGAACCCAACTGCTCGTCTGTCATCGAACCGCACTCTCCGACGAAGAGTTCCTCGGTGGCCGGTGTCGGGGCTGTCGTAGAACCGGGCGAATCGAGGGTGGACGTCGAGTTCTCCGCGGAACAGCCGGTGGCAGCAAGGACCAGTGCTACGACACCCAACGGAATTCCGCGCTTCCACACGCTCCGAACCATACCGATCCGGCAGATTCGTCGCGGAGAGGACCTGAACATCGGAGTCACATCTGCCACACCAACCACTCTGTTACCTGATTGATGCAGCGACGACCTGAAAACGGATGGCTGTCGAGGCTAGCGTCCACCACTAGTGGTAGCTGCTCGGCGACTCGGCCGGGTACCAAGGAGGGTGAGAAACATGATGGATTCCACCAGCAAGTCCTGGACATTCATCGCCGCAATGTTCTCGTACGAATTGCAAGGCGGCGGAGTCGATTACGACACCATCGAGATGATTCATCGTGGCGACGTGCACGAGTGGATCGATGCGCTCGAACTATCCGGGCTCTTCGATCGAGCGGTCGTCGAGCACGTGGAGAGCACGTGGAAGCGACAACCTCGGTTACTCCTGGACACCCTTCTCGTCGACGCGGACGAGATGACCCGCAAAAGATGCGATATGGCATGGGCGTCGCTCGACCGTCTAGCACCCATCGCCCAGTCCGGTTAAAGAAGAATAGGTAGTTCGCCGTCGATCACGACGACCTGCTCGTCGGTCAGAGTCCGGTACGGGACGTTCTCTCGCTGGTACTGCGAGACCATCTTCGGTCCGGAACCGTTGTCGTCGAGGATCGATCCGAAATGTGGAACTATCGCGAAATCGATCAGGCCCAGCCCGTTCCACGCAACCTCGGTACCGGTGGCCGGTAACACCTCCTCAGGATCGTCGGCCGCCTCGATTCCGCGCAAGGTGGTCGACACGACACACGCGCCCGCGCTGTAACCGCCGTATATGAGGGTCCCCTCGCGCACTCGACGTGCGATCGCTCCGTCCGCGCCGCTGCGGCTCAATTGCGCACGTAGAACAAAGGTGTTGCCACCGCGAACCCAGACTGTGCCGTAACGATCGAGCTCTTTCGCCAGTTGCTCAGGACGGTCGATGAACGAACGGAGGTCGAGTTCGTATGGATCGAATCCGATCGCCCGCAGATCTCGTAGTTCGGTGGTGACTGCCGACTGGCGGGCGGCGCTCGGCCATCCGTCGGCAGCTGAGGCGATGACAGCAACGCGTCCCGGCGTTCCCGTCAACGCGAGGAACTTCTCGACGTGATCACCGAATCGATACGACGCCAAAAACATTTTCATGGTCGACCCTCTCGGGACAAGCGAACGATGCCCTCCCTGATCGCGTCCGCGGTCTCCTCCGGTTTGCGCAACCGTCGAAAGACGAACCCTCCCGCGAAGCGCAACTTGTCACCCGTCCACCTGGGAACGACATGAAGATGGGTGTGGAAGACGGTCTGGAAAGCGGCCCGCCCATCGTTGACGACGAGATTGGCACCGTCGGTATTCAGATCCGAACGTCGAAGTGCGCGTGAAAGTCGATGACCGGCCGCGAATACTGCCGCACCGAGTGTTGGATCCAACGAGTCGAGATCAGCTGCGTGTACTTTCGGGACAACCACGATGTGGCCCCTGGCGACAGGGCGAGTATCCAGAAACGCCAATACGTCGTCTGTTTCTAACACGATCGTCGCTGGTAAGTCGCCTTCGACGATGCCGCAAAAAACGCACTCGATCATTGGGTCTACAGTAGGCGAGCCTCTACCTGCCGGGCACCTATGACGTCGATCACGTTGGGTGGCATACCCGCACGTCGCGATACATCGCGGGCGCTTCTGGGCGAAACTTACTGTGGCGTGGGTTACCTGAGATCTATCGACTCTGGCTATCATCAGAAACCTTGTGCCGTGTCGCATGGATTCGCCTCCTCGTCGCGCGGATGCAGTAGCCATTCGACGAAACCGTAGGCGCCAATCAACTCACGAAAGTCGGAGATTTGGAAACATCGCAGAGCACTGAGAACAATCCGAGCACACCGGGGACCAGCGCTGAAGGAACGAGCACTGGTAAACCGGTGCGAGTGGGCGTAGTTCGCGAGTCCTTGGACGGCGAGCGTCGCGTCGCGTTGGTTCCGAAGATCGTGGCGTCGCTGATCGGCAAAGGCGTCGAGGTGATCGTCGAGTCCGGCGCAGGCTTGGGCGCACTGATTCCGGACGAGCTGTACCTCTCGGCCGGTGCCACGATCGGGGACCCTTGGGGTGCCGATGTCGTCGTCAAGGTCGCACCGCCCACCGACGCCGAGGTCGCGAAGCTGACTTCGGGCTCGACGTTGATCGGATTCCTGGCACCGCGTAATGCGGAGAACAGTATCGGCGCGCTGAAGGCAGCGGGCGTACAGGCGTTCGCCGTCGAGGCGATTCCCCGTATCTCTCGTGCGCAGGTCATGGACGCATTGTCTTCACAGGCGAATGTCGCGGGCTACAAGTCAGTGCTGCTCGCGGCGTCCGAGTCGACCCGATTCTTTCCGATGCTCACCACCGCTGCCGGCACGGTCAAGCCGGCAACGGTCTTGGTGCTCGGTGTCGGTGTCGCCGGCTTGCAGGCTTTGGCCACCGCCAAGCGTCTCGGCAGTCGCCCCACCGGGTACGACGTGCGTCCCGAGGTAGCCGATCAGGTTCGCTCGGTCGGTGCTCAGTGGCTCGACCTCGGGATCGACGCAGCAGGCGAAGGCGGTTACGCCCGCGAACTGACCGAGGGGGAGCGTACGCAGCAGCAAGATGCCCTCGAAGAAGCAATCAAGGGCTTCGATGTCGTCATCACCACCGCGTTGGTGCCCGGGCGACCGGCGCCTCGTCTGGTGACGGCCGCGGCCGTCGAGGGCATGAAGCCCGGAAGCGTCGTGGTCGACCTTGCCGGTGAGACCGGCGGAAACTGCGAGCTGACCGAGCCCGGTCAGACAGTCGTCAAGCACGCCGTCACCATCGCCTCGCCGTTGAACCTGCCTGCCACCATGCCCGAGCACGCAAGCGAGCTGTACTCGAAAAATATTTCGGCGTTGCTCGAACTCATGCTCGTCGACGGCAGCCTCGCTCCCGATTTTTCGGACGAGGTCCTCGCCGGTGCATGCGTGACACGTGAGAAGGAGAACTGATGTACACCCCGCTGTTGGCGAATATCGCGATCCTGGTGTTGTCCGGGTTCGTGGGCTTCGCGGTGATCTCCAAGGTGCCCAACACCTTGCACACCCCGCTCATGTCCGGCACCAACGCCATCCACGGCATCGTTGTGCTCGGCGCACTGGTCGTGCTGGGCAAGGTCGAGGATCCCTCGATCGGTCTGCAGATCATCCTGTTCGTCGCCCTGGTGTTCGGAACTATTAACGTGATCGGCGGATTCGTCGTCACCGATCGCATGCTCAGCATGTTCAAGTCCAAGCCTGTGCCCGCCGCAGTTGCCCCTGGATCCGTCGAGAAGGGTGCTGACTCCTGATGGACAATCTCGTCAACATTCTCTACATCGTTGCCTTCGGCATGTTCATCTACGGTCTGATGGGTCTGACCGGTCCGAAGACAGCTGTTCGCGGTAACCAGATCGCCGCGGTCGGCATGTTCATCGCAGTCGTCGCGACGCTGATCGCGATTCGGGATACCGAGAATTGGATCCTGATCATCGTCGGCCTCGTCGTCGGTGTCGCTCTGGGTATTCCGCCCGCACGCCGAGTGAAGATGACCGGCATGCCTCAGCTGGTGGCACTGTTCAACGGTGTCGGCGGCGGCACGGTCGCGTTGATCGCATGGGCAGAGTTCCTCGACACTTCCGGGTTCTCGGACTTCAACCACGGCGAGTCGCCGACGGTGCACATTGTCATCGGATCGCTTTTCGCGGCGATCATCGGTTCCATCTCGTTCTGGGGTTCGCTCATCGCGTTCCTCAAGCTCCAGGAAACGTTGCCGGGCTCCCCGATCACGATCGGAAAGCTGCAGCAGCCGATGAACGCGCTTCTGCTCATCGGCGCCGTTGCCGCAGCGGTTGTCATCGGAATCAATGCCACGCCTGGTGAAGGTGTCTCGCAGTGGTGGATTGTCGCAGTCTTGGTGCTGGCAGGCATTCTCGGTCTGACGGTGGTGCTGCCGATCGGCGGCGCGGACATGCCGGTGGTCATCTCGCTGCTCAATGCACTGACCGGGTTGTCGGCCGCGGCAGCAGGTCTGGCTCTGAACAACACGGCAATGATCGTCGCGGGCATGATCGTCGGCGCGTCGGGCACGATCCTGACGAACTTGATGGCCAAGGCTATGAACCGGTCCATTCCGGCGATCGTTGCCGGCGGGTTCGGCGGCGGTGACGCTGCGGCCGGACCGGCTGGGGCCGCTGGTGGCACCGCGAAGGCGACGTCGGCTGCCGATGCTGCTATTCAGATGGCATACGCAAACCAGGTCATCGTCGTTCCCGGTTACGGACTCGCAGTGGCACAGGCGCAACATGCCGTCAAGGACATGGCCAAGTTGCTCGAAGCGAAGGGTGTCGAGGTCAAGTACGCGATTCATCCTGTTGCCGGCCGTATGCCGGGACACATGAACGTGCTGCTCGCCGAGGCCGACGTCGAGTACGACGCGATGAAGGAAATGGACGACATCAACGACGAGTTCTCTCGCACCGACGTCACCTTGGTGATCGGCGCGAACGATGTCACCAACCCAGCTGCTCGCAACGACCCGTCGTCTCCGATCTACGGGATGCCGATTCTGAACGTCGATCAGTCCAAGTCGGTTATCGTGCTCAAGCGTTCGATGTCCTCCGGATTCGCGGGCATCGAGAATCCGCTCTTCTTCGCCGAGGGCACCTCGATGCTCTTCGGCGATGCCAAGAAGTCGGTGTCCGACGTGACCGAGGAACTCAAGGCGCTGTAGCAGTCATGTAGCTGGAGCCCGAAAAACGACCGAGCCTCGAAGTGAGGCTCGGTCGTTTTTTTCGGTTCAGCGCAGCCGCCGCTGTACTGCCATGGCTGCGGTGTCGAGCGGGTTGCGCGCTTCCCTCTGGGCGGCCACGGGTGAGTACAGCATCACTGCGGACGCCGCAGCCCACCATCCGGCGACTATCAGCAGGGTTGTGGTGACGCCGATGATCGTCGCCGCTCCGCTGATGATTGCAGCGCTGCCGACAGCTAACACTGCGACAGTTCCGAGGCCCCACACGATCGGTAGATGCCGGGTGGCGGCAACGAGGGTTGCAGCGCACATCAGTGCTGCGCACGCTGTCACGTAGCCGTTGGGGAGCGCGGAGGCAGGAACCCAGCCTGCCGCCCATGTCCGAACGGCAGCAGTGGTCAGCGAAGCACCGATCGTCAGTGTGATCACTGCGCCGATTCCGTAGTGGAGTTTGCGAATCAGTGCGACGACCGTCAGCGCAGCGACGGCAATCAGCACGGGTGTGATGCCGAAGGACTGGAGCACTTTCTCCGACGGGCCGACAAGTTCGGTCACGACTACGCGTGAGTGCGGGTAGGTGAATCCGAGTGTCGGCAATACGACCAGGGTGGTCAGCAGCATCAGAGCTGCTGCTCCCGCCGCGATTGCTCGCGCAGTCGTGCCACGTCGGCGGAAGACTGCGTCCAGTTCCTCTTCGTTCGATTCCTCGTCGTTCAGTTCGACAAATTCCATGCTGTCGGTGTTCGTGGTCATAGGCCCAGAGCCGCTTGGTCTGCACGATTCATGGCCACGACAATGCATCATGACCCTGAGCGCTCGATGTGAATTGGCCGTGAACGCCGTTCAGGTGCTCTTTATCCCGACGTCAGGCGAACGAACGGTTCCGGCGGTTGCGGCCGCCAGCAAGGTAAGAGTCAAGGGAACTGCCATCGCGGCCGTGAGCGGAACGACGTGCGACAACCAGCCGATGACGGCAGGACCGGCGAGGAACCCCACATAACCCATGCCGACGACGCGCGACATATTCGTCGCCGGCGCGCCTGATCCGAGGTTGCTTGCGCTGGTGAATATCTGAGGGATGCTCCCTGACAATCCGAGGCCGAAGGCCGCCCAGCCTGCCAACGTGAGCGGTAGCGACTCGGACACGAGCACAAGGAGCATCCCCGCCGCGGCGACGAGGCTGCCGTAGCGAACTACGGCGACCGGGCCGAATCGCGCGCTGATGCGATCGGCGCAGAATCGGCCGACGGTCATCGCCGATGCGAAGAACCCGAACGCGAGCGCCGCGATCCCGTCCGAGGTGTCGAGATGTTCCTTCACCTGCAACGTGCTCCAGTCGTTGGCGACGCCCTCGGACAGAAACAGCGCGAACGCGAGTGCGCCCAGGCCGAGAACTCGAGGAGATAGCCGGCCGAGAGTGGGCCCGTCGGCGCGATTCGGTGATGTCGACGTGTGAGTCGTGCGCAGCAGAAAAGAGCTGCACGACGCGATGGCGATCAGCCCGAGTATCGCGGTGCCACCCGTCGACACCTCGATCGGAAGTTCTGCTTTCAGGGTCGTGGCACCTATCACTGATCCGAGTACACCGCCCAAAGAGAACATGGCGTGAAAGGCAGACATGATCGGTCTCGGATACATGCGCTCGACCTCGACTGCTTGAGCGTTCATTGCCACGTCGAGAGCGCCGTTGCACATTCCCAACACGAACAGTGACGCGCCGAGAGTGACGACGCCGGTCGACAGCGCCGGCCCCATCAATGCAACGGCCGACATCGAAGCCGAAAGCATAACGAGTCGGTTACTGCCGAAGCGGTCGGAGAGGCGTCCGGAAGCCTGCATTCCGAAGATCGCGCCGACCGCAAGAAGCAGCAGCAGCGATCCCAGCGTGGCGTGCGAGGTGCCGGTGCGGCGTTCGACCATCGGAATGTGCACGACCCAGACGGCGAAGAGAATGCCGTTGACGGCGAATATCGTGAAAGTTGCGCCCCGTGCCCGTTTAATGCGCGGAGATACGCGAACGGGGACATCGACCACGAAGCCCAATACTACCTGGCGATTGTCGGTCGAGTCGGGTCGTGGTGTACTGCAATCCGGGTTCGGAGCAAGCATTCGTTGCTGAGTCAGCGGCGGATTGGGCAGCGGCTGTGACGCTGATCACAACGCTCGATTTCGTCTGGCGGCATCGGTGGCCGAGAGCGTAGTTTCTTTCCATCGGCCGTGAGCGGTAATCGTTACAGATTCAAGCGTAACGATCCTGAAACGGTCTCGACCAGGTCAATGTCTCGTGGGTCTCACCGGCATCACGAGGCGGAGCCGCTCGAAGGAGAAATCATGACGCTCGCAGACGCTCGCTATTCGGATGCTGTTGCTACTGCCAGTGGCGAGGCGCGGACCCTCTCTCGAAGTCAGCTCGACATGATGCGTGCATTCTTTTGCTATGAATTCGAGGTTTCTCGACTCGAACGCACCTCTTTACCCGAGGCCACTCCCGAGGTTGTTGCCGAGTGGGTCGGTGCCCTCGGGATGAGTGGGTTGTTCGCTCCAGCAGAACTGCTGACAATGGCAGAAGCCTGGCTCCGTGAGCCCGAATCGCTTCTGGCTCTTCTGGTCGGCGATGTCGACGAGATCGCCGCCCGGCGCGAGGTGGGCGCGACGGTGGAAGGCGTGATCTCCAGTGGTGCCGATACAGGTTTGATGCGCGCCAGCTGATCCCACCCCCGCTGCCGGGGTCTTGGCTACCATCCTCCCAACCGAGTAAGTGCTGGAGGGAAGGAAGCCAATGACCACAGCAGGTGTGGACGAACCCGCAGTCGCCGAGTGGATCGGAAGTCTGGGAATCGGTGCGGTGTCGCCGTTGAATTTCGAGCGCGTCGGCAACGGGCAATCGAACTTGACCTACTCCGTCAGTGATGCGGGCGGAAGTCGATGGATCTTGCGTCGGCCACCGCTCGGTCACCTGCTGGCGTCGGCCCACGACGTCGTGCGTGAGCACCGAATAATGTCCGCGTTGCAGAACACACCTGTTCCGGTGCCCAAGATGCTGGCTGCGTCGGATGATCCTCGGATATCGGAAGTACCTCTCGTACTGATGAGCTTCGTGGACGGCGTGGTCCTCGACTCGGTGAACACCGCAGAACGGTTACCGGCGGAGGTCCGGAGAGCAGTCGGCCTCAACATGGTGGGGGCCCTGGGCACCATCCATCGCGTGGATCTCGAGAGCGTCGGCCTGCTCGACCTTGCAAGCCACGGCTCGTACGCGGCCCGTCAGCTCAAGCGCTGGACAAAGCAATGGGAGCAGTCCAAGTCTCGTGAGGTGCCCGCGATCGATTCTCTCGCCGAGCGATTGGCGGCAAACATTCCAGAGCAACACGAACTTTCGCTGGTACATGGCGATTTTCATCTCAACAACGTGATCGTGTCACCGACCAGGGGTTCGATCCTCGCCGTGGTCGACTGGGAGCTCAGTACGCTCGGTGATCCACTCGCAGACCTCGGCGGACTTTTGGCCTACTGGCCAGAAGCTGGAGATGCCGTGGCAGGCCCCTTCATGGCATCCACTGCGGCAGGATTCCCGACGCGCGATGAACTGACTGCCGAATATGCGGCCAAGACGGGCCGTGATGTCACGTCGGCAGGATTTTGGCAGGTGCTGGCGCTGTGGAAGCTTTCGATCATCGCCGAGGGTGTCATGCGTCGGGGCGAGGCCGATGTCCGTAACCGCGCCGACGCCGGATCGCCTACGACTTCGTTGATCGATGACATCGTGGGGCGGGCCGTGTCGACTGCGGACGCTATCGGTATCTAGCTCGGTATCACTAAAGTGCGTGCTGCTGCTTCGACTTCGGTGGGAATCGGTACAGGTCGACGGGTCTGGGCGTCGACGTAGACGTGTACGAAGCGGCTGGTTGCAGCAAGCTGCAACCCGTCGCCTACTGCGTCACGGAAGAGGGCGAGCTTGTAGACGATGCTGCGCGTTCCAAGTTTTTCGACCGACAGTCCGACCTGGAGTCGGTCGGGGAACGACAGTTCGCGGTGGTAATTGCACGACGTTTCTGCAACGACGCCGATCGCCGGCAGAAGCCGAATGTCGAGGCCGGTGGTGGCCATCAGCCAGCCGTTCACTGCAGTGTCGAAATACGAGTAGTACGTGACATTGTTGACGTGGCCATAGTGGTCGTTGTCGTCCCACCGCGTCCCTACGGGCCACAGCGCGGGGTATTCGGATGCCGGGTTGTGCGCGGCGCGCTGATCGGCAGAGGCAGTCATACATGCTTACTCTATCGGCTTCCGCGCTAGAGCACAGCGTAGGACCAGGCCGACGACCAGAGCCCAGAATGCCGATCCGATACCGAAGTTCACCACGCCCGAAGCGGCGATGAGGAAGGTGAGGATTGCAGCCTCACGGCCGGTCTCTGCTTCCAGTGCGCCGGCGAGCGATGCACCGAGCGTTCCGAAAGTGCAAGACCGGCAACCGTTTCGACGACGCCGGGTGGAGCAACCGCGACCAGGGTGGCCACGGCTGCCGAGCACAGTGCGAGGAAAAGGTAGAACCACCCTGCCGAAAAGGCTGCGATCCAGCGTCGTTTCGTGTCTGGATGAGCACTGGGTCCAGCTGCCAGCGCAGCGCTGATGGCACCCGAGTTGATTGCGTGACCGCCGAATGGGTCACCGAGGGCGGTGCCGATTCTGGTGATGCTCGAGACCGGTCGCCACGGGACGTCGTAACCGAACGAGTTCAGCACTGCCACTCCCGGGATGTTCTGCGACGCCATGGTCACGACGTACAACGGCAGCGCGCAGGAACCGCCCAGTGCTGGGAGAATCGTTGCAGGACAAGCCATACCAGAATTACTGGAGCGATCACCGCCGGGGAAGCATCAAATGCTGTGACCGGTTGCAGGCACAACGGCAGCAGTACCCCGGCGAGCATCGCCTGGGCGAGTGATGTCGGAATCGATTGGATCAACTTGCCCAATCGGGGCCACAGCCCCGTCGCGACGATCAGGACACCCACCACGACGAAGGCTCCGACGGCTGCGGGCCATCCGCCGACGACAGTCCGCGGCCCAGAAGATGCCGGTTGTCAGCATGAGTACGATTGCGGCGGCTGCGGTGAAATACCAATCTCCGCCGGACGGCCACCAGTGACCCCGGCTTGGCCCCTGACCGCAATCCTTTGGTTGGCGTTGGCGTTGCCGGTCGCCCATCCGGAGCCTGTGACGTTGGAGATTATCAAGATCGGGCGTCTAGAGGCGAGCCGTGTGTACAACACCCAACTGGGAAGGCTTAGTTCGTCGATGCGAGGGAGTCTCGATTCGGAAATGAATCCGGATGGGTTTTTTCACCTGATTACGCACCCGCTGAATGGCAGGGTGACCTTACGGCCAGGCCGATCGGCCACGGGTGGCACGAGTACCAGTTGCTTGCCGACTATTGAGCTGAGTTGCATTACGGGTCGTAGGCCGAAGGGCGGGGCTTTGTGAGGCGTCGGCAGGTCGAGATCGTGACCGCAGGTCTCTCCGGTTGAACTGAACACACCTCGCGCGCCGCCGGCACTCGACGGTGACCAACAAGGACATCGCCCGGTCGGGCAGCTGACAACAGGTAGCTGCGTCACCAGTATTCACCAGATGCGATGAGAAGAATCGCCAGCGTTTGCAACCGAAGCACGTAGCGAACCGCGGGTCAGTCAAGTGTGGCCTCGCCACATCAGTCGAGAACACACAGTTCCTGCCGGATGTGGCGAGTTCCCAATGAATGTGGCGGCATCCTGGCGGTGTCGCCTTAGTCGGCAAATCGGTCGGGCGAGAAATCCGTCAGATTCGATGACAAGGATCTATCATCGGGGCAACCGAAGGGTGTGGCGAACTGCAGGTCACCCGACGGGCCTCCGCCACATCGAATGAGAAGCCACATCTGAGGCCGCTTCGGTCGGCGTTGCCCCGACGGCACGAAGTCCGGTGAGGACGACGGCGAACGAACTGGTGAATCCTACGAGCGCAGCGACGATACCGGCGAGTATCGGCTGCAATCGACCCGCGTCGGCCGCAGTAGTGGTGTCTGGATGATCGGGCACGAATGTAGATGATGCCCTGTGAAATGCGATGGCGACCGACGTTCGTCGATATGTTCGACCAGCGTGTCCCGCTGCACCCGATCGCTGCTGGAGCGGCCGCAATGGCCGCGGAGGTGTAGAAAGCGTCAGCGTCGTGAGAACTCGGATGCACGGGCGATGAGATCGCTCGTAGGCCGAACACCGGTGTAGAGGAAGAATTGCTCTGCCGCCTGCAGTGCAATGACCTGTGCGCCCGTTACTACCGGCTTGCCTGCGGCACGCGCTGCGGCAATGAACGGCGTCTCCGACGGCATTGCCACGACATCGAATACTGCTTGCGCCGAATGGATTTGGGCGCCGGTGAACGGTGTAGCGTCGGCATCGGATCCGCCTTCCATGCCGATGGGAGTGACGTTCACCAGAAGTTCTGCAGCCACGGGCTCCGGCGCCCAGTCGTAACCGTAGGCCTCTGCGAGTGCATTTCCGGTCTTGGAGTTTCGCGCGACGACGGTTCCTTTGGTGAAACCGGAATCGCGAAGTGCCGCGACGACAGCTTTCGCCATCCCACCGCTGCCGGTGACTGCGACCGTGAACTCTGATGAAAAGCCCGAAGCGACAAGGAGATCCGCGACAGCCTGGTAGTCGGTGTTGTAAGCGTGCAGGACGCCGTCTTCGTTGACGATGGTGTTCACCGACTCGATGGCGCGCGCCGAATCGTGCACCACGTCGACCAGTTCTACGACAGCTTCCTTGAACGGCATGGAGACGGCGCAACCACGGATGCCGAGCGCACGGACCCCCCCGATGGCCGCGGGCAGGTCGGTGGTGGTGAAAGCCTTGTACAGGTAATCCAGATCCAACTCGTCGTAGAGGTAGTTGTGGAATCTGGTGCCGATGTTGCTGGGACGTCCGGACAGTGACATGCAGAGTGTGGTGTCTTTGGTCAACGAGCGAGTCATGACCCCAAGTCTATTCCAGCCGGCCGAAGCGGTATCAGCACTTCTCGGCGACCGCGGCCAGAGCGCGCTGGTCTGCCTGTGTGATGGGGAGCCCGTATTGCGCCGCCACGGAGAGATATTTCCCCGCGTAGAAGCAGTGATACGCCTTGTTCGGGGGCAGCCAGTGCGAGGGTGTGTCGTCGCTCTTCGATTGGTTGTCGCGGCCGTTGACAGCGAGCAGATTGAAATCGAGGTCGTTGGCGAATCGCACTCGCTTGTCCGGTAGCCACCCGTTGGCGCCCATGTCCCAGGCTGCGGACAACGCGTATACGTGGTCGATCTGAACCGCGCTGGCATCCGATTTGCTGAACTTCACGACCTCACCCGAGTACGGGTCGGCAAGAGAGCCTTCGAGGACTACACAGTCATGGGTGCCCTCCCGGAACACCAACGCGCTCATACTGCGAGCGAGAACGTTGTTGCGGGTGTCACAGCCGTCGTGACCGCCGGGGCCGTCGTAATCGTCGGTCCATGCTGGACCGAAGACGCAACCTTCACCCTTTTTGCACCCGCGCTCGTAACCGAGGGCGTCCGGCCTCGCGGCAACGACCGGCACCTGGGCGAGAAGTTCCTCGATCTGTACGCGGGTCGGGCTACCCGGAGCGGGAGGGGGAGGTGCAAAACCGGGTATCCCGCTATCGCAGGAACCGAACGCCGCCATCGCAAAAGTGGCCGCTACCAACAGCAGCGCGATACGCAGCTTCTTCACACACACCCAATCCTCGAACCACAGTTGACTCTCGAGAGTGTGCCGTATGGCACCGACAAAGGTGCAATCAGCCGACTTCCAGGACGACTTTGCCCGCAACGTGCCCATCTTCTACGAGCGCCAGTGCCGTGCCTGCTTGCTCCAGAGGAAAAACATGATCTATACGCGGACACAGAACTCCCGAGGCAACGAGTTCCGCCAGACGTGTGAAGGCGACCGCAGTGCGATCCCGGACCACCGAAGTGCCGCCCAACGAACCCGCGAGTGTCGGGTCGGCCACGCTGATGATCGGGGCGCCAGGTTTAGCCAGCTTTGCCGCGGCTCTCAACGTATCTCCCCCGACCAGGTCGAAAATGCCGTCCACTCCCTCCGGCACAACAACCAGAATCTCGTCGGAGAAACTGTCCCCGGACTCGACGAACTTCGCGCGCATGCTCTCCACCCACTCACGCTTCGTCGAGCTCGCTACTCCGATAGCAGCGATTCCGTCGGCATGAGCCAACTGCAGCGCCGAGGATCCGACGCCGCCGCCTGCGCCGAGCACCAGCAGAGTGTCCTTCTTGTGCAGCCCCAACTGATCGAGCGCGTCGTATGCCGTGCCGGCTGCGACTGCAAGTGTGGCGGCGGAGGTGAACGGAACGCTCTCCGGCTTGTGCGCTGCATTCGCTGCGTTCAACACGGTGTACTGCGCATAACCACCGTGGCCGGACGCCGTTGCACCGAAGACGTGATCGCCGACCGAGAATCCGTCGACGTGTGGGCCGATCTGAACGACGGTCCCCGCCACCTCTCGTCCTAGAACCGCAGGCAGAGGTGTCCGAACAGTGTCCTTGCGGTTGCCCGCCCTTACCTTCCAATCAGCCGGATTGACTCCAGCGGCATGTACAGCGACGAGTAGTTGTCCCGGCCCAGGATCGGCGATGGGAGTGTCGAGGAAGTACTCGGTTTCGGGGCCACCGTACTCACTGAATCCGTAAGCGATCATCTACATACTGTGCCTTAATGTCCGGTTCTTCCGTTACCGAAGTCGCCTCGATTCGCCGATTTATCGCTCGCCGCAAGGGCATGGCGTTCCGATTGAACACTGAGCGGACGGGATTCCGCCGGAAATGGCTGCAACTGGAACACCACACCCAACTGCGCCGATAGCTCCCTGCTTGGATGGACCAATGCTGCATGGTCTCTGGTCTCCAGGTTCGGGGCTGATGCTGTGGCAGGAAGAGGCGTCCGGCAGTGAGCCGGATCTTCCGGCCACGCACGCCCGGGCGGCGGCCCGGACCTTCCGTCACAAGGTCGAGGTCGCGTTCCCGCCTGCAGGTGCGGGCGACCCACGAGTGGTACGAGTGCCCGCCCTTGCTCTCGCGCCGGTCGATGCTGCCGAGCTTCTATTGCGCACCCCGGCCTCGCACGCCGCGATGTCCGGGGACCTTCGGTATCTCGGGCATGTTGCGCGGGGAGTCGAGCGATGGGTGCGGGCCGGACGCGTCGTGCCCGCGCTGATCCTCATCGAGGGGCATTGGTGGCCCAGATGGCGTCTCGTCGGTGGGGAACGTCAACGCGCGTGGCTCAGCGAACTGGCTGTGACGATGCCTTCGGTCCAGTGTCACGGCAACAGGCCTAAGAAGTTGCTGGAGGACTTCCTCGAAGAGATCACCGATCCGATCGTGAGATCGATACTGGGAAAGCCTGATTCGGATCATCCTTTGTTGGCTGCGCTTGTTCGCGACGATTCCGTCGAAGACGGTACGACGCAGACCGCGACGTTGTTGGACAAGTGGCGGGCAAGTCTCACCGTCGACGAACCCGCGCTCGTGTTGCGTTTGCTGGAGCCGGACGACGAGGCCGCGGAGGCGGACGAGAGCGAAGGGGCGCTGTGGAAGCTTCAGGTGTGCCTGCGGGCCGATGGGGAAGCTCCGATTCCGGTGCCCATGAGCCGAAAGGTCGACGCGAGCCTGTTGAGCACGGCGGTCCGCAAGCTCGGCGAGGCTGTCGCGGCGTACCCGCGGTTGCGTGACCTTCCGTCCCACCCTGGGACCCTCGATCTTCTGCTGCCCACCTCTGTGGTGATCGATCTCGTCGAACACGGCGCGAAAGCACTTTCGGAGTCGGGGACGACCGTTCTGCTGCCCAGGGCGTGGAGTCGACTGGACCCGTCGATGCGACTGCGGGTCGATTCGCCTGCCGTGACGAAGGCGGCCGAGAACCGCGCAGTCGGGATGGATGAGCTGGTTTCGTACGACTGGCAACTGCAACTCGGCGATATGGTGCTGACCGAGTCCGAGTTGAATCGGCTGGCTGTGTCCAAGGGCGATCTGGTCCGTCTTCGTGGGGTGTGGGTGCTGGCCGACGGAAGTCAGCTCGCCGCCGCCGCCAAATATGTTGCGCAGCATCATGGTGACGGAACCGCACTTGGCAAGTTGATGCGCGAAATGACGATCTCCTCGCCGCCGCCCGCACCCGTCGAGGAGATCACCGCCACCGGGTGGGCGAAGACGCTACTGCAGCCCGACGCCACTCCGGAGCGGATTCCGTTGCCCGCTGGGGTGAATGCTGTTCTGCGGCCCTACCAGGAACGCGGTTTGGACTGGTTGGCATTCATGTCTCGGCTTGGGTTGGGCGCAATCCTGGCCGACGACATGGGACTGGGGAAGACGCTGCAGGTGTTGGCGCTGCTTGCACACGAGAAGAGCCCGACGCCGACGCTGTTGGTTGCACCCATGTCGGTCGTCGGCAACTGGCAGCGAGAAGCCGCGAAGTTCACTCCTGACTTGCGGGTCCTGGTTCATCACGGTCCGGCGCGGTTGCGGGACGACGCCCTCGAGCAGGCGATCACCGAGCACGACCTCATTGTCACGACCTACGCACTGATGGCCAAGGACCGCGCACAGTTCGCGGCACGGACGTGGCGCCGAGTGGTTCTCGATGAGGCCCAGCACATCAAGAACGCCGGGACGGTTCAAGCCAAGGCCGCTCGCGCGATTCCCGCCGATCTGAAACTGGCGTTGACCGGCACGCCCGTCGAGAACAGGCTGGACGAGCTTCGATCGATTCTCGATTTCGCGAACCCTGGAATGCTCGGTGCGCCTGCCGATTTCCGTAAGCGGTTCTCGGTGCCGATCGAGCGAGAGCAGGACGAGAGTGCGGTCACACGCTTGCGTGCGATCACCTCGCCGTTCATTCTTCGTCGCGTCAAGACCGATCCGACGGTCATTGCCGACCTGCCGGACAAGGTCGAGATGACGGTTCGCGCGAATCTGACGGCCGAGCAGGCGGGGCTCTACAAGGCAGTCGTGGACGAGATGATGGCTCAGATCGCGGACGCGAAGGGCATGAAGCGTAAGGGGGCAGTGCTCTCTGCCCTCACTCGCTTGAAGCAGGTCTGCAATCATCCCGCGCATTTCCTGTCCGACGGTTCGCCGGTACTCAAGCGGGGTCAGCATCGGTCCGGCAAGGTCGGATTGGTGGACGACATTCTCGATTCGGTTCTCGGGGACAACGAAAAGGTGCTGCTGTTCACGCAGTTTCGCGAGTTCGGGGAACTCGTCGCACCGTATTTCGCCGAGCGGTTCGGTACCGAAGTGCCGTTCCTGCACGGTGGCGTCAGCAAGACCAACCGTGATGCGATGGTCGAGAAGTTTCAGGAGGACGGCGGGCCGCCGATCATGATGCTCTCTCTCAAGGCAGGCGGCACCGGTCTGAACTTGACTGCGGCCAATCATGTTGTGCATCTGGATCGGTGGTGGAACCCGGCGGTGGAGAATCAGGCTACCGATCGTGCGTTCCGAATCGGCCAACGCAAGAACGTTCACGTGCGAAAGTTGTTGTGCGTGGGCACCGTCGAAGAACGAATCGATGGGATGCTGGAGTCGAAACAGGATCTTGCGGACCTCGCCGTCGGGACGGGTGAGAACTGGGTGACCGAGATGAACACCGGCGAATTGCGTGAGTTGTTCCGCCTCAGCGAAGATGCGGTGGGGGAGTGATGGCGGACTTCGGTCAGTACGGTAGACGTCGTAAAGTCAAGGGCGGCATAGAATCACAGAACAAGCGTGGAGCTTTCGGGCAGACCTGGTGGGGCCGCCACTTCGTCACCGTCATGGAAGAGCTGGCAGATCCGGGTCGGATTGCGCGGGGGCGTACGTATGCCAGAGGTGGTCAGGTGCTGACGCTCGGGGTCGAACGCGGTCAGATCTACGGCGAGGTTCAGGGAAGTCAGCTCGAACCGTTCTCGGCATCGGTGACCGTGGATCCGCTGTCACAGGGCGAGGTTTCGGCTCTGGTGGGCAGGGTGCGCTCCAATCCGGGGATGCTCGCGGAACTTGCGTCCAATGCGATCCCACAGGAGCTTGCCTCGACGCTTCTGCCGCACGACAAGGGGCAGCTCGATTTCGATTGCACATGCCCGGACGACGGGTGGCCGTGCAAGCATGCGGCCGCGCTGATGTATATCGCGGCCGAGCACATCGACGCTTCGGCGGCGACGATTCTGACGTTGCGTGGCGTCGATCTGGAAATGTTGATCGAGGATGTCGGGGAATCCGAGGTCGAGTTCGATCGTGAGGACTGGTTCGGCAACGAGATGCCGTTTCCGTCCTTGCCGCGTGTCGAGTTTTCTCCGGCGATCGACGATCTCGACCCGTTGATCCTGCGTCGTGCCTTCCGCTCGGGTGGCTACGAGGAGTTCGAGGTCAGCTCCGCTGTCGCCGATCTCGTGGGCTTCTATCGGAGGTTGGGCGAGTAAGCCTCTAGACATACATGGATGTCCGACTATAGGATGACAACACATCATCTTCTCGTATCGGTTAGGACGGATCTCATGACACGCGAGCTCTCGCACTTCATCGGCGGCAAGCACGTCTCCGGCACCTCGGGCAACTTCGGTGACGTTTTCGATCCGAACACCGGCGAGGTGCAGGCACTCGTGCCGCTGGCCAGTGATGCCGAGGTCGAGGCTGTGATCGCGGACGCAGAGAAAGCCCAGGTCGAATGGGCCAAGTGGAATCCGCAGCGTCGCGCCCGCATCCTGATGAAGTTCGTCGAGCTCATCAACCGGGACATGGACGAGCTGGCCCGGTTGCTCTCGAGCGAGCACGGCAAAACTGTCGCAGACGCCAAGGGTGACGTCCAGCGTGGGCTCGAGGTGATCGAGTTCGCGATCGGTGTTCCGCACCTGCTCAAGGGCGAATACACCGAGGGTGCCGGTGGGGGCATCGACGTCTACTCCATGCGTCAGCCGCTCGGCGTTGTTGCAGGTATCACCCCGTTCAACTTCCCCGCCATGATCCCGCTGTGGAAGGCCGGCCCAGCCATCGCTACCGGCAACGCATTCATTCTCAAGCCTTCCGAGCGCGACCCCTCGGTGCCGCTCAAGCTGGCCGAACTGTTCCTCGAAGCAGGTCTGCCGCCGGGCGTCTTCAACGTCGTCAACGGTGGAAAGAACGCCGTCGACGTCCTACTGAACGACGATCGCGTCAAGGCCATCGGTTTCGTCGGCTCCACGCCGATCGCGCAGTACATCTACGAGACCGCCGCCAAGAACGGCAAGCGTGCGCAGTGCTTCGGCGGCGCCAAGAACCACGCCCTGATCATGCCCGACGCCGATCTCGACCAGGTCGCCGACGCACTTCTCGGTGCCGCGTACGGCTCGGCGGGTGAGCGCTGCATGGCGATATCGGTTGCTGTTCCGGTCGGTGAAGAGACGGCCGACGCACTGGTGGCCAAGCTGACCGAGCGGGTCAAGAACCTGAAGATCGGCCGCAGCGACGACGAGAACGCGGACTTCGGTCCACTCGTCGGTAGCGATGCACTGAAGCGAGTCAACGACTACACCCAAATCGGCGTCGACGAGGGTGCCGAACTCGTCGTCGACGGGCGCGGCTTCGAGCTCGCGGGTCACGAGAACGGATTCTTCGCCGGCGCAACACTGTTCGACAAGGTGACGACGGACATGCGCATCTACAAGGAAGAGATCTTCGGACCCGTCCTGATCGTCGTCCGCGCCAAGAATTACGAGGATGCACTGCGTCTGCCGTCCGAACACGAGTACGGCAACGGTGTCTCGATCTTCACTCGCGACGGCGACACCGCGCGTGATTTCTGCTCACGCGTTCAGGTCGGCATGGTCGGCGTAAACGTCCCGATTCCGGTGCCGATCGCGTACCACACCTTCGGTGGTTGGAAGCGTTCGGGATTCGGCGATCTGAACCAGCACGGACCCGATTCGATTCGCTTCTACACCAAGACCAAGACGGTCACGCAGCGTTGGCCTTCGGGCAAAAAAGAAGAGACTGCGAACCACTTCGTCATCCCGAACATGGACTGACCGCCGGTGTTCACATTGACCGAGGACGAACGGGCGATCAACGAAACAGTACGCGACTTCGCCGACGAGTTCCTGGCTCCGAAGGCCGTCGAATGGGATCAGAACAAGCACTTTCCCGTCGACGTACTGCGCAAAGCTGCCGGCCTGGGTATGGGCGGAATCTATATCGGTGAGGATGTCGGTGGGTCGGGCCTGACGCGCGTCGACGCCGTGCGCATCTTCGAACAACTCGCCACCGGTGATCCGTCGATCGCGGCCTACATCTCCATCCACAACATGGTGACGTGGATGATCGACACCTATGGCAACGACGAGCAACGTCGTCAGTGGGTGCCGGGGCTCTGCGCGATGGACCAGCTCGGAAGTTACTGCCTCACCGAACCAGGTGCCGGATCCGACGCTGCGGCACTGACGACCAAGGCTGTGCGCGACGGTGACGACTACATCCTCAACGGAGTGAAGCAGTTCATCTCCGGGGCAGGGGTATCCGAGGTCTACGTCGTGATGGCGCGAACGGGTGAAGCCGGCCCCAAGGGTATTTCGGCAATCGTCGTACCGAAGGACTCCGCGGGCCTGTCGTTCGGGGCGAACGAGAAGAAGATGGGTTGGAATGCTCAGCCGACCCGGCAGGTCGTCTTCGAGGACGTCCGTGTCCCGGCCGCCAACGTCCTCGGAAACGAGGGCGACGGTTTCCGCATCGCGATGAACGGGCTCAACGGCGGCCGCCTGAACATTGCCGCCTGCTCGATCGGTGGCGCACAGAGCGCTTTCGACAAAGCGGTGTCCTACCTGGCCGAGCGCAAGGCCTTCGGCAATCGGTTGCTCGACGCGCAGGCCCTGCAGTTCCGACTGGCAGATATGAAGACCGAGCTCGAAGCCGCCCGAACTCTGCTGTGGCGAGCTGCGGAGGCGTTGCAGACCGGTGCCGAGGACAAGGTCGAACTCTGCGCTATGGCAAAGAGATTCGGAACCGACACCGGATTCGGCGTCGCCAACGCAGCGTTGCAGTTGCTCGGTGGCTACGGCTACCTAGCGGAGTACGGTGTGGAGAAGATCGTCCGAGACCTTCGTGTCCATCAGATCCTCGAGGGGACCAACGAGATTATGCGAGTCGTCGTGGCTCGCTCGATTGTGGGAGCAGCATGAGCGAACCCGAGGTGTTGTTCGACCTGCGCGGTGGCGTCGGCCGAATCACGCTCAACCGTCCGAAAGCTATCAACGCGTTGAATCACGCGATGGTGCTCGACATCGCGACACAGCTCGAGAAGTGGGCCGTCGACGACAAGGTCGAGTTGGTGCTCCTCACCGGCGCAGGCGAACGTGGCTTGTGCGCCGGTGGTGACATCGTCTCGATCTACCACGACGCCAAAGAGGGCGGTAGCGGGTCGAAGGTCTTCTGGCGCGACGAGTACATCCTCAATGCGGCTATCGCTCGATTCCCCAAGCCGTACGTGGCAATCATGGACGGGGTGGTGATGGGCGGCGGTGTCGGCCTGTCCGCCCACGCCAACACCCGCATCGTGACCGACCGCTCGAAGATCGCGATGCCCGAGGTCGGTATCGGTTTCATCCCCGACGTCGGCGGGACGTTTCTGCTCTCCCGTGCCCCCGGAGAATTGGGAACACACCTCGGCCTCACCACCGCCCGCATGGGTGCAGGTGACGCCATCGCGGCAGGGCTCGCCGATCACTACATCCCCTCCGACAAGTTGCCGGACTTCTACGCTGTACTCGAGAGCGGAACACTCGAGAACGCGTTGGCTTCGTTCACCGAACCAGCACCCACGTCGAGCCTGGTCGCGGCACGCAGCTGGATCGACGCTGCGTACAGCGCCGCTACCGTCGAAGAGATCGTGGACCGCTTGCGGCGCAGTGAGGTACCTGACGCACACAAGGCTGCCGACGATATCGAATCGAAGTCACCGGTCGCGCTGAAGGTCACGCTGAAGTCGCTGCGACGGGCAGCCGATGCGGCTTCGCTCGAGGAGGTGCTCGACGACGAATATCGGGTGTCCTCGGCAAGTCTGCATTCACATGACCTCGTCGAGGGAATCCGAGCACAGGTGGTGGAGAAGGACAGAAACCCGAAGTGGTCTCCGCCGACGCTAACCGACGTCACCAGCGAGGACGTCGATCGCTATTTTGCCCCCTTGGGTGCCGCTGAACTGGGATTGAGCAACGAACTTGGAGGGCAGCGATGAGTGAGAACACGATCGGTTTCGTCGGTCTCGGCCATATGGGCGGACCGATGGCAGCGAACCTGGTGAAAGCCGGATACACGGTTCAGGGCTTCGATCTCGTCCCTGCAGCGCTGGAGCAGGCAACGAAGGACGGCGTGACCGTCGTCGAATCGGCCGTGGCTGCAGTGTCGAACGCCGACGTCGTGATCACGATGCTGCCCAACGGCAGGCTCGTGCTCGATCTGTACAAGGATCTACTTCCCGTTGCCGCTCCTGGCACCCTGTTCATCGACTCCTCGACCATCGATGTCGCCGACGCGCATGCTGCGCACAAGCTCGTCGACGACGCGGGCCACCGCGGTCTCGACGCTCCGGTATCGGGTGGTGTCGGCGGTGCGACTGCGGGGACGCTGACATTCATGGTCGGCGGGTCCGAAGAGGACTTCGCCTCGGCTGCAGCTGTTCTCGACGTCATGGGTCGCAAAGTGGTGCATTGTGGCGCCGCGGGCAACGGCCAAGCCGCCAAGATCTGCAACAACATGATCCTCGGGGTGTCTATGATTGCGATCAGCGAGGCCTTCGTGCTCGGTGAGAAACTTGGGCTCAGTAATCAAGCGTTGTTCGACGTCGCGTCCACCGCGTCCGGCCAGTGCTGGGCGCTGACCACCAACTGTCCTGTGCCAGGACCGGTTCCGACCAGCCCGGCCAACAACGACTACACACCAGGGTTCGCGGCAGCCTTGATGGACAAAGATCTCGGTCTTGCTGCCAATGCGCTGCGCAACAACGGTGTTCACGGCGTCCTCGGGCTCAAGGCCGCTGAGCTCTACTCCGAGTTCAAGGAAACATCCGGTGGTGGAACGGACGTAGACTTCTCCGGCATCATCAACGACATTCGCGAACGTTCGACAGGGGAGAGTAAATGAGCGACTACGAAACAATTCTTCTGGAGCGGCGAGGTCGCGTCGGGATCATCACGCTGAATCGGCCGAAGGCGCTCAACGCGTTGAACTCTCAGCTGATGCACGAGGTGGTGTCCGCGGTCGAAGACCTCGACGGAGACCACGGTATCGGAGCTATCCTGATCACCGGCTCGGAGAAGGCATTCGCTGCGGGTGCCGATATCAAGGAAATGCAGCCGAAGTCGTACATGGACGTCTATGCCG
Source organism: Rhodococcus sp. 1168 (assembly GCF_002091955.1). GTDB lineage: Bacteria > Actinomycetota > Actinomycetes > Mycobacteriales > Mycobacteriaceae > Rhodococcoides. Next base: position 46,931 of record NZ_MKKY01000090.1, on the reverse strand, counting down.
AGGACCTGTTCAGTGCCTGGGATCGACTGTCGGCAGCGCGCACACCGATCATTGCGGCTGTATCGGGATATGCGCTCGGTGGCGGCTGCGAGCTGGCGATGCTGTGCGATGTTCTGATCGCTTCCGACACAGCGGTATTCGGTCAGCCGGAGATCAAGCTGGGGGTCATCCCCGGAATCGGTGGGTCGCAGCGCCTTACTCGCGCAGTCGGTAAGGCCAAGGCGATGGAGATGGTCCTGACCGGGCGAAACATGAAGGTCGACGAGGCCGAGCGAGCGGGGCTCGTCTCGCGAATCGTACCCGCCGCAGACCTGCTCGTCGACGCTATCGCCACCGCGACGACCATCGCAGAGATGTCGCTTCCGATTGCGATGATGGCCAAGGACGCGGTCAACCGTTCGTTCGAATCCTCCTTGGCCGAGGGCATTCGGTTCGAGCGTCGGCTGTTTCATTCGACCTTCGCGACCGAGGATCAGAAGGAAGGCATGTCTGCCTTCATCGACAAGCGTAAGGCGACATTCGTCAATCGGTGACCGATGCGTTCAGCCCTGTTGTCCGACAGTGACAGCAGGGCTGCTTCGTGCGTGGATACAGCGAAGCTGGGCACGCTCCGTTCACCAGGCCGGTGACGACCCGATGTCCTCGAAGTCACCGGCTGTGCGCCTCAGTTCGGCAAGAATACGCACCAGCGACGTCAGTCGTTCCTTCGACAAACCAGGCTTGCTGAATACCTGTTCGTTGAGTTTTTCGGTGGCATCGACGGCCAGTGTGCGACCCGCTTCGGTGATCTCCACCAACGTTGTTCGACGATCGCTCGGGTGCGGTGTTCGGCGCACGTACCCCGCCGCTTCGAGGCGGTCGACAGCGTTGGTGACGCTCGTGGGGTGCACCTGCAGTCGCGCACTGGCCTTCGCCATCGGCAGCGCACCGTTCTTGGTGAACGTCAGCAGGGTCAGAAGTTCGTAGCGGGAGAACGTCAATCCAGTGGGCTTGAGCGTCTCTTCGACTCGCGCGAGCATGATCTGCTGTGCCCGCATCAACGAAGTGACAGCGGCCATTCCGTCGGCGACGTCACCCCATCCATGTGCGGTCCACTGACGGTGGGCCTCTGCAATGGGATCGAGGGGAAGTGGCGATGGCGCTGGCATTCCTCCATCCTCCCATGGGCGGCGGCGGCGATGCCGTCTCTACCCGTCGGAATCAGGTAAGCAGCGCAGGTGCCCTGGCTACCGTCACTGCCCAGTCCGCACTCTCGTGCCACGGTCGCAGATCCCACGTCGAGAAGCGATGCTCGTGGAGTAAGCCGGCCGACTTGAGGTCGGCGTCGAACTTCTCCACGGTGTACTCCCTGTCCGTGGCGAATCCGGCGACGAAGACTCCTCCGGGCTTCAAGTGCGCCGTCATCCGCTCGAGAGCCGATCGTTCGGTGCCCGGTGTCATGAAGACCATCACGTTGCCGGCGACCACGACGGCATCGAATGTCTCGCCGAGGTCGAGTTCGGTCAGATCGGCTTGATGAACCGTCAGGTCGGTGTGCTCTCGTGCGGCTTCGACGAAGACCGGATCGAGATCCACCGCGGTGACTCGGTGTCCGCGCCGGGCGAGTTCGGCACCGAGACGGGCTGTGCCACAGCCCGCGTCGAGGACCGAACTCCCCGGCGCCAAGAGCGCGTCGACCATCCGCGCCTCGCCGTGTAGGTCGACGCCTCGCGCTTGAAGTCGCGCGAAGCGTTCGACGTACTTCCTGGACTGGTCCTCGGTGTTGTCGATCTGCCAGCGTGTCGGAGCCATCCCGTCACCCTAGTGTTCACCGGAGTCGGGCATCACCGACCTGCGGAGTTACCTCGTCCCGAACCGGCGGTCGATGTCTTCGCCGTCGAGGCCGAAGTCTTCGAGCGTGTACTTGTGTGCCGGCCGCCGTTGCCCACTTCTGCTTTCGGTGTGCATGGCGTCCATGGCGGAGCGTGCATTCTCGGTGAGATCGAGTCCGAAGTTCTCGTACACCTGTTCCACTGTGCGGAGGGGGTCGGCGACGAAGTCGTGGTAGTCGACGTCGTAGAACTGCGCCGAGTTCGCACCGGACCGTGCGGCGGAGAAACTGTTGAGCCCACGCTCCCACAGATCGACCTGGGTGCGCCCGATGACGTCGCCGCGGAACAGGTCCGACCAGCCTTCGGTGGCGTGCTCGGCGAGGCTGCACATCGACGGCATGATCGTGCGGGGTTCACGGTGGCATTGGATGACCAGCGCGTCCGGGTAGACCTGTAGCAGCTCGTCGAGTGCGAACAGGTGGCTCGGATTCTTCAGAACCCAACGCCGATCGGTGTCGTTCATTCCGATGAGCTGGAGGTTCTTCCGGTGGCGCTGGTAGGTCGAAAGCCAGCTCTGTCCGGCAAGCCACGCCGAATAGGTCGGTAGGTAGGCGAGGCATTCGTAGGCTATGGACTGCACCGATTGCCGCAGTAGCTGCCAGCATTCCTCGACTTCGGCGGCGGACATGTAGTGCACCCCCATGAACTCGGGGTGTTCGACATGGTGTTGCGCAAACCCTTTTTCGATCTGCGCGAACAGGGGATTGGATTCCCAGGTCTCACGCGGCGGCCTGGGTTGCGGCATCTCGGTCAGCCACATCTCCAAACCCTGGTGCGACGGGTCGGCGGTCAGCAGCCGGTGCAGCGCCGTCGTGCCGGTGCGAGGAAGACCGGTCACGAAGATCGGCCGCTCGATCGTGATGTCGGCGTGCGTCGGATTCTGCTTCCACGCGAGCTCGCTGAGTGAACGCGCGACCAGCGCTCCGCGAAGGAAGTACCGGCTCATCTTCGATCCGAGTGCTGTCAATTGGGCATCACGGTTGTACGAGTCGAGCAGGACACCGAGGGCTTCGACATAGTCGTCGGATCCGAAATCTTCGAGGCCGGTGAACTTGGTGGCAGACGCGTGTAAATCCTCGACGGTACCGACATCGGTGCGTTCGGTGCTGGTCATGTGCGCTCCTAGTGGTGGTATTCGCCGCAGTTGACGTCGAGACATTGGCCGGTGATCGCCCGAGCCGATGGGGAAGCGAGGAATACGACGGCGTCGGCGATCTCGTCGGGTTCGGGTAGCCGTCGTAGGTCCATCGTCGCGGCAGTTTGCTCGTAGATCTGTTCGCTGGTGGTGCCGTATTTCTTCGCCATGTGGTCGAAGTAGCCTTTCAGCGACTCGCCCCAGATATAGCCGGGCGCAACAGTATTGACCCGAATTCCCTGCGGGCCCAGCTCGCTGGCCAGGGTTTGCGACATGGCGAGCAATGCTGCTTTGGCGATCTTGTAGCCGCCGTACTTGGGCTGCGAGTGCCTTATTACGGCCGAGTTGATCATGACGATCGAACCGGTCGACTCTGCCAACGCCGGGGTGAACAACTGTGAGAGGCGCAGCGTTCCGAACAGTGAGAGTTCCAATCCCTGCCTGATGACGGCCGGGTCGGTGTGGGCGAGATCCTTCATCGACGGTATCGCGAACGCATTGTTGACCAGTACGTCGACGTGGCCGAACTCCTCGACTGCACGGGTGACCAGCGCCTGGGAAGAAGCTTCGTCGGTGATGTCGGTCGCGACGGTGACGGCCGTTCGGCCGAGTTCGGCAACTTCTTTGCCGACCTCGAGAAGGTAGCTTTCGGTGCGTGCGGCGAGCACCAGATCGGCACCCGCGGCGGCGCTGCGCAGTGCGATGGACCGGCCGAGGGATGGTCCGACGCCGGAGACGACGACAACCTTGCCGTCGAGTTGTCCCGTCATCCGAGCATCCTTCGTCCGACAGCGTCGCGACGGGCTGCGATGCGCAGGGCAAAGTCCTCCGGTGAAATTTTGTTCGCGTCGTAGTGCGGTAGATGCGAGGAAATGTCGTCGAAGTCGACTACTTCCACGGTAGGTCCATCTTCCGCACTCATCTCGCGGGAGACTCGCTGCCATCGGAACTGTGCGTAGCCGCGGGCATGACCTGTCGTTTCGATCCAGTTGGTCACCTGCGGGTTTCGTTCGCTGACCACCAGCCTGATGTAACCGTCCGGATCGGTCTGCGCCTGCTCTGCAGTCAACGAAGTTTGGTGGTTGATGTAGTCGAGGGAGATGTACCACATGCTGCCCAGCTGGAACCCTTGATACGGTGCGTCGGACACGGGCACCGTGATGATCATGGCCTGGTCCTCGCGCAGTTCGTAGTGGCCGGCCGAAGAATACTGGGTGCTCAATCCTCCTGGCGTGAGCCGCGGTTCGGTGAGGGTGTTGACGTCGAGATTGAGGTAGAACCACTGCGGGAACTGCAAAAAGGTGTGTATACGGCCGAGGAGCATCTTGCCGGCGGTGGAATAGCGTTTCGCCACAGATTCTTTCGAGGGCGGCGCGGGGGATTCCGCTGAGGTGCCTGCTCGATGGATGGTGAGCGTGCCCCGGGCCGCAGACCAGTCGTTGTAGACCTCGCGGACAACCAGCATCGAGGAACCCTCGCCGAGGGTGAAGTGGTTGGGCAGGTCGGAAGGGCGACCGAAGTGTACTTCGAACGAGCCGTCGTCGGCGATGTCGATCGAGCGATCGTCGAAGGCGGTCAAGCTGTCCGGGACATCGACGGGGGAGTAGTCACCCTTGAGTATCTGGAAGCTGAGATCGGTTGTGGTGCCTCGTGTTCCGCGCACGATGTATTCTGCATCGTCTCGAATGTTGGCGTGAAAGTAGAGCGTGTCGGGGTTGTCGAGGCCCATCTTCGTGTACGGGCCGGTCGAGCTCGCGAAGAACGGGAAGTCCTTGTCGTATGCCCAGGCCATTTGGATGGATGCGCGGATGCTGCCGGCGAGGTAGTCGTATCCCTCGAGCAGGTCCTGTTCTGTTCGTATGTGCGGAGCGTCTTCGATGATCTTTTCGGCCGCTGTGATTGCTTCTGCGAGTGAATCGGTGAGCACACCCATCTCCTCGTGCTTAGTGGTACAAATATGTACCGATGTGGTAGAACAAAGTCTGTGTCGACAATAGAACGTGTTCCAGGAAGGGTCAATGAGTAGTCGCAACTCGCCACCGACGGACCGCGTCGTCGCGGTCCTGGACTTCATGGTTGCCAGGAGTGACCGACGTTTCGGACTCTCGGCGCTGGCACGTGAACTGGGTCTGAGCAAGCCCACCTGTCTGGGCATCCTGACCTCGCTGGTCGGCGCTGGATACCTGGTTCGCGACCCTGTTTCGGTTACCTACGGCCTCGGTCCCGCGCTGATCGCCGCCGGGCGTGCGGCGCAGCGGGGGTTCGCGGTCGGCCCGCTCGCGCGCACGCACCTCGAAGCTCTCAGTGCGCGATACGACACGACGTGCACGGCTTCGGGCGTGGTCGGTGATCGCATCACCATCCTCGAGTTGACCTGTCCCGACGGGCGGCAGGCTGCCGTGAAGGTGGGGCAGGTCTATCCGTTCGCGCCGCCGGTAGGGCTCATGTACGTGCTGTGGGATACCGACGACCGGCTCGATTCGTGGCTGGGTCGTGAACCGACACTGCCCGTCCGGATGGACGTCGCTCATCTTCGCCGCGTGGTCGACGAGTGCCGCAGAACCGGGTATCTCGTCGAGACGCTGACGGCTGTGGGGCAGAGGCTGCACACCGTCATGGCGGGGGTTGCCGCACACGATCTTCCGGAGGAGGTTCGCGAACTCCTCGGTGAGATGGTGTCCGGCCTCGGTGAGCGGGTGTACCTGGGCGCGGAGGAGGCTGGTGCCGACGCTACGCACGAGGTCAGCGTCATCGCGGCCCCGACGTACGACGCGCATGGTCATCAGTCGCTGGTGCTGACTCTGCATGTCGGAGCGTCGATCTCAGGCGAGGGTATTGCCGAGCGTGGGCAAGCGCTCGCTGCGGCCGCCGGTGCGATCACGACAGAAGTAGGCGGTCGTGCGCCGACCCGTTGACCAATACTGAAACACGTTCTATTCTTCGATCACGGATTTGAACCGCACCGGTCCAAATATGGACCGATGCGTTGTGATCGGAGGGCTTCACCGATGTCGATCTCGTACGAACTCACACACCTTGCTGCGCTCGAAGCGGAAGCTGTCCATATCTTCCGTGAAGTCGCCGCTACCGCCGAACGTCCGGTGCTGCTGTTCTCCGGCGGCAAGGACTCGGTGGTGATGCTTCATGTGGCAGCCAAAGCCTTCTGGCCCGCCCGGCTCCCGTTCGCCGTCATGCACATCGACACCGGCCACAATTTCGACGAGGTCCTGTCCTTCCGCGACCGTGCGGTCGAGCATTTCGGCGTCAACCTGACCGTGGCCAGCGTGCAGGACGACATCGACTCGGGACGCTCGATCGAGGAGATCGGGCCGGGGGCCAGTCGTAACCGACTCCAGACCGCGACACTGCTACGCGCGATCGCCGAGAACTCGTTCGACGCCGTGTTCGGTGGTGCCCGTCGGGACGAGGAAAAGGCGCGTGCCAAAGAGCGTGTCTTCAGCTTTCGCGATGAACACGGCCAATGGGATCCGCGCCGTCAGCGCCCGGAACTGTGGCAGTTGTACAACGGTCGTCATCGGCGGGGCGAACACTTTCGCGTGTTCCCGCTGTCGAACTGGACCGAACTCGACATCTGGCAGTACATCGAGGCGGAGCAGATCGAACTCCCACACATCTATTACGCGCACAATAGAACGGTCGTGCCGCGAGCCGGAATGCTCCTGGCAGTCTCGAGATTCGTCCCGGTGCTGCCCGGCGAAGAACCCTTCGAGGAGACGGTCCGCTTTCGTACCGTCGGCGACGCGACCTGCACCGGGTGTGTGCAGTCCTCGGCCGCCGATGCGCACGACGTCGTACTGGAAGTCGCGGCCAGCAGAATGACCGAGCGTGGCGCGACACGGGCCGACGACCGCATATCGGAGGCCGGAATGGAAGACCGCAAGAAGGAAGGTTACTTCTGATGTCGCAACTGCTTCGAGTAGCTACGGCGGGAAGCGTCGACGACGGCAAATCGACACTCATCGGTCGGCTCCTCTACGACTCGAAGGCGATCTTCGAGGATCAGTTGGAGGCCGTGGAGAAGACCAGTCGTGAACGTGGCGGCGACACAGTCGATCTCGCACTGCTCACCGACGGACTGCGCGCCGAGCGGGAACAGGGCATCACGATCGACGTCGCGTATCGCTACTTCTCCACGCCGAGAAGAAAATTCATCATCGCCGATACACCGGGGCACCAGCAGTACACCAGAAACATGGTCACCGGCGCTTCGACCGCCGATCTTGCGCTGATACTCGTCGATGCGCGTCACGGGATCCTCGAACAGACGAAGCGACATGCGTTTCTCTCGTCGTTGCTCGGTATCCGACATCTCGTGTTGTGCATCAACAAGATGGATCTCGTCGACTATTCGTGCGCTCGGTACGAAGAGATCAAAGCGGAGTTCCGCGAATTCGCGATGAAACTCGAAGTACCCGATCTCACGTTCGTACCGATGTCGGCCATCGACGGGGACAACGTCGTCCATCGCACCGCGCAGATGCCCTGGTACGAGGGGAGCTCGCTTCTGCACCACCTCGAGGACGTCCACGTTGCTTCCGACCGCAACCTCATAGACGCCCGATTCCCGGTCCAATATGTAGTTCGGCCTAAACACAGCTCCGGCGAGCATGCCGACTTCCGGGGGTACGCAGGCACCGTGGCCAGCGGAGTTCTCAAACCCGGGGACGAAGTCGTTGCGCTCCCCTCTGGATTCGTCACCAGGATCGCAGCGGTGTGGGGGCCGGGTGGAACGCCGGTCGAAGAGGGGTTCGCGCCGTCGGCGGTATGTATCGAACTCGAGGACAAGGTCGACGTCGGACGTGGGGACATGCTGTGCCGTCCCAACAATCGTCCGCTCGTCGGAACAGAGCTCGATGCCATGGTCTGTTGGCTCGCAGAGGGCGCACAATTGCGCAGTGACGACCGGTACGTGCTGATGCACACCACGGCGTCGACACCGGCGCGGGTGGAAAAGCTGGACTACCGGCTCGACGTCAATACTCTGCATCGTGACGAAGCTGCACAATCGTTGGGTATCAACGACATCGGCCGAGTGCAGATCCGCACGCACAATCCAATCCTGTTCGATCCGTACCGACGTAACCGAGTCACCGGCAGCTTCCTGCTCGTCGACGAGTCGTCCGGAGCCACCGTCGCCGCCGGGATGATCACCGGCCCCACGTTGTCGGCAGCCAAGGTGGTCTGGCATTCGTCCCGTGTCGCCCGCGAGGAACGTGCAACGCTCGGCGCCACTATCTGGTTGACCGGCTTGTCGGCTTCGGGAAAGTCCACCGTGGCAGCGGAACTGGAACTACTGCTGGTGGCGTCGGGCCGGCCGGCATATCGGTTGGACGGTGACAACCTGCGCCACGGGCTCAATTCCGATTTAGGGTTCGATGCAGCCGACCGTACCGAGAACGTACGGCGGGTGGGGGCCGTCGCCCAACTGATCGCCGACGCCGGAGTGGTCGCGATCGCCTGTCTCATCAGCCCGTACCGCGAAGACCGCGACGAGGTGCGGAAGGTGCACGAGAAGGCCGGACTGCCCTTCTTCGAGGTCTTCGTAGACACTCCGTTCGACGTCTGTGCAGCGCGCGACCCGAAAGGCATGTACGCCAAAGCTATTGCTGGTGAGATTACCGGCTTCACCGGGGTGGACGACCCCTACGAAGCGCCCGAGCACGCCGAATTGGTGCTGGCGGCCTCCGACGGTGATCCGGCAACACAGGCCGCTCGGATCGTGGAATTGTTGGGATCGTGAGCGCCCTCCACTCGGCCGAAGACGATGCCCGATTCGCCGCCGACCTCGCCGAGTCCGCGGGCCGATTGCTACTCGAGATTCGTGAGCGCGAAGGACGAACTACCCAGGGACGGGGACTCGGCAGGCTCGGCGACACCGAAGCCGACGCCCTGATCCTGGGCCGATTGGCAGGTGAACGCCCCGGCGACGCAGTGCTCTCAGAAGAGTCGGCCGATGATCTACGCAGGCTGGATGCAGCCCGTGTCTGGATCATCGACCCCCTCGACGGCTCCCGTGAATACGGCATCGACGGGCGAACCGACTGGGCAGTGCACGTGGGCCTGTGGGAAAAAGACCAGGGGATGACGGCGTCGGCAGTCGCCCAGCCTGCGCTCGGTGTCGTCTACTCGACGGCCGACGTCACCGGCCCGCCGCCGCAGTCCGGTAGGCCCACACTTGTGGTCAGTGACTCTCGGCCGCCCTACTACATGGACGATCTCGCGCGCGCGGTCGATGCCGACGTCGTGACCATGGGTTCGGCAGGTGCAAAAGCAATGGCAGTCGTACGAGGGGAGGTAGACGCCTACGTGCATTCCGGTGGCCAGTGGGAATGGGACTCGGCAGCGCCCGTCGGCGTCGCACTCGCCGCGGGTCTGCATTGCTCGCGCATCGATGGAACGCCGTTGCGGTACAACCAGTCCCATCCGTACCTTCCGGACTTGCTGATCTGCAGGCAGGAACTTGCGCAACAGCTCCTGGCGGGAATTGCCACCTATGCCACGCGCGAGGTGGATTCCGGTCGCGTCGCGATGGCACGTGAATACATCAAGGCTCTGCTCAGTCACGATGCCACCAAGGTTCGTCTCGCCGACGGGTGTCGCCGTGTGGAGAACGGACAGCAGACCGGTGACACCGGAGCGTTCATCAGGGACGAACTCGAGAACGGCGCCCAGTACACGCCGATCATCGGCATCGGCGAGGTAGAGATCCGCGAATGGGGAACCAGCGTTGTGACACGATTCTCCCTCGAATTCGACGGCGGTATGTCGGTGGCAGTGACCGAGCATTTCGACATTCCGGCAGGCGATATCGCCGCCATCACGACGATCATCGAACCGGTAGGTTAGCGGCCGAGATCCTCAACCTCGCTGCGCAATTCGGCAGTTCTCGCCTCGGCATCGTTGAGGACACGTCGCAGGCGTCGTGCTTCGCGATCTGCCGACTTCTCGGCCGTGCGGGCCGCCGCCTCCTCGACCTCGACGTCGTGGAGTTCGGCACGGAGGCGGGCCAATCGTTCCTTGCTTTCGGAAAGGTCCGTGGACGCGGCTTCGGCCACTGAATCGGCTGAGACGACGGCCGCGCGAGCCGACTCTTCGTCCTCCTGGGCCTCGGTGAGCTGTTCTCGAGTTTCCTCGAGGCGCTTGTCGGCCGCGTCGTCACGCGCTTCGGCTTTCGGTCCCGCCTGTGGCTCCTCGGCGGTGTTCTCGGGTTCGCGTGCCAAGGTGAGCACTGCCGGCCCGAAACCGCTGTAGGACTCTGCAACCAAGACGCGGCCTGCCTGCACCCGTGCGCCGATCTCGGGGTCCGCGAGCGCAGCACCCAATGTCTGTCCGACTTCTCGGGCCGCATTCTCCGTGCTCGGATGCCCACGTTCGCATGCAATTTCCACGGCCCGACGCGTCAGCGCACGAATCGACTGCGCACGGGCGGCGGAGAGTTCCTTGAGTTTTTCGGCCGATGATCTTCGCTGCGCGTCGCGCAAGCTGTTGCCGATGTCGAACAGCTCGGCGATGTCTTCGGGGTCTTCGCGAACGAGGAGATTGACCATCCAAGCGACGGTCGTGGGTTTGCGGAGCTTACCGATCGAGGCTGCGAGTTTTCGGTTGCCGGACTCCTTGGCCGCTGCAACCGCGGTTGTGCGCGCGGCGACGAAGTCTTGTGGATCGACGGCATAAAGCCCGGATGCAGCATCGTCGAGTTCGGTATCGGCCACGACCCATGTTTGCATCAAGGGTGGCAATAGGAAAGCGTGTGACGCAGGTGTGCCCCCGGCAGGATTCGAACCTGCGACCTTTCGCTCCGGAGGCGAACGCTCTATCCCCTGAGCTACGGGGGCGCGCCGGACATGTGTGTGCTGAAAATCCGGCGTGCCTGTGGGCGGGTCCAAGACTAGCGCATCCTGTCCGTCACCTGAAATCACCCTCGTGTTGACCTAGTAGGAGGACAGTCTGTGGCATGCACGTAGACGAAAGGACCCACGTGACCGATCACGACTATTCGAGCGAAGATCTGGACCTCGATCTAAGGTGGTGGGCTGCTGCCAACTACCTGACCGTGGCCCAGATCTATCTGAAGGACAACACGTTGCTGCGTGAGCCTCTCACCGCGGCGCACATCAAGCCGCGTTTGCTGGGGCATTGGGGGACCAGCCCGTGCCTGTCGATGATCTACACCTTGCTCAACCGAAACATCAAGGACACCGGCGCGGACTGGCTGTATGTGACGGGCCCCGGCCACGGTGGGCCGGCACTCGTCGCGTCGACCTATCTCGAGGGGACGTACTCGGAGATCTATCCGCATATCTCGCGGGACACCGAGGGTGTGCACCGTCTGTGTCGTCAGTTCTCCTCGCCCGGTGGCATTCCCAGTCATGTGAGTGTGCAGACGCCGGGCAGTATCCACGAGGGCGGCGAGCTCGGGTACGCGCTCGTACATGCCGGTGGTGCAGCGTTCGACCGGCCGGATCTGACGGTGGCGTGTGTGATCGGCGACGGTGAGGCCGAGACCGGCCCACTCGCAGGCTCGTGGAAGTTGCCGGCGTTTCTCAACCCGCGCCGCGACGGTGCGGTGCTGCCGATTCTCAATCTCAACGGAGCAAAAATTGCAGGGCCCACGGTATTCGGACGCAGCGAAGACGCGGACATCGTCGACTTCCTGCACGGGCAGGGTTGGGACCCGGTCGTCGTTTCCGGTGATGATCCCCGCCTCGTGTTTCCAGCCCTCGAAGAGGCAATACGAAACTCGCACAGCAAGATTCGCGCCATTCAAGATGCGGCACGATCAGGCGGTGCCCCCGCTCAGGTGCGATGGCCGGCCATCATCCTGCGCACCCCGAAGGGGTGGACAGGGCCGCACACCGTCGACGGGGTCCTGGTAGAAGGGACCTTCCGCGCCCACCAGGTGCCGCTGTCCGGGGTGCGGAGCAACCCCGCACATCTGGCGCAGCTCGAATCTTGGATGCGCTCCTACGAGCCGGAGGCACTGTTCGACGCCGACGGCGCTCTTGTTCCCGAACTCGCTGCATTGGCACCCTCGGGGGACAAGAGAATGGGATCGACGCCGTACGCCAACGGCGGCAGACTCCTTCAGCCCCTGCGGATTCCGCCGCTCGAGAAGTACGAGATCGCGATCGAGTCGCCCGGCACCGGCTTCCACGAGACGACGCGGGTCCTCGGCGAACTCATGCGCGACATCTACGCCGACAACAAGCGTCCCGACGGCGGTGGCAACTTCCGACTGTTCTGCCCGGACGAGACGTCGAGCAATCGGCTGGCAGCGGTGTTCGAGGAGACCGATCGATGCTGGCAGTTGCCGACCGAGGAATGGGACGATCATCTTTCGGCAGACGGTCGCGTCATGGAGGTGCTCAGTGAGCACCTGTGCGAGGGATGGTTGGAGGCATACGTTCTCGCAGGCGGGCACGGCGTTTTCGCCAGCTACGAGGCGTTCGCGATGGTCAGCGTGTCGATGATGATTCAGCACGTGAAATGGCTACAACATGCCGCCGATCTGCCGTGGCGTGAACCCGTCGCGTCGTTGAACGTCCTGTTGACCAGTACGTGCTGGCGAAATGACCACAACGGGTTTTCCCACCAGGGCCCAGGAATGATCGACGCCGTCATCCCGCTCTCACCCGCGGTCGTTCGGATCTGGCTGCCGCCGGACTCCAACACGCTACTGTCGATCTCCGATCACTGCCTGCGCAGTCGCGATCACGTCAACCTGATCGTCGTCGACAAACAGCCCCATCTTCAGTATCTGACGCTCGAGCAGGCCAACGAACATTGCGCGGCAGGTGCGTCGATCTGGGAATGGGCGGGAACCGAAACCGACTCCGACGGCGCCCCGAACGAGCCCGACATCGTCCTTGCCGCGGCAGGGGACGTTCCGACGCAGGAGGTACTTGCGGCGGCGGAGATCTTGCGGGAATGGGTTCCGTACCTGCGTGTTCGAATGGTCAACGTCGTCGATCTGATGGCGTTGATGACTCCGGATGCGCATCCGCACGGCTTCCCGGAGGACAAGTTCGTGGGTCTGTTCACCGCAGACACCGATGTCGTATTCGCATTCCATGGCTACCCACGCGCGGTCCACGAGTTACTGCACGGCCGCACCGGAGCGGGTCGCTTCCACGTCCGCGGGTTCAACGAGCAGGGCACCACCACAACGCCGTTCGACATGGTCGTGCTCAACAAGATGAGCCGGTACCACCTCGTGCTCGAGGCGCTACGGCGATCGCGTCGAGTGCCAGAAAATGGCAGTGAGCTCGAAAAATTCTGCACATCGCAGTTGATTCGGCACGCGAGCTACATCGTCGAGCACCTCGAGGACATGCCCGAGGTGACCGACTGGACGTATTCCGCGCGCTGACGCGAGCCGAAAGGTCGACCTAATTGAAAGGAAGTGGTTCGGAGCCACGCTCGGCGAGCATCTGCTTCATGAGCGTGGCTTCACCTTCCTGCGTCGAGATCATCGACTGCGCGAGCCGAACCAGCGCAGGCGTTTCCGCGTGATCCGCGGCGTATTCCATCATCGCAAGCCCGCCCTGATGATGCCGCAGCATCAACTGCAGAAACATCACGTCGACGGCCGGGCCGGTTGCCTTTCGCAATGCGGCCAGCTCCTTGTTGGTTGCCATGCCGGGCATGGCTGCCAACGAGCTTGATTCGGCCGGCGTCATCGGTGTCATCGAATGGCCGTGCTCGTCACCGGACATCCAGCCCATGTATCCGTCTGGGCCCACGGGGGATCGGTCCCAGACCGCGAGCCAGCCCTGCATCTGACCGACCTGGTTCTGCTGGGAAGTCAGCATGTCGAACGCCAGAGTCCTCACACGCTGATCCTCGGCATTGGTCAACGCGATAGCGGACATGTCTATCGCCTGGTTGTGATGGACCGACATGTCCTGCGCGAAACCGACATCGACCGAGTCCGCGGCAGGAACCGAGTCATCCCCGCCGAGAAACGTAGTGCGGGCGAGGAAGCCGAGTGCGAAACCGACCGCAATCGCGGCGACGATACCGAGAATCAGCAGCGCCGTCTTCTGGCTCCGTACGGCCCGAGGCCGCTCCTCTACCGACGTCACGGTGTCGGAGCCTGCTGCTGCAGTTCGGGGGGCAACTGCAGATCGCTCGGAAGCTGCAGATCGGCCGGTAGACCCGCGGTGCCTGCACCCGACATCTCACTCGCGTCGGGTGTGATCCCTGCACCATCCATCGGCACAGCGTCGGCGCCGGGTGCCGACGGATCGAACGGCGGTGGGTCGTCCGGATCGAACGAACCTGGGATGGTCGCGCAACTCGCGCCGATCTCCGGGTATGCGAAACGGTTCAGCCGCAGCGCTGCGATGAACTGGCCGATTCGCTCGTCGTCGACACTGTCCAACTTGAGCTGGTGACCCCACGACTGCAAAGAGACCGGCGTATCCATCCCTGGGTACGGCGACATCATCATGTACGACTCGCCGTCGACCTTGTCGGCCAGCTGCGAAATTTCGTCCTCGCTGAGTTCATCGGGGTTGTAGGTGACCCAGATGGCACCGTGCTCGAGGCCATGCACTGCGTTTTCCGTGCGGATGGCTTCCGGATAGACGACGCCGGTGCAGGTAGCCCAGACAGCATCGTGCGGGCCACCGAATGGCGGCGACTGGTCGTACGCGACGCGTTGCTCGGGAGTGACGTGCAGCGCAGCGGGGTAGTCCATCTTCACTACATCGGCGATCGACGACGAGGGGTCCTGGTTGCTCTCGCTGGGCGCGAACTTCTGCGCCTCGGCCTGGTCCTGATACTTCGGAAAGAGATTGACGGCCAGGATCGCGACCAGGCCGACTATGACCACCACGGCACCGATGGTCAGCCAAGGAACCTGCGGTCCACTCTTGGCCAATCCGCCCTTGACGGCTGGTATGCCTCTGTTCTTCTTCTTTGCGCCTCTGATGGCCTTGTTGGCTTTAGCGGCCGACTTCTTGCCCTGACCGCCGCTCTCTTCACCCGTGGGCATCGCTGTCGTCGCTCTTTCCGTTGTGGGGCGTGTGCCGGAGCACACAAAGCTGCAGGCTCCGCGACAAGATGGCAACAGTTGTCGCAGAGCGCCACTACTGTACGTTCTCCGCTCCGAGCGGACCCTTCGAGGGAGCCGCAGCGGTGACAGTGGTCTCGAGTGGGTCTGGTGTAGGTACTGGCTGCGAACCGGCCATGCTCCAGCCCATAAGATGGTTACCTGTGACTCCCGCCGACCTTGCCGAACTGCTACGCGCGACCGCCGCGAAGGTGCTTGCCCAACGCGGCCTCGACGTCTCCGTGCTTCCCCCGACGTTGACGGTCGAGCGTCCGCGCAACCCTGAGCACGGTGATTACGCCACCAATGTTGCCCTCCAGGTCGCCAAGAAGGCGGGCGCGAACCCGCGGGACTTCGCCGGGTGGCTTGCGGAAGCACTTGCCGCCGAGCCCGCGATCGCCAGCGCTGAGGTCGCCGGGCCCGGGTTCCTCAATATCCGCCTTGCCGCCGATGCGCAGGGCGCGATCGTTGCGCAGGCTCTGGCAGAGGGCGCATCCTTCGGCAACGGAACGTTGCTCGACAACGTCAAGGTCAACCTCGAATTCGTCTCCGCCAACCCGACAGGTCCGATCCACCTCGGTGGTACCAGGTGGGCCGCCGTCGGTGACGCCCTCGGCCGCATTCTTTCGGCACAGGGAGCCGAGGTGGTGCGTGAGTACTACTTCAACGACCACGGCGCGCAGATCGACCGCTTCAGCCGCTCGCTCATTGCGGCAGCAAAGGCCGAACCCGCACCCGAAGACGGGTACGCGGGTGCCTATATCAGTGAGATCGCAGCAGCGGTTCTGGCCGAGAACCCGCAAGCGCTCGCACTGTCCCCGGACGCCGCGGCCGAGACGTTCCGATCTATCGGCGTCGAGCTGATGTTCGATCAGATCAAGAAGAACCTGCACGAGTTCGGCGTCGACTTCGACGTCTACTTCCACGAGAACTCGCTGTTCGAATCCGGTGCCGTCGAGCGCAGCGTCGAGTTTCTGAAGAATTCCGGCAGCCTGTACGAGGCCGACGGGGCATGGTGGCTCAAGAGCACCGACTACGGCGACGACAAAGATCGCGTCGTCATCAAGAGTGACGGCAACGCCGCGTACATCGCCGGCGACATCGCGTACTTCCAGGACAAGCGCCGCCGGGGGTTCGATCTGTGCATCTACATGCTCGGGGCCGATCACCACGGCTACATCGGTCGGCTAAAGGCCGCTGCAGCTGCGTTCGGTGACGATCCGAACACGGTCGAGGTTCTGATCGGCCAAATGGTCAACCTGGTGCGCGACGGTGTCGCGGTGAAGATGAGCAAGCGCGCGGGCACGGTCATCACGTTGGACGATCTTGTCGATGCCATCGGCGTCGACGCGGCTCGGTACGCCCTGGTCCGGTCCTCCGTCGACTCGAGCATCGACATCGACTTGGAACTGTGGGCCAGTGAGAGCAGCGAGAACCCGGTCTATTACGTGCAGTACGCGCACGCCAGGCTCGCATCGCTCGCTCGCGGCGCCGTCGAACTGGGAGTCACCGCTGAAAACCCGGACCTGAGCCTGCTCACGCACGAGCAGGAAGGCGAATTGATCCGGACCATCGGCGAGTACCCGAGAGTCGTCGCCAGTGCCGCAGACTTGCGTGAGCCGCATCGCATTGCCCGCTACCTGGAAGAATTGGCTGGCGCCTATCACCGTTTCTATGGAGCATGTCGGGTACTTCCCCAAGGAGACGAGGAGCCGGGCCCAGTGAATACCGCACGTTTGACGTTGGGTAGTGCAACCAGACAGGTGCTGGCCAATGGCCTTGCTCTGCTCGGGGTCAGTGCACCGGAGCGAATGTGAGCGCGCATCCCGCCGGACCGAAGCATGCCGAAACCCCGATAGGAGACACTGTGACCGAGAAGCCGGCAACTGCGTCGGACATGACAATGCTTCCCGCGCATGTCTATCCGCGCAACGCCGAACGCGCCGCCGACGGCGTTGTCTCCCTGGCCGGAGTACCGGTCACGGAGTTGGCAGCCGAATACGGAACCCCCTTGTTCGTCATCGACGAAGACGATTTCCGTTCGCGTGCAAGGGAAATGGCTGTTGCTTTCGGTAATCCCGCACGCGTTCACTATGCGTCCAAAGCGTTCTTGTGCGGGGAAATTGCGCGCTGGGTCGCCGACGAGGGGCTCTCGCTCGACGTGTGTTCCGGCGGCGAGCTGAGTGTCGCGCTTGCCGCCGGGTTCCCGGCCGACCGAATTGCCATGCACGGCAACAATAAGTCCGTCGCAGAACTTACAGCCGGCGTCACCGCCGGTGTCGAGCACGTGGTGCTCGATTCGATGATCGAGATCGATCGGCTCGACGCGGTCGCCGGTGGTATGGACGTCGTACAGGACGTCCTGGTGCGCGTGACCGTCGGAGTCGAAGCGCATACCCATGAATTCATCGCAACTGCGCACGAGGATCAGAAGTTCGGCTTCTCGCTCGCTGACGGATCGGCACTCGAAGCCGTCCGCCGAGTGTTCGGGGCAGGCAACCTCAGGCTCGTGGGATTGCACAGCCATATCGGGTCGCAAATCTTCGAAGTCGACGGATTCGAACTGGCGGCGCACAAGCTGATCGGGATGCTGGCCGAGGTGGTCTCCGAATTCGGCGTGGACAAGACCGCCCAGATTTCGACGATCGACCTCGGCGGCGGCATGGGTATTTCGTACGTGCCGAGCGACGATCCGCCACCGATCGATGAGCTTGCCGCCAAGTTGAAGTCGATCGTCGCGACCGAATCCGCTCGCGTCGGACTGCCTGTTCCGAAGGTCGATGTCGAGCCCGGCCGCGCCATTGCAGGTCCTGGAACGGTGACGCTCTACGAGGTCGGAACGATCAAGGACGTCACCGTCGATGCCGCGTTGCGCAGACGCTACATCAGCGTCGACGGCGGAATGAGTGACAACATCCGTACCTCGCTGTATCAGGCGGAGTACGACTGCCGGCTTGTCTCGCGAGACAGTGCGGCCGAAGGGGTTCTGGCGCGTGTTGTCGGAAAGCATTGCGAGAGCGGCGATGTGGTGATCAAGAACACCTGGATGCCGAGTGATGTCGGCCCGGGTGATCTGCTGGCGGTAGCTGCGACGGGTGCCTACTGCTACTCGATGTCCAGCCGCTACAACCTGCTTACTCGACCTGCCGTGGTGGCAGTGAAAGACGGAAAGTCCCGCCTCGTTCTGCGCCGGGAGACATTGCAAGATCTGCTCAGCTTGGAGGTGCAACCATGACATCGAAGAAGACCATAGGCATCGCGGTACTCGGACTCGGGAACGTCGGCAGCGAAGTAGTACGCATACTGACCGAGAACGCGTCGGATTTCGAGGCGAGAGTCGGTGTTCCCGTAGAGATCCGGGGTATTGCCGTACGCCGAATCGACGGAGATCGCGGAGTCGACCCGGCTTTGCTCACCGATGACCCGGCCGCGCTGGTGGATCGTGACGACGTCGACATCGTGGTCGAGGTCCTCGGCGGGATCGAGGTACCGCGCAAGCTGATTCTCGCGGCGCTGGAGAAGGGCAAGTCGGTGGTGACCGCCAACAAGGCGCTGCTGGCGGAATACACCGGAGAGCTGGCAGACGCTGCCGAGAAGTCGCGCGCCGACCTGTACTTCGAGGCTGCGGTCGCCGGTGCCATTCCCGTCGTCCGTCCGCTCATGCAGTCCCTCGCAGGCGACCGTGTCAACAAAGTGGCCGGAATCGTCAACGGCACCACCAACTTCATCCTTTCCGCGATGGACGAGACAGGTGCGGACTACGCCGAGACATTGGCCGAGGCAGGGCGATTGGGCTACGCCGAGGCGGATCCCACAGCCGACGTCGAAGGCTACGACGCGGCATCGAAGGCAGCCATCCTTGCGTCGATCGCATTCCACACTCGCGTGACGGCAGGTGACGTCTACCGTGAAGGCATCAGCAAGATCACCTCGGCCGACCTCGAGATGGCGCGCTCGCTCGACTGCACCATCAAGCTGCTCGCTCTCTGCGAGCGCATCACCACACCCAATGGCCAGGACCGAATCTCGGCGCGTGTGTATCCAGCATTGGTTCCGCTGGACCACCCGCTGGCCACAGTGAACGGCGCTTTCAACGCGATCGTCGTCGAGGCCGAGGCTGCCGGACGCCTCATGTTCTACGGGCAAGGTGCCGGCGGCGCTCCCACCGCGTCTGCCGTTCTCGGTGACCTCGTCATGGCTGCCCGAAACAAGTTCTACGGTGGCCGTGGCCCGCTGGAATCCAAGTACGCAAAGCTCAAGATTGCGCCCATGGGCGATATAACAACCAGGTATTACGTCAACATGCAGGTAGCCGACCGCCCAGGCGTGCTGGCCACTGTCGCTGCTGAATTCGCCAACCACGACGTGAGCATCTCGACCGTGCGTCAGCAGGGTTCGGGCGACGGTGCCTGCCTGGTCGTCGTCACTCATCTGGCGTCGGATTCCGCGTTGTCCAAAACCGTGTCGGCGTTGGAAAAGATGGACGTCGTCACCTCCGTTTCAAGCGTTCTCCGATTGGAAGGCACCACCGTATGAGCGTCCACACCCCTTGGCCAGGCCTGATCGAGGCGTATCGTTCTCGCCTCGCGATCGGTCCCGACTGGAAGACAGTGACGCTGCTCGAGGGCGCAACTCCGCTCATCCATGCAGAGCGACTGTCCGAGCTCACCGGCTGCGAGGTCCATCTGAAGGTCGAGGGATTGAATCCCACCGGCTCGTTCAAGGACCGCGGTATGACGATGGCAGTCACCGACGCGCTTGCGCGCGGGCAGGAAGCTGTTCTGTGCGCCTCGACCGGCAACACCTCTGCCTCCGCTGCGGCCTACGCGGCCAAGGCAGGCATGGGCTGCGCGGTCCTCGTTCCCCAGGGGAAGATCGCCATGGGCAAGCTTGCCCAGGCAGTCATGCACGGCGCGAAGATCATTCAGGTGCAGGGCAACTTCGACGATTGCCTTGAACTCGCACGCAAGACCACCGCAGAGTTTCCGACGATCGGACTCGTCAACTCGGTGAACCCCGTTCGCATCGAAGGCCAGAAGACAGCGGCATTCGAAATCTGCGACGCGATGGGAAATGCTCCCGACGTCCATGTACTGCCGGTAGGCAACGCAGGCAACATCACTGCTTATTGGCGCGGTTACTCGGAGTACTTCCGGGACGGCCTCACCACGGTCAAGCCGCGGATGCTCGGAGTGCAGGCCGCGGGTGCGGCACCGCTCGTACACGGAGCGCCCGTCGCCGAACCCGAAACGATCGCCACCGCCATTCGCATCGGGTCCCCGGCGTCGTGGAACGGTGCAGTCGCGGCCAAAGAGGAGTCGGGCGGTGCCTTCCGTGCCGCCACCGACGAGGAAATCCTCGAGGCCTACCGCCTTGTGGCCAAGACCGAAGGCATCTTCGTAGAGCCTGCGTCCGCGGCGAGCATCGCGGGCCTGATTGCGGCGCGTAAGGAAGGTTGGCTCGACAGTGGCCTGACCGTCGTCTGCACGGTCACCGGCAACGGACTCAAGGATCCTGACACGGCTCTGGCTGGAATGCCTGTGGTCGAGCCGATTCCGGTCGATCCGGTAGCTGTCGCGTCGGCCCTCGAGCTGGCCTAGTGGCGAAGACTCAGCCCATGACGACAACACTCCCGCAGGGTTTGACGGTGACGGCCCGGGTTCCCGCGTCCAGCGCGAACCTCGGGCCCGGCTTCGACACCCTGGGGATAGCGCTGGGCCTCTACGACGAGATTTCGGTGACGACGACTGCGTCCGGGCTGAGTATTCGTGTTCAAGGTGAAGGTGCGGACGACGTGCCTTGGGGTCCCACTCATCTGGTGGTGCGGGCAATCGAGAGGGGACTCGAAGCCGCGGGGGTGTGGGCAGATGGCCTGGATGTGGTGTGCACCAATGTAATCCCGCACTCGCGAGGGTTGGGGTCTTCGGCGTCGGCCGTCGTCGGGGGTTTGGCCGCGGCAAACGGGCTCGCTGCCAAGCTCGATCCTGCTCTGACTTTGAGCCTCGATCAGCTCGTGCAACTGGCGTCGGAGTTCGAGGGCCATCCTGACAATGCATCCGCCAGCGTCCTCGGCGGCGCGGTGGTGTCATGGAGCGAGCACGCGAGCGCGAGCATCACACAACGAAAGTATTCGGCCGTCCGATTGGCGGTTCATCCGGACATCCACGTCGTAGCGTTGGTTCCCGCCGAACGGTCCTCGACGTCGCACACTCGCGGGCTCCTGCCCGAACTGGTTCCGCACCGCGACGCTGCCTTCAATGTCAGCCGCGGTGCCCTGACCGTCGTCGCGCTCACTCGACGTCCGGATCTTCTGATGCCCGCTACCGAAGATCTGCTGCATCAGGGGCAACGGTCGGTCGCTCTACCGGAGTCTGCGAAGTGGATAGCGGCACTGCGCTCGAGGGGTATCGCAGCGGTGCTGTCCGGTGCTGGACCGACGGTGCTGGCACTGTGTACCGTGCCCTTCCCCGAGGACCTCAAAGTGCTGGCCGAGAGTGAAGGTGTAAGGGTCCTCGAGCTCGCCGTAGCGGACGGTGTCTGCATTTCTTGAAACTCGCTGATAACCGGTTGTTGCCGACTGCGCCCTCGGAGGCTATCCTGAGGAAAGTCCGTACATCGTGCGCTTCAGACGCCGGTTATCACCAGGGCAATCAAGTCACAGTATTCGGGGGAATCAACGTCCGGGTTTCGTGATGCACCTGGCTCGGCCCCTCCCGTAGTTTGCATACGGTCTCGGGTCGGTCGTCTGTCCGAATCGCGTCGATCATGAACGGAAATATCCGGGTTCGATACGACCTTCGTGCTCCGGAACGAACCCTCTGCTGCGCACACTGCGAGCGAGGGAAGGAAAGGACCTCCGTGACCGATACGGAACTGATCTCCGCCCCTGACAAGACGCGCCGCGGAGCTGGCCTGTCCGGAATGGTGCTCACCGAGCTACGCAGCCTTGCTGGCGAACTCGGAATCAAGAGTGTCTCCGGCATGCGCAAAGGTGACCTGATCGCCGCCATTTCCGCACGTCAGTCTGGTAGTGGTGCACAAAAGTCGGACGGCTCCAAGTCTGGCGCATCCAAGTCCGGCGGTGCTGAGCCCGACACCGACAAGGCCCTGTCGAGTCCCAGTACGGCCACCGTCGCTCCGAGCGCGGTGCCCGTTGTCGACAGTCCCGCACGTGTCGAAACTGCGCCCGACCGAACTGCCGCGCAGTCGGCCGAACAGGCTCCTGCCGAAGACGCGACCGACGCCCCACGCCGTACCAGAGGCCGTAGAGCTGCAGGTCGCCGCGCAGGCGCGCCGGACCAGTTGCCGCTCGACGACTCCGCTACGCAGGCTGAAGTCACAACGCCGTCCGGTGCCACCGAATCAGTCGAGACCGCTACCGAGCAGTCCGCGGCGAACGGAGCACCGAACAACTCGGATCAGTCTGAGTCCTCGTCCAACGAGCGACCACGAAGGACGCGTTCCGAGCGCGGCAACGACTCGCGCAGTGAATCCCGGGGCAACGACTCGCGGGGCAACGACTCGCGGAGCAACGATTCCCGTGGCAGTCGCGGCGATTCATCGGACGAAGACGGCAACACCCGCACCGACAGCAACCGTGGTGAGAACAACCGCAACGACAGTCGCAGCGAGAACAACCGTGGCGAGGGTAGTCGTAACGAGAACAACCGCAACCGCAGTCGCAACCAGAGCGACGGTCGTGGCGAAGACCGCAATAGCAACAACAGCGGCAACAACGGTGGCAACAACGGTCCTCGCGACGGCCGAGACAACAACAACCAGGACGATGAGGGCGACGGCCGGGGGCGTAGAGGCCGTCGGTTCCGTGAACGTCGTCGTGGACGCGATCGTGGCGAGGGTGGCGAAAGCCGCGAGCGTGAGCCCGAGATTCGCGAAGACGATGTCCTACAACCAGTAGCCGGCATCCTCGACGTCCTCGACAACTACGCGTTCGTTCGTACCTCCGGGTATCTAGCCGGGCCCAACGACGTCTACGTCTCGATGAACCTCGTGCGTAAGAACGGTCTACGTCGTGGTGACGCCGTGACAGGCGCGGTTCGCGTTGCACGCGAAGGCGAGCAGTCCGGTCAGCGGCAGAAGTTCAATCCGTTGGTTCGTCTGGACACGGTCAACGGTGGCGACGTCGAGGCAGCACGCAAGCGCCCTGAGTTCGGCAAGTTGACCCCTTTGTACCCCAACCAGCGTCTGCGCCTGGAAACGACGCCGAACATTCTCACCACTCGAATCATCGACTTGGTGATGCCGATCGGTAAGGGTCAGCGTGCGCTGATCGTGAGTCCGCCGAAGGCAGGTAAGACCAGCGTTCTGCAGGCGATCGCCAACGCGATCTCGGTCAACAACCCCGAGTGCTACCTGATGGTCGTCCTGGTGGACGAGCGTCCCGAGGAAGTCACCGACATGCAGCGTTCGGTGAAAGGCGAGGTCATCGCCTCGACTTTCGACCGCCCACCGGGCGATCACACCGCGGTGGCGGAACTTGCGATCGAGCGTGCGAAGCGATTGGTAGAAGCGGGCCAGGACGTCGTCGTCCTCCTCGACTCGATCACTAGACTCGGCCGCGCGTACAACAACAGTTCACCTGCCTCGGGCCGAATCCTCTCCGGCGGCGTCGATTCGACGGCACTGTATCCACCCAAGCGTTTTCTCGGTGCGGCTCGAAACATCGAGAACGGTGGATCGCTGACGATCATCGCCACGGCAATGGTCGAGACCGGTTCCACCGGCGACACCGTCATCTTCGAGGAGTTCAAGGGCACCGGAAACGCGGAGCTCAAGCTCGATCGCAAGATCGCCGAGCGACGTGTGTTCCCCGCGGTCGACGTCAACCCGTCCGGCACGCGTAAGGACGAGTTGCTGCTCAATCCTGACGAGGCAGCAGTGCTGCACAAGCTGCGGCGTGTGCTGTCCGGGCTGGACTCGCACCAGGCAATCGACCTGCTTGTCGATCGTCTGAAGAAGAGCAAGAGCAACCTCGAATTTCTGATGCAGGTGTCCAAGACCGCTCCCGGCGGAATCGACGACAACTAGCAGGGAACAAGTCGGCAGGTGCGAGTGTTGTTGCACCTGCCGACATCGAAACATCGGGCGAAAGATCCGGTGATCGGGTCAAGAATTTCGTCTGGCATACTGATCGGCTTAGTCCGGTTCCGGTTCACGTCCTCGATTGGCGAGGGCGACCCGGCGACCATTGAAAGGGACACCATGAAGGCAGGAATCCACCCCAACTACACGCTCACCACTGTTGTGTGCGGTTGCGGCAATACTTTCGAAACCCACAGCACCACCGACAAAGAGCGCATCAACGTCGAGGTCTGCTCGCAGTGCCACCCGTTCTACACGGGCAAGCAGAAGATTCTCGACACCGGTGGTCGCGTTGCTCGTTTCGAGGCTCGTTACGGAAAGCGCGCTGGCAAGAAGACCGAAGCCGACGCATAGCTGTTCCGCCGACGCCCGTCCTGCGAAGTATGCAGGGCGGGCGTCGGTTTTTTCATGCGGTGACTGTGTTGTGTAGCGACTGTGGATCTATCGAAGACGGAGAAATATCATGGCGAGGACGACAAAGCCTTCGGCAATCGACGATATTCTCGCCGAGCATTCGGGCCTCGAGCAGCAGCTGGCCGATCCCGCGCTGCACAACGATCCCTCGGCGGCGCGTCGAGCAGGCAAACGTTTCGCCGAACTTGCGCCCATCATGTCGGTGCACGGCAAGCTCACCACCGCCCAGGACGATCTCGAAGCTGCCCGCGAACTCGCGGCCGACGATGCATCGTTCGCCGCGGAGATTCCGGACCTCGAAGCGACGGTAGTTCGCTTGGAACACACACTCGCAGACCTCCTGGCCCCGCGTGACCCGCACGATGGCGACGACATCGTCATGGAGGTCAAGTCAGGGGAAGGCGGAGAGGAATCCGCGCTGTTCGCCGCCGATCTTGCGCGCATGTATCTCCGGTACGCCGAACGTCGGGGATGGCGCGTCGAGATACTGGACGCGAACGTTTCGGATCTGGGCGGATACAAGGACGCCACATTGTCGATCAAGGCAAAGTCCGGCTCGCTCGACGGCGTTTGGGCACGACTGAAGTTCGAAGGCGGGGTGCATCGCGTGCAGCGTGTGCCGGTCACCGAATCGCAGGGTCGAGTGCACACCTCCGCGGCAGGAATTCTGGTCTATCCGGAGCCCGACGAGGTCGAGGCAGTGCAAATCGACGAGACCGATCTCCGCATAGACGTCTATCGCTCCTCGGGTAAGGGCGGTCAGGGCGTCAACACCACCGACTCCGCCGTACGAATCACGCACCTTCCCACGGGAATCGTTGTTACGTGCCAGAACGAGCGATCACAGCTGCAGAACAAGGCCCGTGCTATGCAGGTGCTCGCAGCGCGAATGCAAGCCGCTGCGGAGGAGGCTGCCGACGAAGAGGCAGCGGCCGGGCGGGCGAGCCAGGTTCGTACCGTCGACCGTTCGGAGCGGATTCGCACGTACAACTTTCCAGAGAACCGCATCACCGATCACCGCATCGGGTTCAAGGCGCACAACTTGGATGCCGTGCTCGACGGTGAACTCGACGCGTTGCTCGATGCGCTCGGCAAGGCCGACCGTGAAGCGCGGATGCAGGCCGAATAATTTCGGCGTTTCCTCGCCTTCTTGCACTCTGACCGTGCGTTTTTCTTCACCTCACGGCGCCATGGCACGCTGTACCGGTGACCCGTAAACCACTACGCCTGGCAATTCTCGAAGCGACGTCGACGCTCGAGGCTGCTGGGGTTCCAAGTCCCCGCGTCGATGCCGAATTGCTCGCATCGCATCTCATCGGTGTCGAGCGTGGTCGGCTGGGCCTCGTGCCGCTCGTGGAGCCGGAGGTCATCGAGGCCTATCAGAAAACTATCGCTCAACGGGCGAAGCGTATTCCTCTTCAATACATCACCGGCACAACAGCTCTGGGTAATATCGACGTCGAGGTCGGTCCTGGTGTGTTTGTTCCGCGTCCGGAGACCGAGTTGCTTCTCGGGTGGGCGCTCGCTTTCCTCGAAGGCGTCGATCATCGCCCTCCCGTGGTCCTCGACCTGTGCACCGGGTCGGGAGCACTCGCCCTTGCCGTGGCGAACGCCAGACCCGACGCTCAGGTCCACGCCGTCGAACTCGACCCTTCGGCACTCGCCTGGGCGAGACGCAATGCCGACTTGCGCGCGAGGCTCGGGGACACCCCCATCACCCTTCACCACGGCGACGTCACCGATCGGTCACTACTGGCAGAGTTGGACGGTCGGGTAGATGTCATCGTCGCCAACCCTCCGTACATCCCCGAGGATGCCGTTCTCGAACCCGAGGTGGCCGATCACGACCCCCACATCGCGCTGTTCGGTGGCGTCGACGGACTGTCGGTGATCGGACCGATGATCGACAACATTGCTCGATGGCTTCGGATCGGCGGGGGAGTCGGCGTCGAGCACGACGACTCGCACGGCGAACGCGTCGCAGAATTGTTCGAGCGCAGGCGGGTATTCACCGACGTTGCTCCGCACCCCGACCTGACCGGCCGTCCACGGTTCGTCGTGGCGTCTCGAGCTGTCAGCCCGGAGTCCTGAACTTCACGTGTGAGATGCGCAGGGTGAGGCTCGGGAAACTGTGACCGGAACGCAGTGACAGGATAGAGGGGTGAGCACTGTCTACGACTGCCAGCAAGCCGACTCCCGCGCGGCCGGATTGACCGCAGCCAGAGGCGCCCTCAAGTCAGGTCGTCTGGTCGTGATGCCTACCGACACCCTGTACGGACTCGGTGCCGATGCATTCGACAGCAGTGCTGTCACCGATTTGCTGCGCGCCAAGGGACGAGGACGCGACATGCCAGTTCCTGTTCTCGTCGGATCCTGGAGCACCATCGACGGACTGGTGACCGGTGTACGCCCAAGGACGCGCGACCTGATCAAGGCCTTTTGGCCCGGGGCGCTGAGTCTCGTCGTCCAGCAAGCTCCTTCATTGGCGTGGGATCTGGGAGATTCGCGGGGAACGGTCATGCTCAGGATGCCGCTGCACCCTGTCGCCCTCGAATTGCTGCGCGAGGTGGGACCGCTGGCTGTCTCGAGTGCGAACATCTCCGGCCAACCCCCGGCCACCACTGTCGGCGAGGCACGTGATCAGCTCGGTGGATCGGCTGCGGTCTACCTCGACGGTGGTCCGGCCGAGCATGCTGTCGCCTCCACCATCGTCGATTTGACCTCCGAGACACCGAGGATCTTGAGGGAGGGCGCTATCTCTGCAGCGGCTGTCGCGGAGGTTCTCGGCGTGCCTGTCGAGAGTCTGCTGCGGGGGAGTGCCGATGCATGAGTGAGACGCCTTTCTACGGCCCGGATTTCGCCGAATTGCACGCGGAGGACCCGGAGATCGCCGATGTCCTGCTCGGTGAACTGGAGCGGGTCCGCGGTGGACTGCAGCTCATCGCCAGTGAAAATTTGACGAGCCCGGCAGTGATGGCTGCGCAGGGAAGCATTCTCAGCAACAAGTACGCCGAGGGGTATCCCGGACACCGGTATTACGGCGGTTGCGAGATGGTCGATCGCGCCGAGAACCTCGCTGTCGATCGGGCCAAGGCATTGTTCGATGCCGACCATGTCAACGTTCAGCCACACTCGGGTGCAAATGCGAACCTTGCTGTGTACGCGGCGTTCGCGAAACCGGGCGACGCGGTCCTGGCGATGAGCTTGCCTCACGGCGGACACCTCACGCACGGTTCGAAAGTCAGCTTCTCGGGCAAGTGGTTCAGCCCCGTTCCCTATCACGTTCGGAAAGACACCGAGCTGATCGATTACGACGAAGTACGAGATCTGGCGTTGGTGCATCGTCCCAAGATCATCGTTGCCGGAGCTACGGCGTACTCACGCCTCATCGACTTCGCTACTTTTCGTTCGATCGCAGACGAGGTCGGTGCCATCCTATGGGTCGATGCGGCTCACTTCATCGGTCTCGTTGCGGGCCAGGCCATTCCGTCTCCGGTTCCGTTTGCCGATGTCGTGTCCGCCACTACCCACAAGGTTCTGCGCGGTCCTCGCGGCGGCATGCTGATGTGCCGTGCCGAGCATGCTCGTGCCATCGACAAAGCAGTCTTCCCGTTCAGCCAGGGCGGACCGCTCATGCACACCATCGCGGCAAAGGCTGTGGCGTTCGCCGAGGCTGCGACGCCGAGCTACCGCAACTATGCGCTGAACGTCGTCGCCAACGCCCAAGCCTTGTCCAACTCGCTCGTCGAGTCCGGAATGCGCACGGTGTCCGGCGGAACGGATACCCACCTCGCGCTCCTGGATCTGCAAGGTCTCGGGATCGATGGCCGCAGCGCGGAATCGCGGTGTGAGGCAGCGGGGATAACGCTCAACAAAAACACGATTCCCTTCGACCCTGCCCCGCCTGCGGTGGCATCCGGTATCCGGGTCGGATCGGCCGCGGTCACGACGCAGGGTTTCGACACGTCCGAGATGGCCGTCGTCGGAAAGCTCGTCGCACGCGCGGTCCGCGCAGAACAGGGGACGGTCGTCGGTGATCGTGAGATTGCCGCTGTGAAGGCCGAGGTCGCCGACCTCGTCTCACGCAAGCCGGCCTATTCTCGCGCATGAATGTCGTCGCCGTGGGTGCACCCTACGACGTGCTGGCCCAGGCAAACCAGGGCGCCGGCGTCCCCATCCGTGAATTGCTGTTGGTGTGTCTGACCGCTGCGGTCGTGACTTTTCTTGCGACCGGCGGCGTCCGGGTGCTGGCGAACAAGTTCGGCGCGGTTGCGGCACCACGTGAGCGTGACGTCCATGTCGTTCCGACACCGAGACTCGGTGGGACCGGCATGTATCTCGGAATGCTGGTCGCGTTGCTGTTCGCATCCCAACTCCCGGCGCTTACACGCGGTTTCGGGTACACCCAGGACATCCCCGCTGCGCTCGTCGCCGGCTTCGTGATCGTCGGGGTCGGAGTCATCGACGATCGTTGGGGCCTGGACGCACTCACCAAATTCGTCGGCCAGGTCACCGCAGCCGGTGTGCTCGTCGTGATGGGCGTGAGCTGGTACATCATCTATGTGCCCTGGTCGGACGGCGGCTTCACCGTCGTGCTCGACCAACTGCAGGCGGGTCTGGTCACGGTGCTCGTCACCGTGGTGATGGTCAACGCGATGAACTTTGTCGACGGCCTCGACGGCCTCGCTGCAGGCCTTGGGCTGATCGCCTCGGTGGCAATTTGTATCTTCTCCGTAGGGCTGCTCAACGAGCAAGGGGGAGATGTCGGCGTCTACCCACCGGCGGTGATAGCTGCCGCATTGGCTGGTGCCTGCCTCGGTTTCCTGCCACACAACTTTCAGCCGGCGCGGATCTTCATGGGTGACTCGGGCTCGATGCTGATCGGGCTGATGCTGGCCACGGTATCGACCAGTGCCTCCGGCCGTATCCCGCTGAACGCCTACGGGCCGCGGGACCTGGTCGGACTTCTTACTCCACTCCTCCTCGTCGGCGCCATCATGTTCATCCCGATGCTGGACCTTCTTCTCGCCGTCGTGCGAAGAACACGCGCCGGACGCAGCCCCTTCAGCCCGGACAAGATGCACCTGCATCACCGTTTGCTGCAGATCGGTCACTCCCATCGCCGCGTGGTGCTGGTTATCTATCTGTGGGTCGGGGTCCTGGCCTTCGGCGCAGTCGGGTCGTCACTGATCGATCGAAGAATCGTCGTGTTGCTCGTGGCGGCGGGTCTGGTATTCGCACTGGTGGTGACCGTCGTGCCGACCGTCCGAATCGACATGGCACGCGAGCGAAGACGTACAAGGAACAGCAGTCGACGAGGCCGTCGGTCCTGACGAGCGATTGTGCTGGGTAGTCTGTGCGTCTGTGAGCTTCTCTCCTGCGCCCGTGCCCGATCAATCCGACGCGATGCGTTCTGCCGTCCGCTACGGCGTCATCGGTTTGGTTGTGCTGACTGTTCTCGGCGCGATCGTCGCTACCCTCTTCGCAGGGCTGCCAGGATTGTGGGGTGCGCTCATCGGCGCGGCCCTCGGCGGCGGGTTCATTCTGACCACGGCCCTGTCCATTGCCTTGACATCCAAGTTCCCGCCGACGATGGTCGGCGCGGTTCTCCTGGGCGGGTGGCTGGTAAAGATGTTGCTGGCGATCGTCGTTCTCGGGGTGCTCAAGGACATGGACTTCTACAGTGAGAAGTCGCTGGCACTCGTCGTGGTGGCGGCGTTGGTACTCGTTTTGGGGGCGGAGGTCTACGGTGTCGTCCGTACCAAAGCGCCGTACGTGGACGAACAGCACGACGAGCACGAGTCCGACTGAACGTAGTACGACACTGTGTCGTAATCGGTCAAGAAGAGCCCCACCTACACAACGTCGTAGTTGGGTTGATAAAGTTCCGACCAAGTGAGGGTTGAACTGCTGCGAAGAGGGCATTTCGCAAGCACGACAATCTTTACAGGTAGCCGAAAGCGCGTGAGCAGTTTCAAGACGCGCTCGACAAGCTGCCGAGTCGACGTGAGTCGCCGACACCCGACAGACGCTGGCCGGTGAAGACAAGGCCTCAGCTGCTGACGACCTCGAGCCGATATCGTCGACTTGATAGATCGTCAATGTCCGATCGAACCGCAGTCTTAGCAGTCTGCGGCCCGAACACGGGAGAGACCGCTGAGCGTCACCAACCTGGCTGCGGAGTTCCATCCGCCGTCTATATCCGACTTCTTTCCTCCCGCCGTGTTGTTCGAAGGGACCCCCTTCGAACTCGACCGGCTGATGCTTATCCGCATCCTGATGAGCCTCGTGCTCGTAGTGTTGTTCGCGGTCGCCATGAGAAGCCCCAAAATCGTTCCTCGTGGGCTGCAGAACGTCGTCGAGTACGGTCTCAGTTTCGTCAAAGAGCAGATTTGCGACGAGATTCTCGGTAAAGAGCAGGGCAAACGGTTCGCGCCCATCATCATGACCATCTTCTTTGCGGTTCTGTTCATGAACCTCTCGTCGGTGATTCCGTTCCTGAACATCTCGCCCAACGCTCGAATCGGTATGCCACTGGTTCTGGCTTTGATCGCGTACGTGGCGTTCAACTACGTCGGTATCAAGAAGTACGGGTTGTTCAAGTACGTCAAGAGCAGCATCGTGGTTCCGGATGTGCCCCTCGCGCTGCACTTCGTTCTGGTGCCGGTCGAGTTCATCTCCACCTTCATCCTGCGGCCGTTCACGCTGACTGTTCGTCTTATGGCCAATATGCTTGCCGGCCACCTCATGCTCGTGCTGTTCTTCAGCGCGACTCAGTTCTTTTTCTTCCAGGCCGCAGCGGGAATGAAGATCTTCGGTATTTTCTCGCTGACCGCAGGTTTCGGCTTCACTCTCTTCGAACTCTTGGTCATCGGCTTGCAGGCGTACATTTTCGCGCTGCTGACAGCCGTGTACATCGACCTTGCGTTGCACGCAGATTCACACTGATCCACCACTAGCTAGACCTGACCCACGCGCCGTCCGGCGAGTGGGCAACAGAAAGGGAACGGAATTCTAATGAGCCTCGCGTACCTGGCACAGGAAACGACCAGCACGGTGACCGGCGCTGGATACGGTGCAATCGGTTACGGTCTCGCCGCGATCGGACCTGGTATCGGTATCGGCATCGTGGTCGGTAAGGCCATCGAGGGCATCGCACGCCAGCCCGAACTGCAGGGCACCATCCGTACCAACATGTTCCTCGGCATCGCATTCACCGAAGCGCTCGCGCTGATCGGTATCGTCGCCGGCTTCCTGTTCGGTTAATCCCCACATGGCAACCAACATCGCAATCTTGGCCGCGGAGGCCGAAGAGGACATCAATCCTCTGCTCCCCGCGACATACGACATTGTTTGGTCTGCGATCTGCATCGCCATCATCGG
The DNA here is from genome assembly GCF_002091955.1 of Rhodococcus sp. 1168. Taxonomy (GTDB): domain Bacteria; phylum Actinomycetota; class Actinomycetes; order Mycobacteriales; family Mycobacteriaceae; genus Rhodococcoides. The sequence continues at coordinate 14,950 of NZ_MKKY01000090.1, read as the reverse complement.
CTTCATCTTCTGGAAGTACATTCTTCCGAGTTTCCAGAAGGTCTTGACCGAGCGCGGAGATCTGATCGAAGGCGGCATCAAGAAGGCCGAAGAGGCTCAGGCCGAGGCCAAGGCAGCACTCGAGCACTACAACGCACAGCTCGCCGAGGCTCGTTCCGAGGCTGCGCAAATCCGTGAGGAAGCGCGCACCCAGGGCCAGGCGATCCTCGCTGAAATGAAGACGAAGGCGCAGGAAGAGAGCGACCGGATCGTGGCCGCAGGCCACAATCAGCTCGTTGCTCAGCGTCAGCAGATCGTCACGGAACTTCGAAGCGATCTCGGACGCACAGCAGTAGAGCTCGCTGAGAAGGTCATCGGAGAGCAGTTGTCCGACGAGGCGAAGCGAGCAGGCTCGATCGACCGTTTCCTGAGCGAGCTCGACTCCGTCACCGCTGACTCTGCAGCCGGAAAGTGAGATAACCATGTACGCAACTTCTCGTGAGGCTCTTGCCCGCACGCGTTCGGTTGCGAACGATGCACTGGGTTCTGCGTCGGCAGGAGTTGCAACTGCTGCTGCCGCGCAGACGGGTGCCGAGCTCTTCGCAGTCGTGGAGACGCTCGACGGGCAGCGCACGTTGCGTACCGCGCTTGCGGATGCGTCGGTTTCGGCCGATCGCCGCAGCGCGCTCGCTGAGCAACTGTTCGCAGGCAAGGTGTCCGAGACCACCACGAAGATTCTCGTGAGTGCTGTTTCGGACAGCTGGTCCAAGCCATCGGATCTGCTGAATTCTTTGGTCGAACTGGGACGTGAAGCTCTGCTTCGCGCCGCAGCAGATCAGGATCAGCTCGATACGGTCGAGGACGAATTGTTCCGGCTGGGTCGGATCGTGGCAGCCAACCCCGTGCTCGAACAGAACCTGTCGGATCTCGGCAAGCCTGTTCACGCGAAACGCGAACTTCTCGGACGCCTGCTCTACGGCAAGGTGACAGCAGTTACCGAGGCGTTGGCGCTCCAGTCCGTCGGTCGACTCCGCAAAGCGGCGCCCGCCGACGCTTTCGATCAGCTGGCAGGACTTGCCGCGCAGGTGCGCAACCAAATCGTTGCGCACGTCTCCAGTGCGGCTCCACTCAATGACAGTCAGCTCGAAAAGCTGACCGCGACGCTGACCCGGACCTACGGCAAGCCGGTCACCGTTCATGTCGAGGTCGATACCGAACTGCTCAGCGGACTCGTGGTCCGGATAGGCGACGAGGTCATCGACGGTAGTGGGGCAGGCCGCCTCGCTGCATTGCGAAAGACACTCAAGTAGTCCGATTACGGACACCACAGTCCGATAAGAAGAGCTTCGAAAATTCGAAGCCTTGGACACCGCGATCATTTAAGGAAGAGCAGGAAAAAATATGGCGGAGCTGACGATCTCCTCCGACGAGATCCGTAGCGCGATCGAGAACTTCACCGCGAGCTACTCACCGGAGTCCTCCCGCGAGGAGGTCGGCACGGTTACTGACACGAGCGACGGAATCGCCCATGTGTCGGGACTGCCGTCGGCTATGTCCAACGAGCTGCTCGAATTCCCCGGTGGAGTGCTCGGTGTTGCGCTCAACCTCGACGCCACCGAAATCGGTGCCGTCATCCTCGGTGACTACGAGCACATCGAAGAGGGCCAGGAAGTCAAGCGGACCGGTGACGTTCTTTCCGTCCCCGTCGGCGACGGCTACCTCGGTCGCGTTGTCAACCCTCTCGGACAGCCTATCGACGGCCTCGGGGACATCGAATCCAGCGAGACTCGCGCTCTCGAGCTGCAGGCAGCCTCGGTGCTCGAGCGTCAGCCCGTCGAAGAGCCGCTCCAGACCGGAATCAAGGCCATCGACGCGATGACCCCGATCGGCCGTGGACAGCGCCAGCTCATCATCGGTGACCGCAAGACCGGCAAAACTGCGGTCTGCATCGACGCGATTCTGAACCAGAAGGCCAACTGGGAGAGCGGCGACGAGAACAAGCAGGTTCGCTGCATCTATGTCGCCATCGGTCAGAAGGGTTCCACGATTGCAGGCGTCAAGGCTGCTCTCGAGGAGCGCGGAGCGCTCGAGTACACGACAATCGTCGCGGCTCCTGCATCCGACTCTGCCGGTTTCAAGTGGCTTGCTCCGTACACCGGCTCGGCCATCGGCCAGCACTGGATGTACCAGGGTAAGCACGTTCTGATCGTGTTCGACGACCTGACCAAGCAGGCCGAGGCATACCGTGCCATCTCGCTGCTGCTGCGTCGCCCGCCGGGCCGTGAGGCATACCCCGGTGACGTCTTCTACTTGCACTCCCGTTTGCTGGAACGCTCGGCGAAGCTGTCCGACGAACTGGGTGGCGGTTCGCTGACGGCATTGCCGATCATCGAAACCAAGGCCAACGACGTCTCGGCATACATCCCGACCAACGTCATTTCGATCACCGACGGTCAGGTCTTCCTCGAGTCCGACCTGTTCAACAAGGGTGTTCGGCCGGCCATCAACGTCGGCATCTCCGTCTCTCGTGTCGGTGGCGCTGCGCAGACCAAGGGCATGAAGAAGGTCTCCGGTTCGCTGCGTCTCGAGCTCGCTCAGTTCCGTGAGCTCGAAGCCTTCTCGGCTTTCGCTTCCGACCTCGACTCCGCCTCCAAGGCGCAGCTCGAGCGTGGCGCTCGTCTGGTCGAACTGCTCAAGCAGGATCAGTACTCCCCGGTCGCCGTCGAAGATCAGATCGTCTCGATCTGGCTCGCTGGTCAGGGTGCATTCGACTCCGTGCCGGTCGCCGACGTACGCCGGTTCGAGACCGAACTGCTCGAAGACCTGCACCGCAACGCCGGTGGCGTCTACGAGAGCATTGCCGGCGGTAAGGCTCTCGACGATGACGCGCAGAAGGCTCTGACCGAGGCAACCGAGAAGTTCAAGTCAGGCTTCCTGGATTCCGAGGGCAACCGGGTGGTCAACGAGGCAGAAGCGGACACGCTGAACGCCGACGAGGTTAACCAGGAACAGGTCAACGTCACTCGCAAGACAGTCAGCAAGTAGGTCAGCGACATGATCAGTGTTCTCACGAGTAGAGAAGGGAGCGTGAACAGCTAGATGGCAAGCATTCTCGAGCTGCGTTCCCGGATCAAGTCGGTCAACTCGACCAAGAAGATCACCAAAGCGCAAGAATTGATCGCGACATCGCGAATCATCAAGGCGCAGGCCCGCGTTGCGGCGTCGAAGCCGTACGCGGAGGAGATCACCAATGTGCTCTCGGCTTTGGCGAGTGCGTCCGGTTCGCTGGACCACCCGCTACTGAACGAGCGTCCCGAGCCGAAGCGGGCTGCGGTTCTGGTTGTTACCAGCGACCGTGGAATGTGTGGTGGCTACAACTCCAACGTCCTCAAGGAAGCGGAAGAGCTTTTCCAGCTTCTCCGCAAAGAGGGCAAGGATCCAGTCATCTACGTGCTCGGTGCGAAAGGGCTCGGTTACTACACCTTCCGTGAGCGCGATGTGAAGGCAGCATGGACGGGCTTCTCACAGGAGCCCGGTTACGCCGACGCAGCCAAGGCCAGTAAGCATCTGGTCGAGCTCTTCATGGCAGGTTCTGGCAACGAAGTCGATGCGCCGAACGGTGAAGGCACCATCGAAGGTGTCGACGAATTGCACATTGTCTACACACGTTTCGTGTCGATGCTGACGCAAAAGCCCGAGGTGCGTCGGATGGCTCCGCTGGAGGTCTCGTACACGGACGAAGAAATCGAAATGGGTGCGGATGCACTCACCGACTCTCCGTCTGCGTCCGATGTCCAGGCCCAGTACGACTTCGAGCCAGAGGCAGGAACGCTTCTGTCGGCTCTGCTGCCGAAGTACATCAGCACGAGGATCTACTCCTCGCTGCTCGATGCGGCTGCGTCCGAGTCGGCTGCGCGCCGCACAGCTATGAAGGCCGCGACGGACAACGCGAACGAATTGGTCGAGACTCTCAGCCGTCAGGCTAACCAGGCTCGGCAGGCCCAGATCACCCAGGAAATCAGCGAAATCGTCGGTGGCGCTAACGCGTTGGCTGACAGCGCAGGAAGTGACTAAGCAATGACCGCAGCAGTAGCCCAAGAGAACGCGAGCGGAGCGGACACGCAGTCCGGCCGTGTCGTTCGGGTCATCGGCCCCGTTGTGGACGTCGAGTTCCCGCGCGGCGCCATCCCCGCCCTGTTCAACGCTCTCCACGCAGAGATCACCCTGCCGACGGTGGCAAAGACCCTGACACTCGAGGTTGCTCAGCACCTCGGTGACAACCTGGTCCGCACCATCTCGATGCAGCCGACCGACGGCCTGGTTCGTGGAACCTCGGTCACCGACACCGGCAAGCCGATCTCGGTTCCTGTCGGCGACGTCGTCAAGGGCCACGTCTTCAACGCACTCGGTGACTGCCTCGACACACCGGGTCTCGGCCGCGACGGCGAGCAGTGGGGCATCCACCGCAAGCCACCAGCCTTCGATCAACTCGAAGGCAAGACCGAGATCCTCGAGACCGGTATCAAGGTCATCGACCTTCTCACCCCGTACGTCAAGGGCGGCAAGATCGGCCTGTTCGGCGGAGCAGGCGTGGGCAAGACGGTTCTCATTCAGGAGATGATTACCCGTATCGCTCGCGAATTCTCGGGTACATCAGTGTTCGCGGGCGTCGGTGAGCGCACCCGTGAGGGAACCGACCTCTACCTCGAGATGGAAGAGATGGGCGTCCTTCAGGACACCGCCCTTGTCTTCGGCCAGATGGACGAGCCGCCGGGCACGCGTATGCGCGTCGCGCTGTCGGCACTGACCATGGCGGAGTACTTCCGCGATGTTCAGGGACAGGACGTTCTCCTGTTCATCGACAACATCTTCCGTTTCACACAGGCAGGTTCGGAGGTGTCGACCCTCCTGGGCCGTATGCCTTCCGCCGTGGGTTACCAGCCGACTCTGGCGGACGAGATGGGTGAGCTCCAGGAGCGCATCACCTCGACCCGTGGACGGTCGATCACCTCACTGCAGGCGATCTACGTTCCCGCCGACGACTACACCGACCCGGCTCCCGCCACGACGTTCGCGCACCTCGACGCAACGACCGAGCTTTCGCGTCCGATTTCCCAGATGGGTATCTACCCCGCTGTGGACCCGCTGAGCTCCACGTCGCGAATCCTCGAGCCCAGCATTGTCGGCGCAGAGCACTTCCGCGTCGCCAACGAGGTCAAGCGGATCCTGCAGAAGTACAAGGAACTGCAGGACATTATCGCGATCCTCGGTATGGACGAGCTTCAGGAAGAGGACAAGGTTCTGGTCGGCCGCGCGCGCCGTATCCAGAAGTTCCTCGGTCAGAACTTCATCGTTGCCGAGAAGTTCACCGGTGAGGCCGGATCGGTCGTGTCGTTGACCGACACCATCGAGGCGTTCGACAAGGTCACCAAGGGCGAGTACGACCACCTTCCCGAGCAGGCCTTCAACAGCTGTGGTGGTCTCGACGACGTCGAGGCAGCAGCCAAGAAGATGGCCGGAAAGTAGCCCGACGTGACTTCTTCGGAAACGAACGGCATGGAGGTTTCACTCGTCGCGGTCGAGCAGAAACTGTGGTCCGGTAACGCGACCCTGGTGAGCGCTCAGACCACGGAAGGCGAGATCGGGATCATGGTGGGGCACGAGCCCGTATTGGGCCAGCTGGTCGAGGCCGGGACCGTGTCCATCACCACGACCGACGGAGAGAAGATCGTCGCTGCTGTGCACGGCGGATTCTTGTCGGTCACTGGAAAAACCGTCACCGTGCTGGCGGAGTCTGCGGACTTCGCTCAGGACATCGACGTAGATGCAGCTCGCTCGGTGCTCGACGCAGGCGGCGACGACAAGGAAGCCCTCGCAATCGCGAAGGGCCGAATTCGCGCTGCTGAGCGCGCCTAGATCAACGAGAAGCCGCGACGGAGTCTGCGAAATGCGCATCGGAGTGATTGTTCTGATCATTCTGATTGCGCTGCTCGCAGCAATCGTCGCGGCTTTCCTGTATCGCCTGTACATCGTTCGCGGAGGCGGAACCGCCGCGATCATGCGCGTGAAGCCCTCTTCGGGGGGAAGCGGATGGCGACATGGCGTCATCCGGTACGGCGACAACACCGTAGTGTTCTTCAAACTCTCGAGCTTGCGTCCGGGGCCGGACCACAAGTTGACCCGTCAGGGCATCGAGGTCGGCGAGCGGCGTAAGCCCCGCGAGAACGAATTCGACATCATGAGTGACGAGATCGCTGTGCTGGAGCTGTCCGACGCCGGCCGCCACTTCGAGATCGCCCTGGACCGCGGCGCGCGGACCGCTTTCATGTCGTGGCTGGAGTCGCGTCCCTCAGGAAGATCACAGCGCGGACGGCCGGCAGTGTGATTCCCCGATGGCGTTCGACCCTGATCACTCGCCGGTAGAGCGCGAGGCTCCCGGAACCCACTGAACATCGCCGCCGGGATTGGCATACCTACTGAGGATGAACAGTAGATCGGAAAGCCTGTTCAAGTATTTGGACGGCAACGTGCTGGTGTCCTCGGGACTCGCGTCGACAGCGGCCCATGCAGCCCGTTCGGCGCGTCGAGCGACCGTCCGAGCCGTGTGCAGTAGCGCTCCGAGAGGTGTTCCACCTGGGAGTATGAACGACGTCAACGGCTCCAGTTCTTCATTGAACTCGTCGCACCACTGTTCCAATCTGTCGATGTACGACTGATCGATACGCAACGGTGGGTATTTGGGTTCCGCGACGACAGGTGTGGATAGATCAGCGCCCGCGTCGAACAGATCGCTTTGAATCGTTCGAATGACCTTGACGATGTTCTCCGGCGGATTCCCAAGTGCCAGAACCACTCCGAGGCTTGCGTTGGTTTCGTCGCAGTCGGCGTAGGCAACGAGGCGGGGGTCGTTCTTGGTGACACGGGAGAAGTCGCTCAGTCCGGTTGTCCCGTCGTCACCGGTGCGAGTGTAGATACGGGTCAAGTGCACAGCCATGGAGCAACGGTACCGCTCCAGTGGGGGAGACAGGCCCGGCTACGCTGTTGAACCGTGAGCGAACGCTTTTTGGTATCCGGAGGAAACCGACTCGTCGGCGAGGTGTCTGTCGGCGGTGCGAAGAACAGCGTGCTCAAGTTGATGGCGGCGACCTTGTTGGCCGAGGGTACGAGCACCATCACCAATTGTCCCGACATACTCGATGTTCCCCTGATGGGCGAGGTTTTGCGAGGCCTGGGCTGCGAGGTTGTACTCGAGGGTTCGGTCGTACACGTCACCACGCCGGCAGAGCCGAAATATCATGCAGATTTTCCAGCAGTCAAACAGTTCAGGGCATCGGTCTGCGTGTTGGGGCCGCTGGTCGCTCGGTGCAAGCGTGCGGTGGTTGCTCTCCCCGGTGGCGATGCGATCGGTTCGCGCCCCCTCGACATGCATCAATCCGGTCTCCGTTTGCTCGGCGCGCACAGCGAAATCCAGCACGGTTGTGTAGTGGCAGAGGCCGACGAGCTACGCGGGGCCAACATTCGCCTGGCCTTTCCCTCGGTCGGGGCTACCGAGAACATTTTGATGGCCGCTGTACTTGCCAAGGGTGAAACCGTCATCGACAACGCCGCCCGTGAACCGGACATCGTCGATGTGTGCAACATGCTCAACAACATGGGGGCTCAGGTATCGGGCGCTGGCACCTCCACTTTGACGATCAAGGGTGTCGAGTCCTTGAAGCCGACGACTCATCGAGTTATCGGCGATCGCATCGTGGCGGCTACCTGGGGTATTGCTGCGGCCATGACGCGCGGCGATGTCCGTGTTCGTGGTGTCAACCCCAAGCACCTCTCCCTTGTCCTCGACAAGCTGCGCTCCGCGGGATCCGAAATAAGCCTGGAGGTCGACGGATTCCGCGTCGTTCAACACGAGCGTCCGACAGCCGTCAATTTTGCGACCTTGCCCTTCCCCGGTTTCCCGACGGATCTGCAGCCCATGGCGATCGGATTGGCCGCTGTAGCGAACGGCACGTCGATGATCACCGAGAACGTGTTCGAGGCGCGTTTCCGCTTTGTCGAAGAGATGATCCGGTTGGGGGCCGATGCAAGAACAGATGGGCATCATGCGGTCGTTCGCGGTGTGCCTCAGCTGTCCAGCGCCCCGGTGTGGTCCTCGGACATCAGGGCAGGAGCAGGCTTGGTGCTGGCTGGTTTGTGTGCCGATGGCGTCACCGAAGTTCACGACGTCTTCCACATAGACCGTGGATATCCGAAGTTCGTCGAGAACCTGACCGACCTCGGCGGGAACATAGAGCGTGTGAGCGAAGAATCCGAGCCGTCGGTGACGGAACTTTTGCAGTAGAGGTCTCCAGGCCGCTGGTTCAGGGCGAGATCGGTGCCCCAGACGATCAGAGCGCTGGGGCACGTGGTGCCAGATATCCCGTGAAGTAGTCCGGGAGCCAGGTGTGGGTCGACCGCTTGGGGCGAAGAAACACCGGTGAGGTCGAGGTACGGCGTATCTGCGCCGAACGCGGCCAGCCGATTGGTCAGTGGGGTTTGAATCTGCTGGATTCGGCAGTGCCAGAGGATGTTTCGGGCACTCTGGCACTGTGCGATGCGCCCCTCCTCGCTCGAAGTTGCATGGGGTGTCCGCCTGGTGTGATCGACAAGAGCGGCGACGTCCACGCACCAGGCGCTGTAGCAGTTCGGGAGTGGGCGGCCGCGGTGTGTGGCCGGTGACCGCGCGCGGATCCGGTACAGGAGATATCTTCTTCGCCGGGCTGGGAAATTCCACTGTCTCCACTGTGAGTTTTCAAGCCTTGCTCGACGAGGGGCCGACTACAGCACTCCTCGCTTGAAGGGGTGCTCGCTCATGGTTCCGACATCCCGCCACCTTGTCTTCGGTATCGAACCGTAGGAAGCGAGTGGGCTTTGTGCTGATCATCGGCCGCGGGTGGGTCCTTACGTGCATCAGTCACAGACGCGATGGTGCAGAGGTGTGTGCTCCGCTAGCGAGTGACTACGGCCGGCGGTCCGAAGAGCGAGCGACGGCGAGATGGTCGCCGAAGCAGTTCAGGTGCCGATGGGTACGTATGCAGGAGTAGTAGTTCACCCGCTGTCGCGATGCCTGATTCCAGGCGCCCAGGGACGTCCGCAATCCGTCTCGACGGCGCAGATGCACACTATGTCGGGCGTCACAATCGGCGAAGGTCGCTCAATTGGGGGGCGCGGCAGTTTCTACCGACCTCTGAGCTGGGCCGATGCGAGGCCAAGCACCCGTGAGCAGGCGATTTGCTTAGGGGTCCACTCTCGCGTAACTTTTGTCGAGTCAGAGCGACACGGACACCGACCCGGTCTTCACGGACAGGGAAAACGAGGTTGTACAAAGTTCGTCTCAATGGCTTGTAGTAAACAGAATATCCCCCAAGAGTCGGATCTTTGCATCCGAGACCAAGCTGGGATAGGCTGGAACGGTTGCCCCAGGCGCTGCGAGAACATTGTTTTCGTGTGGTGTGTGGTGTGTGCGTGTTCTTTGAGAACTTAACAGTGTGTCGATGAATGTCAGTGCCGAATTTTATATTTGGTGAAAGCATCCGATGTCGATGATCATCCGCTTGTGGTGGTTATGGTTGGGTGTTGTTTTATAGCTAGTTGAGTTTTTTTGCTAGTGATTTGGCTCTTATGTCTTTGACTGATTAGCAGCTTCGGCTGTGATATCTAGAGTCTTTTACGGAGAGTTTGATCCTGGCTCAGGACGAACGCTGGCGGCGTGCTTAACACATGCAAGTCGAGCGGTAAGGCCCTTCGGGGTACACGAGCGGCGAACGGGTGAGTAACACGTGGGTGATCTGCCCTGCACTCTGGGATAAGCCTGGGAAACTGGGTCTAATACCGGATATGACCTGCTCTCGCATGGGGGTGGGTGGAAAGATTTATCGGTGCAGGATGGGCCCGCGGCCTATCAGCTTGTTGGTGGGGTAATGGCCTACCAAGGC
>NZ_MKKY01000090.1:0-2500 GCF_002091955.1 Rhodococcus sp. 1168 | reverse complement strand
ACTCCGTGATAGCTGGTTCTCCCCGAAATGCATTTAGGTGCAGCGTCACGTGTTTCTCATCGGAGGTAGAGCTACTGGATGGTCTAGGGGGCTTACCGGCTTACCGAAATCAGCCAAACTCCGAATGCCGATGAGTGAGAGCGTGGCAGTGAGACTGCGGGCGATAAGGTTCGTAGTCGAGAGGGAAACAGCCCAGATCGCCAGCTAAGGTCCCTAAGCGTGTACTAAGTGGAAAAGGATGTGGGGTCGCGAAGACAACCAGGAGGTTGGCTTAGAAGCAGCCACCCTTGAAAGAGTGCGTAATAGCTCACTGGTCAAGTGATCCTGCGCCGACAATGTAGCGGGGCTCAAGTACACCACCGAAGCTGCGGCACTCATACAATAGCCCGCATGTTCCTTACGAGGAGTGTGCCAGGTGTGTGGGTGGGTAGGGGAGCGTCGTGCAGCCATGGAAGCATCGGAGTGATCCAGGTGTGGAGGCTGTGCGAGTGAGAATGCAGGCATGAGTAGCGAAAGACGAGTGAGAAACTCGTCCGCCGAATGACCAAGGGTTCCTGGGCCAGGTTAATCCGCCCAGGGTGAGTCGGGACCTAAGACGAGGCCGACAGGCGTAGCCGATGGACAACGGGTTGATATTCCCGTACCCGTGTGAACGCGCCCATGGTGAATCAGTGATACTAACTGCCCTGAATCCATGTTACTGATCTCTTTCGAGAGTGAGGGGTGTGGTGGATGCGCAGGACCTGATCTGGTAGTAGCCAAGCGATGGGGTGACGCAGGAAGGTAGCTGGGCCAGTCAGTGGTAATACTGGTGTAAGCCTGTAGGGCGAACGGTAGGCAAATCCGCCGTTCATGATGCCTGAGAGGTGATGCGTAGCCGATTGAGGCGAATTCAGTGATCCTATGCTGCCGAGAAAAGCCTCTAGCGAGCTTTCACACGGCCCGTACCCCAAACCGACACAGGTGGTCAGGTAGAGAATACTAAGGCGATCGAGATAACTATGGTTAAGGAACTCGGCAAAATGCCCCCGTAACTTCGGGAGAAGGGGGACCCTGTCTGGTGATGAACTTTTCGTTCTGAGCTGGGTGGGGTCGCAGAGACCAGTGAGAAGCGACTGTTTACTAAAAACACAGGTCCGTGCGAAGTCGTAAGACGATGTATACGGACTGACGCCTGCCCGGTGCTGGAAGGTTAAGAGGACCGGTTAGTCACTTCGGTGGCGAAGCTGAGAATTTAAGCCCCAGTAAACGGCGGTGGTAACTATAACCATCCTAAGGTAGCGAAATTCCTTGTCGGGTAAGTTCCGACCTGCACGAATGGCGTAACGACTTCTCAGCTGTCTCAACCATAGACTCGGCGAAATTGCATTACGAGTAAAGATGCTCGTTACGCGCGGCAGGACGAAAAGACCCCGGGACCTTCACTATAGCTTGGTATTGGTGTTCGGTTCGGTTTGTGTAGGATAGGTGGGAGACTGTGAAGCGGTGACGCCAGTTACTGTGGAGTCGTTGTTGAAATACCACTCTGATCGTATTGGATACCTCAACCTCGGACCATGATCTGGTTCAGGGACAGTGCCTGGTGGGTAGTTTAACTGGGGCGGTTGCCTCCTAAAATGTAACGGAGGCGCCCAAAGGTTCCCTCAGCCTGGTTGGCAATCAGGTGTCGAGTGCAAGTGCACAAGGGAGCTTGACTGTGAGACTGACACGTCGAGCAGGGACGAAAGTCGGGACTAGTGATCCGGCACCGGCATGTGGAAGCGGTGTCGCTCAACGGATAAAAGGTACCCCGGGGATAACAGGCTGATCTTCCCCAAGAGTCCATATCGACGGGATGGTTTGGCACCTCGATGTCGGCTCGTCGCATCCTGGGGCTGGAGTAGGTCCCAAGGGTTGGGCTGTTCGCCCATTAAAGCGGCACGCGAGCTGGGTTTAGAACGTCGTGAGACAGTTCGGTCTCTATCCGCCGCGCGCGTAAGAAACTTGAGGAAGGCTGTCCCTAGTACGAGAGGACCGGGACGGACGAACCTCTGGTGTGCCAGTTGTTCCACCAGGAGCACCGCTGGTTAGCTACGTTCGGAAGGGATAACCGCTGAAAGCATCTAAGCGGGAAGCCTGTTCCAAGATGAGGTTTCTCACCCCCTCGAGGGGGTAAGGCCCCCGGCAGACCACCGGGTTGATAGGCCAGAACTGGAAGTCGGGTAACCGATGTAGGTGACTGGTACTAATAGGCCGAGGACTTACCACAAAGAAGCTACGCGTCCACTGTGCGATATCTGAAACAACACACGTTTCAGTATTTACAATTGAATGAACCAACATCGTTCACCATTATGTGTGAGTTTTCTGTTGTGTTCCGTGTGTAACTGTTTCATAGAGTTACGGCGGCCATAGCGGAGGGGAAACGCCCGGTCCCATTCCGAACCCGGAAGCTAAGCCCTCCAGCGCCGATGGTACTGCACTCGACAGGGTGTGGGAGAGTAGGACACCGCCGAACACA
>NZ_MKKY01000089.1 GCF_002091955.1 Rhodococcus sp. 1168 | reverse complement strand
GTCCGCGTACTTCGCAGCCAATCAACAAAAGTAGAGCTCTACACGTTGATGGCCGCGGAGTACGCGAACTCCGCAGTTCACCGGATGGCGCGCCTGCTCGAGGTGTCGACCTCCGGCTTCTACAAGAACCAAGGACGCAGTGTGACAACCCGATTGGCAGAGCGAGAGCAGCGTAGAGCCGATCTGGAGATCAAGATCCTCGCGATCCACCAGGAGTCGAAAGGCGTGTACGGGGCACCGCGCATCACCGCCGAACTCCACGACCGAGGCGAGGTGATCACCGAGAAAACTGTCGCCAAGATCATGCGATCGCTCGGTGTCGTCGGCATCAGTCCGCGCACGTTCAAGGTCCGCACCACCGTGGTCGATCCGTTCGCCTCGTTCCCTGATGATCTGGTCCAGCGCCGTTTCGATCAGGGTGAACTCGATGCGGTGTGGACTTCGGACATAACGTATCTGACCTGCGGGGAGGGGGATATGTACCTGTGCGCGATCAAGGACGAGCACTCGAAGAAGGTTCTCGGATGGGCCGTGGCCGATCACATGCGCACCGAGCTGGTTGTCGAAGCGTTGGAGATGGCGGTCGCCGAACGTGGCGGCGATGTCGCGGGAACAATCATGCACTCGGACAGGGGATCTCAGTACACTGCTGACATCATGAAGCAGGCGTGTGAACGGTACGGGTTGCGGCGTTCGATGGGTGAAACCGGTCAATGCTGGGACAACGCCGGCGCCGAAAGTCTGTGGTCGACGTTCAAGCACGAGTACTACTACCGGCACACCTTCGTTCATGCCACTGAATTGGTTGCTGCAGTTGACAACTGGATGAACTTCTACAACACTCGCCGTAGGCACTCCACGATCGGGATGCTCAGCCCCACCACGTACGAACAGTCACTGATCGCGCCCATCATGGCCGCGTGACCACTGTCCACTTTTCGGGGGGAACCTCAGGTCGCCCTCGACCACGCCGAGAGGGTCCGCGACGGCGCATGGGTCATCGACGCCACCGGCATCGTCGACCTGACCTCGTGGCCGGCCGGGATGCGCGTGATCATCCGAAAGGAACGCCCGCACCCCGGCGCGCAGCTACGGTTCACCGATTCCGACGGTCTCCGACTGACTGCGTTCGCCACCAACACGGTCGGCGGGAAGATTCAGGATCTCGAACTGAGGCACCGCCGCCGCGCCCGGTGTGAGGACCGCATCCGCACCGCCAAGGACACCGGGCTGACAAATTTCCCGCTGCACGGCTTCGACCAGAACCGCATCTGGTTGGCGATCGTCGAACTTGCTCTGGACCTGATGGCGTGGACTCAGATGCTCGGCTTCACCGACCATGATGCACGCCGGTGGGAGCCCAAAAGTGTTCGTCTGCGGGTGTTCTCGGTCGCCGGCCGCATCGCCACCCACGCCCGCCGCACGCACCTGCGCCTTTCACAGAACGCACCGTGGTCGACGTTGATCGTCACCGCACTGACCCGGTTGGCGGCGCTGACCGCGCCCGCCTGACCGCAATTCACCCGACCCAACGACGCGAAAGAACCCCACGCCTCGGACCGTGGAACCGAGCACCCGCCGATCGACATCGGCAACGCCATCGTGCGCTAACGAGTCCGAAACACCATCTCGACCAGCTCAGGCCAGCACATCAGCTCGACGAAAGATCGAGGCTAGGTCGCGGAGCTCTGCAGTGGCTCATGCGAAAGCCTCAACCTCGTCTTTTCAGTCATCACCGTCTGAATGAATCATTCTCACGACCGAAAACCTCTACTCGCCGGGTTTGTTCGGTAGTTCCGGTCGATAGTCTTGTCGGATTGCCCGATTGTCGGCGATATTGTCGATTCGTGGGCCGAATACATTCCCGGCCCCCATGTTTCGCCTCTCGTTTTCCTATCGAGCACACGCACTTCAGGGCGTGCCGTCGTTTTGCAGTTGGATGGGCCTCCAGCTACATTTGACGTCGGTAGCGGATTCTTACGCGGATCGCGCGCCATTTCCGAAAGCCCGCCTCGTGCGGGCTTTCCGTGTCAGTGCGGGCGGGTTCGCCAACATGACCGGGTCCGGCTGAATTCGGCCCTACGACTTGGTTGGAGCTTCGGACCACGGCCGAGTCCCGCACCGTTCGGGGCCGCGCACGAGCTTCCCGCTAGCCGCACTGAGAGTGTGATTGAGAACTGTCAGGTTCGGGCGAGTCGCCTGGTCATGGTCGCGATGGTGACGACGAGAACCATCGCTTCGTGGTTTTCGGGCTTGGCCTCATAGTCGCGGACGCAGCGGCGATATTTGTTGAGCCAAGCGAAGGTCCGTTCTACCACCCAAACTCGGGCCCGGACGTGGAATCCGGTACTACCAGGCTTGCGTTTGATGACGCCGACCTGCAGTGCCAGAACACTTTTCGCCCAGCCGAGCAGGCGCCCCGAGTAGCCGCCGTCGGCCCGCACCAGCCGGATCGTGGAGAACGTGCCGCGCAGTGCGGCGAGCAGCCGGTGCCCGGCGTCACGGTCCTGAATCGAGGCCGCGGTCACCACGACTGTCAACAACAGCTGGTCACGTCCACTGCGATGTGGCGTTTCACGCCGGTTGTTCGTTTCCCGCCGTCCCATCCGGTCTTTGGTGTCGCCTCTGAATAGGCAAGGTAGGACGAGAGTTCAGGAGTCAACGACTGCAGTTCGATATCACATCCACGGCGTTACTCGCAACCGACGCCGTCTCCATCACGGTCGAGCTTGCTGCTGTAGCCAGGTTGTCCGGCCCGGATGGGGGCGGCACCGGCTGCACGAACTGCGCTGCAATTCTGGTAGTACACGCTCGCCGGTGCAGGCGCTTCGACCAGCGGAGCGGGTGCTGGTGCTGGTGCTGGTGCTGGTGCGACCGGAACAGGTGCTGGTGCGACCGGTGCAGGTCGAGGAGCTGGAGCTGGAGCAGGTGCGACTGGGGCTGCGGCGCCGCAGTCACCGAGGACGCGGGTGGTCGCATCGTGTTCGGGCTGAGTGACCCACAGTCCGTAGGCGGCCTTCACCTCGACCTGCCGAGCAACATAGGTGCACCGGTATGCGGTGTTGCTGGGGAGCCAGGTCGCGGCATCGCCGTCGCTCTTCTGCTGGTTCGCCGGGCCATCGACGGCCTGCAGGTTGCGCGGGTCGTTCGCCAGGCTCTTCAGCGTGGCCGGGTCGAGTTGCTGAGCACCTGTCTGCCAGGCATTACTGAGGGCGACCATGTGGTCGATTTGCACAGCGCTGGAGGTGTCGGTGCCGCGGACGAAGCTGATGGTGGTTGCGGTGTACGTATCGGCCAGGGTGCCGGTTTGTACCGCGCATCCGTTGGACCCCGGCTTCACGGTGATCGCGGTGAGATCTCGACGTAAAATATCGTTCCTCGTATCGCAGCCGTTATGACCACCTTCGACGGTGACATCGTCGGTCCAGGCCTGCCCGAACATCTCTCGGTCGTACCCGGTCTTCGGGGCTCGCCCCTTGATCGGCACGGTCGCCAGCATGCTCAGGGCAGCGTTCGCGCCGTCCGCGTTCTCGACCGCCAACGCCACCGGTACGGGTGCGAGCATCGACTCGGGTGTAGTTGCGGCGGAGCTCGGAGCCACGGGCGATGTTGTAGCGATGGCAGCTTTCGAGGTGCTGGTCATCGTGGCGGATGCTGCCGCTACGGCTGCCTCCTGCGCGGCGGTGTCCCTCGACCCGGTCGGATCCACCACACCGATGACCAGCAAGCCGGACACGACTGCACCGGTGACCCACGGCCACTTCCGTCTCCCCTTCGATGCGGTTGGTGCAGGCGGCGAATAATCAAAATCAGACACAGTAGTTCTCCAAAGGCAGGAATGGGCACAACGAGGTCGGTCGACATCGTAGTAGGACCGCTGATAGCGGCCGATACATTCGAAATGCCTTCGCCGTTATCGGCGGGGCAGTGGTTGTCGCATTGGATCGGGTTCGGGCTCATCGACGCGATGGTCATCTCACTCGTCGAAGTCACCTTCGGAGATGTGCCGGGTGCGGGCGTGTCGTTCTGCTCCGGTGAGGGTGGGCGCAATTTGGGTGCGAATCCGGCGGTGGCGGATCTCAATGTGGGCAGCAACATGCAGACGGCCTTAATCACGCTCGCCTGAAGACCTGGATCCGATTCAGCCTGGGGTTGAGTCTCCCCTGAGCAAGCTGTGTACGTGCATGTCATGCCACCCGTCTGCATGGCGTGCTGATCCGCGGCGGATGCCTTCTGTCTGAAATCCGGCCTTATCCGCAACGCGACACGACGCAGCATTGTCTACTGAGTGTTCGAGTTCGAGTCGGTTGAAGGCCACTTCGTCGAAGGCCCATCTTGCTAACGCAACAACGGAATTCGGGCACACTCCATACCCGCGCGCAGATGCGGCCATCCAGTACGCCAGATCGGCCGTCCCGTCATAGAGATCAATATTTTTCAATGCGATACGACCGAGTAGGCGGTCCGAACCTGAATCAACCACAGCCCAATGGGCTCCGGATTCTTTGAGCCACTCAGACTGCCACCCTCCGATCCATCCTGCTGCCTCCTCGATCGAATCAGCACGTTTGACGTGCCATCGTTGGATGAGTGGGTCCTGAAAGAATTCCATCACCGCTGCGGCGTCACCGTTCACCCACGGCCGGAGTGAAACCGACCGCGACACCTCGATCACGGGTTGTTCAATCCCGAACAACGATCCCTCGGGGATCGACGGTTCGACCAGGATGGGCACAAAGTCAATCCTGGTACAGCGTCATCACGTTGAGCAACACCTACCCGACTAACCGTTCTCGGCGAGACAACGCCGTCAAAGGCACGGCTTGCAAGCACACGCTCTGGTTGGCAGGATCATCGCCAGCGTCGCGTGTCGATGACGGACAGCGTCAGGCATGGAGGCGTGGAACTGCCCAGGAGGCAGACACTCATGACCATCACGTTCGATCACACCATCGTCGTCTCGAAA
>NZ_MKKY01000088.1 GCF_002091955.1 Rhodococcus sp. 1168 | reverse complement strand
GGTCGAGGGCGAGTTGCACGATAGCCAGCCAGATGCGGTTTTGATCGAAGCCGTGCAACGGGAAGTTGGTGAGACCGGTGTCCTTCGCGACGCGGATCCGGTCCTCGCAGCGCGCACGGCGACGGTGACGAAGTTCGAGATCCTGGACCTTCCCGCCGACGGTGTTGGTGGCGAACGCAGTCAACCGCAGGCCGTCGGCATCGGTGAACCGTAGTTGAGCACCGGGGTGTGGTCGTTCTTTTCTGATGACCACGCGCATCCCCTCCGGCCAGGCGGTGAGGTCCACGATGCCGGTGGCGTCGATGACCCAGGCACCGTCACGGACTTTCTTCTGTGCGTCGACGGCGACCGACCAGGCGTCCTCGGGAGCGTCGGCGAGTGCGGTGACCATCGCATCGGTGAGCCCGAATCCGATCGAATACGAGACCCGTTGGTTGTGGAGCCAGGTGAGGTATTTGTGGCTCGCGCCGGCACCGTCGGTACGAATGAGCACCTTCTTGCCGGGGCGTGTGCTGCTGGTGGAGGGTAACTGTGCCAACGCTTTCCGAGTGACCTCGATATGATCTGCCGCTGTGTTCGATCCGGCGTTACCGGGCCGCAGCAGCGCCGCGACAGGTTCACCGGTCCCGCTGGTGCCGTGGTCGACGAACGCCATCAGGGGATGAAATCCATAGCCTCGTTTGTACGTCGGTGCAGCAGACTCCTTGTCCGAGTGGGCCGCGACGAGGGTGGCATCGAGGTCGATGACGATCGGATTCTTGGCGGTGATGTCGTGATCGGGAGCGTGCTCGCCGGCGTGTTTCCACGCCGCGGTGCGAGCGGATGCTCGGGCGGTGTCGATCGCGGTGAGCACCGAGGCGGTGTCGGTGGTCAATGCCGTGATCAGGCGGGAGACGGTGGGATCGGAGGGAACTCTTCCGAAGACGGCAGCGTGTTCACGCAGGGTGGCGATGTCGGCGAGGCAATCCCCACCGAGGGCCAGCGACACTGCGAGGTCGAGGACGATCTTGCCGGGGTCGAACTGCGCCAACGGTTTCCGCCACGACACGAGCTGCTTCGACAACGCTGCGGTCAATCCCGTCACTTCCGCCGTGCGCAGCAAAGTCACTGCACCGGCGTGCGACACGACACCGGTTCCGGTGGCATCAACGGACAGGGTGGGGTACGACGACGTAGACTTGCTCACCAGAAGGGTGCTCCTTGTTCCAGCGTGTATTCAACCTTAGACAAGTCGAATTATCGCAGGTGGGAGCACCTTTCTTCGTTTTCGACACAGATCAGATCCTCACCTCTGTGAAAGCACGAGGCTAGTACCGCGCGCCTGAAGTAGATGGGCGGTTATGTTTGATTGAATTGGCTATGCGCGCAGCTCCGCTGTTGATCCCCGACAACGACCGTGACCAGTTCGAGAAGTGGGTCCGGTCGACGACGGCGAAAGCGGGGTTGGTGCAGCGAGCGCGGATCGTTCTGCTCGCCGCCGATGGTGTCGCGCATGCGGAAATCGCACGCCGGTTCTCGATCTCACGGCAGACGGTGATCAACTGGCGTGCCCGATACGAAGAATCCGGCGTGGACGGGCTGTTCGACGAAGACCGCTCCGGCAGGCCCCGCACCCTCGACCGTGACAAGCTGATTTCGGTGACGTTGACACCCCCTCCGAAGAAGTACGGTGTTACGCACTGGAGCTCGCGTTTGCTCGCCGATCACCTCGGCATCGGATACGGCACCGTCGCACGGGTGTGGCGCGAACACGGCGTTCAACCCTGGCGCAGTGAGACGTTCAAGTTCTCCACCGATCCTGAGTTGGTCGCAAAAGTCACCGACATCGTCGGGCTGTACCTCGCACCTCCGGAGAATGCGATCGTGCTGTGCGTGGATGGAAAGTCGCAGATCCAAGCTCTCGACCGCACTGCACCGACGTTGCCGATGCAGATCGGCATCCCCGAGCGGCAGACCCACGACTACATCCGACACGGCACCACAACGTTGTTCGCTGCACTCGATATTGCGACAGGGCAGGTCACCGGGATATGTAAACCGCGACACCGCCACCAGGAGTTTCTGGTGTTCCTCAAGCACGTCGCACGCGCCTACCCCGATCAGGAACTGCATCTGGTGATGGACAACTACGCCACCCACAAGAAGCAAGAAGTACGAGACTGGCTCACCGGCAACCCCCGAATCACAGTGCATTTCACCCCCACGTCGGCATCGTGGATGAATCTCGTCGAGGTCTGGTTCGGCATCATCGAACGCCAAGCAATCCACCGCGGCACCTTCCGCAACGTCCGCGATCTCACCGCCAAGATCCGAGCCTTCATCAACGGCTGGAACCCTCGGGCGCAACCGTTCGTGTGGACGAAAACGGCGGAACAGATCCTCAAGAAAGCCAACCGCCCAACAACTTCAAACGCGGACCACTAGACCCATTTTGACAGTTCTTCGCTGCCGTCGCGATCATAAGTGACTGCGGACGCGGATGAGGCTTCCGCGCTTCCGCTCAGAAGTAGCCGTTGAGCGGAAGCGTGGCATCGTTGATTGTCGTGTTACCCACCGCGACCGCCTTGTAGGAGGTGGGATTGTGGAGGGTGAGTGTGCGGATGTTGCGCCAGTGCCGGTCCAGGTTCTTCGAACGGGTCGCCGCCGATGCGCCGCCCACCTCGAAGAGCGCGGTCGCGGACGCGAGTCCCACCTCGTCCACGTGGATCTTGACCTTGGCTGCAGCCAGCGACGCAGCCGTGAACAGAGCAGAGTCCGGGTTGCCTTCTCGCTCTGAGCGATAGGCGGCGTCAATCGCGTCTGCAGCCGTTAGGACAGCTGCCTCGGCAACATAGGTGGTGCTGGCGATCTTGCCGATGACGTGCTGCAGGATCGGGTCTTGCGCCGGTTGCTCGGCCAGCGCGTGCGAGAAGGTGCGGGCGCGACTGTGAATTAACCCGATCGCGTCGGTTACCACGTTCCGCAGGATGCCGGTGACGATCGCCTGTAAATACAGTTGCAACAATGCGCCATCGCTTGGGCGTGGAGTGATGTCACTGGTCGAGCGGAGCGTAATCACCTCGTTCGGATGGACCACCACGTTATCGAAGACGGTGGTACCGGTGCCGGTGCGATTTTGTCCGATACCGTCCCAGTCGTCCACGATTGTCACGCCGTCGCGGTCGGAGGGGATAATGACCGATGCGATCGTCGATTCGTCCACTTGGGCGGACACTGCGAGCCAGTCGGAGAATAGGCTGCCCGTGCTGTAGAACTTCTCTCCGTTGAGTATGAAATCCTGTCCGGACCGCGTGAGAGCGGTCGCGAAAGAGGAGGCTCCGGCGGCGCGGTTCCCCTTTTCGCTGCTGGCGTTGCCGAAAATTTTTCCGCTACGAATTTCCTCGAGCCAAGCGTTTCGCTGGGGGCTGGCGGGCAGCCGCAGGATCTCGTTCACCTGCCAGAAGTGCGCCCGAAGGATGTGCGCCACATTGGGATCGGCCTCGGCGAGATCGATCACCAGCGACAAAAGCTCCCGCACGGAAACCCCGTGACCTCCCTCATCGAGTGGAAGAGTTACCGTGCCCAGCCGAAATTGGCGAATGAGTTCGATCTGATCGAACGGGCTCTGATCCAGCCGTGCGCGTTCCGCGGCGCCACTGGCGATCGCGGCGATCAAGTCTTCGAGTTCACTCGAACGCAGAGCGATCGGCGGCGTGGTCGAGTCGAGTAGGTTGTCAATGCTCATGATGTGCTCCGGGTAGGTCAGAGGTGAACGTGCACCGCGAAGGGCGTCGAGCCAGCATGCTGCAAGCTTGAAGTGCCGGTGCAATGCGACAGCCTCGGCGCGGTAGAGGCGGGGTGTACCGCGCCGACAAAAAGTTGCTGCGCTGCAATCGTGTTAGATCCGTGTGTCGGATCGGCCCACGTAGATCGCGTTCGTAAGGTGGTCGCCGGTCAAACGCTGCTGCCCGACCGCGCGAGCGCGGTAGATCACAGGATTGTGTTGCGCCAGGACGCGCGCGTTGCGCCAATGCCGGTCCAGGCGAAGAGATTCCGATGTAGCCGACGCACCGCCGACTTCAAACAACTTCGTCGTGACATCGAGAGTCAGGTCGACGATGGTGATCTGCGCTTCCGCGATCACCGCGTTCAACTCTTCGAGTTCGCCAGCCGACACAGTGTCGTGGGTGTCAGCCATGGCAATGCGCTCGACCTCGCGGGCAGTGGCGTCCAGAATCGATTCGACGGCGAACACGGAACTGCTCACCCGCCCGATGACTTCCTGCACCAACGGATCACGCTGCGGCGAGTCCCCGACACCGTGACCGTAAGCACGCGTGCGGTTCCGGACGAATTCGATGACGTCCCGCCTCGCTGCCCGTGCCACACCACCGAGTGCCACCAGGAGAATCAACTGAACATACGCCGCCAGGTGAGAGGCCGAGTCGTTCTGAGGTGCGGGGGCGACGTCGTCGGAATTGGCTTCGACGTCGGAGAGGCGGGTGGTCCCCGACGCGGTGAGCCGCTGGCCGAAACCGTTCCAGTCGTCGATACGTTCCAATCCCGGGGCGTCGGCCGGCACGGACACCCGCACGGTATCGCCGCCCTCGGTTTCAGCCGCCACGGTGATCCAGTCGGCGTACAGGCTTCCCGTGCTGTAGAACTTGACGCCGGTGAGGTAGAGCTTGCCGTCCCTGCGGACGAGCTTCGTAGAATATCGGCCCGGTTCGTTGCCTCGTTCGGTGGTGGCGTTTCCGATGATCGCTCCGTCGACGATGCGCCGGAACCACTTCTCTCTGTACGCTTCCTCGGTGGACGCGACCAGTCCCTCGACGGTGGCGAAGTGGGCACGCAAGGCTTGGACGAGGTTGGAGTCCGCTTCGCCCAGCTCCCGCAGCACACGAAGTGACTGCGTCAACGTCGCGCCGGTACCGCCGTACTGCGTCGGTACCCGCAGGCTGCCGAAGCCTGCCACTTTCAGTGCCTCGATGGCGTCGTATGCCAACGTGCGCGACGCTTCACGTTCTGCAGCTCCGGCAGCGATCTCACGGAATACCGGTCGGTAATGTTCGAGCAACTCTTCTGTGACGGGGTGGCTACGTCGGTCCTCGACGATCGTGGTCATGACAGTCCTTTCACCGAAGTCGACTCCAAGCGGGGGGCCGCCGAGAGGAGACGCTTCGTGTATTCCTGGGTGGGGTTCTCGAAGATCTGTTGCGCGGTGCCAGCCTCGACCACGGCACCGTTGGCCATGACCAAGAGTTCGTCGCTGACGTGCTGCACGACCCCGAGATCGTGTGAGATGAACAGGTAACTGAGCGCGAACTCGCGCTGGAGTTCGTCGAGAAGATCGAGCACTTGTGCCTGGATCGAGACGTCGAGCGCCGAGACCGGCTCGTCGCAGATGATGACGTCGGGGCCCGATGCCAGTGCGCGAGCGATCGCGACTCGCTGGCGTTGTCCGCCGGAGAGACGAAGCGGGTTTCGTCCGGCGATGTCAGGGGAGAGCCCCACCGTCTCCAGCAGTTGCACGACTTCTTCTCGGCGTTCGGCTTTGGACAATGCCTGCGCATCGACGAGGGCGTCGGTCAGGATGCCGCCGACGGTCCACTGAGGATCGAACGAGCCCAACGGATCCTGGTAGATAGCCGCAATTCGGCGGCGGTGAGGGCGGCGGCGCTTCTCCGGGAGCGAACTCCACGGTCTGCCCATGAAGCTCACCTCTCCGGCATCGGGTTGCACCAGCCCCAGCGCCATGCGAGCGACAGTGGTTTTGCCGGACCCTGATTCGCCGACGATCCCCAGCGTCGTGCCCGCTTCGAGTGCGAAGGAGACGCCGTCGACTGCGACGCGCTCAGACCCGTCAGGGTTACGGTAAACCTTGCGCAGCCGTTCACCGACCAGGACCGGGCCCGGCTCTCGCCGCTCGCTACCGGTCTCGATACGCCGCGCCGCGATCGAGCGGTGCTGCCGTGGCGAGATTGTGACGCTGGTGGCGGACAGCGCAGTTCCGCGTGGCCGGCCGGTGGGGACGGCTTGTAGAAGCTTCTTTGTGTAGTCGTGCTGCGGATTCTCCAAAACTTGTCGTGCGGGACCGGACTCGACGAACTCACCGTCCCGCATCACCGCAATGCGGTCGGCCATATGGCTCACGACAGCCAGATCATGGCTGATCAGCAGTAAGGCAGTTCCGTTGTCCTGGAGCTTGTCGAGAAGGGTAAGGATCTGCTTCTGCACGGTGGCATCGAGGGCGGTTGTCGGTTCGTCGGCCACGAGTAGTGGCGGGTTGTGTGCGAGTGCCGATGCGATCAGCGCACGCTGCCGCAGTCCACCGGATAATTCCCCCGAGCGTTGCCGGATGCGTTGCTCGGGTTCGGGGATTCCGACGTCGCGGAGAAGGCCGAGAACCTTTGTGCGCCGTTCGCGGGCCGACTGATCGGTGTGCAGGCGTAGGGCGTCGTCGATCTCGCGGCCGATCGTCCTCAACGGATCGAGCGAGACCAGGGCGTCTTGGAGGACGTATCCGATTTCGGCTCCACGTACCTTGCGCCACTGCGACGCCGAGTTTCCCCGTAGATCCCTGCCCTGTAGGGTCAGCGTGTCTGCCGAGACCTGAGCATACTGCCCGGTGAGACCGATGAGGCTTCTCGCGGTCACCGATTTCCCGGATCCGGATTCCCCTACGATTGCCAGGCACTCGCCGGCGTGGATGTCGAAGTCGACGCCGCGAACTCGCGGAACTGCATCCGTGTCGCGGCCGAAGGAAACTCGAAGATTCCTGACGCTGACGACGGGATCGCGAGCCTCGACTACGTGATGGTGTGTCATCTATTTGTCCTTGAGTCGTCGCTGCAGGCTGTGCCCCAGGACAGTGGTGGCTGCCGCGCTGAGGACGATGAACAGACCCGGAAATACGGTCAACCACCATGCGTTCGCCAGGTAGCGACGCCCGACGGAAAGCATGGATCCCCATTCAGGGTCCGGCGGGGTCGCACCGAGGCCGAGAAAACTGAGCGACGACGCCCACACGATCGCCTGCCCGATACCCAACGTAGCCAACACGAAGAGCGGCGCCGCGACATTCGGAAGGATGTGCCGGCTGATGACGAACCAGCGCGAGCGTCCCAGAACGACAGCGGATTCCACGTAACCCGATCGGCGTACGGACATCACCTGGGACCTGATCAGTCGGGCATAACCCGGTGCAGTCGACAAGCCGACAGCGATGGTGGTGCTGACCACGCCCGGCCCCAGAATGGTGATCACCAACAGCGCCAGTAGCAGGCTGGGAAAAGCGAAGAGCACTTCCAGCAGTCGGGAGACACCGAAATCTACGGTCTTCCCGCCGAGACCGGCGAGGGCACCGAGAAGCACCCCGAGCCCTAATCCCACTGCGGTGGCGAGCAGCCCGATCAGCAACGAGCTACGGGTGCCGTGGACGACCCGGGAGAACACGTCGCGACCGGACTCGTCCGTACCGAACCAGTGGCTCGGGGAAGGAACCGAGAATGCGTGCGCCGGATCAATGTCCAGCGGTCCGAACGGAGCGACGAGCGTGGGAAACGCAGCCGTAACCAACAGTCCGAACAGGATCACCGCCGGGATCACAATGGGGAGATCCGGTTGGAATTTCCTGCGGGATCCCGGGGTAGTCGAAGTGCTCCCGACCGGCGTCTGCAAGTCGGGTGACGATGCGAGAGTCGAGGACAGCGGTGGGTCCTCTTTCAGTTCTCGAGTCGAAGTCATCGTGGCCTCCTGAGGGTCGGGTTCGCGATCCGGTCTGCGGCGCTCACGTCGCACGCAACCGGGGATCGACGACACGGTCGGCGAGATCGCTGAGCAGGGTGACAATGATGTAGACGGCGGCGACGACCAGGACCACGCCGAGAACGACGGGAACATCGCGCACGAGTACCGCCTGCAGCAAACTTCGTCCGAGTCCCGGACGGGCGAACACCGTCTCGACCACCACGGCGCCGCTGGTCAAAGATCCGAAGGCCCATCCGGACAAACCGATTCCGGGCAGTGCTGCGTGCCGCAGTGCGTGGCGCAGGCTCACTCCGGTTTCGCTCTCACCTCGTGCGCGGGCAGAGAGCGCAAACGGGGACTGCATGGCGTCGGCCATCGACTCGCGCATGACCTGCCCCAGGAACCCCGCGAGGGGAATGGCCAATGTCAGAACCGGTAGCACCAGTCCGGCGGCGCCCGAACCTCCACTGGTCGCGGGTAGCCATCGCAGTTGAACGCTGAAGAGTACGATCAGAAGTGTGCCCAGCCAGAAGTGCGGAACAGCCGCCGACACGATTTCGAGGATGCTGCTGAGTGCTGCTGTGCCCCAGCCGCCGCGAGCCGACCAGAGCGCTAGACCGAGCGCCAGGATCCACGCCAGCGCCAGAGCAAGGACGGCCAGTGTCAGGGTGCTCGCCAGGTGATCGGAAAGTATCTCGGTGACAGACTGTTTGAGTTGATAGGACTGCCCCAGATCACCATGTAGAAGCTTGTCGAGATAAGCGAGATACTGCACGGGCAGTGGTCGGTCGAGCCCGTAGGCTTCCCGCGCCTGTTGCCGCATCTGCTCCGTGGCGTTCGAATCCGCCCCACCGAGCAGCGCGTCGACAGGATCGCCAGGAATCAACCGGATGACGAAGAATGACAATGTCGCGACCGCCCACAACACGAACACCGCGCCGGCGATACGTTTCAACGCCCACCGAGCTACCTTCGTGCCCTCGAAGCGCCGATTCGGTCCCGCGATCTGATCGACGGTGGTCACGAGCGGTCCAACCATGCGTCGTAGAAGGTAGGCATGCCCAGCGGCGAGATGAGCCGAACGCCAACCACATCGGCTCGGAGTCCGAGCCGTGTCTGCTGATCGAAGATCGGGAGGTTCAGGTACTGGCTGTAGATGATGTCCTGGGCCTTCGCATAAAGCGCGCCCCGCTCACTCTCGTCTGCAGTAGTCGCGGCCGTGCGCAACACGGTATCCAGCTCATCGGAGACCTCGGACTTCAATCCGGTGGAATTGGAGTGGTACCCCACACCCTTGATCGACGCGATATTCGATGAGTCGTGGGTCAGGTTCAGCACAGCCGGCGAATTCTTGGTGTAGTAGGTCGGAAGCACTTTGTAGTCCCAGGAATTCCGTCTCGCAGTGAAAGACGAGGTCTCCTCTTCGCTGATCTTCAGTTCGAAACCGACCGCCTTCACCGCTGCCTGGAACTGCTCCAGCATGGACACCGGAACAAGGACATAGCTTGTCTGGATCACTGTGACGGAAAGCCGTTTTCCATCCTTGATGCGGTATCCGTCGTTGTCCCGCTGGGTCCAGCCGGCCTCGTCGAGGAGTTGGTTGGCGCGGCCAACATCGGTGGAGAATGCTTCCGGATCCTGCTGGTTGTACTTGGTGATACTGCTGAGCACCGAGTTCGCACGCGGGACGGTACCCAGGAAGATGCTCGACAACGCGGCATCGACATCGACGGACCGAATGAAGGCCTCACGTATCTTGATGTCGTCGAACGGCTCAGCCCTGGTGTTCAGCGCCAGATTCACGACATGGCCCGGCCGGGAGCCGATCAATGTCTGTAGAGTCGGATCAGATTGTGCCGCAACCATATCCTGAGGTTGAATCACGTCGATGACGTCAACTTCGCCAGCCTGTAGCGCCGCGAAACGTGCCGTATCGTCCGGCAGGAAGCGCCACACGATCTTGTCCAGATAGGCGGGACCGGTGTGAGCGGCACTCGGCGGAGGGGTGGTGTAGTTGTCGTTGCGGACCAGGACTATCTGCTGCTGCTTCTGCCAGCTCTCGACCTTGAACGGACCGGTTCCCACCGGCGAGAGGCAATTCTCCTGCGATCCCCGCGCCAACGCTTTCTGTGACTCTATCGGCACCCATACCTGCGAAAAATGTTCCAGCAGAGCATTGTCCGGTTCCGAGAGATGGATGCGCGCGGTGTACTCGTCGATCTCTTCGACCGACGCCACCTTCTCGACGGCGAGGAGCGCTGTGCTCGACAGCGTGGCCGGATCCTTGATGTACGCCACGTTCGCGGCGATCGTCGATGCGTTCAGCGGTGCGCCGTCCGTGAAGGTGACGTCGTCACGGAGTGTGACGTCGAGGCTCAGGCGATCCTCGGACCACGTCCACGATTCCGCGAGCCACGGCGCGATATCGCCGTTCTCGTCCTGGTAGAACAGCGACTCGAGATACTGTGTCGAAACGAGAGCTTGCGGAACGTTTCCGGACACGATCGGATCCAGGCAGGCGGGCTCCACATCGCCGGTCGCGTAGGTCAGGGTGCCGCCCGATATCGGGTCCCCGGAAGGCCCGCCGGCCGCCCCTGTTCCGGCGCAGCCGGACAGCAGCAGGGATCCGGCAGCGAGCCCGGCGGCCCATGCCAGGTGCGAACGACGAAAATGCTTGTTCACCGGAGGTGTCTCCTTGATTCATGTGGTGGCTAGCGCCCGACTGGAGTCGGTGCGAAGATGTGCGGCGGCTGGATAATCGACATTCAGGACACGAAGCACTCGAACCGCGTATCAGCGCAGGACTTCGCAGTCGATGCATCACGGTATGTGCAGAGGCTCTCCTACGTCTGCGTTTGCGATCATCGCGATCGGATCCCTTCCGTACTGGAAGGAACCCCGTTAGCGTCGTCAATATCTGCGAGATCCATTGTTATGAAAGGTTTTCCGTGCCTCGACCACTACAGTTCTCCGCGTTCGTGATGAACACGACCTCCCACATCACCCACGGGGCGTGGCGGCTACCGGACGCCCAGCAGCACAACTTCAACTCCCTCGAGCATTGGGTTTCGCTCGCCAAAGAACTCGAGAGAGGCAAGTTCGACTACGTATTCTTCGCCGACGTCGTCGGCCTCTACGGCGATTACCAGGGCGACTGGAAGAAATTCGTCGACGCCGGACTGCAGATCCCGAGCAACGATCCGGGGGTCCTCGCCTCGGCGATCGCCTACAACACCGAACATCTGGGTATCGCGATCACCAGTTCGATCCTGCAGGAACACCCCTTCAACTTCGCACGCAAGATCTCCACTCTCGACCACGCCTCGAACGGCCGTGTCGCGTGGAACATCGTCACCAGCCCGTCGCCTAATGCTTGGCGTAACTTCGGTTTCGACGGTCTGACGGCGCACGACGACCGCTATACGTGGGCGGAAGAGTACGCCGACGTGGTCTACAAACTGTGGGAGGGGTCATGGGACGAGGGTGCCCTGATCCAGGACAAGGAGTCCGGACTGCACGGTGACTTCTCGAAGATCCACAAGATTTATCACGAGGGCAAGCGGTACCGTGTCGAGGGCCCGCATCTGGTGGCTCCGTCCCCGCAGCGCACCCCGGTGCTGTTTCAGGCAGGATCCTCTCCGGTCGGTCGGCGGTTCGCCGCCCGCAACGCCGAAGCCCAGTTCATCGCCTCGCCGACCCCGGAGGCCGCACGAGGATTGATCGAAGACACTCGACGCCTGGCGGTGGAAGCCGGTCGAGGGGCCGAGGACATCAATTTCTTCCAGGGGCTGTCCTTCGTGATCGGCTCCACAGAGGAAGAAGCCCGCCGTAAGGCTGCGGACATCGACGAGTACATCGACCTCGACACCATCATCGCGCACGCCGCGGGTGGCATCGGCATCGATCTCGGTCGGTACGACCTTGATACTCCCATCGGCGTGGTGGAGGCGGAGGGCTCGCAGAGTAGCCTGCAGTGGCTGCGTGAAGCGGTGCCCGGCAGGGAGCCGACCGTGCGGGACCTCGCCCAATTGCGCAGTCGAAACGGGCGTGTCGTCGGCACTCCGGATCAGATCGCCGACCGCCTCGCTCAGTGGCGCGACGCCGGGGTCGGCGGTATCAACGTCATGAACTACACCATCCCCGGCACCTACACCGAGTTCATCGACCATGTCATCCCGGTCCTGCAGGATCGTGGCCTCGCCCAGCGTGAATATGCCGAGGGCACTATCCGGCGCAAGCTCACCGGGTCGGACCTGCTGCCGGACAGTCATCCCGCTGCCGCCTACCGCGGCGCCTTCGCCTGACACGTTGACACCGTGCCGTAGGCACCTGACCCTTCCCTCTACCCGACCTGCATTCATCGGAGTTCCGCGTATGTCTCTTGCTTTCCACTGGTTCCTGCCCACTTACGGCGACAGCCGGCTCATCGTCGGGGGTGGGCACGGCACAGCCGCCGGTGAAGCCGGCGGCGACCGCCGCGCCTCTATCGGCTACCTTTCCTCGATCGCCCGCGCGGCGGAGGAGTTCGGCTTCTCCGGCGCCCTCACCCCCGCCGGGGCATGGTGCGAGGACGCGTTCCTCACTACCGCGATGCTGGCCCGCGAATCGGAGAAGCTCGCGTTCCTCGTCGCGTTCCGGCCCGGCTTGATCAGCCCGACGCTGGCCGCGCAGATGGCCGCGACGTTCTCGACGCATGCACCCGGGCGAATTCTGCTCAACGTCGTGGTCGGCGGGGAGGCTCACGAGCAACGTGCCTACGGCGACCATCTCGGCAAAGACGACCGGTATGCCCGCGCCGACGAATTCTTGTCCATCGTCCGGCGGCTGTGGGCAGGGGAGACCGTTACCCATCACGGACAGCACATTCAGGTCGAGGAGGCGACGCTGGCGACACTGCCCGCTCCGATTCCGCCCCTGTACTTCGGGGGTTCCTCGGCAGCAGCCGGACCGGTCGCGGCCGAGCATGCCGACGTCTACCTCACATGGGGAGAGCCGCCTGCTGCGGTGGCAAAGAAGATCGCCTGGATCCGACAAGAAGCCGCACAGCGCGGCCGCACCGTGAAGTTCGGAATCCGGCTGCACGTCATCACCCGCGACAGCTCCGAAGAGGCGTGGGCACAGGCCAACAAGCTCGTCGCGGCCCTCGGCGAGGAGAGCGTCGCCTCGGCGCAGGCAGGGCTTGCGCGCAGCGAGTCCGAGGGACAGCGACGCATGCTGGCGCTGCACGAAGCCAACCGGCACAGCGGCAACTGGCGTGACGCGAGGAATCTCGAGGTGGCACCGAACCTGTGGAGCGGTGTCGGGTTGGTGCGCGGCGGCGCCGGAACGGCGCTCGTCGGCAGCCACACCGATGTTGCTGACCGCATCGCCGAATACGCGGCCCTCGGGATCGAGGAATTCGTGTTCTCCGGTTACCCCCATCTCGAAGAGCTCTACTGGTTCGGTGAGGGCGTCCTGCCGATCCTGCGCCGAAGCGGCTTGTTCACCGCCGGCGCGCCGACCACCGCATCCGGAAACATCCCCTTCCTGCCCGCCGGCAACCGCTGATGAGCGTGGCGCAGGCTCAGCACATCGACTCGCTCGCACATGCGCTCACGGTCGCAGGGGAGTTGAGTGCCCGGTTTACCGAGGGAGCGTCGGCCCGGGACGCGAACCGGGAGCTGCCCCGCCAGCAGATCGGTGAGTTCGCAGCATCCGGGCTTCTGGCATTGACGGTGCCTCGTGAGCACGGTGGCCTCGACGTTCCGACCGAGGTGCTCGCCGAGATATTCCGGCTGTTGGCCGCGACCGACCCGAGTATCGCGCAGATCCCTCACTCCCACTTCACCTTCCTGGAGGCACTGCGTCTGCAGGGCACCTCAGAGCAGCAGGAGTTTTTCTACGGAGAGGTCCTGTCGGGAAAGCTGTTCGCGAACGCGCAGAGTGAACGCGGCCCGCACCCGATCACGGTGGACACCACGACACTGACAACGGGAACGGATGGGTTCGTCCTCACCGGACGCAAGTTCTACAGCACCGGCGCACTGTTCGCCGACTGGATCATCGTGCGCGCCAGCCTATCCGGCGGAGCAACGGACTTCGAACCCGATCCGTCGACGCCCAAGGCCTTGGCGTTCATCCCACGCACCACCGCAGGCCTGTCCGTTGTCGACGACTGGGACGGTATGGGACAACGCACCACCGCCAGCGGTACCGTCACCCTCGATGACGTGGCGGTACCCGCCTCGTCCGTGGTGCCATTCACCGAAATCTTCGATCACCCCACCACGTATGGGGCGCAAGCGCAGATCCTGCACGCCGCGATCGATGTGGGTATCGCCTGCGGCGCGCTCGCCGAGGCTGCGAACCAGGCCGGTCGGGCCCGGCCGCACTTCGAGGCCCATGTCGAACGCGGCGTGGACGATCCATTATTGGTCCAGTTGGCAGGTGAGGTCACGGTCACGGTGCGGGCGGCCGGTGCACTGCTCGCGGAGGGTGCTCGTGCGATCGACGCCGCACGGGCCGATCTCACCGAGGAGTCCGCTGCACGAGCGTCGATCGCCGTGGCGACCGCGAAGGTTGCTGCGACTCGTGCGTCCCTCGAAGCTGCGAACGCCCTGTTCGAGCTCGGTGGTACCCGTAGCGCGTCTGGTACCGAAAACCTCTCGCGGTACTGGCGTGATGCTCGCACTCACACCCTGCACGACGCTACCCGGTGGAAACTGCAACACATCGGGCGCTGGACGCTGACCGGTGCTCGGCCACCACGGCACGGTCAACTATGACACCGCTGATTCGACCCGATACTATTGCAAGGCGGTGAAGGACGGATCGATCGGATGAACGCTGTTGTGGCGCCGGATTCCGAAGTCGGGTTCATGCTGGCCCAGTCCGCCTCAAATGCCAGCCGTTTTCTTCATCAACGAACCCGTGCCCGAAGCACGGATCAACTGAATGTTACTGTCTCACTTGATGCGATGAAGAGCGCGCCAATTTTGCTCTCTTGGCTGCCTGGGTGTCGGTGTCGACAACGCTTCGGCATTGCTAGTCACGGTTGGAGACAATCCCGGAAGACTGCGTAGTGAAGCAGCATTCGCTGCGTTCTGCGGTGTTTCACCCATCGAGGCGTCCTCCGGTCAACATGTGCGTCACCGTCTCAATCGTGGCGGTGACCGGCCGGCGAACAACGCGTTGTGGCGGATCGCGATGGTTCGCAGCAACAGTGATGAACGTACTCGCGTCTACACCGCGCGAAGGACTGCGGAAGGTAAATCGCCGCGGGAAATCAGACGTTGGGGACTGCCCCCACTTCAATTTGACTCGTGGGGTTGATAGTTTCAAGCCGCGTATGCGGCTTGGTTGATTGTCTCAAACTCGATCGGGATGAGCTTCCCGAGGCACCGTTCCCGGCGCTTGCGATGGTAAGTCCTCTCGATCCACGT
Organism: Rhodococcus sp. 1168; assembly: GCF_002091955.1. Taxonomy (GTDB): domain Bacteria; phylum Actinomycetota; class Actinomycetes; order Mycobacteriales; family Mycobacteriaceae; genus Rhodococcoides. The sequence goes on along the minus strand of NZ_MKKY01000088.1, from coordinate 3,534 downwards.
CACGATCGCAAGCCGCAACTGTTCCTGTGTCGACCAGCGTTGCCGGTCGAGGACGTTCTTCTTCAACAGTGAGAAAATAGATTCCATAGCCGCATTGTCTTCGCATTGACCGGCTAATAATGGGTGCCGCTACGCCGTGGTCGGGCTGAATGGTTCATCACTGTCGTGGGGCGAGGCGACGGAGTCGTTCTTCGTGGGCGGTGACGGCGGTGGCGAGTGTTTCGACGATGGTACGTAGTTGGGCGACTTCAGTAGCGAGGCCCGTGAGAGTGCGTGCATTGGTTTGACGGGCCCTGTGCTCGTCGATGACGGCGCGTAGCTGCTTGTTCCGGTAAAGCGGGGCTCGTGCAATCTGCGCCGCTGCTGCGACTGCGGTGAACGTGACCGGTGATCCGGCGGTGGTGAGGTCGATGCAGACCTGTTCGACGCGGAGCAGTGGGGTCTTGTTCATGCGGTCTCCGATCGGGAAATGAGCGTGTCCAGTCGTGCGACGAGGGCGTGGTGCCGGGTCGCTTCCTCGACCCAACCTCGCTTCCCTGCATCCGCTGCTAGGTCGGCAGCGTCGATGCGTTGAGTAGCGAGAACTCCAAGATGTGTTGCGTCGGTGTGGAAGCTGGGACAGTTCTCGCAGATGTTGGCGTAAAGGCATGATCCCTGCGCGGGGCTCGGAGACAGTAGCCGCCGGACAGTCGCGACTTGATTGCCGGAGTGTCTTTCCATGCGCCCCCGCTGACGTCGGTGATCGGAAGGTGCAGCTTGTCGGTGGGTATGGGGCCGATGTGGCTTTTCGCCAGACCGAGGGCTCGTTCGTATTCGGTGCGGACTGTGCTGTCGAAGAGCTGCGCGTAGCGCAGACTCATCTGGGTCGAGACGTGACCGAGCAGCGCCATCAATGCTTGCAAGGACACGCCTGCGTTGATGAGGGCGGTGGCGTAGGTGTGCCGGAGTTGGTGCGGGGTGATGTGGTCGAGGCCAGCGGTATCTGCAGCACGGTTCAGTTCTGCTCGTACCGCGTTCTGTGACAACCGTTCTCCATGGTGGGTGAACAGGAAATAGACGGGTGCTCCGGTGCGGGGATGGGTCATGGGGCGGCCCGGCGAGCGGGTGGAGGTGATGCGGTCGACGAGGGTGAGAACTTCCTCATCGAGGGGAACCATGCGTTCGGAGTCGAGTTTGCCGAGCGGCACTTTCAGCCAGGACCCGTGCCCTGGTACTTCGTGAACGCAATCGAGCTCGAGGTCGAGTAGTTCGCCGATCCTCAGTCCGCAGGCTCGCTGCACCAGTAGTGCGTCAGCGGCGAGTCGATAGGGCGAATTCGACAGTGCAGCGGAGATTTTGCGGTCTGCATCGACAGGCAAGTAGCGCGGTAGGAACCGTTGTGGTCTCGGGAGGTCGTCTCGGAAGATCAGCCGACGCGGGGGCACGTCGTCCCATCCCCATTCGGTGATTTCGGCGAGGAAGTTGCCGACAGCGTGTACTCGTCTGATCCGGTCGGCGACGGTGATGGGTGCGCCGGTGACGGAGTGCGCCACCAACCGGGCCACCATGTCCACGGCATCCTTTTCGAGACGACGATGGTGTGATCGAACGTGATGGTCATGAGTGTCTGCCTCCTGGGCAGTTCCACGCCTCCATGCCTGACGCTGTCCGTCATCGACACGCGACGCTGGCGATGATCCTGCCAACCAGAGCGTGTGCTTGCAAGCCGTGCCTTTGACGGCGTTGTCTCGCCGAGAACGGTTAGTCGGGTAGGTGTTGCTCAACGTGATGACGCTGTACCAGGATTGACTTTGTGCCCATCCTGGTCGAACCGTCGATCCCCGAGGGATCGTTGTTCGGGATTGAACAACCCGTGATCGAGGTGTCGCGGTCGGTTTCACTCCGGCCGTGGGTGAACGGTGACGCCGCAGCGGTGATGGAATTCTTTCAGGACCCACTCATCCAACGATGGCACGTCAAACGTGCTGATTCGATCGAGGAGGCAGCAGGATGGATCGGAGGGTGGCAGTCTGAGTGGCTCAAAGAATCCGGAGCCCATTGGGCTGTGGTTGATTCAGGTTCGGACCGCCTACTCGGTCGTATCGCATTGAAAAATATTGATCTCTATGACGGGACGGCCGATCTGGCGTACTGGATGGCCGCATCTGCGCGCGGGTATGGAGTGTGCCCGAATTCCGTTGTTGCGTTAGCAAGATGGGCCTTCGACGAAGTGGCCTTCAACCGACTCGAACTCGAACACTCAGTAGACAATGCTGCGTCGTGTCGCGTTGCGGATAAGGCCGGATTTCAGACAGAAGGCATCCGCCGCGGATCAGCACGCCATGCAGACGGGTGGCATGACATGCACGTACACAGCTTGCTCAGGGGAGACTCAACCCCAGGCTGAATCGGATCCAGGTCTTCAGGCGAGCGTGATTAAGGCCGTCTGCATGTTGCTGCCCACATTGAGATCCGCCACCGCCGGATTCGCACCCAAATTGCGCCCACCCTCACCGGAGCAGAACGACACGCCCGCACCCGGCACATCTCCGAAGGTGACTTCGACGAGTGAGATGACCATCGCGTCGATGAGCCCGAACCCGATCCAATGCGACAACCACTGCCCCGCCGATAACGGCGAAGGCATTTCGAATGTATCGGCCGCTATCAGCGGTCCTACTACGATGTCGACCGACCTCGTTGTGCCCATTCCTGCCTTTGGAGAACTACTGTGTCTGATTTTGATTATTCGCCGCCTGCACCAACCGCATCGAAGGGGAGACGGAAGTGGCCGTGGGTCACCGGTGCAGTCGTGTCCGGCTTGCTGGTCATCGGTGTGGTGGATCCGACCGGGTCGAGGGACACCGCCGCGCAGGAGGCAGCCGTAGCGGCAGCATCCGCCACGATGACCAGCACCTCGAAAGCTGCCATCGCTACAACATCGCCCGTGGCTCCGAGCTCCGCCGCAACTACACCCGAGTCGATGCTCGCACCCGTACCGGTGGCGTTGGCGGTCGAGAACGCGGACGGCGCGAACGCTGCCCTGAGCATGCTGGCGACCGTGCCGATCAAGGGGCGAGCCCCGAAGACCGGGTACGACCGAGAGATGTTCGGGCAGGCCTGGACCGACGATGTCACCGTCGAAGGTGGTCATAACGGCTGCGATACGAGGAACGATATTTTACGTCGAGATCTCACCGCGATCACCGTGAAGCCGGGGTCCAACGGATGCGCGGTACAAACCGGCACCCTGGCCGATACGTACACCGCAACCACCATCAGCTTCGTCCGCGGCACCGACACCTCCAGCGCTGTGCAAATCGACCACATGGTCGCCCTCAGTAATGCCTGGCAGACAGGTGCTCAGCAACTCGACCCGGCCACGCTGAAGAGCCTGGCGAACGACCCGCGCAACCTGCAGGCCGTCGATGGCCCGGCGAACCAGCAGAAGAGCGACGGCGATGCCGCGACCTGGCTCCCCAGCAACACCGCATACCGGTGCACCTATGTTGCTCGGCAGGTCGAGGTGAAGGCCGCCTACGGACTGTGGGTCAC
>NZ_MKKY01000087.1 GCF_002091955.1 Rhodococcus sp. 1168 | reverse complement strand
CATCCTTCCAGCGGAACCATCGATCCCGCTATCTCGGTGTCCACCATCCGGGGGGAGCCTCACTCGTCGACGACGACTCCAAAGTTGCTACCCCTCGTTTGAACGTAGCTGAGGTCTAGATCCAGTTCTTCGAGCCGATCAATCAGATGTTCCGAGAGCGTCTCTGCCAGCTTCTCCGCAGTGTCGATCGGGGAGAGAGACAGCAGGCTGTCCGCGTATCGACTCAGTTCGTACGGGTGGTGCTGCTGCTCTGGATAGAGCGCGTCCAGTTCCGGGGTGGGCACGCTAAACGCAATCGGCACGCCAGACGTCGAACTCCGTCGCATCAGGTCGCAGACGACGTACGTGTAGATCTTCGCTGCTGCCTCGACGGTGGCCGGCCGTACTTTGTCGTCGTGGTAGATCTCGTTGCGGTACAGGTGCAGCCGCCTGAGGACGGCGGCGTGAAAGGGACTGAACACATCGTTGCGTTGCAGGTAGGCAACCTTTGGCGCGAACTCACTCTCGATCTTCTCCAGTTCTTCGTCCGACGCCAATTCGCGTTCGAGCTCAACCTTTACGTCCACGAGCTTTCGCGGCAATTCATCGTCGTCATCGAATTGTGTCGGCTGCTCTTCGGTCTCGCCGCGCTCTAAAGCGGCGCACACTGACTCGTAGTAGCCCTGACCGAGGTGGTTCAGAGAGAGTCTGCTGTCACACTCCCGCTTGAGTAGCAGTTCGGCTGTGTTGTCGAGAAGCATCAGACTAATCCGCCAGCGGGACACGCCCCCTTGGTGGAGTAGTCGGTTCGATTCCGAAACCTGCACCACGAGCCGTTCAACGCTGTCCATATTCGTCCGATCGTCCGCCTGTCGACATCACAGTATGTTCAGTGGGACGCAGCAACGTCACCGCCTCGCGGGCGAATCCGAGTCGAGAACCAGCAGGGCCTGGCGGAGCATGGACTCCACGTACAACGCCGATTCAGAAGGACCGAGGATGAGTTCGAGCTACGCAAGGCTGCCCGACCACCATCTGGCCGTGGCGGCGACGCTCGCGCACGCCGACGAGCTCATCGGAGAAGTCGCCAGCCTCCTCTTCGACCATCAGACGCAGCCGGAAGGAACCATCCAGCTGCGAGAGGTGCCGATGGCCACGCACAGTCAGACTGTCGTAGTGGGCATGTCGCCGATGCCGCGCAAGGTCGTCCTACTGGTCGCCGACGCCCTGGTCGTCCTACGAAACGCGATCGAGCACACCTTGTTCGCGGAGGTCGAGTACCGCGATGGCACACTCGACGAGAAGGCGGCCAACGTCGTCGAGATGCCGGCGGCGCAGACCTACGATGCATTCGACGCATGGCTGAAAGGCCGCACAAAAAAACGGGCCCCCCTCTATGCAACGGGGTAGTGAGTTGATCAAGCGCATCGAGAGGCTCCAACCCTTTCACCGGGCGGTGAGCTCGCATGATCACCCGATGGCGCTGCTAACGTCGCACACGAACCATCGAAGCACCGAGCACCAGCGGTCACGGCCGTCCGCCTCGCAGCCATCCATCGCGAGGACCTTGCGCCGCCGTCATTAGCAGATGTCGAGCGTCGTCCGGAGGTGCCTTTGCAGGCCGGAGAGGTGATCGCGGAGACTCCCAGAGGGCAGCACATCCCTGTCGCGCTCTTCCCGACCATCGGTATCAACCGGCCCGGTACCGAGCGCTGGCCGGTGCTGATGAAGGAGCTCGACGAACTCGCCACGTGGGTACGGACTCAGGCAGTACCACGGCTGATCACCGGGATCGAACTGCCGGCACCACCCTTACCTGCTCGGTACGAGATCTCGGTCGGACGTGAAGATGAGCGCAGCGCGTTGCCAAGCGGGTTGGCGACATCTGCAGCACAATTCGATAGCGATCGCCTAGGGGCCGCGGCTGTTCGGCCTGAGATGGTCGAGACCATCGTCCAGATGGGTAACTCACCGAGCGCTGCGCAGATCTCGGCATGGCTGGAGAGTTTGTCGGATCAGGATCTCGCTCAGATGCGGGAGCTGAGAGTTACGGCTACGTACGAACCGGAGATCGTTCTAAGCAACTTCGCGGTGCTAGGGCAGATGCGTGACGATGCCCGAGGGTTCTCGGGGCTACCGGTGGACGGGGCATAGGAACTGAGGTCAGGTCACCGACACCTTGCGCCCCGATGCGGATGGCTCGAACTACCTGGTCGATCTCGCTTTAGCGAGAGGCTCGGAGGCAACCCATGTCATCGCGTACAGCCGGACTCTGCCGTGTCTATGGCGAATAGGGCACGAGGGCGTTCATGCGTCGCGCCCGGCGTATGAGGTAGGAAAAACCTGCGGGATAGCCTTCGTTTCGCTCCATCTCCACCAGTCTGTGCCAGGTAATAGCTGTTTTCCCGTCTACCCAATCCTTGTCCCAGCCTCCGCTTGGAGCGGCTGTCGTCCACGTCCCGATGTCGTGACGGCATTGGAACACTGCGCCCTGAACAACGTGCGGGAAGTTGTCGTTACGGTTGACCGTGTTCTCCAAGACGTCGCCTGCCACGTATGAATATCCGGCGGTCATATCGAGACTGAGCTGCTCGACAGTCTCGACGAATGGCGCGTAGGAAAGCCCATCTACAAACGTGTGGCCAAAAACATACCGAATCCCATCACGAGTGATCTGACCGCAAATGACTCGAACGTCGCCGTTGGGGCGCCGCCCATTGAGCCATGCACGCGCGGTCACCTCCTCCGACGGTTCCTCGGGATGAAGTCGATCTCGCACACCGGGTTGGTCCATCAGCGGAAAGTCGGTCCACTCACCCCGTGAGTCCCGGTGGGGGATGTTGGGTGCGACGTCAGAGAAGAATTTGAGAGTGTCCAGCATCGTCTCGGTGACATTCACGCCCAGCAGCGACGCATCGTAGTCCGGCTTGAGCTTCTGTGTCCCCCGGTGCAATTGGGCGTGGACCGCGGCCGGAACCTCATCCCAGAACAAGTAAGCCCGCAGACCGCTGGCACCCCCGATCAAGGTGTGCTCGGCCCTGGGTTGAATTACATGAGATATATGCTCTACGACGTTTCTCACGTATTTCACACCTCGGATGACGCTTGCGCCGGGGTGTCCACCACTGACGATGTTCTTGTACGTCGCGGCGTCAGTACCCTTGCTCAGCAGCTCGTTGACGGTCTGTGCGGCGACCAAGAACCTACGTACAGGTGTACCGAGATCGTCAATGCTCACATTGCGGGCAGTCTGCCCGTAGTAGTCAGCAGCGGCGGTCTGCGCGTCGCGCATAGCCGCCCGGAGTGCGGGGAGTTCGGTGGCAGCAACATTTACTTGTGTGGAAGTGCTACGCGGCATGAGGTCCTTCTTTAGTCGAGAACTACTGCGGCCGACAGCGGCAAGCCCTTCATCGGCGGAAGCTCCGCCTTTCAATCCAGATTGTCAGTCTCTGCGGCACCCGCCCCTACCGCTTCGTCGAGCATGGCATCAGTCAACGGTCCCGGCGGCATACCCAGGACACGGTGCAGCGCGGTTAAGGTCATGCTCGAAAGCATAGGGACGAGCAACGACACCGCTGACGGGAGCCGGTGTCCGAGTCTCGCCGACTTCCTCGGCATGCGCCTGAGTCGTTTCCTGCGGGTTTAAGTGTGCGTTTTGACCATCGTCAGAACGGACCATCACCAACCGGATAAACCAAACTGAGGCAAGAATCTAGAGTAGGCCGTCAGATAATTACACAACTCCGAAGGAGATCCATGGCTAGCGAATCTTGCCCCGTTTGCGGCGAAGAGGCTGACGCCGATGTGCTGGACCCCCATGGCCACTTCACTGCAGGTGATGATGACCTGAGGCTGGAGAGTGAGTCGGACGACGAAGAGGACGACCTCCAGTCGCTGAAGCAGGACGAAAACTACAGCTTCACGTACTCCTTCGAATACATCGCGAAGAATTACGGGGACGGTAAGTACGACATTCACACAGCGGACATGTTCGTCCAGGTCGATTGGAGTGATGCGCAGGCCGGATATGTCATCTCCTACGACGTTCCCGACATCGCAAAAATCGACCCGGAGCAAGGGAACAGTGGTGCGGAAGGCTTCTACGAGTCTTCCGTCTATGACCGGCTGATGAGCGACCTGGAAAGCCTCGATATCGGGCCGCAAATCATCGCCACCTAGTCGTGCTGGTCTACTGCGGGGCAGATCCATATAGCACGCTCCGAGTAGGCCAGTCCTTACCGTTCTAAGGCTCAATCTGTGCCGGTGTCTAACCTGACGCGCGGTGGTGGAAGTTCACCGATGTGCTGTCGTGACTGCTCACCCGGTCTTGCATGAATCTCAGGCCGACCTATTATCGGGCCGTTCCAGACGAGACCGTCTGAGTCGCTTCCTGCGGATTTGGGGGCCGTTTTGACCATCGCCACACCGGACGGGGAACACCGTCAATTCGGGAAGACCGGTTTCGGTCCCGAGTTTGAGTGTCGCAGGTAGGTGTCAAGCGCGCTCATGATCTGTGCGAGTCTGCCGGTTCCACTTGGCCCCAACGGGTACCGGTTCAACACGTCTCGCAGTTTGGGGGTGGCGCGCTGAGCAGCTGAGATAATCGCGCCCATGGCCGCGGCCTCATCGCCACCCGCTTTCAACTCGGCCACCCGAGCGGCGCACGCCGCGGAACGCAAGATGTGGCCGACCTGAGTCGCTTTGGTGATCGGGTGAAGGTATGCGGCTGCGGCCGCGTCTCCACATGCTTGTGCTGCAAGTCGTGCGGTCTCGCTAGTTGCTTCTTTCGAGGCGCGGTGTGCAGCGAACGCGGTCGTTCGTTGAAGGTTGGTTCGTGGTGCTCCGTTCGCGAATGTCAGTGCTGCGGCCAGCGCTAAGCGTGGGCGCGGGTCGTCCGGAAGTTCGGCTTCAAAATCCAGCAGTACCGTCTCGGCGCTGTCTGCGGCGAAACGCGCAACGACGCGCAACTCGTCCATCGTCAAGGCGAAATCGCCAGGTATTTGTCCCATCGCCCCATCGTCCAATGCGCTTGTAGGAATCGGAAGCCTGAGTCAACGCCTATTGCCCGGACCGCCCTCAGATCGCTCCTGCGGGTTTCGGTGTGTGTTTTGACCATCGTCATACCGGACGAGTGCGAACGGGCTACTGAGAAAGATTGTGTCAGTTTCAGAAGAAGGCTTCACGGTTTGCTGGGGGTTAGCCCTGATTGCAGTCGTCTTCTGAAATTATGTATGCGGAAGTGGACTTCACGATCAGTCATCACCACGCCAAGGGTGTGTGTCAGGGGACCATGCAAGCTGCTGTTTTGCTTGCCCGACAGGAATTGGGTCACCTAGCCGTGACCTTCGTGCGCGCCTCGCTTGAGGACGTGATGTACCTTGAATTCCTCGTGTCACTCGACTTGGCCGATTCGCAGAAGCTGTTCACGTTGCTCGGCATGTGGGATTCCCTGCGGTCACTTATCGCGCAGCGTAACTACATCGGCAATGAGGAGATGGCACAACTCTGTTACCCCAAGGCATTCCTCGACTCGAAGGTCGCCGACCGGGAGAAAATCAAGACGGAGTTGAAAGCTCTGCAGAAGCAGTACAACTGGAGCGGAGGAATGTCGCCCTCTGGCAACTGGATCGCGGAGCGGGCTGGCAAGCGGAAGCTGTACGACTACTTTCATGCGGCGACCAGCCGCGCACTACACTTCTTAGCCGGAGAGATCTTTCGCCGGGGTTGGGGGCACCCCGTCGCTCACAACACCGATCGCGTTGATCAAGCATGCTGCAGCAGCGGAACACATTTGGTTCCAACGGCATTGGGCCGGGTTCAGCGAGTCCGACTGCGATGGCTACTCCCGCCGCGACGTAGGAACCTTCACCGTCGGTAACCACGAGACGGTAGCCGACGTCATCGTCGAGTTCGAGCGAGCCAGCAAGCAGTCACGCGACATCGCCTCGCGGTTCGATCTCGACGACACCATCGACCTGCCTACAGAAGGAATCGTCAGCATGCGCTGGACACTGCTGATGATGATTCAGGAGTTCGCCAGGCACGCCGGCCACGGTGACATCCTCCGCGAGCAGATCGACACAGACAGTCAGGGCGGCACCGCACTTTCCTGACAAGCACCGACCGCCCACTTTGAAGTCGTCTTCTGACACCGAGATGTCAGAAGACGACTTCATTCGAGCTCAAATCGCCTGGCAGCCGTGCAATCAACTTCTGAAACTGACATTCACAACGGGGAACCGGGGATCGCCGCGAACGGTTTCGGGTGCACATGCACCCGGCTGTCCGGGAATCCGGCAGCGTCGACGCCCTCGTGCAGTGTCTGCACCTGAGCCGGAGTCCAGTGCTGGGGATGAGTGAGAACGAGATCGTCCGGCGGGGCGAGCACATTGCTCAGCCGAGCGCTTGCCACCGTGACCTGGTCGATGCCATCGAAAATTACCTCGGCGGGAGAACGGGTTCGATCTGTGCCACCGTGGTTCCCGGTCAACGTCAGCGAGTGAACCTGGCACTGCTCGGTGCGGGTCGCCGCGACCACGATGCCGTCGTCGCCGAAATCGATCGTCAACACCACTATGTGGTCCATGTACCGCTACCCCCTGCGCCGATCGTGCATTGGCCGCACTCGATATTTCATCGCAGCATCAGCCCGTAGGTGTGAATCAGAGAGACCAGGGCCGCATCTTCGGCGGAGGTCAACGTCGACAGGGCGCAGGTGTGCACCCAGGTGAGCTTGCGCTGCGCCTCAGCCCGGATGTCGGCGCCCGTAGCCGTCGGGGGCAGCCCCAACGCTGCAGCCGGGTGGGGATATTCGATGAGCCGTCGCAGCTCGGTCGTCACCGGCGATGTGGGATCCGCATCGAGCATCGCTTTGAGATGTCCGAACAGGACAACGGTGTGCAGTGCTGGATCGGTACGCAGCGTGTCGACTATCGCGCGAATACGGCCTCGGTCGGGATGGGTGTACGCGAGTCGCTCGAGTTCGCCGATGATCCGGCCGGCACGATGCAGGTGCGCGAAACTGCCCAGGTGATACCTCAAGACACTGCGCAGTCTCGGGACGCCGGATCGGGCTACGAGCCAATCGTTGAGTGCAGCTGCGCCGCCGCGCGCGATGGTGCGGCCGTGGACGATGCCGTATTCGCCCAGTAGATCCAGGAGCCTGTTGCGGACCTCGATCGACACCGATCCACCGGCGCCGATGCCATCCGAGGCATCGTGAGCGCCGGAATCGAGGAGATCGATCAGATCGAAGGGCTCGATGTCGACCAACGCTGCGAGCGCCCTGGTGTCCTGCTCGGTCACTGCACCAGTGTGAGAGGTCTCGGCGAGCAGCCCCGCGATCGGCAGAACCGTCATGACGGTCTCCGAGAGCTGCGCTGCGAGGGTGGCCGCATGATGCTCGGCGTGCTCGAGTGGATCCCGGCCGCCGAGAGCCCCTTCGCCGAATCCGTCTGCGCGCGAAAGCACACCGAGTGTGGTCAACGGTGTGAAGCCGAGATGGCGGAGGAAGTCGAGCTCGTCGGCGCGCGGCGCAGAGTCGAACAGAAACACTGCGGCGTCGGCATCGACGGAGGCCGTACGTGTCTGCTCGAAACCATCGATGAGCACCCGGCGGGTCCGGGTCTCGTTCTCGGTGGTCAAGGTGGCCAGCCCTGGCGTGTCGATGAGCGTGTAGTCGCGGATCGCGGCCGATGGAAGTCGCCGGTGCAGGTAGGCGATCTCGTGGGGCGCAATGTCCAGGGCGGTGATGGCGCCTCGGACGGTGTCGACGGGGCGGCGGGTGCCATCGAGCAGAACTGCCTCGGTGCGGGCCGGGGCACCGTCTTGATACACCGAGACAATGGCGGTGGCTTCCAGCGCTGCGGTGTCGGCAACAGACGCACCGATCAGGGCGTTGACCAGGGTGGACTTACCAGCCTTGAGACGTCCCACGACGACTATGCGCGGAGGTGACCACAAGATCTCACCGATGCGATTGGCGTGGGCAGCGAGATCGGGGCCCACGGCTGCCAGTGCGTGCAGCGCCCGGTCGAGAGCGGCGCGCACCGGGTCCAACGCCGGCCCCGCCGGGGCGTTCACTGCACACCTTCGGCGGTGACCATCTGCCGATCGACGGCCGAGCGTGCGGAGGCGGGGGCGGAAAGTTCGACGATGAGCCCCTCGACGCGGGTGATGTTGCCGCGGACCACTTTCAGATTTCCTTCGAGACGAGCCAGTTTCTTCTCCCGTGTGGCCTTATCGGTGCGGGCGCTGTCCTGGGCGTCCTTGATCTGCTCCTGCAAATGCGCGATGGAGGTCTTGAGGTGTTCGCGGTAGCGGATCACGATCTCCGGGCGGGCCTGTGCGAGCGTCGAATCGATCATGCGGGTGGTGGTGGTCTTGGTGGTGGCGATGGTTTCCCTCAGCCACGTCAACAGATTCGTTTTACCCGCGCGCATGGCACGGAATCCGATGTTCAGTCCCACCCAAGCGACGCCGACGACGGCGCCCACTCCGATGATGGTCGACACGCCGATGATGCCCCCGAGCATCGAAGAACCCATGACACCCATCGTGAGCATCGACGGGTCGAGCAGCCCCTGACGCTTGCCTGTGACCTGATGGGTCTCGATCGTACGGTTGGATAGCACTGTGACCACTTGCCCGTAGATCTGCTCCCACACGACATCCGAGTCGAATCGTGGGGCAACGATCTCGTTGTAGAGCTGTTCGAGGAACACCGTCACGGACCCGGCCATCGCCGATTGGAAATCCTTCTCCATCTCGGCAGTGAAGTGCTGCGGATTCCTGCGCAGTACGTCCATGCCGTTCTTGTTGATCCGTGTCGTCCACTTCTCACGGATCTCGTCGAGTCGGCGATCGAGTTCATCGGTGGCGCTCTGGCGGATCAGCGTCAGATCCCGCTGCAGGTACTGCTCCCACTCCTGTGAATGATCCTTTATCGATTGCAATTCCTCGAGCTTCGCTGTGAGATCCGGAACGACGGCGGCACTGTCGGTGATCCCGGCGATCTGCGTCTCCATATCGCCGGCGAGGGTCCGCAAACCGCCGAGGGAGGTTCGCAGGCCATTGGCAACCGGCATGTACTGCGCGCCGGCAAGTTTCGCATCGATCAGAGTGCGCAGTGCAGTGATGCCGGAACGCTGCTCGGCGCGGTCACGACCTGGACCGGGGGCCATCTCGGCGGCAACGACCGCACGCAAGCTCGACACACCCAGAACCGGTACGTCGCGGCCGAGGTGCTCGCGGAGCAACTGCTTGTCGTTTTCGACGATCGGCGCCCACCTGCGTACGTTCTTGTCGGTTTTGGTGACCACCACGATCAGCGCTTCGGTGGCGCTGCCGGCGGCGGCCGCGAAGCTCATCTCCGGGGCGGTGAGCGGGGTGGTGGCATCGCAGACGATGACCAGTACACATGCCTGAGCTGCCGAAGATGTTGCCAGTGCTGCGTAGGACGGGTCGAGCCCGCCGACACCGGGGGTGTCGATCACCGTCAACCCCGGCATTCGGTGACCGGGCACCGCAACTGCTGCGCGCGTCGGCAGCTCGTCGAGTGCAGTGTTCGCGACATGGATGCCTTCGCACGAGACCCAGTCCGCGAGTTCGGATGCAGGGATCTCGACGCCGCGGCCCGGGTAGAGCAGCCGCGCTGTCCCGGCAGGAAGATCCTCGGCGGCATCGCCGAACGCGATGGTCGTCGAGGTGGTCACCTCCACCCCGACAGGAGAAAGATCGCGGCATCCGACCAGTGCGTTGACCAGTGAGCTCTTGCCGCGTTTGACCTCGCCGACAACGACCACAGAACGGGACTGTTGATTGTCCGCTGCGCGTTGTTCGGCGAGATCGCTGATGGCGTCGTAGCCGAAGGGCCGCAAGATTTTGCTATTGACTGTCTCGAGTAGAGCGTCGGCACGCTGACCCAACGGTGCGACGGTCGCGGCTGCTCTGCCCGGGCTGGGGTGTTCGCTTGCAGTGCGAGGAGAGTCGGCTACGCCGACGTTGCCGGCGGCGGTGCGGTCACCGGTGCTGTCGGCCACGTATCTTCCCCCCGGAATACTCGTTACTCGATGCCATTGCGTCTTGCCTGTTCGCACTCGGGCGATGCAGCGCCGACTGTGTGCCGGTCAGACCTTAACGCCTCGGCGGATGCGAGTGCATCGGAGCACCCGCGTCGGAGGCGCTGGGGGACGCCGCAGTGCGGCGTTCGAAATAAGACGGGAACCTTTCGCCCCCGAGCTGCATCCAACTATCACAGACATCGTCTCGTTCTGGCGGCCTTTCTACAGGCCGGACCGAGACCTCGAGAAGGGACGTTCGACCGTGCGAACAAAGACATGGATGGTGCGCGTCGGCGCATTGGCCTGTGCCGGAGCACTCCTCACCGGATGCAGCACCGATGGCAGCGCGGACGGTGAGCCGGTCGCCAAATCCGGCGGTGACAACGCTGCCGTGGATCCTGCCGGTCTCGACACCGGCTCGTACCCCACCGATCCGGCACCGGAATACGGACGCGCCGCTGACGACACGATCCTCGACGTCGAAACGCAGCGCCTCGCCGAATTCACTGTCGCCCCATTCGAAGTAGACCCTGGACTGTCGAAGGTGGGGATGCCGACGATGGGCCTGCGTAGCTCCGCGAACATCGGAGTCATCATCAACGGCGGCGCACCGGACATCGCCAAGAAACACGACTTTCTCTACGGCTACTCCACTACAGCCTCGACGCCGGTCCCCACAGTGACCGACCCGTCACGTTCGATCGTGCACGTAGTGATGCGGTTCGCTACCGCCGAAGGTGCCACCGCTGCTGCACGGGAAATCCACAACGACCTCATCACAGTCGATTCGGACGACACCGGACTCGACAAGCCCGAGACCATCGCAATACTGCCCAACACGCTCGTCTCGACGTCCGAGCACAATTTCAACGCGGGCCCGGAAGTCTCCGTCAACGCTTTCACCGCCCACGGAACCTACGTGCTGTACACCTACGCGAGCGCGCCAGCAGACCAGAAGGACTGGACTGCAACCGCTGTGGCCAAGGCATTGGACCTACAGGGCCCGTTGATCGATCAGTTCCCGGCCACGCCGACCAAAGAACAGCGCGGCGACAAGCCCGCCGAACTGCCGGTGATGGACCAGGACAAGATTCTGATCTACGCCATCCCCGAAGAAGACGACGAAAGCCAACTCGGCAACGACATGGCCGCGTACGGCCCCCGGGGCATGGCGCACCGTTCCACCAACCCGCCGCTGACCTACCGCGTCCTCACCGAAGCCGGGTCGAAGAACAACGCCGTATACAAGACCACCGTCTACCGCGCATCCGATGATGAAGGTGCACAGAAGATCATGAACGAATTTCACAATGACCTGACCAGTCAGGGATACACCGAAGCCCCCTCACCGCAGGGCCTCCCCGACGCCCGCTGCGTCACCAAAGACACAGTTCAAGGCACCCAGGACTACTGCATGATCGCCAACGGCCGGTATGTCGGGGAAGCATCCGGCCTCGACAACAAAAAAGACGTCGACCAGCAGATTTCAGCGCAGTACCTCATCCTCGCCAAGGCCGATCAGAACGCAAAATAAAACCGACCACCCCAAGACTGCTTACCCTCCACCTTTAGTTAAGGGTGAGAGAGCGAGCTATCGCGGATACGGCAGAAGATGCGAGGGGGAGGAGCAGTCGACCTCCCCCTCAGACGGCCAAACACCCCTCCCCAACTTGTTCGACGCAGCGCAGACTCGAACGGTTCCGCAATTAGAGAAAATCTTTCAGTCAGGATGCTCGTGCTCGCATACACCCCCGGCGCAGAAGGTGGGGCGGTCCCGATCGAGCACATCCTGGGCTCCGAGCTCGAAGAAAAAATTGCCCACGCTGGAACCCAACAGGTCCCCGGCGCGTCCAAACAGATGTGGACGATGATTTTGAATACCGAAAGACCAACGCGGACAAGCCACGGCCGAGGTCCGCAGTCGACAACACCGTCTCACTGCTGCGAAACAGGGGCGTCCGCGAGCGGTGGGAACACACGCCAGGTGTGCCGGACTATCTTCGCGAAGCCCTCGAAGAGCTCGAAGCGCTTCATCTCGAGGAGCGAGCACTCGTCGAAGCCTGCGTCGACTGAAAGAATGGTTGCGCGGTAGTTGATCGTGCGTGTTGCACCGACTACCGGAGCTTTCGGGTGAGGTTACCTCCGAGATCCAACCGCTATCGCAGAGAGCGGCAGCCGGCCGCCCCAAATATCGGATGTTCAGAACATCGACAACTGCGCATCGTCGATAAGCTTGCGTTTGGTCCGAGGTCGGGTAGCTGGGGTCATCTGCCCGACCGTCGTCGGATTCGGCGAGACCTGATGTGTTGAGATCCCAGCCCTGTCAGCCAGTATTGCCCGCACACGTATACGCCGAGCCTGCTGTGCGCGACCTTCGCTGCTGTCGCGGTTCGCCCACTCCGACTGCCAGGCCGCAGACCCGGCCGTCGGCGCAGCCAGCGCCCGGTCGGTCAATCGATCGAGCAGGATATCGATCTTCTCGGCCAAAGATTGCGCTAGCTCGTCGAGAACCGCGTCCGGCACGCCTGCCACATCGCTGCGCCCTATCCTCGCCTCGACCATGCCTCGCACTCTAAAGGTGCTATACGACAACAGGGTGGGCCGGCTCCCCACCACAGTCACCTGGACTGCTCGCCCGCGTTGCTCGATCTTCCATTCACTCGAACGTTCAACAAAATGGAACCGAATACCTCGCGGATTCGTCCAACTCGGTATGGAAGATGATTGGTACTACCGACAAGCACTTCTCGACGAGGGGTACGACCCCGACGACCCCCATATGAGAGCCGCGATTGCCGATATCGTCGCTTTACTGCAGCGCATAGGTAGGCAGGAGCGCGAAGCAGCGCAGTTTACCGACCTCCGTGTTCCGCCGAGTGTTGCCGGAGGGCAGCTCACACATTTTTCGTGGCTCCGAGGATGGATAGGAGGTGGCAACACAAAAGGGTGATCGGCATCAGCCGGTTCCCCTGTTTCAAGTAACCGAGGTGATCACGCGTCAGAGCTTCGTGCGGTATTGCTATCGCTACTCGGACGCAGCGTCTCGACTTCAGGCCGTCGCTCAGGCGAAACTCGTCGAATGCTGATTGCGGGAGATAAGGCTTCGTGAGTACCTCGATCAGATGGCCCGCCGGGTCTTTGAAGTAGACGCCTCTACCGTCGTGATGGTGGTTGATCTGCCTCTTTTGGGTTTGGTGTGGGTCGGCCCAATACATGATTTCTCCAACCGAAAGCCGTTTGACGACAACGTCGAACAGGTCGTCGGTGACGCGGAAAGCGTAGTGCTGTGGCTGGATCTCGTCGACCGGCGGTTCCGCGAACTGGATGAGTGCCCCGTCGCTGAGCTGGACGTTCGTGAACGGCCCCACGATGGCGCTTCCGGTAGGTCGAACAACCAACGAAAGAATGCAGCTGACGCCGACCGGTCTTTCGAGACGACGATGGTGTGATCGAACGTGATGGTCATGAGTGTCTGCCTCCTGGGCAGTTCCACGCCTCCATGCCTGACGCTGTCCGTCATCGACACGCGACGCTGGCGATGATCCTGCCAACCAGAGCGTGTGCTTGCAAGCCGTGCCTTTGACGGCGTTGTCTCGCCGAGAACGGTTAGTCGGGTAGGTGTTGCTCAACGTGATGACGCTGTACCAGGATTGACTTTGTGCCCATCCTGGTCGAACCGTCGATCCCCGAGGGATCGTTGTTCGGGATTGAACAACCCGTGATCGAGGTGTCGCGGTCGGTTTCACTCCGGCCGTGGGTGAACGGTGACGCCGCAGCGGTGATGGAATTCTTTCAGGACCCACTCATCCAACGATGGCACGTCAAACGTGCTGATTCGATCGAGGAGGCAGCAGGATGGATCGGAGGGTGGCAGTCTGAGTGGCTCAAAGAATCCGGAGCCCATTGGGCTGTGGTTGATTCAGGTTCGGACCGCCTACTCGGTCGTATCGCATTGAAAAATATTGATCTCTATGACGGGACGGCCGATCTGGCGTACTGGATGGCCGCATCTGCGCGCGGGTATGGAGTGTGCCCGAATTCCGTTGTTGCGTTAGCAAGATGGGCCTTCGACGAAGTGGCCTTCAACCGACTCGAACTCGAACACTCAGTAGACAATGCTGCGTCGTGTCGCGTTGCGGATAAGGCCGGATTTCAGACAGAAGGCATCCGCCGCGGATCAGCACGCCATGCAGACGGGTGGCATGACATGCACGTACACAGCTTGCTCAGGGGAGACTCAACCCCAGGCTGAATCGGATCCAGGTCTTCAGGCGAGCGTGATTAAGGCCGTCTGCATGTTGCTGCCCACATTGAGATCCGCCACCGCCGGATTCGCACCCAAATTGCGCCCACCCTCACCGGAGCAGAACGACACGCCCGCACCCGGCACATCTCCGAAGGTGACTTCGACGAGTGAGATGACCATCGCGTCGATGAGCCCGAACCCGATCCAATGCGACAACCACTGCCCCGCCGATAACGGCGAAGGCATTTCGAATGTATCGGCCGCTATCAGCGGTCCTACTACGATGTCGACCGACCTCGTTGTGCCCATTCCTGCCTTTGGAGAACTACTGTGTCTGATTTTGATTATTCGCCGCCTGCACCAACCGCATCGAAGGGGAGACGGAAGTGGCCGTGGGTCACCGGTGCAGTCGTGTCCGGCTTGCTGGTCATCGGTGTGGTGGATCCGACCGGGTCGAGGGACACCGCCGCGCAGGAGGCAGCCGTAGCGGCAGCATCCGCCACGATGACCAGCACCTCGAAAGCTGCCATCGCTACAACATCGCCCGTGGCTCCGAGCTCCGCCGCAACTACACCCGAGTCGATGCTCGCACCCGTACCGGTGGCGTTGGCGGTCGAGAACGCGGACGGCGCGAACGCTGCCCTGAGCATGCTGGCGACCGTGCCGATCAAGGGGCGAGCCCCGAAGACCGGGTACGACCGAGAGATGTTCGGGCAGGCCTGGACCGACGATGTCACCGTCGAAGGTGGTCATAACGGCTGCGATACGAGGAACGATATTTTACGTCGAGATCTCACCGCGATCACCGTGAAGCCGGGGTCCAACGGATGCGCGGTACAAACCGGCACCCTGGCCGATACGTACACCGCAACCACCATCAGCTTCGTCCGCGGCACCGACACCTCCAGCGCTGTGCAAATCGACCACATGGTCGCCCTCAGTAATGCCTGGCAGACAGGTGCTCAGCAACTCGACCCGGCCACGCTGAAGAGCCTGGCGAACGACCCGCGCAACCTGCAGGCCGTCGATGGCCCGGCGAACCAGCAGAAGAGCGACGGCGATGCCGCGACCTGGCTCCCCAGCAACACCGCATACCGGTGCACCTATGTTGCTCGGCAGGTCGAGGTGAAGGCCGCCTACGGACTGTGGGTCAC
>NZ_MKKY01000086.1 GCF_002091955.1 Rhodococcus sp. 1168 | reverse complement strand
TTTCGAGACGACGATGGTGTGATCGAACGTGATGGTCATGAGTGTCTGCCTCCTGGGCAGTTCCACGCCTCCATGCCTGACGCTGTCCGTCATCGACACGCGACGCTGGCGATGATCCTGCCAACCAGAGCGTGTGCTTGCAAGCCGTGCCTTTGACGGCGTTGTCTCGCCGAGAACGGTTAGTCGGGTAGGTGTTGCTCAACGTGATGACGCTGTACCAGGATTGACTTTGTGCCCATCCTGGTCGAACCGTCGATCCCCGAGGGATCGTTGTTCGGGATTGAACAACCCGTGATCGAGGTGTCGCGGTCGGTTTCACTCCGGCCGTGGGTGAACGGTGACGCCGCAGCGGTGATGGAATTCTTTCAGGACCCACTCATCCAACGATGGCACGTCAAACGTGCTGATTCGATCGAGGAGGCAGCAGGATGGATCGGAGGGTGGCAGTCTGAGTGGCTCAAAGAATCCGGAGCCCATTGGGCTGTGGTTGATTCAGGTTCGGACCGCCTACTCGGTCGTATCGCATTGAAAAATATTGATCTCTATGACGGGACGGCCGATCTGGCGTACTGGATGGCCGCATCTGCGCGCGGGTATGGAGTGTGCCCGAATTCCGTTGTTGCGTTAGCAAGATGGGCCTTCGACGAAGTGGCCTTCAACCGACTCGAACTCGAACACTCAGTAGACAATGCTGCGTCGTGTCGCGTTGCGGATAAGGCCGGATTTCAGACAGAAGGCATCCGCCGCGGATCAGCACGCCATGCAGACGGGTGGCATGACATGCACGTACACAGCTTGCTCAGGGGAGACTCAACCCCAGGCTGAATCGGATCCAGGTCTTCAGGCGAGCGTGATTAAGGCCGTCTGCATGTTGCTGCCCACATTGAGATCCGCCACCGCCGGATTCGCACCCAAATTGCGCCCACCCTCACCGGAGCAGAACGACACGCCCGCACCCGGCACATCTCCGAAGGTGACTTCGACGAGTGAGATGACCATCGCGTCGATGAGCCCGAACCCGATCCAATGCGACAACCACTGCCCCGCCGATAACGGCGAAGGCATTTCGAATGTATCGGCCGCTATCAGCGGTCCTACTACGATGTCGACCGACCTCGTTGTGCCCATTCCTGCCTTTGGAGAACTACTGTGTCTGATTTTGATTATTCGCCGCCTGCACCAACCGCATCGAAGGGGAGACGGAAGTGGCCGTGGGTCACCGGTGCAGTCGTGTCCGGCTTGCTGGTCATCGGTGTGGTGGATCCGACCGGGTCGAGGGACACCGCCGCGCAGGAGGCAGCCGTAGCGGCAGCATCCGCCACGATGACCAGCACCTCGAAAGCTGCCATCGCTACAACATCGCCCGTGGCTCCGAGCTCCGCCGCAACTACACCCGAGTCGATGCTCGCACCCGTACCGGTGGCGTTGGCGGTCGAGAACGCGGACGGCGCGAACGCTGCCCTGAGCATGCTGGCGACCGTGCCGATCAAGGGGCGAGCCCCGAAGACCGGGTACGACCGAGAGATGTTCGGGCAGGCCTGGACCGACGATGTCACCGTCGAAGGTGGTCATAACGGCTGCGATACGAGGAACGATATTTTACGTCGAGATCTCACCGCGATCACCGTGAAGCCGGGGTCCAACGGATGCGCGGTACAAACCGGCACCCTGGCCGATACGTACACCGCAACCACCATCAGCTTCGTCCGCGGCACCGACACCTCCAGCGCTGTGCAAATCGACCACATGGTCGCCCTCAGTAATGCCTGGCAGACAGGTGCTCAGCAACTCGACCCGGCCACGCTGAAGAGCCTGGCGAACGACCCGCGCAACCTGCAGGCCGTCGATGGCCCGGCGAACCAGCAGAAGAGCGACGGCGATGCCGCGACCTGGCTCCCCAGCAACACCGCATACCGGTGCACCTATGTTGCTCGGCAGGTCGAGGTGAAGGCCGCCTACGGACTGTGGGTCACCCAGCCCGAGCATGACGCGATCACCCGCGTCCTCGGTGACTGCGGCGCAGCCGCACCTGCACCAGCTCCGGTAGCGCCAGCACCTGCTCCAGCTCCTCGACCTGCACCGGTTGCACCCGCACCTGTTCCGGTCGCACCTGCACCAGCACCAGCGCCCGCTCCGCTGGTCGAGGCGCCTGCACCGTCGAGCGTGTACTACCAGAATTGCAGCGCAGTTCGTGCAGCCGGTGCCGCCCCCATCCGGGCCGGACAACCCGGTTACAGCAGCAAGCTCGACCGTGATGGTGACGGCGTCGGTTGCGAGTAACGCCGTGGATGTGATCTGGAACTGTAGTCGTCGACTTTTCGTCGGCGATGGGTCGGAAGTTCACGGACCAGGCCCTATATTCGCCAGTGGGTCAACGAAATTGAATGCAGCGTCCGATGGAGGTTGATCCGACCTCGACGTCGGTTCAATACCATCCGGGGTGCCTGCGGCTGCATTCTCAGAGATGTTGCGAGTATGTCTCAGCGCTGTGCGATCCGCTCGTTTGTTCGGCCGGTTGACGCTCGCTCGACGACGTTTGTGTCCGTGAACCCGTTCCGGGTTCCTTCCAAGCCATCTTCGGAGTCTGGCCCCCTTCGTGTTCGTCCCGGTTTTGTGCTGTACATACTAGTTGTTACAGTGTCGGTGTGAGTGCACGAGATCAGTTGACGGGTGCGATGGCAGAGTTGTTGTGGGAGCGCGGCTATGCCGCGACGAGCCCGCGTGAGGTGATGGCGCGAGCTGGGGTTGGTCAGGGCAGCATGTATCACCATTTCAGTGGGAAGCATGAGCTTGCGGTCGAAGCGCTGTCCGCAGTTACGGGAGAAATGACGGGCGAGTCCTCGCTTTTGGACGGAGATGGCTCGCCGCTCGAGCAGATGAAGCGCTACCTCCTGTTACCTCGGCCTGGTACGCGGGGATGTCGGGTGGGTCGGATGACCCAGGACCCGCAGGTTGTCACAGATGCGGAACTCATCGCAGTCGTTGCGAATGCGTTCGACGCGATGCTGACCCGCTGGGAGCGGGTGATCGCTGCCGCGATTGCCGCAGGGGAACTCCCCACGAGCATCGTCCCGGCGGATCTCGCACGAACACTGGCGGCGGTCCTGCAGGGCGGCTATGTACTTGCTCGCGCGAAGGGCGAGCAAGGCCCGATGGACGCGGCGGTTCGTGGAGCCGTTTCCCTGCTCGACGTCGCCCATTCCGCTGTCTGCACCGATCACTGACCAACTCAAGAAGGAGACCCCTTGACCGTCCGAATCGGAATCAACGGCTTCGGCCGCATCGGTCGCAGCTACCTACGAGCCGCGCTACGCAGCGATGCGGATGTCGAGATCGTCGCAATCAACGACATCACCGACACCGCAACACTGGCTTCGCTCCTGGAGTGGGACTCATTGTCTGGGCATCTCGAAGGCGTTCAGGTCGATGGGGACACGATTGTCGTTGCAGGGAAACGTATTCGCGTCACCTCCGAGCGCGAGCCGTCCCTCATCCCTTGGAGCGACGAACGCGTCGATGTCGTCATCGAGTCGACCGGCCGTTTCACGGACTCGGTCAACGCTCGCCAACACCTGACCTCTGGAGCGCGCAAGGTGATCATTTCGGCGCCCGCGGACCGTGATGTCCCTGCAGTCGTACTCGGGGTCAACGACGATGCCCTCGACATGCCGGAAGACGTGTTCTCCAACGGCTCCTGCACGACCAACTGCCTCGCCCCGATGGCGAAGGTTCTGCACGAAGCGTTCGGCATCGAGTCCGGACTCATGACGACAATCCACGCCTATACCAGCGACCAGCGCCTCCACGATGCTCCGCACAGCGATCTCCGGCGCGCCCGCGCCGCGGCACTGTCCACGATCCCGACTTCCTCCGGCGCGGCCGCCACGATCGGGCGGATCATCCCAGAACTGGACGGGAAACTAACCGGACTCTCGCTGCGTGTCCCGGTGCCCGTTGGATCTATCACCGACCTCACCGCCCATCTGTCACGACCGGTGAGCGTCGAGGAAGTCAATGAAGCGTTCCGCGCAGCAGGGCAGACTCCTGAACTCTCGTCCTACCTTGCCTATTCGGAGGCGCCACTTGTCTCCGCCGATATCGTCGGCGATCCTCACTCGGCGATCTTCGATGCGCCCCTCACTCAGGTCGTCGGCGAACAAGTCAAGGTCTTCGCCTGGTACGACAACGAGTGGGGATTCTCCAATCGCCTCGTCGAGCTCTCACAGCGGCTTGGCTCGTAAACAATCCGGACCCCGGTTGGGATGCTGCGCTGGGGGATAACGCAGCGCCCGTTACGTAACCGCGCGGTGAGAGCAGCTGCCACACACGAGCTTGGTCTCAATGGTTTCTGACACACCTTCAGGTGTCACTGTGCTGTCGGTTTCAGAAGTGGACTGCATTCTGTGCTGGAGTTTGTAGGTGAGTGCAGCTGCCTTCTGACATTCCGGTGGCAGAAGTGGGCTGCACGGTCGGTAGCCGGTTGGTGTCAGAGGAGTGCGGTATCGACCGAGTTGGCGGCGTCGATCTGCTCGCGGAGGATGTCGCCGTGACCGGCATGTCTGGCGAATTCTTGAATCATCAGAAGCAGTGTCCATCGCATGGAAACAGTGCCCTCGACAGGAAGGTCGATGGTCTCGTCCAGGCCGAAACGTAAGGCGATTCGGCGTGATTTACTGCTGGCTCGTTCGAACTCGGCAATGACCTCTACCAGCGTCTCGTGGTCGCTGACGGTGAAGGTGCCTTCGTCACGGCGCGAGTAGCCGTCGCATTCGGATTCACTGAGTCCGGCCCAATGCCTTTGGAACCAAATCCGTTCCGCGGCCGCCGCGTGCTTGATCAAGGTTATCGGCGTTGTCAACGACGGAACCAATTGTCTGCGGGCATCAATCTCGGACACGCCCTGCACGGTGTCGATCAGTGCTCGTCGGTTGTGGTCGAGCATGCTGTCGATGATGGATCGATCGGCGCCGAGTGTAATCATGTTGTCCTGCATTGTTTTTTTGTTCCTTCCGGCTATGTGTGGGGCTTGCGTTGGGTGAGGGCGAGGTGTGACCGCTGACCAGTGAGGGGAAATCCGCCGACAAGTGGAGGCGCCGATACCAAAGGCGCTGTTGAGGGGGCGGTCGGAGTGGTTCGAAGCGAGCGGCGCATCACCAGAAGTGAGA
>NZ_MKKY01000085.1 GCF_002091955.1 Rhodococcus sp. 1168 | reverse complement strand
TCTCACTTCTGGTGATGCGCCGCTCGCTTCGAACCACTCCGACCGCCCCCTCAACAGCGCCTTTGGTATCGGCGCCTCCACTTGTCGGCGGATTTCCCCTCACTGGTCAGCGGTCACACCTCGCCCTCACCCAACGCAAGCCCCACACATAGCCGGAAGGAACAAAAAAACAATGCAGGACAACATGATTACACTCGGCGCCGATCGATCCATCATCGACAGCATGCTCGACCACAACCGACGAGCACTGATCGACACCGTGCAGGGCGTGTCCGAGATTGATGCCCGCAGACAATTGGTTCCGTCGTTGACAACGCCGATAACCTTGATCAAGCACGCGGCGGCCGCGGAACGGATTTGGTTCCAAAGGCATTGGGCCGGACTCAGTGAATCCGAATGCGACGGCTACTCGCGCCGTGACGAAGGCACCTTCACCGTCAGCGACCACGAGACGCTGGTAGAGGTCATTGCCGAGTTCGAACGAGCCAGCAGTAAATCACGCCGAATCGCCTTACGTTTCGGCCTGGACGAGACCATCGACCTTCCTGTCGAGGGCACTGTTTCCATGCGATGGACACTGCTTCTGATGATTCAAGAATTCGCCAGACATGCCGGTCACGGCGACATCCTCCGCGAGCAGATCGGCGCCGCCAACTCGGTCGATACCGCACTCCTCTGACACGAACCGGACGACGACCGTGCAGTGCACTTCTGCCACCGGAATGTCAGAAGGCAGCTGCACTCACCTGCAAAACTCCAGCACAGAATGCAGTCCACTTCTGACACCGACAGAATCGCCGCCGGCTGTCTCGATAGACGATCGCCAAAACGCACATTCGTAGCCGCAGGAGGCAGCTCGGGCTCTGCTGGAACGTTTGACCGAAAGACGGCCCACCGAACAGCTTAAGTGCTAATCTTCGGATCGCCACCGATCAGCATGACGTTGCGGTGTTGATATTGCGCCCCCTCTCACTTCTGGTGATGCGCCGCTCGCTTCGAACCACTCCGACCGCCCCCTCAACAGCGCCTTTGGTATCGGCGCCTCCACTTGTCGGCGGATTTCCCCTCACTGGTCAGCGGTCACACCTCGCCCTCACCCAACGCAAGCCCCACACATAGCCGGAAGGAACAAAAAAACAATGCAGGACAACATGATTACACTCGGCGCCGATCGATCCATCATCGACAGCATGCTCGACCACAACCGACGAGCACTGATCGACACCGTGCAGGGCGTGTCCGAGATTGATGCCCGCAGACAATTGGTTCCGTCGTTGACAACGCCGATAACCTTGATCAAGCACGCGGCGGCCGCGGAACGGATTTGGTTCCAAAGGCATTGGGCCGGACTCAGTGAATCCGAATGCGACGGCTACTCGCGCCGTGACGAAGGCACCTTCACCGTCAGCGACCACGAGACGCTGGTAGAGGTCATTGCCGAGTTCGAACGAGCCAGCAGTAAATCACGCCGAATCGCCTTACGTTTCGGCCTGGACGAGACCATCGACCTTCCTGTCGAGGGCACTGTTTCCATGCGATGGACACTGCTTCTGATGATTCAAGAATTCGCCAGACATGCCGGTCACGGCGACATCCTCCGCGAGCAGATCG
>NZ_MKKY01000084.1 GCF_002091955.1 Rhodococcus sp. 1168 | reverse complement strand
CGGAAGTTGTCAACCTGTCCGAGACAGGTTGGTGTTGATCCCGGTGGGTCCGGGAAGGTCAGGGGCACAGGGTGCTGCGCGATAGCGTTCGGGGTGGTTGGCGTAAGCCCGGTCGAGTGCACGCTGGCGTCGTTGCTGAGTGTCAGCAGCGATGCCGGTGTGCACCTGATGTGGTGTGTGCCGTCCGAGTCCACTGTGGCGGTGTTCAGTGGCGTAGCGATGAAGAAACTCTGTTGTCCATGTGCGGGCGTGCTCGATGTCATCGAAGTGCGGTGGGCAGTTGAGGTCGTATTTGATGGTCTTGAACAATGACTCCGAAAACGGATTGTCATCGCTGACCCTCGGTCGTGAATACGTCGGGACGACGTTCTCGGCGACGAGAGATCTCACCAGAGCATCCGAACGCATGACTGCACCATTGTCTGCGTGCACTCCGTTAGGTGCCCCGAATCGTTCGATAGCGCGGGCGAACATCGCTACCGCCAGGGCAGAGTCTTCCGAGTATTCGACACGCCAACCCACCGGATAGCGGGAGAACACATCTATGACCAGATACAACCTGTATCGATCCTGGGTCCGTGGCCCCCGCAGTTCGGTGACATCCCAGGACCACAGTTCACCGACGTCGCCGGCGTGCACGATCGGCTTGCTGCGATGTTGGACGAGACCGCCGAGCTTGCTGCGTCGACGATCACCGACCAACCCCTGTTGGGCGGCTATCCGGTAGAACGTACGCTCGCTGCAGTCAATTTTCTCGGCATCGAATGCACGCCAATATGTTTGAACGACAGACAGATCGGCGTAGTCGTCAGCTTCGAGGACTGACACGATCGCAGTCCGTTCGGATGCGGTCAGTGCTGCTGGTTGGTGTCGATCCTTGTGCGGTGTCGGATCGACGACAGGGCGGTAGTGGGAGTAGTTGCGTGTTATTCGGTAATAGGTGGCGCGTGCGATACCGACCAATTCGCATCCGTCACGGACACCGACGTCAGCTCCCACGAGCGCGCCGACGAGGGCGATCAGGACAGTTTGTTGCGCTCGAGCCACCGTGCGTATTCGTTCGCGCTCAGCAGTGTTACCGGAATCTCGGTCGGGTCCTCGTTCGGTGAGCTCGTGGTGATTCCTTCCAAGAGCTCGTACGCTTTTCCCAGGATCTCTTGCACCGCCTCGCTCTGGGCGAGTTTGTGTTTGAGTTCGCGGTTCTCTTTACGGAGTCTGTTGAATTCGGCGCGGTCGAAGTTCTCCATGCGGCGTAGTGACCTCTTTTCTGCGGCCGGAGCCATCTGTGCTTCGTATTCTCCCTCGTCTCGGCTCCGAAGCCAGTTCCGCACGGTCGCTCTGGTGAGGTTGTGCTCACGCATCAGTCGAACCTTCGATCCGTGGTCGGTACACAGATCCCACTCTTCGACGAACGCGATCCGAAACGCAACCGGAAACGTGCGCCCGCCCGTGCGGGTGCGTCCGATCTCGATGTCGATCACAAGCAACTCGATTCCCCGCCTACTTTGCCAGGATGTGTCTCACGATCATCCTGGCAAAGAACGTCTCTGACGCGAGAAAGGGGGTGCACTTGCGAAAAAGGGTGTTCGGTTACTTCTTTCGGCCCGGAGCCTTCGCGCCCGCTCGGAATCCGAGACCGCCCGGCTTGGCGGCTGGGGGAGCAGCAGGTGCATCACCGCTCGACGGCTGGGCAGTTTCGTCCGCCGATGCTGTCGGCTCCTTGGAGTCTGCCTCGGTCGACGCTGCAGGCTCAGCCGCAGTAGTCGACTCGGCTTCGCTCGACACCGCGGGCTCGGACTCGGCGGCGGCCGCTGCTGCGGGCTCGGACTCGACAGGTGCCTCAGCCTCTGCCGCCGGGGCCTCGGTTGTCGCAGTCGCAGCCGGCTTGCCCGGTGCCTTGGCGCCTGGCTTCTTGTAACCGGACTTGACTGCCAGGCCCTTGGCCTTGACGGTCGGCTTCGATTCGATGGCTGCCGAAGCTTCGGTCGCTGCCGGTGCCTCGACTGTTTCCGGTGTCTCAGCCTCTGCTGCCGGTGCCTCGACTGCCGCAGGTTCCTCGGCCTTTGCCGCAGGTGCCGGGGCCTCGGTTGTCGCAGCAGGCTTGCCCGGTGCCTTGGCGCCTGGCTTCTTGTAACCGGACTTGACTGCCAGGCCCTTGGCCTTGACGGTCGGCTTCGATTCGACGGCTGCCGAAGCTTCGGTCGCTGCCGGTGCCTCGACTGCCGCAGGTTCCTCGGCCTTTGCCGCAGGTGCCGGAGCCTCGGTTGCCTCAGCCGGCTTGCCCGGTGCCTTGGCGCCCGGCTTCTTGAAGCCGGACTTCATGGCAAGACCCTTCGGCTTGACGGTCGGCTTGGTCTCGGTCGATTCTGCCGAGGATTCCGTTGCCGACTGACTTGCTGCGGGTGCTGCAGTTTCCGTCGCCGAAGCTTCGGCAGCCGGCGCAGTAGCCTTGGCACCGGGCGCCTTGCCCTTGACCTGAAGGCCCTTGCCACCCGGTGCCTTTGCGCCACCGGCCATACCGAGGCCCTTGGGCTTGGCAGCTGGCGGCGCGGCTTCCGCCTTGGGCGCTGCAGCTCCCGGCGCTTTCGCTCCTGGTGCTTTCGCGAGGCCCTTCATCTTCAAGCCACCGGCCTTGGGTGCCGGAGCTGCCGGTGCTGATGCCGACTCTGCGGGCTCTTCGACGGGCTGGACGCGCTCGGCTTCTTCGACCTCAGCAGTATCTTCGGTGACGACGTCCGCCTGTGCAGGCTTCTCTCGTGGAATCACCTTGATGTTTTCGCCCAGAACCGAAGACTCGACGCGGGTGATCGACTCGAGCATCAGCTGTGCGACGTCGACGACCTCGACGCCTTCGTGTTCGCCACCCTCTTGGCGTGCGGTGACGCCGTCGGTGAGCATGACGCGGCAGAACGGGCAACCGGTCGCGATCTTCTTCGGGTTCATGCTGAGCGCTTCGTCGACCCGGTCGATGTTGATGCGCTTGCCGATGTTCTCTTCCATCCACATGCGAGCGCCACCGGCACCGCAGCACATGGACCGTTCGCCGTGTCGCGGCATTTCCTTCAGGTTGGAGCCCGAGGCTGCCATGAGTTCACGGGGAGCGTCGTAGACCTTGTTGTGACGTCCGAGGAAGCACGGGTCGTGGTAGGTGATGTCCTGGCTGACCGACGCCACCGGGATCAGCTTCTTCTGCCGTACCAGACGGTTGAGTAGCTGAGTGTGGTGCACGACCTCGTAGTCGCCACCGACCTGCGGGTACTCGTTGCCGAGCGCGTTGAAGCAGTGCGCACAGGTGACGACGATCTTTCGCTGCTTCTGCTCGACGCCGTCGAACAGGTTGTTCAGCGTTTCGATGTTCTGCATCGCGAGTTGCTGGAAGAGGAATTCGTTACCTGCGCGGCGTGCGGAGTCGCCGGTGCAGGTCTCGTCGGCGCCGAGGACCAGGAACTTGACTCCGGCAGTGGCGAGAAGCTCTGCGACGGCCTTTGTTGTCTTCTTGGCGCGGTCCTCGTAGGCACCGGCGCAACCGACCCAGAACAGGTACTCGTAGTCCTGGAACGAATCGGCATCCTGCCCGAAGACGGGGATGTCGAAGTCCATCTCGTTGATCCAGTTGAGGCGGTCCTTGGAGTTCTGGCCCCAAGGGTTGCCCTTGTTCTCCAGGTTCTTGAACAGGCCTGCGAGCTCGGACGGGAACTCCGATTCGATGAGCACCTGGTAGCGACGCATGTCGAGGATGTGGTCGACGTGCTCGATATCCACAGGGCACTGTTCGACGCACGCGCCGCACTGGGTGCAGCTCCACAGTGTTTCGGGGTCGATGATGCCGCCGTCGATGGCTTCGGCGACGAGCTTGCGATCGGCTTCGTCCCGGGCCGCCTGCGGAATTGCATCGAGCTTGGCCTGGTCGGGTTTGCCGTCGGCGTCGACGAGACCAATCTCGTCGCCTGCCATGTCCTTCTTGCCGCCGGCGAGAAGGTAGGGGGCTTTGACCTGGCTGTGATCGCGCAGCGACATGATGAGCAGCTTGGGTGAGAGCGGCTTGCCGGTGTTCCAAGCGGGGCACTGCGACTGGCAGCGACCGCACTCGGTGCAGGTGGTGAAGTCGAGCCAGCCCTTCCAGCTGAAGTCCTCGATCTTGCCGGCGCCGAATGCGTCGACGTCGGGGTCGGCCTCTTCCATCACGAGGACCTTGCCGCCGGACATCATCGGCTTGGCTGCGCCGAGTGCGGCGGTGCCGTCGTCTTCACGCTTGAAGTAGATGTTGGGGAACGCGGTGAAGCGGTGCCATGCGACGCCCCAGTCGATGTTCTGGCCGACGTAGTAGAGCCAGATCATGCCGGACATCAGCTTGATGAAAGCGAAGACCGAGACCATGACGACGCTGGCCGGGAGGATTTTGGCGACGTTCATGGTGAAGAAGTCGGTCCACGGGTTCGCGTGGCCGTAGGTGGCGATCTTGCCTGCCTTGACGAAGATCATGCCGAGGCCCTCGACGAGAACGACTGACTCGACGAAGTAGGCAGCGCCGAACCGGGAGCCGGCGAAGCGTGACTGACGCTCGGCCTTGCGCGGGTGATTGAGCTGGCGAATGGTGATGAGAACGAGGATGCCGACGACGGTGCCGATGCCGAGGATCTCGTCCATAAGGTGGTAGATGGCCCAGTCGCCGAAGATAGGCCAGTGGAACTCGGGGTTGAACGTCTGGCCGTATGCCTCGAACCAGAAGATGGCTCCGAGCATGAATCCGACCATGACGAGCCAGTGCGCCCAGCCGACAGTGCGGAACTTGACCATCTTGGTGTGTGCGGCGAACTCGACGATCATCTGCTTGAAGCGAGGGATGATCGGGCGCCAGCGGTCCGGAGCGGGTTGCCCGAGGCGCACGATGTTGAACATCTTCAATCCACCGCGGATGAAGGAGTACCAACACACGAGACTGAGCAGCGCACCGAACGTGCCCAACGAAATCGTCACGGCGTTCATGTAAGCGGCCTTTCGTAATTTAGGCAGCGGAGGAGCTGCCTCGGGTCCAGCCCGACAAGCGTACGACTTTTCAGGTTACTCGCCAGTAATAAGGCTGGCGTACTGCTGAGTAACTTAGCAACGCGGAGATCGCTCTGCGCTGGTGGATCGCCGGATCGTTCAACTTTCCGGTGGGCTGAACCGGTCGGTAGAGTCAGTCCTGATGGTCACGTTATGCGTAGGGCGAACGGAGGTGTTCGAGAAGGCAGTCCTAAGTTCGTCCGTGTTGCCTTCTCTGGAGGTGTTGGGCCGGCGTTCACCGATGCACGGCGGCAATCCATATTCGGCGCGGAATCGTGATCAATCTGGGTCGGGACGTTCAGATGTGACATTTGGGAACTATTGGGATTTCGAAAAGAACGCGAGAGGATAACAATCGGTCGAGTTGTAGGTTATGCTGCTGCCGCACCGACTAACTCGCGGATTCGGTCTTGGGGTGTTTCTGCGTCTGCGGGGCAACTTTGTTCGACAACAGCCGGGCTCGATTTGCATAGAAACGGAAACAATCTTCAGATGAAACTCAGCAAAATGGTCGTCACGTCGGTGCTGGTTGCCGCAGCGATGGGGCTCGCCAGCGGAACAGCCTATGCAGATCCGACTCCGGCGGCGCCCGAGGTGCCCGCACAGGACATCAGCTACGAGTCGAACCTCGAAGATCGCACCATCGTCACCACGATCGATGCAGGCGTTTTCAAGGTCGCCGACGACGGCAAGACCGTCGATGTGCTCGATCAGGCCGAGAACGTAGTCGTCACTTTGCCGCTCAGCTTCAATCTCGGCGGCCTGAGCTTCCCGTACGAGCAGAACGTGGACAACGACGGCAAGACGCTCCGTCTCGTTCCTCAGCTCGATCTGACCAAGGCCTCGGCCAACTCGCGCGCGCTCGGCGCAACGCAGGTTGCTTCGACCGAGGAAAACCTCATCGCGCAGCAGACCTTCGCTTCGCAGCTCGGTATCGCGACCGCAATCGGTGGCCTCACCGGTACCGTGATCGGTGCGGTAGTCGGATGTGTCGCGACACTTGCTGTGGGTTGCATCACCGGTTTGGTGCCGGGTGCTGGCGTCGGTGGAGTAATCGGCACGATCGTCGCCGGTGGGCCGACGCTGGTTGTCGCGGGCATCGACCTGCTCAACACGCTGAACGCCGCTCCGGGAACCTCGAAGTTCGCCGACAGCATCAACTGAACACCCTCGACACAACATCAGCCCGTCACCTCAGCAGAGGTGGCGGGCTGATGTGCGTTCGAGGTCAACCGAAGCGAATGCCGGGGTCCGCCAGTGCGATTCCGTTGATCACGATCGTCACCAGGTAGCCGATCAGGTCGAGTCCGACTCCGATAAGTCCGAGCATGCGGGATGCCTTCCGTTCGAGTGATGCGGCACAGGTGTACCTATTGGTCTCGCGCTGATCATACGATGTATTTGTATATGTGCACGACGTACTTCGCTTCGAAATAAACACTGGCAGAGCAGGTGTCGGCCCGTCGGCGCGTGCGGGCACCCTTCGCTCCACCTGTCGGTTGTTCGGATGAACGTTTTGGTTTTCTTTGCACGCTCTTGGTACTTTGGTCAGGTGGAAACAGGCGTCACTGCGGTTACGATGCATGTCCACTCCGAGCCCTCGTCCATCGAATCCGAGTGGTCTGCGCTCGCTGACCGTGTCGGGACGGTGTTCTCGTCGAGGCCGAGCTTCGTGGTGAATGTTGCGCGTTCGTTGAGTCTCGACTTCGAATTGGTGGCGATTCGTAGAGACGGACGGTTGGTTGCGTCGGCTGCCTTGTCGCTGGTGCGCCGAGGGCCGTTCACTCTCGCGAAGGTGATCGGCACCGGGTTGGGAGTGCCGATCGAATTTCTCAGTGAGGACATCGAAGCCTCCGACGCGTTGCTCGACGCCATTGCGTCCCTCGGCTACATGGTGGACGCGGATTCCATGATCACGAACGACCCCACTGTGCGCAGGCTCGCGCAACACCCGTCGTGGACAGTGGAAATGGTGGTGCGTGAACGTGTCCCGGTCATCGATCTCGCTGTCGGGCAGGGAGCCTCGGCCATTCGAAGTGCGAAATCATTGAAGAGGCTTCGCCAGTACCGCAGTGAGGTGCAGCGTCGGTCGTCGTTCGAGGTCGAGGAGATCACCGAGGTCTCGCATCTGGACGCTCGGTGGAGTGACATTCTGGAGGTAGCGGCCCGCGGGATCGCCGGCACTACGAAGATCAACTATCTGACTGCGCCGCACGGCGAGTTTGCTCGTGACTTCCTGCGGTGCGAGGCCCGAGCGGGCAGGCTTTGCATCGCAGGGCTGGTTATCGACGGGCAATGGGCTGCCCATGAGATCGGTTTGCGAACAGGCTCACGGATGGAAGGGTGGCTTACCCATTACGACCCGACAGTCGGGCGGTGCCAGCCCGGTCATCAACTGATCGAGTGGTTCGCGAACAAGCATGACGAACTGGGCGTCGACGCACTCGATCAGGGAGTCGGTGTCAACGAGATCAAATCTGCTTGGGCCACATCGGATTACGAGTTGGTCCGAGTTTCGGCGGCACCGCAGGCTTGGGTCATGTCCGGGGTGCTGGTCCGACTGCTTCGCCAGCTTCCCCCGGCCCTCTCGCGCATTCGGCGATGCGTCGAGCGTTTTCCCTGACCCAAGCCCGGTCGGAGCCGACTATCAGTCGAGCGAGGCGGTCCTGACGGTCGCGCCTGTTTCTGCTGCGACCTGGTCGATCGGGATTCCCAAGCTTGCCGTGCCACCGAACTGCGCCAGTGTCAGGTTGGCCTCGGTGCAATCTGGTGCGCCGCCACTGTTGGAGCCGCTGGTGATTCCCAGAGCGAGCGTTCCGGTCACGATGGCGCCACCACTGTCACCCGCGAGAGTGCATGCGGTACTTGCGAAGCCTCGAACGGTGCGGCTGGTGCCGTCATCCATGAAGAGTTGGGTCTCGACGCGGTCCGCGGCAACTACGCCACAGGTGAACGAAGACGACTGACCGGACTTGCAGACGGGTGCACCGACGACGGGGGACGCAGTGCCGGTGATGGTTACCGTGCTGCCGTTGGCTCCGCGGACGGTCGGCTTGTCGAGGCCGGAGGAGGTGCCGTTGGCGTTCAACGAGATGACCGACCAGTCGAGTGCGCTGGGGGATCCGAGGCTGGACTTGGCGAAGGTCCCGATCTGGGTGCTGTCGTGCACGTTGGCCGGGTTCGGTAGGTAGACGGGTGCGCCGCCTACGCCGGTGGCAGCATTCGGATTGCAATGCCCTGCACTGAGGTTGACCGACTCGCCGGAACCCGATGTGGCATTGAAGCCGAAGGAGCAGACGCTGATGTCGGTGGGCGGGGTGTCCTTGATGGGGCCCGCGGTGGTGACGTAGGTGTCTCCACCCATCGGTGTCGGATCGGTGGGCTTGGGTCCACCCGGCGACAGGATGACCTTCAGATTCGCTAGCAGTGTCGGGAGGTTGAGCGCGCTGCCGATCGGACTGTTGGCGATGTCGATGACGATCTGATTGTCCAAAACGTCTATCGAAGTACCGTTTACCTGACTGGCGACCTCGCGGGGCAGGGTGGAGATCCAGTTGTTCAGGTCCGTGAGGGACCGTTCGAGCCCGTCTGCTGAGACTGGGGCCTGCGCGGAGTCGTAGCCGTCCTGTGCCACGGCATGGGCGGCGTCCTGGGATGTCACTGCGACGACTGCCTGGCCGTCGGGACCTATCCAGGCACCGGCGAAGTCTGTTGGACGATTGGCGCGGAAATCCGTTGCGTAAGTGGACAACTCCTGCGCACGAGCCGCGCGATCGAGGTATTCCTGCGGAGAGATTTTCAGATCGCGCTCTACAGCCTCTGCGAGTTCACGCGGCAACTGATCTGCGGCGGACTGGTCGACTCCGCTGTCGGGCTCGGCCGAGGCCGGTGCAGAGAAAGTACCGACGAGTAAGAACGCCGTCGAACAAACCACCGCTACGCGCAGTGCCCCCGTGTTACGCATGAAATCCCTTCATCAGGTGCTGGCCGTCAGCGCCCCACCTTAGGCTATTGATCACAAAAAATATGAACGGCGTGGTCAGCGTCCCAAAAGGGGGAAGTCAGGGAACGTGAAGTCGGGAAAAGTCAGTCGTGGTGGCAGCGTTCTCGTCGGCGGGAGTGGTAAAGAGGGTTCTGCCGGTGCAGGAGCCACGGTCTCCGGAGCGGGCGGGGGAGACGGCTGCGCGGGAACTGTCTCGACGATCGGCGGCAGTGCGGTCGGCACCGTTGCGGGGCTGGGCAATTCGCTGGGTGCGGCGTCTACGGTCGGGATCGGCACGGCAGGGACAGGCGTCGGCGACGGTTCGGTCGTCGGAGTGGCGTCTGCATCGGTGATCGTGGGGGGAACGACGTCGGCTCCGTCGCTGAAGGCGCCCAAGGCCGCGGCGATACCGATCGAGACGAGAACGAGCGCGACGGCAGCCGCTGTCACGATGGCGATGGGGCGCTTGGAGTTCGGTGATTCCGTCGACTGTGGACTGTCGGGTGCCGGTGGACCCTGCACCGGGATCGCCTCGGAGAATGCCAGGGCGGGCGCGGGAGTGACGACGGGCAGTGCGTCGGTATCGGCCGAATCTGCTGGGACCGAGTACATGGCTTCGACGATTCCGAGCGCACCGCGGGTGACGGTGACCTGGTCGAGGTCACCGGAGTTCGATCGATAGAATTCCCGCGCAGCAGCCTCGTCCGAGATCAGCGTGACCTGATCGAGGTCGACGCGGTCGAGAGCGACCCGCATCGCGTCGACGGCGTGAGAACTCCACGTGTTCGGGTGTGTCAGGACCGCGTGCGGGATGCTTCCACCGTGCTCGGCGGTCACCGAGCTCACGAGGCAGAAGGCGGCGGTCGCAACGAGATCTTCGGCGCGGAATTCTTGCCCGCTGTCCTCGGGCTTGTCGACACGGCCGAAGAATCCGACGAGGGGTGTCGAGTCCGCTGCTGCGTCGACTCCGAGGCGCGCGGTGCCGTTACCGGAATAGGACAGGACGGTGTCGGTGACGAAGACCGATGGGTGTTCGCTTCGGGTACGTCGATGCACGGCCACCGATACCCCGTCGGCGATCGTCATCGCCAGGCATCCGGTCATGGTGTCGGCTTCAGCACGGTGTCATCCTGCCGACTGTCCGGGGTGGTGCCGCCGGACTCCGGGGGCTTTTCCGGATCGGTCGGCTTCTCCGTACTCGGCTCGACTATCTCCGGCTCGTCGACGTCCGGCTTCACGGTCTTCGGTGTGGTCGTTTCCGGCTCGGTTTCGAGCGAGGCCTCGGGGGCGGGCTGGGGCGTCGGAGGCGTGATGACGACGTCGGAGGTACGAGGCAGTTCGGGGGGCGTCGTGGTGGGCTCAAGGGCCGGGGCGAAGACCGGCTCGGTCGATGGTTCGACTGACGGTACGACCGTGGGAAACGGAATCTGCGAACTCGGACGGACGATCGGCACGGTGGCCTCGGCGATCTGAGCACTGTCGATCTCTGGGATCGACGGCTCGGAGGTGTCCTGAATCAACAGTGCGGTCAGGCCTGCGCCGAGCGTCAACAGGGCTGCGAACGCGGCCGCCGCAAGGATGGGGGTGCGCGTCCACAGCGGGCGCACCGGAGTCCGCACCGGTATTTCCTCGGTCACGGCCTCGATAGGAAACTCGGCGGCAAGCACTGCCGCGCCACGAGCGGCCGCAATACCGGAATCCGATCCAGCCCACCTGACATCGAGTCCGCCTGCCCACGCTGCGCGCGCCTCGGACTCGGAAACCAATGCGACATGATCGAGTCCGACGCGACTCATAGCCATCCGTAGCGCCGAGACCTGCTCCGCTGTCCACCGGGCCGGGAACGTCGCCGCAGCTGCGAGCGTGTCCACCGGGGTGCCAATGGACTGGGCTACGTCGGCGAGCAGGCACCGAAGGGCCATAGCGACGAGATCGCCGGGGGCATGACCGCTGGACGCTTCCTCGCCGATTGCGTCTACGAATCCGGTGAACTCGACCGCGTCGGGGTCTTCGGTCCGTCCGAGTGAAGCCGAACCGTCGGCGTGGACGTAGAGAACGGTGTCGTGCAGGGAAGCGACGTGCAAAGAAGGACTCGAACGCGCGGCCCGCGACACCGCTGCGATTGCGCGTTGATTGTCGATGTACATGCCGACGTCGGGTAATGCTTGTGCGGGCGGATGGGCCTGCGCCGGCTCGGCGGACCGATTGATCATCGCTACTGCTACCTCGTCGTCTGCAGATGCCTTGTGGGCGGAGTACTGAGATAGATGTCGTGTGCAAGCCCGCAGAAGTTACACAGCCCGTGCAGAACTACACAGTAGTTCCGTATCCCATCCCACGCAGCATCGACAGCAGTTCCGAGCGCGAGCTCGCTCCGAGGCGCCGCTTGATGCGAGCGACGTGGTGTTCGACGGTTTTCGCAGAGATGTAGAGCCGATTGCCTGCTTCGCGGTAGGTGATGCCGAGGACGAGCATCTCCGCGACTTCGGCCTCGCGCGCGCTGAGCGAACCTTTCGGTTCTGCGGCTACCGCGGTCGGTGACGCTACGGGCTGGCGAAGCGATCGGGCCACCTGGAGCAGTGTGGTCGCAGCGCGGGTGTCGGTGGCGCGAAGTGCGGCTTCGCCGGCGAGGCGGGCGCCGTCCCAAGACAATCCGAACTGGGTGAGCGAGTGGGCGGCGGCTTCGACATCGGAGACGTTCGGATGGCCTTGCAGTACGCCCAACCAGGCTCGACCGGCGGCTGCGAGGGTGGCGCTGTACCGGTTCGATTCGGCTGCCGTGGCGAGTGCCCGGGCATGGGGAACCAGTTCGGCGGGGTTCTCGGCAGCAATGGCGGCCTGAACTCCGTACCAATGAAATGCCGACGCCCAGGCGCTCGGCTCGTCCAGGCCTGCAAGTACGGAATCGACCTGTGCAAGCAGATGTGTCATACGGTCGGGTTCACCCACCCGCACGGACCCGAGCCAAAGCTCACCGATCGGTAGCAGCGAGAACAAGTCGGCCGAGTATTCGGCGATGACGTCCTGCGCATCGTTCCACGCGTTGACCAGCGCCCCCCGGTCACCGGACCGGCGGGCCAGCCCGACTTCGATCGCATGAAAAAAGAGTTGGTTCCGACTGTGCGAAGAGGGGACCTGGATGGCCTCGATGCGGGCCGCCGTCGACGCAACGTCACCGGACAGCATGCTCGCCCAGGTTTGCAGCAATGCAATTCTGGTGCCGCTCGGATGCTGGATGGGTGCGGTGGACCGCGACACCAGCGATTCGACGCGCGCGAGATCGCCGCAGTGGAGCGCGAACAGGATGGCGGTTGCCGACGCAGTCTCGGGGGCCGCTCGCCTGGCGTCGGCGCCGGACAGTGACACCGCGCGCATCAGTGTGTTCGTTGCTGCAGTGGTCTCGGCCGTCGACTCCGCGGTGATGGACTGCTGTAGTCCATTGGCCAGCAGAGTCAGCGCAGCGCTCACCGACGTGGGCGGTGCTGTAGTTGCAGCCGTGACTGTAGGCACGACGCCTGCTACCGAGGCGACGACGGCGGCCAGTGCAGCATCAGTTCCGGCGCGGTCGGAGCCGAGCCACTCGTAGAGTTGACGTCCCCGCTCGGTCATGCCTCGCTCGGCGGCAACCGTTGCCGATGTTCTTATGGCTGTGCGTAATTCACCCGAGGAAACCGAGTCGCCGTGTTCGAGGATGTGATCACCGAACTGCTCGGCCGCATCGAGATCGCCGACCACAGCTGCTACCTCGGCCCTTCGTCCAGCCAAGGTCAGAGGTTCGGCGCCCGCATCGACGGCAAACGAATACAGCGTCGCGGCGGATTCGGGCTCTGCGCCATCACCTTCGAGGGTGAGGAAGACCGCCAACTGCGGATGTCGAACGCCTGCACCTGCGATGGCCACTGCCATATCGGCGTCGAGAGTGTCTGTCTTGCTGCGATATTCGAGCAGGGTGGTAAGAATGTCGGAGAGTCGAGGTGCGCCGAGGGCGGCAATCAAAGCCTCGCCGACGCCGGTCAGCGGGGGAGGGTCCGGTGCCAACACGCCTGCTGCGACGGCACTCTCGCGGACCGCCGCCGGATCGACTGCTCCCTCGGTGAGTTCGGTCAGCACCTCGGTGTCGGATTCGGCACCGAAGTGAGCAAGCACGACCACACTCTGCTCGGCGCGGGTCAATGCCACGAGGTATGCCACTCGATGGGCGTGGACAGCGTCGACGACGACCTTGCTGACCGGGTCGTCGGCGTCGACGCGCCTGCTTGCCTCCAGTGCGACGTCGACGGCATTCTCACATCCACCGGTGGCAGTCAGAATGGTCCCGGCCAGTGCGCGGGAGATCGGTCGCCCAGCTTTGGTTGCCCGGGCTGCGATGTCGGACTTGGTCAGCACGAATGCTGCTACTTGTTGCCGAGCAACGGAACGCTTCCGACGATGTCTCCGACGGCATTGCCGGTGCCTTGAACGATGCCCCCGACACCCTGGCCCACGCCTTGTATGACGTTTCCGGCGGCACCTCCGGCGTCGGACAGCCCTGGGCCGGTGTAGGTGGGGGGTGTGTACGCCGGGGGTGTGTAGGCAGGCGGGGCGTTGCCCGGTGGTGGCAGGTTCGGTGCAGGGACGCCCGGCGCTGGTGCGGGGGCACCGGGTGCTGGTGCGGGGGCACCGGGTGCTGGTGCGGGGGCGCCGGGAACTGCGCCTGCCGGGGCTGGAACACCTGGAGCGGACCCCGGTGCGGAGACGACCGAACCGTCGGCGGCGATAGCCGTTCCCGGCGCCGGGATCAGCGTGCCATCCGCAGCGACGGTGGGAGCGGGTAGTCCGTTCGTAGGAGTAGTGCCCAATTCGGCAACAGTGGCAGCAGTTGCCGCCGACGGGCCGGCTCCGGTGCTGCTCTCCGAGACCGAAGCTGCCGGCGCATCCTTGGTGGTCAATGCGGTTCCCACCGACAATCCGCCGCCAGCGATGACAACGAGTGCAGCAACGGAGGCGAAGACGACACCGAGCTTTTTGCGGCCCGATGTCCCGGTCGGCTCGGCCGCGGACGCGACTGCCGGCGATGCGAACGCCGGGCGCGGCGCAGGCCGGGTGACGGCCGCAGCGGTGGCCACAGGAGCGTCGGGGACAGCCGCGCGGGCGATCTCGTTGGCGATCAACGCCGCGCCGATGGCGGGGATACGGTCGGGATGCAGCCCGGTGACGACAGGAACACGCATATTGGAGGAAACAAGTTCGGCGACAAGGGGAATACTGGAGCTGCCCCCGATGAGAAGGACCTGAGTGACGTCGGAAACGTCGAGGCCGGAAGTGTGCAGCACGTCGCTGATCAGCTCGATGGAATCGAGGACCGGGCGGCGGATCAAATCTTCCAGTTCGCCACGAACGAGCCGGGTTTCGGTGTGCACAGAAGGAAGGTCGACGGTCAGCGTCGTCGCCGTCTCCGAGGAGAGCTCTTCCTTGGCTTCACAGCAGCGTGCGCGAAGTTCGACGAGCGCACCGACGGTGTCGGGATCGAACGGGTCGAATTCGAACGAAGCGCTACTGGCTGCGGTGTCGAGGACATGCTCGGTGATCAGGTGGTCGAACTGTGCACCACCGAAGTCGGTGGAGTTGGCTCCGGCTCCGATGGTTCCGGCCTCGGCACCGGTGCGCATCAGGGTGATGTCGAGGGAGTAGGCACCGAGGTCGTAGATGACGACGAGGCCGTCGCTCGCGGCGCCGCGTGAACCCTCGAGCCAGCGCATGGTCGCCGCAGAGTCGGAGACGAGCGTCGCATCGGGGACGCCCGCACGTTCCAAAGCGCCGCGGAGCACGTCGGTCGTGTAGGTCGACCACCGGTCGGGATACGTGACCACGACGGTCGGATCGCAGGGTGTGCCCGCACAAGCTTCGGCGACGAGAGCCCGCGTGGCAGTGGCGAACAGATCCTCGGCCTGATGCGAGCGCCCGTCCTCGTCGATGACGGGAACGGGGTCTCCGACACGGTCGGCGAATCCGCTGATCAGATAGCTGTTCTGGCGATCCTGGCGCCCGGCGAGACTGGGGGCGGCACCAGGGCGAAGATCAAGAGCGGACCGGCGAGTGACGGTGAGCATTGCCTCATCAGTGGCGAAGTCGCGGGGCGCGTGGGGGTCCTCGGAAGTATCGAGGGCAGCTACCGAGGCAGCTGTTCCAATCCGTATGCCGAGCCCTGCGCTCATCTTCATCTCCGGCTTCTTGTTCGATCCGCACGTCCTATCGACTCTGTGTCGGCAGCATCGCGCCTTTCGTTACGTCTCACAGCAGGTGAAGAGGGATCGAAGGGGAAATCCCCTAACGGCAACGAATCCCCTAACGACTCACCCCTAGGCCGGCTTGTCCGGCTAGGGGGATCAGACCCGTTCTGCCGAGCGC
This sequence comes from Rhodococcus sp. 1168, assembly GCF_002091955.1. Classification (GTDB taxonomy): domain Bacteria; phylum Actinomycetota; class Actinomycetes; order Mycobacteriales; family Mycobacteriaceae; genus Rhodococcoides. The sequence goes on along the minus strand of NZ_MKKY01000084.1, from coordinate 194,674 downwards.
TGACGGCACATAGCTTTGTGATCAACCACGAACGACCGAGCAAAAGAATGGAGCCACTTCACATGGCCACGAACGCTGTACTCGATTTCATCCTCAGCCTGCTTCGCGACGACAAGGCAGCTGCCGCATACTGCGCCAATCCGGATATCGCGCTGGCCGCAGCAGGGTTGGGCGAGGTTTGCCACGCCGACATCGTCGCGGTTGCCCCGCTGGTAGCCGAGTCCGGCCTTTTCGCCGGAGCGAGTTCGCAGCTGTCGGCCATCCTCGGTGCGGGCTCCGCGGGCTCGATCGAAGGCGGCCTGGCCGGTGGCAGCGCGATCGGCGGTGGACTATCAGCGGGCCTTGGACTGACAGCCGGCGCCGTCGCTGGCGGAGGCCTTGCAGGTGGCGGACTCATCGGTGGCGGCATCGGTGGTATCGGTGGTGGAGTAGGTGGTGGCGCGGGCGGCGACGTCGATTCGGCCGGTGACATCGCAGTTCAAATCGGTGCTGCGCTCAGTGCAGCCCTCGCAGCGGGCGGCCATATCGGAGCCGACCTCGGCGCAGCATTCGGTTTCGCACTCGAAGCCGCTATCGGCGCAGGCGGATCGATCGATCTCGGTGGCGCGGCGGATCTCGGTGGCGCCCTGAGCGGACTGATCGGTGGCGGCATCGAGCTCGGCGGCGACATCACCGGAGCATTCGGTGCAGCGCTCGACGCTGCACTCGGGGCGGCAGGCAGCATCGATCTCGAGGCCCTTGCCGGTGTAGACGGAGCCCTCAGCGCCGCACTCGGCGCTGCTTTCGGCGTCGGCGGAACCATCGGAGCCGATCTCGGCGCTGCGCTCGGCGACGTGTTCGGTGCCGTGATCGGTGGAGGCGTGCTCGACCTCACCGGGGACCTCGGCGCAGCCCTGAGTGCCGGACTCGGACTCGGAACCGAGATCGCAGTCGGCCTGGGCTCAGCCCTCGACGCCGCATTCAGCGCAGGTGGCGGAATCGGCGGCGAACTCGGTGGAGCCTTGGAGAGCGTTCTCGGCGTCGACGGTGATCTCGGTGGTTCGCTGGGCGCAGCGCTCGGTGCCGTCCTGGACGCCGGGGTGTTGGCCGACCTCGACCTCACCGGAATTGCGGACGCCGATATCGGCGCCCTCGTCGGCGGTGCCCTCGGCACCGCCCTCGATCTGGACAGCAGTGTCGTCGGCAGCCTGACCACTGCATTGAACACCGCAATCGACGCTTCCGGACAGGCAGGAGTATCGACCACGCTCGAAGGTGTCCTCGGTGGCGCATTCGGTGTAGGTGGCGAAGCCGGAGCAGGTCTCGGCGCAGCTTTCGACGGTGTTCTCGGCACAAGCGGTGCACTCGACCTGGGCGCAGTCCTCGGTGCCAGTACCGAACTCGGAGCAACTCTCGACGGCGCACTCGGATCGGCTCTCGGCGCCGCGGGGGGCGTCGCTGGATCCGGTGATCTCGACCTCAGTGGTCTTGCAGGCGTAGTCGTTGCCGGCGGAATCGACAGCGGCATCGGTGCCGTCGGCGAAGCAGGTGCAGGGGTCTCCGGCGGACTGTCCGGGCTGGCAGGGCTGGGCGGCGGCCTCGCCGGAGGTCTCGGTAGCGTCGGCGGCGATCTGGGAGGATCGTTCACCGGAGCGCTCGACGGTGCAGCAGCGGGTGCAGAGGCGGGTGGGGCAGACATCGGCGGTGGCGTTGCCGGAGCGATCGACGCGGGCGTTTCCGCTGGTACCTCCGCAGGAGCAGAAGCGGCCGCCGATGCGAGCGGAGAGGTGGCCGGCGCCGTCGGTGCCGGGCTCGGGTCGGCTGCAGATATGTCCGCGCAACTATCCGGCGCCGCTGCTGGTGGCGCCGATGCTGTCGGTGCAGTCACCGGGGGCATCACGAGTGGCGCATCCGGATCGTTCGATTCGACCTCGGCCTTCGATTCGAGTGCCTGGTCCGCAGTGGATTCGAGCATCTTCGGACAAGCTCAGTCCGATGCGGGTCTGCACTCGGACGCCGGGTTGCACGGGGATATCGACAGCTCGGCACAGTCTGTCGCCGACCTGTCGACCGGCGATCACCACACCGATCTTCTCGATCCGTAGCCAGGCGACTGTCGGTGGCCTCGGGCGGTTCGGTTCGCCCGGGGCCACTCTGTCGTTAGAGTTCAACCGAACGCTCGAGAAGGAACGTGTATCGGAAAGAAGGCTATGGACGGGCAAGCGAAGCAGCTGGCCGATTTGCTCGATCGCACTGCGGCAGTAGCGCAGAGCGTCGGTCGGTCCGATCTCGTGTCGAGGATGGAGCTCGCGAAGGAGCGAGTGCTCGATCCCAGAAGGCGGATCGTCGTCGTCGGCCCCCTGAAGCAGGGAAAAAGCCAATTCGTCAACTCGTTGCTGAACCTCAACGTGTGTTCGGTCGGTGACGACGAATCGACCGCCATCCCCACCGTCGTGCAGAACTCCGAACGTCCGTATGCAGAACTGGTGCTTGCCGATCCAGGCAACGACGCCGTTCGGGTCGAAGTACCGCTCGAAGATCTACAGACCATCACCCCTGCGGATACTCGGACGCAATCCCGTGAGGTCCTTCGGCTCGAGGTCAACGTACCGAGTCCGCTACTGGCCGACGGGCTCGTGTTCGTAGATACTCCCGGCGTGGGTGGCCATGGAAACCCGCATGCCGCAGGCACACTCGGGTTGATTCCGTCCGCCGACGCGGTGCTGGTCGTCTCCGATGCCAGTCGGGAGCTCACCGAGCCCGAAGTGTCTTTTCTCCGACAGGTTTTGGGCCTGTGTCCATCGGTGGCATTGCTGGTCACCAAAACCGACCTCTACCCGCACTGGCGGCAGATCGTCGATGCCAACCTCGCTCACCTGGCGCGTGAAGGCCTCGATGTGCCGATCGTTCCGCTGTCTTCGATGCTGCGATCGCACGCGCTGCGGCTCAGTGACGAGGAGTTGAACAGTGAGTCGGGATTTCCCGAGCTGTATACGTTCCTCCGCGAGAACGTCCTCTCGCGCGCCGATGCCACGACGCGAGCTGCCGTCTCGCTCGACATCAGGTCGGTCACCGAGCATCTCACGCTGGCAATGGGGAGTGAGCTTGCGGCACTGCGTGATCCGCAACGAGCCGAGGCGGCTGTTGCCGGACTGCAACGGGCGAAAGCCGCAGCGGAGGAACTGCACAAGAAGACCTCGCAATGGCAGCACACCCTCTCCGACGGTATCGCCGACCTCGCTGCCGACATCGACCACGACCTGCGTGATCGGCTGCGTCGAGTGACACGCGAGGCGGAGGGGACCGTGGACGCCGGGGACCCGAGTTCGGAGTGGCTCGAACTCGGCGACTGGCTCGAAGAGCAGATCGCGGCGTCGGTGGGTGACAACTTCGTATGGGCGCATGAGCGTGCGCTCTGGTTGTCCGAGCTCGTCGCAGAACACTTTGCCGCCGCCGGTGCCGTCGCACTGCCCGATCTCGATCTGGGCGATCTCGACGACATCCTCGAACCCGTTGCCTCGCTTGCCGATCTGGAGACGGGGAAGACCGGGATCACCCAGAAAGTCCTCGTCGGAATGCGTGGATCGTATGGAGGGGTACTGATGTTCGGGCTTATCACCACCTTCGTCGGCCTCAGTCTGCTCAATCCGATTTCCATCGGTGCCGGCGTGCTGCTGGGCACCAAGGCGTACAAGGAAGACAAGGAAAATCAGGTGCGGGCTCGTCGTTCGGAAGCCAAGATCGCGATTCGCCGCTTCACCGATGATGTCAGCTTTCAGGTCGGCAAGGAATCGAAGGATCGACTCCGCCTGATTCAGCGGGTGCTGCGCGATCACTTCACTTCCATTGCCGAGCAGACGTTGCGATCGCTCAACGATTCACTGCGCGCAGCGCAGGAAGCAGCAACCGTCGAAACAGCCGAAAGATCGACGCGAACTGCGCATTTGGACCGGCAGATGAAGGTCGTTGCGGAGCTCAACGAGCATGCCTCCGCTCTCGTGCCGAGCGGCCGGGCACAGTGACTCCGCTCGCCGATGCCCGTGAGCTCATCTCCGCCGCACGCGCTGCATATTCGATCGACACCTACGCCGCTGCCTCACTGACCGAGGTACTGGATCGGCTGGGTCAGCCGCTGCGCGTCGCGCTCGCCGGATCGCTCAAGGCCGGCAAGTCGACACTGCTCAATTCTCTTGTCGGACAGGACATAGCGCCGACGGATGCCACCGAATGCACCAAGGTGGTCACCTGGTATCGCAACGGAGCCAGTCCGAACGTCACAGCCTGGTACGACGGAGACAAGTCCACACACGTGCCAGTGCAGCGCCGCGACGGACGCTTGACGTTCGACCTCGGCGACCTGACGGCGTCGGATGTCGACCGTCTCGAAGTCGAGTGGCCCGCGCGCACCCTGACACACAGCACCATCATCGATACGCCCGGAACTTCCTCGCTCTCCCGAGACGTGTCGGCTCGCACACTGTCGATGCTGACGCCGGAGAACTCTTCTTCCGGGGCCGATGCCGTCGTATATCTGTTGCGGACGCTCAACGCTACCGACGTGAGCTTTCTGAATCAGATCGGCGCTCATGTCGGCGGTGAGTCGGGACCGCTCGGTGTGATCGGGGTTCTCTCGCGTGCCGACGAGGTCGGGGCAGGCCGGATGGACGCGATGATGTCCGCACACGAGGTCGCGGCCCGGTTCGCTGCCGAGTTGGAAGCGACAGGACTGTGTCAGGCCGTCGTGCCGGTTGCGGGGTTGCTCGCTCTGGCCGCTGGAACATTGCGGCAGTCGGAGTTCGCGGCCTTCGAAACCCTGGCAGGAGTACCCGAGGAAGATCTGGCATTGGCGATGCTCTCGGCCGACAGGTTCTCCCGACCCGGGATGCTTCCCGTCGATGAGGATCTGCGGGCATCGATCGTCGATCGCTTCGGCCTGTTCGGGATCAGGATGGCGATCACTCTGATCAAACTCGGCATCCGTGATTCGCCGACCTTGGCAGCGGAATTGACCGAACGGAGCGGGTTGAGCGAACTACGTTCGGTGATCGACGTACAGTTCGGTCAACGCGCGGACCAGCTGAAACTACATTCGGCGCTCGTTGCGCTGCAGCGAATTCTCGAATCTCGGCCCATTGCGCAGTCCGCAGTCTTTCGAGCCGAAGCGGGCCGAATGCTGGCCGACGTGCATGGGTTTCAAGAACTACGACTGCTTGGACGGCTACGATCCACCGTCCCGAAACTGCCCGACGGCGACGTCGCGGAATTGCAGCGGATCATCGGTGGATACGGCATCGACACTGCCGTCCGGCTCGGGTTGGACCCGGACTCCGGACCGGCCGAGCGCCGCGATAGGGCGCTCGACGCGATCTCGAAGTGGCGCAGACTCTCCGAGCATCCACTGCTAGATCAGTTCACCTCGCGCGCCTGCGCCGTCGCAGCACGAAGCGCGGAAGGCGTTGTCGCCGTAACGCATTGATTTGTGCGTCAGCGCAGGATGACCGGCACCCCCTGGTACGGGGCAAGGGTCATCGGGAAGCTGTTGAGCTCGTCGACTACGCCGAGCTCCGAGTCGTCGAACATGTCGAAGACGCCCGCGCCGGGAGTCAGGAACTTGGACTGGATGGTTGCCGCTACCTCGTCCGAAGAGAAGTTGATGACCGTTGCCTGAATGGTGCCCTGACCCAGTTCGTGCACCATCACCAACAGTCCCTTGTGCGAGACGGTCGGTACATCGAGTTGCTGCGCGGTCGCGATGCCGAACCTGTTGCGAATCTCGATGATTCGACCGAGCTGGCTGGCGAACGAGTCGGGATCCTTCAGCTGTGCAGGCAAAGCGCCATAGAGGCTGCGGCCACGGGGTATGCCCGATTCCGAGCGGACCGCGTCGGGGAAGCTGTCCATCAGGTCGTGCGCGCCACGGTTGATCCAGCGGGTGTCGCCTTCGCGAATCAACTCGGCGACGTCCTCGGCGTCGATAGGAAGCACACCGAGTAGATCCCAGCCAGACAACGCGAACACGCCAGGCTGCAGGGCGTTGAACATCGCGAGCATCAGATGAACGGTTCTGACGGTGTCGATATCGGACTCGTCCATCCGATCGAGATCGCGGATTCCGAGTGAAGCGGTGATGACACTGGCTGTGGTGCAGGCGATTCCGTTGGTGGTGAAGGTTCGGTTGTACGGTGCCCAACGTCCGGTGAGTCGATCGGTGAGATCGGACCGAATCAGATCGCCGAGATCCGAACCCTTCACGACGTCGCCGCAGTAGCTGAACTCGTCCTCTGCGTGCAGCGTTGCGAAGTGGATGAGCTCGAAGGTCAGTTCATCGTGGTTCTGCAGTGCGTGCACCAGCGAGGCCGGGTCGACGCCATGGTCGCGGCTCAGCGTCATGGTGAGCCTGAGGAATTCGGTATTCCCCATGACGAGCGCGTGATGGTAGGCGGGCCGGTTGATGAAGTCGTACGACAGGTCGGCACCGTTTTCGCTCATGGCCTTGATGTCGTCGATCGTCAGATTCAACTCCTGGAAGGTGAATCCGCCCATCTTGCGCACCACACTGGCGATCAGATGATTCGCGGCCTCCGACAGGGGGTGACCCTCGGACCAGCCGGGGCCTTCCGCGCGGCGCTCGACACCGAGGAAGCCATTGGCGTCCAAGCGCAGTGCACCGGCACCGAGGTCGGCGATGGAGTGGCATGCGTCGCCGATCACCAGGCGCATTCCGGCGAACGACGGGTCGAGCCAGTTGATCGACGGCTGCCCGGCCTTGAAGTAGTGCAGGTACACCCAACGACGTTCGACGCCGTCGATGCCGACGACGGGAGCCGTTGCGCTCCAGTTGGTTTCCTTCACTCCGAGCTCGTAGAAGATGACCCGTTGAAGCTGACCGATGATGTAGCCGGCGCGCGCGAGATTGGCTTCGGCCTCGGCGTCGATGTTCTGCGAGTCGGCACCGGCGCGGACACGCGGTAGTAGATGCCAGTCCTCCGGCTCGATTTCCACCATGTGGTAGATCCCGGGGTAGTCGGCTACTGCCATTTCGGCGAGGCGGAAATCCGCCCCCTTGCCGGTGTGTCCTGGGACGATGTCGTCGATGACGATGCCGTCGTATGCGGCGGCGACGACGCACAGGCGTCGAAACTCTTCCTCCGAGCCGAACGCGGGATCGATCTGCATCCCGATGCGATCGAAATGGCCGTCTACCGAAGGCGTCGGCTTCCAACCGTGGATGCCGCCGGCGACCTTGACCGGTCCGGTGTGGACGGCGGTGATGCCGATGTCGGAGAAGGCCTGCCAGAGCTCTTCGTTGCCGAGGGTGTGCAGAAAGCTGGTCTGCGGAGCGTTGATCACCGAGATCGGGTAGGCGGTGAACCAGACGGGCGCGCGCTCGACGGCTCCCCGGGGGTTGGGGTCGGCATAGGGGTTTTGCCACATGCTGCCCTTGCCGGAGAGCTGTTCTGCGATGAGTTTGGCGTCCCTGAGCATCGACTGCTCGGTGAGCCATTCGACGTATTCACTATTGGCGGCGGATGGATCGCTGTCCTTCAAGGAGTTGCCGAGCCGGTTGGCCCGACGGACGGAGGGGCGAAGCGGTCGGGGTCTGGCCGGATAGAACTTCTCGTCGTAGGTGATCTCGCTTGGTTCGTGCTGCACTTCGGGATCCATGTGCCTCCGTAGCCTCGCTTTTCCTCAAACCCTACGTAGGGAACGGACGGTCCGCAGACCCGAGCATCCCCGGTCGGGGCGCAGGCGAAACCCGGTGCACTGTGCTCGGCTCGGGAATTACATCGATGTTGTTCCGAGGCAACGTGATCGACCGGTAAGCAAAGCGTCACTCAATCGAGACCGCCTGGTATGGAATGTCTGGTTCGCATAGGTAATAGTCAATTTGGCAACAAGAACACCATCTGCACCAACACACTCACCTGTCACAGGAGACTCTCATGCGTCACATCGCCCGCGCCACCGCCCTGGCCTCGACAGCCGCTATTGCCGCCGCCATGGGTGCGGTCGTCCTGGCGCCCCTCGCCTCCGCAGAGCCCGCAGCACCTGCAAGTCCGTTCGGTTCCTCGGTCGCCGATTCACCCGATCTCGTCGTCACGATTGGAACGGCCTGCGTGGCGAAAGACGACAAGAAGCCGGAGGGTGAGAAGGTCGGCGCGCTGGAAATCTCGGTCGCGAACGTCGGCAAGGGTGCCGCGTCCGCGGTGTCCGTCAACTATGCGGTGCTGCCCGATGTCAACGGCGCCGCCACTGTCGAGAAGATCGAACCGGGTAAGACAGAAAAGGTAATCGTGCCGAGTGGGGCTACCGAGTGGGTCTCGCGCCCGGGCGGCGTGGCGGTGTTCTCGCCGCAACTCGATGCCAACTACACGAACAACGTCGCTGTCGGCCTGCTCACTGTCGATTGCGCACCGGAGCCTGCCGACACCGAGGAGTAGTAGCGGAAGGTTTCACCTCGATCCTGCGCCGTGACGGCACTGCCGTCACGGCGCATTCGTGTGTGTAGGACGGCCTCGGGAACAAATTCCGCGAATCCTCCGTTGACCCTTTCGACAGCCTTGAGTGGATGAGGCTCAACTCCAGCTTGACGAATCAAATGTTGTCTTGCAGACTTGAGTGCAGTTCACTCAGCTAGGCATTTTCCACAGCAATAACAGGAGGAAATATTATGGCTCGTGCGGTCGGTATCGACCTCGGGACCACCAACTCGGTTGTGTCCGTCCTAGAGGGCGGCGAGCCGGTTGTGGTCGCCAACGCCGAGGGATCACGCACCACACCGTCGGTCGTCGCCTTCGCCAAAAACGGTGAAGTGCTCGTCGGCCAGCCCGCGAAGAACCAGGCGGTTACCAACGTCGACCGCACGATTCGATCCGTGAAGCGTCACGTCGGCACGGACTGGAACGTGGAGATCGACGGTAAGAAGTACACGCCACAGGAGATCAGTGCGCGCACGCTGCAGAAGCTGAAGCGCGACGCCGAGGCTTACCTGGGCGAGGAAATCACCGACGCGGTCATCACCGTGCCCGCCTACTTCGAGGACGCGCAGCGTCAGGCAACCAAGGAAGCCGGTCAGATCGCCGGTCTCAACGTCCTGCGCATCGTCAACGAGCCCACCGCGGCTGCACTCGCCTACGGCCTGGACAAGGGCGACAGCGAGCAGACCATTCTGGTGTTCGACCTCGGCGGCGGCACGTTCGACGTCTCCCTGCTGGAAATCGGCGACGGTGTCGTCGAGGTCCGTGCAACCTCGGGCGACAACCACCTCGGTGGCGACGACTGGGACGAGCGGATCGTCACCTGGCTCGTCGACAAGTTCAAGGCTCAGAACGGCATCGATCTGACCAAGGACAAGATGGCTCTGCAGCGTCTTCGTGAAGCTGCCGAGAAGGCGAAGATCGAGCTGTCCTCCGGGCAGAGCACGTCGATCAACCTTCCGTACATCACGGTCGACGCCGACAAGAACCCGTTGTTCCTCGACGAGCAGCTCAGCCGCTCGGAGTTCCAGAAGATCACCTCCGACCTGCTCGACCGCACTCGTGCGCCGTTCCAGGCAGTGGTCAAGGACTCCGGCATCGCCGTCAAGGACATCGACCACGTCGTACTCGTCGGTGGTTCGACGCGTATGCCTGCGGTATCCGAGCTGGTCAAGGAACTCTCCGGTGGACGCGAGCCCAACAAGGGCGTCAACCCGGACGAGGTCGTGGCCGTCGGTGCTGCATTGCAGGCAGGCGTGCTCAAGGGTGAGGTCAAGGACGTTCTACTCCTCGACGTCACACCGCTGTCCCTCGGCATCGAGACCAAGGGTGGCGTGATGACCAAGCTCATCGAGCGCAACACCACCATCCCGACCAAGAGGTCCGAGACCTTCACCACCGCTGACGACAATCAGCCTTCGGTGCAGATCCAGGTCTTCCAGGGTGAGCGCGAGATCGCTTCGCACAACAAGCTCCTCGGCTCCTTCGAGCTGACGGAACTGCCACCTGCTCCTCGCGGAGTGCCCCAGATCGAGGTCACGTTCGACATCGACGCCAACGGCATCGTGCACGTCACGGCCAAGGACAAGGGCACCGGCAAGGAAAACACGATCAAGATCCAGGACGGCTCCGGCTTGTCCAAGGAAGAGATCGAGCGCATGGTCGCCGACGCGGAAGCTCACGCAGACGAGGACAAGGCTCGTCGCGAAGAGGCCGAGGTCCGCAACCAGGCCGAGTCCCTCGTCCACCAGACGGAGAAGTTCGTCAAGGACAACGAGGACAAGGTCGACGCCGAACTCAAGGGCCGCGTCGAAACGGCAATCGAAGAGGCCAAGTCGGCTCTCGCCGGTAGCGACATCTCGGCGGTCAAGTCCGCTGTGGAGAAGCTGTCCACCGAGTCTCAGGCACTCGGCACCGCCATCTACGAGGCTCAGGCCAACGAGCAGGGCGGCGCAGAGGGCGGGGCTCAGGCTGCTGACGACGGTGTCGTCGACGCCGAGGTCGTGGACGAGCCCGTCGACACGGAGAAGAAGTGAGTTCGGGTAACACCGAGCAGGAACCGGTCACTTTCGTGGACAAGCGAAAGATCGATCCCGAGACCGGTGAAGTTCGGGAAGGTGACGCAGTTCCGGAACCCCTCGTGGGCACCGGGGCTGCGTCCCAACCCGACTCGGTGGACGAAGGGGATATCGAGGCAGAGGTGGTGGAAGACGTGCGCGATACACAGATCGCGGAACTCACCGCCGATCTGCAGCGGGTGTCGGCAGAGTATGCCAACTACCGTCGGCGTACCGACCGCGAGAAGCAATCGGGAGCAGAGAACGCGAAAGCGTCCGTTGTCTCCCAGTTTCTCCCGATCCTCGATGATCTGGAGCGAGCTCGACAGCACGGAGACCTGGAGACGGGTCCGCTGAAGGCGCTCTCGAACAAGCTCGCCGGTGTGTTCGACAGCATCGGACTAGCCGCGTTCGGCGCCATCGGTGACACGTTCGATCCGTCGGTTCACGAAGCCGTCTCCCATGAGGGTGACGGACACGAACCAGTGATCGGGACGCTGATGCGTCCGGGTTACAAGCTCGGAGATCGTGTCCTACGGACCGCGATGGTCGGTGTGGTCGATGATGCGTCACAAGATTCGGGAGCCGATGCTCCCGAGGGGCAGTAAACAAAAATAGCGCGAGAGGAGGAAACGCCCGGTGAGCCAGCGGGAGTGGATCGAGAAGGACTTCTACAAGGAACTGGGCGTTTCCTCCAACGCGTCCACAGACGAGATAAACAAGGCGTACCGGAAGCTGGCCAAGGACAACCATCCTGACGCCAATCCTGGAAACGCTGAGGCCGAGCGCCGCTTCAAGGCAGTCAGCGAGGCCAAGTCGGTTCTCATCGATCCGGCGAAACGTAAGGAGTACGACGAAGCACGTCGACTCTTCGCTTCCGGTGGATTCGGCCAGGGCGGAGGCGGATTCAGCCCCGGTTCGGGCGGATTCGGTGGAGGCGGCGGCGGTCAGACGTTCGACGTCGGCGACATCTTCGGTCAGGCCGGAGGCGGCGACGGCGGAATCGGCGACATCTTCGGTGGACTGTTCAACCGCGGTGGCACGCAGCAGCGCCCCGCGGGAAACCGTCCACGACGGGGCAGCGACGTCGAGACCGAGACCACTCTCGGTTTCCGTGAAGCCACGCAAGGTGTCACCGTTCCACTGCGACTGACCAGCCCGTCCTCGTGCACCACGTGTCACGGCAGCGGTGCGAAGCCAGGAACCAGCCCCCGCGTGTGCCCAAGGTGCAATGGCGCAGGCGTGGTCAACCGCAACCAGGGCGCGTTCGGGTTCAGTGAGCCTTGCGACGACTGCCGCGGAACCGGTTCGATCATCGACGATCCGTGTCAGGACTGCCGCGGTACGGGAGTGCAGAACCGCACTCGCACCATCACCGTGCGTGTCCCTCCCGGAGTGTCCGACGGCCAGAAGATCAGATTGGCGGGCCAGGGCGAAGCAGGACTTCGTGGGGCGCCGTCCGGCGATCTGTATGTGACCGTTCGGGTACGGCCCGACAAGGTCTTCGGCCGCAGCGGCGACGATCTCACCGTGACGGTGCCGGTCAGTTACGGCGAGCTGGTCCTCGGGGCCACGTTGTCGATCCCGACCCTCGACGGCCGAGTCGGCGTCAAGGTCCCACCGGGCACGGTCGACGGACGTGTACTGCGTGTTCGCGGACGAGGAGTTCCCAAGAAGACCGGGACCGCAGGTGACCTGATGGTCACCGTCAAGGTCGCAGTGCCGCAGAAACTCGACGATCCCGCCATCGAGGCACTGCACGCTTATCTGGAAGCCGAGAAGGCCAGCGGATTCGACCCTCGGGCCGGGTGGGCAGGTGCATCGTGACACTGCCGCCGAACACTCCAGGATCGGGTCATTCCGCAGGCTCCACTCCAGGATTGGGTCATTCCGCAGGCTCCACTCCAGGATTGGGTCATTCCGCAGGCTCCACTCCAGGATCGGGTGGCCCCGGCCACGCTGACCCCGACGCCCAGGTGTTCGTCATCTCGGTCGCGGCCCAACTTGCGGGCATGCACGCGCAGACCCTGCGTACATACGACCGTTTGGGGTTGGTGACGCCGCACCGCACTACCGGTGGGGGGCGGCGTTACTCCCCGCGCGATGTGGCATTGCTACGCGAAGTGCAGCGGCTCTCGCAGAACGAGGGCGTGAACCTGGCAGGCATCAAGCGGATCATCGAGCTGACCAATCAGGTCGAGGCTCTGCAAGCACGTGTCACCGAAATCGCACAGGAATTGGCGAACGTGCACGCGAGCTACCGACGCGATCTCGTTCCCGTACAACGCAGCGCATTGGTCGTCTGGAAACCGCGACACCAACGCTGAGCATCCATGTCGAGGTCCGGAAGCTATCGGCTGATCGCGAACATGCGGTGAGACCGCTTATCCTTGACGGCATGCAGACTTGGAACGCAAAAGTGGTCCAGTACAACCGACTACGCAACGACTTGGCCGTCGTCCGCCTCGTCGGGGACGCCGTTCCGTTTCGAGCCGGACAGTCGATCGAGGTCGTGGTGCCGCAGAACGCAACACTGTCTCGACGGTATTCCTCGGCGCTTCCGCCGTCGCTGGACGGCAAGCTCGAATTTCATGTTCGAGCGGTGCCGGCAGGCTGGGTCAGTGGGTCGATCGTCAACGAGACCCGCCCGGGTGACGTATGGCAACTCCGCAATCCGGGCGGCAACTTTCACATCGACGACTCCGGTCGAGATGTCGTCATGATCGCCGGAGGAACCGGGCTGGCACCGATGCGTTCGCTCATCCTCGACTTGACGCGTCGGCCGTCGCCACCTCGAGTGACGTTGTACTTCGGTGGTCGATCGCCCAGCGATCTGTATGCCGCGGATCTGTTGTGGATCCTTGCGTCCGAACTGCCCTGGCTGAAAGTCGTGCCGGTGGTGGATCAATTGGCGGACCCATGGGCTCCGGACAGGTGGCACGAGGCAATCAATGCACAGCTCGCGGACCCTGACGCGAAGTTCGGGGCGAAGCACTGTTGGGAAGGCAGCCTCGCCGACGTCATCGCTGTCCAGGAGCCCTTCGACCGTCATCAGGTTCTGGTGTGTGGTTCGCCGGGCATGGAAGCTGCGACGCTGTCGGCACTGGTCGACAATGGAACGCCGATGGAGGCGGTCCAGCGCTGACGCGCTACCGACCTTCGAACACCGGGGCCCGCTTCTCGACGAATGCCCGCGGCCCTTCCTTGGCGTCGTGGCTCTTGAATACCGCTACGCCGAGTTCGGCGTCGATCTTGAACGCCTCTTCCTCGTGCAGTCCCTCGGTGTCTCGGATGGTTTTGAGTATCGCCTGTACGGCGAGCGGGCCGTTCGCGGCGATGAGTTCGGCGAGTTCGAGTGCCTTCTCCAGCGCCTGACCGTCGGGGACCACGTGACCGATCAGCCCGATCTCCTTGGCTTCGGCAGCGCGAATATGCCTGCCGGTCAACAGGATGTCGGCCGCAATCGTGTACGGGATCTGCCGGACGAGCCGCACCGCGGACCCGCCGAGTGGAAAGAGTCCCCACTTTGCTTCGGAGACACCGAACTTGGCGCTTTCACCTGCGACGCGAATATCGGTGCCCTGAAGAATTTCGGTACCGCCTGCAATGGCGGGGCCCTCGACGGCTGCGATGAGCGGCTTGGTCAGCCTGCGGCCTTTGAGTAGGGCCTCGATCTTCGACAGGTCCCATCCGCCTCCACTGAAACTGTCACCTGGGTGAGTGCTGGTCATCGCTTTGAGGTCGGCGCCCGCGCAGAACGCGCCGCCGGCGCCGGTCAGGATGGCGACCCGGATATCTGGGTCGGCATCGACACGATCCCAGGCGTCGCGCATTATGGCCATCATCTCGCCGCTCAGTGCATTGCGCGCTTCGGGTCGGTTCATCGTCACGATGAGGACTTGGCCACGCTTCTCCACGAGTGCGTGCGGTGATTTCGTTCCGATTTCCGGCGCACTCGACGTCACTGTGGCTACCTCACTCTTGTGATCTCGGTCTCAGATTGGCTATTGCCAGAAACGATAACACGTTCTACTTTTAACGCGTGGCCCTAAATATCGCAGACCTCGTCGAGCATGCAATCGACCTTGTTCCCGACCGTGTTGCCTTGCTGTCGGGAGACCGAGAGATCACCTACGCGCAGATGGAAGACAGAACCAACCGGCTAGCGCACTACCTGCAGAAGCAAGGCGTCAAGCCGGGCGACAAGGTCGGGGTGTACAGCCGTAACGGCATCGAGGCGATCGAGGCAATGGTCGCTATCTTCAAGATTCGCGCAGTGGTGATCAATGTGAACTACCGCTACATCGAGAACGAGTTGCAGTACATCTTCGAGAATTCGGACATGGTCGCGCTCGTTCATGAAGCCCGCTACTCCGACAAGGTCGCCGCTGTTCTACCTACCTGTCCACTGCTGAAGACGACCGTGGTGATCGACGGCGCAGAGGGCCAGGTCTCCTACGAAGACGCGCTCGAGAGTTCTTCCCCCGAACGCGACTTCGAAGAACGCACCAACGACGACATCTACATGCTCTATACCGGTGGGACCACGGGTAGCCCCAAAGGCGTGATGTGGAGGCACGAGGACATCTGGCGTGTGCTCGGCGGTGGCATCAACTTCATGACCGGCGAGTACGTCGAGGACGAGTGGGGTCTCGCCAAAATGGGCGCCGAGAATCCGCCGATGACGAGAATGCCGATTCCTCCGATGATCCACGGCGGGGCACAGTGGGCCACGTTCCAGAGCCTCTTCGGGGGTGGAAAGACCGTGCTGCACCCTGATTTCGAGGGTCACGCCATCTGGCAGCTGGTCGACAAATACGGGATCAACCTCGTTTTCATCACCGGCGATGCGATGGCACGCCCGATGCTCGACGCACTCATCGAGGGCGGCCCGGATGGCAAGCCCTACGACTTGTCTTCGCTCTTCCTGATAGCCAGCAGCGCAGCATTGTTCTCACCCAGCATCAAGGAAAAGCTCCTCGAACTGCTTCCCAACCGGATGATCACCGACTCGATCGGATCTTCCGAGACCGGTTTCGGCGGACTGTCCGTAGTCGCCAAGGGCGCCGAACACACCGGTGGACCGCGGGTGAAGATCGACGCCTCGACCATCGTGCTCGGTGAAGACGGCCGTCCCGTCGAGGCAGGCTCGGGAGTCAAGGGACTGCTGGCGCGGAGTGGGCACATCCCGGTCGGGTACTACAAGGACGAGGTCAAGACGGCTGAGACGTTCAAGGAGATCAACGGCGTCCGCTACTCGATTCCCGGCGACTACGCCAGGGTCGAAGCCGATGGCAGCGTCACGATGCTCGGGCGTGGTTCGGTCTCGATCAATACCGGCGGCGAAAAAGTGTTCCCGGAGGAGGTCGAAGGTGCTCTCAAATCGCACCCCGAGGTGTTCGACGCCATCGTCGTCGGCGTCCCGGACGAGCGGCTCGGCCACAGGGTCGCTGCCGTCGTACAGGCCCGAGGCACACAACGTCCCACACTCGCAGACCTCGATACCGCTGCTCGCAAAGAGATTGCGGGATACAAGATTCCGCGTGCGGTGTGGTTCGTCGACGAGATCAAGCGTTCGCCGGCCGGCAAGCCCGACTACCGGTGGGCATTGAGTCAGACCGAGCAACGCCCGGCTGACGAGACCTCCGCGTCGCGTCTCGCCAGCGCAGAGAACTAAGCAACCATGCATACCGATCTGTCGGAAAAATTCGGAATAGAATTTCCGATCTTCGGATTCACTCCGTCCGAACATGTCGCTGCGGCGATCAGCCGAGCCGGCGGACTCGGTGTGCTCGGCTGTGTGCGGTTCAACGACGCCGAAGAACTCGACGCGGTGCTGACCTGGATGGATGAGAACACCGACGGCAAACCGTACGGTGTCGACATCGTCATGCCGGCGAAGATTCCTACCGAGGGCGCATCGGTGGACTTGAACGAATTGATCCCGGCCGAGCATCGAGCGTTCATCGATCGCACGCTCGACCAGCTCGGTGTGCCGCCGCTCGACGACGATGCGGCACGTAACGAAGGGGTGCTCGGGTGGCTGCACTCGGTGGCCCGCTCGCACGTCGACGTCGCGTTGAAGCACCCGATCAAGTTGATCGCCAACGCGCTTGGCTCGCCGCCGAACGATGTGATCGTGCAGGCACACGAGCTCGGCGTGCCGGTCGCAGCGCTGGCAGGTACGGCGGAGCACGCGCGCCGACACATCGAAAACGGTGTCGATATCGTCATCGCTCAGGGGTATGAAGCTGGGGGTCATACCGGTGAGATCGCTTCGATGGTGCTGCTACCCGAGATCGTCGAGGCGTTGGGCGATTCGGGTGCAGTTCTCGCGGCAGGCGGAATCGGCAGTGGACGGCAAGTAGCGGCTGCGTTGGCGCTCGGCGCCCAAGGCGTGTGGATGGGATCGATGTGGCTGACCGCGGCCGAGTACCGCCTCGGTGCACGCGTGGAGGGCAAACCGTCGGCGATGCAGGAAGCGTTGTTGACGGCGACATCGAGCGATACGGTTCGAACTCGCATCTACTCGGGTAAACCCGCGCGTTTGCTCAAGACCAAGTGGACCGAGGCGTGGAACGGCGCCGAGGCCCCGGATCCACTACCGATGCCGCTGCAGAACATCTTGGTCAGTGAAGCGCATCAACGAATCAACAACGCCGACAATCCCGAGGTGGTGGCGATGCCGGTGGGACAGATCGTCGGCAGGATGAACGAGATTCGTCCGGTCGCGGACGTCATCGCCGATTTGGTGGACGGGTTCGAAGAAGCGCTCGGCAGGCTCGACAAAATTCGCTAGACAACTCGGCAGGCTCACGCGATCACGCGTGAGCCTGCCGAGTCATGTTGCGGGAGAGTGTGTGTCGAGGCAGGTGAGTTCCGTTGGGGCCGGGTAGGGGCGCTCGAGGCGAGCAACGGGTTCCGAGCCGACTAGGGTTGGGTCACACACGAATGAACGAACCGAATGGAGACTCGTAGTGGCTTCCGCGATCGCAGCAGGCGACCTGGTCCAGGCGAACGGGCACGCCGGCCCGTGGAAAGTGCTCGAGATTCGACAGGGTCTCGCACTTTTGGAACATCACGGCGGCCATCGACTCTCGGTGCGGACCACCACATTGTCGGTGGTCCGCAAAGGTTCTCCTGGGGAAGAGTCGCAGCCCACGGGCTCCTCGGCAGCAGCGGTCGACGAGCCGCCGTCACCTACTCTTTTCGACTGACTGGCAGTTAGAGGGTCTGCCCGAAAATCACTGCGGGGCACGCCTTCTCGGTGTCGCCCGACCTGGCGTGTACCAGGTCGGGCGATAAGTCCGGTTCAGGCAGGCACGTCGGCGAGAGCGGAACCTAGACGGCGCAGCTGAGCGGTGGCATGTCCGTAGGCGAACTCTGCTCGCTTGGCGACGAGGAAGTATCGGTGCACCGGATGATCGCGATCGAGCCCGACGCCACCGTGAATGTGCACCAGCGTGTGCGCGACGCGGTGGCCTGCGTCCGCTGCCCAGAACTTCGCGACCGCAACATCTTCGTCACCGTTGTTGCCTGCAGAGAGGCTCCACGCTGCCTTCCAGAGCGTCAACCGGGCGCCCTTGACGTCGATGTACCCGTCGGCCAACCGCTGTGCGACGGCCTGGAAACTGCCGATCGGCTTACCGAACTGAACACGTTCACGGGCGTACTCGGCGGTGAGCCGGAGCGATTCCTCCAGGACCCCGACCTGGTATGCGCAGGTTCCGAGCGTGACGCGTGCCAGAACCCAGCGCGTGAGGTCCGGATCTGCGAGCAACCGGGTCGAGTCGACCTGCACCGAGTTCAATTCGAGAACTCCGATGCTGCGATTGTCGACGCCCTGCTGGGGTAGGACCGTGACGCCGGCGTCGTCCGCGCGAACGAGAAACGCGCCTGCGGCCGTCGTGACGAGGAAGCCGTCGGCGACGGGTGCACTGTCGACGCCGATCTTGGAGCCGGTCAAAGTCCAGCCGGTGTCGGTGCGGTCTGCTCGGGTCAACGGGTCGAGCGGCTCGCCGTGTTCTTCATCGATTGCCAACGTCAGGATCGAGCTGCCGGCAACGGCTGGGGCTGCCCACTCGGTCCGCTGCTCGTCCGAACCGAACCGGGCGATCGCCGCGGCGACCGAAGTACTTGCCACGAAAGGGACGGCGGCAAGGCCTCTGCCGAGTTCGATGGCGATCGACGATGCTTCCAGTTCGCCGTACCCGTCGCCGCCGATGGACTCGGGTGCGGCGGCCGACAGAAGTCCGCCGGACGTCAGCGCATCCCACAGCGCGCGGTCGATGCTGTCCGGATTCGAATCCAGCTGTCGTTGGACGTCGTTCGTGCTGTATTTGGTAACGATGTCATGGGTGAGCCCGGCGAGATCGCGCTGAGCCTCGGTGGTGGTGAAGTCCATTTCATTTTCTCCCGAAAAGTCAGCGTGCAGATGCGGGCAGGCCGAGCGCGGTCATGCCGATGATGTCGCGTTGCACCTCGTTGGTGCCGCCGCCGAAGGTGAGGATCAACGAAGAGCGATGCAGCCTCTCGAGTCGACCCTGTAGTTGGGCGCCAGGCGAGCCGCGCCGGAACGTGGCGGATGGCCCGAGGATTTCCATCATCGTGCGGTATGCCTCGGTTGCCAGTTCGGTGCCGTACACCTTGTTCGCCGACGCGTCGGCCGGGCCGGGGGTGGAGCTGGCGGCGGTGATTTCCCAGTTCAGCAGTTCGAGGTAGGACGCCTTCGCGTGGACCCGAGCGAGTGCAATCTGCACCCATTCCTGATCGATGATCCGAGTGCCGTCCGGCTTCTTGGTGTTCTGTGCCCACGCACGGACCTCACGGAGAGAAGCGACGAGCGGCCCGGCCGAGGTGAGAGCGACACGCTCGTGGTTGAGCTGGTTGGTGATCAGCGACCAACCGCGGTTCTCTTCGCCCACGAGTGCGGTCTTGGGTACTCGCACATCCTGGTAGTAGGTCGCGCTTGTGTCAGGGCCTGCCATCGTGTGCACCGGAGTGGTGGAGAAGCCTTCGGCGTCGGTGGGAACGATCAGCATGCTGATCCCGCGGTGCTTGCGAGCCTCGGGATCGGTACGGCACGCGAGCCACACGTAGTCGGCGTACTTGATGAGCGAGGTCCACATTTTCTGGCCGTTGATGACGTAGTCGTCGCCGTCGTGCACTGCTGTGGTGCGCAGCGCTGCCAGGTCGGTGCCTGCTTCCGGCTCGGAGTAGCCGATCGAGAAGTGCAGATCGCCGGCAGAAATACGAGGAAGGAAGTACGCCTTCTGCTCCGGCGTGCCGAACGCCATGAGAGTCGGCGCGACACTGTTGATGGTCAAGAAGGGAACCGGTGCTCCCGCGGTGGCGGCTTCGTCGGTGAAGATGAGCTGGTCCATGGCCGAACGTGCCTGGCCACCGAACTCGGTAGGCCAACCGAGCGCGAGCCAACCGTCGGTACCCATCTGTTTGACTACATCGCGATAAACGGTGCCCTCACCGTATTCACCGGATGTCGAGCTCAGTGCCTCGCGGCGCTCGGGAGTGATCAGGGTGGCGAAGTAGGCGCGTAATTCGGCGCGCAACTCGGCCTGTTCCTCCGTGTACATGATCCGCATATCAGTGGTCCTCTCGTGCCCGGAATCTGCAACAAGTTCATAGTGAGTCGACGTCGGCATCCGTGCGTCACCCTCAGGTAGGTCGAATCATTGCACACGGGGTGGAACACGTTCTAGTCTTGAGGGATAAGTTGCCCGTCGACCGGGCGTGCGGCTTCGAACCGGGGCCGATCGGGCACGTACGGGCGACGGCGCAAGCGCATCACAAATGAAAGTGGGTATCGACAGTGCTCGAGGTTGATTTCGATCGGTGTGAAGCGAACGGTGTGTGCGTAGGTGTGGCACCCCAGGTGTTCGACCTGGACGACGACGACCAGCTGGTGGTGTCCGATGCCGCAGACCTGCCCGAGAACAAGGCGGACGTGGACGAGGCGATAGCGGGTTGCCCGCGAGCCGCACTGCGGTGGAAGGAATAGATTGCTTGCCACAAACATAGAACACGTTCTACAGTCCGGAACGTGAACGAAGAAGATGTACGACTCGACGACAGGGTAGCGCTCGTAACCGGTGCTGCGTCCGGACTCGGCCGCGCGGAGGCTATCGGCCTCGCGCAGGCGGGGGCTGACATAGTGCTCGGTGATATCGCATCGGGACCCGCCGCGGACGAGACGATCGCGGCGATCGAGGCGACCGGCCGTCGGGTGGTCTTCGTGCCGGGCGACGTGAGCGAACGTTCCACTGCCGACGCCATGTTCGCGGCCGCGCAGGATAAGTTCGGCCGCGTCGACATCGTCGTCAACAATGCTGGAATCGTCCGAGATCGCATGCTGTTCAACATGTCCGACGACGACTGGGATGCAGTCATCCGGGTGCATCTACGCGGACACTTTCTGCTCACGCGCAACGCAGGTGCCTACTGGCGAGGCGAATCCAAGAAAGCAGGCGCGCCGGTATACGGCCGGATCGTCAACACCTCTTCCGAGGCAGGGTTGCTGGGGCCGGAGGGGCAGGCCAACTACGGCGCTGCCAAGGCTGGAATCACGGCACTGACGTTGTCGGCATCGCGGGCGTTGTCACGCTATGGGGTTCGTGCCAATGCGATCTGCCCACGTGCACGTACCTCGATGACCGAATCGGTTTTCGGTGACGCGCCCACCGACGGAATCGATCCGTTGGCACCGGAGCACGTGTCGACGCTGGTGACCTACCTGTCCTCGCCTGCCTCGGACGCCGTCAACGGGCAGGTCTTCATCGTCTACGGGCCGATGGTGGCTCTCATGGCTGCCCCCGTCGTCGAGCAGCGGTTCGATGCAACTTCGGGTGCATGGACGCCGCTGTCTCTCGGGGCCGAGCTGAGTACGTACTTCGATGGGCGTGACCCTTCGAAGACGTTCTCGGCCAGTGCGGCGCTCGATCTGGACGCGCCGGAGGTCACGGCCGGTCCGTAGCTTTTCGATTTCGGCCACATCGAGGGCGATGTCGGGTGAAGATGATGCGGGCGCGTGGGTTTGAATGCGGTTCTACGTTGTTTCAGCGATGCGGGTGCAAGACTAGATCACGTTCTAGTTTTACACCCGTTTCTTCACGGTGAACTCGCCGCCTGCGGTGGTCGAGCAACTCCCTCGAATGTCGCGGCATTCGGGTGTCTGGAAGCCGAAAGCCCTTTGCTGCAATGTAATTGAATGGAGGGGTCGTACGCGATGTGTACGACACTCACGCGTGATTCGAACCGCCCAGCACTTAGATCGGTCGATTCTTTGACTACTGAACGTGTTCTAGTTAACATGAGCTGGACGGCCATGACTTGGATCACAGTGTCGCATGTAGCGAGGGAGGTTTCATGAACGACGTTCTCCTCGTACCCCTTCGTGCGGTAGGCGCCTTCTTCGACATGTCGTGGTACACGCTGCGTTCGGTGTTCCGCCGGCCGTTTCAGCGTCAAGAGTTCATCGACCAGGCGTGGTTCATCGCCCGTGTGTCGATGGTGCCGACCGTACTGGTGGCCGTGCCTTTCACCGTGTTGGTCAGCTTCACCATCAACATTCTTCTCCGTGAGATCGGTGCAGCCGACCTCAGTGGCGCGGGTGCTGCTCTTGGCGCTGTCACGCAGGTCGGTCCCATCGTCACGGTGCTCATCGTGGCTGGAGCAGGCGCGACGGCCATCTGTGCCGACCTCGCCGCACGCACCATCCGCGAAGAAATCGACGCGATGCGGGTGCTCGGCATCAACCCGATCCACCGCCTCGTCGTCCCGCGAGTGCTTGCCTCGACGGTCATCGCACTGCTGCTCAACGGCCTGGTAAGCACCATCGGCATTCTCGGCGGCTTCGTGTTCTCCGTTTTCCTTCAAGGTGTCAACCCGGGGGCCTTCGTCAACGGCATCACGCTGCTGACCGGCTTCGGTGAACTCATCGTCTCGCAGGTCAAGGCGGGCCTGTTCGGAATGATCGCCGGTCTCGTCGCGTGCTATCTCGGACTGAACGTGCGTGGTGGAGCCAAAAGCGTGGGCGATGCAGTGAATCAGACAGTCGTCTTCGCTTTCATGGCGCTGTTCGTCGTCAATGTCGTGGTCACCGCCGTCGGTATCAAATTGACAGCCGGATGAAGGGGATCTAGAGATGGCCCTCGTTACAGCCGGCCGATTTCCGAAGGTGCGCAGGAGGGTCAGGCGTGCATCAGGCGCGGTGGACAGCCTGGGAGAACAGGCGATCTTCTACATCCGTGCGCTCGCGTCGGTGCCACGCGCCGCGGTTCGCTACAAAAAAGAGACTTTGCGACTCGTTGCTGAGATCAGCATGGGGTCCGGTGCGCTCGCCGTCATCGGTGGAACGGTCGTCATCGTCGGATTCTTGACCTTGTTCGCCGGCGGAACCATTGCCGTGCAGGGTTTCTCCTCGCTGGGGAACATCGGCGTCGAGGCGCTCACCGGCTTCTTCGCCGCCTTCATCAACGTGCGCATCGCCGCGCCGGTGATCGCGGGGATCGGCCTTGCGGCCACCATCGGAGCAGGTTCCACTGCGCAATTGGGTGCCATGAGGGTCGCCGAGGAAATCGACGCACTGGAGTCGATGGCAATTCCTTCGATCCCGTACTTGGTCAGCACACGAGTGCTCGCCGGCATGGTCGCCATCGTTCCGCTCTACTCGCTGGCGGTCATTGCCTCGTTCATTGCGAGTCGTTTCGCCACGGTGGTGCTCTTCGGCCAGTCTGCGGGCGTCTACGACCACTACTTCGACACATTTTTGATACCGACGGACATACTGTGGTCCTTTGCCCAAGCCATAGTCATGGCGCTCGCGGTAATGCTGATCCACACGTACTACGGCTTCACTGCCAGCGGCGGTCCGGTCGGCGTCGGGGTGGCTGTCGGAAACGCTGTTCGCGCCTCGCTCATCGCAGTCGTGACGGTGACCCTGCTGATCTCGCTGGCCATCTACGGCAGCTCCGGCAACTTCAACCTGTCGGGATAACGGGACATGGACAATTCGATTACCAAGAAACTCGCCGCCGCCGGACTCGTGCTCGGTTTGGTCGCCATCACGGCGTTCGCGTTGATCACGTTTGCGGGCGGATTCACCAGCACAGTTCCGGTCACCGTCACCTCGGCGCGCGCCGGACTGGTGATGGATCCGCAGGCCAAGGTCAAGCTTCGCGGCGTCGAGGTCGGCCGTGTCGGGTCGATCTCGCAGGAAGACGGTATGGCTCGGCTCGACCTGGATCTCGATCCGTCGATGCTGTCGCTGATTCCGTCGAACGCTGCGGTGGAGATCAAGTCCACCACGGTGTTCGGCGCCAAGTACGTCAACTTCGTCGTTCCCCCCGACCCATCGAGCCAGAGCATCGAGGCCGGCGCCGTCATTCCCGCGGACAGTGTCACCGTCGAGTTCAACACCTTGTTCCAGCATCTGTCGGAGGTTCTTCAGAAGCTCGAACCCGAGAAGCTCAACGCGACCCTCGGCGCGGTCTCCTCGGCGCTACGCGGCCGCGGCGACCAACTCGGGTCGTTGCTCGAGGACACCGATTCCTATCTGAAGACAGTGAATCCGAGTCTTCCCGCGCTGCAACGAGATCTGTCCGCGGCAGCGATCGTCACCAATGTCTACGCCGACGCGACCCCGGACCTCATGCGGGTACTCGACAACGCGAGTGACACGGGCAAAACCATCGTCGAGGAACAAGCGAACCTCGACCTACTGCTGATGAACGTGACCGGTCTCGCCAATACTGCAACGCAGGTGCTGACCGAGAATCAGCAGCCACTCGAGACCGCACTGTCGACGCTGACCGACACCACGACACTGCTCGACGAATATTCACCTGCCCTGACCTGTTTCCTGGTGGGGCTCAACAAGGGACGGAAGCAATTCGGGCCGATGGCCGGTGCAGGAGACAGCGCCTCGCTCAAGCTCAGTACGAGCTTCGTGCTGGGTGACCCGGCGTACACGGTCGAAAAGAACCTGCCGAAAATCGCGGCCAGCGGCGGCCCCAACTGCTACGGGTTGCCCAACTTCGATCCGAAGCAGGCGCACGCACCGTTCGTCGTCGCGGACACCGCCGACGCACCGTATGTGCCTGAAACGCAGCCTTCCATCAACGTGCCCACCATCTTCCAATTCCTGTTTGCGGGGGCGTGGCCATGAGAAGTAATACGATAAAGCTTTCGATCTTCGCGCTGGTCATGGTGGTGATCTTCGGTGCTTTGGCATTGGTGTTCAGCCAATACCGGTTCGGTAGCACCGACTCCTACCATGTCGTGTTCAGCGATGCGTCCGGGCTCGAGTCCGGTGACAAAGTGCGCATCGCAGGTGTTCCCGTCGGAGCCGTGAAGGGTGTGGACGTCGGCAATGAGAACCTCGCCGAGGTCGAGTTCGACGTCGACTCGAAGCACCGCCTGCTGACGAGCACCGCGGCAACTGTCCGATACGAGAACCTCGTCGGCGACCGGTACCTCGAGCTCCTCGAAGGCCCCGGTGGGATCGAGGAACTCGACAGTGGCGGCACGATTCCAGTGAATCAGTCTTCACCCGCGCTCGATCTGGACCTGTTGCTCGGTGGGTTCAAGCCACTGCTTCGAGGATTGGATCCGCAGCAGGTCAACGATTTGTCGGCGGCGTTGCTCGGGGTCCTGCAAGGGCAGGGCGGAACCCTGGTCTCGCTTCTCGGTAACACGAGCTCGTTCACCAACACACTCGCTGACCGCGACCAGTTGATCGGCGACGTCATCACCAACCTCAACGCGACTCTCGGCACAATCGATCGTCAAGGAACCCAGTTCGAGACCACTATCGACTCATTGCAGCAACTCGTCAGTGGACTTGCTCAGGATCGAGACCCGATCGGTGACGCCATCCCGCGTATCGCCGGGGCAACAGGAGATCTGGCCGGACTTCTCCAGGCGACGCGTCCGGATCTGCAGGCGATGATCGCTGCCGCGAACCGCACCGCGACCCAGTTGGACCTTGGAAAGGACAACATCGATCAGGTGCTCACCCGGTTGCCGAGTGACTACAAGAAACTGATTCGAACCGGATCGTACGGCAGCTTCTTCCAGTTCTACCTGTGCTCCAACACATTCAAGATCTCAGGGCCAGAGGGTTCACCGACGCTGCTCGTTCCGACGGCGGTCCAGGATACGGGGAGGTGCGCAAACATCAATGACGTCAACTAAAGCGGATAAATCACCGAACCTCATCCACATCGGGGTCATCGGCATCGTGTTGGGGCTCTGCATCGTAATTGCGACGCTGCAGTACGACCGCCTGCCGTTCCTGAACGGCGGCATCAACTACTCCGCGCTCTTCACCGATGCAGGCGGCTTGATGGTCGGCGACGACGTCACGGTCTCCGGCGTCAAGGTCGGCAAGGTGGAGCAGATCGAACTCGCAGATCAGGAAGTTCGCGTCGAGTTCACGGTGCGCGAGAACATCGAACTCGGCGAGGCGACTGCTGCGGCGATCAAGACCAACACCATCCTGGGCCGCAAGTCGCTGAAGGTGAGCCCCGATGGGCCCGGTTCGATCGATGTCCACGACACTATTCCGTCCTCTCGCACCAACTCTCCGTACTCGCTGACCGACGCTCTGGGCGACCTGAGCACCACCATCTCAGACCTCGACACCCAGCAGTTGGGTGACGCGATGAACGTGGTCTCGGATACTCTGTCCGACACTCCTCCGGAATTACGTACCGCACTCGATGGCGTCAGCAGGCTTTCGCAAAGCATCAACTCGCGCGACGAAAGCCTGCAGCAGTTGCTCGAACGTGCCGAGAGCGTGACCGGAATCCTCGCCACCCGCAGCGATCAGATCAACCAGTTGATTCTCGACGGCAACGAGTTGTTCGGCGAACTCGATCGCAGACGAACCGCTATCAGCCAGTTGATCACCAACATTTCCTCGGTGTCTCGCCAGCTCACCGGTTTGGTCCAGGAGAACGCAGAGCAGATGGGTCCGACACTCGACAAGCTCAACTCGGTGGTGGCGGTACTGCAAAAGAACAACGACAATATCGCCGGCGCACTCGACGGCTTGGGGCCCTACATCAGTGCCCTCGGTGAAGCGGTTGCAAGCGGGCCGTTCTTCAACGCCTACATCCAGAACATCCTCCCGAGCTCGTGGTGGAAGACGATCGTGGACGGCGTCGTTGCTCCGGATCAATTGCCTGGCACTCTGCAGGATCTGCTTCCGAAGAATTCGCCACCCATCCTGAAACCTCCGGGGCAATGACATGAAGAAGAAGCTGCTGTATCTCGGTGCCGCCGTGCTGGCGATTGTGTTGGTCGTGGTCGGCTACAAGGTGATCATCGGCCTGACCCAGAAGTCTGTGATCGCTCAGTTCTCCTCTACGACAGGCCTTTACGAAGGTGACGATGTCAGAGTGCTCGGCGTGACCGTGGGCAAGGTGAAGAAGATCGAACCCCAAGGTGACGACGCCCGCGTAAGCATGCAAGTTTCATCCGACGTCGCGATCCCGGCCGATGCCAAGGCCGTGGTCATTGCGCAGAGTCTGGTGTCTGCGCGGTTCGTCCAGATCACTCCCGTGTTCGCCGGCGGACCCGAATTGGCCGATGGGGAAACGATTCCCCTCGAACGCACGGCGGTACCCGTCGAGTGGGACCAGATCAAGACCGAACTGACCAAACTGTCCACCTCGCTCGGACCGGAAGGCGTCGACGAGCAAGGACCGGTAGGCCGGTTCATCGACACCGCCGCCGACAACCTCGACGGGAACGGTGACACGCTGCGCTCGACTCTGCGTGAACTGTCCGACACCATGCGCGTTCTGTCCGACGGTCGTACCGACCTCTTTTCGACCATCCGCAATCTGCAGGTGTTCGTCGGCGCACTCTCGAACAGTAACGATCAAATCGTGCAGTTCGGTGGCCGGCTGGCGTCGGTGTCGGAGATGCTCGCACAGAGTTCCGACGAATTCGGCACTGCCATGACCGATCTCAATGTCGCACTCGGCGAAGTGCAACGCTTCATTGCGGACAACCAGGCAGGACTGGTCGAGGGAGTCGGCCGGTTGGCTGATGCGACCCGCGTCCTGACCGACAAGCGGCCAGAGATCGAGCGCATCCTGCATTCTGGACCGAATGCACTCGCCAACTTCAACAACATCTACCAACCGGCGCAGGGTTCGCTGACCGGTGCCATCTCGTTGAACAACTTCGGCAACCCGATCAACTTCATCTGCGGTGCAGTGGCAGGCGTGGGGAACACCACGTCGGAGCGCAGTGCCGATCTGTGTAAGCAGTACCTTGGGCCAGTGCTCAGCTCGTTGGTCTTCAATTATCCTGCGTTTCTTGCCAATCCGACCACCGGAGCGGCCGCGAATCCGGATCAGATCGTGTACACCGAGCCTGGTCTCGAACAAGCGCAGACGCCTGCGTCCGCTCCGAAGTCCGAGCCTATGGCCGATATGCCAACCGTCCAGGTTCCAAGCCTCGGTGATCTGCTGGGAGGCGGACGATGAGAACTCGTATGCGCACGGTTGCAAAGGTGGGCACCCTCGCATGTGCCATGTCGATCACCCTTGCGGGCTGTGAATGGGGCGGCTTGAATTCCCTGCCACTGCCTGGCACTCAAGGTCGAGGCGACGGGGCTTATCAGGTGCAGATCGAAATGCCCAACGTGACCACTCTGTCGCAGAACTCACCGGTAACCGTCGACGACGTCACGATCGGAACTGTCGACGCGATCACGGTTCAGAACTGGCACGCTCTGGTCACAGTGTCGCTGAACGAGGGCGTCGAGTTGCCAGAGAACGTCACGGCCAAGATCGGTCAGACCTCACTGCTCGGGTCACAGCACCTCGCGCTGGTGCCGCCGCCCGACCCCGAGGGAAGACTGCAGAACGGCGACGTGATTCCCATCGACCGAGCCGGGGCATACCCGACAACCGAGCAAACTCTGTCCTCGCTGTCCGTGGTTCTCAACGGTGGTGGTCTGGCTCAAATTCAGGACATCACCACCGAACTGAACAATGCTCTCGGCGGCCGCGAAGATTCGATCCGTGACCTGTTGCCGAGGCTGGACGAATTGGTCGGCAGTCTCGACGATCAGCGTGGTGACATCATTGCGGCATTGGACGGAATCGATCGCCTGGCCGTCAATGTCGAGAACCAGAGTGCGACGCTGACAAAGGCATTGAACGAACTGCCACCGGCGCTCGACGTCCTGATCCAGCAACGTCCGAGCATCACCGGCGCCTTCGTTTCGTTGGGCCAGCTCAGCAACGTCGTGTCCCAGTTGGTCGAGACCAGTGGCGCAGACCTGCAGACCAACATCGAAAGCATCACACCAGTGCTCAACGCGTTGGCCGATTCCGGCAGTGCGCTGACCGAAGTGTTGTCGGTTCTGTTGACCTACCCGTTCCCGCAGGAGGGCATCGACAACGTGATCCGCGGAGACTATGCAAACCTGGGGATGGTCATCGACCTGTCGCTTCCGAGGTTCGACGCCAACTTCCTTACCGGAACGCCTCTCGCAGGTCGTATCGCTGGCCTCGAAGGCGCTCTCGGGGTACAGGCCGCACCGACCGCAGCATCAGCGGGCGATCCGCTGCGCGGACCCATCAGCGCACCGACCTTGCAAATTCCAGGATTACCTGCGATTCCTCTGCCCACCATTCCTGGACTCGGGGTGCCCGCACCATGATGCTCACCAAATTCGTCCGCGTACAGCTGATCATCTTCTCGATCCTCACCGTCATCGGACTCGTCGCAATGGCCACCCAGTACGTCGGAGCGCCAGCGCTTGTCGGAATCGGCCGCTACACCGTCACGGTGCAACTGCCGACGACCGGCGGGCTGTACCAATACTCGAACGTGACCTATCGAGGCACCACCGTCGGTGAGGTGAAGTCCGTCGAACTCACACCCGACGGCGTCGATGCCACGATGTCGATCGACAGCGACTATTCGATTCCTGCGGATGTCGATGCCCAGGTGAAGAGCGTCTCCGCCGTCGGAGAGCAGTACGTCGATCTCATCCCGCTCAGCTCGGACGGCCCTGCCCTGTCGAACGGCGATGTGATTCCGGTGGAACGCTCGTCGGTGCCGCAGGACGTCGGGCCGATGTTGGACCAGGCCGATACGCTCCTGAAAAGCATTTCCGACACCAGGCTTCGGACCGTCGTCGACGAGTCTTTCAAAGCGTTCAACGGAGCCGGACCGGACTTGCAGAAGCTCATCGACTCGACCCGCTTGTTCGTGCAGGAAGCGAACGCCAATTCCGGAGAAACGATCCAATTGTTGGATCAACTCGGGCCATTGCTCGACGGACAGGTCGTCAGCAGCGACGCTATTCGTTCCTGGACAAGTAATCTCGCTACCTTCACCGATCAGCTTCGTGCCAGCGATCCGGATCTTCGTGCCATCCTCGAGAAGGGGCCGAATGCGGCAGCGACCGCCAACAAGCTGTTTCAGGATCTGCAGCCGACGCTGCCGATTCTGCTTGCCAACCTGGTCAGTATCGGTGAAGTCGGCGTCATCTACAACGCAGGCATCGAGCAGATCCTGGTGTTGTACCCGCCGATCACTGCAGCCTTGATGACCGCGGCGGGCTCCGGGCCAGCCGACGAGGGTGCCATCGTCAACTTTCAACTCGAAGTCAACGACCCGCCATCGTGCACAACAGGATTCCTTCCTGCCGATCAGCGGCGCGATCCCAACGAAATGTCCGTTCCGGATACACCCGCTGACCTGTTCTGCAAGGCCGATCAGTCCGATAGCACCGCTGTCCGCGGCTCGCGGAACCTGCCGTGTATGGAGGTGCCCGGTCGACGCGCACCCACGCCGGAGATCTGCCGCAGCGCGGAGGGGTATGTGCCGCTGGGCAACAACCCGCCTTGGGGTCCGGTCGAGCAGGGCGAGCCGTCGTACACCGAAATCCCGAGTGGTGAAAGCAGTCTCACTCCGGCAGTGGCAGCACGCCCGTACGATCCGCAGACCGGAATGTATGTCGCACCCGGTGGCGTCGCCTACGCCCAACCCGGACTCAATGGCGGTGTCAACGACCTGCAGGGCCTCATGTCGGTCCAACAGGGTACTGGTTGACCGCTTGCCCTTCGAGCCCACTCGACCGCAGGTGCGGTCGAGTGGGGTCTATGGGTGGTTGTGTCTAGAGGTTGCGAGCGGCGAAGGCTACAGCGAGATCCAGGACCGTCTTGCCTTCCGGCAGTGCGCTGGCCATGACGGGGAACGCGTGCACCTGCCCCCTCCACACATGCGTTTCGACGGTTCGGCCGGCGACGCCGAGCTTTCGGGTCATCGATTCGACGTCGGGTCGCATGATTTCGTTCTCCGCCGTCGAAAGAAATACCGGTGGAAAGATCGACGGGTCGGCATCGACGGGCGAAGAAACCCCGGGAATGGTGTCGGGTCCGGCGAGCCAGCGACCTTCGAGTGCAAGAACCTGCTTCATCGGAAGGTACGCATCCTTCTTCATGAACTTCCGCGGATGACTCTTCAAATCAAGATTGAGCAAAGGGGAGAACCCCAACACCGCGGCCGGCGGCGTGAGTCCCTCCAGTACAGCAAGTTCGGCGACCTTCATCGCGAGATATCCACCGGCAGAATCACCTGCGACGATGATCTTGGACGGATCTGCGACGGTGTCCAGCGCAGCGCGGTAGGAGCTCATCGCGTCGGCGATGGATGTACCGATTCCGCCGTTGGGGATCTGTCGGTATTCGACGG
Organism: Rhodococcus sp. 1168; assembly: GCF_002091955.1. Classification (GTDB taxonomy): domain Bacteria; phylum Actinomycetota; class Actinomycetes; order Mycobacteriales; family Mycobacteriaceae; genus Rhodococcoides. The sequence continues at coordinate 163,419 of NZ_MKKY01000084.1, read as the reverse complement.
AGTACACGGGGACACCTGCGCGAGCGGACATCGTCGCGCAGGCGCTCCGGTGGGTGGCCAAACCGCAGAATACGAAGCCTCCGCCGTGGAAGTAGAGGATGGTTGCATCGGCGAGAGATCCCGTCGCGACCCGCGGGTGTGTCGTCTTCTCGCATGGCACTCCGCCGAGGAATACCTGCTCGATCGTGACGCGCTTGGGTTTCGGGAGTCGGTCGACGGCACGGTCGAGGTGACCGATCGCTCGGATACCGTTGTCGGTGAGTGGCCAGAGACTGAACGCCGGTTTCAGCGTCATCCGCATGGCATACGCCAGTACCCGCGCCTGCCGGCTGACGTCGTCGTGCCACGTGAGCGTGTGAGCCATAGGGAGTGGTCCTCTCGCAGTCAACCCGAGAAGTGAGAGTATCAGCCTGGTGAACCAGTTCTAGTTCTCGACCGTTCTGTTACCCACAGCGTGCACAATATGAAAGAGATGTAGGTCGATACCCGTTCTAGTCGGCACGACCACTGAACGCAACGAGGAAGGTTTTTATGGCAGACGACGAGGGCACGGCGCCGAGGCGCCCACGCCGTCGGGCAGTACGACCGGCAGGGCCTATCGCGGGCGAGACGACGTCGAAGGACGCAGTCGAAGTACCGGCAACCGCACAGGACTCACCCGTCGACACGCCGGACCTGAAGAAAGAGGAACCAAAATCCTCCCTCGCCGAGGATGACGCCGAGAAGAAGCCGGCAACGCCGACGACGGGAGAGACTCGGCTGGAAGTAGAAAAGCCCGAGCAGGACGGGGATGCCCCGCATCCGAAAACGAACCGGCTCGGCCTAGTGCTGACGTCGTTGTTCGTGGTCGTGGTTCTCGCCCTACTCGCCGGAGGCGTCTACCTGTTCCTGGCAAATCGAGCGACGAGCGCCGAAGACGCGCAAGCCGAGCGATTCGTACAGACCGCCCGACAGACCGTGTTGAATCTGACGACAATTCATCCCGATTCGGCGCAAGAGGACGTGGACCGTTTGCTGGCCGGTGCCAGTGGTGATTTCAAGGCCGAGTTCGAGGGCCGCGAAGGGCCGTTCGTCGACGTCGTCAAGCAGGCTCGTGTCGACTCGAACGGTGAGATCATCGAAGCTGGAATCGAGAACATCAGCGACGATGCAGCGGATGTTCTGGTGGCTGCGCGGGCAATGGTCAAGAACTCCGATGCCGAAGAACCCCAGCCGCGCGACTTCCGGTTGCGCGTAACAGTCGCTGACGACGGTGACGTGATGACCGCGTCGAGAGTGGAGTTCGTGCCGTGATGAAATCTGCAATTCTTTTGCGCAGCTTGGCCGTTGTCATCGTGTTGGCGCTTGCCGCCGGTGTCGGCGTGTTGTTCTATCAGTATCGGCAGAACGAGCAGACCGAGCAGGCACGTACCGATGCCGTAGCAGCCGCTTCTGCGCAGGCTACCGCGATGCTGGCCTACGACTTCGACAATGTGGATCAGCAATTGGGCTCTGCGGCAGACGGTCTGACCGGAGACTTCAAAGACGAATACACCAAGTTGGTGACCGAAGTGATCGCTCCCAGTGCCAAGGAAAAGTCGCTCACCGTTCAGGTGACCGTGCAGGGCACCGCTGTCGTTTCGGCAGATCCGGACGATGCGACGATCCTGTTGTTCCTCAACCAGATCACCACCAGCACCGACGCGCCTGACGCTGCCAGCAGCGGAAGTCGGGTTCGGATGACGATGGAAAAAGTCGACGGGCGCTGGCTCGCAAGCGAGCTGGCCCCGATCTGAGCGCCGTCCACGGGAGGCTGGGCGCCTCCAGTGGCCTATCGGTCGGATCAGCGCTGAGTTATCGCTTGGCCGTCCTGCGGCGGATTCGACAGCGCGTCGAGGAAGGACCGGGCCCATCGGTCGACGTCGTGTGCGAGCACCTGCCTACGCATGGCGCGCATACGACGTCGGCCGTCCTCGGGTGCCTGCTCGAGCGCATCGATGATGGCGTCCTTGACGCTGTCGAGATCGTGTGGGTTGCACAGGTATGCCTGACGGAGTTCGGCAGCGGCACCAGTGAATTCGCTCAACACGAGCGACCCGCCGAGATCGCTACGGCACGCAACGTACTCCTTGGCGACGAGATTCATCCCGTCGCGTAGGGGAGTGACCAGCATGACGTCTGCTGCGACGAAGTAAGCGATGAGGTCGTCCCGCGGGATCGGTCGATGCAGATAGTGCACGACAGGGTGGCCGACCTGGCCGTACTCGCCGTTGATACGGCCGACCTGCTGTTCGATCTCACCCCGCATCGCCTTGTAACTTTCGACGCGTTCGCGGCTCGGTGTGGCGAGCTGGACGATGATGTTCTCGGCTGGATCGACCCGGCCCTCTTCGAGAAGCTCGCGGAATGCGTTGAGCCGGACGTCTATTCCCTTGGTGTAGTCCAGACGGTCGACCCCGAGCATGATGCGCTTCGGGTTACCCAGATCCTTACGGATCTGCTTGGCGCGATCACGGACCGCCTTGCGGCGTGACTTCTCGTCGAGATCCCCAGAATCGATGGAAATCGGGAACGCGCCGACGCGTACCGTTCGGAAGCCGACCTGGACGGATCCGAGCTTGGACCGCACCCCGACGGATCCGCGTGAGGTGACCTGACCGGCGAGTCTGCGGGCGAGGTACAGGAAGTTCTGGGCGCCGCCCGCGAGATGGAATCCGATGAGGTCGGCGCCGAGTAGGCCTTCGACGATCTCGGTCCGCCATGGCATCTGCATGAACAACTCGACCGGCGGGAAAGGTATGTGCAGAAAGAACCCGATGGTCAGATCCGGGCGCAGCATCCGCAGCATCTTCGGGACCAGCTGGAGCTGGTAGTCCTGAATCCACACCGTCGCGCCCTGGGCTGCCGCAGCAGAGGTCGTCTCGGCGAACCGACGGTTGACCTCTACGTAGGCATTCCACCAGGAACGGTCGTAGATCGGTTTGACGATGACGTCGTGATAGAGCGGCCACAGGGTGCCGTTGGAGAAGCCCTCGTAGTAGTCGGCTACTTCACGCTCGCTCAACGTGACGGGACACAGTTCGAGCTCGTCCTCGATGAACGGCTCGACCTCGACGTCGGGGACGCCCGGCCAACCCACCCAAGCACCGTTGTTGGCTCGAAGGATCGGTTCGAGGGCGGTCACCAGCCCGCCTGGGCTGCGCTTCCATCGCGTACTTCCACCCGGAAGCGTCTCCAAGTCCACGGGCAACCTGTTGGCCACGACGACGAAATTGGAACCCTGCGAGGCGTCAGCCACAACTGTCCTATCGGTTCATCGTTCAGAAAGTGCGATTGCTGGTGCGTGAGATCACTCGGGTTTTGCCGCCGGTTCGATGCCCAGCATCGAAAACAGCATGCGGCACTCGTCTGCGTCGAGCGCGTATGCAGCGACGACGCGCTGCGCCTGGCTGGCGGTCTCGTCGGCCAATGGGACGATCTCGTCGTCGGCGATGTCTTTGTCCGTGGTCGTATTGGCGGCCATGATCGTCTCCGTAGTGGTTGCTGGCGTACTCGACAGGTTGGTGCCCACGAAAGTTTCTTTCGCGTCGGCACCAACTCTATGAGAACTGGTCGCCCTCTCGCCACTTCCTCTGAACGAGCGCAGTGCTCGTCGAAGCGACCTGGGCCCTGTCGGGGCATGGATAAGGGTCGATCAATGCACTTTTCTTCCTCGGCGACGCGATGAGTGTGTCGACGACCGCGACCCCCCCTCGACCGGTACAGCGATTCTTCGGCGGAGTGTGCGACGCCAGCGCACTGATGATCATCTCCACCGTGTTCCTCTGCGTGCATCAGTTCTGCGAGACGATGGTTCCGGTCGCGATCGGTCTGATCGTCGGCCGTGCCATCGACACCGGTGACGGAACCGCGATGCTCATCTCGTTGCTGGCTCTGGCTGGACTGTTCGTGGTTCTGTCCTATGCGTTTCGTTTCGGCGCCCGCATCATCGTGGTCGCGATCGAACGTGAGGCGCACATGATGCGTGTCGAGGTCGCGGGCCGGGTGCTCCATCCCCGAGGGGTGCGCACCGACCTCGTGTCCGGCGAACTGCTGTCCGTTTCCACCTCCGACGCCGAGAAGACCTCGTGGATTCTCGATGTCGTCGCGCGTACTGCCGCGGCGATCACTGCCACCCTCGTCAGCGCAGTTGCGTTGTTGGTCATCGACATTCCGTTGGGGTTGGCGGTCGTCATCGCCACCCCGGTCATCATGTTCGGACTGCAGCGTGCGGCTCCGCTGCTGACCAACGCCGCCACGACGCAACAAGCAGAGGTTGCACGAGTGTCCGGCATGGCGACCGACCTGGTCGGCGGGGTGCGTCCACTACGCGGTATCGGTGCCGAGGACGCAGCATCGGCCCGATTTTTCGCCTCGAGCCGCACCGCATCGAGCGCGACGATGAAGATGGCCAAAGCCAACAGTATCTACCTCGGGTTCTCGACGACGGCCAGTGCGCTGCTGTCCGTCGGAATTGCCGGTGCGGCAGGACTGTTCGCGCTACAGGGGCGAATCTCCGTGGGTGAGCTCATCACCGTGGTCGGACTGTCGCAGTTCATCATCGAACCGCTGACCACGATGTCACGTCTACCGGGTGTCGCTGCCGTCGTGCGAGGTTCAGCCGATCGCCTGGCTTTGGTGCTCGGCGCGGATCACGTTCTGGCGGAGGGTGGTTCCGTGGCGCTGTCGGCCACCGATGTCGAGGCCGCGGGCATCGCCTACCGGTCTCTCGACGGCTTCGATCTTTCGGCCGCCCCCGGGGAACTTCTCGGTGTGGTGGCATTGCGGCCCCAGGACGGCGAGGCGTTGGCGGCGGTGCTGTCCGGGCAGATCTGCGAGGACGACTACCTCGGCACCGTGAAAATCGGTGGCCTCCTATTCGGTGAACTCGGACTGGCCGATGCGCGTCGAACAGTTTTGATGGAACCGCACAACACAGACCTGTTCGCGGGCACCGTGCGGACCAACGTATCCGCCGGGCGTACCCGCGAGGACCACGAACTCGACCGGATACTTGCCGCGTCCGCCGCTACCGATGTCGTCGCGATGCACGAGCGTGGCCTCGACCACGCCGTCACCGATCGAGGGGCCAGCTTGTCGGGCGGTCAGCGTCAACGTGTCGCATTGGCCCGGGCATCGTCGGTGTCCGCCCCGGTGCTCGTCCTGCACGACCCGACCACGGCGGTGGACGCCGTCACCGAGCACTCCATTGCCGCCGGGATCAAGGAACTGCGTCATTGCGGCGATCGCGCCCAGACCACCATTCTCATCACGACCAGTCCCGCCGTTCTTGCCGTGACGGATCGCGTCGTACTCGTCGACGATGGACGCGTCGTCGGCGAGGGAACGCATCATCTCCGCGATTCTCCTCGTATCGCTGAGCGTGGTCGCGATACTGAGCCTGGACTGGCGTCTCGGGCTCGCAGGCATGGTCGCCATCCCGATGTACGTGCTGGCCCTGCGCTGGTACCTGCCGAAATCGGCCCCCCTCTACGCCGCCGAGCGCGTCGCCATGGGCGAGCGATCCCAGGCACTCATCAGCAGCATGCAGGGCGCACGCACCGTTCGCGCCTACGGACTCGAAGACACACACCTGGCCGAGATCGACAAAGCGTCGGGCAAGGCTCGAGACTTCGGCATCGAGGTGTTCCGACTGTTCACACGTTTCGGTTCGCGCAGCAACCGCGCCGAATGCGTCGGACTGTCGGTGATTCTGGCCGCCGGATTCCTGCTGGTCCAGGACGATTACGTGACCGTCGGCCAGGTGACGGCAGCTGCGCTGCTGTTTCATCGGTTGTTCTATCCGATCAGCATGCTCATGTTCTCCTTCGACGACGCTCCATCGACTCGACCTCCGGCACGGTACGGATCGGCGGCGCGACACTCGCCGAACTGGGCGAGAAAGGGCTGCGCAGACATATCGCGATCGTCAGCCAAGAAGTACACGTGTTCGCGGGCCCACTGATCGAGGATCTACTACTCGCAGCACCGGACGCGAGCCGAGCGGACGTCCACACAGCACTCGACCGTCGGCGCCACCCGATGGGTCGACGCTCTGACCAACGGCGTGGATACCGTTGTCGGAGAAGGTGGACACGAGTTGACCTCCGCCCAATCACAACAGCTGGCACTCGCGCGGCTCGTCCTCGCCGACCCCGCCGTGGCCGGCCCACACGCCGAACTCGTCGTGGCTGGTGGGCGATACGCCGAACTATGGTCGGCCTGGCAGGGGCGATAGTCGGCTCTGAAACACCGAAAGCGCCCCTAGAGGGACGCTTTCGGTGTTTCGATCAGTTTTGTCAGCTGTTCTTCTCTGCCATGAACAGCTTCTCGATACGCGCGGCTTCGGCCTTCTTGTCCTCGGCCTCTTCTTTGCCTTCAGCGGCGTCCGCCAGTTCGGACTCCGCGGGCGCTGCCGCGGCCTTCTCGGACTTGGCGATCTGCTCGTGCTGCTTCTTCTCCGCGTTGCGGGCTTGTGCCGCTCGTGCTTCGGCCAGCTCGTCGGCACGCTTCTTCTCTTCGGCGGCCTTCTCTTCGGCTTCCTGAGCGGCCTGCTGCTTGCGTTGTTCGGCCTGCTCACGTGCCTTCCGTGCGGCATCGTCTGCGGCGAGGGCGGCAGCTTTGCGTTCCCTCTCGGCTGCTTCACGAGAAGCCCTCAGCTTCTGGTCGGCAACTGCCTCGGTCGCATCGGCGTCTGCTTCGAGCTTGCGGGCTTTGGTCAACTCCTCGCTGAGGTGGACCTGAGCTTCACCGCGTTGCTCGACATCTTTGTCGCCGAGCACACCGCCGACGACCTTGTCGAGCGATCCGACTGTGCGCTCGTACGCAATTCGAGCGGGTGCGTCAGTACTCCACGTCTGCACGACGCTGGTTTCGAATAGATGCAACGGGATTCGGACGATCTTGTACTGAAATCTGAGAATGGACATCGGGATGCTGAGTACGTTCATGGAAGGACTGCTCCTGTTCACGGGTTGGTGTCTTCGCGCAATGATTCGGCGTTGCGTCGAGCACGGTCAGCTGCAGCTCGGGCAGCCTGGGCCTCGGCCACTTCTTCGCCATGTTCCTGGACGGCCTTCAGTTCGTCCTGTGTCGCGGCTGCGGCGTCGGACTGGCCCTCCGCAACTGCCTCGATCTGTTCGGCGCGCGCGTCGACCTCGGCGTCGGCAACCGCGTCCCGGACGGTCTGATGTTTTTCCTTCTCGGCCGCGACGTGCTGTGTCTGCTGGACGCGACGGGCGCTCTCTGTAGATGACTCGGCGCTCGCGCTGGCTGCATCGCGCTGCTGCTCGGCGGTATTTCGTACAGCAGCGAGGTCTTCGGCGGCTTCTTCCGATTGCGCCTGGGCTGCCAACTCGGTGGCCTTCGCCTCCGCGCGTTCGCGGGCCTGGGCGCTTTGAAGCTGCCCCTCGGTGGTGAGGGAATCGTTGCCGGTTACTGCCCCGACAACCTCCTTGGCCTTGCCCTTGACTGCGTCGAACAGGCCTTTGCGGGCCTCTTCGGATGCGTTCTCATTGCTCACTGCAGTGCCCCTCGCTTCTACTCCCCGGTGGAATTCGCCCGACAGGATGAACATGCCGAACGCGCAACGAGGTTGGACTACCCGACCGAGTGGAGCCGGAAACCCGCCGGTCGACCGCTTAGCGGGCTCGGTCGTAAGATTCCTTCCAGCCGCCGACGAGCAAAGGAGTTACATGCCGATCGCAACCGTGAACGGGATTTCGCTGAATTACCAGGTCAAAGGTTCTGGCGATTTGGTCGTTCTCATCATGGGCACCGGTAGCCCGGGGCGGGTGTGGGACCTGCATCAGGTCCCCGAACTCGTCAAAGCCGGCTATCGCGTCTGCTATTTCGACAATCGGGGGATAGCGCCGTCGTCGGAGAGTGCGCATGGCATGAAGATGGACGATCTCGTGGCCGATACCGCCGGACTCATCGAATTGATTCGTGAGGGCGGAGAGAGGGCATATGTCGTCGGTACTTCGATGGGTTCACGCGTCGCGCAGGAACTAGCGCTGACGCGACCCGATCTCGTCCGCAAAGCTGTATTCCTCGCCGGTCATGCCCGTCTCGACGAGTTTCAAAAGACACTCGGCGAAGGTGAACGTGCACTCGCCGACGCCAAGACTTCCTTGCCACCGAAGTACGCCGCGGCGATCACGGCCGCAATGAATCTGTCCCCGACCACACTTGCCGACTCCCGATCGGCCCGTGACTGGCTGGACCTGTTCGAATTCTCGACTGCTCCCACCTCACCGGGCGTGCGGGCTCAGCTGGGGATGGACGGGAATTTCGACCGAGGTGCTGCGTACGGAAAGATCTCCGTGCCCTGCTTGTCGGTCGGATTCGAGCACGACCGGATGATCCCCGCATACCTGAGCGCCGAGCTGGCAAAGGCAATCCCCGACGCCCAATACGTCGAGATTCCCGACGTCGGGCACTTCGGATATCTGGAACGACCCGAGGCGATCAACAACGCCGTGCTGGAGTTTATTCGAAGCTGACCTCCAGCGTCGGCACTCGAGTGCGATACTGTGCGTTGCTAGGGTCGGGGTCACTTCACATTGAAGACTGCCGATAACAATACGTTTGCGACGAGTGAGGCGAGATGAGTACCAATCCATTCGATGACGAAGACGGACGCTTCTTCGTGCTGGTCAACGACGAAGACCAGCACTCGTTGTGGCCCACATTCTCCGATGTCCCCCAGGGCTGGAAGGTCGTCTTCGGTGAAGACACCCGTGCAGCGTGCTTGGAGTACGTGGAGAAGAACTGGACGGACATGCGCCCTCGCAGCCTCCGTGAAGCAATGGAGGCCGACGCAGCTGCACGTCAGTCCGCAGAGGGAACCCCCGAGGCTTAGACCTTCTTCTTTTTCTTGAGCTCGACAGGACCGCGTCGCCGACGAACAACCGGGCGACGCGGTTCTTCTCTGCGTCGGAGAGTCGGGCGTAGCAGTTCTTCGGTGCGGGCCAAGATGCGTGGACGACGCAACGTACGCGCACCCCACTCGCCGAGCGTGACCCCAGCAGCGAGACCACAACCGATACCGAACGCTGCGAGCAATGCACTGATGCCGAGCAGCAGTTGGTCGTTGAGCAGAGCGTAGAGGCCTCGGTACAGCGACAGACCGGGCAACAGCGGCGTGATGCCGGCAACCGCGACGATCAGCGGCGGAATCAGCGCGCGACGTGCCATCAGACCACCGGCGAAACCGACGACGGTAGCGGCGAACGCCGACGCGATGATCGGCCCGGTGGACAGCGTCTGGATGAGCAGGTAGACCAGGGCACCAGCGAAGCCGCCGAAGAACGCCGCCGTCAACGCACGACGCTCCGCGTAGCAGGCCAACGCATAGAACAACGAGGCTGCAGCACCCGCCAGCACCTTCGTCGGCAACTCGTCGATCCCAGGGGGCGGATTGTTGGTGATCAGCGGTAGATCGCTTCCGATGATCGCGGCGATCTTCAAGGATGTCGCAACACCGGCGATGATCCCGCCCGTCATCATCAGAACTTCGAAGAATCGCGCCGACGCAGTGATCGGTGCCCCGGTAATGGCGTCCTGCACCGAGCCCACCAACGACAATCCCGACAGCAACACCGTCACTCCCGCCGCAATGACCAGCGACGGAGAGATCGTGATGTTCAGCTGATCCTGAAAGTTGTACAGCGTGATAGCAGGGGTCGCCGCGACGAACCCGCCGACCACCTGCTGGAAAAAGAACGGCAGACCCACCCGGTTCAGTACACGCCCGATCCGGTCGATGACCATCGTCGTCAAGAAGCTCACCACCGCCACGAGCGCATCACCACCGACCAACACGCTGATCGCCGCAGCCATGCCAGACCAGGCAAGCGTCGCGATCCAACGGTTGTACGGATGCGGCGCCTTGGTGATGGCGTCCAACGTCTCGCGCGCAACCGCGGGCGAGACCATCTTGACGCGGACATCCCGGATCAAGTTGTCCACGGCAGCGAGACGAGTGAAATCCATCGACCGGTACTGCACGATTCGCATCGTCGACGCCGGCGGCCGCGTCGGACCGCGGTGAGCGCTGATCGTGATGGAGTTGTAGGTGACATCGACATCGCAGCGGGCGAGGCCGTAGGTTGCCGCGATGTACTGCACCTGAGATGCCGTATCCATCGCGGAAGTCCCCGACGCAAGAAGTACCTCACCGACGCGTACCGCCAGATCCAGCACTTCCGCCACGACAGCGTCGTCGGTGAGGTCGATAGGCCGCAGTGGTGAAGGTGCGGCCGTAGGGGTGTCGATGGTGGCGCGACGCTCGCCGGTGAGACGGCTGAGCGAGGCCGTCACGTCTTGCAAGAAAGTCATTACCGTCTTTACATAGCTGGGGTGATCCACGCACAAGGTACCTGCTGTTACCAAGCGAGCAGTGAGTGGATATGCTGGCTCAGCACCAACGCCTCCTTAGCTCAGCGGTAGAGCACTCGCCTTGTAAGCGAGCGGTCAACGGTTCAATCCCGTTAGGAGGCTCCAACGGCAAGGCTCCGACTAGATGGTTTGGTCGGAGCCTTTTTCTTGTGGTCGCCCGGCCCTCAGTGCACACTGTCGATGGCTATTGACGGGATCCCGCCGATCGCCGCGGATAGTGTGCAGTCAGTCGCGGGGCAACGACGTCGGCAATTTGGAGCCGTGTCACTGTGGCCGCATTCACGAAGTTCGGTAAGCGACATCCGGTACTCACTGTTTGGGCAAAGCCAAGAGTTATGTTCGACGCCGTCAGAGCGGCCTACCGCCCGAGTTTGCTCGCCTGCCCATGCGGATTGTGCGTGCCGCGACGGCTGCCGGGGTCTAGGCGCATCCGCATGCCGAGCTCGTGCGGCTGACGAGAGGTAGGTCTACGGCATCAGGTAGCGACAGACTTCTACATGGCGGTGCGAGACGATCGCGTCGGGACGACTTGGACGCCGCCGCGACAGGTATCGCGGTTTCGGCCTACGGCCTCGACGGCGCTGTGGTGATGGGTGTCAGTGCAGCCCGGTTGCGCGGTGTCATTCCGCGCGCGTTGGCGACGGCTGTGGTGGCTGGAAGGCGACTGACGAGCAGCCCGAATTTGTCTCCACACTGCGACGCTCCGACGCAAGCGCAAGCGCAAGCGTGTCGCATGTCGGTAGTGACGGCGGGGATGCGGGTGGTTGCATACTACCGGTGCAGATCAGACCCAGATCGTGTGGTTGCCCGGCCTTCAGTGTACACTGTCGATGGCTATTGACGGGATCCCGCCGATAGCCGCCGATAGTGTGCAGTCAGTCACCGGTTTCGAAGACGTCCATCGTGCCAGGGTGAGGTGAGTCCGCTGGTCACTATTCCCACATCGATGCCGCATTCGGTCCGTGTTTGAATCGAAAGGCAATGTGGCGCAAAGTAGTTCGGGTAGGGTCCTGTTGGACTCGGGCTGCGGCAGTCGATTCTGGTTCAGGAAGTTCGTGCATGTGTATCCACAGCGGGTCGCCGGGATGCATGGACGGCGAGTGCATTGGAGCCGTTCGCGGCTTTGCTGCTCGAGTGTGAACCTATGTCTGGAGCTGGATCATGAGCGTTGTCAGGTGCTGGTTCGGGAGATCACTGTCGTAAGGCATCATGAGTTGATGAGCGATCTCGAGTACCTCGCCACTTTGCTTGCTGGACTGGATGCGGAGATAGCGCGAGTCTCTGCTGCCGAATCGGGCTCCGACGAGCAGTTGTCTGCCATCGATGACGCGGCCGATGCCGTCTTGCGGTTGCGCGCGAAGGTCAAGGCCGGTTATCCCGGGAAGAAGGCTTACTACATCGCAGCGTCGACCGACCCGAATGGAATCAGAGTCGAGGGAATTTCTGCCCTGCAGGGCAAACGCGCCCACCAATTGGTGCGAGACGGCGGTTGGATGCACACGGATTCCAGCACGGTGCTCGATCTTCTCGATGACGATCAGATCAGTCGGTACCGAGCCGTCGCGGGACGCGGCGTGGCGCAGACGTTTCGCGACTCGCGTGAATATCTCGCAGCGGCAACGGGTCTCGCCGGAAAATAGACCACACCAGCTCATTCCGGTCTTGCGTTGTTGTGCTGCAATCGAATTCGGGGCGCTGTCCGGGTACGAGGGTACGGTCTGTGTCGCACCTACCCGAATGGGTAGCTTTCGTCCATGACGTCTCGCCGTAGAACAGTCTCGATTAGGTTCACGGTAGTGCGAGCGCCCATCCGAAAGGTCGACCGAAAATGCCCAGTTTCCCAGGCTTGGCCCACGTTGCAATAACGGTGACGGACCTCGAGAAGAGCGTCGAGTGGTATTCGAGGTTGTTCGATTCCCGCCCGGTTCTGGACGAAGACGAAGAGTCCGGGACCTTCCATCATTCGGTCTTCGCGCTCGCGAACGGCATGCTGTTCGGATTACATTCACACCACGGTTCGGCGGCTGAGGGGCCGTTCGACGAACGCCGCGTAGGCCTGGATCACATCGCGTTCGGTTGCTCCCAGGAAGAACTGGTGCAGTGGCGAGACAGGCTGGACGAGTTGACGATCGAACACTCCGGCATCGAACACGCAGGATATGGTTCGGGTATCTCGTTCCGAGATGTGGACAACATCGCACTCGAATTCTTCGCCCCGCCTGCGTGAGTGCCCGTAGTGCGCAGATCTTTCGAGTGACTGTCAGCGGCGGGCCGCGGCGAACACGTCGACCGGGTGCGGCGCCCGGGGCCTGCCGTCGATGCCGGGCACCGAGACGGCGTCGAGGTAGGCCCGTACCGGCCCGCGCAGCTCGGGGGTCAGCCGAGCCTGCACCGCGAAGTCGAGCACCCGCTCGCTCGCGGAGGCGAGGTCGACCAGTGCGTTCAGGGTGACAATCTCGTCGAGGGCGATGCCGGCATCGACGAAGGCCTTCTCGACGTCGGCGCTGAACCATTGACGGTGTCCCTCCAGCGGTGGGGCGAGCACGTCGACCAATGCGTTGAGCGCGCCTCGGGGTGCGTTGAGCACCCACAGCTCGCCGCCGGGTCGCAGCAGGTCGAGGGCGCCACGGAGGGTCTCTTCCAGGTCGGTGACGTAGTAGATCGAGTGCACGAACAACATGACGTCGAAGCTCTCGTCGACCGGGGCGTCGCTGAAAGACGCGACGTGCACGTCGACGCTGAGCTCGTCGGCCTCCAGCGAGGCCATCGCAGCGGTGAAGAGCCCCGCGCTCCCGGACCAGGGTTCGATGCCGACGTAGCGCACAGGTCGGCCCGGCACCGCCAGCAGAGAATCGGCGAGCTGGACGTCGAGTGAGCCGTCGCCGCAGCCCACCGAGAGTACCGAGACCGGTCCATTGCCCATCCTGGTGAGTCGGCCGCAGAGGTGCTCGGCGATAAGGCCGCGCTGGTCGGAGAGCTGCTCGAACGCGGCGTGGTCGCGAGCGTAGGCCTCGGGTTCGAGGCCGACCAGGGCCGCAGCGCCACGCCGTTCGGTGCGTAAGTCGTCGAGGAGCGCGGATGCGGTGCCGATCGAGGGGGTCGGAGCTACGTTGGACATCAGACCGAGTCAACCACGACGCCCCACCCGGTGCATTGCGGTCGGCTTCCTGAGAGAGACGAGGACTCCTGTGAGCAGCGGAGACACAGCCGACCGGAGTCTCGAGCACTGGAGTGAGGCGGGTCGTACGGGCATGGAGGCGTTCTACGCCCTTGCCACCGAGGACTACCGCCAGCTGGCGCTGGCCGCCGACTGGCCCGGTCTGCTCGCCGACCGCGCCCACGACAGCTGGTCACTGCTCGACGTGGCCTGCGGCAGCGGCAAGTTTCCCACCGCGCTGCGCCGCTACACCGACCTCTCCGCGCTGCCCGAGCTGGCTTACGACCTGCTCGACCCGTCGGCGTTCTCGGTGGCCGAGGCGCGCGCCGCGCTGGGCCCGCCGTTTTCGGCCAGGCACGACCTGGTGATGACTCTGCAGGACCTCCCAACCGACCACACCGGCTACGACGTCGTGTGGGCCATCCATGCGCTCTACGCCCTGCCGCCGTCCGAGCTGGACGCCGCGGCCGAGCGGTTTGTGGCTGCATTGGTCCCCGGTGGTCTCGGCCTGGTCGCACAGGCCACAGCAAGTTCCCACTACCTCGCCTTTTACGACGCCTTCCGGGCCGGTATGCGCGAAGCGACGCCGTATACGACGGCCGAGCAGGTGCGTGACTCCCTGGTGCGAGCCGGCGCGGATGTGCGTGAGCAGCGCATCACATACACCACCGGCACGTCGGATCGTGCCGTCGCCGAGGGCTTTCTGCAGCGCTGCGCCTTCGACGACTCCGTGTCGCTGGAGGAGATGGAGGCGGCACCCGTGCTGGGCGACTACCTCGCATCCTGCCGCGAGAAGTCCGGTGCCTACACCTTCTCCCACGAGGCGGCCCTGCTGTGGATCTGAAAAACACTTCGGCTCTGAACAACCCGTCGACCAACGGCCGGCTCCCCGAGCAGAACCGGGACGGCGGTATCGAGCAGGACTGGGCGGGCGACGACCAGGACTGGTGGGACTGGTACGTCACGCTGGCCGCCAACGACCAGGCACCCACCGAACTGGTCGACGGTCCGGGCCTGCCCGACGCACCGGCGGCCACCGACGAGCAGGTCGAGCGCGAGCTGGCCGAGCCCTACGACCTCGACCCAGCATCGGTCGAGGCTTTCGCGCGGGAGGCCTTCGTGCGGCTGCCCGGCGTGCTGTCGCCGTCGGTCGTGCGCCGCCTCGCCGAGCACCTCGAGGAGCTGCTGCGCGCCGAGCACGGCGACGACGTCGCGGGCCGGTTCACCGCTCTGGAACAGATGTGGCTGCGCGACGACCTTATGCGCGCCGTGGCGCTGTCGCCCCGGATCGGCGGCCTGGCTGCGACCCTGCTCGACGAACCCGGCGTTCGGCTCTACCACGACAACGCGCTGTCCAAGGAGCCCGGCTGTGGCCGCACGCCCTGGCACCACGACGCCGAACACTTCCCGCTGCAGACCACCCAGGCGGTCACGGCCTGGATGCCGATGTCGGCGATCCCCGGCCGGATGGGTCCACTGTCGTTCGCCCGCGGCCGCGAGGTGCTCGGCGAGGTAGCCGACTTGGAGTTCGACAAGGTCGGGACCTCGTACGACGAGGCCGTCACCCAGCGCTTCGTCGAGCGCGGCGTCGCGGTGGAGCCCGGGCCGTTCGCGGTGGGCGACGTGTCGTTCCACTCGGCGCTGTGCTTCCACACCGCGGGCCCCAACCTGACGACGCAACCGCGCCGGGCGCTGGCCACCACCTACTTCGCCGATGGGGCGCGGGTGACGTCGTCGCCGACGCTCATCAGCGGCACCTGGCGCGAGTTCCTCCCAGGTGTCGAGCCCGGCGGCCTCGCGGCCTCCGAGCTCAACCCGGTGGTCGGCCACCGCAGCTGAGCCGACCGGCCGCCTCAGACGGGACGGCGTGAATCGGAGACGCGTATGCATGATCGCGGTCGGGATCGATCGGTAGGTACTGATTCCAGTACCACAGCATGCTTGCACGGGTGTTGAAAAAGTCGGTTGAGAACTCCGGCTCCGCAGGCATCTGAAGCCTCGCCCTCACAGCGTCGACGTCGAGTGTCATGTGGAATGCAGATTCTGGGTCAGCGCCTTCCCCGCATCGCGGAGTCGGGTCGGCGGCGAGGTGCCGAGCAATGGCCTGCACTCTCGCTGCATGGTCGGCTGAACCCGAACGGCGCCTTCGATGTTGTTCCAAATGCCCACTGCTGCCATCCGGACTGGCGCAGCGAGGCGGTGGTCGAGCTGCATGTGCTGGAGGGGACCGCATAGCGACACTGCCGCTACCACCTCGCCGAAGTTGCCGATCGGTGCTGCCACACAACCGAATCCGGCCAGTGCCTCCCCTCGCTCGTAGGCGATACCGTCCGCGCGTACCTTTGCCAGATCCGAACTGAGCTGGGCACTGGTCGAGATGGAGTGCCTCGTCTTTCGGCTCAGTGCAGCCGCGCCGCTGGTAACGAGTGGACGTTCGGCCGAGAAGCCGAGGATTGCTTTCCCGACCCCCGTGCAATGGGCGGGGTAGCGTCCGCCGACCCGGGTGGGGATGGCTGCTGCGGTGCGGCCGCCGATTTTCTCGAGGTAGACCACGTCGGCTCCGTCGAGAATGGCGAGGTGAACCACATGGCCGGTCGCCCGGTGCAAATCGTGAAGATAGGGCATCGCAGCCCGGTGTAGTCGATCTTGGTGTACTGCAAGTGAACCGAGCTCGACCAGGCGCATTCCAAGCTCGTAGTCGTGGCCTTGACGTCGAAGCCATCGCAAATGCACAAGGCGCTCGAGCATCCGATGGGCCGAGGAACGCGGCAGTCCGGTTCGCCGGACGATCTGAGCGAGGGTGAGGCGGCCCGGCCCTTCGAACGCGTCGAGGACGAGCGAAGCGCGGTCGAGGACGGCGCTAGGAGTGCTGGCGGCGACTGGCGTTGTCATGGGTTCCTCCACGTGTTTGGCCTTCACCGCAGCGCGTCTAGCAGTGTGTTTCTAATAGGCATACATCTATCTACCATGTTTTGTGTCGGGTGTCACACAAGAAAGTCGATGAACGTACACCGAGCCGCAGGGCGAAACAATTCCTCGATCCTGTCCAACTCGACTTCGGCAGATCTCCTACATCAGGCGACCGGGCACCGGGTAGCTGCGGGGCGCGTCGGTCTCGACAATGCCCTCGTGCGCTGCCTGCTCGATGGAGTCACGCAGGGCCGAGCAGGTGGGGATATAGATGCTGGGTACGCCGAGCGCGGCCTGCTGGGCAAACTCGGGACACGCGGTTTCCGCGTCCGACAGCCACTGGATGCTGGTATGGGTGGGACTGTACTTCTCTACTAGCACCCGGTTTCCGCAGTGCTTGCAGCTCAGGTTCTGCATAGTTGCCTCGTTTCCTGCTTGGCTGCGGCGGAGGTGTCTCCGGTCGCGCGTGTGGGGGAGTATAAATGCCGACGGCCAGGATGGAATCTTTTCGAACCAGCTCATCTGAAGCTGACGTCGTCCTCCGACCAGAAGGCGCGGATGCTGGTGATCCGAGCCTGGTCGTCGAAAGTCATGATGTAGATCGGTTCGATCGTGATTGTCTGGTCTCCAGTCTCGGTGACCACGCGGAAGTGGAAAGCTGCACAGTGTCCGGCCACCCGGACGGTGAGCAGTGCAGGGAGGCGACGTCTGTGGAGGTCCCGCTTCCCACTGCGTTGAGATACCTCGACACCGTTGAACGGATGTCCTCTGCTGAAGCCATTGATCTCTCCCGTACATGTGGATGTGGTCGGTGGATATGAAAGTAGCCATGCCACAGCTACCGCGCTGCCCACTCGTCCCGCCCAGCGGGAGGCACACTGCCCTGTCACTCCCGCTCTCCCTCGGACAACACCCTCGACACCGTTTGGGCCGTGGTTGGTCGAGGCTTCTCGACGCCGCGCCGACCGTGAGGCCGTCGTGGACGGGCGGGAACGCCTGAGCTACGAGCGATTCGCTGACGAGGCATTCAGAGCGGGTCGAGCCATGGCCGCCACAGGGGCCCACCCCGGAGACCGGATTGCCCTGTGGGCGAATAACTTCGCGCGCTCGTCCGTCGACTACATGTCGTTCGGACAGCGGATACTCGATCGCGAGCGCGTCCGCTGACGAACGGGCCGTTCTACGCGGTCAAGATGACACTGAGCGATCTCGGCACCTGCGGCGGCGTCAAGGCTGACGAGCGCGCACGCGCCCTTCGTGAGGACGGCACCGTCATCGAGGGCCTTTACGCTATCGGCAACACCGCGGCCAATGCTTTCGGTCGCACTTACCCGGGGGCCGGGGCGACGATCGGACAGGGCCTCGTGTTCGGTTACATCGCAGCGCACGACGCAGCCGGGCGCATCTAGCGGCGAAACCGCGGAAAGGTTATCGAAGAACAGAAGCGGCTGTACCGGGATCGGATGCCGGGACGCGGAATGCGACCCGGCATCCGATCAGCGGTGGCTCGTAATGTTTCTCTCGATTGTCCAATTGTTAGGCTCGCGGGCGTGGCATCGACCGAATCGGCATCCGAGGCCGACTTACCTAACCTGCCCGCCACCAGCTGGGCAGTTCTCGGCATGCTCGCATTCGATGAGGAGCTCTCGGGATACGACCTCAAGAAGTGGGCGGACTGGAGCATCAAGTTCTTCTATTGGAGCCCCTCGTTCAGTCAGGTGTATACGGAGCTGAAGAAGCTCGACAAGCATGGCTTCGTCACCTCTCGGGTGCAGCATGACAACGGCGTCCGCGGCAGGCGTCTTTACAAGATCACCGAGGCTGGGACCGACGCGGTCCGAAGGTGGTCCAATGAGGCACCTATTGATCCGCCTATTCTCAAACACGGTGTGATGCTTCGGATTTGGCTTGGGCATCTCAACAAGCCAGATCGGCTCAAGGATATCCTCCGCGAGCATATCGAGTACGTCGAGAAGATGGAACGGCGCGCTGCGGCCGATGCGCGTGGAGCCGCCGAGGAACCGGCGTGGGCTTACTCCCAGATCGTGCTGCGATGGTCCGAACGCTACTACGCCTCGGAGCGCGCACTGGCTTTGCAGTTGATCGAGGATATCGACGAGGCGGAGGCCACAATCAGTCGGGTGAAGGTCGGCTACGAGGCCGGCTTCCCGAAGCCCCCGCCCGGCCTGTGGCGCGAGGTCGAACGGCACGTTGAGGCCTATAAAAGCGACCAAGACTGAACTAGGTCCACTCTCTCCCGCTGGTCGAATCGGCCTTGGAAGCTGATCTTCCGGCGCGATGGCCGAAGAAGCGGCCCTCTCCCATCGATGCGCCGCTCGCGTAGCCCCCAGCGGACACTCCCGCCGTGTGGTAGTTGGATGCGCCTCGCACGCGGCCTTCGGAGAGGCCGCGTGCGAGGCGAGTATCTACATTGCTGCCAGTGGTTCACTGCCGGACCAGTCGTGGCCCCAGTAGCTGTCGGCGGTAATTTCCTCAGCGGAGTAGTGCTTCTCGTCTACTTTGATTCCCTCGGTACCGAATTCGATGTCCCAGCCGCCGGGGGCGCGCACATAGAACGAGACCATTTTGTCGTTGGTGTGGCGACCGAGGGTCGAGGACACCGAGAATCCGTCCTGGACCACACGATCCAACGCTTGTCCGACCGCGTCCAGGGTGTCCACCTCGACCATGATGTGGATGAGCCCCGGCGCGCCCCCATGGGGGGACGGACATAGGGCCAGGCTGTGGTGTCGCTCGTTGACACCCATGAACCTGACTCGCATCGCGCCGAACTCCGGCGGCGCCGGTATACGGAACGCGCCGCGGGGCAAGAAACCCAGCACGTCGGTGTAGAACGAGAACGCGCCGTCCAGGTCCATCGTGGGAAGCACTACGTGCCCGAGCCCCTGCGAGCCGGTGACGAACTTGGCACCGAACGGCGTGACGACTGGGCTGTGATCGAGCACTGCGCCGTGGAACACCTCGAGGGTGGCCCCGGTCGGATCTTGGAAGGTGATGACTTCCTCGACCCGGCGTGCGTCGGCTTCCTCGAGCGAGAGAGGTTTTACGTCGATTCCGGCGGCCTCGACGGCATCCTGGACGCGGACGAGGGCTGCGTGGTCACGGACCTCCCAGCCGATGGTGACGATTTCGTCGGTGTCGCCGGCAACGATGACCATGCGAGCGGCGCGCTCATCCATCCGTAGGTAGAGAGCGTTGTCGTCGGGGCCCTTTCCTTGGGCGAAGCCGAGCACCTCGAACGCGAACTTCCGCCAGCGTTCGAGATCGGTGGTCTGGATTTTGACGTAGCCGAGGCCCTTGATGTCCGTGTGACGAATTTCAGTCATGATTTGTCCTTCAGAGGTGTGAGTGCCGATACCGAACGAATTTCAGATCATCGACTTGAGGTTGTCCGTCGGGTCGATGCCGAGCGAGCTCAGTGCGGACGCATGGTAGACCGTGCTGGGCACGTGGATGGCGTGAGCCAGTCCGGCGTGTGCGTCTCGCCAATACCGCTGCAGCGGGTTGTTCATCCGCAGTGCGTTGCCGCCGGAACGGGCGAAGATCTGGTCGACGGCGGCGACCGCCCGCCAGGCTGCGCGGACCTGTGTGCGGCGGCCCGCGGCGCGGTCCTCGAAGGAGACCTCCTTGCCCGAGTCGACGATGTCCCACATTCTGTCGACGTTTGCCAGTAGCTCCTGGCGCGCGGCGTTGATGTCCGCCGCCGCCTCGCCGACCGAGAACAGCACGTAGGGGTCATCCTTGACTGCGGTGCCCTGCGCACCGACGCGATCCCGCTGATAGTCCAGGTGCGCGGCCAGTGCGCCCTCGGCAATGCCGACGACTGCGGAGGAGATGCCGAGCGGGAACATGGTGGACCACGGCATCTTGTACAGCGTCTTGGTCATACCGGCGTTCCTCTGGGCGGTGCCGTTGATGACCTCATCGCCGTCCATCGCACGGTAGTCGGGGACGAAAGCATCTCGGACGATGATGTCTTTGGATCCGGTTCCCTTCAGGCCCACTACATTCCATGAATCTTCCACGATCTCGTAGTCCTTGCGCGGCAAGATCATGTGCATCATCCGCGGCGGCAATGCCATGTTGCCGTCCTTGTCGCCTTTCATCGCGCCCAGGAAGATCCAGTCACAGTGGTCGGTTCCCGAGGAGAACTGCCACCGGCCGTTGAAGATGTAACCGCCGTCGACGGGCTTCGCAATACCGGTAGGTGCATAAGGCGAGGCGATCCAAGTGTCCGGGTCGCGGCCCCACACCTCTTCCTGCACCTTCGGGTCGGCGAAGGCCAGTTGCCAGGGGTGCACGCCGACGATGCCGCAGACCCACCCGGTAGCCGGATCCAGCGATGCCGCCTTCATCACGGTTTCCGCGAATGCACGGGGATGCGCTTCGAAACCGCCGTATTGCTCGGGTTGGAGCATCTTGATGGGGCCGGCTACCTTGAGCTTCTTCGCAGTCTCGGTGGGAAGTTGGCCGATCCGCTCGGCTTCGGTCGCCTGATCGCGAAGCTGATCGGCGATGTCGGTGAGGTTGTCGAGAACCTTGTTGGTCATGAGAGTTTTCCTTTTGTGAGGCCAAGCTTTTCGGTGAGCGGTTTCATTTCTCGGCGCACCACGCGACTTTTCGTGGGTCAGGCGTCGGCATGGAGTGGAACAACGCCGTTGGCGATGTTCTCGGCCACCTCCGCCTCCCAGCTCTTGACGGCCCGGTCGGTGTCGATCTCGAACTCGAATCGGGTGGTCATGTCCTCGGTGACGTCGTCGACATCGACGTAGAACTGCTTGTACCAGCGCCGGAGCTGGTAGACGGGGCCGTCTTCCTCGGACAGCAACGGATTGTCGATCGGTGCCTTGTTCTTCCAGATCTTGATGTCCTGTTCGAAACCGAGCTCGACCCCCTCGGTGAACTTCGCTGCCATGCCGTTGTTCTCGTCGTCGGAGAGCCCGGGGAGCTTCTTGACGATGGTGCCCCACTGCAGCACGAACGCGTTGTCGCTGACTGGGTAGTGACAGTTGATGAGGACGGTTTCTATCTCCATACCGTTGGCGACGGTGACCAGCTTGTCGATCATGTAAGACGGCCCGAAATAGGACGCGTCCGAGCTGAGGGTCGAGTTCGGATCGTCGTAGCTGGTGCCCACTTCGATGTCCTGACGTGGGGTCGACCTCATGTATTGAGTGGCGACGTGGCCCTCGAAGACGTTCTTGAAGAAGCGGGGAAAGGCGAAGTGCACGTAGAAGAAATGCGCCATATCGACGACGTTGTCCACGATCTCACGGCAGTGTGAGCCCTCGACCAGTAGCGAGTTCCAGCTCCAGTCCGTCCATTCGTCGGTGCCGTAGCCCTCGATTTCCGGAATTGTGACCTCGTCGGTCGGCTTGGTGCCCTGCGGGTCGTGCCAGACATACAATTGCCCGTTGCGCTCGAGAGTGACCCATCCCCGGGTGCGGGCGAGCGGTGGCACACGGCGGGCGTACGGGATGCCGGTGCACTTGCCGTTTCCACCCCAGCGCCAGTCGTGGAATGGACAAGCGAGGGAATCGCCCTTCACGGTGCCCTGAGCGAGGTTGCCGCCCATGTGTCGGCAAAATGCATCGAGCACGTTGAGTTTGCCGTCGGACTCCGACTGGAACACCACCAGCGAGCTACCGAAAACGTTGATTTCGTGCGGTTTTCCGTCCTGGAAGTCCTTGAGAAGGCCTAGGCAGTGCCACCCTCGGGCGAATCGCGCTGGGGCGGCAGCCGCCTCGATCATCCTGATTTCTTCGACATCGGTGTCGGATTGCAGCGCCATCGTTTACCTCTTCCTTCACGCTCACGCGCAGATGTATGTGATTCGCCTCACATACTCAGGGTTGAGCGCTACTGGTGTGTGCCCCCTGTCCCACTGACCGAGACGATTTTTGTCGGCTCTTGCGAAGCCCGCTCGGCCACCAGCCCACGTGATCCCATAACTGTTGCGCAAACGATGAATTCCGGTGGGAGAGCCGGCCCGAGGACTTCGATCGGTCCGGTTTTCAACACAGTCCTCCCGCGAACCCGCCATCGCTTGTGCAGCTGCGTCACGGCGTCCTTTTCGCCACTCGAGTTGCCGGCCACCCATACCGAGCCCCTGCCATCCTCGAACAACGCTACCGCGGCCTCGCGCTGATCCTCGGTCGATGAACTTCGTGCACGCATGCAACTGCTCCCCGTGAGTTGGAACTGAATTTCTCAGTCCAACTTCCCGGGGAGCAGGGCAGTGGAACGTCTGCGGGTCGTCTCGCCGGGCTCAGTCGAAGGTGCGGTGTGGAACGCCTGCCATCAGGCCGCCGTCGACGATGAACTCGGATCCGGTGGAGTAGGAGGACTCTTCACTGGCCAGGAAGACGACCATCGAGGACACTTCGTCGGCTTTGCCGCCACGACCCAGTGGGATCTGCAGGAAGTCCTCGGGGATACCTTCGGTCATCGGGCTGTGAATGAAGCCGGGGTGAATGGAGTTGACCCGTACGTTCTTCGGCGCCAACTCGAGTGCAACCGACTTCGTCAGTCCGCGCACTGCGAACTTCGTGGCGGTGTAGCCGTGCAGTCCGGGACTACCGCGGAACCCTTCGACGGAGGAGATGTTGATGATCGAGCCGCCGCCTGCATCGATCATCGATTGAGCGCAGGCACGGATACCGAAAAACGTTCCGGAGAGGTTGATATCGAGAATGCGCTGCCACTCGGATGTTTCGTAGGCGGTGATCAGGTTGCCGCCTACTATGCCGGCGTTGTTGACCAGTACCGTCACCGGTCCGAACTTCTCGGTGGTCGCCGCGACGGCCTCGGCCCAGCTGTCCTCCGACGTGACATCGAGACGCACATAGTGTGCGGCGTCACCCAATTCGCTTGCTGCCGAAGCGCCTTCCTCGTCGAGGATGTCGCCCAGGACGACTTTTGCGCCTTCTGCGATCAGCGCTTTGCAGTGAGCGAGACCCATTCCGCGTGCAGCACCGGTGACGAGTGCTACTCGGCCTTCCAAACGGTTCATTCAGGCTCCTTCGTTGACAAGCACGCAGCGCGTGCCGCTGTAGATGGTGGGCATACAGCGATTGCAATGTATGCAGAGAGAGGAGGTGACTTCCTCTTTCTGCATCTTATTGATCAAGTCCGGTTCGCGCAGAAGTGCGCGCGCCATCGCCACGAACTCGAACCCTTCGGTCATGGCAAGGTCCATCGTTTCCCGCGTGGAGATCCCGCCGAGAAGGATGAGCGGGAGGTTCACTGCACTGCGGAACTGGCGTGCCTGTTCGAGAAGATAAGCCTCTTTGTAGGGGTACTCGCGCAAGAACTTGCTGCCCACCATGCGAATACCCGCTCGCTGCGGCTGTGGGAACGACGCCGCGAAGTCGCGCAACGGTACATCTCCACGGAAGAGGTACATCGGGTCCTTCAGCGAGCTACCTGCAGTCAACTCGAGCGCATCGAGCGAGCCGTCGCTTTCCAACCACTGGGCGACCTGAAGGCTCTCGTCGAGCCAGAAGCCGCCCGGTACTCCGTCATCCATGTTCAACTTCGCGGTGACGGCGATCTCGGTGTCTACTTCGGCGCGCACTGCCGACGCTACGGCCCGCGCGACTCGCGCCCGGTTTTCGAGGCTTCCACCGAACTGGTCGGATCTGCGGTTGAGCGCTGGGCTGAGAAATGAGCTGACGAGATAGTTGTGCCCGAAATGCAGTTCGACAGCATCGAATCCGGACTGGACGGCAATTCTGGCTGCGCGGGCGTGGTCGGCGACGATGCGATCGAGGTCGGCTGCGCTCACCGTCCTCGTCAGCCGCAGGCTCAGTGGGCTGATCTGCCACGAAGAGGCCAATGCCGTCGCACGGTTGGACTGCGAGTTCGCGACCGGTCCCGCGTGCCCGATCTGAGCGGAGACGGCGGCACCTTCGGCGTGGACGGCTTCGGTCAGTCGCGTCAGTCCTGCAACAGCTTCCGGGCGCATCCAAATCTGATGGCGGTCGGTTCTGCCCTCGGGCGAGGATGCGCAGTAGGCGACGGTGGTCAAGCCGGCACCACCGGCAGCGACGGCCCGGTGAAAATCGATCAGCTCATCGGTGACCAGTGCTTCCGGGGTACGTCCTTCGAAGGTCGCGGCTTTGATGACGCGGTTACGGAGCGTGAGGGGGCCGAGATCAGCCGATTCGAATATTTTCATGGCATTACCTTGTCGAGGAAGGGGTTCCGGAAGATTCGCCGTGGGTCGAACTCGTCGAATGCTGCGGAGGCGGACTCCCACTCGGGGTACCGGGAGGGGAGTGTCCGGGTCAGGAACTCGGTGTCGGCGTGGGACCGGTCGTTGGTGAACGCCCAGCCCTTCGAGTATTCGGGCCGCATGATTCCGAGTGAACCTGAATAGTGTCCATGCATCCACTGTTCCATCTCGCGGAAAAACGCATGCATTCCAGGCGTACCGGGGAAAGAGACCACGTTCAGCCAGATTGCGGTGTCCCATTCCGGATGGCCGGGCACTGGGGCCACCGCTGAAAGAGACGGCGGGCCCGAGCTTTCCACGTCCACGTCTGCGCCGTGGTCGAGCCCGCACAAACGCACCTCGAACGGGCCGTTCACCGGGTACTGCCCCAGCGAGCTGTAATGCGTGAGCCGCTCGTCGAGCCAGGTGGTCATGTCGTGGATGATCGTGGCGACGTCGGACCTGCGTGCAAGTACCACGCCTCCGCCCGCAGTCACTCGCAACGTGGTTGCGCGGAGGTACAAGCGGACGTTCTTCGATGTGCCCCAGATGTCGGCGGTGCCGGTGAGTGCCATGCCGGCCTTGACCGCGCTGAGCTGAGATGCACCGAATGCGGGTGTGCCGGCCGCGAGCTGTGTCGCCAGTACACCCAGCCCGTCGGTGAGCGGCTCGGGGAGCGTATCGGAGAACGCGTAGTTGTACGGTCCGGTCACTTCCCGTGATTGTTCCGGGCGGTTCGGTTCGTCGCTCCATATTTTGAGCCACGGCTCCTGGGTGAACGGGAACCAGATGGCTTCGACGCTCCCCGACTCGGCGAGGTACTTCTCGAAAGTCCGGCCCGGTGATCCTGCCGGCGCGAACAGTTCCTGCCAGCCGACGTCGAAGGTGCTGAGACATCTGAGGCGCTTGTCGACGCCTGCCTGGAGCGTCACGGAGGTGATGAAGGTGCGGCCCAGGTGGGTGAGCAGTGGGCGAATGGCGGGGTCGGATCGGGTGAATACTCGCGCGACGTACTCTCCCGCGGCATCGTCCCAGACTACTGCCGTCAGGGCGGTGACGAGGTTGCTGACGGTACCGAAGCTGGTTCCGGGGACTGCACTTTCTCCGTCGGCCGGAGGGGTGGCGCCGTGCGCGTCGATAGCGAGAGCACCGCCGATGGTGATGTCGCCGATGGCCGGGATGCTCGACCAGCCCAGTCCGTGGCCTTCGAGTGCGGTCAAGATGGACAGCAGGCTCGCGCCACCCTGGGCGGTCACCGTGGCAGGGGACCCCGTCGGATCCACGCTCACGCCGATCAGGTGCGCGGTCGTGTCGAGAAGAATTACTTTGTCGACGGGGTATCCGGGGACCACCGTCAACGGACTCCAGCCGTGCATCGAACCTCGTGCCCGTATCGTGTAGCCGTGCTTCGCGGCCCAGTTGGCCAGCGTCACCACCTCGGCTTCACCCCGCGGTGCGCATGTCCAGACGTGGTCGAAGACGATCTCCTTGGACCAGTTCACGTAGCTCTGCTGATAGAGGTCGATCCCCCCAGGGAACTCGGGTGGCACCGTGAGCGAGGCCTCCCCGACGGGCGCAGCAGCGGCGGGCGTCCATTGGGACCCGGCGACTGCGGCTGCTACCGCCGTGGCGGCCGCGGTGCCGAAGAAGCGGCGTCGTGACAGCGACCCGTGTACGTTTTGTTCGACCATGCAGTCACCCCTGATTGCAGTAATACGATGCCAGCGGCATCATAATTGAACATAGACGATAAACGGCGAGTGTGACGAAATTTCATGAATCCGGATGGCAATAGCGGTAAAGGTCGGGCCGGCCGCCCCCGAGACAGCAGCGTCGACGACCGAGTGTTGGCGGCTACCCGCGAGCTGCTTATGGAGCTCGGATGGGACGACCTGAGCATGCGCGGCGTTGCTGCCCGCGCAGGTGTCGGCCGCAGCACGATCGATCGAAGATGGTCGTCCAAAGCCGAGTTGGTGTTGCATTCGATCCTCGGAGCGACCCCCGACCTCGAGCCGTTCGACGGTACGGATCCGAACGGGTGGGTGCGATGGGTGGCGACAGGTAGCCGCGAGCTGTTCGCCAAACCGGAAGTGCGCGCAGCAGTCCCAGGTCTGATCAGCACCTTCGCTCGCAACGAAGATCTTCGTCGTCAGCTCTGGCAAAGCTTCAGCGGGCCTCCCACCGAACTGTTCTCTGCTGGTTCATCGGTGGACGCAGCGGACGACGCTGTGCTCGACGCTCGTGCGCTGATCGCGATGGCGGCGGGAGCGTCGCTGTTTCTCAGTATTATTGCGACAGAAGATGATACGGATTCCGTCCATCTTCGGATCGAAGAGCTTCTACTTCGTGCGATCGATCAGAAACCCCGGTAGCGCGCCGAATAGCGGGCTGCGTCGTCGTCGATAGTGCGTTGTTTGTATGCGGTCAACAGTGCGGGATCGAGCCCATGGGTGACCAGGCGATGACGCTGATAGATCGGTTTGAGAGCGATCATGAAATAGACGAACGGGAGTAACAGGATCAGCATCATGCCGGCGCGGACGAACAGTGGGCCCGGCACGAGCAAGCATGCTGCCAGCAGCGGGACCAGCGGGACGATGCACCGTGTTGCGTAATGCCGGGTGGAACCAGGTCCGGTGATGTCTTGGATGACCCAGTCGCTGAACTTTGCGGGCAGGGGCCGCCCGGCGAGGTAGGCGGCCAGCTGCCGGACCGAGGGTCGAGGTGTGACGATCATCGGTTCGGGTTTCCGGACTCGACGCAATGGTGTTCCAGTCGGTGCTTCGGAGACGTTTCCAGACCTCTCGGGTAGCCGCACAGGCGCACTTTGAGCCAGTTCAGCTCTTGACGTAGGGCATCGGGGAGCTTGTTGCCACCGATGGTTGCGTACCACTCGTCGATGAGGGGTAATTCTGTGAGAAGTTCGTCGGTGTCGACGGCCAGGGCGGCCTCGACATCGGCTCGATCGATGTCGAGGCCGGTCAGGTCGAGGGAATCGGAGGTGGGGACGTAGCCGAGAGGGGTGGACAATGCGTCGACCTTCCCGTCGATTCGGCGCAACGCCCAGTCGATCACCCGAAGGTTCTCCCCGAAGCCCGGCCACAGGAAATCCCCGTCGTCATCACGGCGAAACCAGTTCACGTAGAAGATCTTCGGTAGAGCTCCTGGAACGCTCGAATCGGCCCCGATGTCGAGCCAATGCTGGAAGTAGTCGCCGACGTGATATCCGATGAAGGGCAGCATCGCCATGGGATCGCGACGCACCACTCCGATGCTTCCGGTCGAGGCTGCCGTCGTCTCCGACGAGAGGATCGAGGCTAGAAATACCCCGTGTTGCCAGTCGAATGCCTCGGTGACCAACGGCACCGTCGATGCACGTCGGCCCCCGAAGAAGATCGCCGAAATGGGGACTCCGGCTGGATCGTTCCATTCCGCAGCAGCCGTCGGGCACTGGTCTATCGGGGTGCAATAGCGTGAATTCGCATGTGCAGCAGTGGTGTCGGATTCCGGTGACCAGTCGTTGCCACGCCAGTCGATCAGATGCTCCGGGAACTGCTCGGTCATCCCCTCCCACCACACACCGCCGGCGTCGGTCAGGGCGACGTTGGTGAATATCGAGTTGCCGCCGGCAATGGTGCGCATGGCATTCGGGTTCGTGGCCATCCCGGTTCCGGGCGCGACGCCGAAGAACCCCGCTTCGGGGTTGACGGCGTAGAGCCGCCCGTCCTCACCGAATCGCATCCAGGCGATGTCGTCTCCGATGGTTTCCGCGGTCCATCCGTCGAGGGTCGGTTCGAGCATCGCGAGGTTGGTCTTGCCGCACGAAGAGGGGAATGCCGCGGCGATATAACGCACTTCGGCGGCAGGGGAGGTCAGTTTCAAGATGAGCATGTGCTCGGCCAGCCACCCCTCGTCGCGGGCCATCGCCGAAGCGATGCGCAGGGCAAACGACTTCTTACCCAGTAAGGCATTGCCGCCGTAGCCGGATCCGTAGCTCCAGATGGTTCGCGTCTGAGGAAAGTGGGCGATGTATTTCGTGTTGTCGCACGGCCACAGGAGGTCTTGTTGACCCGGTGCGAGCGGAGCACCGACCGAATGAAGTCCTTTGACGAAGTCTGCGTGTGTGCCCATGCGATCCCAGACCGGGGTGCCGGTGCGAGTCATCACGCGCATCGATACTGCGACGTATTCGGAATCGGTGATCTCGACGCCGAATTTCGGTGAGACGGACTCGAGGGGCCCCATACAGTAGCCGATGACGTACATCGTTCGTCCCGCCATTGCGCCGCGGAACTCCTCGGTGAGCACCGTCGTCATGTCGAGCGGGTCCATCCAATTGTTCGTCGGTCCTGCATCCGATTCGTTCTCCGAACAGATGAAGGTGCGATCTTCGACGCGCGCAACATCTTCGGGATCGGAGATGCAGCGGAAGGAGTTCGGGGGCTCGCTCAACTCGACGAACGTGCCTTTGGCTACGAGGAGCGCTGTCAGCCTGTCCCATTCATCCGTGGTGCCGTCGCACCAGACGACCCGGTCGGGTGTGGTGAGTTCCACGACGTCGCTCACCCACATCAGGAGTTCGGTGTGTGAAGTCGGTGGGCAGCCGATATCGAGATCGACGGTGCTCGAGGCGGTCATGGGGTGTCCCTTCGGGGTGGCATGAGGTTGCCGATTCGCAGTTGTCACCGGCTGGGCTGGAGGCCGGATGTTTCGAGATGATTCAGAGCGCGCGCACAGGCCGCCAGAACTGGTACGTCGACGCGGGGTAGTGTCCGCCGGTCCAGTGCATCGAGGAGTCCGGTCAGTGCGAGCGAAACGGCCGCAACAGGATCCGATCCTAGAGTGATCGATCCTTCGATTTCCCCGCCGACCCGACTTTCCGAGTCGGACAGATCCACCAGTACATCGTTGTGCGTGAGCAGGCGACGCAGCGAAAAGTCCTGCGCGTCATGGATACTCCAACTAGTGACGCTTCCGACTCCACATTCGATGAGCACCGGACCCAGTAGCGGGGCGCGTTCGGGGCAGGCGAGGATCACTCGCCCGCGGCTGGGGGAGATGCCGCGGTGGCTCAGCGTGGAGAGGACCGACGCTGCCATCGTGGCGGTCGCGAGATCGATCTCGGTGACGACAGCCGGGCCGCCCCGCCCGTCGACGTGACGAGCGATCGCTTGGGAGTGTGCAGCGTTCATTCCGACCACCAGGGCAATGCCGACATTCGCGTCGACCGCGCACAGGCGATCGACGACGTCGGTCTCGGTGCAGTCGGCCAGCGAAAGTCGTGTCACACGCAGTGACGTGAGGTTGCCGATGACGGCGGCGTACTCCTCCATCGCAACCCGGCCGCGAACCGAATCGTGAGCTTGTCGCGATCGCGGGGAGGATTCGTGTATTCCGACTACCGCCACGGCTGCAGAAACACCGGAACCCGAGCGCTCCGCATGCCGGTATCGAGTCCTCATCGCGGACCTCCACTGATTGTTGAGTGTCGTACTAGTGAACTACGCAGATTCACAATATTCTTACTTGCATATTAATGCAAGTAAGAATATTAGCCCGCGAGCAAGCGAAAGCGTCTACCCCGAGGAGTGTTGCCGGCGGCCGAATCGAGGGGGAGTCGATGCTTGGGTCCGTACAGGCTGTGCGCAGAATATGGGCATGCTGCACCTGCGTATCCTCTCGCCATCGATACTGACTCAGGATGTGCTCGCATGTCTTGTCGACAGTCCCGCTGTCAGCGGTATCGCGGTGACACGCGCGGCCTCCGTCGAACCTGTCGGTGACCTTGTTGTCGCCGATATCGCTCGGGAGGGAGCGAACGAGATCATCGAACGACTACACGCTCTCGGAGTGCATCAGGATGGCAGCATCCACATCGAACCGGTTCCCACCTGGCTTTCGCGATCGGGGTTCGAGGCCGAGAAACGAACTCCGGGTAGCAGCGCCGACTCGGTGGTGTGGGCGGATGTGGCGCAGCGGTCGTACGAAGACACCGAACTCAACTGGACCTACCTGAGCTTCATGGGCATGGCTACGCTGCTCGCATCGATTGCGATCGTCATCGACTCGCAGATCCTGATAATCGGTGCGATGGTTCTCGGTCCGGAGTTCGGAGCTATCGCAGCTCTCGGTGTTGCACTGGTACGGAAAAGACCTACGCTGCTGGCCCGCGCGAGCCGGACCCTCGTGGTCGGATTCGTACTATCGATTGCTACGACAACTCTTTTGGTGCTTGTCGCTCGTTCGGTGGGCTGGGTGGTCATCGACGACGTCACAGGACCCCGACCGAGCACCGCTTTCATCTACTCCCCGGACAAATGGTCGTTCATCGTGGCAGTCATCGCGGCAGCAGCAGGGGTTCTTTCGATCACCTCGGCAAAGACGGGCGGGCTGTCCGGGGTATTCATCTCGGTGACTACGGTGCCCGCCGCCGGAAACGTCGCGCTCGGTATCGCGTTCGGGGTCGGTTCGGAAATTTGGGGCAGCACTCTTCAATTGCTGCTGAACATTGCCGGGATGGCGTTGGCAGGCTGGGCTACTCTGGCGATCCAGCAGAGCGTCTGGGCACGATTCTCCGCTCGTCGAGCTGCCGCCATCGACCGCTTCCGGAGTCGCTGAGCTGGCGTGGTCGGCTGGCTCGAAAGCAATCGGCCGAGAATTACTTCAGGACTCGTAGCCTCGCGCACATGTCCCGGAACTCGTCGTCATCGGCGCGATCCGCGGGAACCGCCAACGCGATCCCGTCGCAAAGGTTCCCGTACTTCGCTGCGACCACGGCAGGAAGCTCGGCGTACGTGCATTGAGTGACCAGCACGTCCAGTACCTGATCGGTGACTACGCCGGCTAGATCAGCCCAGTCGCCCGAGCGGGACATGGCGGTCAGCTTCTCGCCGATCTCGGACAATCCGAGTGCATCGAGAGCAACGCGATACGCCGGGGTGGAGTACAAAAACGCAAGTTCTTTACGCACAGGCTCCCGGTCCGATGCGACCGTAGCCGCGTCGCGGCCGGTGATCGTCTTCGGGACCGCGATGATGCGAGGCCGTCGACCGGCACGTTCGAGATGCGGAATAGTGATCTCTTCCAGCACTTTCGGGTGCGAACACGTGGGGTGAACGACAAAGCCATCGGCAACTTCGCCGGCGAGCATGCACATCCGGGCGTTGACTCCGCCGGTCCATATTTCGGGCGACGGGACGTCGATCGGACCCGGGTTGAAATAGGGTTGCAAGCGATCGAACGTGTAGTGCGTGCCCTGGTAATCCAACGCAGTCGAGTCGCGGAATGCTACGAAGATCGCTCGAACAGCACCGATGTAGTCACGTAGTTGCGCAGCAGGATCCGTCCACGGCATCGAATACCGCCCGACGATGTTCCCTCGCACCTGAGTCGCCAACCCCAATTGGAACCTGCCACCGGAGAAGCTCGCCAAATCCCAGGCCGCCAACGCCGTCACCATCGGGCTGCGAGCGAACGCCACCACCATCGACGTCCGGACGACGAGCGTAGAGCTGTGCTCGACGGCCAAAGCAGCTACCGCGAACGGATCTCGGACGGTTTCGGAGATGTGCACGGTGTCGAAACCGAGATCCTCGATGCGCCTGACGCGTTCGGCAACCTGGTGTAGCGGGGTATCGGCGGGTAGTGACGAAACCAGTTCCATGTCGATTCAGGTGCTCCAGATGCTCGTGCCACGCGATGCTTTCCCTGGCGACCTTACGGCCGGCCGGTCACGCCCCGGGTCGCGGGACGTCCTTCTCCCACCTGGCCCGCCGCTCGGATTCCGACTGCTCCCACCACGGTGTGCCACGTTCTCCCAGCGCAGCTTTCGCGGCCTGTACCCCAGCTCGGGAGGCGGCGGCACCCCCGGTGGAGCGAACGTCGCGTCGCCAGGCCATGAGAATGGACCGTAGTTCGGCGTTGCGGTCCTCGGGAATCAGCGGATCGGTGGCTCGCCATCGTCGGCCGTTGATCACGAGAAAGTGTCCGTCCTCGGTGTACTCGTGGCCGCTGCTTGCCTCCGGGGCTGCAGGGTCGTCGCCCGCTGCTGTCATGCCCTCGATGATGGCACAGGCCCCTGATCTCATCTCGGTACCTCCACCACCACCGAGGTGCACAACGAACCCACTAGTTCGAATATCTTCAGGCCATCGAATGCCGCGGAGCGCGGGTCAGTCTCGCGTCCCGATGGAGTCGGCCGGGTCGGAGCGCAACATCACCAGCGTCGGTCCGACGGTTGCAGCGAAGCCGAGTACTGCGGTAAGGGCCACGATGCCCCCGTAGGCGACGGGCGAGATCGTAGGCCAGGGTTGCCCGGAGATGCCGTAGGCAACTCCCATCAGTGCAGGCAGGGCGATTGCCGTGCCGATCACCGCTGCCACGGCCGTGACGATGGTTGCCTCGATACGCATCATCGCGCGGATTTGCTTGCTGGTCGCCCCGACGAGACGCATCAGGGCGAATTCTCGGCTGCGCTCGCTCGTGGCCATCACGAGTGTGTTGACCACTGCCACTGCAAGATAGCCCATGAGCACAGCGAGGGCGATCAGGCTCGTCCACGATTGCGCGCTACGTTCTTGCCCGCCCGCCGCGCCGAGATCGCGAGCATCGGTGACCGCGAATCCGCCGACCGACAGGGCGGCCGTAACACCGGTCGAGTGGCCTTCGTCTACCGCCAGCAGCAGCGAATCGACGAGCCCGAAGGTGGTGTGGTTCCGAACCACGCCACCGTCGATCGTGATCTCGCCCAGGCCCAAACCGTGCTCGTACAGTGCGACGACCGTTGCAGGGATCGAGAATCCGTCTCCCAATCTCACCTCGATGTGTGAACCGAGGTCGGCACCGACTGCGGACGCTGCGGCCGTGCTCAGTGCCACGGTGTCGGTACCTGCGAGTCTGCCGAGATCGCCATCGACTCGGCCCAGATCCATAGTCGATACCACTGCCGCGGGATCTACCCCCTGTAGTGAGTACATGGTGGTAACTGGATCGCCCGCTTCGAGGTACGTCAGATACGCCTGAGACCGGGTCACGGGGTTCACCGACCGGACACCGTTCAGCGCCGCAACCTGTTCGACGGCCATTGGAGAGACTCCCGCTGGTGCGCTGACGATCAGATCTGCCGTCACGCCGTCCACAGCTTGACGTTCCGCCTCTGTTGCGACCGTACTGTTGACGAAGAGTTGGACCGATCCGATTGCGACCGCCAGGGCCAGTGGCGTAATGGCAGATGCGAGCCGGCGGGTGTTGGAGCCCGAGTTGATCAACGCCAAAACGACCGCGAAAGAATGCGCCGAGCCGACTGAGCGAGACAACAGGGCGACCGCTCCGCCAACCAGAGCGGGTCCGAGAAGACCGACCGCAACCATCAACATGATCGCCGAACCAGCGGCACCAGCGATCCCCTGCTCTCCCGAGACGAAGATTGGAAGCAGCGCGACTGCGAGTCCAGCGATACCGAAGACGGCACCGATGCCGTACCGCCGAGGGCCGATTCGAGCGGGTGTCGTCGACGCTTCGCGCAACGCATCGGTCGGTGCGAGACGGGCAGGTCGACGCGCGGCGACATAGGCTGCGGTGCGTGCGGTGACGAGTGCTGTCGACACCGCGAACAGAGCCGGTAGCGGTCCATAGGCCAACGCGAAGTCATCAGGCAGGGCTCCGGCTCGAACGAAGAGCGAGCCCAACAGCCCTGCCGTCAGATAACCGGGAACCACTCCGATCATTGCCGCAAGGACTCCGATTGCCACGACTTCACGGCCGACCATCGTGTGGATCTGGCGCGGTGTGGCGCCTACTGCCCGCAACAACGCAAAGTCACGGCGACGTCCGGCGATCGACAGTGCCAGGGTGCTCGCGACGACGAACATGGCGATGAGTAGGGCAGTCCCCGCAAGCGAGCTGCCGATGACCGAGAGCTGCGACCTTGCGCTACCTGCGTCGAGAAATTCAGCGTCCCCCCGCGCGCGTCCGACAAAGGTGTCCACTCCGGATATGTTGCGATCTATGCTCTCCCGCAACACTTGTGGATTTGATCCTGGTGTCGCAACAACACCGACTACTGGCTTCGAGTCCGGGTTCAATGCGGTCAGGTGTGCTTCGGAAACGAACACGTGCTCGGCCCTGCTGGGAAGCGGCCCGTCCGTCCGGGCGATACCTACGACGGTGTACGTGGTGGGAATCCCGCCGTAGGTGAGGGAAATGGCCTCTCCCAGCTCCACCGCGCGGCTGCCGTCGACGACGACCTCGTCAGGAGCAC
Source organism: Rhodococcus sp. 1168 (assembly GCF_002091955.1). Lineage (GTDB taxonomy): Bacteria > Actinomycetota > Actinomycetes > Mycobacteriales > Mycobacteriaceae > Rhodococcoides. The sequence continues at coordinate 128,439 of NZ_MKKY01000084.1, read as the reverse complement.
CTGGTTCGTGTCCGCTGGTGAGTCGGTATGGAGTCATAGCGGCAGACCGCCAATCGTGGGCTTCGACGATTGTTCCGTCCCACGACAGCGGCGCGGTCCGGTCCTCGATGACATCGGCGACGCCTGGCAACTCGAGCAACGATTTTGCGACGGCCGGTGGAAGCGGCGCACGCTCGGCATAGATGGGGTCCATGTCCTGGGGAACATCGAGTGATTGCGAACCGGTGACCACTACGTCGGCCCCGGTATAGCGTTCTGGGTCGATTCCGCCTCGAAGGCCGGACTCGATCAGCACGGTGAGGCCGGTGACCAGAATCGTCGAGACCATCAAGGTGACGAAAACGCCTGCCAGGCTGGCGCGGTGGCATCGGATGTCCGCTCGGACCAAAGGCCACATGGTCACCACTCCCCGAGTGCGGTCATGCGGTCGGCGATCTGCTGAACGTTCGGCGCCTTCTCGTGCGCGACGAACCGACCGTCGGCGAGGAAGACGACGACGTCGGCGAACGATGCTGCGAGCGGATCGTGAGTGACCATCACGATGGTCTGATCGAGGTCTTTCGCGGACCGACGCAGCAACTCGAGTACGAGACGTCCCGTACGTGAGTCGAGCGCTCCTGTCGGCTCGTCGGCGAACAGTACGTCCGGGCTCGTTACCAATGCGCGCGCGATCGCGACGCGTTGCTGTTGCCCGCCTGATAGTTCTGCGGGGCGCCGTTGCTGAAAACCATTGAGGCCGACTGCATCGAGTACGTGGTCGACAACCGTTCGATCGGATTTCTTCCCGGCCAAGAGGAACGGAAGGGTGATGTTCTGCTCCACGGTCAAGGCCGAGAGGAGGTTGTAGGACTGGAAGACGAATCCGATCTTGTCGCGCCGAAATTCGCTCAACTGTGCCGGCTTCAATGTGGAGATGTCGGTGGAGCCTATGTGCACTGCACCTTCAGTTGGTGAATCCAGGCCGGCGGCGCACTGGAGAAAGGTGCTTTTTCCGGATCCGGAGGGGCCCATGATCGCAGTGAAGGAGCCACGGGGGAGCGCGAGGCTCACTCCGCGTAGTGCTGTCGTGGCGGCCGAACCCCGGCCATAGGTCTTGACCAGATTCTCGATTCGAATAGTGTTGTGGGACAGAGTTGTCGACGGTGCTGCGGTAGTTGGAATCACAGAAAATACGCTAGCGAGACGGCGAGTGCACAACCAGGTGCCTGAGTACCGAAGAAAAGGTATAGCTGGCTGTACCGCAGTAGGTGACGCTGTACGGCATGCTGAAGGCCATGGACAAGTCCCGTCGATGGCTACGCGCGGCCCGTTTCGCCGCCGTCGAAGGCGGCGCTGGTGCCGTATCTCTGATGCTCGTCATCCTCGGTCTCATCTGCGTGCCCCTGCTGCTGTTGGCGGGTGGGTGGGCCGCCGTACCTCGGCTCGTCCGAGGACTACAGGGGTGGGCAGATCGTGGCCGCAGACGAGTGGCTCGCTTCAGCGGTGTCGATATCGATTCACGATATGCCGCAATACCCCCGGACCCCACGTTGCGCGAGTTACAGCACCTCCTCTGGGCTCCCTCGACCAGACGTGAAGTTGTGTGGCTCGCCGCGCACGCAATCGTCGGATCCTTCGTTGGGCTGTTCACGGTGGTGTTGCCGCTCGCTACGATCAATTCTTTGCTCGTGCCTGCATATTGGTGGGCGCTTCCCGCGGACGAGCCGGTGGGCAGCCCTTTTCCGGTCACGTCCTGGGCCCGGGCTGCTGCGATGCCATTGGTGGCGGTGGGCTTCGGGCTGCTTGCATGGTGGCTGATACCGCTGGGTGCCAGATGGCTGGCGGAGTTTCTGCGCAACCTACTGGCACCCACCCGTGCATCTCGACTCGCAGAACGATTGACCGCCGTATCGGCAAGCCGCGCAGCGGCACTCGATGCGCATGCGGCAGAACTGCGTCGCATCGAACGCGATCTGCACGACGGAGCGCAGAACCGACTCGTCGCGGTCGTGATGATGCTCGGGATCGCCGAGAGGTCCTTGACAAATGATCCGGAGTCTGCGCTTCCGCAGTTGCGGCGAGCACAGGACGCCGCCAACGACGCCCTGTCCGGTCTGCGGACCATCGTCCATGACATCTATCCGCCCATACTTGATGATTTGGGACTGGAAGGTGCGTTGTCGGCGCTTGCCGGGCGTAGCGCGATCCCGTGTGAGCTGCGACTAGGCGCTGTGGGACGTGTGCCTGCCGCTGTCGAATCTGCAGCGTATTTCGTGGTCGCCGAAAGCTTGACCAATTCGGCCAAGCACAGCGGAGCCAAACAGATATCCATCTCCGTCGAGCGAGCAGCAGAGCAGTTGACCCTCGAGGTCGTCGACGATGGCGGTGGTGACGCGATGGAACGTCCGGGAGGCGGGTTGGCGGGAATGCGTCGTCGAGTCCAAGCATTCGAGGGAGAAATGAAAGTGGTCAGTCCGCCTGGGGGACCGACACGAATCGAGGTGGCACTGCCGTGCGGGTTGTGATTGCCGAGGATGATGCCCTGCTCCGGGAAGGCCTGGTACTTCTGCTTCGCAGTGAAGGTTTCGAGGTGATCGCCGCCGTGGACAACGGAGATGAGCTCCTCGGCTTCATCGACGATGCCGACGTGGCCATCGTCGACGTTCGGATGCCACCGACGTTCACCAACGAAGGCTTGAAAGCGGCTGCGGAGGCTCGATCGCGCCGACCGGGGTTTCCGATCGTCGTTCTGTCCGCCTACGTCGAGGACCGCTATGCCAGTCGACTGATGGCCGATGGTGCCTATGCACTCGGCTATTTGCTGAAGGAACGTGTCGGGAAGGTCGCCGAGTTCACCGATGCGGTACGGCGAGTGGCAGGCGGCGGGACTGTCATGGATCCCGAAGTGATCTCGCAATTGCTGAGCCGACGAGCGGTCGACGACCCCATCCGCACTCTGACTGCACGCGAACGTGAAGTCCTGGGCCTCATGGCAGAAGGATTGGACAACGGCACTATCGCTGCGCGCCTGTTCGTCAGCGATACCGCCGTCAGCAAACATATCGGCAACATTTTCGGCAAGTTGGGGTTTTCCGCTGCGGACAGCGGACATCGTCGGGTGTTGGCAGTACTGGCCTACCTGCGCGCTTAGTTCCTTCAGAGTTGGACCAGCGGGCGGTGTCGGATGGGTGAGCAGCGGGTATGTGCGATCCGGTCGCGAGTGGCGCGGCGAAGGAGTGTGACAAGCATGGCTGGATTCGACCGATGATGCTGGCGCGACTGGACGAGTTTCAAAGAAGGCATCCATCGGCGGGATTCCCGCTGGCCGTGGTGTACAAATTCCTCGACGACCGCGGCGGATACCTCGCTGCCCTGATCGCGTACTACGCGTTCTTGTCGCTGTTTCCGCTGTTGCTCTTGTTCACCACGCTGCTGGGCATCGTGCTTGCCGGTAATCCGGACCTGCAGGCCACCATTCTCGACTCGGCGATGAGCCAGATACCCGTCATCGGAGATCAACTAGGTGAACCGGATCGTCTCAGCGGCGGTGTGACGGCGATTGTGATCGGCATAGTCGGCTCGCTCTACGGCGGGCTCGGTATCTCGCTCGCCGCGCAGTACGCAATGAACACAGCGTGGTCCGTTCCACGCAACGAGCAGCCCGACCCGCTGCGAGCACGCCTGCGAGGTCTTCTGCTGCTCAGCACTGTCGGTACCGCCATCATCGGGCTCACAGTTCTCAATGCCGTCGCATCCTCTGGCGTTTTCGGGTTTGCAGGGGGCACGCTGGCCCTGATCGGGGCCGTTGTAGTCAACGCCGCAGTCTTCTCCGCAGCGTTCAGAATCGGAACTCCACGTCCGCTTACCCTCCGGGACGTACTGCCGGGGGCAATGATCGCCGCAGTGATCTGGCAGGTATTGCAAGCGTTCGGAGGGATTTACATCCGATATGTGGTGGGCAATGCCAGCACCAGCAACGGCGTCTTCGCAATCGTCCTCGGTCTGCTCGGATTCCTCTATGTCGCTTCGATACTCATCGTTCTCTGTATAGAGATCAATGCCGTTCGAGTCGACCGACTGCATCCTCGTGCGCTGCTGACGCCGTTCACCGACAACGTCGAACTCACCGAGGGGGACAAGAAGTCCTACACCGGCCAAGCAGAAGCGCAGCGGAACAAGGGGTTTCAGGACATCGTCGTCACGTACGAAGACTGACGCCGGCGTGTGAGCCTATGCAGACGCGGCCGAGTCGTCGACCAGCGAAGACAGAATCCGCGCCAAGGTAGCGAGGTCTGCCTCGTTCAGAGCGGACAAGGCCGCAGGCGGCGTTCGAAGGACGTCGTTCGCTATCCGCGCGAGCTCACGCCCGGAGTCGGTGAGGGCTACGACGCGTCGACGTCGGTCGAACGGGTCCTCCGTGCGTACGAGGTGGCCTCTGGCTTCGAGATCACGAAGAGTGATCGACAGGTACGGCGGATCGGAACCGAGTTGTTCGGTCAGTTCGCCCGCCGAGAGCGGCCCGTCCAGGAGCCGTCGGAGAACTTTGGTGCGAAAGAAGCTCTCCCCTGTCGCGGCGACGACGGCGCGGTGTGGATCGGACACTTCGAGGACGAGCCTGCGCATGTCGGCCCAGACGTCGGGGGCGCTCACGTGACCAGCTCCTTCGAGCGGGAGGCGACCGCGTGCGCGGTACCGCGCGCCCATCCTCCGGTGGTGACGACGGCCAGAATCAGAACCACGACACCGGCGCACAACATGACAGTCCAGGCCGGTCTCGCAGCGTCGATGAAACCGTCCTCGAAGCTGCCGACCAGACCTGCGGTCACAATCGATCCGACGACCGCGACTCCGAGCGATTGGCCGACCTGTCGACTCGTCGACGCGATCGCGGATGCGACACCGGCCTGACTACGTGGCATGCCCGATATTGCGGTGTTGGTGATGGGGGCGTTCACCACACCGAAGCCGATACCGAAAATGATGTACGACACCGCAAGCCAGCCGAAGGACGTGTCCGCAGTCAGACGGGTGAGCATCGTGGCAGAGACGATGAACCCGACCCCGGCGACAACCAGTGAGATCCGCGGCCCGCGGGATCCGGTGATACGGCCGGAGATCGGGGCGAAAACGAGGGTCATCAAGGCCATCGGCAACGTGTAGAGGCCGGCGTGCAGCGGGGAGTAGCCGCGGACGTCCTGCAGATACAGGGTGTTGAGGAACAGGAAGCCACCCAGTGATGCGAAGGAGCACACGGCGATGATCGTGGCGCCGCTGAACGGGACGCTGCGAAAGAACGACAGTTCGATGAGTGGTTCGGTGCGTCTGGACTCCGCCAGGATCAGCCCGACGAGCGATGCCAAGGTCACCGCGCCCGTCGTGAGGATGAGTGGGGAGGTCCAGCCCACTGCCGAGCCCTCGATGATGGTGAACACCAGACCGGCGAGCAATGCGATCATGAGGATTTGACCCACCGGGTCGAACTTGCGCGCATGCCGTGCCTTGGATTCCGGAACGTACTTCCACGTCAGTGCCAACGCGAGAAGTCCGATCGGTACGTTCACCCAGAAGATCGACTGCCACCCTGCCGAAGTCACGAGCACCCCGCCCAGCAGTGGTCCCGCAGCCATCGACACTCCGACGACGCCGCCCCACACGCCGATCGCCCCTGCGCGTTCCTTGGGGTTGTCGAATGTGTTGGTGATGATCGACATCGCGACCGGATTCATCATCGATCCGCCGACGGCCTGAACCATGCGGAATGCCACCAACCAGCCCAGTGACGGCGCGACACTGCACAGCAGCGATCCGATGACGAAGGATCCGGTGCCGATCATGAAGATTTTCTTGCGCCCGAAACGATCTGCGGAAGATCCGCCGAGCATCAACAGTGACGCCAGTACGAGGGTGTACGCGTCGATGATCCATTGAAGACCGGCCACCGACGAGTTCAGCTCGGCCCGAATGGAAGGAAGTGCGACGTTGACGATGGTGTTGTCGATGCTGACCAGAAAGAGGCTGAGGCAGCAGATGCCGAGCACGAGGTATCGGCGCTGTGACGAAGACTCTGTCATATGGACCGCCCGATAGTTGTACATCTACAAATGTTAGTTCAAGTATGAATACTCGGGGCACACTTGTGCAAGCGGTTAGTTCGAGGTTCCCTGCTCGAGGACCTGCCACAGCGGATCGCTCGGCCCGATGTCGAAACTGCATTCTGTCGGTCTCGGGTCCGGAACGAACGCCCACAGCAGTGCCCCGGCGGTACCTGCAGCCCGCTGACCGTCGATCTTCGCTTCGATGTGTGCGGCACGATTCTCCACAGTCGAACAGGATCCCGCGAGTTCGCCGATCTCGGCCACCACAAGGGGCTTACCGACCTCCGCCGTCTGGGTGATCCGACGCTGGAGCCCGTTCCACTGGTCGCCGGGCAGTGCGACCCCGTCGGCGCCGTAGTCGTGGTACTGGAGAACATCGACAGCTGGTGACTGCGCCAGATAGCGGTATTCCTCGCCCTGGCTTCCGCATTGGCCTCCGCCGGTCAGGCCCGCGGTGATCAAGGTGCGTGGGTCGAGAGCGCGCACTCGTGCACCGGCGGTATCGAAGAAGGTGCGTAGAACTTCATCCGCGTCGGAGGTGCAGGTTCGACTCTCCCAGGAACAATTCGCGTCGGTGCAGGTACTCGTTTCCGGTTCGCCGACGAGTTCCCACGCAGCCAGTGCAGGTGAGTCCTTCCAGCGCGCAACGGCAGTGTCAGCCCATTGTTCGAAGCTCAGAAGTGCAGTTGCGGTGGGGGAGGGCGGTGGCGTCATCCAGCCGTCGATGTACCACTGTCGATCCTTGAAGACGTTGTCCTCGCACGCGCCGTCCTGAGGTGACAGGACAGGGACGAGAAGTTGGTCGTGCGCCTCCGCTGCGGCGAAGACTGCGTCCATGGGGCCGAAATCGAGGTTGCCGGTGAAGCGGTTGATCGCGAGAGCTTGAAACGCGTCGAAGCGTGTCAGGGAGTGTGCAGGCAGCGCTGCGAAGTAGCTGTCGAGATCGACCATGGCCCCGCACCCGGCATTGACGGACCAATCCGTCGCCAGCTGGTAGGCATTGAAACCCGTCGGCCACCACGGTGCGCCGTCGAGTGTCAGTCCGTCGGCGCCCGCGCTCACGCGAGCTCCCGGCGACGGCGCAGCGTCTGTCGGTACTGCACCGGTGACGGTGACGAGGAGTCCCGCGAGTGCCACGGCGGCGACTCGACGGAAACGAACCATGCTCGGCATATCGCAGATGATAAGCCTGGTATTGACAGTCGGTATATCCGCTCCCATTGAATGGCATATCGGCTCGTAACTTATTCGGACTCGGAAAACTTCACAAAAGTATTCTTCGATACCGAAATGCGCATCGGTATTGGTCGTGGAGATTGTTTATCTCGACGCTTTCCTGGGGTCCCTTCACCTGGTCACCAGGGGTGACGATAAATTCGAATGTACTTCGAGGGCTGTTCGCTGCTGATCGGTCATAATCATTCTCGAGAGATGCCACTTCCACCTAAAGGGCCGGGCTATTTGATGTCGTCGACTATTGGTATGCCTTCACGCAGTACCGCTCGAATGGCCGCGATCAGTGGGATCGTTGCGATGATGGTTATTTCTTCGGTGCCGGGTATCGCGCAGGCGCAGGACGCGGACGAGACGGGCCCGATCTCGCTGTCCCTCAGCGAGACCGGCCTAGGTGGTTCGATTGCACTGAATGGGCAGAGTGGCCGCACTCAGATCACCGTGCCGGTGCCACCGGGTACCGGGCCGGCGTCGTTGAACGCGGTGCTCACCGTCCCGGCCTGGCTCGATCGAGGTTGGATCGACGTGGAGTCCGGCAACCGGCCCATCTCACGTGTCGCGCTCGGGGGTGACGCACCGACGCTTCCGATCTCCATCCCGCTGGCAGCAGTTCCAGTTGTCGACGGAGCCATGACACTCGACTTCGCGTCGACGCTGATTCCCGACGCCGGCTTCTGCCCCGATGTCCGAGACACGCAGTTGCGACTCCTCGACGCCCGAGTCGATTTCACCGGGGTGCCGTCGATCCCGCGCACGATCTCCGAGTTCCTGCCGCCGGTACTTCGGCAGCTCACTGTGTTCATGCCTGCCCAGCCGAACCGCGACATGATCTCGGCAGTGTTGACGTTGACGACATCGGTGATCGACTACTACGGTTCGCAACCCGTTCGAGTCGTCGTGCGCCCGGATACCGAATTGCAAGGATCGCAGCCGGACCAGACATTCGAACGGTCCGTCGTCGTGGCCGAGAACAAGGACGCCGCAGCAGAACTGATCTTTCCGCTCGATCAATCACCTCCACGGCTGTTCGTCACAGGTAGCGGTACGGCGCTGTCCGACCAGACTCGATTGATCACCAGCAAGATTTCCGACTTGGCGGTGACGACCAAAGCACTCGCGGGGGCGTCGGCTCCTCGAGCGGTCCTCGCACCCGACTCGACGACACTCGACGATCTCGGAATCGGGACTGTCACGGGGAAAGGTGACACCACCGCCACTGCGTCGCTCACGCTCGATCAAGCACGCCTCGGCCGCTCGGTCTCGGATGTGTCGCTGCATCTGACCGGAAATTACACCCCGGGCGTCGGATCGATCACTGCCGGAGTGGGAGGCAAGACGATCGCATCGTGGTCCGCCGACGATTCCGGTCGGTTGGATCAGTGGGTCGAGATCCCGAACACCGAGCTGCAGAAAGCTACCACCCTCGACGTCAGCGTCGAGCACCCCTCGGATTCGGCCGCCGGATGTGGCACGCAGGCAGCGTCGACGATCACGGTCGACGGTTCCACTGTCGTCCGATCCGGACCTTCCTCGACGCCGGCTCCGCTTGGATTCGGATCGCTGCCGCAAGCCTTGATGCCGCAGTTCGACGTAGCGATGACCCAGGAAACCTTCGCCGATACCGCCCGTGCAGTCTCGGTCGTGACCGGACTGCAGCGCCTGTCCGCCAGGCCGATCATGCCGCAGGTCGTTTCTCTCGACGACGCGCTCGCCAGCTCCGACCCGGCCGTCGTGATCGCAGCAGACGGCGGTCTACCGGACTCGCTCACATTGCCATTGTCCTCGTCCGGGGCTACGACGTTCTCGATCGCAACGCCGGAATCCACCGACACCGACACCGACTTTTCGCTCACCGTCGATCCAGGGGTGCCTTACGCCAGCCTGCAGGTGACTACGACCGAGAACAACCAGGCATTGTTGGTGGCATCGTCGACAGGCAAAGGGGGCCGGCTCGACGCACTTCTGGGTTGGCTGGACGCAGATCCGTCGCGTTGGTTCGGCCGCAGCGGTGACATTCTCTTCGCTGTACCGGGAATCGAACCGGTGTCGTTGTCGAGCGGGGACCTGGCAGGGGAGTCATCGGAGGAGGCGACGGAGGCCAGCGGGTCCGGCGTCGATCGCCTGAGCGTGACGCTTCTCGGAATCGCCGGCGCAGTATTGCTCGTCGCTCTCGTAGGTGCGGTCGTCCTCGTTGTGCGTTCTCGCCGCTCTGGTCGCCGTCGCCACCGCCGCCGCGACGATTCACCGCCGTCATGACCGCCGATGCCGAGGCCGGACCCGACAACACCGGGGAAGGGGACTCGAGCAGCGACGACGTCGAACAACTCGATCCAGCACCGGAGAAGACGGGATGGACGGCGCATCCGGCCACGATGATCGTGTTTCGGTGGCTTCTGCTCATCGGATGCGTCATCGTCGCGTACTTTCCGACCTGGAAACGGGTGATGGAGGAAGCCTCGAACGGTGCCATCACCGCCTATATTTTCGTGCTCCCGTTTCTGGCGGCCGTGGCAGCGCAGGGAGTGGCTCGCCGCCGGGCCGGAGAGTTGCCGATTCATGATCGACAGACCGACGTCATTGTCGGCGGTCTCGCGTTACTGGTAGCCATCGCCGTCAAAGCCTTGTGGTTGCCGCGTTACGCCGAGCAGTACGCACTTGCGCACCTCGATGTCCTGTCGGCGTTGGTGTTCTTCTTCGGCGGCGCGATCCTGTTGTTCGGGCTTCGCCCGGTCGGTCGGTTCTGGTCGGTGTGGTTACTGCTGCTGGCTTTGAGCCCGTTGATGTATCGGCTGGTCGCCATCAACGTCGGTGGAAGCCGATTCGCCTACGGAGCAGTGCTGGTGGTGTTGGGCGGGGTCGCAGGCGCGATAGCCGTCGGTCGTACTCGTCGTAGAGCGTGGCTCGGATTCGTCTGCACGGTGGCGACAGGGTTCGCGGTGCTGGCGTTCATCTTGGCCCTCTGGCCTCGAATCGACGTCGTTCTGATGCAGCTCATCCCGACGGTCGGTGCCTCGATGGTGATCGGGGTGGGATTCTATTTGCTCTCCCGGCGCGGTGAGAGCAAGAAACCGTTGCCGAAGGGCATGTCCTCGTCTTCGGCGAAAAGGTCTCCGAGTTCGGCGATCATGGTGATCGTTGCTGCGGTGATCCTGCTCATTCTCCCGCTGCCCGAGACAACGGTCATCCCGGATACCGCAGGCCCTCCGGGATCGACGTCCGTACCGTTGGCTCCGCCGACCGGTTGGAGCCGGACATCCCTCCAATCGTACGACTGGGTGCGCTCGTACTTCGGGCAAACAGCGACGCTGACCCGGCAGACGATGAAAGCCGAAGACGGAAACCCCGAGTGGGACATCCAATCACGACCACGAACGGTGGTCGTGGACGTCCTCTCCACCACCAACCGAGCCAGCTTGGCGATCTATCCGGAAAGCACTCTGTATCGGCTGAGCAATACCCGTACCAGCGCTCCACTCCAGGTGCCCCTCGGACACGGAGTCACCGGAACCCTGTACACCTCGGTCAGCGACGCATTGTTGTTGACCTGGACAAAATTGGTCTTCACCTGGGTACGCGGTGACGTCACCCAGCGGGTGACGATCATCAGCGTGGACAATCACGAGGACGGCGCTACGTTCCCCAGGCCGATACCGTCGATGGCGTCGAATGTCGGTACCAGTCTCGCAACATTCCTTCGCGGTAATTCCATCATCGCCGACACCGAACCGGAGTACAAAGACCGCACGCTGCTGGCCTCGTTCGGTACCGGTCTCGTTCGGGCGCAATGGAGTATCGATACCAGAGGTGGACAGTGAACAGCACGCCGCGGACGCCGCCGCGCGTCGGGGAGGAGACAGCGGAGTTTCGCGCAGAGGCGCTCGACGACGCCATCAACGGACTCGCCCGACGAAATCCATTGGCGTCGGCTGCGATCGCCTTCGTGCCGTGGCAGAAGTACACCGCCATCTCCATCGCCGTTCTCACTCTGGTGAGCGCCCTACTGAATCCTGTTCCGACACTGCTGGTATTGACGGTGTTGTGCACGCTGGGCTATCTGGCGATGATGTTCGACCGCCTGTTGATCTTCTCCCGAGGGCTGGATGCGACAGCGATCGTGACGGTCACCGATGAGCAAGCACTCGCGATTCCGGACGAACTTCTCCCCGCGTACACGATCTTGGTCCCGGCATACAACGAGCCCGAGGTCGTCGGCGACCTCATCGCGGCCATGACCAACCTGAACTATCCGCCGGACAAACTACAAGTTCTGCTGCTGTTGGAAGAGGACGACGACGTCACCATCGACGCGGCGGCGCGCAGTGGCGTCAGCCAGATCGTGGAGGTCATCCTCGTCCCTGCCGGAGACCCGCGTACCAAACCGAAGGCCTGCAACTACGGACTGCATTTTGCGACCGGAACCATCGTCACGATCTTCGACGCCGAGGATCTTCCCGAACCTCTACAGCTGCGCAGGGTCATCGCAGCGTTCGACCGGCTGCCCGATACCGTTGCCTGCGTACAGGCAAAGTTGGCATTCCACAACGGTTCTCAGAATCTGCTGACCGGATGGTTCACCGCGGACTATGCGCTGTGGTTCGGCTACCTGCTCCCCGGCTTGATGCGCAGTACGTCACCGATTCCGCTGGGCGGCACATCCAACCATCTTCGGCGCGACGTGATCGAGCAGGTAGGCGCGTGGGACGGCTTCAACGTCACCGAGGATGCCGATCTCGGAGTGCGTATCGCCGCATCCGGTTACTCCACCGCGGTACTGGATTCGATCACCCTCGAGGAAGCGAACAGTGACCCGATCAACTGGGTCAGACAGCGATCACGCTGGTACAAGGGTTACCTTCAGACGTGGTTGGTGCATATGCGTCGACCCGTCGCTACCGTGCGTGCGCTGGGTCCGGTCGGCACCTACCGGTTGACGTTGTTGTTGGCGGGCACTCCGATCAGTGCCTGCATCAACATGATCTTCTGGTTCACAACTGCCGCTTGGATTCTCGGGCAACCAGACCTCATAGCCGCACTGTTCCCGCCGTACATCTACTACTTCTCGCTGGTGTCACTGATCATCGGCAACGTCGCCACCATCTACATGTACCTGATCGCCAGTCGGGAAAGCGACAACGCCTACCTTCTCGTTCCGAGCCTGACGATGCCGCTGTACTGGGTGATGATGAGCGTTGCTGCAATCAAGGGATGCTGGCAGCTCATTCGGAACCCGTCATACTGGGAGAAGACATTTCACGGACTGAACACCCCGACCGCGGCAGCCGCCGAGACCGAAGAGGCTCTTCCGTGAGCTCTCGCACACCGTGGATCGTCTTCACCGCATCGTTGGCGGGCTACCTTGCGATCGGGTCGACGCTGAGCCTGAAGTTCGGCTACCTACTCGGCGACGCATTGTCGCGAACCTCGGCTGCGCAGTCGGTTCTCCTGAGCCGCGACCCACATGTGTCCGCCATCGGATTCATCTTCACCCCGTTGACTGCGTTGGCACAGTTGCCGATCGTTGCGTTGTCTTCGTGGTGGCCGGCGATCACCCGGTGGAACATCTCCGGAATCGTGGTCTCGGCAGCGTTCATGGCAGGTGCGGTCGTGATGATGTACGGAATCTGTCGCGACCGGGGCCTCTCGACCCGGTATTGCACGCTCATCACGGTGGTGTTCGCGATCAACCCGATGATCGTCTTCTACGGTGCGAACGGTATGAGCGAAGCAGTGTTTCTGTTCTTCGTCTGCTGGGCAGTGCGGCGCTTGATTCGCTGGGTACATACCGACGACGTCCACGATCTGGTTGTTGCCGGTATCGCGTTGGCGCTGGCCTACCTCACCCGCTACGACGGCGTCGTCGCTATCGCCGGTGCCGCTGTGCTGGTCGCGGTGATCACGGTGATGCGACGGGGCCGAGCGCAGTGGCGGACGATGATTCGTCGCGCCGTGCTCGACGGGGTGCTCGTGGCAGGGCCTGGTTTTGCCGCATTCGTGGTGTGGACCGGGACTAGTTGGTTGATCACCGGGGAAGCGTTGGCGCAATTGTCCTCGGGCTACGGTAATGCCGCGATTCTTGCGCAGTCCGGCGGTTCGACCGGGACAGCGCTGGACAACACCGTGTTCGCGGTGACGGCCATTGTCGTGCTGGGGCCTGCGCTGCTGGTGGCACTGCCGGTATCGGCGGTCCTCGCATTCCGGCGACGCGATCTGGAATTCTTGGTCGGCCCGGTCGTGTTCGGGGCGGTGCTCGCATTCCAGGCCGTCAGCTTCATCGGCGGCTCCACCTTCGGCTTTCTGCGGTTCTATATCTGCGCGATACCGCTCGCCGTGGTCGCATTGGTGCAATTGGTTCCGCCGCGAGGCAATCCGCACACGCGACGAGAAGGTGCGTTCCACCGTCCCCGGCCGGTTCGTGCGATGGTGCCGGCAGGGGTCGGCGTCGGGCTGGTGGTGTTGTCGGTGTTGGCAGTGCCGGTCACCGGCTGGGCGATGGTGCAGCCGAAGCTGGCTCCCCAGGAATATGCGCTGGGATATCTACTCGACCCGACCCCCTCGGCCGAAGATGCCGATGCAGTCGCAGCTCGCTCGATCATCGACTCGTTCGCCACCGAACGCGAACTCGCCGCCTATCTCGATGCACAGAATCTGCCCGAAGGATCGGTTCTCGTGGACACCGTCTACGGGTTCGCGGTGGTCGCTGCGTCGTCGAATCCCAAGCAGTTCGTCGTTCCCTCCGACCAGGACTTCACCACGATTCTCAACGATCCGGCAGCAGCGGGAGTGAAGTACCTGCTGACCGTTCCCAACACCGGGCGTGGCGAATCCGACGCCGTCAACCGCAGGTATCCGACGGTCTACGACAACGGTGCCACTATTTCCACACTCGCATTCGAGGTCCCCACTACGGGTGCAGATCAACCGAACTGGCGGATCTATGAGGTCGTCGACTGAGGCGAATCGATACAGTGGTGCTCGACTACCGACCGGCGGCGTACGCCGCGCCCTGAACTTCGACGAGATCTACCAGGTCTCGCTGGGCAACATTCATGTCGACCTGGTGAATTCCCCAGTTCGGGGCCGGCACTGCCGGGATGAGCGAGGCCCCTTGCCCGTCGACCATGAGAACGCGCGGGCCCTCGCCGGTTGTGCACCGAGCATGGAAGCCGTCGACCTCCAGACCCGCGAAAATTCCGTGGATGGGAGCGTCGGCGTTGTCGCGTAACGACCCCGGGTTGGTGCACAGTACCTCGACGTCGGGACCGCTCGTATTCGGCGGTAGACCGAACCTTGCGTCTTCAGGTGCGGAATTCGAGAATGCCGAATAGGCGACGACACAGCCGGTCTGCGTCGAATCGGTGCATGCGGGCACAGAGTCGAAGTCGCCTCCGACACCCTCGCCCTTACGGACGAGCACGTTCCCGCCGATCAGCAGCGCAGAGACCAGTTTCGATTGGATCGGCTGGCCATCGATGTGATCGGCGATCAGCTTTCGCAGTACGAACGTGCCCTGGGAGTGTCCGATGAGGACCACGCCACGGCCGTTGTTGTGGTGCTCGAGATAGTCGTCCCAGGCGTTCTCGATATCGGCGTACGCGAGATTCCCGGCGGCGGTGCGCTCTTCCGCGGTCCCGGCGAACAATGCGCGCAACGTCGTCTGCCGGTAGACGGGTGCCCATACGTTGCAGTTCTCTCCGAAAGGAGCGGCCTGTAGAGCTGCCACTGCGCGCAATTCAGGAGAGGTATCGAAGTTGGCGTTGGTGCTCTGTTGCAATGATGCTGTCGGGTAGACGTAGAAGCAGTCGATCGGAGCGCCCGACCTACCGCCGCACGGGTCGCCTTGCTGGCCGGGCTGACACAGCCAGGTCGTCGTCGCGGCGGGAGCAGGTTCGGCGGACACCGGCGAAGCGACCATAGCGAAGAACATCATGGCCAGCACACCGGCGCGAAGCACCAGACCGGCAGTACGTGGGATCGGCACGAGGCTGACGATAACAGGGCAGACGCCCAGCCGCGGGGAGTCGAGAAAACGCTTCGGAATCTACCGATCTTCCTCGCTCGCGCCCCGAGGCAACCTGTCTGCGCCCCAACTGCGTTCGATGAATCCGATGATGTTCTCGACATCTTCCGCCGGAATCTTGTCCGGCTCACCTTCCTCGAGTGGGTCGGCGTGGAAGATGTAGAGGCGAGAAGCGAACTGGTCGAACGGCAGTGACCCTTCGCCGGCTCGTTCACCGTTGCCCGCGGTCCCGACGACGACGCCGTCACCCCAATCCTGGCCACTGTCGTTGTTCGGGTTGAAGAAATAAACCCGCATGATGCCGTCGGGATCGGCGGTGACACGCAGGATGGCGATCGCATGCCAGCCGATGTAGCGGGCCGCACTGTCGGTGACGGCGACGCCTGCCGGCTGCGGGTGAATCAGTGGCTGACCACCGTTGTACGCAGGGTGATAGGAGGCGTGAAACTGCCGAATGAAGTCGTCGAGATCGATCAGATTTCCGGTCGCGACGTCGACGTTGATGTGGAATTCCCGTGCGGACCACCAGCCGTGAAACTCCGGATTGACCCAGCGGTGCGGGTCGCCTTCGCGGTCGGCGCAGCGTCGGACCATCTCTGCGTAAATTCGGTCGAGGTGCGGTACCAACAACAAAGAGACCGGATCGAGGTCGACCGGATCGGTGGTTGCGACACCGCCCACGCTGTCGGTCGAGGAGATCGGTTGACCTTCGAAGTGCATGACGATCTCGTCATCACGCGCAGCCCAGACGACCATTTGCAGCAGGTAGTCCGGGTCGTTGTACGCCCACATGGACAGTGCTCGCGCAGACTGACACGTGGGATTGTCGCCTTGGCCGACGCCGAGTGGTTGGCCGAGCATCGACAACAGTCCACCGAGCAACCGCGACTCCGGATCGGGACCCGGACCGAATGCGACAAGCATTCTCTCGCGCACCTTCGGTGACAGCTTCAACGAAATCTGCCGCCACAGGGAAGGGACTACCGGCGGCTCGTAGAGCGTCCCTCGGTCGAGAAGCAGCGCCAGGCCGTAAAGGCACTGTGCTGTCTCCGGATACACGGTCTCGGAAACGAGTCGCTGAACGAGTTCCGGATATCGCTGCAGACAGGTCCTGCCGGTGTCGGACAGTCCGAGCGCCTCGGCCAGCACGTAACTGTTGTTCTCGACCAGGTGACGCATGAGGGTCGCGTGATAGGGCGAGACCAACCCGGTGTCGTGCATTGCGCGGGCGAAACCACGTGCCTCGAACTGCAGAGCTTCCGAATCCATGACCGCGAGCCGCGACCGGTAGACGTCGACCCCGGGGTCCTCCCGACACGCTTCGGTTGTGCCGAACAGTGCCGTGGTCAACCGATCGAGACCCTGCCCGGACGTACCGAGATCCACGGTGGGGTCGTCGCGGTAGATCGCGATGCGGGTGACCATCGCCTTGACGTTGTCCACCTGAATCGGGCGTTGACGCAACACACGCCAAATCTCTTCGAGGAGTTCGTCGAGAACGCTGTCGTAACCGATCTGTTCGGCTACGTAACCGAACAGATCGCGAATGAGATGAGCTGTGCGCCCGAGCCGAACTCGTTCGGCCTCCGACGGCGCTGTGAACAAGACTTCGAGGTTCATGGCGAGGACCTGGGACAGGAACCGGCGAGCATTCTCCGGCGTCGCCGCCGGATGATCGTATTCGCCGGCAACGATCGCCACCATCCGGAGTTCACTCGTCGCTTCGAGCACGACGGTGTCGTTGTTGCCGCTTCGCAGGCTCGGGCCGACGAACGCCGGAACGAGGATGTCCGGCTGCGCCCAGTCCGATCCGGCGAACAGTCCCGCGTTCTCGAGGAGTTCGGCCCGCTCACGAATCGCTGCACAGCCGCCGGATTGCGACAGCACACGATGCAACGAGTCGAGGACGCGTCGGAGCTTGGAGCTCTTGGTGAACTCCGGCGCAGTGGCGAACGCCTCGGCCGCGTGATCGAGTTGCGCGAGACGTGAAGTCAACGCTCGATCGGCCGGTGTGCTCGCGTCGGTGGCCGCCGGTTCTTCCGTCGGCTGCGCCAGTGGCGTGCGGTCGTCCCCGAATTCGTGCCTCACACGTAGAAGTCCAGTTCTTCCTGTTGTTTGAGCAGATCACGCATCCGATACGGATCTTCACCGAAGAAGTACAGCAATCCCCAGTGCGTACCGAAAGCCGTACGCTTGGTGACGGTCTCCTCGACAGGTGTCGAGAGGTCGTTCGTCTCGTAGTAGTCGTCGTCCAAGGTGACCTCGGGAATGACGAGGTTACTGACTACGCGTCGGCGTGGGTACACACCGAAGCAACCGGCAACACCGGTGGCGTCGACGACCTCCTTGGGGAAGAAGGCGTCGATCTCTTCTTCGGTGGTCTTCGGGTCGAATGCCAGTACCAGGCCCTGGTAAGCATTGAATCCGTAGGCACGCTCGAGTAGCTCGAAAACCTTGAAACCTGGTGGCCGGTAAGCAACTTCGCCGAAGTACATCTCGCCGTCGCTGGTGACGAAGTACTCGGGGTGGATGAACCCGAATTCGATCTCGAAGGTCTTGATCAGCTTCTCGATCTGGACGGTGATCTGATCGCGGTATTTCTCGAGCTCGGGGGTGGCGGGTACGAACACCGAGTATCCGAGGGTCACGTACTCGGAGATGTTGAGGAATTTGATCTTTCCGTTGTGAATCCACGCTTCGACGGCGAACTCCCAGCCGTCGAGATGCGATTCCATCAAAGCCGGGAATTCCTCGTCGGGGATCGAGTCGACGTCGTCAGGTGTCCTGATCACCCGGTGGCCGAGGCA
The DNA here is from genome assembly GCF_002091955.1 of Rhodococcus sp. 1168. GTDB lineage: Bacteria > Actinomycetota > Actinomycetes > Mycobacteriales > Mycobacteriaceae > Rhodococcoides. The sequence goes on along the minus strand of NZ_MKKY01000084.1, from coordinate 110,308 downwards.
GCCCGCCTTGTCGAAGGCTTTGACGTGAATAGGGTCGTTGGGGTCGCCGTCGAGTTTGAGGAGAGTTTGGTTGACGCGTTTGAGGAAGCGGATCACATCTTCATGGTCGTGAGCCTCCTCGAAGATGCCGACGCGAATCCCACCGAGCTGTGCTCGACGCTTCATCAGGGACTTGTCTCGCAACAACATCGCCTGCCCGAACAGGCGTGGGTTGCCCAGCAGTACCGAGTTGATGGCGCCGGCCCACTCGACAGTTTCCTCGTACAGCGGGATCGCGACGTCGACACCCATAACGCGCAGTGTTTCGGCGATCTCGAGCGAACGGTCGTTGAGACGTTCGAAGTTCCACGGAAGATAGGGAATATCGTGCTCAGTGCAGTACTGCTCGGCCCAATCCGGAGCCACGACCACATACCTGCGGTCGAACTTGTCGAGGGCTTCCACAGCCGGCAAGCTCCAGCCGAGTAGTGCTACGTAGCCCTTGTCCGGATTCTTCTCGAGCCGTGCAGGCTGAGACATAAAGATCCTTCCCAATCGGTGTTCCGTGGTCGAAGTCCTCCGCTCCACGGTACAGAGTGCGCACTTCGCGACCGACGGGCTACCTCTCGGCGTACTGTCTGTCGGCCGCGCTCACACTCGCTGTGCCAATGCACGTCCGGCTTGCCGACCACTGAATATGCAGCCGCCGAGGAAGGTGCCCTCCAGCGATCGATATCCGTGCACACCGCCGCCACCGAATCCGGCGATCTCACCGGCTGCCCACAGTCCCGGCACCGCAGTTCCGTCCGAATTCTGCACGCGCCCGTCGAGATCGGTCTGAATTCCGCCGAGGGTCTTGCGGGTGATGATGTTCAGTCGCACTGCGATCAACGGACTGGACTTGGGATCGAGGATCTTGTGCAACGACGCAGTGCGTGCTATCCGCTCGCCGCGGGATCGTCGTGAATTATGAATCGCGGATATCTGCAGATCCTTGGTGAACGGGTTGTCGGTTTCACGGTCACGTGCGGTGATCTGCCGTTCGAGATCGCGAGCGTCGATCAGATTGTCACCGGTAATCTTGTTCATGCCGGCGACCAGTTCGGACACCGTTTTTGCGACGACGAAGTCCTCGCCGTGCTCTTTGAATGCTTCTACCGGTCCGCTCGCTCCGGGTAATACCCGCCCGAGAACGAGTTTGAGGTTCTTGTCGGTGATGTCGGGGTTCTGCTCGGATCCCGAGAGTGCGAACTCCTTCTCGATGATCTTCTGTGTGAGAACGAACCACGAGTAGTCGTATCCGCTGTCCTGAATTGTTTTCAGCGTGCCGAGAGTGTCGAAGCCGGGGAAGTTCGGGACCGGGAAGCGTTGTCCGCGTGCGTCGAACCACATCGATGACGGGCCGGGGATGATGCGAATCCCATGGTTCTTCCAGATGGGATCCCAGTTCTTGATTCCCTCGGTGTAGTGCCACATCCGGTCCTTGTTGACCAGTCGGCCACCCGCACGCTCGGTGATGGAGAGCATGCGTCCGTCGACGTGCTCGGGTACACCGGAGATCATCGACGTCGGGGGTGCACCCAATCGAGCGGGCCAATTCTCCCGCACCAGATCGTGATTGGCGCCGATCCCACCGGCGGTGACCAATACCGCACCGGCATGAAGTTCGAACTCCTCGATCTCGACCCGCGTGCTACCCGAACCTCGGACCGAGGTGCTGGGCTCGAGAACCGATCCGCGGACGCCGTCGACGGCGCCGTCGGTCATGGTGAGCTCGTCCACGCGATGACGGAATGCGAAGCGCACCAGGCCTTTCGCGGCCGCCTCGCGGACACGCCGTTCAAACGGGGCGAGAACGCCGGGGCCCGTTCCCCAGGTGAGGTGGAAGCGTGGCACCGAGTTGCCGTGGCCCTCGGCGAGGTAGCCGCCGCGTTCGGCCCAACCGACGATGGGAACCCATCTCATTCCCTGCGCGTGGAGCCACGAGCGCTTCTCGCCCGCCGCAAAATCCAGGTAAGCCTGTGCCCACTGGTAACCCCAGTAGTCCTCGCCCTTGGGGTCGTCGATGCCGCGGTCGAAAGTCGCGGTGCCGAGCCAGTCCTGCAATGCCAACTCGGTTGAATCCTTGATGCCCATCCTGCGCTGCTCAGGGGTATCGATCATGAACAGGCCACCGAGTGACCAGAAGGCCTGGCCACCGAGATTCTGTTCCGGTTCCTGATCGAGCAGAAGCACTCGCTTGCCCGCGTCGGCCAGTTCGGCGGTGGCCACCAGACCTGCCAGACCAGCACCGACCACGATTACGTCCGCATCCATCATCGAACCTCTTCCCCTTATCGTTCCCCTGCACGCTTCTGCTGCACGCCAGTGCACCATGGCGTGTCGGTCTCGACAATAGAGATCCGCGTCCAGCGCCGAAGAACAGTCTCGCTTTCGATCGCAGAACCACTCGGTCTCGACGACGCGCCCCTTCGATTAGTTCGAACGACCGATACTCGATCCGCCGGCGCGGTGTCAAGATTGCTTTTGACGGACTTTCCCTCGCCCTCTGGAGCAATCATGTTGAGTAGCAATACAATATTGAAGTCGATCACGGTTGCTGTGACTTTGGCTGCAGTGTCCCTCGCACTGCCCGGCGTCGCGTCGGCACAGCCCTCGACGGGAAGCGTCGACGGCATAATCAGTAGTGGCAGCGCCGTTCTCGACAGTGGAAGTAGCATCCTCGACGGCGGCAGCATCGTCGACGGCGCTATCGGCATTCTGAACAGCGGCAGCTCCATGATCAACAGCCTTCCCGGCACAGGCTCTATCGCGCCGCGTCAGTTCTGCAACCAGGACACACTGGCAGGTGGTCCGGGGGTGACGCAGACCCTCCATGACCTCGGGCGTAGCGGACCGGCATCATTCGAGCTTCGCTGGGAAACCCTCGACATCCCGGACAACATCGACGTGTTCTACCAGGGTGCGCTCGTCTTCAGCACGGGATACGTGGGCGATAACACGAACGAGGGAACCGGTTCTGCCGTGATCAACCTTCCTCCCGGTACTGACACGAATGTCCTGGTCAAGGTTATCGGCCCCGGCGGAACAGAATGGAACTACACCGTGGGGTGCCCGTTCGCGTAAGACTCTCACTTGACTACGGGCGGCACAGGGGTTCTTCGAAACCACTGTGCCGCTTACGATTGGCTGCGCGACAGGACAATCGATCCCGAGATCGAATCACGACCGAGCCTACAATCCCACAAACGATAGGAGGTGTCGATGGCAAGTAAGAGCACGGCTCGGGAGGACATGCTGCTGAGCGCGGCTCCAGTTGTTCCGTGAGCGAGGATTCGAGGCGACCTGGCTTGTCGATGATGGCGGCCGCAATCCTTTCGAGACTCGCGGCCGAGTGAATTGGGTGGAGACGGCCATCGGGCAGTCCTAGTTTCGTTTGGTACCCAACGCGAGACGCGAAATGCGTCCGGTCGGGCGATGGCGGATCGTACCGTCTTGCAGGCTCACTACACCCCCGGCCCACGAAGGGTCCGTATCCGCTGCCTTCTGCGGATCGATGTCGGCTTCCGTTCCGCTCCGAGACGACTCGGTGATGGAGCGTTCGATCGATTCGGTCAACCCGATGAGAGGCCGATTCGGGTCCGCGAACTCGGCTGTCGCCGCATTACCTCGCCGAACGGTCATCTCATGGGTGAGGCTCTCGACCAGCGAGCTCACCGTGCCTTCGGGCATTCGGGTAGTTGCTGCAACGGCTTTGCCTACGAGTGAAACGGGAGCGAACGGTACTGGGATTCTGGGACGACGTAGGCCGGCGACACGGGCATAGGTGCCCAGTAGTTCCGGATACGTCAGCACCTCTTCGCCACCGATGTCGAACGATCCGGTGGTGGGTTCCGGTCGGAGTGATGCAGCAACTATCCGCACCACATCGGCTACTGCGATCGGTTGGACTTTTCGATTCATCCACGTCGGAACGGGTGTGACTGGCAGGCGCTCGGTCATTCGTCGTACCAGTTCGAAGGACGTCGATCCCGACCCCAGGATGATCGCGGCCCGCAACACTGTTGCATCGACGGAGCTGGCCAGAAAGATCTCCTCCACCTGCAAACGCGAACGCAAGTGATCGGACAACTCGGTACCGTCGTCCGGAATCAGGCCGGACACATAGACGATTCGGTCGACGCCGTTCTTTTCGGCGGCCGCTGCCATGCGCTCTGCTGCCTCTGCATCCTTGCGGACGAAATCGCCCTCATCCATCGAATGGACCAGGTAGACGACTGCGTCGACACCGGCCGTTGCGGTGTCGAAGGTGTCGTGATCGTCGAGGTCGAACCGGGCCGTGTCGACCCGATCGCCCCATGCGAAGGAAGACTTCTTGTCCGGGTCGCGCATGGCCGCGACCACCTCGTGGTCGGCGTCGAGCAGGGCAGGGACGAGCCGGGACCCGATGTAACCGGTGGCACCAGTGACCAGCACTCTCATGGTGAGAACCTCTTTCCGTAGGACGCCGCGATACCCAGAAATTCGGAGTTCAGACAGAACCTGGTCGATCGCCCCCGCCTCGACGAACAGCGTGACCGTTCTGTTACTTTCCGTTATTCATTTGTGATAACCGCGCCTGACTGGATGACACTCGCCGTCACCACACTGGCAACAAGTCCCAAGCACGTCACCACATTCCGCGGAAGGAACCCGATGGCTGCCATCCTGTTCGGTTCGATCAGCACACTCGCCGATACGTCCGAAATTCAACGACAAGCATTCAACGACGCCTTCGTCGCCCACGATCTCGGCTGGACCTGGGAGCGTCAGGACTACATCGAAATGCTGGCGAGCAACGGCGGTGCCGCTCGCATCGCCGAATATGCACACTCCCGCGGTGAGGAAGTCGATTCCGCGGCAGTGCATTCCACGAAGTCGGAGATCTTTCAGAAGCTGCTGGCCAACTCCTACGTCGACCCACGCCCAGGCGTCGTCGACACGATCGCGCATGCCAAGAAGCACGACATCAAGGTCGGACTGGTGACCACCACTTCCCCGGAAAACGTCAACGCATTGCTCGGTGCTCTGACGGCTGTCGACGTCGACTTGTTCGACGTCGTAGTCGATTCCGCGAGTGTCTCGCAGGGCAAGCCGGATCGGGCGGCGTACATGTTCGCCCTCGGACGCCTCGGCGAGAACGCCAGGAACTGCGTTGCTATCGAGGACAATGTCGGTGGCGTCGCCGCTGCTATTGCTGCACACGTTCGCTGCGTCGCGTTCCCCAACGCGAACACGGTAGGGGGCGACTTCTCCGCGGCGGTGGAAACCGTCGATCATCTCGACGCGGATCGGCTCCGCTCGCTGACCGAAGCCAACCGATGAGTTCCTTGCAAGCGCAGGTCACTGCAACCGAACGTGCCTTCCACGTCGAGGGATACGAGAAGATCGAGTACGACCTTCTCTACGTGGACGGTGTTTTCTCGGTAGGCAATACGGAATTGGCGGACAGCTACCGGCCGTACGGGCGGGTGCTCATGGTTGTCGACGAGGTCGTCTACGCGATCTACGGAGAGCAGATCCGCGCGTACTTCGAGCATCACGACATTGCCTTGACCGTGCTGCCGGTGAAGATCGCCGAGACCGCCAAGTCACTCGAGACGTTCGAGCAGATCCTGGGCGAATTCGACAGGTTCGGGCTCGTGCGCACCGAACCGGTCCTGGTCGTCGGTGGCGGGCTCACTACCGACGTCGCCGGGTACGCGTGCGCAAGCTACCGGCGCAACACCCCGTACATCAGAATTCCGACGACACTGATCGGGCTGATCGATGCAAGCGTGTCCATCAAGGTCGCCGTGAATTTTGGAAAGCACAAGAATCGGCTGGGCGCGTACCACGCTTCGCAGAAGGTCCTGCTGGACTTTTCTTTCCTCCGTACGCTGCCCGAAGATCAGGTCCGCAACGGCATGGCGGAGTTGATCAAGATCTCCGTCGTGGGTAACAGTGCAATTTTCGACATGCTCGACGAACACGGTCCGGAGCTACTGCGCACCAGATTCGGGCACCTCGATGGGACACCCGAATTACGTGCTGTCGCAGACGCTCTGACGTATCAGGCCATCGACACCATGCTCGAACTCGAGGCGCCGAATCTGCACGAGATCGAACTGGACCGCGTCATCGCCTTCGGCCACACCTGGAGTCCGACGCTGGAATTGACGCCACCGGCGCCGTTCTTCCACGGACATGCGATCAATATCGATATGGCGTTGTCGACCACTCTCGCCGAGCAGCGCGGGCACATTACCTCCGAGGAGCGCGATCGAGTACTCGGGGCCATGTCCCGCCTCGGCCTCGCGCTCGACAGTGGCTACCTGACGCCCGAATTACTCTCCGAGGCAACCAATTCGATCCTCAAGACTCGCGATGGCATTCTACGTGCCGCAGTTCCCGACCCGATCGGAGCGTGCCGATTCCTGAACGATGTGACGACGGAAGAGCTCGCCGACGTGTTGACGTTGCACAAGAAGATCTGCTTGGACTTCGACCGCGGCGGAGACGGAGTAGACATGTTCACCTCCGCTCAGAGTCTGTGAGCGACATCGACTCCCGCACAGAACAGAAGCGGCCGGTCACACCGTCGACCATCCTTGCCGCGGAATTGCGGGAGGTGACCGAACTGCTGGCAGATGTGGCGTCGATTCCCCCCGAGCTGATGAACCGGATCACCCGGATGCGAGATCTGGCCACGGGGCTGGATCCGTATCTCGAACGCTGCACCACCCAAGAGTCTCCGGCGCTGGCAGCGTTGTCGCAGCGGACGCATACTGCAGACTGGGCTTCGCGGCCAGTGGAGCAGGAAATGTTGTCCGGGCAGGTCGAGGGCCAGTTGCTGAAGTTCCTGGTGCACATGACCGGCGCAACGCGAGTGCTCGAGATCGGCATGTTCACCGGCTATTCCGCGCTGGCCATGGCCGAGGCTCTCCCGCCGCACGGGGAAGTGGTGGCCTGTGAGATCGACGAGTACGTGGCCGACTTCGCGCGGAGAAGCTTTGCAGAGTCGGCAGCGGGTGCGCGCATCGTCGTCGAAGTCGGTCCGGCCTCGGAGACTCTGCGTCGACTCGACGGAACCTCGCATCCCTTCGACCTCGTATTCATCGATGCCGACAAAACCGGATACCTCGACTACTACCGAATGCTGCTCGACACCGATCTGCTGGCCGCGAACGCAGTCATCGTCGTGGACAACACGTTGATGCAAGGGCAGCCCTACGCGCCCGCGGACGGTCGGACCGCAAACGGTGACGCGATCGCGGACTTCAACAGCTATATCGCCGGCGACCCTCGCGTCCAGCAGGTCCTGCTGCCGTTACGAGACGGCGTGACTCTCGTTCGACGGATATCGAGGTAGCGGGAATGGCGTCGTCGACGGTACGCACGGTCGGGGCCTTGGCAGGTTTGCTCGCCACGCTGCCACTCGACCTTGCCGTGGTGGGTTATGCCCTTGTCAGGCGATTCGATCCGCCCTTCGACGCACAGGGTTCATCGAGCCGGACAATTCTGATCAGCGGTGGAAAAATGACCAAGGCACTCCAACTGGCCCGGTCGTTCCACCTGGCAGGTCATCGAGTAGTCCTCGTCGAATCACCCAAGTATCGGTTCACCGGACATCGGTTCTCTCGGGCAGTCGATCGCTTCTACTGCGTGCCGGAGCCCACCGACCCCGGGTACGCGAAAGCCTTGCGCGACGTGGTCGTCCGAGAAGGTGTCGACGTCTTCGTTCCGGTGGCGAGTCCAGCGGCGAGTATTCACGACGCTGACGCGCGGAAGATACTCGACGGATACTGCGAAGTCGTGCACGCAGACTCCGAGACCGTGCGCATGCTCGACGACAAATCGCAATTCTCGGCGATGGCGGAGTCGATGGGACTTCGGGTTCCGCACTGGGAGCGAATTACCGATTCGCGGCAGATCGAGACGTTCGATTTCGCTCCGGGGCGTGAGTACATCCTCAAACGTATTGCCTACAACCCCGTCGGGCGTATGGATCTGACACGCCTGTCCCAGAGCACCCCGGAGCGGAATGCTGCTTTCGCGCGCAGCCTCGGCCTTGACGAGGGCGACCCGTGGATACTGCAGGAGTTCATCTCCGGCCAGGAGTACTGCACCCACGGAACCGTGCGCAACGGCGCGCTGCAGGTCTACGCATGCTGCGAGTCCTCGGCATTCCAGGTCAACTACGAGATGATCGACCAGCCCGAGATCCGGTCCTGGGTAGAGACATTCGTGAAGGCGCTCGGTGTCACCGGTCAGTTGTCCTTCGATTTCATCGAGGCATCGGACGGGCAGGTCTACGCGATCGAATGCAATCCGCGCACGCACTCGGCAATCAGCATGTTCTACGACCACCCGGAACTCGCTGCTGCGTACCTCGAGGACGGTCACTCGGTCGTCGAACCCACCCAGTCCTCACGTCCGACGTACTGGATTTATCACGAACTGTGGCGGCTGCTCACCGAGCCGCAGCGCCGGCATCGACTCCGAGTGATTCTCGGCGGAACCGATGCGGTGTACGAACGTTGGGACCCGTTGCCCTACCTGTTGGTTCATCACCTGCAGATCCCTTCGCTGCTGCTCAAGAACCTGAAGTCCGGGCGAGGTTGGACGCGAATAGATTTCAACATCGGCAAACTCGTCGAGAACGGAGGGGACTGATGTCACCGACATCGGTACTGGTCCTTGCGGGCTCGGCAGTCGACGACTTCAACGCCGATCTGTCGCGCGTCTACGCCGGTGGATTCCTCGATGCGTTCGCCGAGAACCCGGCCTACAGTCTTCGGATCGCGTTCGTCACCCCGGACGGGTGCTGGCGCTTTCCGGAAAGCATCGAGTCGTCGAGTGTCGAAGCAGCTCAACCTATGTCGCTGAGTCATGCAATTTCGCAGATATCCACCTGGCATATCGACGTCGTTGTTCCCCAAATGTTCTGCCGACCCGGGATGACAACGTACCGCTCACTGTTCGAACTGCTCGGCATTCCGTACGTGGGGAACCGGCCCGAAGTGATGGCGATGACGGCAGAGAAGAACAGTGCCCGGGCTATCGTCGCGGCAGCCGGCGTCGCCGTTCCCGACGGGGTTCTCGTTTCCCGCCACGACCCGAGAAAAACAGAATCTTCGAGAGCCATGGTGCCGGTCGTGGTCAAGCCCGTCGATTCCGATAATTCGATGGGTGTGACACTGGTTCGCGATCCGACCGAACTCGACGCCGCCGTGAACGAGGCGTTGCAGTACTCGCAATCGGCACTCATCGAGTCGTACATCGAATTGGGCCGCGAGGTGCGCTGCGGGATCATCGTCCGCGACGGCGACCTGGTGTGCCTCCCGTTGGAGGAGTACGCCGTCGACGAGGTGTCGAACCCGATCCGTGGCCGCGCCGACAAGCTCGACCGGACCGACGACGGTGAGCTGTACCTCGTTGCCAAGGAGGCCACACGCGCCTGGATAGTCGAGAGCGACGATCCCATCACCGAGAAAGTCTTCGATGCCGCCAGGGCATGCCACGTTGCGCTCGGGTGCCGTCAGTACAGCCTGTTCGATTTCCGCATCGATCGAGACGGAAACCCGTGGTTCCTCGAAGCCGGTCTCTACTGCTCGTACTCCCCGAGCAGTGTCATCGCCGTCATGGCCGCGGCGGCAGGCATTCCCCTCGACGAACTGTTCGCCCTGGCGATAGCCGAGGGGAACCGATGAAACACCAGTTTCTGCACCCCATCGGGGTCCGCATCACCGAAGTCGATTCCGCCCGTTTGACTGCCGAAGACGTCGATGAGGTCGCGACGCTCCTCGCTCGGCACGGTGTCGCAGTCATGCCCGATCACGAGATCGACGACAATCAGTTTCCTTGCGTTTCTTCGTTCCTTCGGCGAGCTGATGTTCACCGAAGGACGCTGTTCAGCGACCAGTACGGGGCCTATTACACCTTGCCTGCCGAGATCCGCGCCGACATCGACGGGCGGTTCGTCACACACGTGGTGACCGGACTGGATGGATTCGAGAATGTGTCAGCGAAGCATCCGCTCGTCCGAGTGCATCCGATTTCCGGACCGGCGACCGCGTCATGCACCGCGGAATGGTCGCCGAGCGTTGAGCACCATATCCCGATAGGCCGTTTCTGCTGGGGCACAGGGGGACTGTTCGGGAAAGTCGTGGACCATCGCACCGATGGCTAGAATCAGCCATGGCCGAACCGATCGACGAGCACTTCCTGGATCGAATCGGTTCCCTCTGCTCGGGCAGTAGCGCGGTGAGCCGGTCAGCGACGACCGACCGTATCCTCGAGCTGTTCGACGCCCAGCTCGGCAGCAGACATCTCGATCTCGCAGCGCGCTGGCTCCGCTCGATCGGCCGTGGTTTCTACACGATCGGTAGCGCGGGACACGAGAGCAACGCCGCGGTTGCCGGTGCACTACGACCGACGGACCCGGCGTTGTTGCACTACCGCTCGGGAGCCTTCTACCTCGAACGTGCACGTCAGGGCGGTGGCAGCGATCCGATACGCGACGTCCTCGAAGGCCTCGTCGCGGCGACGAGCGAGCCGATGTCCGGTGGCCGTCACAAAGTGTTCGGCCGAGCCGATCTCGCCGTCATTCCGCAGACCTCGACCATTGCCTCGCATCTTCCCCGCGCAGTCGGCGTCGCATTCTCGATTCCACGAGCGAAAAAGCTCGGTGTGGCCTCACCGTGGCCCGAGGACGCCGTCGTGGTCTGCAGTTTCGGCGACGCGTCGGCCAACCATTCGACGGCCCTGGGCGCTATCAATACCGCTGTCCACTCGGCTTATCAGGGCGTGCCGTTGCCGCTGCTGTTCGTCTGCGAGGACAACGGCATCGGAATCAGCGTGCGGACACCGGCGGGTTGGATTGCGTCCAACTTCGCCGAACGTCGAGGGCTCGAATACTTCTATGCCGACGGCAGTGAGCTGCATGAAGTTCTCGCGACGGCGACCGCAGCAGCGACCTGGGTGCGCACGCACCGCAAGCCGGCTTTTCTACATCTGCGGACCGTCCGCTTGATGGGCCACGCCGGATCCGACGTCGAATCTGCGTACCGTGGAGCTTCGGAAATTTCCGCCGACTATGCGCGAGATCCGGTTCTCTGCACGGCACGATGGTTGATCGAGAATGGCGCTCTCACTGCCGAGGGCGTGCTGGAGCGCTACGAAGCCAAGCGTGCTCAGGTGATCGGGGCTGCACGCGAGATCGCGGAACTCCCGCACCTCGGTTCCGCGGCCGAGGTGATGAAGCCGCTTTCGGAGATGATGCGCGACATCGCCTCGGCACCGCAGGCAGGCCCCACGTCGTCTGCGCCGGTAACAGCGGCAGCGGCTCCGCTGACGTTGGCGCAGGCGGTGAATCGAGCGTTGCTCGAGGTTCTCGAACGCTATCGGCAGGCTGTTCTGTTCGGTGAGGATGTAGCCAGGAAGGGCGGAGTCTACGGCGTCACGCGTGGGTTGCTGGACAGAGTGGGGCCCGCGCGTGTGTTCGACACCGTTCTCGATGAGCAGGCGGTACTCGGACTCGCTGCGGGAGCAGGTATTTCGGGGTTGTTACCGATTGCGGAGATTCAGTACCTGGCCTACCTGCACAACGCGGCCGATCAGATTCGGGGTGAAGCGGCGACACTACAGTTCTTTTCCAATAGGCAATACCGAAACCCGATGGTGGTTCGTATCGCTGCATACGGCTATCAAAAGGGATTCGGAGGACACTTCCACAACGACAATGCTGTTGCAGCGCTGAGGGATATCCCCGGGATTGTCGTTGCGTCGCCGTCGCGGCCCGACGACGCCGCCGCGATGTTGCTGGCCTGCGCCGACGCAGCGATGCGCCACGGTGCGGTGTGCATTTTCCTCGAGCCGATTGCGTTGTACCACACCAAAGATCTGCACGTCGACGGTGACGGGGAGTGGATGAGCATCTATCCGACCGAGCCTGCGGAGGTCGGCCGCGCACGGGTGTACGGAGAGGGACGCGATCTGACGATCGTCACGTTCGGGAACGGTGTCCCGATGAGCCTGCGCTGTGCTCGGGATCTCGAAAAAGTCGACATCGGTGTACGCGTGGTGGATATGCGCTGGATCGCTCCGCTACCCATCGAGGACATCGAACATCATGCTCGTGCGACCGGTCGCGTTCTGGTGGTCGACGAGACTCGCAGAACGGGCGGAGTCGGTGAAGGAGTGATCGCGGCGCTGGCCGACGCAGGCTTCGACGGCATCGTCCGCCGAGTGGCGAGCAAGGACAGTTTCATCCCGCTGGGCGACGCGGCGCTCGAGGTTCTGCTGTCCGAGGACAGCATCATCGACGCGTCAAGCCGAATCTTTGATGGTATCGACGAAGGGGGAGAGCAGTGACGCCATATCGGCGGCGACGTCGGCGGAATTCGACGGTGGCATCGATATGTAGCTCAATGCCAGCCGTACGACGGCACGACCGAGAACATCGGCATTGTGCGGTGAGGCCCGAATCCAGCTGTGCTCGAAGGTCTCGGCGAGTCGAGTTGCCGCGTGTTCGAGCAGAATTCCGCTTTCGGTGGTAACGAGACGAAGTAGATCCGGTGGTGGGTCGTCGGTCAGTATCGACATCACGAGTGGGTCGGTGGCGCTCCGACCGAAGAACTGGGTGAAGGCCAGATACAACGTGCGAAGGCTGTCGTTCTCGTTGGCGTAGATTGCGCTGTCGACGGCCGAGACGAAGGTGTCGGTGAGTCGCAGCGCGTAACCCTGCGCCAAACCCTTTCTGGTGCCGAACTCCTTGTAGAGGGTTTGGCGACTGACCCCCGCAGCTTTGGCGACGTCCGTCATGTTGACGTTCGACCAGGTGCGCTCGAGTAGCAAAGAGTGGAGCGCGTCGAGAATGGTGGTGCGCATCAGGGTGGTCACAGCGCTTTTGTAAGGGCTAATCGTTTCCGGTCGCACAGTCACTTCGTCGACATTACCGCCCGCCGTCACGGCCTGCTGATCTCGACCATGAAGAAGTCGGCTTTGGCGGCACCACAATCGGGGCAACTCCAGTCCTCCGGGATGTCCTCCCATTTGGTCCCCGGCTCGATGCCGTCATCGGGCCAGCCGATTTCTTCGTCGTACTCGAACCCGCATTGGATGCATTGGTAGAGCTTGAAATCGGTGGACATGTCAGTCTGCTTTCTGTTCGAAATCGATCTTCTCTCGCACGCCGCAGTCCGGGCACGGCCAGTCTTCGGCGATGTCGCTCCATGGGGTGCCGGCTGGAAACCCTTCACGCGGTGCGCCGACGGTCTCGTCGTAGACGAAGCTGCACACGGGGCATTGGTAACTGGCCATCACTGTGCCTCTGGAGTCGCACCGTAGCGAGCGAGGATCTTCGCACGCTTGCTCGGTTCGATGTTGACGTTGGTGATGTCACCGAGGTAGTGCTCCAACACCCTGTGGTCCATCACTTTTCGCCAGATCGGTGGGAAGTAGGCGAGGCCGATCATGCTTGCGTAACCGCTCGGGAGGTTCGGTGCGCCTTCCATGCTGCGCAGAGTCTGATACCTGCGGGTCGGGTTCGCATGGTGATCACTGTGCCGCTGAAGGTGATAGAGAAAGATGTTGGTGACGATGTGATCGGAGTTCCAGCTGTGCTCCGGTGCGCAGCGTTCATATCGGCCGGAGGCAGTCTTACCGCGAAGCAACCCGTAATGCTCGAGGTAGTTGACGGTTTCGAGGAGCGCGAATCCGTAGACGGCCTGCAGAATGAGGTATGGCGCGATACCGATGCCGAACACGGCGATGAGTCCGCCGAACAGCACGACCGACATCAGCCAGGCGTTGAGGACATCGTTGCGGATGTTCCACGTGGACTTACCGAGTCGATCCATACGGGCCTTCTCCAGCTCCCACGACGAGCGCAGGCTTCCCCAGACGCTGCGGGGGAGGAAGCGCCAGAAGCTCTCTCCGAACTTCGAGCTCGCCGGGTCCTCCGGCGTAGCGACCCTAACGTGGTGGCCGCGGTTGTGCTCGATGAAGAAGTGTCCGTAGAACGTTTGCGCCAGTGTGACTTTCGACAGCCAGCGTTCGAGGCTCGGCTTCTTGTGCCCCATTTCGTGTGCCGTGTTGATTCCCACGCCGCCCACGACGCCGATGCTGATGGCGAGTCCGATCTTCGAGGCGAGCCCGAGGCCGCCGTCGATCCCGAGCCAGCTCAGGTTCTCTGCCGTCCACAGGTAGCAGGCGAAGATCAGGCTCGCGAACTGGAAGGGGATGTAGATGTACGTGCAGTAGCGGTAGTACTTGTCGTTCTCCAGACGCTCCATGACCTCTTCGGGCGGATTCTGACCGTCCGGACCGAAGAACAGATCGAGCACCGGCAAGAGCCCGTAGACGAGGATCGGCCCGATCCACCACAGCACCGGGGAGACCGCAGACCAGCCGAGTTGATTGAAGACCCAGATCATCGCGGTGGCGAAGAAGACGGCGGTGGGCGGGACGAGACCCATCAGCCATAGGTAACGCTTTTTGTCGTGCCACTCCTCGACGGGGGTGCTCGACTGGGGACTCATCTGGGTTGCCACGACGCAAACTCCTCATCTGACGCGGATCGCAAGTGGTGCATGTCACTTAGTAGATGACAATACAGCAGATATGTAAACCCGGTGGACAAATGAGGAGATTTGTCGACGCAGTGAAACTCTCTTCTCAGTCCTCGATCGGCACTCCGAGATGCTGGGCGAGCTTGCGCATCGTGTGGACGATCTGCTCTTCTTTCACTCGCGGAAACCCGGCAGCCTTGCGGAACTCCGGATCGGTGACGCGTGACCAGTCGTAGACCTGGGTGAGCGCGGTCCGGTCGTCGGTAACAGCGTCGAGCTCCCATGACCAGCGGGTTCCGCGCGGCTCCATACCCGCCCGATTGGGAATCCACCCGATCCGGCGATCCTGCTCGAAGACGAACACGGTGTTCTCCATGACGTACTCACCGATCGCAGGCTGATACATCTCCATCGCGAACATTTCGCCCACAGCTGTGAGCGGCATCGGGTCGATTGCGCCCTGCAACATCTCCGATCCATCCAGCTCGGCCTGTAGTTCCGGATTCGCCAGGGCCGCGAAGATCGATGCTGCGGGGGCGTCGATCACGCGTCGGACCGTCAGTTGTTCGGTCAAAGGGAGCTCGCTTCCAGTCTTGTGGCGTTACCTCTCGCGCACGTATGTACCCGAAGCGATCGAGCTTATTCCCCTCAGGTCAGTTTCAGCCCAGCAACAGCGTTGGAGTTTTTCGGCCAGGCGCCGAACGAGAACAGTGAGAGTGAGAGGAGGGGCTCGACCCGAGACAACACTCGGCCCTAGAGAAGCATCCGGCGGCGCACACTGCGCTGCTTCCGTACCTGAGCGTCTTCACCGAATCGAGAGTAGGGGGAGGGCGCAGGCGCCGGAAGCTATGAAATCCCGGTGATCGGAAGTCTCGGGTTCGGTCCCGATCTCGCATTCGAATGGGGCAGGTACAATCGGACAAATCACCACCCCGCCCACAAGCAGAGGATTCATGGACAGCGATAGACCCAGGCCGGACGCGGCTCCACGCACGATGTCGACAATGTGCGAGGCGGTGTCCGGCGAATGAGCGAAGTGCTCACCCTCCTGCTCGGTATCCTCGTCGTCTTCCTCATCACGGTCGTCACCGGCTATTTCGTGGCTCAGGAATTCGCCTACATGACGGTGGACCGCTCTCGACTCAAAGCTCGCGCCGAGGCCGGCGACACGGGGGCGCGGCGCACCCTCGAGGTCACCAAACGCACCTCGTTCATGCTGTCCGGCGCGCAACTCGGGATCACGGTGACCGGACTTCTCGTCGGTTACGTGGCAGAGCCGCTCATCGGACAATCCCTGGGCACAATGCTCGGAGGTGTCGGTATTCCGACCGCGGTCGGAATAGGTATCGGTGCCGTAGTAGCGCTGCTGTTCTCGACCTTCGTCCAGATGTTGTTCGGCGAGCTGTTTCCGAAGAACTTCGCGATCGCCCGGCCCGAGCCGGTCGCACGCTGGCTGTCCTTGTCGACAACGATGTATCTCAAGCTTTTCGGATGGCTTATCACCATCTTCGACCAGGCATCGAATCTGCTGCTGAAAGCGCTGAAGATCGAGCCGGTGCACGACGTCGAACACTCTGCGACGCCCCGCGACCTCGAACATATCGTTGCCGAGTCTCGAGGATCCGGCGATCTGCCCGACGAGTTGTCCGATCTCCTCGATCGCATCCTCGACTTCCCGACGCGAACCGTCGAGCATGCGATGATTCCGCGATCTCGTGCCGCGACTGTGCGCGCCCACGATTCGCTGGCAAGTGTCACGGCATCGATGGGACACGAGCATTCGCGCTATCCAGTGCTTGACGACGACGACGGCATCGTGGGTGTGGTGCATCTGCAGGACATTCTGATCGCGGTCGATCGACCGGATGCCGAAGTCCGCGAGTTCGTTCGCCCGGCTCTGATTCTGCCGGAGACGCAAGCACTTCCCGACGCTGTTCTCGAATTACAGTCGTCGAACAATCAGCTCGCCTGTGTGATCGATGAATACGGCGGTTTGACCGGTGTCATCACCATCGAGGACTTGGCCGAGGAGCTCGTCGGGGAAATTACCGACGAGCACGACAGCGGTGAAGTCGATCCGACTCCGATCGCAGCCGAGGACGGCACCTGGACGATGGGCGGCGAGGTTCATATCGACGAGGTCGAACGCTCCATCGATCATGATCTGCCCGGCGGTGACTACGAGACGATCGCCGGTTTGATCATCGCCCATCATGGAGCTTTGCCCAGCGTCGGAACCGTAGTGGAGGTCGATCTGCCCGCCGATTCTGCCGACCTGGTGAACGACGACGACGAAGTTCCCGAGCGCTACGTGGTGCTCGAGGTGCTCGAGATCGACAACTACGTCCCATCGCTGGTCAGACTCGATCTGAGGCAACGTAATTCGCGTAGCAGTGATCATCCCGAAGATACTCACCGCTCCGATGATCGAGAAAAGGACTCCCACCGATGAGCGATCCGTGGATCGTGCTGGCGGTCACCGTTGGACTGATCGCTGCAAGTGCCTTTTTCGTCGCCGTCGAGTTCGCACTGCTCGCAGCAAAGCGTCACCGGCTCGAGGATGCGGCGAGCACCAGCAGGTCGGCACGAGCGGCCCTGCGTAGTTCGAGTGAACTGACGGTGCTGCTGGCGGGTTCACAGCTCGGCATCACTCTGTGCACGTTGGCACTCGGCGCCACCACCAAACCAGCCGTTCACCATTGGCTGACACCTACTTTCGAGTCCTGGGGTATCGCGTACTGGGTGTCGGACGTGGCCGGTTTCGTGCTCGCGCTCATCATCGTCACCTTCCTTCATCTCGTGGTCGGCGAAATGGCTCCGAAGTCGTGGGCCATCGCGCATCCGGAACGGTCCGCGACGTTGCTGGCCATTCCGATGCGCGGGTTCATGTGGCTGACTCGCCCGATACTCATCGCTCTCAACGGTATGGCGAACTGGTGTCTACGCAAGGTCGGCGTAGAACCATCGGAACAGCTCGCCTCAGGACAGAACGCCGAGGACCTGCGCCAACTGGTGGAACACTCTGTCAACGTCGGAGCGCTGGACATCAGCTACTCGGCGCAGATTTCCGGCGCGCTGGACCTGCAGAAGCTGGTGGTCCGTGACCTTCTCATGTCGCCGGGTCTGCCTGTGTCGGTGTCCTCGGCGGCGACGATCGCAGACGTCCGTGCGGCGTCGATCGAGTCGGGGCACCTGCGCATTCTCGTGCGCGACAATGAGATCGTCAGCGGTGTCGTCCATGTTCGCGACACCCTCAACGGTGATGTCGCCCTCTCCGAGATCACTCGCCCGGTACTCACCTTGCAGGTCGACACTCCGGTGTACGTCGCACTGGCTTCGATGCGCGAGACGAGCAATCACCTTGCGCTCGTCGTCGAAGGAGAGCAGACACTCGGCGTGGTGACACTGTCCGATGTCCTTTCACGGCTGTTGCCGACCGCTACTTCGCCCGCCTGAAACGACTTCCGAAGGTATGAGGACAAAAAACTCGGTCCTCGCCGGAGTAGTTCCCGCGAGGGCCGAGTCGGTGCTTCTCGAGCGTGTCAGGTTGGATTGATGACCAGCAGCGTCGCCCAATACGTTGCAACGTCGTGGCCGACCTGGGGGAGTAGCAGGTCATATAGAAGGTAGGACATCATCTCGCTCGAGCTCCTCGTTGTTCGCGGCACAGGCACCACTTCAGGGGTTAACGCTCTACATGGTTCACGAGCCTCGCTGGAAGGTCAATCGTTCCGGCGGAATCCGCCCGTCGTGCGAGTTTCCAGAGGATGGGAGCCGCTAGATGAAGGATGTCGCGTTCGAGCCTGAGTGAGCTCCTCGTCCATCGCGTCGGCGAGCCACTTGTCACGCTGTGCACGGTCCGCTGCGACGAGAGTCGTTCCGTCGGCGGTCATCACGATCAACAATCTGCGCCGATCGGTGATGTCCGGGGTGCGGGTCACCAGGCCCTCGGCTTCGAGGGCGTTGAGATTACTTGTCAGCGACTGGATTCGCACGCCCTGCATCGCAGCGAGGTCGCCGGGGGCGCTCGATCCGCCGCTTCGCTCGACGTCGCCCAGAATCTGCATCTGGCTCGGTGTCAGGTAATGCACTGGCCGCTGCTTGCGCAACCTTCTCGTCAAAGCGAGGATCGCCTCGCTGAACTCCGAGGTACTCATCTATCCGCCTGCTGCACGCCATCGGTACGCATGGCGGTAGCTTGATCGCCGCTGGACCTGCGTGAATACAACTACGTTCCCGCGCTCCGGTGCGGAGCGCGGGAACGTCGCGTTCCACGTGAAGCCTGTGCTGAGATCGGGTCAGCCGATGCAGCCCTGCAGGGTGGTGAAGCTCCCTGCGATGCCTGGTCCCTCGCATACGGCACCGGTGGGGGTGAGCGTGATGGTGGCACCTGGGCCGGCAATCGCTATGGACAGCCCCAGGCCGACGGCCGAGTTGTCCGCGAGGCTGCCCGGACCGAATGCGATCGCAGCCGGCCCTCCGCCTGCCGTACCGTCCGCTACCGCGGTGCCGCCGTTGAACCCGAGGGCCAGTGCTGCTGCGTTCGCCATAGCGTTCGCCGATCCCCAACCTTCGAAACCGTACCCCGCTGCCGCACTGGTGGCGTCGGCCTGACTGTCGCACTGCGAACTTCCGACCAGTGACGCTTCAGCGCTGCCACCCGGTGCGGTGGTACACCCGACCGGAGCGGCGGACGCCGTCGCGGGAACGAGTGCGGCGAACGCCAGTGCTGTGCCGATAGCGGCTACGCTGCCCAGACTTCTCTTGACTGCTGTCATGCTGGCTGTGGACATGTCGAGCCTCCCGATAGGTCGTTTTGTAGTGGCGGGCTGCGTGGAACTGGTTTCGTCGCAGCGCCTTCCCTTACGTTCCACCCTCGGGGACACAACCAACCCAAGCGAGCATTACGTATCGGTCACTCAATAGTCACGGCAAGGTCACGACGGCAGGATCTCGAATTCGGCAGAGGTGCCCGTGAACGGTGTGAGCCGGCCATCGATAGCCCGGGCATCGCCGAAATAAGCGATGCGGTAGCGCCCGGCTTGCTGAGAAGCCGGAACATCCCATGCGATCGTGGTGTCGGTGATCGGCCCAGAGTTGTCGAAGACGATGGTTGTGTACCAGTCACTGTCGTCGTACTCGCGCACCCAGTTCGTACCGTCGGCCCGTTCCACGGCCAAATATGTGTCGTCACGTCGCAAATTCGAGTTCGGGTTCGCACCGGAAAACCGCACTGCGACATGTGCGCCGACGTCGTACTGCGGGGACGGTTGACTCAACACGTCGCCGAATGCCCTGCCAGGGGTCGGAAGATCGAAGAACGAGATTCCGCTGGGAGAGTTCGGTATCGCGCCGGTCAGGTCCGGCTGCGAAGTGCCGTTGTCGACGGCCCTGCCATCTCTCATGGCGGATGCGAGGTCGACGGCGATCTGGACGGTTGCCGGCAGTTGCCAACGACCGAACGGAGTCGCGCCGCCTTCGTAATCCTGCTGGTCGTATTCCTCGGGCGTGGTCAGGTAATGGCCGTAACCGTTGGTGTATCCCTGCACGACGATCTGCCCGGAGTCGACGCCGAGTGTGTCGGCCAGTGCTGTCCGCAAGCGTGAGCCCGCGACGATGGTCGGCTCGAACGGGCAGGAGAAGAGGAAGAACCCGCCCAGCCGCGAGAGGTGAAAAGGAAGCTGCTGCTGCACGATTCCGGGTATCAATCCGACGGGGAGGAGGATGTCCTTCGGAGCATGTGCATCGCGTAGCCACTGCGGCATCACGACCGAACCGAGAGCTGCCAGTGCGGGATTGCCGCCGCGCTCGCCCTCTTGAAGGCCGAGCTCCGGTAGTCCGCCACCATCTTCCTGGCTCGACGCCGCGAAGGCGGCACCGAGGGCTGCGGGGCTGGTGGTGTGGGTGCGGCCATCGCCGGTGAACTCCGGTCGGACGGTGAAGCCGGAGAAGTCCGCATACACCCACCGGACATCGATACCGTTGCCGACGGCGCTCGCAGCGGACTCGGTTTGCGCACGCGCAGTATCGAATTGGCGCATGCCGATGATGCGGGTGTTCTCGAATTCATCCGACGTCGGACCGGTGCCGGGCTGCCTGTCCAGGTTGGGTGTGATGTCGCCAGGGGTGCTTTGGCAGAATGCGGCGACGAAGGTGGGGTTGCGGTAGTCGACCTTCTCGACCTCGCGCTCCCAGTGCCAGGCCGCGTATCCCTTGTTGTCGGTGCTGACCAATGTGTTCGTGGCCTTCATCGACGTGCCGTGGGTGGCGAACCAGTTGATGATGCCCGCCAGTTCGCCGTTTCGCATCACCTGAAGGTTGACCGATCGCGGATCGATCTTGCCCGGGAATCGAGAGGTGTCCGAGATCGGATCTCGATCGAACGCCTTGGGAGAGCGATTGACTCCGGCATCGGTCAAGGAGCCGGTGGTGATCGAGACCTGACCGGGTTGCACGTCCTCGTGCGCCCGCGCGATCGCGTCCACGATGCCCGCGACGTTGGACTCGAAGGTGATCGGCCGGAAGCCGAGCGTGGTGATGTCCACCAACAGGTGGCCGTCGGTTCCGCCGGGGGCGGCATGGGTGTGCGTAGCCGAGAGCAGGACGTTCCCTCGGTGGTAGAGATCGCCGAATCGAGCGGAAAGACGACGGAGTACTTCTTCCAGAATGCTCTCGAACATGAGGCCGACCTCGCACGTCACATGCACGAGTCGCTGCGCCGAGGCAGCGTCGACGAACACGAACGCCCGCGCCCGCTGCCGCAGGTGCAGGCCTGCCGAGGACTGCTCCAACACTGCGTAGCCGTTCATTCCCGCACCGAGCGGTTCACCCGTCATGTCACCGATGCCTCGGCCGACCTCGAGACCTCCCGGTGCCGCCCACGCCTGCCCTACACTCCCGAGGGTGGCACTCCCCAAGGTTGCAGCCCCGAGGGCCGCGGCCCCGGTGGCGGCGAGAAATGATCGTCTACCGAGTCCTGAATTCACTACGATTGCCCCCATGCTCGTCGATTCGAACTGCACGGTAACACCGTCTCAGCGGATGGGGCGTCGCTCTGGTCCAGTGAGTTTTCGTGCTGACTTGTCTCCGCTTCCGATGGTGAGAGCTGCGACGACGATCCCGATCAGGACACCGACGAGGGTGTCGCCAACCCTACTGAGCGCGACGGTGGGGGAGAGCTGACCGGCTATCCCCGTCAGAAGCAACGCCATCGGGGTGACCGCGATCGTGGTGAGGGCGTAGTTCTTCATGACGAGGAGTTCGGCAACGATCTGCAGAACGATGATGGCGACCGTTGTCTGCCAGTATCCGAGCGCACCTGCGATCAAAACGGCAGCGATGACAGCGCCGCCGACATTGCCGAGTAGTCGCTGGATGCCGCGCTCGACCGTGGTGTGAAAAGTGATGCCCTGCATCGCGGCCATCGCGCCCATGGTCGCCCACAACGGATGCTCGAAGCCGAAAGCCGTTGCGCACCATGCGGCCAGCAACGATGCGAGAACGATGCGTGCGGCGTTGACCACCAGGGAACGTGATGTCAACGAGCGCACGCCGACGGCGAAGAAGTTTTCAGGCGTAGCTGTGAGTTCGGCAGCGCGCATCGGCAACGCGTCGTGCCTGCGCATTTTCCGCAGTGCCCGCTCGTGAGCGAGTAGTTCCGCTGCATGAGAGGGATCTTCGCCACGTGCCCAGGCGTCGAGCAGGTGTTCGGCGTCGTCGAGGAGAGTGGTCAGTCCGAGGCTGTGCTTTCGTGAACCCTGCCGTGCGTTGAGTGCAACGATCACGCGAGCGCGTTCGATCGACGCTCGGGCCATGCCGTCTTGTCTGGCGTCGGTGGCCGCGAGAGCGCGGGCAACAGCGAGTTGGCCCGGTCCGACCGGATGTAGCAAGGCTGGGAGCATTGCTGCGACCCATCCGATTGCAGCACCTACGGACACCGAAACGAAAACTTCGACCACGTCCCCGGCGGTGCTCGCGAACCCGACGGCAGCGGTCGAAGCAAACACGAGGATGACGGGGCCCGGTCCGGTTACCGAGAAGGCCGACAGGACAAGTGCCGCGACGCCGGCCGTCACGGAGATTGCGACGATCCGAAGGGCAGAGGAGTCCGTCATCGTGCCGAGCGCGGCGCCCAGCGTCGCCCAGAGAACTATCGAACCGCCGACCAACGCCAACTTCCCTGCGCGCCGTGGGTACGGCTCGTGTCGCGCGAAGGCGCTGCACAGGGCGCCCAGCGCAGCGAAGCCGGCGAGTTCGGGCCTACCCAGAATGCCTCCACCGACGAGGACGATGGCAACGGCTGCGCCGACCCGCAGGGCTGGAGCGATAGTCGCATCGGCCTGCCCGAGCGTCATCGCCTGGTGCCAGGCCCGTCGCGAAGTGGCATGGGCGAGCGCAGTACGGGTGTGGGCGAGTCGGGTGGCGGAATCAAACACTCGTATACTTTATAAGTATTTTACTAGTGAAGTAAATATTTTTGGCCGTGACCTGGGCCGTAAGGTGGACGACATGACCTCGGTGCAGAAATCTGGCGGAGACTTCGTCGATCAGGTCCGCCGCGAGTGGGTCGCCCTCTTTCCGGACACCGACACTTCGCCGATCGAAATTCTCGCGCGAATCGGAAGGATCGCTGCCCAGGCCAACCACCTGCTCGACTCCACCCTCGCACCGAGTGGAGTGTCGAGGGCCGAGTTCGACGTCTTGAGCGCGCTCCGCCGGGCCCAACGGCCACTACGAGCGAGCGAAGTGACCTCGGTGACGATGCTCAGTGGGGCATCCACCACCAAGATCTCGGAACGTCTGGTGAAGGAAGGTTTGGTCGAGCGACTCGGCCTGGACCGCGATGCGCGAGTCGTACTGCTACAACTCACCGCTTCCGGCATCGAATTGGTCGATACCGTCTTTCCGCTGCGAATCGCGCGTGATCGTGAACTGCTCGACGGGTTGAGCCGGGACGAAACCGAGGCGTTGGCACACCTGCTACGCAAGGTCGCGCTCAATGCCGACCCTAGGTCGAGTAACGCGAAACCCTAGACGGTGCAGAGAGGCTGTATGCCCGCCGCTCCGCCCGGTGTCGGCGAGGTGAGGATCAGACACGAGTTGTAGCCGAGTGATTCAGCGACGGCGCGGATTTCGCGGAACTTCTCCGGGCTCGCTTCTGGTGAGCGGGACAGGACGAAACCCGAAGTTCGGAAAGGGTCTCCGACGAACGCCCAGGAGTAGTCGTCCGCGATGTAGGCGACGATGTAGTTGGTCGGTCCTTCGGGGTTTTCCTGGGTCGGTACGCCCGGAAAGCTCACGTGCAGCTGGGCATTGGTCACTGTGTCATTGACGCGTGCGTTGCCGACGATGTTGTTGTGCTCCCCGTTCCAGGTGGTGCACGTGTTCTCCACGCGCACGTTGGCCGGATCGATCAGCGTGTACTCGGCTTGCGTGTCGCGCGCGCATTCGAGGTTGAACGGCTGCGGTACGGCGGCAATTTGATTCCAGGTGCCCTGATATTCAGCGACATCGAGAGACGGGATGGGGGCGAGGGGTTCGAATCCGGCCGAACCGGACGGGGCAGGTGCTGCCTGCGCGATTCCACCGGCGAGCAGCATCCCCGTGGCGCACGCACCAGCCACGAGCGCGCGTGTGAGCACCGAATGTACCTTCATGGATTTCACTCCTTCTGTCCCACCAGTTCGGTACTGCTGGAGCCGAATGTGTTCGGCCACCATATCCCCGGGCCGATAAGGGTGAACAGGGCTGGAATGACCAACGTGCGCACCACGAAGGTGTCCAGCAGAATGCCGAGGCCGACGATGATGCCCAGCTGAGTCAATGTGATGAGGGGAAGGACGCCGAGCACGCAGAACACTGCCGCCAGCACGATGCCCGCACTCGTGATGACACCACCCGTGGCGCCCACCGCCCGCACGATGGCCGAGCGAGTGCCGTGGCCGGGCGTCTCCTCCCTGGTACGCGTGACGAGGAAGATCGTGTAGTCGACGCCGAGGGCGACCAGGAACAGGAAGGCGAACAGCGGAACGTTGTCGTCGAGAGCCGGGAATTCGAAGATGTGCAGGCTCACCCAGCTACCGATGCCCAGGGCCGCGAGGGCGCTGAGAACTGTCGTGCCGACGAGCACCAGCGGCGCGAGAACGGCGCGTAGCAACACGAGCAGCACAGCGAGAACGACGATCAGAATGGCGGGCACGACGACGAGTCGGTCCCTGGCAGCGGCGTCGCTGGTGTCGAGGGCTTGGGCGTCACTGCCGCCGACGAGCGCCTCGGCATCGGGAACGCCCTTCAGCGAACCACGTAGATCCTCGATGACGGCGAATGCTTCCTCGGACGCGGGCGACGAGTCGGATACGACGGACCACCGAGTCAGGCCGGTGCCGGAGTCGGCGCCACGGGTGAACGAGGTGACGGCGTCGTTGCCTGCCAGAACGTACTCGATCTCGGCAGCCGAATCGGTCTTCCCGACCACTGTCGTCGGATCGGCCAGGCCTGCGGGGAAGTGCTCGGAAAGTGTTTCGAAGCCCTCGACGGATTCGGCGGATACGCGGAACTGCTCGGTCTGCGACAAGCCGATTCCGGTGCCGAACAGCGCACCGGCACAGGCGAGGAGCGCGACGATCGTGATCGATGCCGTGCGGGCCGGATGTCGTGACACTGCGGCCGCGATCGAGAACCAGGCCCCCGAGGTGGCGGTGTCACGATCGTCAGGGCCTGGAATGAAGGGCCAGAACAACTTCCGTCCGAACAGTGCAAGCAGTGGAGGGAGGACCATAAGGACGAACACGGCTGCGACAACGAGGCCCGCGGCCGCGAGTGCACCCAGGCTGCGGGTGCTGGGCAGTATTGCCAGCAGCAGTGTCAGCAACGCCAGCACGACGGTGGCGTTGCTGGCGAGAATTGCAGGCCCGGCGTGACGGACGGCCCTGGCAAGTGCGCGTCGATGATCGGGCTCGGCGCGCAACTCCTCCCGATATCTCGAAATCAACAGCAACGCGTAGTTCGTGCCCGCTCCGAAGACCAGAACGCTGGTGATGCCGGAGGTGGAGCCGTCGAACGACAGCCCGGTCACCTCGGCGAGTGCCGTACCGACGGAGGTGGCGACGCGATCGCCGAAGCCGATGACGAGGAGCGGAACCAGCCACAGAACAGGCGATCTGTACGTCACGATGAGAAGGATCGCGACCACGAGTGCGGTGACCGCGAGCAGGGTGAAGTTGGCGCCGGAGAACGAGTTCGCAATGTCGGCCCCGAATGCCGGTCCGCCGGTCACCTGCGCGTCGAGGCCGTCGGGAAGGCCGTCGACGGCGGCGGTGCGCAGCGAGGTGACGAGGTCGTCGAGTGTGAACCCGGACAGCGAACTGTCTACCGGAACCAGGCCGAGGGTGGCCTTGCCGTCGGGCGCCGGCACGAGCGGAGGCGAACCGGTGGCGGTGCCTGCGGCGACTGCGGTCCGATCGAGGGCTCGTTTCGCGGCGGCCAGATCGGCTTCGGACAGCACCCCCCCATCGGATCGACTGACGACAAGTATCGCCGGTGCGGTGTCCGCGCCGGGGAAATGGGTCAGCAGTTCGGTGACCTGGGCGGACTCTGCTTCCGGTGGTACCGAGGATGGTGCGCTTCCGGCCGAGTCGTTCTCGCCGACGAGGGCCATGAACCCAAGCGAGAGCACCAGGACGGCAAGCGCGACTGCCCACGACCGGCGTGAGGTGACAATCCGGGCGAATCCGAGCCAGAAGCCGTCGTCGCGGCGTGAGCTGTCCACCGGCAAACAATCTCATTAACTGAGACATTAATCAACCGGCAAGATCAGCCGCCGGGCGTGCGGATAGTCTGAGCGCATCGTCGGAGAGGGAGGACTGCAGTGGCCGATCGAAGCGAGCTGGAATCGAAAATCTCCTCCGATGTACGTGCGCTGTCCGCTGTCTCCGAGGAGATCGGACGGGCCTTCGGGGCGCAACACCATCTGCGACACAACGATTTTCGTGCACTGCTCCTGATCATGGTCGCCGACGTCGAAGGCGCGCCGCTGACGACGGGCGAACTCGGGGCTCGGCTCGGGTTGTCATCCGCAGCCATGACGTACTTGGTCGATCGGATGATCGAGTCCGGTCATATTCGACGAGAAAAAGACGATCGTGACCGTCGAAAAGTGATCCTCCGCTATGCCGACCACGGCATGGCCGTCGCACGTGAATTCTTCGGTCCGCTCGGTATCCGTACCAATTCCGCGCTTGCCGATGTGCCCGACTCGGATCTTGCTGCGGCCCATCGAGTTTTTGTCGCTTTGATCGGCTCGATGCGTGCGCATCACGAGGAACTGCTTCCGCGAAGCACCTGAAATCTCACTGGTCGATTTGTCTTCACTATGCGGGACGGCCCGAGTAACGTAGGGTTTATCGAGGTTGAGCTAACAGCCGTTGTCGGGGGAGACGCCCTGGCTGTCTCAGCCGTTAGCGGAACTGATGTTCACATTCGACTGGTACCGCTGTTGCACTGTTTCCCTCCCGATCGAAAAGACGATGGGACGGCTATGACTGTTACTCCACGCGGTGTCGAAGACGACGCAACCGCACACAACCAGACCGCGCTGAATGCTCATGCCACAGCAGACACCTCGGTGTCCGTGGCTGCTACCGGCGCAATCTTTCGAGCCGTACCGGTCGGCTCGACCGCGCTCGTTGTCAGCGTTCACGGTGACATCGATATCCGTAGTGCACCGATGCTGACCGAGTTCGCATCCACCCGCATCGACGCTCACCGGCATCTCGTACTCGACCTGTCCGATGTCGGCTTCTTCGGCATTGCCGGCCTGACCGTCTTCAGCGCACTCGACAGTGCGACCGAAGCAGCAGGGTCGAGCTGGTCTCTCGTAGAGGGACACCCGGTACATCGGTTGTTGGAAGCTGCTTCTCTCAAACCTGCCGTGCAGGTCTTCGTTCGAGTTGCCGACGCCGTCCAAGCGGCAACGAAGCGTTAGGGCTCTTCTCGATCTCGGGTGACCAGCTCCAGTAAGGAGCTGGTCACCTTTTTTCGTATCCGGCCGAGCGGGCCCTGCTGACCCAATGCCGCGCGGGCAGCGTTCATCCCGGCTGCTCCGTGAACTCCTCCTCCGGGGTGCGCCGAAGAGCTACCGAGGAACAGCCCCTCGACGACGGTTTCCGAACGTCCGAGTCCTGGTGTCGGGCGAAAGATCAACTGTTGCTGCAACTGTGCGGTTCCCCCGTTGACCGCGCCGCCGTAGAGATTGCCGTTCTCTGCCATCAGATCGGACGGTCGCTGTACCACCTCGGCAATGATCGACCCGCTGAACCCGGGGGCGTGTTCTTCGAGCACCTCGCGTACCCGGTCGGCGACAGTATCGGCCGACGCGTCGTCGGTCACTCCGCGCGGCAGATGCGTGTAGGCCCAGGCGCTCTCGGTGCCATCCGGTGATCTGGAGGCGTCTGCCGTGGTCATCTGTCCGAACAGCATGAACGGACGGTCCGGGAGCACCCCGGTGGTCAGATCGGTCAACCATCGGACCAGGCCGTCGTCGTCGGCGCCCAGATGCACGGTCCCGGCACCCGAGAGGCTTGTCGAGCGCCACGGGATGGGGCGGTCGAGGGCGTAGTTGACCTTGACCACCGGGGTATCCCATTCGAAGTTGCGGAGGTCCTCGTGCACCCGTCGGGGTACCGCGTCGGCCGGAAGCAAGGAACCGTAGAGCATCGGTGCGGAGACGTCGGCGATGACAGCCCGACGGACGAACACCGTGTCCCCACCCTTCGTATGAACCGCTGACGCACGTCCATCGGTGACATCGATGCGATCGACCGGGCTGCCGCAGCATAGTTCCGCCTTGCCTGCACGGCTTACGAGCGCGTCGGCGAGCTTGCTCGCGCCACCCGTAGGCACCGGATATCCGACGTCCTGCGCCAACATCGTCAGCAGATAACCCATCGCACCACTGACGGGCGCGTCGGAAGGGGCATCACCGTGCATGGCGTTGCCCAACAGGAGGCACCTGGCGGCCTCGCTCCGGAAGAGCTCGTGCGCCATGACGCGTGCCGGTAGAGCCATGAACCGCCCGAACCGCAGAGTGTCCGCCGCACCCAAGGTTCTCGCCAACGACGCAGCGGCGCGCACCGGCGGGAACGGTCCGAAGAAGGCGTCGAGCATCGGCTTCCGGATCTTCGTCCACTGATCGAAAAGGTCGAACCAGGCATCGCCGTCGCGACGGTCGTATTCGGCCAGAGCCGCAGCGGTATCGGCGACGTCGTTGTGGACGACGGGAGCGGACTCGTCCCTCGATGAGCGTGCGTGGCCGTAGACGGTGGGCGAACGCGACCACCGCAGGCCATGATTCTCTAGGTCGAGTGAGGTCATCACGGGCGACGCAGCCCCCAGCGGATAGAAGGCACTGAAGAGATCCATGTCGAATCCTGGTATGAGCTCGGCACTGCGGACAGCGCCACCGGGTTCGGTGCCGGCCTCCAGGATCACTACGTCCCAGCCCGCGTCTGCCAGTGCAGCAGCCGCTACGAGTCCGTTGTGTCCGGCGCCGATCACTACGGCGTCCACAGTGCGAAGTGTCATGAGTCCTACGGTACGTCTCGGCGAACGACACAACGGTCGTGATGTTTGGCACTCGGAGACCTGGGCAACCCCTTCGGATGTCGACGAGCGGGGAATGCGAGCACATGCAGACAGATTCGGTGCACGACGCGGTGTCCGCGGGGGCGCCCGTCGAGGCCGCGCGGGACGCGTCCGACCTGGAGCCGGGAACCGAGCAGACCGAGGCGCGGTTCGTCGGTGTTCCGAGAGTGGACGCCGAACCCGAACCGCTCCATGAGGCAGGTCCCTATGCCGTCGTCTCCGTGGATCAGCGGGGCGCCGATATAGACACCTTCGATGCTCGGGGCGTCGCGACGAGTTCGGTTACGGTCGAGTCCGGAACTCCGCCACGACACCGCGTAGGGGAGAAGACCGTCGCCGAGATCGTCGCCGAAATGCACGACGCGAAGACGATCGAGCACATCTTCGTGGTGGGTATACTCCCCGTGCGTCCACAGCTGGTGCAAAGCTTGCCCGCGCGGGTGCTGGACGACGTCATCGAGCTCGAAATCGGTTCGAGGGCAGACGGTTCCGACTCCGACCTCATTCGTTCTGCGGTACAGGAAGCACGCGATCGACGGGCGCTACTTGCGCGAGAGCAGTGAGCGTAGCGCCTTGAAAGCAGTGGAAAGCGCTCATCTTTCACAGGATTGAGCCCGCCGCCCGGCCGTCACATGAGCTTGGTCGACTCGAGCTCGCGCAACAGGTTCTTGTTGTACTCCATCAACGGCCGCCGAAGCACGAACCCCAGCAGCAGTATCGGCACGATGAACAGTACGAGCCAACCCAACGACTTCCAGTAGTCACCGTCGTAGACTCCCGCGATCGCTGCGCGGATCGCGTCGACGGCATGCGTCCCGGGTAGGAACGGGCTGATGTTCTGGAACCATTGTGGGAGCACCTGCAATGGGTATGCGCCCCCGGAACCGGCGATCTGGAAGACGAGTAGAAGTACCGAGAGCGCCTTGCCTGCATTACCGAACGCCACGACGAACGTGTAGGTGATCAGTGTGAAGACGAGGGAGATCACCCAGGCGGCAAGTATCAGTAGCCACGGGTGTGCGGGCTCCACCTCGACGAACAGGATCAAGCCGAGGCTGACGAGTGTGCTCTGCGCGAACCCGACGAGTGCGAAGATCCCGTACCGCCCGATGTAGGTCTGATCGGGAGTCAACGCCTCACCCTCCGGCAGTGCTCCCGCCGGCACATCGACGCGGATCGCCACCGCCGCCAGCAGCGCGCCCACCCACAATCCCAGCATCATGTACAGCGGAGTCATCGCACTACCGAAGCTGGCCACGGCGAACACCGGCACCCGCTCGAGCTGCACGGGTTTCGACAACGAGGTGGCCAGCATTCCAGGGTCGTTGCCGATTGCATCGGTGAGTGCGCCGAGGTCTCCCGTGTCGATGGCCTCCGCCAACGCGATGGACAGTCCGTCGAAGCGGTCGGCCGCATCCGTGAGGGAATCAGAGACCGACGAGGTCGTCGACTGTACCTGTGCGAGGCGATCGAGCAGCGAGTCCGTACCGCCGGAGAGTGTCGCCGTAGCAGTGGACAGGTCGTTGCCGACCGTCGCTATGCCGTCGTCGATCGAGGACAGAGTGGAGCCGAGGGCTTCGAGCTTCGGCCTCAGGCTGGTGTCGTAGGCAGTCTTGGCGCTCCCGATAGCTTCCCTCGCGTCAGCAACCAGGCCGAGTGCCTCTTGGCGGGCGGAGCCCGTATCGGCGCTGTTGCCTCGCAGTTGTAGCGCCGCGTCCTCGAGGCCGTCCTGCAGCGCCTGCTGCCGCGCAATGGCGTTGCCGAGCCGTGAGACTACGAGGTCGAAGGCGCCCCTGGCGATGTCGGGAATCAGCGGGGAGACCGTGCCCACAGCACTGTCACGCGCGCGGACATATTGATCGATCTGCGTCTGCACCCGTGCTGCCAACGCCTCGAGGGTGTCCGCGCTGCTGCTCGATTGGCCGTCGAGTGATGCATAGACGTCGTCGATACGGTCCGACACCGCTTGATAGCTCTCGTCGCTCGCCGACAGTGCACCGCCGAGCGAGCCCGCTGCCGAGGCCAAAGTCGACTTCAGCGAACGTGCGGCGTCTGCACCGCCGCTGATGGCGTCGGAGGCCTGGCGCAGCGCGCGGCCCGTAGATACGGCCAGGTCCGAGGCGCTTGTCAGCAGTGGGACACTCGATGAGATCAGTGCGGTGAAAATATCCGCGGTGCCCGCGCCCGACCGGAGCTGCGCCGCGACCTGACCGATTCCAGCTTCGAGGCGGGACAAGGCGAGCTGGGTGCCGGGGTCGTTCAGCTCCTCGGAGAGCGAGGAGACGATCTGTAGTCCTACTTCACCGAGCGTGGCAGAAAAGGCCTCGTTGATGTTCGTCGATACCTCGGTCGCGCCCTGCTCGGTGATGTTGGGGGCGAGTGCGTTCTTCTTCTCGTTGGTGTAGTACTCGATCGCGGTCCGCTTACCGCCGTCCTCATAGAACGTCATCATGTCTGCGCTGAACTCCGGCGGTAGCACGAGGGCGGCGTAGTACTCTCCCGACCTCGTGCCTTCGATCGCGTCGTCCCGCGAGGTGATCACCCAGTTCAGATCGTTGTTCGCTCGCAGCGCAGAGATCGCCTGCTCGCCGATGTTCACGCGCAGCGGGATGAGGTCACTCTGGTACCCCTCGTCGGTGTTGGCCACCGCGACCGTGAGGTTCTTGGTGTTGCCGAAAGGGTCCCAGGTGGCGATGACGTTGAACCACGTGAACAGCGACGGGATCATGACCAGCCCTGACAGGACGATGATCGCCATCACGTTGGTGGCGCTGCGGCGCAGGTCGCGGCGAACGAGCGTCCATATGTTCCTCACTCGCGCTCACCCCGTTCGACTCGTCCGTCGGGATCCACCTCAGGTATCTCCCTCTCCTCCTCTACTTCTGATGTACTCGGGATCCTCGCATCGTGCCCGGTGCCGGTAAGCACGAGCTCCCGGCGCAGCTCGGCATCGGACATCCCGCCTAGTTCTTCGGCGAAGCCGATGCTCTGCTCGACGTATTCGAGCATCACCAGGAAGCCGATGATGAGCAGTGAGAACAACACCCAGAGGCCGAGGAGCGGGGCCTTACCGCCGGGGATCAGCCACGCGAGGAGTCCGAGGGACAGCATGACCACGAGGGTGACGGCGAAGGTGGCTCGCAGCAGAGTCGGATAGTTCTGCCTGAATCGACGTGCCCTGGCCCTGACAACCTGCCGGTATCGCCCCCCGTTCGACAGTGCATGGATGATCTGCGGCAGCTGGTAGCGGCGCCCGGTGATGTGGACGTCCTCGGTCGCGAAGAGCTGCGTGGTGGCAATCTTGCGACTGAACAGCAGAGCGAAGTTGCCGAGCCGGGTACGTAGAACGAGCCCTAGGATGAACGAAAGGGCGACGAACACCGCCAGAGCTGCCATGTTCTTCCAATAGTGGTCACCGTAGAAGCCGCTGATCGTCTCCCTCATGGCGTCGATACCGTAGGTGAACGGGAGAGCGGGGTACAGGGCGCGGAAGAACCCCGGCATCAGCTCGATCGGATACAGGCCCGCCGCGCCGGGGATCTGCACGATGACGAGCAGGATGCACAGCCCCTTGCCCACATATCCGAGGGCGACCGAGAGCGCGTAGATGATGCTCAGATACGCCAAACCGATGAGCACGCTGGTAGCCACGAACACGAAAGCACCGACCGTCTCCACACCGATGACGAGGTTGCCGATCGACAGGACCAACGCTTGGACGACGCCCATCGCGGCGAGCAGCATCCACCGCCCGAGATAGGCCTGCCTGACCGTCAGCCCGTCGATCGATTCTTCGTCGACTTCGAGCTTGAAGATGACCACGAGTACGAACGCGCCGATCCAGAGCGAAAGGTTCGCGAACAGGGGTGCCATCGCAGAGCCGTAGGCCGCGACCGGGAACACCGGGTGTTCGTCCACCTCGACTGGCGATGCCATGAACTGCGCGATCTGTTCGGCATCGAGTCCTGTCAGAGTGCCGAGCGTGTCCCAGGCGTCCGCCGTGCTGAGCGCGACCACGTCGGTCCGCACGCGATCGAGTCCGGCCTCCACCCCGGCGAGATTGCCGTCGAGCGCGTCGAGCGCCGTCGACGTCGCATCGAGTTGGCCGCCGAGACTCGTGAGCAGACTCTGCGCCTGCCCCAGCTGCGCGCGCTGCGAATCGATCGCCGAGGACAGGGCCCCCGCGCTCGCCGACAGTCGCGACATCGCGCCGTTGAGTTCCGGCCCCGTCAGCAACAGGACGTCTCGGACGGACCGCGCCGAGGAACCCGCAGCCTGCGCGGCGGTGTCGATGGCGTCCGCCGAGTTCCGGATCGCCGTCGTCGCCTCGGCCACGACGGAGTTGAGTTGCTGCACGCGGGCGAGGATGTTCTGGTCGTCGGGGATGCGGTCCTGCAGCCCGGTGACAGCCTCGCTCAATCGAGCGGACAGCTCGGAATTCGGAACCGTCGCGGCCAGTAGTGCCTGGACTTCGCCGAGTGCTTCGCCGGTTCTGGCGACGACCTCGTCGGCGTCGTCCAGCCCGGAACCGACTGCGACGCCTGCGCGCTCGAGCCCCGAGGTCACCCTCGCGACCGACCCGTTCAGCGTCGATGCGGCGTCGGCCAGAAGCGTGGCGCCCGAGACGTAGGCGGTCGTCAACGAGCCGGTGAAGTCGGCCAGTTCCTGCTGCGCCTCGTCTGCGATCTGTCGAGCCTGGCCAACGGCGGTCTGTACCTCGCCCAGTGTGGCGTCGACCGTGCCGAGCGTGTCTCCCGCCGAGGTGAGGCCACCCCGGGTGCCAGACAGCCCGTCCCTGATATCTCCGATTCGCTCGCGCGCCGACGCAACCGTGCCGACTGCCCGATCGAGCGTGTCGACGGTGTTGCTCTGGGCGTCTTTCAGCTTGCGTTCGACGTTGTCACCGGCGTTGGTCAACTCCTCGGTGACCGCCTTGGCTACGACCGAGACGAAGGTGCTGTTGACCTGCGTGTCGAGGGTGGTTGCGCCGACGTCGGTGATTTTCGGAGCGACCGCGTTCGCCTTCTCGTTGACGTAGTACGTGAGGGTTGGGGGCGTGAAAGCGCCGGAGGTGATGCTGAGGAGATCACGGGTGAAATCCGGTGGGATGATGATGGCTGCGTAGCTGGATCCGCTCCTGACCGCCTCCATCGCGTCGTTCTCGTCCATGAACTGCCACCCGAGTTGGTCGTTCTCCTCGAGCTGGTCGATCAGCTGACTGCCGACGTCGACATCACCTGTCGCGGTCGAGGTGCCACCCTCGTCCTGGTTCACGACCGCGACGCTGACATTCGCTGTTTCCGAGAACGGATCCCAGAAGGCCGAGATATTGACCCAGGCATACAGCGATGGGG
The DNA here is from genome assembly GCF_002091955.1 of Rhodococcus sp. 1168. Classification (GTDB taxonomy): domain Bacteria; phylum Actinomycetota; class Actinomycetes; order Mycobacteriales; family Mycobacteriaceae; genus Rhodococcoides. The sequence goes on along the minus strand of NZ_MKKY01000084.1, from coordinate 75,744 downwards.
TGATCATGACGCCGAGGATGACGATCCACGCTTTGCGCACGAGCGCGAGCCGTTTGACATCTCGCGATAGCACGCGAAAGACGTTGCGCATCTATATCTCCCTGCGGGTCACGTCTCGGGGCCGAACGGCGATGCCGGACTGCCGGGGTAGTCGGTCTGGGCGGGTCGATCCTCTCGAACTGTAACCGTTACCGGTGGAGACGACATTTCGTTCGCTCACCGGGCAAGCAGGCGCGATAGGCGTCACTGTCGACTCCTGACGGGCCCGTAAGCGAGAATCAGCCGAAGCGCGATCGATCAGGTGATACCGGTCGTCAGCAGTGCGGCCAGTTCGGCGTAGGCCTGCGAGTCTTCGAGCCCGGTGCGCTCGGCTACTTCGCGGCTCTGGATTCGAGCCATCGTCGTCGCGGCCACATCGGCAACGAACGCGGCATGGACTCCGCGGACGTCCCCGGCCGAAGTGCCTTCGTCGATGAGTTGCTGCACGCGTTGCGCGGCGATGGCGGTGTTCTGTTCGTAGACCTCGCGGGCAGGGGGGAACGCTGCGAGATCGTCCATGAACTGGGCCGACGCGGGTTGCAGCGCGACGCCGACCGCCGACAGATACTCGGTCAGTCGCGCGCCGGTCCCTTCGAGGGTTGCGATGGATGCCTCGACACGGTCGGTCGCACCACGGAAGAAGTGTACGGTCGCAGTCCGCACGAGCTCATCTTTGCTCCCGGCCAACGTGTACAGCGTCGATTTACTGCATCGCAGGCGTGCCGCGATGTCGTCGAGCGTCAGGTGTGCGAATCCTTCGTCGAGGAACAGTGCGACCAGTTGGTCGAAGAGCTGGGCGCGCCGTGCAGTCGCGTGAGCTGCGGTCATACCGCGAAATAGTACTGCACTCGACGGCGCAGTACTGTGTACAGTACTGTGAGGATCATTCCAGTACTGTCCGTGGTTTCGTGAGGAGTGCCCAGTGCCCGTCGATCGCCTGCTGCCCACCGAGGAAGCCAAAGATCTCATCCAGCTCACCCGCGACGTCGCAGACAAAGTGCTCGACCCGATCGTCGACGCACACGAAAAAGCCGAGTCGTATCCGGATGGCGTGTTCGCTCAACTCGGTGAGGCAGGCTTGCTCAGCCTGCCGTTCCCCGAGGAATGGGGTGGCGGAGCGCAGCCCTACGAGGTCTACCTCCAGGTCCTCGAAGAGTTGGCGTCGCGATGGGCCGCGGTCGCCGTAGCCGTCAGCGTGCACAGTCTCGCCTGCTCGCCGCTACTGGCATTCGGAACCGAAGAGCAGAAGCAACGCTGGTTGCCGGAGATGCTCGGCGGCTCGCAGATCGGCGCCTACTCCCTGTCCGAGCCGCAGGCCGGATCCGACGCCGCCGCCCTGACCTGCAAGGCGGTGCCATCCGGTGACGGATACTCCGTCACCGGAGCGAAAGCGTGGATCACCCACGGCGGCATCGCGGACTTCTACAACCTCTTCGCACGCACCGGTGAAGGGTCGAAGGGCATCTCCTGCTTCCTGGTGCCCAAGGACCTCGACGGGCTCACCTTCGGCAAGCCCGAGGAGAAGATGGGACTGCACTCGGTACCGACGACCTCGGCGCACTACGACGGCGCCTACCTTCCAACCGAACGCCGCATCGGTGCCGAGGGTCAGGGCCTGCAGATCGCATTCAGTGCACTCGATTCCGGCCGTCTCGGTATTGCCGCGGTCGCCGTCGGAATCGCCCAAGCCGCCCTCGACGACGCGGTGGCCTACGCGAACGAACGCACGACATTCGGCAAGAAGATCGTCGACCACCAAGGGCTCGGATTTCTGCTGGCCGACATGGCTGCCGCCGTCGACTCTGCCCGAGCTACGTATATCGACGCCGCCCGACGCCGCGACAACGGGCTCGACTACTCGCGAAGCGCATCCGTCGCCAAGCTCATAGCCACCGATGCCGCGATGAAGGTGACCACTGACGCAGTCCAGGTGTTCGGCGGATACGGATATACCCGCGACTTCCGTGTCGAGCGGTACATGCGGGACGCCAAGATCACTCAGATATTCGAGGGCACCAACCAAATTCAGCGTCTCGTGATCGCGCGGGGGCTGCGGTCGGTGGGTTAATCTTCGGGGATGGCTGACATTTGGGTCGACACCCCCGCAGGCCCGATTGCCGCTGTACTGGAAATCCCCGAGGGGGATGGGCCGTGGCCGGGTGTCGTGATCGTGCACGACGCATTCGGGCTGAATGCGGACACCAGAGCTATCGCGAGCCGGTTCGCCGACCAGGGTTACCTTGCGCTTGCACCCGACTTGTACAGCCGAGGTGGAATGCGTAAGTGCGTCGTCGGGGTCTTCCGTGCGCTTCTCGGGCAGAGCGGAGTCGCCGTGGACGATCTGCTCGCGGCTCGGGAGTATCTGCTCACGCGTGAGGATGCGACCGACAGCGTCGGGATAGTCGGGTTCTGCATGGGCGGTGGATTCGCTCTACTGTTGTCGCCGAAGGGATTCGGAGCGAGCGCGCCGTTCTACGGAGTCTCACCGAAGGATATGGAGGAGGCACTCGACGGTGCATGCCCGATCGTCGCTTCGTACGGAAAGAACGATCCGAGCTTGATCGGTGCCGGCAAGAAGCTCGATAAAGTGTTGTCCGACAAGGGAATCCCGCACGATGTCAAGACGTATCCGGGCGCCGGTCACGGTTTCGCAAACGCACTCCCTGACAACAAGAAAGCTGCGGTTCTACAACGCATCAGCGGTCTCGGATTCAAAGACGAGCAGGCCGAAGACGCCTTTGCCCGGGTGTTCGACTTCTTCGATCGACACCTTCACTGAAGCTCGGACACGGGCTGCTTCCCTTTGAGCCAGCGATTGGGGAGCCGTCCGACCAATTCGCCCAGCGGGTTTACTGCAGCCGAGAGTATCTCGACCGAATCCTGCAGGATGTCGACACTGACACCCATACGTTCGAGGTTCGGGGCCAGCGAAGACAACGTCTCGGACAGGCTGACGAGCTGATCGAGGGGTCCATCCTTCGCCGTCAGGCGTTCGATGGCGCCGCCCTCGGAGAGTAGTTGTTCGAGCAGGCCGCCTTCCTCGAGTGCCCGCTCGATGATTCCGCCCTCCCTCGTCAGCAATTCGAGGGGACCATCGGTCGCGGTGAGCCGCTCGAGCGGACCTTCGACGGCGGTGATCCGATCGAGAAGCCCGCCCTCGGCAAGCAGCCGTTCGAGAGGGCCGTCCTCGGCGAGCAACCTGTCGAGTGGCCCGCCCGTGGCGGTCACCCGATCGACCGGGCCGCCGTCGGCCAGCAGCCTTTCCAGCGTGCCTTCCTCCGCGGTCAATCGGTCGACGACGCCGCCGGGTGCGAGGAGCCGGTCCAGCGGCCCACCTTCGCGAAGGGCGTTGCCGAAAGCGCGATCCTCGGAGGTCAGTTGGCCGAGTTGCGCGAGCAACGCCATGGTGCCGCCGCGAGGATTCGCAATCGATGCAAGGTTCGACGGGTTGGCGGCGCCGGATTCCAGGACGAATCGGGTCGTGGAGAGGACCGTGCTGGTCACTTGCAGCGCAGTTTCCGTCATTGCGATCCCGGCACGCGCAGGGAATGTGATCGCCGACACCCAGTTCATGGTTTTACTGTAACCGCTGGAGACATCATGGAAGGACCTTCAAGCCGACCACGCAGCCGACGATGCCCATCAACAGCGCGACCTTGATCCACGACGCGGCCTCGTCGCCGGTGATCATCGCGTAGGTGACGGTGAGTGCCGCGCCGATCGCGACCCAGACCGCGTAGGCGGTGCCGGTCGGTAACGTGCGCATCGCGAGTGCGAGACCGCCCATACTGATCACGAGAGCGACGGCGAACACGAGCGTCGGACCAAGTTTGGAGAATCCTTCGGACTTGCCGAGGGCCGTTGCCCAGACTGCTTCGAAGGCGCCGGAGACGACCAAGATCAACCAAGCCATGCGTACAACACTCCCATGCACCGTCTTGTCGCAGGCCGGGTACGGTGCGCTCGTCCGCTAGTCATGAAGAGACTGGCACGACGGTACCGCAACCCGAAGGTTCACAGGAACATCACAGCGAGCGTCCAGCACGTGCGCAGGCATCCGGTTCATGATGGTGAGGTGAGCGATCCACCTCGAACGCGCGTCCTGGTTGTCGACGACGAACCGACGATTCTTGAACTGCTGTCGGTCAGTCTCCGATTCCAAGGCTTCGACGTCCAGACTGCCGCTTCGGGTCCGGAGGGTCTGGACAAGGCGAGAACTTTTCGCCCCGAAGCGGTGATCCTCGACGTCATGATGCCGGGCATGGACGGCTTCGGGCTTCTGCGTCGACTACGGGCAGACGGCGTCGAGGCACCAGCGCTGTTTCTCACCGCCCGGGATTCCGTCGAGGACAAGGTGAGCGGCCTGACGCTCGGTGCCGACGACTACGTCACCAAGCCGTTCAGCCTCGAAGAGGTCGTTGCTCGCCTGCGCGTCATTCTTCGGCGATCGGGAAAGACGGAAGAGGCGACGCCGTCGCGAGTCTCTTTCGCGGACATCGAACTCGACAACGACACGCACGAAGTGTGGAAGGCCGGCGAGCCGGTGTCGCTCTCACCCACCGAGTTCACGCTCCTGCGCTACTTCATGATCAACGCGGGCACGGTGCTCAGCAAGCCGAGGATTCTCGATCACGTGTGGCACTACGACTTCGGCGGCCAAGTAGGTGTAGTCGAATCGTACGTGTCCTACCTGCGTCGCAAAGTCGACACCGGGGACCAGCCCCTCATCCACACCCTCCGGGGCGTCGGCTACGTCATGCGGCAGTCGCGGTGAGGCTTCGCAACACGCCACTGCGATTCACACTGGTGGCGGCGCTGCTGTTACTCGTCGCCGCCGGACTTCTGGCGTCCGGAATCGCTGTGACGTCGACACTCGAATCTTCGCTGGTCCGACGTGTCGATCAATCTCTCGTCGAGGCATCCCGCACGTGGGCAGAACCGCGGGGTTTCGACGGCCCGCCGCCGTCCTCGTCGAAAGGTCGACCGCCGAGCGACTTCTACGTCGACGTGACCGACCCTGCAGGGCAGTCGAGATTCGTGCTGACACCGGATGCAGACATCGGCGTTCCCGACACCGACGGCGTCCCGAACGGAGCTCCGGTGTCCGTGGGGTCGAAAGGCGGCGGCACCGAATGGCGTGTCCTGAAGATCAGCAACCAGAACGGTTCGACTCTGGTCGCACAGCCGCTCATCGCGGTCGAAACTACTGTCGACAGATTGATCGTGCTCCAAACGATCATCGGCGCAGTGGTCCTCGCGGTGCTTGCCGTTGTCGCATACTTCGTCGTTCGCCGCAGTCTGCGGCCGCTCGTCGAGGTCGAGGAGACCGCCGCAGCAATCGCTGCCGGTGACCTGCACCAGCGTGTTCCCGAACGCAGTGAGCGCACCGAGATCGGCAAACTGTCGGCGGCCCTCAACGGAATGCTGACGCAAATCCAGCGCGCTTTCGCGGCCAGTGCAGCATCGGAGGAGGCGGCACGCGCCTCGGAGGACAAGATGCGACGCTTCGTCGCGGACGCGAGCCACGAACTGCGAACGCCATTGACGACGATCAGAGGATTCGCCGAACTCTACCGCCAAGGCGCCATGAGCGATATCGCGTTGCTGATGAACAGGATCGAAGGTGAAGCGGCCAGGATGGGCCTGCTCGTCGAGGACCTGCTGATGTTGGCGCGATTGGATGCTCAACGGCCCCTCGAGATGAACACCGTCGATCTGCTGTCCGTGGCGACCGACGCTGTCCTCGATGCCAAAGCTGTATCTCCGGAACGTGAAATTTCTCTGAAAATGCTTCCTGGTCCTGGCATTCCAGAGGTCAGCGGGGACGATGCACGGTTGCGTCAAGTACTGGGAAACCTGATGGGCAATGCGATCCGGTACACCCCGCCGGAAGCCGAGATCATGGTCTGCGTCGGAACCACCGACACGACAGCGCTATTGGAAGTACGCGACACCGGCCCTGGACTGTCGGCAGAAGAATCCGCGCACGTCTTCGAACGGTTCTATCGTGCCGATTCCTCACGCACTCGCGAAAGCGGTGGCAGCGGACTCGGATTGTCGATCGTTGCCGCATTGGTCAGCGCGCACGGCGGGACCGTGACCGTAGACAGCACACCGGGACAGGGCGCGACCTTCCGCGTCGAGCTTCCGCGGGTGGATGCATAGGCCAAGGAGTGCATAGCAAAATTCACGGGGCGCACGCCGATCGTACCCGCGGTCCGCTGGGCTCGCGGGCTACCGCTCGGCGATACTTCGCGAATCTGGTTACGAAGGCAAGGCTTCGAATGCAGTTGCGCTACGGATCACTGGGAGACCCGAGCAACTCTAGTTCTTCTTTCCTCGGCACAGCAGCACGACCAGTGCGCCGCCTACCGATACCGCGGAGGTGAACAGGACTGCGGAGTTCCAACCTTCGACGAGCGCGGCAGGAGAACTCGTTCCTCGCGGTACCGCCAGCACCGCAACCACGGTCACCCCGACCGCAGATCCGACATAGCGGGCGGTGTTGTTCGCGCCGCTGCCCATTCCGGCACGTCCGGCCGGGACGCTCGCGACGGCTTCACGTCCGAGTGCTGCGTTCAGTACTCCGCTCGCGACGCCTGCGAACAGCAGGCCCGGGAGAAGTCGAAGCCAAGTCGAGTCCACCGAGAGACCGAGCATTGCGAGCTGCCCGATCGCAACCCCGATCAGACCTGCTGCCAGTTGCACACCGCCGGTGACGCGGGCTGGAATACGTCGCGCAAGAAGGGCTGTCACGACGGAAGTCGCGGACCAGGCGAAGAGCAACAGTGCCGCGCCCAAGGCATCGATGTCGTAGGCGTTACCGAGAAATCCGGACATGAACGACATCAATGCGATGATCCCCGCACCGGTGACGACTGCCGCGACAGTAGCTGCGACGAACGCCGGCTGGGTGAACAGTTTCAGATCGAGCATTGCCGCGCGACTTCGATATTCGACGACGACGAACACGACCAACAACACCGCCGATAACGCGAACAGACTCAACGGCAGAGGCCGCGCCCATCCTTGGCGCCCTTCGACAAGGGCAGCGAGAAGAGCACTCAACCCGAACGCCAGCAGAAGCGCGCCGGCGGGATCGAGTCCACGAGGGGTATCCGAGGTCGACTCCCGCACGAGTCGATGTGCGGCGGCGGCGAGCAGTGCGCCGCCGAACGCGACGAGCCAATAGGCGTCACGCCAGGTTGCCAGCCGATCGAGCGTCGCGACCAGGAGCGGGCCGAGTGCGATTCCGGCGCCCAGGCTGGCACCCCAGACGCCACTGGCATGCGCCCGGACCGGTCCTGCCGGGTGAGTATGCGCAATGATCCCGAGGCTCGACGCGATCACGGCGGCGCCGCCCAGTCCTTGCAGTACGCGTGCAAGGACGAAGATCACCGTATTCGGTGACACGGCGCAGACCACCGAGGCGACCGCCAGCACGAGTACGCCGAGAACGAACGTGCGGCGCCTTCCGAAATCGTCGGCGAGCGTTCCGGTGGTGAGCAGTGCCGCACTGAGCCCGATGCTCATGGAACTGAGAATCCATGTCTTACCGGCGGTGTCGCTGCCGAGGGTGGCAGCGGTGGAGTTGATCGTTGCCAGCGGTGACGTGAACGCGACAAGAGTAAGCAGGGTGCCGAGGGCAGCGATCGTGAGAGACCGTCGTTGGTCGACGGCAGAGTCGATGATGGTCATCCGGGTGGGGGACCGAGCGAAATCAGGTAGGAACGTTGGCGCCGTGACCGGCCTCGCGGAGCGCGGCACGCAGCTTCTCAGCAGCCTCGTCCTGCGACTGCGGTGACGGGTTCGGGTCCGCCCCTGAGATGTCGAAGTTACCCATGTCGTAGGCAGGGAACACGTGCAGGTGTAGGTGTGGGACCTCGAGCCCTGCAATCAACAGTCCTGCCCTCGGCGCATCGAAAGCCGACCGCACCGCGGTGCCGATGACCTGGGCGACTGCCGTGATCTTGGCGAAGGTAGCGCCGTCGACGTCCTGCCACTGGTCGATTTCCTCGCGAGGAACGACGAGCGTGTGACCTGGAGTGACCGGGGCAATAGTCAGAAACGCCACGACGTCCTCGTCCTGCCACACGAATCGTCCCGGAATCTCGCCGCTGATTATCTTGCTGAAGACCGATGCCATAGTTGCAAGGATAGGCGGATCACAGCTGATTGCCAGCTCGGTGGCAGGGACGTCGCAGGTCGAGGCCCGAACCTGGTGTCATGACAGCGAACCCACTACTTCGAGCCGGACGGAACGAAGAACACCGCCGAGAGTCGGACTCGACGGCCACCGCCACCCTCGAGGTGGTCATTCCCGTGTACAACGAGGAAGACGATCTCGAACAGTGCGTTCGGCGGCTACACGAGCACCTCGATGCGAACGTTCCCTTTCGCGCCCAGATCACGATCGCCGACAACGCCAGCACGGACGGCACCCTCGCCGTCGCACATTTTCTGGCCGGTGACATCGACGGAGTCCGCGTCCACCACCTGAACGACCGTGGACGCGGGCGTGCGCTGAAGGCAGTGTGGTCGGCGTCCGAAGCCGACGTCGTGGCCTACATGGACGTCGACCTCTCCACCGATCTCAATGCGCTGATGCCGCTCATCGCCCCGCTCGTGTCCGGACACTCCGACCTCGCGATCGGATCTCGACTCAACCGATCTTCGCGGGTGGTGCGTGGCGCGAAACGCGAAATGATCTCACGCAGTTACAACCTGATTCTGCGTACCTCGCTGCGCGCACGCTTCTCGGATGCGCAGTGCGGCTTCAAAGCCATCCGGACGGACGTCGCCCGGGAGCTATTGCCGCTCGTTCAGGACACCGGTTGGTTTTTCGACACCGAACTGCTCGTCATCGCCGAGAGGGTCGGACTTCGTATCCATGAAGTTCCGGTGGACTGGGTCGACGACCCCGACAGCAGCGTCGACATCGTCGATACTGCGATCAAGGATCTCCAGGGGTGCTGGCGGGTCGGGAGAGCTCTAGCCTCCGGCGCCCTGCCGATCGCCGAGCTGCGCACAAGCCTCGGACGGGAGCCTTTGGTGCCAGGTGTGCCGCGCGGCATGGTCGGACAGCTGGTTCGGTTCGCCATCATCGGGGTGTCGAGCACCGCAGCGTACACACTGCTGTACTTGGTCCTGCACCCATTGATCGGAGCGCAGGCCGCGAACTTATGCGGTCTACTGATCACCGCAGTGTTCAATACCGCGGCGAATCGAGCCTTCACGTTCGGAATTCGGGGCTCGAAGAGCGCAGGCAAGCATCAGATTCAGGGTTTGATCGTCTTCGCCTTCGCCCTGCTCATGACCAGTGGTGCACTGGCGTTACTGCACGCATGGGCGCCAGGAGCATCCCGACACCTCGAACTTGCCGTCCTCGTGGTGGCGAATCTCGTCGCAACGGTATGTCGATTCGTTGCCCTTCGTTGGGTTTTCCGAACCAGAGAAGGTGCAGTTCAATGACGACACTGATCGAACGACAACCGGAATCAGCCGAGCCAGTGCCCGAGTCAGGTCCCCGCTGGGAGTGGATCGGTCTCGGCGCGCTCCTCGTCGGTACTGCCGTCGCCTACATCTGGGGGCTCGGTGCGTCCGGCTGGGCCAATTCGTTCTATTCCGCTGCGATACAGGCAGGGTCGGTGTCGTGGAAGGCGTTCTTCTTCGGCTCCTCCGACGCGGCGAACTCGATTACCGTCGACAAACCACCGATGTCACTGTGGCTGATGTCGCTGTCGGTTCGAATTTTCGGACTGAGTTCGTGGGCGATGCTGATCCCACAGGCGTTGCTCGGGGTCGGTTCCGTGGCGTTGCTGTGGGCGACGATCCGAAGACAATTCGGTTCTGCGGCGGGGCTTCTCGCAGGTCTGACGCTGGCGGTCACCCCTGTCGCAGCCCTGATGTTCCGCTTCAACAACCCCGACGCGCTGCTCGTACTTCTGATGATCGCGGCGGTGTGGGCGTCGATGCGTGCAGTCGAAGACGGACGCACTCGATGGCTCGTGCTCACCGGCATATTCGTCGGCTTCGGATTCTTGACCAAACAGTTGCAAGTGATGCTTGTGATCCCGCCGATTGCGCTGCTCTACCTGTTTGCAGGCCCACCGAAGCTCGGTCGACGGTTCCTACAGTTGTTCGCCGCCCTCGGTGCCGCGATCGTGTCCGCAGGCTGGTGGCTCCTGATTGTCGAGCTGTGGCCTGCGTCGTCGAGGCCGTGGATCGGTGGCTCGCAGAACAATTCGATCCTCGAACTCACCTTGGGTTACAACGGACTCGGTCGCCTGAGCGGTAACGAGACCGGCAGTGTGACTCCGGGTGGCGCAAACGCTGGTCCCGGAATCGGCGGGGCAGGCGGCAGCAGGTGGGGTGAAACCGGCATCACCCGCATGTTCGACGCGTCCCAGGGAGGCCAGATTGCGTGGCTGATCCCATCGGCTCTTATCATTCTTGTCGTCGGAATTGTGCTGCGCGGCAAAATTGATCGAACCGATCCGAAGCGTGCGGCGCTTGCGGTATGGGGATTGTGGCTGCTGGTAACCGGGTTGACATTCAGTTTCATGGCCGGCATTTTCCACTCTTATTACACGGTGGCTCTTGCACCGCCGATCGCTGCGCTGATCGGCGCAGGAAGCGTACTCGCATGGCGTCATCGCGAGCGGTATTGGGTTCGGATCGCAATGGCTGTGGCCACACTGGCCGCGGTGGCGATGGCATGGGTCCTGCTAAACCGCAGCGCAGGATTCCAGCCGTGGCTTCGCTGGACGATCCTCGGCGTCGGCATCCTGGGCGCAGTGCTGGTGCTGATTCCTGCAATGACACGTGGAAAGCTCGCGGTCGCCTCGATTCTCGCAGTAATGTTCGCAGGACTGGCAGGTCCTACTTCCTACACCGCCGACACGCTTGCAACCCCGCACACCGGTTCCATCGTCTCCGCGGGGCCCAGTACAGGTGTCATGGGAGGCTTCGGCGGAGCTCGCGGCACGGGTGGCATGCGCGATGGCGGTGGCCCGGGACAAGCGCCGGAAGCAGCAGCAACACCGGGTGCGGCGGCAGTTCCCGGCGGCGCCTCGGATGGACGCGGCACGACGGATGGACGTGGCGGCGGCAGCACCGGCGGTGGCGCCGGAGGGTTGCTCCAGGGCAGCTCGCCGACAGAGGCCATAACCTCGCTCCTCGGGGAAGATGCCGACTCTTACACCTGGGTCGCGGCAGCAGTCGGCTCCAACACTGCCGCCGGCTACCAACTGGCCACCGAAGACCCGGTCATGGCGATCGGTGGATTCAACGGCAGTGATCCGTCGCCGACACTCGCTGAATTCCAGCAGTACGTTGCCGACGGCGAAATCCACTACTTCATCGCAGGTAGTAGCGGCATGGGTGGCAGTAACACCGGCACTTCGTCCGAGATAGCGGAATGGGTAGCCGCCAACTACACCCCGACCACGGTGGACAGCGTGACGGTGTACGACCTGAGCAACTGAGTTTTCGCTCGGAGCGGGTCGAGCCGATACTCTTGTCCACTGTGCGCGTACTCGTCATAGGTTCCGGTGCTCGTGAGCACGCCATCCTCCTTGCTTTGAGCAAGGACCCCAAGGTCAGCAAGCTGCTGGTCGCCCCAGGTAATGCAGGAACGGCGAAGCTGGCCGAGCAACACCCCGTAGATGTCGCCTCGGGTGCGGCGGTCACCGAACTGGCTCGCAAGGTCGAAGCGGACCTGGTAGTCATCGGGCCGGAAGTTCCGCTCGTACTCGGCGTCGCCGACGCGTTGCGCGAGGCCGGGATCACTACCTTCGGACCGTCCGCAGCGGCTGCCCGTATCGAAGGCTCGAAGGCGTTCGCCAAAGACGTCATGGCTGTGGCCGGCGTCCGAACGGCGCACAGTGAGATCGTCGATTCACCAGCGAAGCTCGATGCGGCACTCGACCGTTTCGGACCCAACTGGGTCGTCAAGGACGATGGGCTCGCGGCCGGCAAGGGCGTCGTGGTCACCACCGATCGGCTCGTCGCTCGCGACCACGCTGCCGAACTCCTCGAAACCGGGCATCCGGTGTTACTCGAATCCTTCCTCGACGGACCCGAGGTGTCGCTGTTCTGCCTCGTCGACGGCGAGACGGTAGTGCCCCTGTTGCCGGCGCAAGACCACAAGCGTGTCGGCGACGGCGACACCGGACCGAACACCGGCGGCATGGGGGCGTACACCCCGCTTCCGTGGCTTCCGCAGGCCGTCGTGGACCAGATCGTCAGCGAGGTCGTCGAGCCCGTCGCCGCTGAGATGGTCAAGCGTGGCTGCCCGTTCTCCGGTCTGCTGTATGCGGGCCTCGCGATCGGCGTCGACGGCCCTGCAGTGGTCGAGTTCAACTGTCGCTTCGGCGATCCCGAGACGCAGGCAGTTCTCGAATTGCTCGATTCTCCTCTCGGTGAGGCATTGAACGCGACAGCTACCGGGACGCTGGCTTCGTTGGCGCCTTTGCAATGGAAAGACGGCGCTGCGGTTACCGTGGTCCTGGCTGCGGAGTACTACCCTGGCCGCCCGCGCACCGGAGATGCGATCACCGGAGCCGGGGGTCTCGGCGTCTTCCACGCAGGTACCGCAGCGAAGGACGGCAAGATTGTCTCCGCGGGTGGCCGGGTGCTCAGCGTCGTGGGTTCAGGTGCTGACCTCGCTGCTGCCCGAGCTGATGCGTACTCGAAGATCGAGTCGATCCGGTTGCCGGGTAGCCACTTTCGCACCGATATCGGCCTCGCAGCCCTCGAGGGGCGCATCTCTTTGTGAGCCCCGTGAGTTTTGCTCCACTATTGCGTGAAATTTCCCGAGTTCGGTAGATTTCGCGCAATAGTGGAGCTTCATGCACCCCTACTCTTTCTACGGCGCCGCACCACCGCGGCTATCTGATCGGCAACTCGATCCAGATCGCGGTTCACCGTCGCCGCAGAGAATCTCAGCACCAACCAGCCGTCCAGTACCAGCGTGTTCTGCCGTACGCGGTCGTTGTCGAATGTCCGCGGATCTATGTGGAACTGGCGCCCATCGATTTCGACGATCACCCGCGCCAGCCGACAGGCCAAGTCGACGATGTATCGGCCCAACGCCGTGTTGATCTCCATCCGAATACCTCGTGCCAACACAGCCCGTGCCACCAGGCGCTCTGGCTCCGACCAGGTTCCCGGACAACATTTCTCGAGCTGCCGACGAACCTCTCGCATGCCCGCCATTCCTTTGGCGGACTCACAGTGGTCGGTGACATCTCTCCACGACACACGTGAGGAGATGCACCGGTCGAAGAACTGTTCCAAAGGCAGACCCCGCATTGCGGCGGCCACATCGACAAAGCACTGCACCGCCGATACGACCTGGAATCCGCGGTGCTCTTCGGGCGACACCGAGCGTCGGTGTACTTTCAGCCAGCTCGGCCCGTTGATCCGTGAGTTCCTGGACAGGGTCACATGAACGACTGTGGGCTCGGTGTCGAGTAGATCCCACAACCACGCGGCGCTGAGGTGGCTCAACACTGCATCTTCGCGCCATAGCGTCACCGCCACACACAGTTCGTAGTACGACGGTTCCGGGTCCGAATAGACACCCGGCAGTAAGCGGATCATGCTGCCACTGCGCATCCGTCGGGTGATGCCGGATCGACCGATACCTGATTCTTCGAGCTGCATGCGTGTGTACACCCCCATGGCGAGAACGGTGCACCGTTCTCGGCACTGTCGGGGGCTCGAAACGAGATCTGTGGATAAGTGCCGTGCCTGTGGATAGGGCTAGAGCGTCAACGGTTCGACAAGAGCCGAACGCATGTCGTCCGGGGTTACCGAAGCCAGCGCATCAAGATATGCGACGGCGAAAGTTCCTGGGCCGTATGATTTTTCGGCTGCACGTTCCGATGCGACCGCCACGTGTGCGTGTGCCGACGTTATTCCGATCAAAGGTGTCGGTGACACGCTGAGGTACGCGGCCACGAGCGCTGCGAGCGAACATCCAGTAGCGGTGACCTTGGTCAGAAGTGGGCTACCTCCACCGACTTTCACGCCCACGGGCCCGGTGTCGCTTCGTCCGACGATGTAGTCGACCGGACCGGACGCCGACACCACCTGTGCGAACTCGAGCAGCGCCACTGCTGCGGGAACTGCGGCCGCGGAATCGGAAGCACTGTCGACTCCGCGCGCGAAGTTGCCCAGCCCCGCAAGCGCGATGATCTCCGACGCGTTCCCACGAATCGCCGTGGGTTCGAGCGTCAATAGCCCGGCTGCGAGTTCGGTCCGCCACGGTAGTCCGCCGACGCCCACCGGATCCAAGACCCACGGCGTGCCTGCGGCACGAGCAGCCTCCGCTGCCAGCGAGAAGGCAGCAGCGGTTCCATCGTCGGGGGTACCCAAGTTGACGAGAACTCCGGAAGCGATCGAGGCGAATCCTGCGGCCTCGTGGACGTTGTCGATGTGTGCGTTGCTGGCCCCGGCGGCGAGCAGAACATTGGTGACGAAGTTGGCGGACACCACGTTGGTCAATGATTGCACCAGCGGAGTCGACGAGCGGAGTGCATCGAGGGCATTCGCTACGTCGGTCACGGTGGGGCAGGTCGTCGATTCCGGCATTCGTAGAGTCTTTCACTGGGTGTTTTCGACCGCGAGCTAGCCTCGAAGTGTGCGCACAGAGTCGAACAGATCCAAGATCGAGCCGTTTCACGTGATGGACGTATTCAAAGCCGCTGCCCAACGAGCGCGCACGCACGGTGACGTACTTTCCCTGGCAGCCGGGCAACCGTCGACGTCAGCGCCTGCTCCGGTACTTCGAGCGGCACGGGAGGCCCTCGACGCACATGTACTCGGGTACACCGAGACACTCGGCACCCTGCCGCTGCGCGAAGCCATCGCCCGGCATCACGCGCACGAGGCAGGCATCCCGGTGCATGCCGACGACGTCGTGGTCACGACCGGATCCTCGGGGGCGTTCACGCTGCTGTTTCTGGCGGCCTTCGACGTCGGCGACACCGTGGTCATGGCTCGGCCCGGGTACCCGGCCTACCGAAATACTCTCGCTGCGCTCGGATGTCGCGTCGTGGAATTGGACTGCGGGATCGAGTCCAGATTTCAGCCGACGGTCGCGATGCTCGACGCTCTGCCGGAACCGCCCGCAGGGTTGATCATCGCCAGTCCAGCCAACCCGACGGGCACCATCATCGACGCCGGCGAACTTGCCGCGATCGCACGCTGGTGTGAGCAGCACGGAACGTTGCTGATCTCCGACGAGATCTATCACGGCATCTCCTACGGTGATGCTCGGACGTCGAGTGCGTGGGAGACGTCGAAGGAATCGGTAGTGATCGGTTCGGTGTCCAAATACTTCTCGATGACGGGCTGGCGGCTCGGCTGGATGCTGTTGCCGTGGACCCTGCACCGGGCGGTGGAACGACTGGCATCGAACATGACCGTCTGCCCGCCCGCGATCTCACAGGTAGCGGCCATTGCCGCGTTCACCGAGGAATCACGCACCGAACTCGACGCTCACGTGCGCCGCTACGCCGTCAACCGCACAATCCTGCTCGACGGTTTGGCCGCCGGCGGGATCACCGATCTCGCGCCTGCGGACGGGGCGTTCTACGCGTACGCCGACATCGGCCACCTGACCCAGGACTCGCGGGCATGGTGCGAGAACGTTCTCGCGACGACGGGTGTGGCACTTGCCCCCGGCGTCGACTTCGACACCGTGGCGGGGAACCACACCGTTCGATTTTCGTTCGCGGGTACGACCGAGCACATGCGGGAGGCTTTGGCGCGCCTGGCGCCGGCCCTACGCGCGCAGGGCGGATAGACGCGAGAGGGCGTCGCGGATATCGGCCTCGGACACGTCGCGATGCGTCACGAATCGGACTTTGCCCGCAACAGTGACGGCGCCGATGCCCTTGTCGGCGAGCGCGGAGACAGTTGCGACGGGGTCGGCCGACGTCGCGAGCACGATGTTCGTGTTCGGTTCCATCACATCCCAATTCCGCTCGCGTAGCCCCTCGGCCAGCAGTCGAGCGTTGTCGTGGTCGGCGGCGAGCGAGTCGAGATTGTCCAGCGCCACCAGCCCTGCCGCTGCAAGTATTCCGCCTTGACGAACGCCGCCGCCGAGCATCTTGCGGACGCGTCGAGCATCGGTAATGCGGGCCGAATCGGATACGAGCATCGACCCGACGGGAGCGCCGAGGCCCTTGCTCAGGCATACCTGGACGGTATCGGCGCCTACGGTCAGTTCGCGGGGGTTCACACCCTGGGCTACGGCCGCATTCCACACGCGCGCCCCGTCGAGGTGCACGAGCAGGCCCGCGCCGCGAGCCGCGGCCAACAGCGAATTCCATTCCTCGGGTCCGAACACGGCACCGCCGGCGAAGTTATGGGAGTTCTCCAGGCACAACAGCGTGGTGTTCAGAGTGAAGTACGGCCCAGGTCCGCCTGCCGACGCCGTCACGGTCGCAGGCGTCGGACGCCCGGGCCCGCCGTCGTGTGGCAACGCCGACGGCATTCCCTGCGCCAACCACGCTGCCGTCCCCAACTCGGACCCGAGAACATGAGAATGCTCCGGCGCCAGAAACGCATCACCACGTCGCAAGTGCAGCATCAGCGCGATGATGTTGCCCATCGAACCGCTCGGGACCCATAGCGCCGCCTCGTATCCGAGCATCGACGCGACGCGTTCTTCCAGTCGCGCCATCGTCGGATCGTGGTCGAGGACATCGTCACCGACCTCGGCATCGGCCATCGCAGCACGCATGGCCGCATCCGGGCGAGTCACCGTATCGGAGCGGAGATCGATAGTTCTGTGTTGCATGAAGTTCACGATTCCACACGATCGAATGGCCCGTTTGCCCCAGCGGAGAAGCCCAGGCCTGGCACGATGGCTTTCAAATGCCAGAAGTACCTGCAGGGCCAACAGTCAAGGTGTCGGGCGCAACCCCGAAAGGGGAGCGTCGACGACACGCATTGGCCTCTGCCGCTGCTGAACTCCTGGTCGAGGGCGGATTCGACGCGGTGCGCCACCGCTCTGTCGCAACCCGCGCCGATCTTCCGCTCGCATCGACGACGTACTACTTCCACTCACTCGCCGACCTCATCGCCTGCGCCGTAGAAATACTGGGCAACCGCGAACTCGAAGTCATGCGGCGACGGATCGACGACCTCGGAAATCTCGATCAGGACGTCGAGTCGACAGTCGACCTGATCGTGGACCTGCTCATCGGACCGGAAGACGACGCGATCGAAGGGCGCGAGCGGCTCATCGCACGCTACGAAAGATTCATCGCCTCGGCCCGGCATCCCGAACTGCGGGAAGTGCAGCTGCGGCTGCGCGCCCAGACCGACGACCTGCTCACCGACGTCCTGCGACGCTCCGGACGCATCGTCGACGAACTGCAACTACGACGAATCGTGGCCGTCGTCGACGGCGTCGTGGTCAGTGCTCTCGGCGAGGTCGACCCGGAACCCCGAACGATGGCACGAAGCATGTTGCTCCGAGTCATCGACGTCGTGGCCCCCGCACAATGAACTCCTGAACCACCTGGTCGTTCCGCAGGCTCCACTCCTGAACCACCTGGTCGTTCCGCAGGCTCCACTCCTGCCTACCTGGTCGTTCCGCAGGCTCCACTCCTGCGTAAACTTGCCTCTCGTGACTATTCCGAATGTCCTGGCCACCCGTTATGCGAGCAAAGAACTGGTGAACCTGTGGTCTCCGGAGCACAAGATCGTCCTCGAGCGCCAGCTGTGGTTGGCCGTTCTCAAAGCGCAGGCCACCCTCGGTGTCGACGTGCCCACTGCTGCGATCAACGACTACGAGAATGTGATCGGCACCGTCGACCTCGCGTCGATCGCTGCGCGTGAGCGTGTCACCCGCCACGACGTCAAGGCCGGTATCGAGGAGTTCAACGCACTCGCGGGCCACGAGCACATCCACAAGGGTCTGACTTCTCGTGATCTGACCGAGAACGTCGAGCAGCTGCAGATTCTTCGCTCGATGGAGCACGTCCACAGCCACGGCGTGGCGGTTGCTGCCCGGCTCGCCGAACGCGCCGCTGAATACTCCTCCCTCGTGATGGCAGGGCGCAGTCATAACGTCGCCGCACAGGCAACGACCCTCGGCAAGCGTTTCGCATCGGCGGCGGACGAGCTGTTGATCGGCCTCACCCGAATCCAAGAGCTGATCGAGCGCTACCCCCTTCGCGGTATCAAGGGCCCGATGGGTACCTCGCAGGACATGCTCGACCTGTTCGGGGGGGACGCCTCGAAGTTGACCGCTCTGGAGCGCATCGTCGCCGACCACCTCGGGTTCCGGCACGTGCTCACCAGCGTCGGTCAGGTCTACCCGCGCTCGCTCGACCATGACGTCGTGTCCGCGCTCGTTCAGATCGGGGCCGCACCTTCCTCGTTCGCTCATACGGTTCGGTTGATGGCAGGCCACGAGCTGGTGACCGAGGGCTTCCAGCCCGGTCAGGTCGGATCTTCGGCGATGCCCCACAAGATGAACACGCGTTCGTGTGAGCGCGTCAACGGTTTGCAGGTGGTGTTGCGCGGTTACGGATCGATGGCGGCCGAACTCGCAGGCGCCCAGTGGAACGAGGGCGACGTCTTCTGCTCGGTCGTCCGCCGCGTCGCGCTACCGGATGCGTTCTTCGCGATCGACGGCATGATCGAGACTTTCCTGACGGTGCTCGACGAGTTCGGTGCGTACCCGGCCGTCATCGCCAAGGAACTCACGCGCTACCTGCCGTTCCTTGCGACGACGAAGGTGCTCATGGCTTCCGTTCGCGCCGGGGTCGGTCGCGAAACGGCACACGAGGCCATCAAGGAACACGCTGTCGCTGTCGCACTCGCGATGCGGGAGCAGGGGCAGGACCCGGATCTGCTGGATCGCCTCGCCGCCGACGACCGCATCCCGCTCGATCGCGCTGCTCTCGACGCCGCTCTTGCCGACAAGTCGGCATTCATCGGCTCGGCCGAATCGCAGGTCGCGGGCGTCGTCTCCGACGTCGAGACGCTGATCGCGCAGTTCCCGGAAGCCGCGAAGTACTCTCCGTCACCGATTCTCTAGTAGCTCCGGCAGATCGGCCACCGAACCGATGATGTGATTCGGCTGCATGCCGAACTCGTTCTTGGCTCGGCGGTCGAGGGTGTCCTGGCGGAACTTTCCGGTGCGGACCAGGACACCGGTCATGCCGACGACCTGGGCTGCGAGCACATCGTTGTCGATGTCGTCACCGACCATGACGACGTCGACCGGGTCGGTGCCCATTCTTTCTGCAGCGGTCTGAAAGCCAAGTGGCGCAGGCTTTCCGATGGCCTGTGCCGTGTGTCCGGATGCCTTCTCCATACCGGTGAGGTACATTCCGGTGTCGATGCGGAGTCCGGCAGCGGTGGTCCACATGAGACTTCGGTGCATCGCGACGACGGGGATGCCGCGGCACAGCCAGTCATAGACCCGGCTCAGGCGCTCGTGGGTGAACTCGGGACCGGCTCCGCCGACGACGACGACGTCGGGATCGTGCGTCGACGACTCGTCCACGAACTCGATTCCCGGCATGTCGACCGCGATGTCGCCGTTGTTGACGAGTACGACGGAGGCGCCCGGGTAGGTTTCGCGCAGGTGGTCGGCGGTGAGGCTCGCGGCCGTGACGATGTCGTCCGCATGGACCGGCAGGCCGACTCCCGCCAACGACTCCGCGATCTGTGTGCGAGTTTTCGAGGTGGTGTTCGTCAGGAAGGCGCGCGCGATGTCCTTGTGGTCGAGATAGTCGAGAGTCTCGCGGGCACCCGGTATCGGCTTCCACGAGGTGACGAGCACCCCGTCGATGTCGAACAGAACGCCGCCCAAGATACTCATGGTCAGACTTTAGTCGCAGCACCGTTCTGGTGCAGTTCTAGACTGTCTCTTTGTGAACCCCTATACGATCTTTGCCGAAATCATTGCAGGGAACGCGGAATCCTCTCGCGTCTACGAGGACGACGTGGTCATCGCGTTCATGGACATCCGGCCGGTCACGCGTGGGCACGTTCTGGTGGTCCCGAAGAAGCAAGCTCGCTCGTTGGCGGAGTTGGAGCCGGACACCGGCGGTCATCTGTTCGTCGTCGGGCAGAAGATCGCGGCGGCGCTACGGGCGAGCGACCCCCGGTGCGCGGGGGTGAACCTGTTTCTTGCGGACGGTGAAATTGCGGGCCAGGAAATCTTCCATGTCCATCTTCATGTCATTCCTCGTACCTCGGGTGACGGATTCGGTCTTCGTGCCCGACCGACGTCCCCCGACCGCGCGGAGCTCGACACCCAGGCTGCACATATCGCGAACGCTTTGGGGTAACTGATCCATGCCTGCGGCAGCGAAGAAGACCGATGAGGCCGACAGGCTCGAACAATCCGGTGGGCTCGCCGAGACGAACTCGCGCCGCGCTCTCGGCCTTCTCGTTCTGCTCGGCGTTCTTGCCGCGATCTGTCTGCTCAGTATCGCGGTCGGCACCAAGTACATTCCGCCGAGCGAGGTCTGGGATGCACTGTTCCACTTCGACGAGTCGAGCAACCACGTCATCATCCGCGAGATCCGCGTACCGCGAACCGTGCTGGGGTTGATCGTCGGTGTCGCTCTCGGTGTCAGCGGCGCGCTCATTCAGGCCATGACGCGTAACCCGTTGGCGGACCCGGGCATCCTCGGAGTCAACGCCGGTGCGGCCTTCTTCGTCGCACTCGCTGTCGGCATGCTCGGATTCACCGGCATCTGGTCCTACATCTGGTTCGCGTTCCTCGGCGCCATCCTCGCGACGGTGGCGGTGTATGCACTCGGGTCCATGTCGCGAGCCGGCGCGACGCCGATCAGGCTCACGCTGTCCGGAATTGCGCTGTCCGCGGTGCTCGGGGGTATCACGTCCGGCATGCTGCTGCTCGATCCTGATGCGTTCGACAAGATGCGCTTGTGGGGTGCTGGTTCGCTGGCTGGTCGCGGACTGGATATTTCGTTGGCGATCTCGCCGTTCGTCATCGTCGGTTCGGTGCTCGCACTCGTCATCGCGCGACCCCTCAACGCCCTCGCGCTCGGAGACGACCTGGCTCGTTCGCTGGGTGCGAAAGTGAACAGCACCCGGGTGATCGGTGTCGTTGCAGTCACTCTTCTGGCCGGTGCTGCGACGGCGGCCGCAGGTCCGATCGGCTTCGTCGGCTTGATGATTCCGCACATGGTGCGGTGGTTCGTCGGACCCGATCAGCGATGGATCCTGCTGTACACCGTGGTGGCGGCGCCGTGCCTGCTGCTGCTCTCCGACATCGTCGGGCGGCTGGTCATCAGGCCTGGCGAACTGCAGGTCGGGATCGTCACCGCGTTCGTCGGAGCTCCGGTACTCATCTTTCTCGTGCGCCGCAAGAAAGTCAGTGGGCTGTGACGACCGAGGTCGATTTCGGTCGCAGAGTTCGCATTCTTCGCCTTGCCGGTGACAAGCTCAGCGGGCGGGTAGACATCCGCACCGTGGTGGTCTGCTGCCTTCTGGCGCTCGTATCGCTCGCCGTCGCTGTCCTGGCGCTCGGCACCGGTGACTACTACATCCCGCCGGGCGAAGTACTGGCTGCGGTGTTTTCCGATGCCGGGCGGTTCACCGAACTGATCGTCATGCAGTGGCGATTCCCGCGGGTGGCCCTGGCTTTGCTTCTCGGTGGCGCTCTGGGTGTGTCGGGTGCGATCTTTCAATCGCTGACGCGAAATCCGTTGGGAAGCCCTGACATCATCGGCTTCGACACCGGCTCGTATACCGGTGCGCTGATCGTCATCCTCACGCTGGGTGGTGGCTACTATCCCACCGGTGTGGGCGCCTTCGTCGGTGGGATCTCTACTGCTGCAGTGGTGTACGTCCTCGCTTTCAAACGTGGAGTGCAAGGTTTTCGGCTGATCATCGTCGGAATTGCCATCAGCGCGATCCTGGCGTCGGTCAACACCTGGTTGATCGTCAAAGCCGATCTCTCCGATGCGCTGGCCGCCGCTGTGTGGGGCGCGGGGACTCTCAACGGCCTCAGCTGGGGGCAGGTACGTCCGGTGGTGATCGTGTTGGTCGTTCTCACACCACTACTGGCTGTCTTCGCGGGGCGTCTACGGATGCTCGAGATGGGCGACGACGCAGCAAAATCGCTCGGTATCCGGGCGGAGCCGACGCGGCTGATACTCATCGTTCTCGGCGTGGCGCTGACCGCGCTCGTCACGGCAGTAGCCGGTCCGATCTCGTTCATCTCGCTCGCTGCGCCGCAGCTGGCACGACGGTTGACCAAGACCGCAGGTGTCGCGCTGATTCCCTCGGCGGTGATGGGTGCATTGCTACTGCTCGTCAGTGACTATGCCGCGCAGCGCATATTTGCGCCGACGCAGTTGCCGGTCGGTGTCGTGACAGTGTCCATCGGTGGGGCATATTTCGTGTGGTTGTTGGCTCGGGAAGGTAGAAAACAGTGACCGGAAGGAAGCCGCGCTTGCATGCGGACGACGTCACGATCGGATACGACAAGCGCATCGTCAGTGAGGGGCTGACCGTGGAGATTCCGGACGGTATGTTCACCGTCATCGTCGGTCCCAACGCGAGTGGCAAATCGACGCTGCTGCGAGCACTGTCGCGGTTGTTGAAACCAACGGTCGGGACAGTACTGCTGGACGGCAAGGCGATCTCGACGTATCCGGCCAAGGAAGTTGCCCGACGCCTCGGGCTGCTGCCGCAGACGTCCATCGCGCCGGACGGGATCTCGGTGGCGGATCTCGTTGCACGCGGACGGTATCCGCATCAGAAGCTGATCAGGCAATGGTCACGCGACGACGAGGCTGCTGTCGTGTTCGCGATGAACGCGACCGGGGTGAGCGACCTCTCCGGACGGTTGGTCGACGAGTTGTCCGGAGGTCAGCGTCAGCGAGTCTGGGTGGCAATGGTTCTCGCCCAGCAAACCCCGCTGATGTTGCTCGACGAACCTACGACGTTCCTCGACATCGCGCATCAGATCGACCTTCTCGACCTGTGTGCGCAACTCAATCGAGATCAGGGCACCACGATGGTCGCTGTGCTGCACGATCTCAATCACGCTTGCCGCTACGCCGATCACATCATCGCCATGAAGGACGGCGCGGTGGTCACCCGCGGTAATCCTTCGGAGGTCATCACCGCGGAGTTGGTGGAGGCGGTCTTCGGACTGCCGTGTCGCATCATCGAAGATCCGGAGTCACTCACGCCGTTGGTCATTCCGCTCGCGCGCCCACGACCCTCGTAATGGATGCCGGTCGTCTTCGCAACGTGGCGCCGCCGCCGACGTAGAGCGATTGCATGGTGATGTGGAGGGCTCGATCCGACTGTAGAAACTGGACAGCGTCGGCTGCTGCACCGTCGTCGTGCGGACACGAGACCCCGTGTCGATAGTGGTACGAGATATCCATGCACGGCCCTTCCGTGACACTTCGATCCGTCGACTCGCGGCATTGGCTTGGGAAGCCCGTAACCCCATTTCTATGTAGGTTAGGCTAAGTTTATTTCCTGACGGCTGGTGTCGAAGCTTCTGCGGGACGAGTGAAGATGCCCGGCCCGGCCGCGAACACCGCGTGCCGGTTACGATCGACGATCTCGAAAGGGTCTACCTCAGTGTCTGATTCACAATTTCGACGGCGTGGTCTTCGCATATTTGCCACCGCATCGGTGGCATTCGTAGCGCTAGGGCTGGCTTCGTGCAGCTCCGAGCGCTCGAGCGAGGACGCCTCGGGTACCGAGACGCGAGTGGTCTCCACCGACAAGGGCGACATCACGGTGCCTGCCGAGCCACAAAAGATCGCCGTGCTGTCGGCAGGCCTAGCCGGCTACCTGTTCACACTCGATGCCCCCATCGCGATCACCGACACCAGGCTGCTCGGCGTGACGAACCTCGACGGCGGCTTCCCGCCACAGTGGGCGGAGAAAGCAGAAATGCAGGGCACGCAAGAATTGCCTGCTGGTGAAGCGCTGAACATCGAAGCACTCGCCGCGGCCGAACCCGATCTGATCATCGGTGGCGGCCAGGGAATCTCTGCTGTTCAGGCGAACGAGTCCTACGACCAGCTCAGCAATATCGCCCCGACAGTATTGATTTCGTCCTCGCTCGCAACGTGGCAGGAACAGCTCACCGCGGTCGCCGAGGCCGCCGGCGAGAGCGACAAGGTCGACGGTCTGCTGCAGGCCTACGAAGACAAGGTCGCCGCGGTGAAGGACTCGATCACCATTCCAGCGACACCCGTGTCGTACTTCCTGTCGCTGGCTACCGATGAACCCGCGTTCATCCCACAGAGCGCCACATTGCCCACGCTGCTCTCAGCCGTCGGTTTCGAGCCGGACGACGTGATCACCAAGGCGAACAACCCCGAACTGTACGGCTCGGGTGACTCGTTCATCATCAGCAACGAGCTGTTGGCGCCGGTCGGCAACGCCCCGGCTATGTTCGTCGTCCCAGTCGCCGGACGCACTCTCGTAGAGCTGCAACAGGATTCGCTGTACGTCGGTCTGCCCGCATTCGCCGGTAACAAGGTCTACGAACTGCCTGCCACCAGCTACCGTCCGGACTACGACGGGGTGATGGCAACTCTGGACCAGGTCCAGGGGATGTTTACCGAATAGGACGATTCGGTCCGAAATTACTTCACCGAACAACGAGGGAGAACACTGTGCTCACCCGTGAGACCGTCATCGGCGATATCGCCACCGCCCCGGATCGGCCGGTCTGCGAGTACTGAACACTTCTACGAGAGAGAGATATTCGATGGTGGCGACTGTTCGCGAGGTCGAGGTTTTTCCGGTTTGCATACGAGAACTGGACGTTCTACGGGTAGAGGACATCACCCCGGGAATGCGTCGAGTGACCGTCGGGGGTCCCTCGATGAATCGCCACGTTCGCGACGGCGTGGAGCTTCCGCCGGTACGTACCCGAGGTTTCGACGACGACGTCAAGATTCTGCCCGTCGACCCAGCGACCGGCACCCTGCCGTTCACGGTTCCGGTGAACTCCGACAACGGGACGGTCGACTGGCCGGCCGGCTCGTTCCAGTACAGCCGGACGTACACCGTGCGCCACTTCGACGAGGAAAACCGTGAGATGGCACTGGACTTCGCGATGCACGATGGTGGGCTGGCAGCAGGCTGGGCATACGGGGTGCAGGCGGGGGAGAAGATCCTCATCGCCGGGCCCAAACATTCTTCGTCGCTGCCGCGTGAGGTGGATTGGATGCTGATCGCCGGAGACGAGACCGCGCTGCCTGCCATCGCGCATTGCCTGGAGAAGCTGCCGGCAGATCTGCCGGCCACGGTGGTGATCGAGGTGGCCGAGCCTTCGCACCGCCAGGAACTCTTCTCTGCGGCTTCGGTGGACATCACCTGGCTGTACCGCTCGGAGAACGACGGCCGGTCGCGGATGGTGGATACCGTGCAGGCCGCGCAGTGGCGTCCAGGCCAGCCGTATCTCTGGGTCGCAGGTGAGGCGTCGACCATCAAGCCTTTGCGCCGATGGGCCAAGCAGGACAAGCAGATTTCGAAGCAGTTCGTCGAGATAGCCGGATACTGGCGTTTTCGTGAGACCTCCGCGGTGGCTGCGGGCCAACCGGTGCTCGATCCCGCAGGTGAGCCGAGCCCCGACGAACGACTCCACGAAAAGTCGGAACTACTGCCACCTTTCGCTATTCGTACTGCGGTGACAGTGGGTATCTTTTCCGCCGTCGACGGCGGCAAAGATTCTGCGAATGCCATTGCAGCGGAATGCGCGACGAATCCGGGTGCGACGGCGAAGCTGCTGCGACATCTCGTGCTGATGGATCTTCTGAGCCACGACGACGGCCGCTACTCCCTCACCGAGATGGGATCGATTCTCGCCGATCAGGACACCTTCGCCAGCCAGGCATTGCACTTCGACAAGATCCACACACGTCTCGATCTGGCGTTCCTCGGATTGCTCGAATCTGTTCGGACGGGGTTGCCCGCGGCTGCGCACAGCTTCTTCGCCAAGAAAGCCGATTCGAGCTTCATCGAAGACTTCCACGAAGAGTCCGCGTTCGGAGCGGTGTACCGCGCCCCGGCGTTGCCGGACGCGGTGGACCTCGAGGACGTAAAGTCCGTCGCGATCTACGGCGAAGGCGCCGGGGTGTACGCCGATACGCTGGCACGTGTGCGTCCGGAACTGTCGATATCTCTCGTTGGGCTTCCTGCCTTGAACGCCAGAAACCTCGGCGACGTCGCGGAGACGCGTCGGGACGCGATCACCCGCATCGACGCCAGTGAATTCGCAGCTTTGGTAGCGCCCGTCGACGTGGTGATCGCTGTCGACGTCCTCGACACGCATCCGGACTCCGACGCTCTGCTGCTGTTGCGCACCCTCGGGGCATCCGCCAGGCGAGTCGTGCTGCTCACCGACCTACTCGATCCGTCGACGACAGACGATCACGATACCGAGGAGGACCTGCTGCGGCTGTGCCTCTACGGCGCCGGGCGTCGGACCGAAGCGGAGGTGTGTGCGTTGGTAGCCGAATCCGGCGGTGGAGCCGCACGGGTGGGGTCACTGGGGTGGGGGTCGACGGTGTTGGAGTTCGCGGCACCCCTGTACGAAAGCGGCAGGGTAGGCTAGCCTACGCAAATGGTCATCGTGGCGAGGGTGAAGAAATGAGTGAAGGCGAACTCGGCTTCTACTATGCAGACGTAGTAGGCGTCGAACAGCTCACCACGCACATGGTGCGGGTGACGTTCGGCGGAGAACACCTGGCCCGGTACGAGGGCATCGGTGCACCGGACGAATGCATCGCCGTCTACTTCCCGCGCAACGGTGAAACTTCCCCACCGCCGATGACCGAGGTCGACGGCGTCTGGTGGTATCACGGAATCGAAGACGTCCCCGAAGGTCGTAACTACACGGTCCGGCGGTTGAACAGCGCCGCAGGCGAGCTGGTCATCGACTTTTTCGCTCACGACGGGGGAGTGGCGGCCACCTGGGCGCGGCAGGCAACCGTCGGCCAACGGGTGCTGCTGGCGCGGCCGCGGTCCTGGTACCGCGTCCCGGCCGACGTTCAGTGGCAACTCCTCGTCGCCGACATGACCGGACTCCCAGCGCTCGGACGCATCATCGAGGAACTACCGGCCGGCATGAGAGCTCATGCCGTCGTGGAGGTGCTCGAGCGGGGCGACATCCAAAGTTTCGACACGGCAGCATCCGTCACCTACGACTGGCGCATCGGTTCCGGAAACGGTGACTGCGCAAGCGTTCTCGACGAAGCCGTACGTAGCTACGAACTACCCGAAGGCGTCGGATACGTGTGGTTCGCAGGTGAGGCCGCATCTTCGCGGGTAGTACGCAAGTACTTTCGCAAGGACCGAGGTTTCGACATCGCGCACTTCCACATCATCGGATACTGGCGCGCGAGGTCCGAACAGTGGCTCGAAAAGTACAAGAAATACCAGGGCGCGGCACTGGCGCTCTACAACAGCGTCATCGAGGCCGGCCGCACCGAACAAGAGGCGAGCGAGGAATTCGACGCCATGCTCGAGCGCGTCGGGCTGTAGCCGACTCTGTCACATCTGCGTTTGAGAGATACTCACTGCGTGAGTACATCTCTGGCCGAACCCGGTATCCCGCTGGCAGTGTTGTGCGTCGTCATGGCGCTGCTGGCGGCGATCGTCTATCGGGTTTCAGGTATCGGACCGTCCTTCACTGTCCCTGCAGCCGCTCTGCGCGGCGTCGCGCAGCTGGCAGCTGTGTCGCTCGTGCTCACGGCAGCTCTCGAGTACCTGTGGTCATCGCTCCTCGTCTTGCTGGCAATGTTCATCGCGGCCGCATTCACCTCGGCTCGGCGATCGGAGTCAGGCCGCTCCGGATCGTGGCTCGCGATACCACTCGCCGCCGGGGTCGGCGTCGTGGTTCCGCTGTGTCTGATGACCGGGGTTGTTCCAGCACAAGGGATAGCAATAGTGCCGGTGGGCGGAATCATTCTCGGCGGCACGATGATCGCGACATCTCTTGCCGCGCGCAGGTCTCTCGACGCTCTCTCTCAGCGGCGTGGTGAAGTCGAGGCGGCCCTGAGCCTTGGGCTCAGTGAACGAGATTCACGGTTGGAAGTAATTCGACCGACGGCCGCCGATGCGCTTCTACCCGGACTGGATCAAACGAGAACCGTCGGCCTCGTGACGCTGCCGGGCGCATTCGTCGGAGTGCTATTGGCCAGTGGGTCTGCCATCCAGGCCGGAGCCGTTCAGATTCTCGTCCTGCTCGGCATACTCTTGGCGCAGAGCCTGGCGGTGTCGTTCACCGTCGAATTCGTGGCGCGCGGGTACGTACGGCGCTCCCCGCGAGTCGAATAGTCACCTTTTCGGCATGAACAATGCGGCAACAGCCATGAGCACGGCCGCCGCGGCCACCCCGAGGAAAACCACATGGATGGCGTCGGACAACTGTTGCGGGTCGGGTTCGCCTGGGCCGGAGATCCGAGAGTTGACGATGGCTCCGAAGATGGCAACTCCGACCGCACTTCCGATCGATCGCGCAAACATGTTGGTGGCGGTGACGACGCCGCGTTCGGACCACTCGACGCTCGATTGCGCGGCGATGAGGGTGGGACTGGCGATCAGCCCCATGCCTAGACCGATGACGAAACACACGGCGGCGATCTGCCAGATGGCGCTACCGGAACCGATGAACGTGGACGCAACTGCACCGACGAGGGCGATGGACGCGCCGGTCAACGCGGTCGTGCGGAAGCCGAACCGGAGATAAAGCCTGCCCGATTGCGAGGCCGCGATCGGCCATCCGAGGGTGAGGGTCGCGAGTGCGAAGCCCGCCACGATCGCGCCGGTCCCGAGTACCCCTTGGACGAAGGTCGGTACGTACGAGGTCAGGCCCAGAACCAGCGCGCCGACGAGCAACGAGATGACGCTACTGACGAGAAGGACTCGCCGGGTGAAGACCCACAACGGCAGAATCGGCTCGGGCACTCGCGTCTGCACCCATGCGAACAATGTGAGTGCGAGGACACCTGCGGAGAAGATCGAGATACTGAACGGCGACGCCCATGACCACGACTGCCCGCCTTCGAGCAGACCCAGCAGCATCAGCGCTGCACCCGTGGTGAGCAGCCCCGCTCCGAGGTAGTCGATCTTCGGCCTCGTCCGTTCTACGTCACCCTCGTGGAACTTGGTGATCAGCATCCACGCCGCGAGCAGACACAACGGGATGTTGACGAAGAAGATCCAACGCCACGACAGGTATTCGGAAAAGATGCCGCCGAGGGCCGGACCCAGCACCGCCGACATGGCCCAGACGCTCGCGAGATATCCCTGTGCTTTTGCGCGTTCGGCCAACGTGTAGATGTCACCGGCGATGGTGATCGACATCGGCTGCACGGCGCCCGCACCGAGACCCTGGACCGCTCGAAAAGCGATCAGTGCCGGCATGCTCCACGCCAGTCCGCACAGAATCGAACCGAGCAGGAAGACCCCGATTCCGAACAGCATGATCTTCTTGCGTCCGAACAGGTCGGACAACTTGCCGTACAGCGGCACCGACACGGCCTGGGCGAGCAGGTAGATCGAGAACAACCACGGGAACTGACCGAAGCCGCCGAGGTCGCCGACGATGGTCAGCACCGCGGTGGCGATGATCGTGGAGTCCAACGCAACCAGCGAGGTGCTGAGCATCAACGCGATGAGTACGGGCCCGCGTTCGGACCGGAAGCCGACATCGGCGACTTCGTTGTTCGTTGCCATTGCGATTCATTGTTCTCCCGTCGCCGGGCGAGCGTGCCATCAGGCCCAGATAGGGTGAATACGTGCGCCCAACTCTTGATAGCTATCAGCATCTGGCCGGCGGCAAGGTTCGCGATCTCTATATCGTCGACGACGACCACCTGCTTCTCGTCGCAAGCGACCGCATCTCCGCCTACGACCACGTCCTCGATACCCCGATCCCCGACAAGGGCAGAGTCCTGGCGGCGATGAGCGTGTTCTTCTTCGATCAGCTCGGTGGGGTGAATCATCTCGCCGGTGATCCGCTCGACGAGCGGATCCCGCAGGAACTTCTCGGGCGGGCTCTGGTGGTGAAGAAGCTGCAGATGGTCCCGATCGAGTGCGTCGTCCGTGGTTATCTGACGGGTTCGGGATTGTCGGACTACCGCAGCACCGGCGCGGTATGCGGAGTCGAACTGCCGCCGGGCCTCGTCGAATCCTCCAAGCTCGACGAGCCCATCTTCACTCCGGCCGCCAAGGCAGCGATGGGGGAGCACGACGAGAACGTGGACTTCCAGACCGTCGTCGATCAGGTCGGGGAAGCGCTTGCGTTCAAGCTTCGCTCGGAAGCCCTCGAGATCTACATCAGTGCCGCTAATTTTGCGCTCGATCGTGGAATCATCCTGGCCGACACCAAGTTCGAGTTCGGTCTCGACCGTGACGGCAACCTCGTACTCGCCGACGAGGTTCTCACTCCCGACTCCTCGCGATACTGGCCTGCCGACGGCTACGCCGAAGGCCGGGTGCAGCCGAGTTTCGACAAGCAGTACGTCCGCGACTGGCTCACCGGTGAATCCGGCTGGGACCGCCATGGGCAGACCCCACCGCCGCCACTTCCAGACGAAGTCGTAGCAGCGACACGCGCACGTTACATCGAGGCCTACGAACGCATTTCGGGTCTGAACTTCGAAGATTGGGTCAAGCCATGACACTCACACCGCCGATCGCCAAGAAGGTTCCGCTGAAACGAACCCATCATGGCGATACCTTCGTGGACAACTACGAATGGTTGCGTGACAAGGACGACGCCGAGGTCATCGCCTACCTCGAAGCCGAGAACGCGTACACCGAGCAGGAGACCGCCGGGTTGGCGGAGCTGCGAGGGCAGATATTCGACGAGATCAAATCGCGCACGCAGGAAACCGATCTGTCGGTCCCGACGCGGATGGGCAACTGGTGGTACTACTCGCGCACACTCGAAGGGAAGTCGTACGGGCTCCAATGCCGTTGCCCGGTGGACTCACCCGACAACTGGACCCCACCGACACTGTCGGCGGACATCGAGATCGCCGGCGAGCAGATCCTCCTCGACTCCAATCTCGAAGCAGAAGGACACGACTTCTTCTCGCTCGGCGCCTTCTCGATCAGCCAGGACGGAAACCTGCTGGCCTACTCCACCGACACCGAGGGCGACGAGCGATACACGCTGCGTTTCAAGGACCTCTCGACCGGCGAACTGCTTGCCGACACGATCGAAAACGTCTCCACGGGTGCAACGTGGGCTATCGATCACCGCCACGTCTTCTATCAAACCGTCGATGAATCCTGGCGGCCGGACACCGTGTGGCGTCACACCCTCGGCACCCCTACCGAGCAGGACCAGAAGGTCTTCCACGAGCCCGACGAAAGCTACTGGGTCGGTTTCGGATCCACGCGCAGCGAAAAATACCTGATGATCTGGGTGGGGTCGAAGATCACCACCGAATGCCTCGTCCTCGAATCCGCCGATCCGGAAGGCGAATTTCGCGTCGTTCTCCCGCGCGTCGACGGTGTCGAATACAGCGTCGAACACGCCGTCGTGAAGGGTGAGGACCGGTTTCTCATCCAGCACAACGGATCGGTGAACGGCTGGGGCACCGAAGGGGAGAAGGCCGAGAACTTCCTGCTCGCCGAGGCCCCCGTCGACAATCCCGAGGACCAGCGCATCCTCGTTCCACATCGCGCCGACGTTCGACTCGAGGACGTCGATGCGTTTGCCGACCACCTCGTACTGAACTATCGACGGGAGGCTCTGACGCGGTTGGCGATCTGGCCGCTCGACGAGAACGGTTACGGCGAGTACGAGGAGATGACGTTCGACGAGGAGCTCTACTCCGTCGGAGCGGGCTCCAACCCGGAGTGGAGTCAGCCTCTGCTGCGTCTGGTGTACACCTCGTTCATCACCCCCGCCAAGGTTTACGACTACGACCTCGCGACGGGTGAGATGCTGCTGCGTAGGTCGCAGCCGGTATTGGGCGACTTCGACGCGAACGACTATGTGCAGCATCGTGAGTGGGCCACCACCGCGGACGGCACTCGAATTCCGTTGTCGGTCGTCCTACGCAAGGATGTGCCGGATGGGCCCGCTCCGACGCTGCTGTACGGCTACGGTTCGTACGAGGCGAGCACGGATCCGTCCTTCTCGGTCGCCCGGCTCTCGCTGCTGGATCGGGGCATCGTGTTCGTCGTCGCGCACGTTCGCGGCGGCGGTGAAATGGGTAGAGCGTGGTACGACAACGGCAAGACCCTGACGAAGAAGAATACGTTCACCGACTTCGTCTCTGCCGCACAGTATCTGATCGACAGTGGGCGTACCTCGCCGCAGCATCTCGTCGCCGACGGCGGAAGTGCCGGTGGCCTGCTGATGGGCGCAGTCGCGAACCTCGCACCCGAACTGTTCAACGGGATTCTCGCCAACGTGCCGTTCGTCGATCCCTTGACCTCGATCCTCGACCCATCGCTACCGCTGACCGTCATCGAATGGGATGAATGGGGTAATCCGTTGGCAGAGAGGGAGGTGTACGAGTACATGAAGTCGTACAGCCCCTACGAGAACGTCGAGGCAAAGGACTACCCGAGCATCCTGGCGATCACCTCGATCAACGACACCCGGGTGCTGTACGTCGAGCCGGCGAAGTGGGTTGCTGCGCTGCGCGCTACGAAAACTGGCGACTCGCACCTGCTACTCAAGACCGAAATGAATGCAGGCCACGGTGGCGTCAGCGGGCGATACGAGAAGTGGAAGGAAGCGGCCTTCGAGTACGCCTGGATCGTGGACAAGACCGGCGGCTCACTCGACTACCGCCAGAGGTAACGGACCTGCGGTCTTCCCGCTTTGCCGTATTCGGTGATGCGGGACCCTGATCACGACCGGTCTCCGGACGGGATGCTGGCGAGAAGCACAGAACCGTAGGTGAGTGCAGTGGTCAACTCCCCACCGTGGCGATTGACGATCTGGGTGACCAACGCGAGTCCGAGTCCACGGGAATCTGCCTTCGTCGAATTGCCGCGAGTCATCGCCGTACGCAGCGTTTCCGGTGACGTTCCGGAGCCGCTGTCGGCCACGCGAACGATGAGGACCTCATCGGAGTCACGAACCGTCACTTCGACCCACGGTTGTTCGGATTCTTTCGCATCGATCGCACTGTCTATCAGATTTCCCACCACGGTCACCAATTCGCGCGGAGTCAGCACACTCACGGGTCCGAGCGCAGTGTCCTCGGTGACGGTCAGTTCCACGCCCTGTTCACCGGCCTGGCTCATCTTGCCGAGCAGGAGTGCCGCCAGCGCAGGTTCCTGGTCCGATGCCATCATTCGGTCGATCAGATGCAGAACTCCAGGTCGGCGGTTGCGAACTCGACGGCTTCTTCGGATCGGCCGAGTTCGACCATGGTGATGACCGTGTGCAGACGGTTCGCCGATTCATGGGCCTGCGATCGGAGCGATTCGGCGAAGCTGCGAACCGAATCGAGTTCGCCCATGACGTTCTGCAGTTCGGTGCGGTCACGGATGCTGAGGACCTGCCCGAGCCGAGTTCCCTCCCACATCACCGGATACTGGTCGACGAACAGGATCCTGGAGTCGGTGAGATGAAGTTCGCCGCGAACGATTCCGGTGTCCATCGAGCGCATCGACTCCGGCACCGAGGCCCGCGTCACCGGTGCGTCTTCGAGGTCGAGAAGTCGACGCGCTTCGTCGTTGACGAGTTCGGCACTCTCACCCTCGCCGAACACCACCAGTCCTTCTCCGATCGAATGCAGTACCGCTTCGTGATGGCCGTACATGGTGCGCAACTGATCGGGCGCCATCCCCAGGGTCTGCCGTCGGAGGCGTCGACTCAGAAGCACGGATCCTGCTGCAGCGGCGGCGAATCGGCAAGTACGACGGCGAAGATCATGGGTAGACCACGAACGAACTGTTCGCTGATCTTCGCGCGGGTGACGTCTGCCGAGACGAGGCCGACGATATTTCTCGAGGTGTCGGTGACCGGGGTGACCGCACGGATCGACGGACCGAGCGACCCGACGTACGTCTCGGTGATGGTCTCACCGCGCAGAGCGTCATCGATGTTGCCGCTGAACGGTTTACCGATCAGGTCGACGGTCGTGTGCGTGAATCTCGTACGGTCCGGTGCCATGACGACGATGAAGCGACGCCGGTGATCTTGCGGATGCGTTCGGTTTCGGGTTGTAGCCGAGCCGTCGGATTTCGGAGGCAATCTCCAACGGCGTCGACGGTTCGTTGGCGATGCTGACGGCTACCCCTACGACTACCCGGGATGTCGCTTCGTCACTGTTGGAGCGTTCGTTCAGGACAGTGAGGATGCCGCCTGCGGCGACGACGACAGCGATGACCGCC
Organism: Rhodococcus sp. 1168; assembly: GCF_002091955.1. GTDB lineage: Bacteria > Actinomycetota > Actinomycetes > Mycobacteriales > Mycobacteriaceae > Rhodococcoides. The sequence goes on along the minus strand of NZ_MKKY01000084.1, from coordinate 41,337 downwards.
AACTGCAAGAGCAATACCTGCCCTGCCACGCTCGTCGGACGCTTGGCCATGTCATGTCACCTCGAAGAAATCGTAAAACTCATGAACAGAATGAACGTATTCGTGACTGTGGCCTCGATCTACACCAGCATCGTTCCCTAGCACGGCGTGACCCACCTCACGCAGCACAAGTCGCAGATATAGCCGCAGAGGACGTACCAATGACTACCAGCATCGATGCTGACACAAGCCAGACCCCGCCGCCCAAGCCCAAGGCGAAGCGGGACAAGACCCACTGGCTGTACATCGCCGTGATCATCGCAGTGGTCGCCGGCATCATCGTCGGTCTGCTGTGGAAGGAAGTCGGCGTCGACCTGGCGGTGCTCGGCACATTGTTCGTCAGCTTGATCAAGATGATGATCAGCCCGGTTATCTTCTGCACCATCGTCCTCGGTATCGGATCGGTGCGAGCCGCAGCCAGCGTCGGCAAGGTCGGCGGACTCGCTCTCGCCTACTTCTTCACTATGTCGACCATCGCCCTCGGGATCGGCATGGTCGTCGGCAACCTCATCCAGCCGGGCAGCGGGCTCAACATCCTAGCCAGTGGCTCAGGTGAGAAGTATGCGGCCACCGCGGAGGGCGCGGGCGGCACGATGGACTTCATCGCCGGCATCATTCCGGAGACGCTCCTGTCCTCGCTGACCGAAGGCTCGGTGCTGCAGACTCTGTTCGTAGCGATCCTCGTCGGCTTCGCGCTTCAAGCGATGGGCAAGCAGGGCGAAGGCATCCTCAAGGGCATCGGCGCAGTACGGAAGCTCGTCTTCCGCATTCTGACGATGATCCTGTGGCTCGCCCCGATCGGCGCCTTCGGAGCCATCGCAGGCGTCGTCGGCGCGACCGGATTCGACGCAGTCATTCAGCTCGGCACCCTGATGTCGGCGTTCTACATCACTTGCGCCATCTTCGTTTTCGTCTTCCTCGGCCTGATTCTTCGCTTCGTCACAGGCTTCTCGATCTTCAAGCTGGTCAAATACTTGGCCCGTGAATACCTACTCATCGTTGCGACCAGCTCCTCCGAGTCGGCCCTGCCGCGGCTGATCGCCAAGATGGAGCATGTCGGTGTCGAGCGCACCACCGTCGGAATCGTTGTCCCGACCGGATATTCGTTCAACCTGGACGGAACCGCCATCTACCTGACGATGGCGTCGATCTTCATCGCCGACGCCATGAGCCTTCCGCTGTCGATCCCTGAACAGTTCTCGTTGCTGCTCTTCATGATCATCGCCAGCAAGGGTGCCGCAGGCGTCTCCGGCGCCGGTCTGGCCACGCTCGCCGGCGGCCTACAGAGTCACCGCCCCGAGTTGCTCGACGGAATCGGCCTCATCGTTGGAATCGACCGCTTCATGTCCGAAGCTCGTGCAGTGACCAACTTCTCCGGCAACGCCGTCGCGACTCTGCTGGTCGGCACGTGGACCAAGACGATCGACGCATCCCGCGTCGAAACAGTTCTCGACGGCAACTTGCCGTTCGACGAGACCACCATGGCCGACAATCACCTTCCGGAGGACGACAAACGCGCAGAGCAGGTCGAGCGCGTCGAACTCGAGAAGGCATCGGCCAGGGTCTGATACCTGCCGGGCGCCGCGCACCCCCCCGTCGCCCGGTTCGGAAATGAAGAGAGAACGACCCTCGGCGAGGGTCGTTCTCTTTTCATATGGTCGGTTCCCCTTCCCGCGATAATTACAGGTAAGTTCGTCGGCATGACTGAAGTTCAGAACATCGGCATCAACACGCTGGGCGGCGCGCCCACCACGCTCGATGAGTACGCAGGCCGAGCAGTGTTGGTGGTGAATGTCGCATCCAAGTGCGGCCTGACCCCTCAATACTCCACCCTCGAAAAGATGGCCACCGAGTACGCGGCACAGGGCTTGTCGGTCGTCGGCATTCCCTGCAACCAGTTCGGTGGACAGGAACCAGGCACGGCCGAAGAGATCGAATCGTTCTGCTCCACCACCTACGGAGTCACTTTCCCGATGTTCGAGAAGGTCGATGTCAACGGCGAAAATCGGCACCCGCTCTACGCCGAGCTCACCAAGGTCGAAGACGCAGACGGCACGGCAGGCGATATCCAGTGGAACTTCGAGAAGTTCCTGATCTCTCCCGACGGCGTCGTCACCAACCGGTTCCGTCCCCGCACCGAACCCGATGCACCCGAAGTACTCGCAGCGATCGACAAGATCCTGCCGAAAGAGACCATCGCCGTTTAGAGACGGTCAATGCTGATGTCGAGCCTCGTTCACCCTGGTGTGCGAGGCTCGAGTCATGTCTGGAGCACTGATCGTTTCGGTAAGTGGAATCAGAGACGACACCCGCGACTACGCCGCGGAATTCGCCCATGAACTCGACTCGCGATCGGTACCACTCTCGTTGCTCGTCGCGCCCCGGCTGAAGGACAAATATCGGCTCGTGAAGGATTCGGCTACCCAGGACTGGCTTCGGGGCCGACGCGAGAGCGGGGATGCCATCGTTCTGCACGGCTACGATCAGGCGGCAACCAAGCGTCGCCGCGCCGAGTTCGCCGCCCTTCCTCGCCACGAAGCCCGGCTACGACTCATGGCTGCCGATCGCGTTATGGAAGAGACAGGCTTGCGGACAAGAGTTTTCGCGGCACCCAGGTGGCTCGCCTCGCCTGGTGCAGTGTCGGCGTTGCCGGATGCCGGATTTCGAATGATCGCCGGCATCAATGCAATTCGGGACCTGGAAACTGATACCGCCGAGCGGGGACGAGTCCTCGGCATCGGGGAGGGCATGAAGGCCGAACCGTGGTGGTGCAGGGCGCTCGTGATCGGTGCGGGCCGCGCCGCTCGACGAGACGGCCTGGTGCGATTGGCCGTCAGCGCACAGCAGCTCGGGTGCAGCGGGCCGCGCCGAGCGATGCTCGACGCGATCGACCTCGCGCTCTACAGCGGGGCGGTGCCTGGCGTCTACGAGCACGTGCGGACGGTTCGCCGAGCCGCATAGCGGTCAGTGGTGTATCCCTTGCCGTAACGGACCGTTCGGTTCGCGGGATGTAATCCTCGACCGAACAGCCGATATTGCAGGTGGCGGCATGAAACGACTTCTTCTCGTAGCGATCAGCGTCATGGCCTTGGTGGCGTGCGGAAACTCCGAGGACGGGAACGCCACAGCCGCCCCGCAATCCTCCGCGGCCCCGACATCGTCGGCGGCACCGGGGCAGCAGAATGTGCCGCAGACCTTCGTGCCCTCGCCAGGGTCTCCACCGCCCATCATCGCGGATCGCCCGCCCGGTACGAGAACGGAAGTGGTTCCGCGCGCCGAGGCTGCCCCGGCTACGCGTACGCCCGGTCCCGAATATCCCGTCTGCTTGGATCTTGCCTCGACGACCGTGACCGATGCTCTCGCCTCACTGCCGCAGTACTTCGACGGCGTTTCGTGGGTGGCAACGGAGATCGGGGACCCGTGCGCGTCGTTCACCTGGGTTCGCGCCGATACGTCCGGCGGCACCGCCAGCTCGCCGGTGCAGGTGTTGTTCTTCGCCGACGGCGACTTCCTCGGCACCGGAACGTCCGAGCCGTACGCATTCACCTTCGTCGACTCGCAGTCCGTCGACACCATTACCGTCGGGTACCGCTGGCTCGTCGGTGACGATGCCAACGCCAACCCGAGCGGCGGTCCCGCCTTGATTGGCTACCAATGGGATGGGTCCTCGGTGACGATGCTCGGCGCGCTCCCTGTCGAGGTGGCGGGGCCCTAGAGCTCGATCGAACCTTCCTCCGGGAACGTCCGGAATTCGGTGTTCTCGTCCGCCAACTCCTTGTAGCGCCCGTAGTAGATCCCGCGGGCCTGCTCGGCGATGATGGCCTGGTGGATCGGGAAGGCCGTGCGGGGCGCAACTGCGCGTAGGAAGTCGACGGTTTCGGAGAGCTTCATCCACGGCGCCGCGGCGGGGAGCGCGAGAATGTCCACCTTCTGCTCGGGGACGAACAGTGAATCGCCTGGATGCAACAACTGGGACGGATTCTCGGGAGTTCCGAGGAGGTAGCCGGTGTTGTCGATCACCGGCAGGTCCGGGTGAATCACCGCATGAGTGCCACCGACACCGGTCACCTGGATCCCGCCGACACCGAACACATCCCCCGGGTGCGTCGCGGTCCAGCGTTCGCCGAGCTGCGACGCCGTCATCGGGTCGGCGTACAGAGCTGCCCGCGGATTTCCTTGCACCAAGGCAGGCAGGCGCTCGAGGTCCACGTGATCGGGGTGTTGGTGAGTGATCAGGATGGCGTCGAGATCGGTGATGCCGTCGAATCCGTGGGAGAAGTTGCCCGGATCGAAGAGGACGGTCGTTCCGTTGAGTTCGACGAGGAGGCAGGAATGTCCGAAGTGAGTCAGCCGCATCACCCCACAGTAAACGCAGTGTCATGCACGCGGGAGTGCCTGCGTAGACTCTCACCTGCCGGTACCTATATCTCGAGGAGCTCTCACGTGGCCCGTGTTGTTGTCGACGTCATGCCCAAGGCCGAAATTCTCGACCCGCAGGGTCAGGCCATCACAGGCGCTCTTGGGCGTCTCGGGATCGCAGGTGTGTCCGATGTGCGTCAGGGCAAGCGTTTCGAGCTCGAGGTCGACGACAGTGTCGACGACGCCGAGCTGGAAAAGATCGCCGAATCGCTGCTCGCGAACACGGTCATCGAGGACTGGAAAGTGACCCGTCTCGCATGAGCACTCGCATCGGTGTCATCACCTTTCCAGGAACTCTCGACGACGTCGACGCCTCCCGTGCAGTCACGTTGGCAGGCGGCGAGGCCGTCAGCTTGTGGCACGCGGACGCCGACCTGAAGAACGTCGACGCGGTCGTGGTTCCGGGCGGCTTCTCCTACGGTGACTATCTGCGCGCCGGCGCCATCGCCAGGTTCGCACCCGTCATGGAATCCGTCGTCAAAGCAGCAGGAGGCGGCATGCCCGTCCTCGGTATCTGCAACGGCTTTCAAATTCTCTGCGAGGCCGGGCTGCTGCCAGGCGCTCTGACGCGCAACGAGGATCTGCACTTCGTTTGCCGCGACCAGTGGCTGAAGGTGGAGAACAGCAACACCGCATGGTCCTCGCGCTACGAGAGCGGTGCCGAAATCCTCATCCCCGTCAAGAACGCCGAAGGTCGATTCCAGGCCTCCGAAGCCGTTCTCGACGAGCTGGAGGGTGAAGGCCGGGTCGTGTTCCGCTACAGCGGTTCCAACCCCAACGGTTCGCAACGCGCAATCGCCGGTATCTCCTCGGCCAACGGTCGCATCGTCGGACTCATGCCGCATCCCGAGCACGCCACCGAGCCCCTCACCGGCCCGAGCGACGACGGCCTCGGCATCTTCTACTCCGCTCTGGATGCGATCGTCTCCGCATAGTTGTCGGTGGCCCGGGTTAATCTCCGGGCATGACTCTGACACCAGTGATGATCACGTTCGATTCCTCGGACCCCGGCCCCCTCGCACGGTGGTGGGCCGAGCAGACCGACGGCCGCATCGGCGAGGAGAACGACGGCTGGTTCTACACCGTCGTTCTGCCGTCGGTGCCGTATCTCCTTGCTTTCCAGAAGGTCGATGACCCTACGCCCGGCAAAAACCGGATACACCTGGATCTGACGACTTCCGACCTTGCGGGTGAGCGGTCTCGGCTGGTGTCGTCGGGTGCATCCGAGGTGGACGAGCACACGATGGGCGACTTCACGTGGGTGACCTTGGCCGATCCCGACGGCAACGTGTTCTGCATTTCGGGAGCGCACTAGCCGTCACGGTCCGCGAGGTACCGACCTTCGAAACCAGGTTGGGGAGCACCTCTCGATCTCTTGATCCGTTCGACGCAGCTGCTGACACAATGGTTCCTATGCCGTTCAGTGATTCCAATGCGTCTGCCACCGGTTTGTGTAAGTTCGTCGACGTCTCTCCGTCGCCCTTCCACGTGTGCCGCACGGTGTCGGTGCAACTCGAAGAAGTCGGGTTCGTTCGTGTCGAGGAGACCGCGGCCTGGCCGACGGAGGCCGGGCGGTACTACCTGATCCGCGGAGGCTCTCTGGTGGCGTGGAGTACCGAGAGCAGCCCTCGTGATTCTGCAGGCTCCACTCCTGGCCGGTTCCGGATCGTCGGCGGGCACACCGACAGCCCGAACCTGCGCGTCAAGCAAAACCCCGACCTCGAGTCGGCGGGGTGGCAGATGGTCGGTCTCGAGCCGTACGGCGGCGCCTGGCTCAACTCGTGGCTGGACCGCGACCTCGGAATCTCCGGACGGCTGAGTGTTCGAGACGGCAACGGACTCCGCGAGGTACTGGTCAAGGTCGACGAACCCATCCTGCGCGTACCGCAGCTGGCGATCCACCTGTCCGAGGATCGCAAGGGTGTCACCCTCGATCCACAGCGTCACGTCAATGCTATTTGGGGACTGGGCAATTCACCCCGATCGTTCCTGGAATACGTCGCCGAGCGCGAAGGAGTGGATCCGTCTGCTGTGCTCGGCTGGGAACTCATGACGCACGACTTGGCGCCGAGTGCAGTCGTCGGCGTCGAGAACGAGTTGGTCAGCGCTCCGCGTCTGGACAACCAGGCGACGTGCTACGCCGGAACGCAGGCTTTGATTGCGGCAGTGGAGAACCCTACGAACGCCACCCCGGTGTTGGCGCTCTTCGACCACGAAGAAGTCGGCAGCATGTCGGACCGCGGCGCCTTCTCCGATCTGCTCAGCACCGTACTGGAGCGAATCGTGTTGGGGCGCGGCGGCGGACGCGAGGAGTTCCTACAGGCAATGGCCGGATCTATCTGTGCCTCAGGCGATATGGCACATGCGACGCACCCGAACTACCCGGATCGACACGAGTCCGCGCATCGCATCGAACTCGGCGGCGGACCGGTGTTGAAGGTCAATCAGAACCTCCGGTACGCAACCGATTCCGCGGGCGCGGGGGCTTTTGCGTTGGCCTGCGATCAGGCCGGGGTGCCGCTACAGCGCTACGTCCACCGCGCCGATCTGCCGTGCGGATCGACCATCGGGCCGATCACCGCCTCGCGCACAGGCGTGTCCACCGTCGACGTCGGGGCGCCGCAGTTGGCGATGCACTCGGCGCGCGAGTTGATGGGCGCGTCCGACGTCGCCGCCTACGCTGCCGCGCTCGCTGCGTTTCTCGCCCCGGCTCGGTAAGTGAACACCCTTTTTCCGAAGTACACCCCCGCGCTGTTCGGCTAGCGCGGGGGTGAGCTCGAGAACAATGGTGCGCGCTTGCAGGCGCATGCACTCCCCGGCGAGCTCGATTTCGCACGGGGGATGCTCGCCGTGCTCTGATCGCAGGGCGAACAACTCTCGTGCCCGGCCCTGACCGGCTATGGAGTCGATCACTTCCGCGAAGAAGCACATGACGGCCTTGCGGGCGATATTCACACCCTTGACCACCATCTAGGGCGTCGGTACGCCCGATTCGTGCAGATCGTTTTCGGTGAGCGGTCCGTCCACCGGGTCGTGTTCGCTCGCTGATTTCGGCCTGGCTCGCCACCGGGGGAGGACGAGGATTCGGGCATGTCGGCCCGGCCCGATAGACTTCAGCTGGCATTTCGCTCCAAGAAGGGACCCCACTCCTCGTGTCCGTCGATACAGTGACAACCGCAGCCGCCACACCCGATGTAGAGCAGCCGTACAAAGAGCTCGGACTCAAGGAAGACGAGTACGTCCGAATCAAGGAAATACTCGGTCGTCGCCCCACCGATGCCGAGTTGGCGATGTACTCGGTCATGTGGAGCGAGCACTGCTCGTACAAGTCCTCCAAGGTGCACCTGAAGTACTTCGGGGAGACCACCACGGACGAGATGCGCACCTCGATGCTCGCGGGCATCGGCGAGAATGCCGGCGTCGTCGACGTCGGTGACGGCTGGGCCGTCACGTTCAAGGTGGAGAGCCACAACCACCCGTCGTACGTCGAGCCCTATCAGGGCGCCGCGACAGGCGTGGGCGGCATCGTCCGCGACATCATGGCCATGGGTGCACGTCCCATCGCTGTCATGGATCAGCTGCGCTTCGGTGCCGCCGATGCGCCGGATACTCGTCGCGTGCTCAGCGGCATCGTTTCCGGGGTCGGTGGATACGGAAACTCCCTCGGCCTCCCCAACATCGGCGGAGAAACGGTCTTCGACGCCTCCTACGCCGGTAACCCGCTACTCAATGCTTTGTGTGCCGGTGTCATGCGGGTAGAGGACATGCATCTCGCGTTCGCGTCGGGACTGGGCAACAAGATCATTCTGTTCGGGGCTCGTACCGGTCTCGACGGCATCGGCGGCGTCTCCGTTCTCGCCTCGGAGACCTTCGACGGCGACGAGACAGACGGCAAGCGCAAGAAGCTTCCGGCAGTTCAGGTAGGCGACCCGTTCGCCGAGAAAGTCCTCATCGAGGCGTGCCTCGAACTGTATGCAGGCAAGCTCGTCGTCGGCATCCAGGATCTCGGCGGTGCCGGACTGTCTTGTGCCACTTCCGAGCTGGCGTCCGCCGGCAGTGGGGGAATGTCCATCGAGCTGGAGAAGGTGCCGATGCGCGCCACCGGCATGACCCCTGCCGAGGTGCTCTCGAGCGAGTCGCAGGAGCGCATGTGCGCCGTCGTGACTCCGGACAATGTCGATGCGTTCATGGCGGTCTGTAGGAAGTGGGATGTGTTGGCCACTGTCATCGGCGAGGTCACCGACGGCGACCACCTCCAGATCACCTGGCATGGCGAGACCGTCGTCGATGTTCCGCCGAAGACGGTCGCCCACGACGGCCCGGTCTACAACCGTCCGGTGCAGCGTCCAGCGCACCAGGACGCACTGATCGCGAACACGACTGCTTCGCTGACACGTCCCGAAACGCCGGACGAGTTGAAGGCAACGCTGCTGAAGATGATTGCCTCGCCGCAGCTCTGCAGCCGGAAGTTCATCACCGAGCAATACGACCGCTACGTCCGCGGCAACACCGTGCTGGCGGAGAACGCCGATTCCGGAATGATCCGCATCGACGAGAAGACCGGTCGCGGTATCGCGCTCGCTACCGATGCGTCGGGCCGCTACACCGCGCTCGATCCGTATCAGGGTGCTCAGCTGGCCCTTGCGGAGGCGTTTCGCAACGTCGCGGTCACCGGTGCGACTCCGAAGGCCGTCACCAACTGCCTCAACTTCGGTTCACCCGAAGATCCGGGCGTCATGTGGCAGTTCCAGCAGGCAGTCCGCGGTCTCGCCGACGGCTGCGTCACTCTCGGTATCCCCGTCACCGGCGGAAATGTCAGCTTCTACAACCAGACCGGCTCCGAGCCGATCCTGCCGACGCCAGTGGTGGGCGTCCTCGGCGTGATCGACGACGTGCACCGACGCATCCCGACGGGCCTGGGTCTCGAGCCCGGCGAAACGTTGATTCTGCTCGGTGAGACGCATGACGAGCTGGACGGTTCCATCTGGTCACAGGTCGAGCATGATCATCTTGGTGGCGTCCCGCCGAAGGTCGATCTCGCGCGGGAGCAGTTGCTGGCGGACATCCTCCTCGCCGGTTCGCGCGACGGCATGGTCACCGCTGCCCACGATCTGTCCGAGGGGGGACTGGCTCAGGCCGTCGTAGAGGCAGCCTTGGCAGGCGAAACCGGATGCCGCATTCTACTCCCCGAGGGTGCAGATCCTTTCGTGGCACTGTTCTCGGAGTCTTCGGGTCGCGTTCTCGTTGCGGTTCCACGTACCGAGGAGACTCGCTTTTCCAACATGTGTACCGCTCGTCAGCTGCCGTGGACGCGCATCGGCGTCGTCGACGAAGGCTCCGACGAGATCGAGGTTCAGGGTCAGTTCTCGGTCCCGATGACCGAGCTGCGAGAAGTTTTCGAGGGCACTCTTCCCCGACTCTTCGGATAGGGACGTGTCGCGGGGCGAGGTATCGGAGGACGCGGCGACGGTCGTGGACGTCGACACAGTCGAACGCGAACATGCTCACTACCTCGGCATCCCCATCGAGTTCTCGATGCCTTCCCCGCTCGCGCACCCCTTCCTCATGTGGCTGTGGGGGCTGCCGAAGCTCGACTTCACCGGCCTTGCCTTCAGTGCGCTGTTCTTCTGCTGGTCGCTGACACCCTCGCTCCTGCCCCGAGATTGGTTGTTCCAGGGCCTCATCGGCGGAATCAATTCCGCGATCGGTTACGGGTTCGGTGTCGCCGTCGGGTGGCTGGTACTCCGAGTGTTTCTGCGGCCACGTTCGTGGTGGCCGCTGCCACCACGAGCCGAGCTGGGCCTGAAGATCTTCGTCCCGATCGCGGCAGTCCTCGCTTCGCTCGTGATGCTCGCCTACTCCGCAGGCTGGCAACGCGAATTGGCGGCACTGATGGACGCCGAGGGCACCACAACGACCGGATACTTACGGACCGGTGCTCTGAGCATCGGGACGGCCGCATTGTTGATCTCGGCCATTCGGGTGCTCCGGGACTTCGTTCGACTCGTGGTTCGGCAGATCAACAAAGTGATCAAGATGCCGCGTGAGGTCGCCAACGTCATCGGGGTGGTCTTGGTTGTCGTTCTCGTCGTCACGCTCGTGCAAGGCGTGTTGCTCCGGGCGGTGTCGGACGTGACGAACTCGATCTTCAGCCTCCAGAACGACGAAACTCGCGAGGGTGTGATCCAGCCCACGGAGCGTGAGCGATCCGGAAGTCCTCAGTCCGCCGCGTCGTGGGAGTCGCTCGGATTCGAAGGCCGAAACTTCGTCTCCAGCGGGATGAACGCCGGCGAGCTGACTCGGGCGCTCGGACGGGACGCCATGGAACCTATCCGCGCATACGCCGGACTGGAATCGGCTGAGAACCAGGACGAGCGGCTCGACCTGGTCGTCGACGAACTCGAAAGAACCGGCGCCTTCCAACGTAGCGCCCTGATCGTCGTGCCCACGACGGGGACGGGCTGGGTCAATCCCACGGCCATCGAAGCAGCCGAATTGATGTTCGACGGCAACGTGGCCACGGTGGCCGCGCAGTACTCCTATCTGCCGAGCTGGATTTCCTTTCTCGCCGAACGAGAAATCGCATCGGAGGCAGGCAAGGCACTCATCGACAAGGTTCACGAGCGCTGGCTGCAAGAGCCGGAGGCCACGCGCCCCAAGTTCTACGTCTACGGCGAAAGCCTCGGCACCAATGCCGGCGAGGGTGCGTTCGACGGTTTGGCCGACATACGCGACACGACCGACGGCGTGCTGTGGGTGGGACCGCCGAACTCCAATCGCCTCTGGAGTCAGTTCGTGGATCGACGCGACCCCGGAAGCCCGGAAGTGCTCCCGGTCTACGCGGAGGGGCTCGTGCTGCGTTTCGCCGACAACTCGGGAGCGATACCTCCGGTCGATCAACCTTGGTACGGCCCGCGGGTGCTCTACGTGCAGCACGCATCGGATCCTGTCGTCTGGTGGTCTCCCGACCTGCTGTTCGAGCGGCCTGACTGGCTGTCCGAGGCTCCAGGGCCCGATCGGCTGCCCGACATGCGTTGGTTCCCGATCGTCACGTTCTGGCAGGTTGCAGCTGATCTGACCAACGCCGCAGGCGTCCCGGACGGCCACGGACACAATTACGGAACGCTGGTCCTCGACGGGTGGGTCTCGATCGCCGCCCCCGATGGGTGGACCGCCGCCGACACCGAACGTGTGCGGGCTGTCATGGACGACTACAAGGGCACGGACGGCCCGGAAAAGTGATCCGCGGGTTGGCGCTCGGCGCGGTGACCACAAGCTGGAGCACATGGGTGTCGCCACGGTTGGCGTTGCCGGACCGGCGCAATGCCGTCGCGAATCTCTTGTTCGGTATCGGCACGATCGTCCTCGCTCGCACGGTCGGCATCCGTCCGGCCGGCCTTCAGCGTTCGTCGTGGCGTTCGGGGCTCGCTTGGGGAGGCCGCGGCCGGCGGTGGGCGCAGTCGTCATCGCGGCCCAGCCGTCGTGGCTGGAGCACGTGCGTCCATCCGACAACGACCTCGCCGAGTGGATCCTGTTTCGTATTCCGTTCGGAACCGTCGTGTGCGAGGAACTCGTTTTTCGAAGCGTGTTCGACGCAGTATCACCCACACTGTCGCCGATGTTCTTCGGGCTGTGGCATATTCATCCGGCACGGACAGCCGGCGACTCGGTGGTCGGCACTGTGATCGGGACCGCAGCCGCGGGGGTCGTGTTCTCGTTTCTACGGCGACGCAGTGGAAGCGTCCTCGCCCCTGCGCTGATGCATCTGTCGGTCAACGTAAGTGGTGCGGTTCTGGCTGGAACTAGGCTGAGAAGATGGCGCCGAGCAAACTCGTAACCCCCGAACAGGTACGCGAAGCGGTGCTGGCCGTCGCCGACTGGACAAGAGGCAGGGACGTAGAGAAACCCTCACGCTCTACGCTCGCCGATGCAGTTCGGGCCACCGTACGCACGCTCGCGCAGGTCGCACCGGGTTCGAGCGTGGAGGTCCGGGTTCCACCCTTCGTGGCGGTGCAGTGCATCACCGGTCCGCGGCACACCCGCGGCACGCCGCCGAACGTCGTCGAGACGGATCCGCACACCTGGTTGCAGATAGCGACAGGTGTCCGCACCTTCGACGATGCGCTGAAAGATGGATCCATCACGGCCTCGGGCAGTCGGGCCGGTGACGTCGCACACTGGTTGCCGATCATGCGGCTGCCGATCCTGCGGGAATGAGCCCCCGAAGGAATGCCGTGCACGTACGATGCGTTTCCTCTTGCCGTGGGCCCGTAGACTGGTCCCAGCCCCCCGCCCTCGTCCCCCTTAGGGAGCAGTGCCAGTGACCAACGCCGAGTTGTCGGTCGACAGTCCGAATCTTTTGGTAGGCAAACCGCTGGACGTACCCGAAAGTGAGCCGCGAGAAGAATGCGGCGTCTTCGGTGTATGGGCTCCAGGCGAGGATGTGGCAAAACTTACTTATTACGGTCTGTATGCGTTGCAACACAGAGGCCAGGAGGCCGCGGGTATCGCCGTCTCCGACGGCGCACAGGTGCTGGTCTTCAAAGACCTCGGACTCGTCAGTCAGGTGTTCGACGAGCAGACCCTCGGCGCCATGCCGGGGCATGTCGCCATCGGACACTGCCGTTACTCCACGAGCGGTTCGGTCACCTGGGAGAACGCACAGCCCATTTTCCGCACCACAACTGCCGGGACGGGCATCGCGCTCGGCCACAACGGAAACCTCGTCAACTTCGCCGAACTTGCCTCCAGAGCCCGCGACGCAGGACTCATCAGCGACCGGCTCCAGGGCAACGGGACGTCGGACTCCGACGTCGTGACAGCCCTGCTGGCCCACAAGGCCGCCGATCGCACCATCGAGCAGGCTGCGATGGAACTGCTGCCGACGCTCGAGGGCGCCTTCTGCCTCACCTTCATGGACGAGCACACGCTGTACGCAGCCCGTGATCCGCATGGTGTGCGACCGCTGTCGTTGGGGCGGCTCGATCGGGGTTGGGTCGTAGCCAGCGAAACGGCTGCACTCGATATCGTCGGTGCCGCATTCGTACGCGACATCGAGCCCGGTGAACTGCTCGCCATCGACGCCGATGGTGTTCGATCCTCACGTTTCGCCTCCCCGGAGCCCAAGGGCTGCGTGTTCGAATACGTGTATCTGGCCCGTCCCGACAGCGTCATCGGTGGTCGCTCCGTGCATTCCACCCGGGTCGAGATCGGTCGACGGCTCGCGAAGGAACACCCCGCCGAGGGTGATCTGGTCATTCCGGTTCCCGAGAGCGGCACTCCGGCAGCGGTCGGGTTCGCACAGGGCTCGGGCATTCCGTACGGCCAGGGACTGATGAAGAACGCCTACGTCGGGCGAACGTTCATCCAGCCGTCGCAGACCATTCGTCAGCTCGGTATTCGGCTCAAGCTCAATCCGCTCAAGGAAGTCATTCGCGGCAAGCGTCTGATCGTGGTCGACGACTCGATCGTGCGCGGTAACACCCAACGCGCCCTCATCCGAATGCTACGCGAGGCAGGCGCACTCGAGATCCATGTTCGGATCGCGTCGCCGCCCGTTCGCTGGCCATGCTTCTACGGCATCGATTTCGCCTCACCCGCTGAGTTGATCGCCAACGGCGTCGATTCCGGGGACGGAATCCTCGAAGGTGTGCGTCAGGCCATCGGTGCCGACTCACTCGGGTACATCTCGATCGAGGGGATGGTTGCAGCATCGGAGCAGCCTGAATCCAGGCTCTGTACTGCATGTTTCACGGGTGAGTACCCGATTGCCCTTCCGCCGGACAACGCTCTGGGTAAGCATGTACTCGAAGGCATGCTTGCAACGGCCGCCGGCCAACAGACCGAGACCGACAACGCGAACGCGAGCGCACTGAGCAGACCTTAGGGGCTGCTGATCGCCGACGTCGTGTGATCGTCGTTACGTCGATTTGCCGTTGTCGACGTCAGATGCTTTCGGCTAGGTCTGTCGTGTTCCCGGACGAATGTCCGCTCCGGTACCGTGAGAGCGCACTATGCGCACGATGCGCGAATACAAACAGTACGAGCACACAGGCTGGAGCCGCATGACCGAGGAAACCCGACCACCGAGCGCAACCTCCTCTGGTGGTGCTTCCTACGCCTCGGCAGGCGTCGACATCGCTGCAGGGGACCGAGCGGTCGAACTGTTCGCCCCCCTTGCCAAGAAGGCGTCTCGACCCGAGGTCATGGGTGGTCTGGGTGGATTCGCCGGACTGTTCGCGCTCAAGACCGACTACCGGGAGCCGATTCTCGCTGCCTCGACAGACGGGGTAGGCACCAAGGTCGCCGTCGCACAGGCGATGGGCAAGCACGACACCCTCGGATTGGATCTCGTGGCCATGGTCGTCGACGACCTGGTCGTCTGCGGAGCTGAGCCGCTGTTCCTGCAGGATTACATCGCCGTCGGCCGCGTAGTGCCGGAAATGGTCGCCGAGCTCGTCAAGGGCATTGCAGACGGCTGTGTCATTGCGGGCTGCGCGCTTCTCGGAGGTGAAACTGCCGAGCATCCAGGTCTGATGGCAGACGGGGACTACGACCTGTCGGCAACCGGGGTAGGCGTGGTCGAAGCCGATTCGGTTCTCGGTCCCGATCGAGTGCGCCCCGGCGACGTCGTCATCGGCATGGGATCCTCGGGCCTGCACTCCAACGGGTACTCCCTTGCACGCAAAGTTCTGCTCGAGATAAACCACATGGATCTCGGCGGGCACGTCGAAGAGTTCGGCCGCACTCTCGGTGAAGAGCTCCTCGAGCCCACCAAGATCTATGCCAAGGACTGCCTGGCATTGGCTGCCGAGACCGAGGTGCGGACGTTCTGTCACGTCACCGGCGGCGGGTTGGCGAACAACCTGGGACGCGTCATGCCCGCAGGGCTCGTCGCCGAACTGGACCGTGGAACTTGGAGTCCGGCACCGGTGTTCTCACTGATCGCTCAGCGAGGACGCGTCGAACGCAGCGAGATGGAACAGACGTTCAATATGGGAGTCGGCATGGTTGCCATCGTGGCACCCGAGGACGTAGACCGTGCACTTGCTGTCCTGACTGCACGCCATATCGAATGCTGGACGCTGGGAACGGTCAAGAAGTCGACGGACAAGACCGTCGCAACCGAGCGCGCCGTATTGCTGGGCAATCACCCACGCTTCTGAGCGCCTTACGCTCCATGACGACTTCAAGAAATCTATACAACTGAGGGGGAGCCGCAATGCGGCTCCCCCTCAGTTGTATAGATCGCAGGTCAGCGTCGCCAATCCTCGTATTCGTCCTCTTCGACGCGGGTATAGCTTTCCGCGTCCGAGGAGGATATGCCGCCCGAGGTAATACCGCCACGGTGGGATTTGGACGAACCGCCGGAGAGTTCTCTTTGTAAACTCTCCAAGTCCGTTGTTGGAGAGCTGTACTTGAGCTCACGAGCGACCTTTGTCTGCTTTGCCTTAGCCCTGCCTCGGCCCATGGCGTTGCCCCCTCGCGGACTTGCGGGGCGGCCTGGGGAAATTTGGGCGCCCCGTTGGTTTTGGTATTTCTTCCTGGACCACACTCTAGCGCGAGAACGGCTGAGATGCTCATACGCCTCTGGGTAGCGTTATTACCGTTTATATGTATGGCCGGTCCAAAGATGCCAGTCAGGGCCGCTGGCCTGCGGCAATACCCGTAGCATCGGTAAAGAGTCACGATGACGCATCGCGGCGCAAAAGTGACCTACCTTCCGATTATCTCCCGCGGAGCCGATCGATTGCTGCGCGGCCCGCCTGGACGTCGTCGTAGTTCGGAATCGAATCCGGATCGATCGACGCAGCACACGGTCCTACGACCAACTCGGTGCCTGCAGGAATGGTTCGCTTGATCAGAGCCAACGCGATGGGACCGAGTTCGAAGTGATCGACGACGGTGCCGAGTCGGCCGACGGTCCGTCCTCCGGCCGTCACCGGATCCCCGGTTTCGGGCCTGCCATCGGCAGAGCCGTCGAGATGAAGAAGAACCAAATGGCGGGGTGGCCGACCCAGGTTGTGCACGCGCGCGACGGTCTCCTGCCCGCGGTAGCAACCCTTGCTCAGATGCACGGCGCCGAGTTCGGCAACTCCGCCGATCCAACGGACCTCGTGGGGGATGGTCTTCTCGTCGGTATCGACACCGACACGGGGGCGGATCGACTCGACCCGCAGCGCCTCGTACGTCCAGGTTCCGGCGGGGGTCGCGCCCTGCTCGCGTAATTTCTTGAACCACGCGGTCAGTGACGTGCGCGGGACGAGTAGGTCGAATGCGTTCTGGCCGGGCCACGGCATCCGCCGGACGAACCCGCCACCTTCGAGGGGGAGTGCGGCATAGACGTCCTCGGGGGTCGGCGCACCGGCGGCCTCGAGCACTCGATGCGCGTCCGAGCCGAGCACGCTCAGGACAGCGAGTTCATGGCCTTCCCGAGGCTCGGCTTTGGACCAGAACACCATCTTTTTCAGGAACGCGAGGAGATCGGGCCCGTTCGCCGCCTCGGTGTCGATCCACGTGATGCCGTCGAGATCGGTCTGCACGAAGTGATGCTCGACGCGTCCGTTGATATCCAAACTCAGGTTCTCTGCGGACATGCCGTCGGGCAGGTTCTGAACCTGTTGGCTGGAAATCGTATCGAGCCAGGTGAGGCGCTCGTCCCCGCTGATCGCTATGACGAATCGGTTGGAGCGGTCGAGGACCGCCGCAGCAGACGTCGCATCTCGTTGCTCACCGAAGGGGTTGCCGTAGTGCCAGGCCACAGCCTGGTCTGCAGAATCCTCGGGCGAAGGCACAGCGCCGGGGAGGGTGAGAAGTGGGCTCGGGTCGATCGGGGCGGTAGCGGACACGTCTCCCATAGTAGGAGCACCAGGCATGAGCGCAGCCTGCGGAGCGACCCGATCAGGCAGGAGCGCAGCCTGCGGAGCGACCCGATCAGGCAGGAGCGCAGCCTGCGGAGCGACCCCGTTGGGCAGGAGCGCAGCCTGCGGAGCGACCCAACTAGGGTAGGCGCCATGTCCGACCGTGTAGTAGTGACCCTCGATGGGCAAGTTCACGATGCAGATCAACCGCTTCTGTGTGCCGACGACCTTGCCGCAGTTCGGGGTGACGGGATTTTCGAGACGCTTTTGATTCGCGACGGAGCGGCATGCGGGGTGGAGAGGCACCTCACGCGCCTGGCTGCCTCGGCGAGAGCCCTCGATCTGCCTGAGCCCGACCTGGATGACTGGAGGCTGGTCATAGGCCTTGCGGTTGACGAGTGGGAGCGCAAGACGCGGAACGAGGGTGCACTGCGGTTGGTGTTGAGTCGCGGCCGGGAAAGCGGCGGTGGCCCGACGGGTTACGCGACCGTGGGTCCAGTGCACGAACGGGTCGCCAAGGCCCGCGCAGAAGGGGTGTCGGCTATCACCCTCGGTCGCGGGTACTCGGTGGACTTCGCCGTGGGGGCGCCGTGGCAGTTGATGGGTGCCAAGACGCTTTCGTATGCGACCAACATGGCCGCGTTGCGGTATGCCGCTCAGCAAGGTGCTGACGAGGTGATCTACATTAGCAACGAGGGGCAGGTCCTGGAGGGGCCGCGGTCCACTGTGGTCATCTCCCGCGGTAAGACACTGATCACACCGCCGGTCGAGCACGGGATCCTGGCCGGAACCACTGTCGACGCTTTGTTCGCCGCCGCGACCGCGAAGGGATACACCTGCGAGAAGTCGAATATCTTTCCTGCGGATCTGATTGCTGCAGAGGGTGTTTGGTTGATCTCGAGTATCACGCTCGCGGCGCGTGTCGTTACCGTGAATGGGGTCACGCTGGGCACCCCTGAGAACGCCGACGACGTTCGTTCGATGGTCGATTTTGCGATCGAACGTGGGGAGGGCGACATTGTCGACGCTTGAGCTACTACTTCGCGTAGTAGTAATCTAGGATTCGCTGTAACAAGCCCGCGTCAGCGGTAACTTCAGTTACCTGCCCCGGGGGGCGGGAGAGTCGGAGTCGTCATGGATACCTTGGATATTTCGAGGTGGCAATTTGGTATCACCACCGTCTACCACTTCATTCTCGTTCCGCTGACGATCGGTCTTGCCCCGATCATCGCGGCGATGCAGACGATGTGGGTCATCACCAAGAAGGACTCCTGGTATCGCCTGACCAAATTCTTCGGAAAGCTTTTCCTCATCAACTTCGCGCTCGGTGTCGCGACCGGCATCGTTCAGGAGTTCCAGTTCGGTATGAACTGGAGCGAGTACTCCCGCTTCGTCGGTGACGTCTTCGGTGCACCGCTCGCGCTGGAAGGGCTTGTTGCGTTCTTCCTCGAGTCGACCTTCCTCGGGCTGTGGATCTTCGGGTGGGGCCGGCTGCCCAAGCTTGTTCACCTGGCCACGATCTGGCTCGTCGCTATCGGCGTCAACGCCTCCGCCTTCTTCATCATCGCCGCCAACTCGTTCATGCAGCATCCAGTCGGTGCGATCTACAACGAAGAGACCGGTCGCGCGGAACTGACGAGTATCTGGGAACTGCTCACCAACAACACCGCCCTTGCCGCATTTCCGCACGCCGTCGCCGGCGCATTCCTGACAGCTGGAACGTTCGTCGCCGGGATCTCCGGTTGGTGGATGGTGCGCGAGGCACGCAAGGGTCGCGATACCAACTCGCGAAGCATGTTCCGACCGGCCGCTCGCATGTCCTTCG
Source organism: Rhodococcus sp. 1168 (assembly GCF_002091955.1). Taxonomy (GTDB): domain Bacteria; phylum Actinomycetota; class Actinomycetes; order Mycobacteriales; family Mycobacteriaceae; genus Rhodococcoides. Next base: position 22,194 of record NZ_MKKY01000084.1, on the reverse strand, counting down.
TGGTCATGATCCTGTCCGGCATCGCACTGGTCTACACCGGTGACGTCCAGGGGAAGCTCATGTTCGAGCAGCAACCCATGAAGATGGCCTCGGCAGAATCGCTCTGCCACACCGAAACCGATCCGGACTTCTCGATCCTGACTGTAGGCACCCACAACAACTGCGACGGTGTCACCCACGTTCTCGAGGTGCCGTTCGTTCTGCCCTACCTTGCGAAGGGCGAGTTCTCCGGGGTCACACTGCAGGGCGTGGAAGATCTGCAACTTCAGTACGAGCAGCAGTTCGGGCCGGGCAACTACCGACCCAACCTGTTCGTCACCTACTGGGCTTTCCGTGCGATGATCGGCCTGGCCGCGGGCTCGGCGCTACTCGCGATCGCCGGACTCTGGGTTACCCGAGGTGGACGCGTCCCGAACCAGCGCTGGTTCTCCTGGCTCAGCCTCGCCGCGATCCCGACGCCGTTCCTGGCCAACAGTGCCGGCTGGATCTTCACCGAAATGGGACGCCAGCCGTGGGTTGTCGCTCCCAACCCGACCGGCGTCGATCGAATCAGACTCACTGTCGATCAGGGGGTGTCCGATCACCCGGCCTCCCTCGTCGTCGCCTCGCTGGTGACGTTCACGGTGGTCTACGCAGCTCTTGGCGTCGTGTGGTACTACCTTCTGCACAAATATGTAGTCGAAGGCCCGCTCGAACACGATCAGCACCCGCCGGGTAGCGATCAAGACGATCCGACGGATGACGACGCTCCGCAACAACTCTCGTTCGCGTACTGAGGGGAACGGTCATGGGACTTCAAGAATTCTGGTTCATAGCGATCGCAGTGTTGTTCGTCGGCTACTTCGTCCTCGAAGGCTTCGACTTCGGTGTCGGCATGCTGATCCCGGTGTTCGGACGGGCATCGGATCCGAAAGTCGGAGAACGTAGACGTCGCGCAGTTCTCAACACCATCGGCCCGGTGTGGGACGGAAACGAGGTGTGGCTCATCACCGCCGGAGGTGCACTGTTCGCGGCATTCCCGGAGTGGTACGCAACCCTGTTCTCCGGGTTCTACATACCGCTACTGCTGATCCTCGTCGCGCTCATCCTGCGAATCTGCGCCATCGAGTACCGCGGCAAAATCGACGACCCGGTGTGGCGACGACGCTGTGATCTCGGTATCGGCATCGGCTCGTGGATACCGGCCGTGCTGTGGGGCGTCGCGTTCGCCAACATCGTGCGCGGAGTCGCAATCGACGAGAACAAGAAGGTGACCGCCGGGTTCTTCGACCTGCTCTCCCCGTATGCCCTGCTCGGCGGCGCCACGATGGCGCTGGTGTTCGCGCTGCACGGAGCAGTGTTCATTGCGCTCAAGACTGCCGGTGACGTGCACGAGGACGCTGTCAAAATGGCAGTACGACTCTCGGTTCCGGCGGTCGTGGTCGGCGGCGGGTTCGCACTGTGGACCCAACTCGCCTACGGAACGGGGTGGACGTGGATCATGGTCGGGATCGCCGCTGTCGCGTTGATCGCCGTCGTCGCTCTCACCGCCAAGGTGCGCGAGGGCTGGGCATTCGTGTTCACCACGATCGCCGTCATTGCCGTCGTCGTTCTGCTGTTCGGATCGCTGTTCCCCGACGTGATGCCGTCCACGACGGATCCCGCGTTCAGCTTGACCATCGAGAACGCGTCTTCGAGCCCGTACACGCTCAAGGTGATGACCTGGGCAGCTGCCTTCACGGCACCGGTTGTCATCGGTTATCAGGCGTGGACCTACTGGGTGTTCCGTCAGCGCATCTCCACTGCGCACATCCCCGACTCGATCGGATTGCCGCTCGGTCGCAAGTCATGACAGTCACCGCCGCGCCGAGCCGGGGACCGATCGACCCCCGGTTGTGGCGGTACTCGCGATCGGCGCGGCGGTATCTGCTGTTGACAGTGCTTCTCTCGCTTGTCGATACCGCGGCGATCATCGTCTCCGCGGTGATGACCGGCACAGTGCTCGCGGGCGTCATCACTGATCCTGCAGCACGATCGATTTCGAACTGGTCCGGGCAGTTGGCAGTTCTTGCCGGAGCCATCGTGGTCAGAACTACCTCGACTTGGCTGCAATCGCGCTATGCGCATCGTGCGGCCTCGCGCGTGGTCGAAGAACTCGAGAACGACGTCCTCGCCGCCGCGTCGAACAGTGATCCGCGTCGACTCGATTCCGAGCGCGAAGGCGTTGCGACGGTCGTGACCAGGGCTTTGGGTGGTCTCGCGCCCTATCTCACCGGCTACGTGCCCGCGCTGATCCTGGCGGGAACGCTGACCCCACTGACGCTCGTGGTCATCCTGACCGAGGATCTGACATCGGCAGCAATCATCTTTTTCACGCTTCCGCTGATTCCGATCTTCATGATTCTGATCGGCCTGCTGACCAAGGGGAAGGCAGAGGCGACGCTCGAATCGATGACGCGTTTGTCCGCCCAACTGCTCGACCTTCTCGCCGGACTTCCGACGCTCCGGGCACTGGGCCGTGAACACGGGCCCGCAGCGCGGGTCCGGGCACTCGGCGAAGCACATCGCCGCGCGACCATGCGCGCACTGAAGATCGCGTTTCTGTCCTCGATGGTGCTCGAACTGCTTGCCACACTGTGTGTAGCTCTCGTCGCCGTGAGCATCGGACTCCGACTGGTCTTCGGGGACATGGCTCTCGAGGCCGGCATCATCGCGCTGGTACTCGCACCCGAGGTGTACGTTCCGCTACGCCGGGTCGGGGCCCAATTCCACGCCGCCGAGGACGGCGTCGCCGCGTCGGAGAAGGCGTTCGGCGTGCTCGATGATCGCCCGACGGACAGGGCAGGAACGTGTTCGATTCGAGCCCGAGGCGCACGGTTGGAGCTGGCTTCGATTTCTGTCGATGCCCGAGGCGGCAGCGCCCCACACCGACTCGACGCCGTATTCGAACCCGGCACCGTGACAGTGCTGGCCGGTGCGAACGGGGCAGGAAAGTCGACGGCGCTGAGCGTGATTCTCGCGCTGACTGCGCCCGATGAAGGCACGGTCACGGTCGGCGGAACCGACTTGGCCGACGTCGATGTGGATTCCTGGTGGCGTCAGATCGCTTGGCTCCCACAGCGACCCGTCCTTCTTCCCGGCACTCTGGAGAGTAATCTCCTGCTCACCGGGACACGGCCCGATCGCCGGGAGCTCGACAGTATTTGCGCAGCAACAGGTTTCGATCAGGTTCTGGCAGAGCTACCGCTCGGATGGCAGACCGTCGTCGGTACCGGAGGTGTCGGGCTCTCCCTCGGACAGCGCCAACGCCTCGCGCTGACACGAGTCCTGACCTCCTCGGCCCCGGTGCTTCTGCTGGACGAACCCACGGCTCACCTCGACGCGACCCACGAAGCGACAGTACTGAAAACCATTCGTCGCCTCGCCGACGAGGGCAGAACCGTCGTAGTGGTCGGTCACCGTCGTTCGGTTCTCATCAGTGCCGACACGATCATCGAAGTGCAGGCACGCCATGCTCGTTGACCTTCGGCGCGCTCTCGAGCTTCTCGAACTTCGTCCGTCCCGAGTGGCCATGTCCGTGGCGGCAGGGGTCGCGACCTTGGGCAGCGCACTGACCCTGGCGGCGGTATCTGCCTGGCTCATCACCCGCGCCTGGCAGATGCCACCGGTATTGGATCTGACGGTCGCTGTCGTAGCGGTTCGGGCACTGGGCATTTCACGCGGCGTATTCCGATACCTGGAACGCCTGGCTACCCACGACACCGCTCTGCGCGGAACCACCTCGGCGAGAACTCGTCTCTACGAACGCCTCGCCGCAGGCAACCCGGCCGCAGCAGCGGGATTGCGTCGCGGCGATCTGATGTCGCGCACCGGCAACGACGTCGACGTGCTCGGTGACGTCGTGGTGCGTGCGATCGTGCCGATCTGCGTATCGATAGTTCTGGCGATCGCCGCCGTCGTCGTGTTGGCGTTCGTCTCGCCTGCTGCGGCACTGATCCTGTTGCTGGCGCTCGTGGTCGCCGGAGTACTTGCCCCCTACTGGGCGGCGAGATCTGCCGTCATCGCCGAGTCCGAGGGTATTTCGGCCCGTGCGGAGTTCAGCGAAACCGCCGTCCGCGCCCTCGACCATGCCGGTGAGCTGCGGGTCGCCGGACGATTGAGCGAGACCCTCCGGGACGCTGCCGAAGCCAACCGAGCATCGGTGAAGGCCCGCGACCGTGCGGCAATCCCGGCAGCATTCGCCGACGCGGCTCTACCTCTCTCCGTCGGCGCGGCGGTGTTGGGCTCTTTGCTCGTCGGTATCTCGTTGTACGGCAGCACGGGCGGAACAGTTGGTGGTATGACGCCTATGGCGTTGGCGATCATCGTGCTGGTGCCGCTGTCCGCATTCGAGGCGACGTCTGCGCTGCCTGGTGCCGCCATTGCATTGACGAGGGCCCGTATCTCCGTGTCACGCATCGTTGAACTTCTCGACGCTGCGGACGAGGCCGCTCCGCAGAGAGTCGATGATCTGGACTCTCGCACCGACCGTGTCACTGCGAGAAACTTACGGTGCGGCTGGCCGGGGTCATCCTCGACCACGGTGCCGGTCGATCTCGATGTCGGTCCCGGAGCGAGGGTAGCGATCGTCGGCCCCAGCGGTATCGGCAAGAGCACTCTCCTGATGACGCTCGCGGGACTGCTGCCACCGATCAGCGGCACCGTCGAAGGCTCCGGCGCCCGTTTCTTCGCCGAAGATGCGCACCTGTTCGACACCTCGATTCTCGAAAACCTGAGGGTGGCACGCGGCGACGTGCAGCCGGACGAGGCGGTCGAGGCGCTCGACCGAGTCGGCCTCGGCGCCTGGATCTCTTCGCTCCCAGACGGAATCCACACGCCCCTCGTCGGCGGTGCGCAGGCTGTGTCCGGAGGACAGCGTCGACGAATTCTGCTGGCTCGTGCGCTGTTGTCCGACGCGCCGATTCTGCTACTGGACGAACCGACCGAACACCTCGACGACGACGGGGGAGCGCAGCTGCTACGACGGCTCCTGGACCGCTCCGACGGTATCGTCGACGGCAATCGTGCGGTCGTGGTGGTGACTCATCAACTTCCGGTGGACACCCGTGCTGACCTGGTCTTGGACCTTGGTCTTCCGGACGGAAATATTCCTTTGCCGACTTCGGAATCGCGGCGTACCTTGTTGAGTACACGGGAGAGGAGGTGGTCTGACGTTGAAGAACTCTAGGACACGTGAGGTGGCTGTCAGCTAGCCGCAACCGCTGACGGATTCACTTTTCGGAGACCGCGCGAGCGGCAAGCGAATCCAGGGCAGCTACCCGGCCCCCGAGCCCTCGGTCTTATCCGGCCGAGACCTGAAAGCAGGTATGGCTCGGGGGCCGTTCGCGTGCGCAGGAAGTATTGTCCGAAGGACCGATGAGTGACTTCAGCCGATATAGCGGATGAGGCGAGCAGACAGCCGCGGTGCGAGCTCTCCGTCGGCGTCGACACGTTCTTCGACGTACGCGAGGTCGGCACCATCGACGATGCCGTAGAGGCGCTTGGCACCACCGACGAGGGCACCCGAAGTGGACCGGATGACGACATCGGTCGCGAGTTCCCAGGAAGTCTGATTGAGCGCGTGCCCGTAATAGAGTTCGACGACGCCAGTGCTGTGCGTCAGCAGAAACTCGATGACCTCCGGCGTCTCGCTGCCCTTGACGTCATCACCGGTGATTCGCCAAAAACCGGTTTCGCGAAGGTCTGGGTGCGCGTAGTTGCCGTCGGAGTCGAGGCGCCAAGAGCGAGATTCCCAGCTGAGGTAGGCCCCACCGTCATGCGAGACGACAATTTGCTGCCCGAACGGGTACTCCTGCCCCGACTCGGGATCGCGACCCTCACCTTCGCCGCGCCAGACGCCGACAAGGGGAAGCAGCGCAAGCATCGCTGGATTCAGTTCGGGTCCGAGGCGAAGGTTGGCGGTGTCTTCGGGGTGCGGAAGATCAGGCAACGTCGGAATGTTGCGTGCCGACGCCGCCGCAAACTTCTCGGCAGCTTCGGCGATCGCATCATTGGCGGACCGTGTGGTCTCGCCCGACCCGTCAGCTGCGCTCTCGGTCACGATTCTTCGGTGACCAAGCGATAGACGACGTAGAGCGAGAACGCGATGATGGCTACTGCAGCCAGTGCCAGCAGAAGCTCGAAGAAGATGACCACGACGACGAGTTTAGACCCACCCGATTCACTGCGCAGAATCGCGGTGGGGAGAACCCGGGAGTCGATAGTGCGATTTCCCAGAATTCGGCCCCTGACATCGGGGTTTCACACTCTGTAGCAAACGATGGGGGCTGGGCACGGTAGCTTCTCCAGTGTGGTGTCGGGCGGTCTACGCCCGACATCTTTTGTCTGGTCGAAAGCTGTCTCGAAGTGTGCTGGAGAGGATCTCGAATGCGTCGCCGAACACGTGCGGGCTCGATATTGACCAAGTCCGCGACGCTGGGAGTGGCGCTGCTCCTTGCCGTTCCTGCGGCGGCAGCCGCATCCCCGGACTCGGGCTCGTCCTCGACGGGGTCTGCAGCCGGGTCCTCTTCCGAAGACGACGGCCCGAATATCGACCCGAACAACTTTGCCCAAGAGTGCCCGGACATATTGATGCTCACAGTATCCGGCGCCACCGATTCGGACGCCGATCGTGATCCGCTGAACGAAGAATCCCGCTCGCCGATGTCCAATTGGGTGGGCAACGTGACGCTCCCTGTCGGCCAGGCCGGCGCGAAAAACCCGGGATCGGTCGGTTGGCTCTACGTCCCGTATCCATCGACGTACGGAGTGGGATTCCTGTCCGACGTGCCGACGTACCAGGAATCGGTTGCCGCGGGCGTCGGATCGACCAACCGTCTGCTCGACGAGTACAAGAGCAAGTGCGGCGAGGACACCAAGTTCGTGCTCCTCGGATACAGCGTCGGCGGCGAGGTGGTCGAGCGTGTGGCGATGGAACTCGGACACCGCTCTCCCGATGCGCTCGTCACGGGCGAGGACGTCGCCGGTGTCGCACTCTTGGGGGATCCGTACCGACCTGCGGGCGTACCCAATATCGACGAGCCCGGCCCAACACGCGGTGGGTTCCAGTCGCCGGAGGCCAAGGATTACGGCACGCTGAACGACAAGATGACGTGGGCTTGTCGGCCCTACGATCTCGCGTGCGACGCTCCCGAGAACATTCTCGCGCTGCAACTGGCACTCGGAGTGCTCGGACAGATGCGGCTGACAGTGCTCGACCCCGTCCAGACCGTCGCCGACTTCGCCCGTGCCGTGACTTCCATCGCCACCCGCGCGATCGTCGACATCGTCACCCAGAAGGACTGGGTCGGGTCCGAGGAGACATTGCTCGAAGTGCTCGTCAAAGTTTCCGATCAGACTTACCAGGTCGACGAAGGGAAAGCCCGTGCAGGTCTGACCCCCGAGCGTCTACGCGAAGACCTCGACTGGGCGATGGGGCCAGGAGCCGAGACGGTGCGTGCGAAAGTGCGTGCCGAAGGCGAAGGCCTGCTGGAGAACAACAAGGGGATAATAGACGTCTTCATCGAGCCGTACATCTTTTTCGGATTCCTCCAGCACCTGTTGTACTGGAACAACAATCCGAATGACGGCCGTGTGTGGGAGAGCGAAAAAATTGTCGCCTGGGTGACGGATCTGGCCGAAACCGAACGCGAGAAAAAGGGCGTCGACGACGCACCTCCGGCACCCTCTGAGGTCGATCCCAGCCCAGCTCCGCAAACCCTCCCGACGCCCGGAACCCCCACACGTGACACCGATTTGGGAGCACTGCTCGATTCCTTCGGCATAGTGCTACCGCAGAACTAGACACACACGAAAGAGCCCCGCATCGAAGGAGATCGATGCGGGGCTTTTCGTGTGCTGGGAGTAATCAGGCTCCGACAGTCACATCCGCCGAGTGCACGCCTGCACCCTCCGGGGTGATCACCGCTTCACCGTTGCCGGATGAGGACAGTGCACGCAAGGTCCACTGGCCGGGCGCTGCGAAGAACCGGAAGTCTCCGGTTCCCGACGCCACTACCTCTGCTGTGAACTCGCCGGTGCCGTCGAGCAAACGCACGAATGCGCCGCCCACAGGCTCACCGTCGGTGGCAAGAACACGACCGGTGATGACGGTCTCCTTCTCGACATCGACGCCTGCCGGAATCGTTTGGCCTTGAACGGGCGCTCCGCACATGATCAGTGAACCTCCAACTCGATGGGTGCTCCGACGAGGGAGCCGTACTCGACCCAGCTGCCGTCGTAGTTCTTGACGTCGGACTTGCCGAGAAGTTCCTTCAAAACGAACCAGGTATGGCTCGAGCGCTCGCCGATGCGGCAGTAAGCGATGGTCGCCTTGCCCTCGTCGTAGCCCTTTTCCTTGTACAGCGCCTCGAGGGTGTCGTCGTTCTTGAACGTGCCGTCCTCGTTGGCTGTGGTGCTCCACGGGATATTGATCGCAGAGGGCACGTGTCCACGCTGCTGCGCCTGCTCCTGCGGCAGGTGCGCCGGCGCGAGGATCTTGCCGGAGAACTCGTCGGGGGAGCGCACATCGATGAGGTTCTTGTTGCCGATGGCGTCGATGACCTCGTCGCGGAATGCGCGGATCGACAGGTCGGGCGCTTGTGCCCGGTACTGCGTCGTGTCCCGGGTGACGACATCGCTCGACAGCGGACGACCGTCGAGTTCCCACTTCTTGCGGCCGCCGTCGATGAGCTTGACGTCCTTGTGGCCGTACAACTTGAAGTACCAGTACGCGTACGCGGCGAACCAGTTGTTGTTACCGCCGTACAGCACGATGGTGTCGTCGTTGGCGATTCCCTTCGCCGACAGGAGATCTGAGAACTGGTCCTGGCCGAGGAAGTCGCGGCGAACCGGGTCCTGCAGGTCCTTGCGCCAGTCGAGTTTCACTGCGCCTTCGATGTGACCGCCGTCGTAGGCGCTTGCATCTTCGTCGACCTCGACGAAAACGGTCTTCGTGGCGTTCAGGTTCTGCTCGGCCCAGTCGGCAGAGACCAGGACGTCGGAGCGGGCCATGGGTTTCCTTTCGGTGATGGATATCAGAGGGGAGAAATTGTGTCGGTCGGTGATGGATAGGTGGGTAGGTAGTCAGGCGTGAGCGGGCTGCGGTCGCAGCCGCGCCACGAGGGGATAGATCTGGCAGCCGAGGCACAAAGCGAAGGCCGCATTGAGGAAGGCGGCGAACAATGCGAAGCCAGTGGCCACAGCGCCGAGAGTCGGTAGCCCAGCGGCGAAACCGATGACACCGGCGGTCGCGAACATGAAGCCGACGAGCTGCGCGAACCTCAGTGGCGGTGTCGGCTCGCGTTCGCCGACAGGCGACAACCTCGGTGCGAGAAACAGGGCGAACAATCGGCCGTAAGGGCTGCGCCGTGGACCGAAGGCCGCACCGATCGCGAAGACCACGGCCTGCGCAGCCAGAAGCACTGCCGCGGCAGCAACGGAGAAGGACGACAGCAGCAGAACTACGACGAGTACGGCGGTGGTGATCCAGGCCGCGAATCGCGGGCCACGGGCATCGACTTGTTCGACCGCGGAATGTAGGTCAGTAGACATCGAGAAAGTGCTCCTGCGCTTGATTTGTTGAACGAATCGGTTGTCGAGGCGGGTCCGAAGTACGGAACCAGCACATCTGCAGAGGGGTAATGAAGGATCTACCCGTGATCGCCTGAAAGTTTTCCGGAGTGCGCACCATGGGCACCGGCGGAACGAGGGATCAGCAGCAGCGACAGCAACAACCGCCCAGTCGGCACAGGTCTACCGTGCGACGACTGGTGAGCAACAGCTCATGGCGGGACAACACATCGAACACCATACCCTGAGAAGTCCGACCAGTAGAACTACAGGTCGAGTAACGCAGCTTCGAGGGCGGCCGCTTTCGGGACTCCGGCAATCCGAACGCGCTGGTTCAGCTGCCCGTCGAGAACGAATGTCGTCGGAAGCGACAGGACGCCCAGCTCCCGGGCGAGCGCCTGATGTTCGTCGATGTCGAGCTCGAGCTCGGTGGGACCGTCCAGTTCGGCGAGCACTTGTCCCACCACGCGTCGCACAGCACTGCAGGGGCCACACCAGTCGGCGGAGAAGTGCAGAATCGTGGCGTGCCCTACCACCGCGCCGGCGTCCCTCAGCATGGCGTTCAAGCGCGGGGAAGTTCCCTCCGCGGCTGCGTGCCGCACCTTTCCGGCGCGTGAGGTGAGGATTACGCCGACCACCGATGCAGCAACCAATACGACAACGAGAATTGTGATTCCGGTCATGACTTTTCGATCTGGTCCAAGTCGATCGTCACATTCTCCGCCGAGCCTTCGATCACGATCTGCGAACCCTCCGCATAGACATCGGTAGGGAGCACTCCGAACGGAAGCGTCTGTCGCTCTATCGTCTTGGTGAACTGACCGAGTACAGCAGACTTCGCGAAGTCTGGGATCGTGAAGTCTGCACTGCCTTCGGGGCCGAAGTAGAAATCGGTGGCGACGACGCTCACCCGATCACCATCGAGAATCAGATCTGCCTGGACGCTGACTTCGGTTTCGACCGGGCCGACAGGAACGGTGCCGGTAAGCACTACTCCGCCGTTCGTCGTCTTTCCGGACCCACCCGAACCGCCCGTGCCGTCCGACTTGTCGGCGGGTGGCGCAGAAACCTGCAGGTCGACGATGCCGAGGAAGCGTCCGAGGTCTGTCGCTTCGATGCGCACCCGACCGTCGAGTTTATCGACGGGAACGGTCTGAACCGACCCATCGGCCAAATCCGACAGGGGGATCGATACGCCACGCAGATTGGCTTCGATGGTCGTCGACCCGACGAAATCGCTGGGGACGTCCTGTGCCCGGACCTCCACGTTCTGGTACTTGCCTTCGGCGGCCTGGGTCAGAAAAGGGAAACCGTGAATCGTGACCTGAGGGTCGGAGGTGAGGTCCCCGCCCTCACGAATTGCGCGCGAGACGCGGTACTCGGAGTAGGCCGCAACCCCGAAGTCGACGACAAGAGCGAGTGCCAGCAGACTCACGAGACCGATGATCAGTTTGCGCATGGGGACCATTGTGACCGACGGATCCGGGACTGCGTTGAACGGTGGTCCCCGTTGGCAAGTTAGTCTTACCCCCTGAGAAAGCCGTCGGCTTCGCTCCGAAGACGGCGTCCCGCCGAGAATTCGACTCAGTTCGATATCGGCACGACAGCGGTAAGAATAGAGGCTGTGTGGAGCTCCTGCTTCTGACCTCCGATCCGAACCCGGAGGCCGTTCTACCGTCGCTTGCGCTTCTGTCGCACAATGTGCGGCCTGTTCCCACGGAAGTTTCCTCACTCCTCGAGGCGGGTTCCGCCGACATCGCCCTGGTCGACGCTCGCACCGACTTGGCCGCCGCACGCGGGTTGTGCCGGTTGCTGGGCAGTACCGGTTCGGCGATCCCGGTGGTGGCCGTACTCACCGAGGGCGGTCTCGTCGCCGTCAACTCCGAATGGGGCCTGGACGACATTCTTCTTCCCGGCACCGGGCCCGCTGAGATCGATGCCCGACTCCGTCTACTCGTCGCACGTTCCGGGGGAGCGGCAAGTCCGGAGGCGTCGGGAAAAATCACTCTCGGCGAACTCGTCATCGACGAGGGCACCTACACTGCACGGCTGCGCGGGCGCCCACTCGATCTGACGTACAAGGAGTTCGAACTCCTCAAGTATCTGGCTTTGCATGCCGGGCGAGTCTTCACGCGTGCGCAGTTGCTCCAAGAGGTGTGGGGATACGACTTCTTCGGTGGCACTCGAACAGTGGACGTGCATGTTCGACGCCTACGCGCGAAACTCGGCACCGAGTACGAGTCGCTGATCGGTACTGTTCGGAACGTCGGATACAAGGCGGTGCGCCCGTCCCGCACCGCAAAGGGCGGGCCGGTCGCTACAGGTCACGAAGACGATGGCCATGACGGCGCCGAGTCGACCTCGATCAACGGCACGACCCAGGGAAGTGCGGCTCAGTAGATGAACTCCTCGTTCGAAATCTTCCGATTCCACTCCGCCGCGATGACCTCGGAGGTGTCCGAGGCAGTCAAGGCGGTGGTGTCACGTGCCGCCGTCACCGACGGCACCGCTCCCCTGTCGGAACAGGCTGTCAAAGCCATCTCGGCGGACAAGGCCATCTCGGCGGACAAGTCGGTGCAGCACCTGGTTGTTTCCGAGGGCACTCGTATCGTCGGCTACGCGGGCATCGCAGCTGGTTCGGACGAGGCTCCGCCGATGGCTGAAGTCGTCGTGGATCCGGAGTTCCGCGGCCGAGGCGCAGGGCGAAGCCTCGTCGACCGTGCACTGTCCGAGGGCGGTGACGGAGCCCGAGTCTGGGCCCACGGAAACCTCGAACCGGCACAGGCAGTCGCCGCCCGGCTCGGTCTGACGGTGGCTCGTGAACTGCTGCAAATGCGTCGCTCGCTGAGAGCGCCGGAACTGCCGGAAGTGATTGTGCCGGAAAGTATTACACTGCGCACGTACGAAGGGGCTCGCGACGATACGGAACTTCTTCGCGTCAACAGTGCAGCGTTTGCCTGGCATCCCGAACAAGGCGGCTGGACCGCGAAGGACATTGCCGAACGCCGCGACGAAGAATGGTTCGACCCGGTCGGGGTGTTCCTCGCTTTCGAAGAAGGTACCGATCATCTGCTCGGCTTTCACTGGACGAAAGTGCACGCCGCCGAGGCAGGCGAAGACGAGATCGGCGAGGTCTACGTCGTCGGTATCGACCCGGCGTCGCAGGGGCGTGGTCTCGGTCGGGTTCTGACCCTCGCAGGCCTGCACTACCTGCGCGACCGACAGCTTGCCGAAGTGCTGCTCTACGTCGAGGCGGACAATACAGCTGCGGTGCACACCTACGAACGTCTCGGTTTTTCGCGTTTCCACGTCGACACGGCGTATACACGCCCATAAACGGACAAATGCCCGCTCTGTTCATTCTCCGTTCACTGTTTCGGGGGTAGCTGTCAACCGGCTCCCTTTACGTTTTGCTGGTGGGTAGCGCAGACGCTGCCCTTTTAAGCGACAACGGCAACAAGAATCCTCGGAGGAAACGGTGAACCTCAAGCGCAATGCTGCTTTGATCAGCGCAGTGGCGATCAGTGCCATGCTGCTGACAGCGTGCGGCAGCGACTCGAACGTGGAATCGGCATCCGGGACGGATACGGCCGCCTCATGTGAGGGCAAATCCCCGCTGACGGGCGAAGGAAGCTCTGCTCAACAGAACGCGATGTCCAACTTCACTTCGGTTTACGCGGGCGTGTGCTCCGGTAAGGCTGTCGAGTACACGACGAGTGGTTCGGGCAACGGCCGCACCCAGTTCGTCGCCGGCCTCGTGGACTTCGCAGGCTCGGACTCGGCCATCAAGGCAGAGCAGGCCGCCGCGGCTGCCGAGCGGTGCCAGGCTAACCCCGCCTGGAACCTTCCGCTCGTATTCGGCCCGGTTGCTATCGCCTACAACCTCGACGGTGTCGACAACCTCGTCGTTACTCCCGACCTCGCGGCCCGCATGTTCACCGGCCAGATCACCAGCTGGAACGACCCGGCAGTTGCCGCTGTCAACGAGGGCGTCTCGCTGCCGGCAACCCCCATCACGCCGATCTACCGCTCCGACTCCTCGGGCACCAGCGACAACTTTCAGCGCTTCCTCGCAGCGTCCGCGCCCGAGGCGTGGACACTCGACCACAGCTCCGATTGGGCCGGCGGCGTCGGCGAAGGCGCGAACGGCTCCTCCGGGGTCGCACAGGCAGTCGCTGCGACTCCTGGCTCGATCACCTACGTCGAGAAGGGCTTCGCAGACCAGGAAAGTCTCGGCACCGCCGATGTCGACTTCGGCAATGGGCCGGTCGAGCTGAGCAGTGAGACCGCGGGCGCGGCCATCGATACTGCCGCGTTCTCCGGCGAGGGCAACGACCTCGTCATCGATATCGACGCCCTCTACGCCAGCGACATCGAGAATTCCTACCCGCTGGTTCTTGCAACCTACGAAGTTGTCTGCTCGAAGGGTTACGACGCCGACACCAGCGCGGCTGTGAAGTCCTTCCTGCTCAGTGCCGCAAACGAAGGCCAGCAGGGTCTCGAGGAAGCAGGCTACGTTCCGCTGCCCGAGTCTTTCAAGGAGCGTTTGGTCACTGCGATCAACGCGATCGCCTGATTCAATGAGACGAGAGCCTGTGTCGATGCTGTGCAATGACAACCGAGGCATCGAGCAGGTCTCGTCCTCGACCACCACACGAGAGACGTGAACGGTATGAGCGACACCCACTCGATCACCGGCGATACGTCCGCGGATGAATCCACCGCGACCGACGCGCCGCGGAACACGGAAGAGTCCAAAAAATTGCCGGACAAGAAGGCCAAGGGCGGTACCGTCACTCGCCCAGGTGACCGAATCTTCGCCACCCTCGCCAAGGGGTCTGGTGTCTTCATCATCGTGCTCATCGCTGCCATCGCATTGTTCTTGCTGTGGCGGGCGATCCCGGCGCTACAGAACAACACGGTCAACTTTCTGACGTACAACGGCAGCTGGAACACCTCGGACACTTCGGCAATGTTGTTCGGAATCCGGGACCTGTTCTTGGTAACCGTGACCGTGTCGATTTTCGCTCTGGTTCTGGCGATGCCGGTCGCGCTCGGAATTGCGGTCTATCTCACCAACTACGCGCCCAAGAAGGTCTCGGGACCCTTGGCCTACATCATCGATCTGCTCGCTGCTGTGCCGTCGATCGTCTTCGGACTCTGGGGCCTCTACGTCCTGGCACCGGCCATCAGCCCGTTCGCGGAATGGCTCAACACCAATCTCGCCTGGTTCCCGCTCTTCGCGACCGGTTCGGTATCGATCGCCGGTGGAGGAACTATATTTACCGGCGGCATCGTGCTCGCCGTCATGGTCCTTCCGATCATCGCCGCAGTGACGCGTGAAGTGTTCGTCCAGACGCCGAAAGGGCAGATCGAGGCAGCCCTCGCGCTCGGCGCAACTCGGTGGGAAGTCGTCCGGACTACCGTCATCCCATTCGGAAAATCTGGATTCGTCAGTGGCTCGATGCTCGGGCTCGGACGCGCTCTCGGCGAGACCATCGCGCTGTACATCATCATCCGCAGCACGCAATCTACTTTCGGATGGACACTTTTCGACGGCGGAAACACCTTTGCAACGAAGATCGCGCTCGCGGCAGGTGAGTTCAACAACCAGCTGCAGGCGGGTGCCTATATCGCGGCCGGGCTCGTTCTCTTCGTTCTCACCTTTGTCGTCAACGCGGGTGCTCGTGCCGCCATCGCCGGAAAGAAGGCCTAGGAGCCATGACCGCAACGCTGGACCGCCCGGTCAAGGAACAGACCTTCAAGGGTGTCAGTCCTCGGCGCAAGTTCACCAACGGATTCGCGACAGTACTGGTCAGTCTGTCCGTGTTGGTCGCGCTGGTTCCACTCATCTGGGTGCTGTACACGGTGATCTCTCGCGGCATCGGAGCAGTAGACAACCTCGAGTGGTGGACGAATTCGCAAGCAGGCCTCACTCAGTTCATAGCTGGCGGTGGCGCTTATCACGCCATAGTCGGCACACTCATACAGGGATTGTTCTGCGCGTTGATTTCGATTCCGATCGGTGTCTTCGTCGCCATCTATCTCGTCGAATACGGTGTCGGAACGCGCCTCGCGAAAGTGACGACCTTCATGGTCGACATTCTGACCGGTGTCCCGTCCATCGTCGCCGCGCTGTTCATCTACACGCTGTGGATCGCCACGTTCGGTTTCGACCGGTCCGGCATCGCCGTCGCGCTTGCCTTGGTCCTGTTGATGATCCCGGTGATCGTGCGGTCGTCCGAGGAGATGCTGCGTATCGTTCCGCAGGATCTGCGCGAGGCGTCGTATGCACTCGGTGTGCCGAAATGGAAGACCATCGCGAAGATCGTCGTGCCAACGGCACTTTCCGGCATCGTCACCGGCATCATGCTCGCACTGGCCCGTGTCATGGGTGAGACTGCGCCGGTGCTGATTCTGGTCGGCTCCGCCACCGCGATCAACTTCAACTTGTTCGAAGGGCCGCAGACGTCCTTGCCGCTCATGATGGTCGACCTGCAGAAAGCAGGAACCGGCGTACTCACCAGCGAGCGGATGTGGGGAGCAGCACTGACGCTGATCCTGATCATCGCTTTGCTCAACATCGGCGCGAAGTTGGTCTCCAAGTTCTTCTCTCCCAAGAGCTTCTGACCACTGCGCTACACACGAATCTCCCCGCTCGCGAAACCCAGGAGCCAATCATGGCAAAACGTCTCGACCTGAAAGACGTCAATATCTTCTACGGCAAGTTTCAGGCCGTCGCAGGGGTCACCCTCGCAGTTCCCCCGCGTGGAGTGACAGCCTTCATCGGGCCCTCCGGCTGCGGCAAGTCCACAGTTCTACGATCGCTCAACCGTATGCATGAGGTGATACCGGGTGCGCGCGTCGAAGGATCTGTGCTCCTTGACGGTGAGGACATCTACGGGTCCAACGTCGATCCGGTCGGTGTGCGTCGCACCATCGGCATGGTCTTCCAGCGCCCGAACCCTTTTCCGACTATGTCGATTCGGGACAACGTCGTCGCAGGTCTGAAGCTACAGGGTGGACAAAGTAAGAAGGAGCTCGACGAGGTCGCCGAGCGCTCCCTCAAAGGTGCGAACCTGTGGAACGAGGTCAAAGATCGCCTCGACAAGCCCGGTGGCGGGCTCTCCGGCGGACAGCAACAGCGCCTGTGCATTGCCCGTGCCATCGCAGTGCAGCCCGACGTCCTCCTCATGGACGAGCCGTGCTCGGCGCTGGACCCGATCTCCACGCTTGCCATCGAAGACCTCATCAGCGAGCTGAAAAAGGACTTCACGATCGTCATCGTCACGCACAACATGCAGCAGGCCGCACGCGTGAGCGATCAGACCGGCTTCTTCAATCTCGAAGCTACCGGCAAGCCCGGCAAGCTCGTCGAGATCGACGACACCGAGAAGATTTTCTCCAATCCGACCCAGAAAGCCACCGAGGACTACATCTCCGGTCGCTTCGGCTAGGGAAACAGATGAAGAGAACCCCCGAACGCTGAGCGTTCGGGGGTTTTTCTTGTGCACGTCCAGATGAAAAGAACCCCCGAACGCTGAGCGTTCGGGGGTTTTTCTTGTGCACGTCCAGGAGACTTGGACCGATCAGGAGCTGGGCAGGTGTGTGTTGCTCAGCTCGGTCGGCATTTCACCGGTGGCGAGGAAGATGACTCGACGTCCGACCTCGACTGCGTGGTCGGCAAAGCGCTCGTAGAACCTACCGAGAAGGGTGACGTCTACAGCTGCGGCGACACCGTGACTCCATTCGCGATCCATCAGCACCGTGAACAGGTGACGATGGAGGTCATCCATCGCCTCGTCCTCCTCGTGGAGCTTGGCGGCGCGCTCCGGATCACGAGTTTCGAGGACCTCGCGTGCAGATGCTCCGAGTTGAACGGCAATTCGACCCATTTCGGCGAAGTATCCGTTGACCTCCTCGGGGAGAGCGTTGTTGGGGTGACGACGCCGGGTGATCTTCGCGACGTGCAGGGCGAGGGCCCCCATCCGCTCGATGTCGGCGACGATCTGGATCCCTGATACGACCGAGCGGAGATCTCCGGCGACCGGAGCTTGGAGCGCGAGGAGGGTGAATGCCCTCTCTTCGGCGACGGTACTCAGTTCGGATATCTTGTCGTGATCGGAGATGACCTGCTCGGCGAGGAGCAAATCTGCTTGTAGTAGTGACTGAGTTGCCTTCTCCATCGCAGAGCCGGCCAGTGTGGCCATCTGTCCGAGGATATCGGCAAGGTCGTTCATCTGTTCTGTGTAGGCGACGCGCATACCAGCGAGTTTAGTTGGTCGCACCCATATGGTCACCGTCGAGAGGGTGAACGGAGCGTGAATGGCTTGCTCAGGCGCAGGTATCGTCGGCGGCGTTTGTGAACGACAAATCCTCGGGCAACGGCGCGGCTTCGGTCGAACCCTGAACTTGCGTGGCTTCGATCGGCTCACCGAACGCCGTCGGTGCAGTGGTGTACCCGGGATAGTCCGAGCCGAGCACGACCTCGACGATGCTGTCGAGCCCCTGCGCTTGCTCGATGACTGCACCGGGCATTGCCGACGCCACCGTTGCAGCCTCGGATTCCTGGCCCTCCGAGTAGCGGACGACGGTCTGCTTGGCTGTTCCGACGAAGTTACCGACTTCGAGAATCTGGAAACCGTAGGTGGACAGTTCGCTGGACGCAGTGGCCGCCATCCCTACCTTCTCGGAAGCATTGGAGACCTGGATCGAGACGGTTGTCGGATCGACTGCCAGCAGCGGCGCTGTCGGTTGATCCGACGGCTCCGCGCTGGGCGGCGGGTCTTTACGTTCTTCGCCGGGCAACGGATCATCGTTGATGATGGCACTGAAGATCACCGCAATGGCGTCGTCGATCGGGATCTCGTTGCCCCAGCCGTTGGTACCCGAAGTGGGGATCGTCAGGAAGGTGACGGCTCCTGCGTCGACGTTCTGCAGGGAACGGCCGAGAGTAACGAGGTCTTTGGTCTTCACGTTCTCGACGAAGGTGTCGCTGGTGAAGGCGCTGACGAACCCGTTGAGCTTTCCTGGGTCGAGCAGGACCTTGTTCGAGAGCGCAGAGCGCAGTAGGGAGGACAGGAACCGTTGTTGACGCTTGATACGCCCGTAGTCGCCGTTGCCCTCGCTTTCCACATTGCGTGCGCGTACGTAGTTCAACGCCGTGCGGCCGTCGATACGTTGCTCCCCAGCTGTTTGCAGCACAGTGCCGAGTTCATAGTCGATCAGGGGTTGCGGCGTGCAGACTTCGACGCCACCCACTTCGTCCACCATCGATTCGAATCCGGCGAAGTCCATACCGACGAAGTGGCTGATCTTCAAGCCGGAGATCTTCTGGATCGTCTTGACGAGGCACTTGGGCCCGCCGAGCGCATAGGTCGCGTTGAGCTTGTCGCCGTCCGCTGACGGGTACATCTCGCCGGTGTACGTGTTGTTGGAATTGTCGAAGCCCTCGCATTCAGGGCGAACAACATCGAGGTCGCGTGGGAACGAGACTGCGACGACACGGCTTCGATCAGCAGGAATGTTGACCAGCATGACGGTATCCGAGCGGGCGCCCTCTGCATCGGCAACCGTGCCTGCGCCGACCTCGCCGCTGGCACCGGTACGAGTGTCTGTTCCGACGATCAGATAAGTCTCGTCACCATATTGACCGGCAGCGTCCACGACGTCCGTCGAATCCATGTCCAGGGCGGCGACCTGTGCGAACCCTTTGTCGGTGCTCCGAAGGTACCCCCAGACCATTCCGGTGAGGGTGAGCGCGAGAATTGCGACGAGGGAGACGAATCCGCGGCCGATGTTGCGAAGTCGCTTTTGCCGACGCACTTTGCTCATGGCCAAACGGGTCAGGACCGGCCGATCATCGGCAGGGACGCCGACGGCCTCGGGCAACGCAACGACCGGGGGTGGGCTCACCGGTGGCGGGGTCGAGTCCGTAATCGGATCGATCTTTTCAGTGGGTTCATCGAGGTCGGGTCGGCTGGGCCACGCTCGAACAGGCGGCGTCTCGGCGGGTGGATCGTCGTCGGCCATCTTGTCCACGAGATCGGCTACCGATACCGAGTCGGACTTCCGAGAGGAACGCTTGCCTAGCCGGTTGAATTTACTGCTGGGCGTTTCGCTGTCCGCGGACTCGACGGTTGGCTCGGGCACTCGGCGGTCGGATACAGACGGGGAGGATGACGGCGGATTCGACGCCACCGGCACGCTACTCGGTGACCGAGGCTCGTGTGAGATTCGGGAGATCGGACGCTCCCAGGGAGCTCGTCCTTCGGGCGCAGGTGGGCCCGAGTCTCGATCGTCACCCACGAATGTGAACCTGGCCTTCCGGGTATCGCTCTTGCCGCCGAGTCAGGCGATCCTCGCAATGATACTGAGGAAACCTGTGGGGTCCACTCCGGCCGATCCTCGCGGCCGTGACCTCGGTCAGCCGCCGGAATTCATCAAATCCGCCCCCACGGGCACTCGATCGTCCTCGGGGTCGTCGAGCCATCCCTCGGGCAGTGACACAACGCCAGGCGAACCCTGTCTGCCCCGTGGGCCTTCGGCATCTTTCGGGAATGCCACTGTCGGATCGAGTTGACCGAGAAGATCGTCCAACTCGGTCAAGGTCTTCACCAATGCCATCGCCACGCGTAGGTCGGATCCGGCTGGAAAACCACGCAAATACCACGACACGTGCTTGCGCAGTTCACGAAGACCCTTGTTCTCGCCATGGTGCGCAGCCAGAAGTTCGGCATGGCGACGGATGATGACGGTGACCTCGCCGAGTGTCGGGGGCGTAGGCTCTGCGCGCCCCGCGAAGCGTGCACTGAGTTCGGCGAACAACCACGGACGTCCCAGACATCCTCGACCGACGACGACTCCGTCACAACCGGTTTCGGCCATCATCCGAACGGCGTCCGATGCCGAGAAGATGTCGCCGTTACCGAGAATGGGGACATCGGTGACGTGCTCTTTCAACCGAGCGATCTCACTCCAGTCGGCTGTTCCCGAATACCGCTGCGAGGCCGTACGTGCGTGCAGCGCAACGGCTGCCGCCCCTTCGCCTGCTGCGATTCGGCCGGCGTCGAGGTGTGTGTGATGTTCTTCGTCGATACCGACGCGGAACTTGACCGTCACCGGAATCGACGTCCCCTCTGTCGCTTTCACTGCGGCCGCCACTATGCGTCCGAACAGTTTGCGCTTGTAGGGGAGCGCAGCGCCACCGCCTTTTCGCGTCACCTTCGGAACGGGGCAACCGAAGTTCAGGTCGATGTGGTCGGCGAGGTTGTCATCGACGATCATCTTCGCCGCGGCGTAGGTCGTGTCCGGATCCACGGTGTAGAGCTGCAATGACCGCGGGGTTTCGATCGGACCGAAGGTCGTCATGTGCATCGTGGCGGGCTGGCGCTCGACGAGCGCACGAGCGGTGACCATCTCGCAGACATACAGGCCGGACGTACTGCCGGCACGCGCTATCTCCTGCTCTCGGCACAATGTGCGGAACGCCACATTGGTCACACCTGCCATCGGAGCGAGAACAACGGGACTGTTCAGCTCGAGCGAGCCGATCTGCAATGTCATGGGAGAAGCCTCTTGAATCTGTGGACGGGTTAAAATGCCGTGTGCCCGGCACCGATACCGGTACCGGGCACACGGCATCTAAATTCAGGAGGCGCGTGCCTCTGCTTTGGCGGCTTCGCGTGCGAGGGAACGATCACGCATTTCCTCGAACTTGGTGGCCTGACGCTCGAGGTCTTCGAGGAACACCGCCAGTTCTTCACGCTTGGATTCCCCGACACCGGTGAAGTCCTCGCGTTCGAAGATCTGCCACTTCCGTAGCACTGGCCACACCACGTCTTCGAGGTGCTGACGCAGATCGTAGATGCCGTGCTTGGCCATCAACACACCGTTGCGGCGGAAGTTCGGCATCCCGGCACCAGGCATCTGGAAGTTCATCACGATATGCGAGATCGCTTCCAACGTCTGATCCGGCGCGATGTCGAGCGCGGCAGCGGTGACGTTGCGGTAGAACATCATGTGCAGGTTCTCATCCGCCGCGATGCGCTGAAGCATCCGGTCGGCGATCGGGTCGTCGCACACCTTGCCGGTGTTGCGATGCGAGACACGCGTGGCGAGTTCCTGGAAGGTAACGTACGAGACCGAATGCAACAGTCCGGTTTCTGCGCCCGCCGGCGAGGCGAAACCGTTGGTCATGTGAATCATCCGGGCCTGCTCGAGCGCGACCGGATCGACACCGCGGGTGACCACCAGGTAGTCGCGCATGACGATGCCGTGCCGGTTCTCTTCGGCGGTCCACCGTCCCACCCAGGTGCCCCAGGCGCCGTCCTGTGAAAAGTTTTCGGCGATCTCGCGGTGGTAGGAGGGCAGATTGTCCTCGGTGAGCAGGTTGGTGATCATCGCTGCTCGCGCTACCTCGGAGAGTTTGCTCTGCTCCGGTTCGTAGTCCACCCCACCGAGTGCGGCGAAGTTGCGGCCTTCGTCCCACGGCACGTAATCGTGCGGGTGCCACTCCTTCGCCATCGACATGTGGCGGTTCACGTTGTCTTCCGCAACAGGAACCAGCTCGTGTAGCAGCTCCAGCTGTGTCAGATCCCTCGCCAT
>NZ_MKKY01000083.1 GCF_002091955.1 Rhodococcus sp. 1168 | reverse complement strand
ACCGAGCGATCGCTCGGTCTGAGATTTCGAGGAGCATGTCTGTGGCTGTCGATCTGACCTACTCACCCCACGTCCAGGCGCTGATCGGCAAAACGCGGACTTTCATACGGGAAGAGGTCCTCCCGATCGAAGACGAATTCCTCGGAAATTTTACCGACGCAGGTGGCGATGAGCTGCGGATTTCGCTGCAACAGGCGGCGAAGAAGGCGGGCGTGTTCGCGCCCCACGCACCCGTCGAGTACGGCGGCGCAGGCCTGAACATGAGCGACCGCGCACCCCTGTTCGAAGAGGGCGGATACTCGCTCTTCGGGCCTGCCGCGCTCAACATCGGTGCGCCCGACGAGGGAAACGTGCACATGTTGGCGCATATTGCCTCCGGCGCACAGAAGGAACAGTTCCTGGCACCGCTGGCAGCAGGCGATGTCCGATCGGCATTCGCGATGACCGAACCCGCACCGGGTGCAGGCTCGGACCCCTCGGCGTTGCGGTCCACCGGAATCAAGGTCGAGGGCGGTTGGCGCGTCGACGGGCATAAATGGTTCATCACCGGCGCCGATGGCGCAGGATTTTTCATCATCATGGCCCGCACCGCAGGCAAGCCCGGTGACCGCGGAGGAGCGACGATGTTCCTCGCGCCCGCCGACACCGAAGGTATCAAGGTCGGCCGCCACATCGGCACTCTCGACCAAGCGACGATCGGTGGCCACTGCGAGGTCTTCTTCGACAATGTCTTCGTCCCCGACGAGAACGTGCTCGGTGCCGTCGACGAAGGATTCAGCTACGCGCAGGTGCGTCTCGGACCTGCCCGCATGACACACGTCATGCGCTGGCTCGGTGCAGCCAGACGCGGACACGACGTCGCTGTCGCGCAAGTTGCGCAGCGTGAAGGGTTCGGCTCTGTCCTCGGCGATCTGGGCATGATTCAGAAGATGGTCGCCGACAACGAAATCGACATTGCCGCGACGCGAGCGCTGCTGGTCCAGGCCTGCTTTGCGCTCGATCAGGGCTCGACGGCAAGTAACGAGACGTCGATCGCGAAGACATTTGCAGCCGAAGCCGTCTTCCGGATCGTCGACCGCAGTATCCAAATGTGCGGGGGCCTCGGGGTTTCCGACGACCTTCCCCTCGCGCGACTCTCGCGTGAAATCCGCCCTTTCAGGGTGTACGACGGCCCGTCCGAGGTCCATCGCTGGGCCATCGCAAAGCGAGTTGTCGGCGCCGCAAAACGAGCAGCTCGAGAGGCGAACGCATGAGCGAACTACCAGGCATGGATACGCCCGCGCTGAGAAAGTTTCTGTCCGAAAGCGGCGTCGAAGTCTCCGGTGAGCTCAGGGTCGAGCTGATCAGTGGCGGCCGCTCCAACCTGACCTTCAAAGCCTTTGACGACACCTCGGCGTGGGTGGTTCGACGACCACCCACCAGCGGGTTGACGCCGTCGGCGCACGATATGGCCCGCGAGTGGGCTGTCACGAACGCGCTGCAGATCACTGAGGTTCCAGTTGCGAAGACCGTCGCCTTCGATGCCGAAGGCGTAGTTCTCGGCGCGCCTACGACCATCGTCGAGTTCGATCCAGGCCGGGTCATTCGGACGCGCGCCGATCTCGACGATCTGTCCGACGCCGACATTGCCGCCAACACCACGGAATTGATCCGGGTGCTCGCACTGCTTCATTCGGTGGACTTCGAGGCTGTAGGGCTCGGTTCGTTCGGAAAGCCGGACGGTTTCGTCGGCAGGCAGGTCAGGACATGGGCACGGCAGTGGGAGTCGGTAAAGACCCGCGATCTCGCTGATGTCGATCGGTTGCGAGACAAGCTGCACGCGGCGATTCCGTCCAGGTCGGCGTCGAGCATCGTGCATGGCGACTACCGGGTCGACAACGTCATTCTCACCGAAGGCGACACCAGCTCCATTGCTGCCGTTGTGGACTGGGAGATGTCCACGCTGGGTGATCCGCTCACCGACGTCGCGTTGATGTGCGTCTATCGTCAGCCGATTTTCGACGACGTACTCGGCGTCAGCGCGGCATGGACCAGTGATCGCTACCCGTCCGCGGACGAACTTGCGCAACTGTATTCGCAAGCGAGCGGAGTCGAGCTGACCGACTGGAACTTCTATGTCGCGCTGGCGAATTTCAAGCTCGGGGTCATCGGCGAGGGCATCACCCATCGCGCGCTGGCGGGCTCCGATACCGGTTCGGGGGCGGCGGCTGCAGCGGAAGCGACACACGAGTTCATGGCAGCAGGCTTGCGAGCGATCGAAGGGAAGAACTGATGGCCGGAAAATCTGCTCTCGTCACCGGCGGATCGAGGGGGATCGGTCTCGGAATAGCCACCCGATTGGCCGAATTGGGATACTCACTCACCATCACCGCACGAACCAAGGAGGCACTCGACGCCGTCGAACCGACGTTGCGCGCCGCAGGTGCACCACACGTCGTGACAGTCTCCGCCGACCTCGCCGATCGGGAGTCCGCCGACAAGATCGTCGCTGTACACCGTGAGCACTTCGAGTCCATGGATGCCCTGATCCTCAATGCCGGTGTGGGAACTGCTGGTTCGATTGCCGACTACCCGATGCGTCGATTCGACAAGACACTCGACGTCAATCTGCGTGCCCCGTTCGCACTACTGCAGAGTTCGATGCCGTTGCTGCGTGCCGCGGCCGAGAAAAACCCGGACCGGGGCGCAAAAGTCATTGCACTCGCATCCCTTGCCGGCGTCTACTCCGAAGCCGGACTGGGCATCTACGGTGCCACGAAGGCGGCGATGCTCTCCCTGATCGACACTCTCAACTCGGAGGAAAGCGGTAACGGCGTCACCGGCACCTCGATTGCACCCGGGTACGTGGACACGGACATGAGCGACTGGACCAAGGACAAGATTCCGGCCGACACAATGATCCAGGTCGCCGACATCGTCGAACTGGCGACGAGCATTCTGAACCTGTCCTCGCGTGCCGTGGTTCCGCGCATCGTCGTCACGCGGGCCGGAGCAGGTCTCGGCGCCTGACGGCTTCAGGCGTCCCCAATTCGTCTGCTTGCACCCCCAATCTCTCTGCTTCAATGGTTCATTCATACGAAACAATCGTATGAATGAACCATTGAAGCGCTCAGGGGGTGCGCGGAAGCGGCCCCGAACCCACTCAGCGGACTCGACCAACACTCGCCAAGACGTTCACCAACGCGTCGACTGCAGCAGGAAACGTGTGCTCCGTCGGAGCGGAGTAGCCGACGAGAATGCCGTCCACTTTCTTGCCGGCTGCGTCGGGGTGCCGGAACCGTGATAGTCCGTCGACGGCGACACCGACATCGCCGGCCGCGCGGAGCACCGCCGATTCCGTGCCTGGTGGGAGCGTCACCACTACTTGCAAACCCGCGGCAATCCCCATCGTTGCAACATGTGGAACTCGTTCTCCGAGAGCGTGGATCAGGTGAGCGCGGCGGCGCCGATATCGCGTTCGCATCGCGCGTACATGGCGGTCGTACCCGCCGGTCGCGATCAGATCGGCGAGCGTGAGTTGGTCGACCACGCCCACGGTCGATTCGCGAACGCCCTTGGCCTCCAGGATCGGATCCAGGAGTCGTTCCGGAACTGCCATCCAGCCCAACCGAAGTGCGGGAGAGAGGCTCTTCGACACCGAGCCCACGTACATCACTCGGTCCGGGTCGAGGCTTTGCATTGCACCGACCGGAGTTCGGTCGAACCGGAACTCGCCGTCGTAATCGTCCTCCACCACGAGCCCTCCGGTCGTGCGCGCCCAGTCCACGGCGGCGGTGCGCCGTCGTGGATGTAGCGATGAGCTGGTGGGGAATTGGTGACTCGGAGTCAAAATCACCACCTGCGCGTCCGTGGTCGCGAGTTCGTCGGTGATGCAACCGTCTCGGTCGACAGGAAGCGCGATCGTTGGGCCGGTCTTCTCGTAGATGGCTCGGTGAAACGGTAGTCCGTAGGATTCGACTGCGAACGGTGGAGCCGCGACCACGTCGGCAAGGATCTCTGCGGCGTGAGAAAAGCCGGCACACACCACAATTCTGCGTGGATCGGTGACCAGCCCGCGTGTGCGCGACAAATAGTCGGACAGTGCTCGACGCAACTCGATCCGGCCGCGCGGATCACCCGGCCCGAATGCGTGCGTCGGCGCAGCAGTTACTGCGCGACGAGCGGAGGCAAGCCATCGTGACCTGGGGAACGTCGTGGGATCCGGTCTGCCGGAACGGAATTCGAACTGTGGCCGAATCTCGGCTCGGACGACAGCTCTGGCCTCTTCTTGCGGTGATCCAGGGCGATGTGCGACGCGGGTGCCGGAGCCTTGCCGTGCCTCCAGCCACCCCTCCGATACGAGTTCGGCGTAGGTCTCGGCTACCGTGTTTCGCGCAATTGCGAGGTCCTCGGCCAGCGCACGGTACGACGGAAGCTTGAATCCCGATTCGAGACGTCCCGAAGTGACTGCCTCGCGCAGCGCTTCGGACAGTGCTGCCTTGCGGGAGCCATTCGGAGCGAGATTCAAATGAAGGTCGACGGCAGATGAATGTCGATTGACCAGATTTTCGACCACAGAATTGAACCATACATGCGGTCACCTGGCCTCTTAGTGTTCCTGGCATGACAACACGAATCGACTTCGCATCTTCCGACCCTGCAGTCCGCAAGGCATTGGTCGCACTCGATGCCGCCACCAGAGCTGGAATCGATCCATCCCTGGCCGAGCTGATCAGGATCCGAGCATCGCAGCTGAACGGGTGCGCGTACTGCCTGCACATGCACACTTCCGACGCACGCAAAGCTGGGGAAAGCGAGGAGAGGCTGGCACTGGTGGCGGTGTGGCGAGATGCGAGAAACTTCTTCGACGAGAAGGAGCAGGCCGTCTTGGCACTCACCGAATCGGTCACGTTGATCTCGCAAGGTGGTGTCCCCGACGACGTGTACGACCGCGTCGCCGAGCATTTCGACGACCACGGTATTGCCCAGTTGATCGCACAAATCTTCACCATAAACGCGTGGAATCGCATCGGCGTCACAACGCATCTGGTCCCCGGCGTCGACAACCGAACTGCCTAGTCTTCGAGCACGGATCAGGTCCCGCAGAACGTCCGGAAGCTCTCCGTGAACAGTTGCGGTGCAGGTTGCGCATAGTCCGACCAGCCTTCGCGCAGGTCGAACGGATGGGTCACGACGTCGAGTAGCTTCTCGAACGGCTCTAGGTCGCCGCCTGTTGCAGCGCGTAGGGCGGCGTCGACGAGATGGTTCCGTGGGACGTACAGCGGATTGATGCGGTCCATCGCGTCGGCTGTGTGGGTTTCGTCGGTCAGGGCGGACCGCCAACGGTCGAGCCACGGTCGGCTGTGTTCGCGCGGGATCAGAGCGTCGAGGGGCTCGGGGTTGCCGCGCAGTTCGTCTGCGAGAGCGCGGAAAGTGCCGGTCCAGTCGGCGCCATGGGTTTCCATGAGCGCGAGTAGGTCGTCGACCGATACTCCGTCGAGTCGCTCCTCGGTCAGTCCGAGCTTGGCCGCCATGCCCGTCGCGAAGTGGCGTTCGTACCGAGAGAAGAAGGTATCGAGCATGTCCGTCACAACCGGGATCGCTTGTTCGGGAGTGGGTCCGATGAGCGCGAGTAGCGTTTCGCCAAATCTCGCCAAGTTCCACTGCAGCACGGCGGGTTGGTTTCCGAAGGCGTAGCGACCATCATGGTCGATCGAACTGAACACCGCCGACCGATCGTAGGCATCGAGGAACGCGCAGGGGCCGTAGTCGATGGTCTGGCCGGAGATCGTGGTGTTGTCGGTGTTCATGACACCGTGCACGAATCCGGTGAGCATCCATCGGGCGACCAGAGACGCTTGTGCTTCGACAACGACCTCGAAGAAGGCCGAGTAGTCCCCGGTCAGATCCGGATAGTGGCGTGCAATGGTGTAGTCGGCGAGCAAATGCACCTGGCCTTCCTGCCGTACTGCGAACTCGAACGTTCCGACCCGAATGTGGCTGGCGGCGACTCGGGCGAGCACCGCGCCGGGCTCGGGGCCCTCGCGCATCACGTCGCGGCCGGTGGCAGTGACCGATAACGCTCGAGTGGTGGGGACGCCGAGGGAATTCATCGCCTCGCTGATCAAGTATTCGCGCAGCATCGGCCCCGTTGCGGCCAGGCCGTCGCCGCCGCGTGAGAAAGGTGTACGGCCAGATCCTTTGAGATGCAGATCGACTCGGCCCTGGTCGGTGTTCAGTTCACCGAGGAGCAGTGCGCGCCCGTCGCCGAGCAGGGGAACGTATCCACCGAATTGATGCCCGGCGTAGGCCATCGCTACCGGGGTCGAACCTTCGGGAGCTGCCGATCCGGACAGGATGGCCACCCCGTCCTCACTGCGCAGCGCATCGACGTCGAGCTTCAACGACGCGGCCAACTCTTCGTTGAGTACGAGCAGCTTCGGCTCCGGTGCCGACGCGCCTTCCCAGGGGACCGCAAATCCCTCCAACCGGTCTGCGAAAGTGCTGGCGAGGCCTGGAATTGCGTGGAGCTTCGGGTAAACGGCCATAGCCGAGGGTAGCCGGGCGTCGACTACTTTTCAGGCGGGGTAGCTCACAGCCTGGCCGACGACACGGACGCACACCCGGTCCCCAAGGATGAGGGTGGTGGCACCGAAGCGCCGGACCGTCACCCGTTCGGTGTCCGTTCCAGTTGCGGTATCCAGGCGGATGCCGATCAGCATCTCCGATCCGAGGTATTCGACGTCGATCACTCTTCCGGATACGCCGGTTCCGTCCGGAGTGAGTTCGATCTGCTCCGGACGCACCATGATGCGCGCGTCGCCACGTACGTCGTTCGATGCCACCTCGATGTCGCCGAGGGCGCAGCGGGCTGTGCCGTCGGCGACAGATGCTGCCAACACGACGGCGTCGCCGATGAATCGCGCGGTGGGGACGTCGATGGGCGTGGAATATATTTCGCTGGGGGTACCGATCTGAGCGAGGCGGCCGGCACTCATCACTGCCACGCGGTCAGCGAACGAAAGCGCCTCGGGCTGATCGTGAGTGACGAGAATCGTGGTGATCCCGGCTTTCTCCAGGATGCCCGCGACGATCCGCCGCGTATGCGCCCGCAATCCGGCGTCGAGAGCGGAGAACGGTTCGTCGAGCAGCATCAGTTCCGGTTCGCGGGCCAGTGCCCGAGCCAGCGCCACGCGTTGCTGCTGCCCGCCCGAGAGTTGGTCGGGCCGACGGGTAGCGAAAGATGCGTCCAGAGAGACCATTTCGAGCAGTTCGGTGATTCTGGCTGCGGTCCGCGCTCGCCGGGGCAACCCGAATCCGACGTTGGCACCGACTGTGGCATGCGGGAACAGTGCCCCGTCCTGGGCGACGTAGCCTATCGACCGTCGGTGCGCGGGTGTCCACTTTCCCCCTGCGACGACCCGTCCGGCGAGTTCGATGGTTCCGGCGTCCGGTCTTTCGAATCCGGCAATCAGACGGAGCAGAGTGGTTTTTCCACAACCGGATGGACCGACGATCGCGGTGGTGGATCCGCTCTCGACGGTGAACCCGATCTGGTCCAATACGGTCGTGGGTCCGAACCTTTTGTCGAGGCCGTGCACTTCGAGTGTGTAGGTCATAGTCCGGCTACCTTCTTCGACTGAGTGAAGAGTATGTAGGTCATGGGCAGCGACAGCACGATCATCATGAATGCGTACGGCGCAGCCCCGGCGTAGTCGATCTCGCTGCTCAGCGACCAGAACTGCGTGGCCATGGTGCGAGTACCGGTCGGGGCCAACAGCAGAGTCGCGGTCAATTCGTTGACGATTCCGAGGAACACCAACGCCCCACCGGCCGCCGTCGCTGGGGCAGCGAGAGGCAACGTCACTCGGATGAAGGCAACCAGTGGCGAGATACCGAGCGACTGCGCCGACTCCTCCAGGCCGATAGGCGCCTGCGCAAGTCCGGCCCTCAGGTTCACCAGTGCGCGGGGCAGAAAGAGCAGCGCGTACGCCGCGATCACGACGACGACCGTTTGATAGAGCGGCTGCAGGTAGCGGATGGACACGGTGATGAATGCCAGTGCTACCACGATTCCTGGCAGCGAGCTCGAGATGTATGTGCAGGCCTCGAGGATGCGACTGAGTCGTCCGCGGCGGCGGATCGAAATCCAGGCGATGGGGAAGGCGAGAACACAGGTCACAACCGCGCCGACTATACCGAAACCGACGGTCTGGAACACCGCGGAGCCGAGGAAATCGAGCTCCCAGACCGCGGCTCCACCGATGACGAGCCAGCGCAGGACGCTGACCACCGGGACACCGACGGACAGGATGATGAGCGCGGCGAGGAACCCCAGCGCGACAGTAGAGTTCTTCCACCCGAGTTCGGCAGGGACCGCCCGACGTGCGGCACCAGCGCCGATGCGGGCGTACCGCGCGTTGCCGCGGACGACCGATTCGATCACCAACAGCGTGAGACAGAGCAGCACCAAGACGCTGGCGAGCATCGTTGCTGCCGACCCGTTGAACGTCGACTGGTACTGATCGAAGATCGCGGTGGTGAACGTGTCGAATCGGATGAAGACGAACGCGCCGTACTCGGAGAGCAGGTGCAGGGAGACCAACAGTGCCCCGCCGGCGATGGCCAGCCGCAACTGTGGCACCACGACCTGGAAGAACACTGCCCACGGTCCGGCGCCGAGAGCGCGGGCCGATTCCTCTACGGCCGGGTCGAGTCGACGTAGCGTCGCGGACACGGGTATGTAGACCAGCGGAAAATACGACAGCGACGCGATGAGAACGCCGCCATGCAATCCACCGAGGGAGGGAACCGTACTAACCCACGAATAACTGTTCACGAACGCCGGTACGGCAAGTGGCGCAGCCAACAGCACTGCCCAGACCTTGGCGCCGAACACTCGGGTGCGTTCGACGAGCCAGGCGGCCAGGACGCCGGCAACGATACAGATCGGAACGGTGATGACGACGAGCAAGACTGTGTTGGTGAGTAGTTCCCCAACCCTGGGTCGGAACAACAACGACGACGCGGTATCCCAACCTGTGTCGATACTTTCGACGACCACGTACCCGAGCGGGATGATCGACGCGGCCGCCACGATAAGGGCGAAGACGGCCAAGGGTACCGAGATGCGACGTCGGGGTCTCTCGCGACGCAACATGTTCGACTCCCTCGGCCGCCTCCGGCCGATCAGTTCGAGATTCAGAGCAGGCCGGCTTCGGTCATCAGTTCGGAAACCTGCGGGCTGTTGAGTTTCGCAGGGTCGACCTGCGGCGCCTGCAGATCAGTCAGCGGAACGAGCTCCGGGTTTGCCGCGACGTCGCTGCCCACCGTGTACTCGAACGACGTTCCGGTCTGCAGGACGTCCTGACCTGTTCGACTGGTGACGAACTTCAGGAATTGTTGTGCCGCATCCTGCTTCGAGCTGGACTCCAGAACGCCCCCACCGGAGACGCTGACAAATGCGCCTGGGTCCTCGTTCTTGAAGTAGTGCATTGCGACGTTGTTGCTGTTTTCGCCGGTCTTGGCCTGATCCCCGAACCAGTAGTAGTGGTAGATGACACCGCCCGGGATTTCACCGGCATTGACGGCCTTCATCACTGTGCTGTTGCCCTTGTAGGTGCGGACGTTGTCCTTCATCCCAGTCAGCCATTGCCGAGTGGCGTCTTCACCCTTCAACTCCAGCAGGGCGCTGACGATAGCCTGGAAATCGGCGCCCGACGGTGAGGCGGCCCAACGGTCTTTCCATGCGGGATCCTGCAGATCGAGCAGAGACTTCGGCAGCTGATCTTGCTCCAGCATGTCCTTGTTGTATGCGAAGACGGTGGAACGGGCTGCGATGCCGGTCCACTTGTTGCTCGACGGACGGTATTGGCTCGGCACCTGATCGAGGACATCCTGGTCGACGTCGGCGAACAGCCCGGCGTTCTCGACCAGCGTCATAGCGGGTGAATTCTCGGTGAGAAACACATCTGCGGGTGACCGATCGCCCTCGGCAACGAGCTGGTTGCCGAGTTCTGAATCGCTGCCGTTGCGCAGTTCCACCTCGATGCCCGACTCCGCCGTGAAGGCGTCGGCCCATTCCTGTGTCAGCGACTCGTGCTGTGCGTTGTACACGGTGATCTTCTTGGCCGCGCCTGAGTCCGCTTCGTTGTCCGATCCGGAATTCGAGCACCCCGACATGGTCAATACAGCGGCAGCGGCGAGCGCAACCGCAGACGTCAGTCCGTTTCGTCTTTTCATCGAATGTCCTTTGTCGGCACAGCGGGACTCTCCAGCCGTCTATAGGAAAATGATGCCATACACAGGTTTGGCAAACCTAACGACCGAAGGTAAATATCGCCGGATTCGTGATGTGGAGCATGTCAACCGAGCGGAGTGACGCGGACCGGGCCATGCCGCCTGGTCAGGGTCGGAAGATCACTCACTGAGCGCAATATAGGCACTGACGACCTGATCGAAACCGTGCATTCTGCTCACTCGGAAAACGAACTATTGCGCTAACTGGTGATTGCGAGTTGTGTCGTAGGTAACAGTGCAGTCGGATCGGAGGCGAGGACATGACCGTGAACAGCAGTGCCGACACGCTAATCCAGATCGTCACACCGGAGGGCAAGCGGACGCCCCAGTCGGAGTACAGCGACGCGATCTCGGACGTCACGATCGACACCGTGCGGGAGCTGTACGAGGATCTCGTCGTGGTTCGCCGCATCGACGCCGAGGCAACAGCGTTGCAGCGTCAGGGTGAGCTCGGACTGTGGGCGCCGCTGCTCGGTCAGGAAGCCGCGCAGGTGGGATCGGCTCGCGCTCTGCACTCCGAGGACTTCGTGTTCGCCAGCTACCGTGAACACGGCGTCGCATATTGCCGGGGTGTCGACCCGACGGAGATGCTCCGATTCTGGCGTGGTTCGACACAGTCGGGCTGGAATCCCTACGACTACAACATGACAACGCCGGCCATCATCGTCGGATCACAGGGGCTTCATGCCACTGGCTACGGGCTGGGGATGAAGTTCGACGGCGCGGAAGGCGCTGTCATCACCTACTTCGGCGACGGCGCCACCAGTCAGGGCGACATCTCCGAGGCGCTTGGATTCGCTGCCAGTTTCAGTGCACCGGTGGTGTTCTTCTGTCAGAACAACCAGTGGGCGATCTCGGCGCCGGTATCGGTCCAAACCCACATCACCATTGCCGAACGAGGTCGTGGATTCGGGGTCCCGGCCCTGCGTGTGGACGGCAACGACGTCCTGGCAGTGCTGGCGGCCACCCGTATCGCGTTGGCCAGGGCACGCGAAGGAAGCGGTCCGACGCTGATCGAGGCTCTCACGTATCGCATGGGTCCGCACACCACATCCGATGACCCGACGCGGTATCGCTCCGTCGCAGTCGACGACGAGTGGAAGCGTAAGGATCCGATCGAACGGATCCGGTTGCTGCTCGCGCGCGCAGGCGGCCTGGACGAGGGATTCGTAACTCGAGTCCGGGACCGCGCTGACGTGACGGCGGATCAGCTGCGAGCAGGATGTCTCGGCACGATCGAACCGACGCCGATGTCTCTGTTCGACCACGTCTATGCCGAACCGCATTCCCTTATAAGCGAAGAGCGGGAACACTATTCCGCCTACCTTGCCGGATTCGAAGGAGCACGGTCATGACCGCAACACTCGCCGCGCCCAGGACGCTCCCGATCGCGCCGAAGACGCTTCCGCTCGGAAAGGCGCTGAACGCCGGATTGCGCCGAGCTATGGACGAAGATCCGAAGGTGATCCTCCTCGGTGAGGACATCGGCAAACTGGGTGGTGTCTTCAGGATCACCGAGGGACTGCAGAAGGACTTCGGGCCGAACCGTGTGGTCGACACGCCGCTCGCCGAGTCCGGAATCATAGGAATGGCAGTAGGTTTGGCCATTCGCGGATACCGCCCGGTCTGCGAGATCCAGTTCGATGGATTCATCTATCCAGCTTTCGACCAGATCGTCTCGCAGGTGGCAAAGCTGCACTATCGAACCAGCGGCAACGTCAAGATGCCCATCACGATCCGCGTCCCCTACGGAGGTGGTATCGGCGCCGTCGAGCATCATTCGGAGTCCCCTGAGGGCTACTTCGCGCAGACCGCAGGACTTCGTGTCGTCAGCTGCAGCAACGCCGCCGACGCGAATACAATGATTCGGCAGGCCATCGCCTCGGACGATCCGGTGCTCTTCTTCGAACCCAAACGTCGCTATTGGCAGAAGGGCGAGGTCGACGTCACGGCATCACTCGACGATGCCTATCCGCTGCACAAGGCTCGCGTCGTGCGCGCAGGCACCGACGCGACGATCGTCGCCTACGGACCCCTCGTGACCACGGCACTTCAGGCAGCGGATATTGCTGCAGAGGAGGGTCATTCGCTCGAGATCATCGACTTGCGTTCCCTTTCTCCGCTCGACATGGACACGATCGCCGCCTCGGTGCGCAGAACCGGCCGAGTTGTCGTGACGCACGAGGCCGCTACCTTCCTCGGCATCGGTGCGGAAGTTGCTGCGCGCGTTCAGGAGCAGTGTTTCTTCAGCCTCGAGGCTCCGGTACTGCGAGTCTGTGGATTCAGCACTCCATATCCGCCGGCGAAGCTCGAGGAGCACTTCCTGCCGAATGCCGACCGAATCCTCGACGCCGTGGACCGCGCACTCGCTTTCGGACAGAACTGACATGGCGCCCGTCAAGAGCTTCCTGCTTCCAGATCTCGGGGAGGGCCTCACCGAAGCCGATCTGATCACCTGGTTGGTGAAGGTCGGTGACACTATCGAACTCAATCAGGTCATCGCCGAGGTGGAAACCGCCAAGGCGTGTGTCGAACTGCCTTCCCCCTACGCGGGCATCGTCACCGCTCTCCGTGCGGAGGAGGGAACCACCGTCGAGGTCGGCACCGCGTTGATCGATATCTCCGACGTAGCGGAGGTTGATCCGGCACCGGAAGAACCGGCCCAACATGAAGAGCATGTTCCTGTCCTCGTCGGGTACGGAGTTGCCGGTGTTGCGCCCAGCAGACGAGCGAACCGCCGACAACCCGCTGCTACCGTGGACGATCCGACCGCGGCCAAGCCGTTGGCGTCACCGCCTGTTCGTCACGTCGCGCAGCAGGAAGGTGTCGATCTGGCGGAAGTGCCCGCCACCGGAGTTCATGGCGACGTCACTCGCGCAGATATTGCTGCGTACCTCGACCGAACCCCCGAGAAGACACCCGCAAAGGTCGGTGATGGGAGAGACGAGACCCGCACTCCGATCGCGGGCGTCCGAAAGCACACGGCCGCAGCGATGGTCGCCAGTGCCTTCACCGCTCCCCACGTCACCGAGTTCATCACTGTCGATGTCACGCCGACTGTAGAATTGCTCGACACTCTGCGGACCACAGATCATTTTCGCGAAGTGCGCCTCACGCCCTTGGCAATGGTCGCCAAAGCGTTGTTGGTTGCGCTGCGGAGCAATCCGAGCTTGAACTCCGAGTGGGACGAGGACCGGCAGGAAGTTGTCACCAAGCGCTACGTCAATCTGGGTATCGCCGCTGCCACGCCTCGGGGCCTGATGGTGCCCAACATCAAGAACGCGCACCTGCTCGCCCTGAAAGACCTTGCATATGCATTGGCCGCGTTGACCGGGACGGCAAAGGAAGGCAAGATCGGGCCCGGCGATCTCGCCGATGGAACGATCACGATCACCAATGTCGGTGTCTTCGGGGTGGATTCGGGGACCCCTATTCTCAATCCGGGTGAGGCAGCGATCTTATGCTTCGGGGCGATCCGGCGTCGACCGTGGGAGTTCGAGGGTGAGATCGCGCTACGATCGGTGACCACGTTGAGCTTGTCGTTCGATCACCGTCTCGTCGACGGCGAACAGGGGTCGAAATTTCTTGCCGACATCGCCTCGATGCTGTCCGACCCCAGAAATCTGATCGCGTTGAGCTGAAGGAGTCACGCGAACTCCACCTCGCCAGAAAGCCGTTACCAACGTCGTTCGAGTCGTCCCGTCAGAACGTGGGCGTGGTGGAGCAGGAGCGTTCCAAGTTCGCGGCGACGCTCCGGTCGAAACCTCGTCTCGACGCCGGTGAGGCTGAGCGCCCACGCGGGCTTGCCTGACCGATCGAATACCGCGGCACCGATGCCCCAACTGCCTTCGACCAGCAGCGCCGGATTGATTGCGTACCCCGCTTCGCGGGTGTCTGCGATGCGCTCGCGGACACCGTCGGGATGGTGCTGCGGTCCCCATTCCGGTTGCAGATCGGCTCGTCCGAGATATTCTTCGATCTCGCGGTCGGGGAGGTGCGCCAGAATCACCAACCCGGCCGACGCGACGCCGAGCGGTAACCGGATGCCCTCGTACAGCACATGTGACCGCAGCGGGAAGCTGCCATCCTCGCGCAGCAGGCACACTGTCTCGTCGCCGCGGCGGGTGGACAGGAAAGCACTCTCGCCGCTTTCTCTCGCCAGTGCGTGTACGACGCTCCGAGCCTGCTCGGTGATGTCGTAGCGACCTGCGGCTGCAGAACCCAGCAGGTACATCTCCGGTCCGAGCGCCCATCGCCCGGTGGCCGCCTCTCGGTCGAGAAACCCTTCCTCGGTAAGCGAGGTCAGCAAGCGGTGTGCAGTCGGGCGAGCGAGACCGGTCGCCTTGGCAAGTTCGGTGGTCGAAGCGCCGGTGGGTTCGGCGGCGCCGACCGCGCGTAACAGCGCCGTCGCTCGCCCGACGACGTTGGGCCCGCCGCGCTGTGAAGTCATGGCTGCCAGCCTAACGTCCACTGAGTGAACGCCCATCGCTTGTCCGTTCGATCCACGAGCAATACAGGGCGGATCCATGGCTTTCACTTCTCATCAGCTGCACTTCGACGTCTACTGAGTGACACAAAGTCCAAGCGTTTACTGAGTGAACACATGAGGAGTTCCGATGCCCAGATCTGTGAGAACGTCGGGAAAGGTATTCGAGTCCGCAGCGGCGGCGGTGGATGATATCGGCAACGGTTCAAGTCTCGCGGTCGGTGGTTTCGGATTGTGCGGCATCCCCGACGCACTCATCGAAGCGATCGCCGAGACCGAGGCGAGCGACCTGGAGGTGTTCTCCAACAATTGCGGCGTCGACGATCACGGACTCGGCATCCTGCTGTCGATCGGCCGCATCCGTCGAGTCACAGCGTCGTATGTCGGGGAGAACAAGGAGTTCGCACGCCAGTACCTCGGTGGCGAACTCGAAGTCGAACTCACTCCACAGGGGACACTCGCCGAGCGCCTCAGAGCTGGGGGCACCGGTATCCCGGCGTTCTTCACCCCCGCCGGCGTCGGTAGCCCCATCGCCGACGGCGGGATGCCGTGGCGCTATCACCCCGACGGCACCGTGGCGATCGAATCCCCGCCCAAAGAGACGCGCCTGTTCGGCAACAAGCGGTACGTGATGGAAGAAGCGATCAACGCCGATTTCGCACTGGTGCATGCCGCGCTCGGGGATACCGAAGGAAATCTCGTCTTCGACAAATCCGCGATGAACTTCAACCCACTTGCGGCAATGGCAGGCCGAGTGACCATCGCGCAGGTCGAAAAGTTGGTCCAACCAGGTGAGATCGACCCTGCCGCAGTCCACCTGCCAGGTGTCTTCGTCACGCGGATCGTTCATACCGGACAGCAGAACAAGCGCATCGAAAAGCGCACGGTCAGTACAGGAGGACAGTCATGACGGCATCGGTGGCAGCGGGCTGGACCCGCAATGAAATGGCTCGACGCGCCGCGGCCGAGATGGTCGACGGCGAATACGTCAACCTCGGGATCGGCTTGCCCACACTGATTCCGGCCTATCTATCGGCGGACATCTCCGTGGTGCTGCACTCGGAGAACGGAATCCTCGGCACCGGGCCCTACCCGACGGAAGACAAGGTGGACGCCGACCTCATCAACGCGGGCAAGGAAACCGTCACCGTCAATTCCGGTGCCGCATATTTCGATTCGTCGCTGTCTTTCGGGATGATCCGCGGTGGCCACATCGATACCGCGGTGCTCGGCGGCATGCAGGTATCGCGAACAGGTGACCTGGCCAACTGGATGGTCCCGGGCAAAATGGTCAAGGGCATGGGAGGCGCGATGGACCTCGTTCACGGCGCACGCAGGGTCATCGTCGTCATGGAGCACACCGACCGCGACGGCAACCCCAAGATTCTCGACACCTGCACCCTCCCGCTGACCGGCCAACGCGTCGTCGATCGCATCATCACCAATCTCGCGGTGATCGACGTCGTCGGGGACGGGACTCTGGTCCTTGCAGAACGTGCACCGGGCGTCACTGTCCAGCAGGTGGCCGACGCTACCGGCGTTGCGTTGAGCTGAGCCAAGATTCCCAGGAGCCCTCTATCGATTCATGTCGATCGGTAGTCCACGTGCGCGGTTCTGGCCGAGAACATAACGTAGCGAGTATCTACCGCGCTTCGTGTCGTACGGCTTGTGCAAAGCGAAGAGCGACACGTGCCATGCCCGGTGAATTCGGAGTGCACGCTGCGATGGCAGGAGTCATTTTTCCGTGCAGATCGAATGTTTTGGTGCCGGAATCGATATATTTCGTGAATTCACGAGTGGGTGTCAGTGCGCGACGAGGCAGCATATCGATGCGCATATCGGTCAATTGTGCGATCTGGATCTCGCGCTCGACTATGCACAGTGCGAGATCGAGGTCCTCGTGAATTTCGGGGCGCACGCTGACCGAGTCGCGGACCTGTAGCCACGTCGAGCGCCGGGTTGCCATATTCGCGCCATGGATGTTCTGGATCTTGCGTTCGCCACCGAATACGCCACGTGAAACCTGTTTTTCGACGAACCAACCTTTCAGTGAGCGGAAAGGGGAGTCCTATGAATTGTTGAGGCCTGTCGCGGCACCGACCTGCTCGGTGTCCTCACGGTCCGAACCATTGGCTTGATTTGCCTGAGAAATGCAGTCGTCCGGTATCTGCGACCTACGAATGTGGAGTCGTCACCTAGCTCCAGTGCGATGGCCGCTCGAGCGCTTGGGGAATCCTGGTTTCGGTGTCGCCTTTGGTGGCGTTGATTTGAAACTGTGTGAGGAACAAGCTCTTTCGAAGATCCGTACCGGAGAGGTCGGTGTCGCGTAGGTCTGCACCGATCATATCGGCGATTCGCAGATCCGCCCCTCTCATATCGGCTGCGATGAGATAGGCGCCGCGGAAGTCGGCGCCGGTCAGGCCGATGCCCGTCAGTCTCTTCCCGATGAGGTCCGCCTCTCGATAGTTCTTCTTCTTGCCCTTGGCCTGCGCCCGAACCAGATCGCTGGCTGTCAGCAATACCTCGAACATCCGACCTGCAAGAGCGGTATCCTCGCGCCAGCTCCGGCCACCGAACGTGTGCTGTGAGACTTGTTGGCCGGCGCCGAAGCAGTCGTACACCGTGCACCCACGGAAACCCGAGCTACGGAGCTTCGTGTGAATTCCGCAGCAAAAGTCCTCCTGCAGATTGCGGCAGGCTCGCCTGCATCTTTGTTCACCGCGAAGTCGGAGGATCGGCTGAACGGCAGCGCGACGCAGCAGAGGCCGAAGCAGCTCGAACAGTCGGCGAGCAGGTTGGGCCGTGGGGCGAGCGGGGTCACCCGTCAACTGTCGTCCGATCCGGATGCGCCGGTCAAATTACCTCGATCGACCTGACGTAACAAGCGGGAGTTGTGACCGCACAAGTGTAAGACCTCTACCGGCTGCGTAATCGAGCAGTCAACGTGGAGGCATGCCCCCACCAGCCATCCTGACCTCATCGCGGACACGGCTGTTCGAAGACCTCGACCGCCCAGGGCAGCTGCTCGAACACCTCGGCCCCAACTGGTTCGCATCGATCATGGGCACCGGCATCGTCGCCAATGCGGCAGCGACGCTTCCGCTGCAGTTCACCGGCCTCCATACATTCGCGCTTATCGTGTGGGCGATCGCGTCGACGGCGTTGATCGCACTGGTCGCCGCTTTCGCAGCGCACTGGATCCTGCACGGCGGCAATGCCCGTCGATACGCACGCCACCCGGTTGCGTCACTGTTCTACGGGGCCCCACCGATGGCGTTTCTGACGGTCGGCGCCGGAACGCTCCTCGTCGGCAAAGACGTGCTGGGGCAGGGCGCGGCATTGTCGATCGACGTGGTCCTGTGGACTGCAGGCACGCTGATGGGCCTGGCGACAACCGTGTGGATTCCATGGCGGATGATCGCTGCGCGCGCCCACGCTGCGCCACTGCCGGCTTGGCTGATGCCCGTCGTCCCACCCATGGTTTCAGCCTCGACAGGAGTGTTTCTGTTGCAGCACATGGACGGTCGGCCGCGATTGGTTCTCCTTGTCGCCTGCTATGCGATGTTCGCCTCGAGCCTGACCGTCGGCATGTTCACCATGGCGCTGATCGGGCGGCACCTGCTTCGCGGTGGCACTCCGCCGCTTGCGGCCATGCCGACAGTGTGGATCTGCCTCGGGTTGATCGGCCAGTCCATCACCGCAGCGAACCTGCTCGGCACCGTCTCGGCAAAGGTGTTTTCCGGTGACGATGCAGCGATCGCGTCGGGTCTGCACGTCTTCGGGATCGTGTACGGAATTGTGATGGCGATATTCGGCGCGCTCGTGTTCGCGACGGCCACAGCGTTGACCGTCAAGGCTGCGTCGCAGGGACTGACGTTCTCGCTGACCTGGTGGAGCTTCACCTTCCCCGTCGGCACCTGTGTTACGGGTGCAGCAGCTCTCGGAACAGCAACGAACAGTAGTGGGCTGCATCTGCTGGCCGTCGCATTGTTCGTACTCCTCGTGACCGCCTGGGCGGTCGTCGCGACCAACACGGTTCGCGGATCGCTGTCCGGCCGCATCTTTCTCCCTGCGTAAGAGCGGGCCGGGTCGAAGTCGGGTCGGAAGATACGCAGCCGGTAGGGCGCGCGCCCACTGCGGTCATTGCAAGCGTCTGCTACTTCGCACAGTCGGCGTCGTGCTGATGGGGCTTCAACAGGTACGCCTGGCCGAACGACGGGATGCGCTGCTGCAGCCATTCCGTCGTTTGCGCGTAGGCGCGCGCGATCAGCTGGATGGCACCAAGGCTCGCGCCACCCGACAAAACGAACGCCGTGGTCACCGAAATCTTCTCTCGGACATACCCTGCCGATAGCTCATTCGTCCGGGCCGTCTTCCGTGTCGTCATTACGCACGTACCCCGAGCTGTGGAGTACGACACAGCATCGACCTGGTTGTGGACTCAGCTCCGGGTGTGCATCGTGACATGAACTGCCGTCGACAACACCTTCGATCAGCCTTAGATTCAACCCGCACACAATGTCTCGATGGTCTCGCGCGACAGCATGAAAAGGGCAGTTGCGTAATCGAATCACGCCGTCTTCAGCGATGTGCGGTAGAAATCCGCACTCCCGCAGGGCCGACATGAGGTCTCCATGGGTCTTATCGACGGCGTTACGGCCGGCGTCCCGTGCCGCGCTGTCGATTGCTGCCCGAATCGCTCCGGTGGTGTCGTCCTCGACGGCCGAGACGAGCAACCGCGCGAGCAATTCGTAGTCGCGAGGTGGCACGCCGAAGGACATTTCTGTTGTGGTCGGCGAATACATCTTCGCCGGTCGACCAGCGCCAGGCCCGCCCCGTCCGGCGGGACGCTGATAACTGACATTCAGCAGACCTGCATCTGCCAGCTTGTCCAGGTGATAGGCCGCCAGCGTCCGCCCGATTCCAGCGGCGTCCGCAGCCTGCTCACGGGACACCGGCCCTTCACGCTCGGCTATGTACTGGTACAGCCGGCGTCGAAGCGGGTCCTCGAGGTTGCTCAGCGCCGTCAGGATGGCGGAGTCGTCGGGAAAGGTGGAAGCCATTCCAAATTCTAACACCAAAAAGTCTTGACAAATACGAAAAATCGGCAGAATCTAAAACTAGTCTTTATTGGTCTTACAGAGGAGATTGCGATGACTGCTTCTAC
This sequence comes from Rhodococcus sp. 1168, assembly GCF_002091955.1. GTDB lineage: Bacteria > Actinomycetota > Actinomycetes > Mycobacteriales > Mycobacteriaceae > Rhodococcoides. The sequence continues at coordinate 49,709 of NZ_MKKY01000083.1, read as the reverse complement.
GTCTCACCCATCGACCGTTCACGCTTCGGCGCACGCACTGCAGCATGCTCGCCATGACCCCGCCTACGGTGCGTTCCTATTGCTGCGGATTGGATTCACCGCGTTGCCGATCGTCTTCGGCATCGACAAATTCACCAATGTGCTCACCAATTGGCAGGACTATTTAGCGCCATGGATCGTCGACATCGTTCCCATGAGCGCATATCACGCCATGCTGGTGGTGGGTGTTGTGGAAATCGTGGCGGGCATCGCTGTCGCGGTGAAACCGCGCTACGCGGCGTACGTCGTGGCCGCCTGGCTCACCGGAATCATCATCAACCTGCTGACTCACACCGGTTTCTACGACGTCGCTCTGCGTGACTTCGGATTGCTGCTGGCTGCGTTGGCACTGGGGAGCCTTGCTCATATCTACGACCCCGCATGGCATCGGCGGAGTGCGTCCCTATCGAGCCTGTCCTCGAAGTGACCGTTATTCCAAAAGCTGGGCACGACTGTTCGACGACGTCGAGCAGTCGTGCCCGCTACTCGATGCGTGGCTCCACAACACGATGCGCGGATCGGTTACGGGACCGATCTTCCTTCCTGCTCGAGCGTCGTAGGTGCGTTAAAGTCGAATCGGCAGCAACGCAGTAGATAGGGGCGCTCATACCTTCGTCCAGGAAGGCTCCTTCATGATTCGTTCGGATTCGGCTCCCTCTGCTTCATTGCTCGACATCGTCCACACTCTCCGTTCCGCCGGATGCGTCTACGCCGAGGACGAGGCGGAACTGCTGACAGCGGCTTTCGATGGTGTCGAGCTCGAAGACATGGTCAATCGACGCGTGTCGGGTACTCCGCTGGAGCAGTTGCTCGGGTGGGCCGAGTTCTGTGGCATACGCATTGCGGTCGGCCCCGGTGTTTTCGTACCTCGCCGACGGACCGAACTGTTGGTGGAGCAGGCCGCATCCCTACCGATCGAGACCGTGGTCGATATTTGTTGCGGTTCGGGCGCGGTTGGAGCCGCTCTCGCGTCCGAGCTTCCCGGAATCGAATTGCATTGCGCCGACGTCGATCCGGTTGCTCTGGAGTTCGCCCGAATCAATATCGCATCCCTCGGAGGGCAGGTGCATGAGGGTGACTTGTATGCGGCACTACCGGTGAACCTGCGCGGCAACGTCGATGTCGTGCTGGCGAATGCGCCCTATGTTCCGACGGATGAGATCGGCTCGATGCCGTCGGAAGCCCGCGATCACGAACCGATTGTGGCCCTCGACGGCGGCGTCGACGGTCTCGCGGTGCAGCGTCGGGTTGCAGCGGACGCACCGCGCTGGCTCGTACCCGGCGGTCATCTGCTGATCGAAACCAGCGCACTGCAGGCACCCGAGACCGCGAGCCTCGTTCGAGAGGCCGGCTTCGACACGCACGTGGTGCGGTCGGATGAGCTCGATGCAACGGTCGTGGTCGGGACGTGTGGATCTGGTCGCTAAGTGGTGTTCTAGTGCTAGAATAGACCGGTGGAATTGACGGCGACCGAACTGACCATCCTCGGTCTCATCACAGAGCGGCCGAGGCATGGCTACGACCTCGACCAGGTGATCGAACAACGTGGGATCCGGCGCTGGGCGGAGGTTGGCTTCTCGTCGATCTATTACGTGCTCACGAAACTTGAAGGTCGCGGACTCATCGAGTCCGATGGCGCTCAGGCCGGTGCCAAGTCCAGACGGGTGTTCCATGCGACCGCAGCCGGGCGGCACGCCGCGAAAGAAAGTGCCGTCACGTTCATCGCTGACCAGCGAACCGTCGTGCACCCCGTGCTCATCGGGCTCGCCAACCTGTCGTTGATCTCCGAGGAGGACTACGTCGACTCACTCCAGCGACGCCTGATCTGGATCGATGAGCGGATCAGCGCCGTCACCGCTGCCGAGCGCTCCCAAGCACCTCTCCCTCGTCCTGCTCGCGAAGTCTTCTCGTATTCGCTGAGCCTCCTCGAGGCAGAAAGGTCGTGGCTCGCGACTCGGGTCCCGGTGTCCAATGAGTGATTCGATGCCTCGGGGAAGCAGCGACGGGCCGGTCAACGCAACGATCATCGACGGAGTCCACACCGCCGGCGGATTGCATTGCGAGACGACGGCGCTCGGCGTTCTCCTGACGCACGCCGGGCTCGCGCTGTCCGAGCCGATGCTGTTCGGTTTGGGCGCGGGGTTGTCTTTCGTTTACTGGGATTCCAACAAGCAGGACCTGCCGTTCCTCGGCGGCCGGGTCAAGCCGTTCGCGCTCACCCAGACCCTGACCTCACGTCTGGGAGTGACTCTGCGTGCGGAGGAGACGACCTCGGCGCGGAAGGCGTGGGATCGACTGCGCACAACCATCGACCGCGGCACACCTGTCGGCCTGCAGCTCGACAGCTACGATCTGGAGTACTTCGGATCCAGGGTGCATTTCGCCGGTCACGTCGTTGCCATGTACGGCTACGACCAGGACACGGCCTTCTTGATCGATACGGCTCAGCAGGGCGGGGAGGTCACGACCACCCTGGAAAGTTTGGCGCGGGCACGAGCAGCGCGAGGACCGATGTCTGCACACCAACGCGCCTTCACCGTGAACGTGCCCACCGCGGCGACGATGCCCGAGCAGATTCACGAGGCGATCGTTCCTGCGATAACTGCCTGCGCAAAGGAATTCCTTGCGCCCCCGATCGCCAACCTCGGCAACCGCGGCATCCTCACTGCGGCCAAGCGGATCCCATCATGGTTCGACCGAGTGGGCGAGCCTGCTCGCGATCTCCCGGTCATCGCGATGCTGATGGAGCGGGCGGGCACGGGAGGGGCGCTGTTCCGCAACCTGTATCGGGACTTCCTGACCGAATGTGAGGAGCTCGTTGCACGCAGATCACACGCGGACATCATCGTCGAGAACGCGGCCCGGTTCGCGGAATCCGCACTGCTCTGGACCCGAGCCTCAGAGTTGATCGGCCGCGCCGGTAGTACGGGAAAGGCGGACTTCCTGAGCGAGGCGGCCGAGGTGCTCACAACGATCGAACGGATCGAACGGACAGCGATGGCATCGCTCGCTTCGCTGGAGAAGGTCGAACAAAGGGGAGCACCCGGATCAAGGTGAAGAACGTACATGCCGCAGCCGACCGTCCGTCGAGGGGACTCGCCTCGCCGAGCGAGATTGCAGACGCCGTCGTCTGGCTCGCGTCGACGATTCCGACGGGCCGCCACTAGAACTGCTGCACGGTCGACCGTCTCCACGGTGACCGCTCGAACTCGATTTTCATCGAGGTTCTACGGTCAAGACATGAGCATGGAAGTCACGGCGCGGAACCAGTTGTATCGGTCGATGAGTGCCTCCTCCCACCAGACGAAGTTCTCGGCTGAGACCGCACGCAGAATCTTGACATTCGCGCAGCCACACCGCCGCAAGCTGATCGGATTCGTCCTGCTCAGTGTCGTGCTGGCGGCGCTGGCGGTCGCAACGCCCGTCCTGGCCGGTCGAGTCGTCAACGCAATCGTCGACGGCGACGCGTTCGAGGTTGTTCTGCGCCTGGCACTGCTGATCGGGCTCATCGCCATCGTCGACGCGGCTATCGGCCTTTTCAGTCGGTGGTTGTCCTCGAACATCGGCGAGGGTCTCATACTCGACCTACGTACCGCGGTGTTCGACCACGTGCAGCGGATGCCGATTGCGTTTTTCACTCGTACCAGGACGGGCGCCCTCGTCAGTCGACTCAACAACGACGTCATCGGCGCGCAGAGGGCGTTCAGCGACACCCTGTCCGGAGTGGTCAGCAACCTGGTCACCTTGGTGCTGACCTTGGTCGTGATGATCGGGATCTCGTGGCAGATCACACTGATGGCCTTGATTCTGTTGCCGGTCTTCGTGATACCAGCACGGCGGATGGGCCGGCGGCTGGCGCGCCTGCAACGTGAGGCGGCCGATCACAACTCGGCGATGAGCACGCAGATGACCGAGCGGTTCTCCGCCCCGGGAGCGACTTTGGTGAAGTTGTTCGGCCAACCCGACATCGAATCCACCGAGTTCGCGGTGCGCGCTTCCCGTGTCCGCGACATCGGCGTCCGCAGCGCGATGGTGCAGACGGTCTTCATCACGGCGTTGACGCTCGTGTCGGCGCTTGCACTCGCCGTCGTTTATGGGCTCGGCGGTTTCTACGCGCTTCGTGGTCAGCTCGACCCCGGATCTGTCGTGGCACTGTCGCTGCTACTCACTCGGTTGTATTCGCCGTTGACCCAGCTGGCCAGCGCCCGTGTCGAGATCATGAGTGCGCTCGTCAGCTTCGAGCGAGTCTTCGAAGTTCTCGATCTGGTTCCGTTGATCCAGGACAAGCCCGATGCGGCACACGTTCCCGACGGGCCGGTCTCGGTGGAACTCGACGACGTTCGATTCGCCTACCCGTCGGCGGACAAGGTGTCCCTGGCCTCGCTCGAAGAAGTATCCACGCTCGATTCACGCGGCGGCGAGGAAGTTCTGCACGGTGTGTCGTTCCGCGCGGAGCCCGGCCAGATGGTGGCCCTCGTCGGCACCTCGGGTGCAGGTAAGTCGACGATCGCCCAGCTGATCGCACGGCTCTACGACGTCGACAGTGGCGCAGTACGCCTCGCCGGTGTAGACGTGCGCGATCTGACCGCCGAGTCGATTCGCGGTGCAGTCGGGATGGTGACCCAGGACGGGCATCTGTTCCACGAGACCATCCGAGCGAACATCGTGTTGCCGCGACCGGACGCGACGGACGAGGAAGTGTGGGATGCGCTGAACCGGGCCAGGCTGAGCGATCTCGTCGCTTCGCTTCCCGACGGGCTGAACACTGTCGTCGGCGAGCGTGGGTACCGGTTGTCCGGCGGTGAGAGGCAGCGATTGACGATCGCACGTCTACTCGTAGCGCGCCCGCGTGTAGTGATTCTGGACGAGGCCACGGCGTCGTTGGACTCGACTTCGGAGGTCGCCGTCCAGGCTGCGCTGAGTGAAGCACTGGAAGGTAAGACGTCCGTGGTAATTGCGCACCGACTCTCGACCATCCGTGCCGCCGACGTCATTCTGGTCGTCGAAGCAGGCCAGATCGTCCAGCGCGGTACCCATGATGAACTCCTCGCAGCGGGGGGACGCTACGAGGAGCTGCATCGAACCCAGTTTTCGGTGGAAGCGCAGCCTGCGGAGTGACCCGGGGGGTGGGAGCGCAGCCTGCGGAGTGACCCGGGGGGTGGGAGCGCAGCCTGCGGAGTGACCCGGGGGGTGGGGGGTGTGCGGGGCTCAGCAGTTGGTGGGTGCAGGGACTCCGTCGAAGCGGGCACTGATCCAGTCCAGTGCCTGCGGCAGTCCAAGGACTGCTGCGGTGAGGTGGTCGTTGCTTTCTACCTGTACCTCTTGGACCTGCACGCCGGCTGCGCAGTAGCGGCCGAGAGTGTTGGTGATCGACGAGACTGGAATCAGTGCGTCGGTCGGGCTGTGCCACTCGAAGTAAGGCGCTTTCGGCACTCCGGGGTACATTTCGACGCTGTTCTCGTTGACGGCGGCGACCATTTCTGGGCTGTTGATCAGGTCGGTGGTGTTGGCGACTTGGGTCGCGCTCTTGCCTGCGCCCACTCGAAGGATGTCGTTGGTGCATCCGTTCTGCATTTCCCGAGCCATTTGCTGTCCGAGCGGGTTGAGCTGCGCGGTGATCGGAATGCGGTTTGGATATTCGCGTTCGAGACCGAGGGCTGCTGCGAAAGCGAGGCCGAAGACGGGATGGGGATTGAATCCGAGGTCGCGAGCCATCCGTTCGAGGTTCATCGGAGCTCCACCTGCTGCGCTTCCGACGATGTTCAGTTCCGGTGCGTAGGCCGCCTGCAATGCCGCAGCCCACGCCGTCGCCATTCCGCCGCCCGAGTATCCCGCGAGGGCCACCGGGCTCTGCGCTACTTGGAGTGGATCGAAGTGCTGGGCGGCCCGAATGCTGTCGAGGACGATCTGTCCGCCCAACTTCGCGGCGCCGTACGCACTGTTCGGTCCGAGGTGATCGGCGATGTTGACGGTCCAGCCGCGCTGCAGAGCAGCGTTGAGTGCCGGGGCTTCGCGAATGACGAGGTTGGGGTCGTTGGACCACAGCGCCTGTGACGGAGCGCATTCCAAACCGAGTGCATTGATGATGTGTTGGTAGGAAAGCAAGGGGCCATTGGGCGCTTTGTTCCTCGGAGCGATGACGGTGGTGACCGCCGCGATCGGCGCGCCGGTCGAACTCGTCGAACGGAATCGAAGCTGCCAGACATTTACGTCCAAGAATCCGGCAGGGGGAGCCATCGGTCGACTCGAGATGATGTCGCCCGGGTTCTTCGCCTCCAGATCCGGCGTCGGACCGTAGAACGCGTCCGAGATCGGCGTCGGTTGCAACGGATCGGCAGCAGCCGGTACCACTGCCACCAGGGCGGAACACGCGACCAGGGCCGCTGCTCCCATCAATGCAATAGCGCGCATAGCGTCGTACCCTTTCGGAAAATTTTGGACTCGAACTGAGACTGGCTCATTTCGCAACCACACGAGGGGTATATGTAAAAAGATATCCCACCCGTTACTCTCCGCCCACCCAGGGCGCAGTGGGGAATATGGGCCGGAAAAATGTTGGAGCCCCATGAAGTGGGCATCGTACAAGGTTATTGGTTGTTCTCGATGACGACCTCCGACGGCTGTTTGTCTTCACGAATTCCACGCCAGCTCGGATGACGAAAATGCATGGAGTCGGTCCATTCGTAGAAGCGCACTTCGGCGACGAGAGTCGGTGTGGTCCAGACGGCTTCTTTCCGGTCTGCGGTGGGAAGTTGCTCGGAAAATGGTGATACGTCGGTCTCGAGCGGAGCCAACCGCTCACTCAGCTGCTCCAGCGCGCGGTCGCTGAAACCGGTTCCGACGCGGCCCAGATATCGAAGCCCGTCAGGCCCGGGCGTACCGACCAACAGTGACCCAGGGCCGCCTGCGCGACGCCCGCGGCCGCGTCGCCAACCGCCGATGACCACCTCCTGGGTCCGCCAGTTCTTCGTTTTGATCCAGGTCTTGGCGCGCTTGCCCGGCTGATAGATCGAGTCGGTTCGTTTCGCGACGACCCCCTCCCAGCCGCGTCGGACGCTCTCGGCGAGTGCCTCTTCGGCCGTGCCGGTCAGTTGCTCCGGCACGAGCACCGACTCGAGTCCGGTCGTCAGTAATTCCAGTAGGCGTCGCCTGTCGGAGTACTTCTTTTTCACCAGCGACGTGCCGTCGAGATGCAGTAGATCGAAGGCGATAAAGCGCACTTCCCGACCCGAACTGTTCTGTAGTAATTCGAAGCTTGTAATTCCGTCGGCGTCGAATACAACAGCTTCGCCGTCGAGAATGACATCGTGGTCTGCCAGTTCGGCGGCCAACGTAGAAAGCGAAGGAAAGCGTGCGGTGAGGTCGTTTCCGGTCCGCGATACGAGCTTCATTTCTCCGTGGGCACACCGTGCGATCACGCGGAATCCGTCCCACTTACCCTCGAACGTCCAATCTCCGTCGGCAAGGTCGGTGATGTCACCCGCCGTGGCGAGCATCGGCGCGATATCTACCTTGACCGGAGCTGCATCCTTCATCAGATGCATGAGCCACTGATCGCCCTTGGTGCGAATCAGCGCATAGCGACCCCTGGCCTTATCGCCATGCAAGACGACAATCACCTCGTTCTCGCGCCACTTCTCCAGCTCGTAGGTGCCGCTGTCCCAGATGGACACCTCGCCGCCCCCGTATTCGCCCTTGGGGATGCTGCCCTCGAACGATGCATATTCGAGCGGGTGGTCTTCGGTGCGTACGGCGAGGCGGTTCTTCACCGAGTCCTCGGGAATGTTCTTTGGCACCGCCCATGAGACCAGGACGCCGTCGTGTTCGAGTCGGAAGTCGTAGTGCAACCGTCGAGCATGATGCTCTTGGATGACGAACGTGTCACCGTTCCCCGTCCGCTCGGTACTCTCCGGTATCGGTTCCGGGGTCTTTGCGGCGCTGCGTTTGTTCCGGTAAGTGGTCAGCTTGTCCGGCTCGGAGTGTTCGATCGGTGGATCCAGCTCCGCGAGTAGGTCACCGTCGCGGCGGTAACGATCGAGGACTTCCTCGAAACGTAGCTGCCTCAGCCCTCGCGACTCGAGTTCTTCCCACGATCTCGGGGCCGCGACGGTCGGCTCAGCACGACCTCGAAGCGAGTACGGCGCAACGGTCGTCTTCTTCCCGTTGTTCTGCGACCAATCCACGAATACGCGGCCGGTGCGTTTGGCCTTCGCCATCGTCGCCGTCACGCGATCAGGCGATCGATCCTCCAACAACGTTGCCACACGCTTGGCGACCGTTGACGCACCAGAGGACGTCAGCGGCTTCTCCAATGGCACATAGAGGTGTATCCCCTTGCTCCCGCTGGTGACGGGAAACGCCCGGAATCCGATCTCGGAAATCATGTCTCGAATCTCGCATGCGATCTCGGCGCATCGGTCCAGATCGACATCGTCGCCGGGATCGAGGTCGAACACCATCCTCGTGGCAAGGCCGGGTGCTTTCCCGTCGAATCGCCATTGCGGAACATGCGCCTCGATCGCGCCTTGCTGGCCGAGCCACGCTAGATCGGCGGCGTTTGAGAAAAGGGGGTATGTCACGACGCGATCGGAGTGCGAGATCTCGCGTCTATCGAGCCAGTCCGGAGCGGAAGCCGCAAGATTCTTTTCGAAGAACGAGGACTGTTCGACGCCGTTCGGCCAACGTTTCCGGGTGACCGGTCGGCCGATGATGTGTGGGAGCATTGCCGGCGCAATGCTCGTGTAGTACTCGATGACCTGGCTTTTGGTGGTGCCTGTACTCGGAAACAGCACCTTGTCGAGATTTGTTACCGAGACTTTCCGACCTGCGATGTCGAGCGTCGCCATGCGCTCAGGCTAACGGTCGCCAGCGGCGCCGCGAGGCACTTGTGCCAAGCTCGAAGCATGGCAAAGATCAGCGTCTCGGTAGAGATGCCCGAAGATCCGCAAGGCGCATGGAACAAAGCGTCGGCGCTCGACAGGTTCGACGAGTGGATGACAATTCACGGTGGCTGGTGCGCTCCGCCCCCCAAAGTGCTCGGCAAAGGCACCGAGGTGGAGTCCCTCGTCAAGGTCAAAGGCTTCAAGAACACGATCCGTTGGACGTTCACCGAGTTCGATGAGCCCAAGCTGATCGAGATGTCGGGAACCGGCAAAGGCGGCATCAAGATTTCGCTGACCATCCACGTCCGCAAGCATCGGAGCGGCTCGAAACTGACGCTCGAAGCCTACTTCGGTGGGGGAGTGCTCTTCGGGCCGGTCGGCAGTGTCGTCGCGCGGGCTTTGGGCTCCGATGTCACCAAGTCGGTGGCGAACCTCGCCGCGTTACCCGCCTAGACCCCAGCGTTGCGGGTGCGACGCAGCCACCACAGGCCGGCAATCGGAAGAATCACCGGGATGAATACGTATCCCTGCCCGAAGTGTGACCACACGGTCGCATCGGGGAAATCGTCGGGCTGAAGGTAGCTGAAGGTGCCGACGGCCAACACTCCGACCAGCTCGATGATGCAGGACACCATCACCACCCGTCGCGAGGCCTCGGTTGCTCGGGCGAGCCCGACGGTCGCGATGATGTAGACCACCGCTGCCACCGCCGACAAGATGTACGCGAACGGGGCTTCGTCGAAGCGCGTTGTCAGCTGGACCAGAGATCTCGATGTCGCCGCGACCGCGAAGACGGCATAGACCGCAATGAGGAAGCGGCCGAAACCGGTACGAGTTGCCTGTTTGAGGCTGTCGTCTTGGGAGGTATCAGGCATATCCGGCCCATATCTGGCTCAGGCGCAGCACCATGGCTGCGAGGGTGAGGACGGCGACGAGCAGAACTGCTGTGCCGCCGCGAGAACGATCGCCCAGCGACCACCACGTGCCGATCGGAAGTAGCAGCAGCAAGCCGATCAGATACGCGCCGAAGGTGAGACGATGAATCTCGCGATCACTGGTGAACATCGCGACAAATCCGATGATGGCCTGCGCGAGCACCACTACCTCGGTCGCTGAAATGGTCCAGAAGAGCGCGCGATCTGCTCGGTTCTTCAACAGCACCGGGCTGTTCGAAACAAGTTTGACGGCAACCCATACGCCGACGACCAGTGACATCGCATACAACAGGCCGCTGACGGCGCCGATCATCTTTGTTCCTCTTGGTTACTGGCGAGTGGTGCGGACAGACCCCAGGGTATCCGCCCGTGGACGCCTACCTTTCTTTCGGCTGATCGTCCGTGCTTCTGCGCAGTGCATGCGGCTTGAGTTTGTGGAAACCACGCACCCGCAGGGATCTGATGGCTTTGAGATGGAACTCCGAGTCGCCGTCGAGCATCTCGGTCATCGCGGTGTCCACCAGAATGGTTCCCGGACGTGCCGAACTGGTCAATCTGGCAGCTATGTTGACCACCGAGCCGTACAGGTCGCCGTACCGGGCGAGCACCGATCCCCACGCCAGACCGATACGGAGTTCCGGCATGTCCTCGTGCGCGTCGAACGCATGCTGGAGATCGAGTGCGATGTGCGCCGCATCCTCGGCGCTCTGCGCACTGAACATGACCTCGTCGCCGACATTCTTGATGACGGATCCGCGGCCACGGGCAACGATGTCCGTGGCGATGGACTCGAACTCTTCGAGCAGTGTCGTCAATTCGTCGATACCGAGGCGTCGGGTCAGGCTGGTGTAACCGACCATGTCCGCGAATCCGACGGCGAGGATGCGGCCGGAGGTTTCCTCGGTCGGGCCGGTGACGGACCTGCCAGCAGTGGCAGCCAGATGTCGGCGCCAGGTGTAGGACTGCAGAGCTTCCAGGGTGGGAACCGTTTGAGCTGCAATGGATCTTGCGTCACGTCTGATCACGTCGAGGTCGGTGGGATCCTCGCCGTCGGAATGAATGGTGATTCGGTCGAGAATGTGGGAATTCACCACGGCCACTTGCCATTCAGCGAGCCTGGACATCGACTGCCCGAGAGTGCGCGCGATGGCGACCTCCATCTCCGGCTTGATCACTTTCTGCTCGGTGAGGGTCGTGATCAGTCGCAACGCATCGAGATCGGCATCGGTGTACACGACCGCGGAGGGGTCGGTGTGGACGGGAAAACCCATCGCGATCCACAACTGCACCACCCGCTCGAGCGGAAGGCCCGACTTTTCGGCGATATCGGATCGCGTGTACTTCCGCTCGCCACCGAGAAGAGTCTTCTCGATCTCGGTCTGCACAAGCGAACTGATCTGATTTTCAGTCATATCCCAGCGTTCTGTCGAAATACGATCGAACCTCGTCGATGTAGGAGTCGAGCTTGTCCGGGTCCCAGCCCGTGGTCGGAATCGGTTCGCCGACGGTCACCTTGACGGTACCGGAGTGCGCCGTGAAGTCCTTCTTCCACATCACGTCACCGGCGTTGTGGATGACGATGGGAACGATCGGAACCTCGGCCTGCATCGCCAGATGGAAGCCACCCTTCTTGAAGCGTCCCAATCTCGAGGTGGGCATGCGAGTGCCCTCGGGCGCGATCGCGACCGAGATACCCGAATGCAATTTCTCGATGGCGGGGAGCAGCGCTTCACGCGCCTTGGCCGGATCGCCTCGATCGATGTAGGCGACGTCGAAAATCATTCCGAGCAGGGCAAACCGGGGATCGCGCTCGAGTTCGCGCTTGGCGACGGCGGTGATGTCCCGGCGCAGAATCGAGGTGACGATCAGTGAATCGGCCGCGCTTTGATGATTGAACATGAACACTGCGGGCCGCGCGGACCAGGCGTTCTCGGTGCCGGTGACGTCGAGCTTGATGCCGGCAAGCGTCAAGGCGATGTCCGGTGCGACGGTGGAGGTGATGTTGGCGCCGGTCCGCCGACTGCGCGTGAGGATGCCGAGCCCGATGCCGATGCCGGCGCTGGCGATCACTGCCCCCATCGCAGCGGTGCTGCGAACTGCCGATGTGAGATCGGTTCCACGTCTAGGGTTTTCGAGGTGCAATATCGGCCACCCCGCCTTCTTTGCATAACGGTCGAGCTCGGCGTCAGGGTTCAACGCGACCGGCCGTCCGGCTTCGAGCAGCATCGGGACGTCCTCGCCGCCGTTCGAGTAGACGAAGCACTCGGCGAGATCGAGGTTCTCGCGCTCGGCGTAGTCGGTGACAGCTTTGGCTTTTCTCGGTCCCCACAACGAATTTCCGACCAGCTCACCGGTCAGAACCCCGTCGGTCACGACGGGCGTCGTGCACAACAACTCGTCGAACATCATGTCTTCTCGTACCGGGATCGCCTGGTACGGAGTCGCCGACGTCGCGATGATCAGCCGATGGCCTGCATGCCGGTGTGCTTCGACGAGAATGCGAGCCTGCGGGTAGATCATCGGCGCAATCTCGTTGCGGAACAACGTGTATGCCTGCTCCATCAGGTCTTCTTCGAGGCGACCTTCCAGGCCCTTGACGGCCTTGCCCATCAAATTGTCGACGGGGGAGTTCCGCATTCGCATTTCGACGACCGCACTCGAGATTTCCCACAGTTCACGCACTGTCACATCGAGCGTCTTCAGTCGTTCCAGGAACACGGCTTTGGCAGAAAAGCCGTTGATCAAGGTGCCGTCGAGATCGAAGAACGCTGCAGTGTCCGGTCCCGGGGGCGCCTCAGCGATAGCTGTCAACTGATCGGCCAGCTGAATCATCAGCCCTCGTCTCCAGGTTCGACGCTGTTCGGGGTGTCACCGCACGGTGAGCCGTCCGGTGAGTTGATCGGGTCGACCTCGTTCAACTGTCGACGAGCCATGTCGCGAATCAACCTGGCTTTGCGTGCCCATTCGTTGATCTCCCGGGCGAAGTCGCGTCGGCACTGCGCCACATCTTCACCGGCGGGATCTATGAGGTTGCGGTTCTCGGCCAATTGCAGAGCGGTGTCGAACAATTCACCGGAAATGGACTCACTGTGGTCGAGTTGCTGTCGCAGTCGGCGGGTCTGAGCGGCACCCAAGCATTGGGCGACGAAGACCGCCTTGTCGAACTCCGCATCCACTGGCAGCAACATCAACTGATCGGCAACGACCTGATACGCCTCCATGATCGGCTGCAGAACGCGGTGCGCGAGGTGCAAGTCCTGTAATTGTAGTTGTTGCACTGCGTAATCAGGGTCGAACAGGGTGGCCCGCCAATTCGGATCGATGAGTTCGACTTCGGTCTCGAGGCGTTTGCCGAACTCTTTCTTGTCACCGAAGAAGAATTCGAACTTCAGCAGGTCTCGCAGTGCGAGGGCAGCCGCCCACATCGACTCCGGCGTCGATGCCGTAGTTTGCCCCTGATCGGGCAAGACGACGAGTTCGCCGATCGCCCGCATCACGAAATAGTGAATTGCGTTGTTGCGGAAGAATGCTGCAACCAGATGTTTGTCCTGGGCAAGGTAGAACACAGGCTCCGGGCCGTCGTCGAACCTCCTGACGACACCCGCCGCGACCTGCGCGACGACAGCCGCGCGGACCACATCGACCTCACTGATATCGACGTTACCTGCGGTGGGTAACCCGCGCCGGTGGATGTACGACGCGAGGGGGGCGATGATGGCCCACATCTCGTGCACGTTCAAAGCTCGGTCTTCGATTCCGAGTAGTGCCATCGTCACCAGTGCCGCCGGGGTGACCGGCGTCGAATTGTTGATGGCGTGTGCGACGTTGATGGCGATCCGCTGGACCGCGACACGCTTGTCCTCGCTGGCATCGACGATGGACCGGACAGAGATCGGCTCGCCGAACGTCAGGTACACGTTTCCGCGTAGTTTGCCCTGCGCGCGAATATATCCGAGCATCATTCGGATTCCTTCGGCCTGCTTCTTCGCTCCATGCGATTCCGCGGCCATGGCACCGACCTCGTGCAAGCGGTCGTAGGTAATCGAGGTCGGAACCAGATACACATCCTCGGCGTCGCTGTTCTCGAGTGCGTCGACGAGGTAGGTGAGCAACCCGAACCGCGGCGGCCGCAATTTGCCCGTCCGGCTGCGTCCGCCTTCGATGTACCACTCCAGGTTGAATCGCTTGCTCAGCAGAAAACTCATGTACTGACGCAGCGTCCACTTGTAGATTTCGTCGGAGAACTTACGTTGGATGAGCACCACGCCACTACGTTTGGCGATCGGGCCCAGTGGCCAGAATCCGACGTTGATTCCGCCCATCACGTGATTGAGCGGGAGTCCCTCGGCGAGCAGCGCGGGTCGAAGGACCAGAGGATCGAGATAGGAACGATGGTTCGGGAGGAAGACCAGCGGATAGTTCTTGTTGAGCTCGCGGACTTTCTGCAACTTCGTTCGATCGACGTCGACGCGATATGCCCGCGAGAAGTATGCGCCGAGCGTCCCCCACATTTCCACCGCCCGCCGTGTCTCGGTGGCGACCATTTCGTCCAGGATCCCGTGGACACGGCGCTCGACGTCGGTAAGGTTTTCGCCGACCCTTTCGGCGAGTTCTTTCATCCCGTCGTGGAACTTCTTCTGCTCGGTCATGTCCTCGACGACGAAGCGCGGGATTTTGTACTCGGAACCGATCACGTCGAGTTCGGCTCGATCCAGCGTGAGGCTGGCCTGCCTGCGAATGAAGGAGGACAGCGAGGTTCCGCCTACTCGATCGAACCTTGCCTGCAACTCGCTGAGCGTGGCGGGCTCGCCGACCAAGACGGCCGAATGATCAGGGTCGTCAGCGGTGACCCATCGCTGCCACGCCTTGGTGGGCATGGAGTTTCCGCGCGGTGCGAATGTCCGGTACAGGATCCCTCGACGTTTCTTCTCTGTCAGCGTCACTCTCAGCGGCACGAGAAGTGGGTCTCCGGCGATGCCGCGGACGGTGTCCGCGACTTGCTGCGATGCCTCTCCTGACAGAACGACCGACGGTGTACGTCGGGCGCCTTCCTGTGTCGTCGCATCGATCCACTGGTTCAACGCTTGCACCTCGAGTGTCGAGGCAGCGTCCAAGAGGTAGACCTGCTGAACGTCGTGTGACTTCTGTATTCGCGATTCGACGTGGTCCACCGAAATACTCCTGTTCCGCACCTCGTTACAGGTACGAAAGTCAGGCTACTCGGAAGCGCTGGTCGATCAGGGGGTTTCCGATCCCGCGACCCCGCGCCCGACGTCACCCCAGCCCGAGCAGTGCGCAAGAATGGCCGACGACTTCCCGGCCCGGTGCAGTACTGCCCGAGTTTGTGGGACAGTATTCGCAAACACTTTCGAGAGAGGCTGCTTGGATGCCACCGCGTAGACGATCGCCGAAGACCGACGCACTCACGCCCGAAAACCTGGAGAGCCTTGCCGCCGCAGTCGCCGAGGGACGGCGCGCCACCGTGTACCTTGTCGAGGCAACGCCGAGCCTCGGACTCCCCGAAGGTACCTCGGCCAAGGTCGTGTCCGTCGACGGCAACACCGTCACCATCTCGCCAAAGGGCGTCAACGACGAGCTTCCGTTCGAGGCCGAGGAACTGCGGATGACGCGCAACCCGACGTCAGGGGCCACCAAGGCGACGCCCCCGGCCACCGAACCTGCCCCGGTGAAGGTCGAGATAGCCGAGTGGACCGAACCTGTCGCACCCCCCAAACCGGTCAAGGCTGCTGCTGTGAAGCCGACAACGACACCGACACCAGCGCCGTCGCGACCCGTCGCGGCTCCGAAGCCACCTGCAGCGCGCAAGGGCAAGAAGGGCCCCGACAGCCTCAGCGTCACCATCCATGCCGGCCCGGACAACGACTGGTCGGTGACGGTCACGCACGGTGCTCGTCGCCCGGGCAAGGCGCAGCCGGTGTCGCCGGAGTCGGTCTCGCGTGCCGTCCGTGAACTGGGCGACGACGCGGTCCGCGACGCCGTCGAAGCCGTTATTTCACATGCACGCGAGGAAGCAGCACAACGCGTGGCAGAACTGAGCCAGCAACTCGAGGTGGCACGATCGACGCTGGCTGCGCTGGAGCAGAAGGATGCGGAGTAAGAACGAATTTTCCCACGCACTCGTCCATCGGTGCTTCTTATTGCTAGTGTCTGCGGACACCGCTGGAGAGGGAATACATTGTTGAAGAAGTTCATGCTGGTCGTCGTCGCGGCCGCCGCCGTTGCAGCCAGTGTCGGGGTAGGTACCGCATCTGCTGCAGCTCCGGCGGTTCTGGGAGGGGGCTCCGGAATCATCGTGGGTAACGCTGCCGAGTGCACGCTCACCACGATCGGTAACGACGCAGCAGGTCGCCTGGTCGGCATTACCGCTGGTCACTGCGGTGGAGCGGGCGCAACAATCACGGCCGAGGCCAACACCGACGCCGGAGTCGTAGGGCATATCGCGTTCTCGAACCCGGAATACGACTACGCCGTCATCGAGTTCGATCGCGCGAAGGTCATCCCGGTCAACCACATCGGCAACGTCACCATCACCCGTGTCGGGCCTCCGACGGCGTTCCCCAACATCGTCTGCAAAGAGGGCCGCACCACCGGCAACACGTGCGGTATCGCGTACGGAGACATCCTGCAGTCCCAGGAAACCTGGTCGCAGCTGTGCGTCGTCGAAGGTGATTCGGGAAGTCCGGTCGTCGTGGGTACAACGCTGGTCGGCATGGTCAACGCCTACCTCGGTGTCGCCTGCTTCGGACCCGAGGTCGGCACCAATATGGATGCGATTCTTCGTCACATCAGCGCAGGAAATGCAGTAGGAACCGGGTTCAGCCCGATTCCCTAGCGCACCCGTTTTGCCCGAGTGGGCCATCGCGACGGTTTCGACTGTTGCGATGGCCCATTTGTGTTTCGCCGCCACTGCTTCAATGGCACATTCATACGATCAGTTGGCTTGGGGTGGCCATTCAAGCGATCGGGTGGCCGCCGCAACCCGCCGGCCGCCGCAACCCGCCGGCCGCCGCAACCCGCCGGCCGACGAACCCGCCGGCCGGCGCGAGAAACTAGATCAGGACGGCACCCTGGGATGCCGAGCCGACGAGTTTGGCGTACTTCGCCAGCACACCGCGCGTGTACCGGGGAGGTAGTGGCGCCCAACCCTCCTTGCGCTTTTCGAGCTCTTCTTCGTCGACGAGCAGGTCCAAGGTGCCTTTCCCGACGTCGAGGCGAATCTGGTCGCCGTCGCGTACGAAGGCCACTGGGCCGCCGTCGACGGCTTCGGGTGCGACGTGGCCGACGCAGAGGCCTGTGGTGCCTCCGGAGAAGCGGCCGTCGGTGAGCAGCAGGACGTCTTTGCCGAGGCCAGCGCCCTTGATGGCGCCGGTGATGGCGAGCATTTCGCGCATACCTGGGCCGCCCTTGGGGCCTTCGTAGCGGATGACGACGACGTCACCTGCGGCGATGGTGCCGTCTTCGAGGGCGTCCATTGCGGCGCGTTCACGTTCGAAAACCCTTGCAGTGCCGGTGAATACGTCGGAATCGAATCCGGCGGATTTGACGACGGCGCCCCCGGGGGCGAGGGAGCCCTTGAGGATGGTGATGCCGCCGGTCGGATGGATGGGCTTGTCGAGTGCGCGCAGCACCTTTCCGTCGGGGTCCGGGGGTGCGATGTGAGCGAGGTTCTCGGCCACGGTCTTTCCGGTGACGGTGAGGCAGTCGCCGTGCATGAGCCCCGCGTCGAGCAGTGCTTTCATGACCACTGGGACGCCACCGATGGCGTCGACATCGGTCATGACGTGCTCGCCGAACGGCTTGACGTCGGCGAGGTGTGGAACTTTGGCACCGACTCGGACGAAGTCGTCGAGGGTGAGTTCGACTTCTGCTTCGTGGGCGATGGCAAGTAGGTGCAGCACGGCGTTGGTCGATCCGCCGAAGGCCATGACGACAGCGATCGCGTTCTCGAATGCTTCCTTGGTCATGATGTCGCGTGAGGTGATTCCGCGTCGGAGGAGTTCGACGACGGCTTCACCGCTTGCGTGGGCGAAGCCGTCGCGGCGACGGTCCGGCGCGGGCGGGGATGCGCTGCCCGGCAGGGACATGCCCATGGCTTCTGCGGCACTGGCCATCGTGTTGGCGGTGTACATGCCGCCGCAGGCACCTTCGCCGGGGCAGATTGCGCGTTCGATGGTGTCGACATCAGCGCGCGACATCAGTCCGCGTGAGCAGGCACCGACGGCTTCGAACGCGTCGATGATGGTGACCTGGTGCTCGCTGCCGTCGGACAGCGTTGCGAAGCCGGGCAGCGTGGAACCGGCGTAGAGGAAGACGCTGGCAAGGTCCAGTCTTGCGGCCGCCATCAGCATGCCGGGCAGTGATTTGTCGCAACCGGCGAGAAGTACCGATCCATCGAGTCGCTCCGCGCTGACGACGGTCTCGACGCTGTCGGCGATCACCTCGCGGGATACCAGCGAGAAGTGCATGCCTTCATGCCCCATGGAGATGCCGTCGGACACCGAGATGGTGCCGAATTCGAGCGGAAAGCCGCCGGCGGCGTGGACGCCGACCTTCACGGCTTTGGCGAGGCGCTCGAGCGAGAGGTTGCACGGGGTGATCTCGTTCCACGACGACGCGACGCCGATCTGAGATTTACCCCAGTCCTTGTCACCCATCCCGACGGCTCGAAGCATGCCGCGCGCAGCGGTCTTCTCCAAACCGTCCGTGACGTCTCGGCTACGCGGCTTGACGTCCGGTGACTGTTTGTCCGAATAATCCTGCGGGGTCGACATGACACTCCTGACCTGTTTGCGTGGATAGGGGGCTGTTATCCAAGGGCAAGCCTAAACCTGCTGTCGCGGAGTCACCGCCGGGGACGACACGTCGCAATGTGGGAGGCAGTCGACGGATTCGGGATCGGCGCGACGCTCGCCCCTGATCATCGCCGCCGCGACGATCGCCCCGAGGACGAGTAGGCCAGCGCAGATGATCATTGCGGTATGAAAACCGGCGGAGAATACGGCGGGGTTGTCGTAGTCCACACCCGAGATACCGGCGAGCCCGGGCAGTGCGGCGACGGCCAACAGTTGGCTGGTTCGCGCGAGGGCATTGTTGACCCCGGAGGCGGTACCGGCCCGATCGGAGGAGACGGCGCCGAGTACAGCGCCAGTCAGTGGCGCGACGAGCAACGACAGCCCGAGACCGAACACCAGGACGGCGGGGAAGACTTGGAGGAGATAGGTCGAGCCTGGTTCGATGCGGAGCATCAGTAGCAGGCCGACCGCTGCGACGAGTGGCCCGATCGTCATCGGCATCCGCGGACCGATGCGCTGGGCCAGGCGGCCGGTGCGAGAAGAGAGGGTCAGCATGAGAATGGTGATCGGCAATGTTGCGACACCGGCTGCGATCGGTGAGTAGTTCAACGCCAGTTGTAATTGCAGTATCAGCAGGAAGAACACTCCCCCCAGCGCCGCGTAGACAGCCAACGTGACGAGGTTGGCCGCGAGAAAAAGTCTGGAAGCGAACAGTGACGGCGGAACCAGTGGGTTCTTGGTTCGCAGCTCGATGACGACGAAAACTGCGAGTGCCACGACGCCGAGGCCGACGAAGATCCACAACGATTCGATGAACCCGAAGGTGAGTAGCCCGAGTGCGAGCGCGACGACGGCGGCGCCGGGGAGGTCGAGCCGACCGTGTGCATTCGGGTCGCTGCTTTCCGGCACGTGCTTGCGCGCGACCCATACGACGACGATGGCCAGCGGAATGTTGAGCATGAACACCGAACGCCATCCGGCAATTTCGACGAGCCACCCACCGAGCAGTGGGCCGACGGCCGATGCGACGCCGCCGAGCCCGGACCACAGACCGATTGCGGCACCGCGATCGTCGGAGTGAATCGAGGCCGAGATGAGAGCAAGACTGCCCGGAGTCAGTAGCGCGGCGCCGACACCCTGGACGAGCCGGGCAGCGATCAGCACCTCGATGTTCGGGGCGAGTCCGCACAGAATCGACGCGAGCGCGAACCAGACGGTGCCCCACAGAAACACCTTTCGACGGCCGAGCCGATCGCCCAGTGCGCCGCCCAACAGAATGAGCGACGCGAGAGTCAGCGTGTATCCACTGATCGTCCATTGCAGCCCGGAGACACCGGATTCGAGATCCCGAGCGATGTCCGGCAGGGCGACGTTGACTACGGTGCCGTCGAGCATCGCCAGCGAGGAACCGAGGACGGTGGCGGCGACGATCCAACGTCCCCGCGAGGACGCCAGTGGAACCGACGCTTCAGCGCTCACGTGCGAAGTCTGGCACTGATCGCTGCTCGCGACACGCGCAATTCGAGCTAAAGATCCTCGACGCAGACGATGAAGTTGCGCTCATCGTAGGCGTAGCCGCTGGTGGCGGGATCCGAGCAGTCGTTCACCTCGGTAGTGCCGGGCAAGATTTCGACGACTCGGACCGTCTCTGTGCCGGGACTCGCGCAGTCGGCTCGAACAGGGTCGTCACCGGAGACCTCCATGCACCCACCGACCGCCCAGTCGACGTCGAGGCACAGTGCCCCCTGTTCGACGCCTCGTAAGGTTTCGTAGTAGTACTGGTCGGCGTCGCTGATGCACTCGTCACCGGAAGGCGCTTTCGCGATCACCTTGTAGTTGGACGAGGGGCTGCCGCACGTCGCGTTGTCGATGTCGGCATCGTCGAATGTGCCACCGAGTTCGACGCACTCGCCGATCTCTACGTCGATGTCGATGTCGATGTCTTCCTGAGCGGGAGGGGGCCTCGATGTCGTTGCTGTCGTGGGATTCGGACCGGCGTCGGCGGCCGGAATCGCCCGAGGAGTGATTTCGGAGCTACAGCTCGCAACGATCAACGTTGCACACGCCAAGGCGGCCGACACCGCGAGGTAACGGCGGGCGACGCCACGAAGTGAACGGTGTGACGAAGTCATGTTCTTGGATCCTGAATTCTTTCGAGTGAACTTCGAACGCGGTCCGGTAAAAGTATCCGACGACCCGGCGAAGTGACACCCTGCCGATCTTTTCCACGTGATTGTCGGTGGTATGAGGCAAGATCGACCAGGTGGAACTACCTCTCGCATGGCCTCTCCAGCCGATGCTCGCCAAGGCGGCCAAGGCGGTGCCCAAACAGCCTGAAGAGGGGGACGCCGAATGGTCGTACGAGCCGAAGTGGGACGGCTTCCGCTCCATCATCTTCCGCGACAGGGACGAGGTAGTTCTCGGCTCACGAGGCGGCAAGGATCTCGCGAGATATTTCCCAGAGTTGGTCGACGCAGTGCGCCGCGAACTGCCCGATCGGATCGTCGTCGACGGCGAGATCGTGGTGCCGCGTGAGATCGACGGTCGGACTCGACTCGACTGGGATGCACTGTCGGAGAGAATTCACCCGGCCGACAGTCGAGTAAAAATGCTGGCGGAGAAGACGCCGTCGATGTTCGTGGGGTTCGACCTTTTGGCGCTCGGCTCGACGGATATGACGGGTGAGCCGTTTCGCAGCCGTCGCGCACAGCTTCTCGAGTCCGTCGTGGGTGGCACCCAATGCCAGGTCACCAGTGCCACCGACGATGCGGCCACTGCCGAGGATTGGTTCGAACGATTCGAGGGTGCCGGCCTCGACGGTGTCGTCGCCAAGAAGCTCGACGGCCTGTATTTGCCGAACAAGCGAGAGATGATCAAGATCAAGCATGCGCGTACGGCAGACTGCGCTCTCGTCGGATATCGAGTTCACAAGTCGGGTAAGGGAATTGGCTCGCTACTGCTCGGCTTGTACGACGGCGATCAGCTTCGGATGATCGGTGGTGCTTCGGCGTTCACCGACAAGCGACGGGTGGAATTGCTCGACGAGCTCGCGCCGCTGCGCGTAGGGGAGGATGTCGTCTCCGACGCGCAGGCGAACAGATGGACGTCGAACAAGGATCGGAGCTGGGTGCCGCTTCGAATAGAACGCGTCGTCGAAGTTGCCTACGACCAGATGGAGGGTGAGCGGCTTCGGCATGCGGCGAGATTCCTTCGGTGGAGACCGGACCGGGACCCTCTCTCGTGCACGTACGAGCAGTTGGAGGTCCCGGTGCGGTACGACGTTGCCGATGTCATCGCGGGAGGTTACTGAGATGGCCGCGAAGACGCCCCCTGCGTTCGTGGATGCGGGTGGACGTGAAGTACGGGTGTCGAGCCCCGACCGCGTCATCTACGAGGCAACCGACCGGACTCCGGCGATCACCAAGTTGGCGGTGTGCAAGTACTTCGCGGCGGTCGGTGAGCCGCTTCTGCGGGCCGTCGGCGCTCGGCCGATTGCCATGGAACGGTGGCCCGACGGCTTTCGTGAGGGCATGAGGCTTGCGCTCGGGCCGCAGGACAAGGAGGGTGACGGCTTCTACCAGAAGCGACTGCCCAAAGGCTCGCCCGAATGGATCGAGACAGTGAAGGTCACTTTCCCGAGTGGCCGTACGGCAGACGAATTGTGTCCGAATGAATCAGCTGCGCTGGTGTGGGCCGGGCAGATGGGCACGCTGACATTTCATCCATGGCCGGTGCGAAAGCCGGACCTGGACCACCCCGACGAAATTCGGCTCGATCTGGATTTGCAGCCTGGTACGACCTTCGCCGATGCACAGCGGGTGGCGGAGGTGACTCGCGAGCTGTTGGCCGAACTCGGTCTTCGTGGGTATCCGAAGACAAGTGGTAACCGGGGGATCCATATCTACGTCCGCATTCGGCCGGAGTACACGTTCGAGCAGGTACGACATGCCGCTATCGGACTAGGTCGCGAGCTGGAACGGCGTGACGAGGGTGTGACGACAAGATGGTGGAAAGAGGAACGCGGCGAGCGCATCTTCCTCGACTACAACCAGAACAATCGAGACCGAACCATCGCGAGCGCGTGGAGTCTTCGGGCTCGTCCGGGAGCGCCGGTGAGTACACCTTTGACCTGGTCGCAGTTGGCAGCCGTCACCGATCCTCGTGACTACAACATCACGACCGTCCTGGGACACCTGGAGGACGGGGACCCGTGGGAGGACATGGATTCCCAGGCGTACTCGCTCGAGCCTCTTTTGGAGCTGTGGGAGACCCTGCCTGGTGGTGAGCTCAATTTTCCGCCCGACTACCCCAAGATGCCCGGTGAACCGCCACGGGTGCAGCCGTCGAAGAAAGTTGCCGAACATTGGGACGAGCAGGGTAACCGCGTCGAATGAGTGCCGGTTATCGAACTGCCCGGCTGCCGTTACGGTTCACCGAATCAGCTCATCGCTGGTAGCGCGCGGCGGGTCGGGCGCTAGGATTCTGTTTTTGGCCGGTCGAAAGTCGATCGGTGTTCGCGGAGGTGATTCCCATCAGTGAGCAGGTTCTCAATACAGAGTTACCGACGCGGATGCCGTTCGATTTGGATCTGAGCCATCGACTGGCCGCGGTAGCGCGTGATTTGCGTCGGCAGCACAATGATCCGGACAAGACCCTGGCTGCGATCACCGAATCCGCAGTGGTGAACGTGCCTGCTGCCGAATACGCCAGCATCACCACGGTTCTGCAGGGCAAGTTCGTGTACAGCGCTGCCTTGTCCGGTGACGTCGCGGCCGCGTGTGATTCCCTTCAGGAGCAGTTGGGCGAAGGCCCCTGCCTGGAGTCAGCCATCGAACAGCGCACTATTCGGATCGACGATATGGATGCCGACTCCCGATGGCCTCGTTTCGCCGACGCGGCTTCCGCGCTCGGTGTCAAATCCATGATCTGCTTTCAGCTCTACGTGGAGGGGTACAACTTCGGTGCGCTCAACCTCCACTCGTCGCGGGTGCATGCGTTCGGGGTGGACGCGGAGTCGATCGGTTCGTTGTTCGCCGCGCACGCCGCAATAGCATTTTCCACTGCCCGTGAGGAACAGCAGATTCGTGCCGCCCTGACCAGCCGCGACATCATCGGGCAGGCCAAAGGCATGCTCATGGAGAGGTACAAGCTCAGCGCGCAAGAGGCATTCGCGTTGCTGTCGAAACTGTCGCAGGAGACGAACACGAAGCTCGCCGATATCGCCAACCGTGTGGTCGCCGATGTCGAGACGAATGCCAAGGCTCAGTAGCTAGAGCCCGGTTCTTTCCACGGGTAGGCGTGAAAGCAGGCTGCGCGCACAGTCGACGGTCAGTTGTGGGTCGTGACTGAGTACGTAGGAAAACCTGCGATCCATGTCCGCGCCGGTGTCACCGAGATCTTTCGCGGCAAGAACCGCCGAGAAATGCGGTGACAGAACCACCACTACCCACTCCTCGCACACCGGATCGCCTGGCTCCAAATCGGCTCCGCGTACCTTCGGTGCCGGTTCAGTGCCCATGCCGAGGGCGAGCGCGCCGACCAGTGCTGCCTGAGTTGCCATCACTTCCCATCGACGCGCGGTGAGCGAGGTGAAGTGTTCGCGCTTCTCGAACGCACCGAGGATCACTGCGGTTTGCAGGGATTGGCTCGCAATGGATTCGAGCCCTTTGCTCATTTCGACGAGTAGACGTTTGGTCGACGGCTTGCTGTCACGACCTGCGGCGGCAAGTTGGTACGGCGAGGACCGTGGCATCGATCCGCGTTCCGGGGAGGTGCCGAAGTTCAACGGAGACAGCTTCTCCGACGGCTCGACCGGTGACCGATTCTGTTCGGTGAAGTAGCGGCCCTGCCCGACGCGTGCACCCAGTGCGATTGCGATGTGCACGGTTTCCGCGCTGTCGATACCCTCGGCCATGACGATGGCACCGGTTCGTTCGGTGTACGCCGCAACGGCATTGACGACGCGGGCGGTGAACAGGCTCGGTTTCTGGGTGATCAAGGAGCGATCCAGCTTGACTACATCAGGCTCGAGGAGGGGCAGCAGAGCCAGGGACTCCGGTCGGACTCCGAGGTGATCGACGGCGATGGCCCAGCCGAGGCGTCGAACATCCGCTACGGCACGTAGGAGCTGTGCAGGCCGGCGGATGAGGGAGGTCTCGTCGAGTTGTAGGACTGCGATGCCCGAACCTGCCTGGGCGCGGTCAGGGAGGTGGGGAAGCGAGTCGGGGTCGATGGCGATGAACAGTGGAACGGCCTTCAAAGCATCGGAGTCGGCAATACGACCGACGGCGCCTTCCCAGCGAACCAGGTCGAGATCGACCGTCATGTTCATCGCACGGGCGGCCGAGGCGAGTGCGGTCGGATCACCGAATGCGGAGCCCTCGGGGCCGCCGACGATAGCTTCGTGTCCGATGACCTCGGAGGTCAACAGGTCGACGAGCGGCACGAAATCGATGTGAAGGCTTCCTGGCCCGAGAATCGACTCGAGGCCCCCGCCGTCGAAACTCCTGGTCGTGGTGTCTCCGTTCATACCAATCCCTCACGTCTTGCTACCGACTGCACCGCGTCGCCCCGTGTGGTGGTGAAGACGTCCAACACGAAGTCCTCGTCCATGTAGCCCCCCAACCGCTCGAGCTCGGCGTTCTCGCCGATCACCGCGTGAACGCGATCTCCCGTCAGAGGGTAGTCCGATACGTGATGACGCCAATGCACTGCGAGAAGAGTGCCGCCTGGTTCTAGATGCGCCGTGGCAGCATCGACTGCCAGCCGAAGGTCGGACTCGTCGAGGTAGTACCCCACCTCGCTGAGCACGATGAGGTCGAACGGCTCCTCACCGGCTACCTCACTCCAGTCGTCGGTCAATGACCACTTCACGAAGTCCACTGTCGCATTGTCGACGGCGGCGCGGGCGGTATCCAGCACGGAATCGACGATGTCGGTCGAGATGAGCGTCCCGCACCGCGCGCTCAGCTTCTCGGTCAGAACCCCAACCGAGCAACCGGGTTCGAGGCCGCGACGGTATTGCGGCCGGGGGAGGGCGGCGACGGTGATCGAGTACTTTCTCTCTTCGTACCAGTTGGCGCGCAACCTGAATGGGTCCGTGCCTTCTGCGTAAACGGCATCGAAGTAGTCGCTGTGCAGTGTCATCCGAAGATCACTTCACGAGGACGCAGCAGGCGTTCCAGCGCAAAGGCAGGCAGCACCGCCCGGTCGGCCGGATGCTCCGACAGTGGGACGATTTGCGTCTGAAACTCTTGAACCGCAGCCTCTTTGGCCTTTCGTGCATTCGTGTCGAGATCGACCTCGAACGCCCGGCTCCACGGTACGTCGGGATGATCAGGGTAGGCCCAGTGCCACATCCAGATCGGGTATTCGAGGATCGCGATACCGGTACGCGAGGCTGCAGTGATGCAGGCGCGGGCGGTGGCCTCGTGGTCCGGATGGCCATCTCCGCGCCATGTCGTCAGGCACCAGGTTCCCGGGCCGCCGTGCAACGAGTCGGTCAATACATGCGCGAGTTCGTCCTCGTGCTCGGCAACAGCGCCGTCTTCGAACCCCAGGCGGATCGGATCGTTGCGTACCCCCAGTCGTGCCACAGCCCGTTCCGACTCGCGGGGGCGCTCGGACACGAGATCGGCGGGCGAGAGCGTCGGCGAACCGGGATGTGAGGCACCACCATCGGTGACGGCAACTACGGTCACTTCGATTCCGGCTGCGGCAGCCATGGACATCAGTCCGCCGACGCCGAGCACCTCGTCGTCGGGGTGCGGTGCGACGACGATCAATTTGCTGCATCGCGTGAGATCGAGGGGAGGGAAGTTGCGATCCCATGCTCGCCAATCCGACTCGGGAGTCCCCGAGTCGGATTCTGCGTCGAACGAGTGGGTGATGTCTTCTCGGCCGCTCACCACGGATAGTCCTCCTTCGCAATGTCTTCACCCAATGCTGCCAGATCGCGCTCGGCGTGGCTCTGCCGCAGATACACGCTCAGATCCGCGACCCGCTGGGCGTGTACCGCGTCGGCGCACAGGGGGCCTGCCCCCAATGCCCGGCCTACTCGATCGATGCATTCGCTGGCGGAGCTCTCGACGATGGCCCGTACTACTCTGGCGCGAATTCGACCCTGTCCATCGGAATCCATTGGATCGGAATCTATTTCGGCAGCAGCGGTCGTCAACGCGCTCGAAGCGGCACCTAGTGCGGCTGCGACCGCGCCCAGATGCGCGTTCTTGTGAGCATCACCGCCGGAACGAGCGGCCACGTGCAGGGTGTCGGCCACCGCACATGCACTACCGAACCAGCACGATGCGACGCCGATGGCACCGTGCCAAAAACCCGGCCGTTCGATGTAGGCGCCGGCTTCACCGACGGGGACCGCCGAGGCACCGTCGAAACGCACGGATCCCGAGTCGCTTCCTGCCATGCCGACGGCATGCCATGTGTGTGGGATCGGTGCGCACCAGTTCTGCGTCAGATCCACTGCGAACATCTGCGATCGGTCGCCGACCTTCGCGGTCACCAGGGCATCGGTACAGATGTGCGCACCCGAGCACCACGGTTTCACTCCGGTGAGCTTCCAACCACCCTGGCTCTGAACGGCCTGGAGTACCGGGGTGGGCGGCTCCGCTGCCCAGACACCCCAGATCTGCTCACGCTCGGGCTTCGGGCCATCGAGTTCGGCGAGGATGGCGATGGCATCCGCGTGCCCCTCGGCGAGGCGTCCGAGCACGGTGTTCTCTCGGCTCAGCATCGCCAAGGCTTGCCACCGCGCATCGGTGTTGCCTGCGCCGGGCAGCGGCAGGTCGGCGGCTTCATCGACAACCCACTGACGTAGGCGCGACCCAATGTCGATTGTCACTGCGTCAACGCCGCTTCGAGGGTGCGGAGATGCCCGGCGAATCCATCGGGTGCACGGCCGTCCCGCCGATTCGACGTCGATACCGGGGAGTCGCATGCGTACAGCACCGGGATCGAGTTGCTCTCCACCCGGCGAATCAGATCCACGTCCTCTCCGGTCGTCAACGACCCGAACCCGCCGACGGCGCGATAGACGTCCGCGCGGAGAGCGAGGTTCGCCCCGTGCACGTGGCGGTGCCCGGCATGGTTGCGGTACTTGGATCGGTAGGCACGTTCGAGGCCAGGGGTGGCGGAGTCGAGATCGACGCGCACCGTGCCCGCGACGGCCTGGGCACCGAGCTGCGCATGTCGTAGATGTGAGGCCAACCAGTCGGGACGGACCGTACTGTCGGCGTCGGTCGTCGCGTACCAGGTTTCGTGCAGGTTCGTTCCGCTCAGCCCGGAGTAGCGTTCTTCGGCGGCTCTGAAGCCTGCCGCGCGACTGGACCCGACATTGCGGAAGTCGACCGATATCACCGAGCTCTCACCGGCATGTCCTGCCCATTCCGCTGCGATCGTCGCGGAGTTGTCAGAGCACGAGTCGAGTACCACGATGGTGCGGACTTCCACATCGTGGACGGACGCGCGGGAGTGGGCCAGCGAAATCAATGCCTGCAGCAGCAGAGCCTCCTCATTGTGAACCGGCACAACGACGACGATCTGTCGAATACGAGCCGAATGGTTTTTCACGTATCCCTCCTTCGCGGACGTCGATGGCAAGGCAGGGACAGCGAAACGTCCGGACCTGGGCTGCCCGGCGCATTCGTCAACTGCGATTCCGACTCGACATGCTCTGCCGCCGGTGGCTCGACGGAATGCTGATAGGCCCAATAGACCCGCCTGGGAGTGCCCGTTAGTGGCACAATCCAAACACGGGTCGGGAGGTCGCTAGGAAAGGCGTGACGGTGTTCTTTCAACGTGGAGTAGCGCGGAAGGTGGCGCTGGCGGCGGGCCCCGTGCTGATCGGGTTTCCGGTGGCGCTGCTGACCGCCGGAACGGCGAACGGAGCCGAGCTGTCTTGCGGTGGGCAGCCCCCGGTGGAAAATGTGCTCGTCGACGGGACGAGTGCGTGCGGAGTACGCACCGACGCCACGAGCAACGCATTCGCCCATGCACTCGATGCAGTCGCGTTCGCGCGCGCCGAGGTAGGTGGCAGCGCGGTCGGGCTTGCCCAAGGCGGTGCCGTCGCCGCCGCCGAAACAGCGTCAGGCAAGGTCGGTGCCCTCGCGTTCGGACACAACGCGGTGTCGATCGTCTCGCCTGATCCTGGCGCAGTCGCGGTGGCCTTCTCGCTGGCCCGCGGCCAAACGTTCGTCGGGACTGCTTCGGAAGGCGTGCGGTGTGACGCAGGGGCAGGTCTGGCACTGAACCTCACTACCGGACAGAATTGCCTGTCCGACGGCGCCACCACCTGGAGATCCGGCGTCGTCTCACCTCGGTGAGTGTCTTACAATCACGAATCTTCGCTTCGCCAACAAATGAGGGGGACGGCAATGACAACACAGTTCAGCACCAACGAAGAGGCATTTCTCCAAATCGGCAAGGACCTCTGGTGGGCCGTGCTGATTCGCGGAATAGTCGCGATCGTCTTCGGCATCGTTGCCCTGGCCTGGCCGGACGTCACGGTGTGGGCCCTGGTAGTCGTTTTCGGCGCCTACGCGATCGTCGACGGAGTGTCGGCTATCGTTCGCGCCGCTCGGGCGAGGAAGGTCGAATCGGGTTGGGTGTGGTGGATGCTCGGCGGTTTCGTCTCGCTCGGCGCCGGAATCGTGGCGTTCGTATGGCCGAACATAACGGCACTCGCTGTCGTCTTCGTCATAGGAATTTGGGCGATCCTGGGGGGAATTCTGGAGATTGCAGGATCTGTGCGCCTACGCCGACTCGACGGTGCAACGCATTGGGCAGCGCTCATGGTCGCGGGTGTTCTCGAACTCATCTTCGGCCTGATTCTGGTGTTCTTCCCTGGCAGCGGCATTCTGGGCATCGTCTGGCTGGTTGGGGTGTTCGCGTTGCTCTTCGGCATCGCATTCGTCGTTTCGGCATTCCAGTTGCGATCGATGGCAAAAAAAGCCGGAATGATCTGAAACGTTCGATTTCGATTCGCACAATGTCGGCCGGGTATGTGTTAATGGCTTTTGATCTGCACGCTCGGGGAAGACTAAGGATGGACCGAACAGTTATGGCATTCGCATCTAAGACATCGCGCCGATTGGCAGTCCGGCTGTCTCTAGCGACCGTGACGGCTGCAGTGGGTATGAGTGCGCTGATCGCGCCGGCTCAGGCCGCTCCACTGTGGCCCGGCGGTCCCGAGGCACCCGCCCTCCCCTCGTTCCCTGGCTCGTCGGACCCGGCCGCGCCGGTGCCTCAGCCGCAGATCCCGCGCCTGTCACCTGCGAACTTCTCCGATCCGTCCATCAGCCCGTCCAGCGGTGAAGTAGTCGGCGTCGCGCAGCCGATTGCCATCCGTTTCAACGAGGCGATCGGCGATCGCGGAGCGGCCGAACGCGCAATTCACGTCACCACTTCACCCGCTGTCGACGGTCACTTCTACTGGATCAACGACAGTCAGGTCCGGTGGTTGCCCAACGAGTTCTATCCGGCACATACGCAGGTGACCGTCGAGGCAGCTGGGTCGCGCACCGACTTCTCGACAGGGGACTCCGTCATCACCACCGCGGACGACACAACCCACACCATGACGATCACGCGCAACGGTGAGGTCGTCAAGACGATGCCGACATCGATGGGCAAGGCTGGGCACGAGACGCCCAACGGCACCTACCTCGTCGACGAGAAGTTCCGCGACATGTACATGGATTCGTCTACCTACGGCGTACCGGTCGATTCGCCCGAGGGATACCGCACCTACGTCGAGTACGCCACGCGCATCTCCTACAGCGGTATCTTCGTCCATGCCGCCCCCTGGTCGGTCGACTCACAGGGCTACGAGAATGTCAGCCACGGTTGCCTGAACGTCAGCACGGAGGACGGACGATGGTTCTTCGAGAATTCACAGAAGGGGGATCCCGTCGTTGTCGTCAACAGTGGTGGCGGCACTTTGAGCGGCTCCGACGGCTTGGGTGACTGGAACCGCTAGCTCTTGGCTTTGCCGTACTTGTTAGTTCGGGAGTAGTTCACCTTTCATTCGTTGCGGGTGAGCACAGTCCCGGATGTGAGTACAACGACCGAACGAGTGCTGCCCACGGCAGGCCGAAGATCATTCTTCGGTCGGCCGTGGAGTGACTACGCACTGTTCCTGATTCTGTTAGGACCCAATCTCGTTCTGCTGGTCGTGTTCACCTACCGACCTTTGATCGAGAACTTCCAATTCTCCTTTTACGACTGGAATCTTTCTTCGCCGACGTCGAAGTTCATCGGCTTGGACAACTATCGCGAATGGTTCTCTCGTGACGACACCTGGATCATCGTCGGCAACACTGTCGTGTTCACCATCGTGGCAGTGGTCGGCAGCCTGGTGCTCGGGCTTGCGCTGGCAATGCTGCTCGATCGGAAACTCCGCGGCCGCAACTTCGTTCGGTCCGCGATTTTCGCCCCATTCGTCATTTCGGGCGCTGCGATCGGAATCGCCTTCCAGTTCGTGTTCGATCCGAACTTCGGTCTCGTGCAGGACCTTCTGCACCGAGTCGGGCTGACCTCCCCGGATTTCTATCAGGATCCGCACTGGGCATTGTTCATGGTGACGGTGACGTATCTGTGGAAAAACCTCGGCTACGCATTCGTCATCTACCTCGCTGCGCTGCAGGGAGTTCGCAAGGAACTCATGGAGGCGGCGGAGATCGACCGCGCTGGTAGGTGGACTACCTTCCGTAAAGTTCTTCTCCCACAACTACGTCCGACGACCTTCTTTCTTTCGATCACAGTCCTGCTCAATTCGTTGCAGGTCTTCGACATCATCAACGTGATGACGCGTGGAGGGCCACTCGGCAACGGCACGACGACGATGGTGTTCCAGGTCTACGAAGAGACTTTCCGCAACTTCCGTGCCGGATACGGCGCAACGGTGGCAACGATCATGTTCGTCGTCCTGTTGATCATCACCCTCCTGCAAGTTCGAATCATGGATCGAGACGACCAGCGATGACACTCACTGCGCCGCGTATCACTGCGGAGACGTCGCCGCCGGTCCACATTCCCGACGTGTCTCGGAACCGGCGCCTTTCCACTGTCTTCGGCTATATCGCGATGGTGCTGGTACTCATCATGATCGGGCTGCCACTGTTCTGGATTCTCATCACCTCGTTCAAGGAGCGGGGCGATATCTATGTCCAGCCGGTGACATGGTGGCCGGGTGTGTTTCGTCCACAGAACTACACCGAGGCAGTGACCGAAGTGCCGTTCTTCACCTATCTGAAGAACTCACTGATCATCACGGTCGCCACGTCGTCGATCAAGTTCGTGCTTGGTGTCCTGAGCGCGTATGGCCTGGTATTCCTCAGATTTCCGGGGAAGAACTTCGTGTTCCTGGTGATTATTGCGGCACTCATGGTGCCCAATCAGATCACGGTCATCTCGAACTATTCGCTGATCTCAGATCTGGGATGGCGCAACTCTTTCCAAGGCATAATTCTGCCGCTGGCGGGCGTGGCTTTCGGAACGTTCCTGATGCGCAATCACTTTCTGTCGCTTCCCGCCGAGATCATCGAAGCGGCACGAATGGACGGAGCGGGGCCGATCAGGCTGCTGCTGCGTGTGGTTCTGCCACTGTCCGGTCCGACTATGGTCGCTTTCGCCATCATCACGATTGTCACCGAGTGGAACGAATACCTCTGGCCGTTCCTGATGTCCGACGACTCCTCGGTCGCACCGCTGCCGGTCGGCTTGACGCTGTTGCAGAACAGCGAGGGCTATACCAACTGGGGCGCGGTGATGGCTGCCACGATCCTCACCATCCTTCCCATTCTCATCGTCTTCCTAGCCCTCCAACGCCACATGATCAAAGGCCTCACCTCCGGTGCGGTCAAAGGCTGATTCATCTTCATCGACAGGAGCACAACATCATGGCGAATCTCAATCGGCGCGGTTTCCTCACTCTCACCGGAACATTGGCGGCAGGTGCGGCGCTCGCAGCATGCAGCAGCCCTGGTACCAGCTCGTCAGGGGACGTAGCGGCCGGTGACGCGAACACCATCAACTTCTGGTCGAACCATCCCGGAAAGTCACAGGAGTTCGAGAAGGAGCTCATCTCGCGCTTCCAAGCCGAGAACCCGGGCCTGACCGTCAACTTGATCGACGGCGGCAAGAACTACGAGGAGGTGTCGCAGAAGTTCAACGCGGCACTGTCCGGTAACGACGTCCCGGACGTCGTCGTGCTGTCCGATGTGTGGTGGTTCAACTACGCGCTCACCGGCGCGATCGAACCGCTCGACAAGCACTTCTCCGCAGCAGGCGTCGACTCTGCCGACTACGTCGATTCGCTTCTCGCCGATTACAACTGGAACGGCAACCACTGGGCGCTACCGTACGCGCGGTCGACCCCACTGTTCTACTACAACAAGGCTGTCTGGTCGCAGGCAGGATTGCCGGATCGCGGACCCGCGACGTGGGCCGAATTCGACGAATGGGGCCCACGTATCCAGGCCGTCGTCGGCGACGGCAAGCTGGCGCACGGTTGGGGCAACGCGGTCGATTACCTCGGCTGGACGTACGAAGGGCCGATCTGGACATTCGGTGGCAGCTACTCCGAGGGCTTCGACCTCAAGTTCGACGATGAGAAGACAATTGCCGCAGGCCAATTCCTCAAGGACATGGTCCACACCAAAAAATATGCAGCGGTCTCCAATGACATCGCCAACGACTTCGGTGCCGGCATCCTCGCCTCGACCATTGCATCGACGGGCGACTTGTCCACCATCACCAAGAGCGCGTCGTTCGAGTTCGGCACGGCATTCCTGCCGTCGTCGGATGGAAAGCCGGGATGCCCGACGGGTGGAGCCGGACTGGCCATCCCGTCGAAAATCTCCGAGGAACGTAAGGTCAACGCGCTCAAGTTCATCGACTTCGTGACCAACGGCGCCAACACTGCGTACTTCTCACAGAATACCGGTTACATGCCGGTTCGTAAGTCTGCCCAGCAGGATCCGAGCGAGATTGCGTTCCTCGCGGCCAACCCGAATGCGAAGACGGCTGTCGATCAGCTTGCGTTCACTCGCAGTCAGGACTACGCCCGCGTCTTCGTTCCCGGTGCTGACAAGATCATCGGTACGGGTCTCGAGCAGATCGCGCTGCAGAATGCCGATGTGGCAACCACATTCGCGAGTGTCGCCGATCAGCTCCAGCAGATCATCGACCGCCAGATCACCCCGAACCTTCCCGCGTAATGGCAGCGATTCAGTACGCCGGCGTCTCGCACCGATACCCGGGTGCGGAGTCGCTGGCAGTGGACAGTCTCGATCTCGATATCGCCGATGGCGAGTTCATCGTGCTGGTCGGGCCGTCGGGATGCGGTAAGTCGACATCGTTGCGGATGCTCGCCGGGCTCGAATCGGTGGAGAGCGGCCGAATCGACATCGGTGGGATCGACGTCACCGGGCTCGCACCACGGGCAAGGGACGTCGCGATGGTGTTTCAGAACTACGCGCTGTACCCCAACATGACCGTCGCCGACAATATGGGTTTTGCGCTACGGAACGCAGGAATGAGCAAGGCGGACACCGCGGTGCGTGTCCATGAGGCTGCGAAGATGCTCGAGCTCGAAGCGCTGCTCGACCGCAAGCCGGGCAAGTTGTCCGGTGGTCAACGCCAGCGAGTTGCCATGGGGCGGGCGATCGTTCGTAAGCCCACGGTGTTCTGCATGGACGAACCACTGTCCAACCTCGACGCCAAGCTTCGCGTCAGTACCAGGGCACAAATCGCTGGGCTGCAGAAGCGACTCGGTACGACGACGGTCTACGTCACTCACGATCAGGTCGAGGCCATGACGATGGGTGATCGAGTTGCGGTCCTGCTCGATGGGAAATTGCAGCAGATCGCTCCACCCAGGGAGCTGTACGACAATCCGGTGAATACCTTCGTGGCAGGGTTCATCGGTTCTCCTGGAATGAATCTCGTCGATGCTCCGGTAGTCGAGGGTGCGGCGGTGATCGGGGATCTTCGCATTCCCCTTCCTCGTGGCCCTGTTCTCCGTGACACCGTGGGGCGAGTAGTACTGGGAGTTCGGCCGGAATCGTGGCGGCTCGTGGGCGAGCACGAAGGCTCGGTGGCGTCGACAGTCGAGCTGATCGAGGAACTCGGCGCCGAATCGTACCTGTACGCGGCGCTCGAGCCCGGCGCGAACTGGAGCACCCAGTCCGGCCGGTTCGCTGTTCGGATCGATCGGAAGCTGGATGTCCGTCTCGGCCAGACGGTGCGCCTCGTTCCGAACCTCGACGAGGTGTTTTTCTTCTGCGCTACTACCGGCTTGCGCTTGTAGCCGCAGGTTGCCCGAGGTTTACGGGTAGGGAGGCCCAGCCGTGCAGGACTCGGGTTTCTCGCCGGATTCCCTCACCTGCCGATCGCAGGTGGGGGAATCTGTCGAAGAGCGTCTTCAGTCCGACTTCGGACTCGGCCTTCGCCAACGATGCACCGAGACAGTAGTGACGCCCACCGGAGAACGAAAGATGTTTGTTCGCGTTCGTGCGGGTGACGTCGAACCGATACGGGTCGTCGAAGACGTCCGGATCACGATTGGCACCTGCCAGCACGAGGACCACCAGCCCGACCTTGGGTACCTCGATGCCCTCGACGACGACGTCGTGACGGGCCAGTCGACCCGTGAGCTGGACCGGTGATTCGAGGCGCAACATTTCGTCGACGGCGTTGGGCCAGTGCGAAGGGTCGCGTGTCAGTACCTCGAGCTGGTCGGGGTGGTCGAGAAGAAGTCGAATTCCGCTCCCGAGCAGATTGACCGTCGTCTCGAATCCGGCTGCCAGTACCAGCCCGGCAGTCGAGCGGAGCTCTTCGTCGTTCAGCCCGACCCCGTCCTCGGTGGCCGCGATGAGTTGGCTCATCAAGTCGTTGCCCGGGTTCTTGCGCAATTCGGCGAGATGATCGCCCAACCAGGCATCGAAACCTTCCAGCCCTTTCTCGACTTGGTTGAACTGTTTCCACGACAAGCCGATGTCCAGACTCGGTGCAGCCATTTCGCCGAACTCGAGGACACGCGCCCGATCGCTGTCCGGCACGCCGAGAATGTTGCTGATCACCGCGACCGGAAGCTGTGCGCAGTATTTGTCGACGATGTCTACTTCGACCCCGCCTGCCGTGAGGTCGTCGAGTAGTCCGTCCGCGGTATCCTGCACCATCTCCCGCATCCTGGCGACTGCGCGCGGAGTGAAGACCGAGGAGACCAGCTTGCGATAACGCGTGTGTTCCGGAGGCTCGACGGAGAGAAGTGAGGGCGGCTTGAGTGGGTGCAGTGCACTCGAGCGCGTGTGTTTTTCGATGAAGCGCAGCGTCCTCGGGAGGTTAGCCCCGAGTTCGCTGACGCGGAAGTCGTCGGAGCGTAGGAGGTCGAACACGACGCGATGGCTGACCGAGATCGTGGTAATCCGGGTCTTCACCAACGGTCCCGACGCGCGAATGCGCTCGAACACCTCTCGCGGATTCTCCCGTGTTGCGGGATCGGCCACGAGCATGGCCTGTGGGTCGCCGGCTTGCGCTGCTTTCTTGGCGCCGTAGCGCACGACCCCGTGTGCGGCGAGCCACCTGATTCGAGCTTTCATCTTTCTTGCTCCCCTCCTACTCGAGGCGCCTACCAGATCTTGACGCGCTCTTCCGGCTCCAAGTACAGCGCATCTCCAGGCTTTACATCGAAGGCTTCGTGAAAACTGTCGAGATTGCGCACCACACCGTTGCAGCGGAATTCCGGTGGTGAGTGCGGGTCGACCGCGAGTCGGCGAAGTGCTTCCTCGTCGCGTGCCTTGGTCCGCCACACCTGCGACCAACCGAAGAAGACCCGCTGAAGGCCGGTCAGTCCATCGAGTACGGGGGCTTGCTCGTCGCCGAGCGCGATCTCGTACGCGGCGATGGCGATGGACAGCCCGCCGAGATCGCCGATGTTCTCGCCGATGGTGAACTCACCGTTGACGCGGTGACCGGGGAGTGCCTTGGGCTCGAACTGGTTGTACTGCTCGATCAATGCGGCTGTGCGCTTTCCGAATTCGGTACGGTCGCTGTCGGTCCACCAGTCGACCATGTTGCCGTCGCCGTCGTACTTGGCGCCCTGGTCGTCGAATCCGTGGCCGATTTCGTGGCCGATGACGGCACCGATACCTCCGTAATTGGCGGCGTCGTCTGCTGCCGCATCGAAGAACGGCGGTTGCAGAATCGCTGCGGGAAAGACGATTTCGTTCATTCCGGGGTTGTAGTAGGCGTTGACCGTCTGCGGAGTCATGAACCACTCGTCGCGGTCCACGGGTCCCCCGAGTTTGTCCAGCTCGCGCTGATATTCCGCGACATGTCCGCGGCGGTAGTTTCCGACAAGGTCACCCGCATCGATGGAAATGGCCGAATAGTCGCGCCAGCGATCGGGGTAGCCGATTTTCGGAGTGAACTTCTCGAGCTTTTCGAGTGCCTTCTCCCGAGTCTGCGGACTCATCCATTCGAGGTCGGAGATGTTGCGTCGGTACGCTTCCTGCAAATTCTTCACGAGAACCTGCATGCGTTCTTTGGCGTCGGCCGGAAAATGACGATCGACGTACAGTTTGCCGACGGATTCACCGAGCAGATCCTGCACGAGTGACACTCCACGCTTCCACCTCTCACGGTTCTCCTCGGTACCGCTGAGAGTTTTTCCATAGAAGGCGAAGTTCTCCTCGACCAAAGCCTCGGTGAGGAGGTTCGCTCGGCCGTGGATGACGCGCCACGTCAACCATGCCTTCCAGTCTTCGATGTCTGCGGAAACCCACAGTGCGGCGAAGGTGGACACGAACGGTGGTTGACGAACGACAATCTCAGCAAACTGCTCGGTAGTGCCGCCGAGTCCGGAAATCCATGCGGTCCAATCGAATCCGGGCTCGTCCCGAGCGAGTGAAGCGAATTCGACGAGGTTGTAGCTCTTCTCGGCATCGCGACGCGCGACGACATCCCAATGACCTGCGGCGAGCTTCTTCTCTAGATCGAAAACGCGCTCGCCATCGTAACCGACCCCGGCGAGAGCGAACATCCTCGAAATGTGCGCCACGTAGGCGCCGCGGATCTCGGCGTAGTTGTCCTCGCGGTAGTACGACTCGTCCGGCAAACCGATTCCCGATTGCGAGAAGTGCACGAGGTAGCGGGAGGAATCCTTGGCGTCGGTATCGACGTAGTGGCCGATCGCCCCGCCGATGCCGGTGCGTTGCAGACCCCCGAGCACGCCGGCCAGTGTCAGGAGGTCGGTCGCGTCGGCGACGGCAGCGAGTTCCGCGGAAATCGGGGTCAGACCGGCTTCCTCGACGGCATCGGCATCGAGGAAGCTCGAGTAGAGGTCGCCGATCTTCTGCGCGTCGGTGCCCACGGGTGAATTCGAGGCTGCGGACTCCTGGATGATCGCCCGAACGTCTTCTTCGGCCTTGTCGTAGAGAGTTCTGAATGCGCCGTCGACCGCCCGGTCGGCCGGGATTGCATAGTTTTCGAGCCACTTGCCGTTGACATGCACGAACAGGTCGTCTTGCGCGCGCGTGTCAGGGTCTGCGTAGCCGAGGTCGATTCCGGAATTAACAACAGCAGTCATGCAATCCATCTTTACACTCTTGTGAGGATTCGGCCGATACCCGAGACCCGAAGCCGAACGGGGATCGCTAAAGCGCGCCGAGACCAGCGGGAATGGGTATCGTATCGAAAACTACCGCGAAGTCTGATCGCGGAATGAACCTGGTTCCATCGCGGCCCCGGGGGACAACGGGGTGGGTAACGGCGTGGAAGGCACTG
The DNA here is from genome assembly GCF_002091955.1 of Rhodococcus sp. 1168. Classification (GTDB taxonomy): domain Bacteria; phylum Actinomycetota; class Actinomycetes; order Mycobacteriales; family Mycobacteriaceae; genus Rhodococcoides. The sequence continues at coordinate 11,240 of NZ_MKKY01000083.1, read as the reverse complement.
CACCGTGAGATTTCTGCGCAGATGGTGGGCTCAGCCCTGCAACTACATGCGGATGGGAAAGTATTTCCAGGCGCGCGGTGTCTTGACGGCCTACCGCATCGGAGTCGGTTTCAATTGCATATTCTTCGGGCTCGCCGGGCTCACAGCTTTTCTGACGGCGGTTCCACCGAGTTCGGTGGTGAGCAGGACCGTCCTGGTGTCCGCTGTCATCTCGTCGTTCGTGGTCGGTGCCCTGTGGGTGCGCGGTCCGTGGCCCAGTGAGCGGATCAGCACACTCTTCGTCATCTACGCCGATATCGGCACCACCATGGCACTGTTGTCCTACGGGTCGATACAGATGTCGTTTCCGGTATGTGTACTTCTCGCGGCAACCGGGTTGTACGTCCAGGTCTTTCACAGTCCGAAGCTACTCATGGCGCATCTGCTCTGGTCTGCGGTAACGGTGGCAGGGATGTTCCTACTTATTCTGGCGTCACCCACTCTCGATCACGGTCTCGCGTGGTCGCATCTGATCATGCTATTGCCCGTCATGTTCACGACGCCCGTATTTCTCCAGTCGATACTGCTCAACCTTCGGGTGGACGCAGATGACGCGATGCTCGACCCGTTGACCGGCCTGCATAACCGACGAGGGCTCGATGAGGCGCTCCCGCGGTTTCTGCGAGGTCGGAGTGAGGTGTCGGTCCTGGTCATCGACGTCGATCGATTCAAATCGATCAATGATCGCTTCGGACACGAAGGGGGCGACCTGGCGCTCACCCTGATCGCACGCAGACTTCTCGTCGACGAAGTGCTCGTCGCGAGGACCGGCGGAGAGGAGTTCGCAGTGGTGACGACGGTGTCCGCCGAACAAGCGATCTCGGTAGCCGAATGGATGCGCACTCGCTTGCACTCGCCGCAGGACAGCTGCCCATTGACGGTCAGCGTCGGCGTCGCACACTCTGCTTCCGGCGAAGGCGACGGAGTGTGCACCGTGACGAATCTGCTTCGGCAAGCAGATTGGGCAATGTACGAGGCCAAGCGCCTCGGTGGCAACCAAGTCGTCGTTGCGGATCCGGTAGCTGCGTATCCACCGGTGCGCGCCGGCCGCACGGGTGATTGAATGCCCAGGTCGACGGCTCCGATGTATCCATCACCGCACTCCGACGTGGTGACGAGCGAAGAGTCCGGCGAGGCTCACTCCGCCGCCCAATGCGAACACGTGACGACGGCTGACGCGGTCGCGTTCGCGGTCGCGGTCGCGGTCGCGCCTGCGTAGTTGTCAGTTGGGTTGGTTGGGGATGGTGACGTCGAACCTGTTCTCGATGTTCTGCTGCCACTTGTCGGCGCATCGCTGCTGCTCACTCTGGTTGGTGCCGGCATCACTGATGCAGTCGGCGAAGTCTTTGCCTCCGCTGCTGTTGAACAGTCCGATACCGACCACGAGCAGGACGATCGACAGCGCAACCGCGACCAGACCGAGAATTATCGCGGCGAGTGAGACGGCCCCGTTGGTTGCGGTGCCCTTTTTGGATTTCGAACGGCCGATGAAACCGAGAACCACAGCAAGCAATCCGAAGATGATGCCGCCGAGGACCGTCCAGCAGAGCACGATGCCGAGGATCGCGAGCACGACCGCCACGATGCCGGCGGTATTCTGCTGCGGCGGTGGAGGCTGTGGGTAGCCACCTTGCTGTGGGTAGCCGCCTTGCTGTGGGTAGCCGCCCTGCGGCGGGTAATTGCCCTGCGGTGGGTAGTTACCCTGCGGTGGGTAGTTACCCGGTGGTGGGTAGTTACCCGGTGGGTAGTTACCCGGTGGGTAGTTACCTGGTGGGGGATAGCCACCCGGGGGCGGATCCTGGGGTGGGGGTGGATTCTCGGGTGGCGGTTGGTCTGACACGGCGGAGACCTCCGATGCGTACGAGCGTGAGTGCTGGAGAGTCTAAGCGCCTTGCCTGGCCGGGGACTCGACTATTTGGATGCCGTGATCAACCTGTCATCGACTGTGTTGCTCATCCACCCAGGCGTTTGTGCATCTCCCACACCAGTATCTCGGCAGGTACGGTTGCCTCGATCCGTTGTCCACCAGAGGAACTCAGACGTACGGCGTCGCCCTCGTACAATTCGCCGACGCCTTCCATCTGGACTGTCCCGGAGACGACGAAAACATGAAGAAACGGCGCTTCGGGGATCGTGATCGGTCGCCCGGGCTGTAACCGTGCTGCATGCATGGCAGCCGACTTCTGGGAGATGCCGATCGCGGACTGCCCGTGATGCTTCTTCATGCCGGATGCCACGGGAATCAGTCCGCCGCGCAGTAATTCGTCGTCGATCTCGAGTTGTTCGTATCCGGGTGTGATGCCAGGGGTGTCAGGCATAACCCACATCTGAACGAATCGAACGGGCTCGTGGTGCTGTTCGCCGGTCAGCCGCCAGGAGTCGTTCTTTTCCGAATGCATGATCCCTTTGCCTGCGCTCATGCGTTGTGCGAGGCCGGGATAGATGACTCCGGAGTGGCCGATCGAATCCTGGTGTACGAGCGAGCCCTGCACCACCCATGTCACGATTTCCATGTCGCGATGTGGGTGGGTTTCGAATCCTTCTCCGGCAGATACGGTGTCGTCGTTGTTGACGAGCAGTAGTCCGTGATGGGTATTGTCCGGGTCGTAATGCTGCCCGAAGGAGAAGGAATGCTTCGAACTGAGCCATGTGACACGGGTTTTCGCGCGATCACCGGCGCGATGGACGTCGATGTGGGGAATGGGGGCGAAGCTTGCAGGATGTGGAGCGGACATGGGCCCACTCTACGAGTCGAACGATCGATAGTCGCCAGGCCCGGATAACTTTCGCGCGACGAAAGAAAAACGATCCAGTGCATCAGGTGTGTGAGATCAGGGGGATCGGGTAGCCGTATTCGAAAGATTCGACCACTCTGCGCTCGCCTCAGCTCGCCTCAGCTCGCCTCAGCTCGCCTCAGCTCGCCTCAGCTCGCCTCAGCTCGCGCATATCGGCGGATCCATCGTTAGAGTGAGAAGTAGACCGAGCGAATGCGGAGGCCAGTGAACTCATCTATGACCGATTCGACGCACATCAGCACGGAAGAGTTGGAAACTGCACTTCGGGCGTGGCTTCCGCAGCAACGCTGGTTCGCCGCGAAGGGTTCTCGGATCGTCTCTCTCACCGTTGCCTCGCGGGTCTCCCTAGGGTCGCGGCCAGGGGTGGAGGCAGAGCACGTCCTGGTCGACGTCGGACTGGACGCGCACGTGGCCGAAGGTGGCCGCGTCCAGCGCTACCAGGTGCCACTCGGCTTTCAGCGCACTGTAGTCGAGGATTTGGCACCCTGGCAGTTGCCGGTGCGAGAGGGCGTATTCGTATACGACGGTTTGCGTGACCCGAAGATCATTGCGCTGTATTCCGACGCATTGTCGGCCGCCCAGCCGATCGGCTCCCTCGACTTCCGAAACGTGCCGGGTGAAACGGTCGAGACCGGAATGCTCGGTCGGGTGTTGGGCGCGGAACAGTCGAATACTTCGGTGGTGCTAGGTGAAGTGCTGCTGCTCAAACTTTTTCGACAGGTCTCCCCGGGCGTCAACCCGGACATCGAACTTCATCGCGCGTTGGCGGCCACCGGATGCCGATTCGTCGCTCCGCTGCGAGCCTGGATCGAGACCGAGGCGGATGGTGAAGTCTCGATGCTCGGCATGGCGCAGGACTTCGTGGCCGACGCTGCAGAGGGGTGGACCACCGCCTTGGCGAGTGTCCGCGACCTGCTGGCGAGCGACCGACAGCCAGCTGAGCTGGATTCCGATTTCTCCGGCGAGGCATACGACCTGGGTGCTGCAGTCGCCCACGTGCATGCGGATCTGGCGAGGGAGTTGGGTACGGCCGAGCGCGCGGGCTCCTCGACGGCCGTCGAGGAGATTCTCGCTCGGGTCGAAGCTGCGGCGGAAGTGATTCCGGAACTGGCCGACCATCTTCCGGCTGCTCGCGAGCTCATCGCAGGAGCCGAGGCAGCGGGCACGGTAACCGTGCAGCGTATCCACGGCGACCTGCATCTCGGTCAAGTCCTACGCACCTCGGCCGGTTGGTTGCTCATCGACTTCGAGGGTGAGCCCGCAAAGCCACTGGAAGAGCGTAGACAGCGAGACAGTGCGCTACGTGATGTCGCCGGAATGTTGAGATCGTTCGACTATGCGGCTCATCATCTGCTGCTGGACGATCCGGACGCGACCGAGGCGACCTACGCCAGGGCCTCGGAGTGGGCGAGAAGAAACTCGGCATCGTTCTGCGACGGTTATGCATCGGTCACTGGGTCGGACCCACGCGAGGAATCAGCGTTGCTCAGCGCTTACGAGCTGGACAAGGCTGTCTACGAGGCAGAGTACGAAGCACGTAATCGGCCCGCTTGGCTGGAACTGCCGATGCGTGCGATCAGGCGATACGCCCCGGCTCGGGCTAGTTCTTAGCCCTTCGTCTCGATAGCTACCCGATCGAGTCCGACAAGTCGGCCTCGATCGGGTGGTCCGCCACTTTGGCGACCTCGACTTCGACTACTCGGTCCGTCGTCTCGATTCGCTTGTCGTGTGAGTCCTCGCCCGCCCCGCACACTATGCACCGGGCGTCTCTTGGGCGTTCCCGCTCGTAATGGTGGCTGTATCTCCCGAAGCTCTGCGCCATCGTGTCGACCCGATTCTGTCCGTGTTCGCGTCGACCCCACGGCGACTATCGTCGACAGTGCCGGATTCGGGGACTCGGGTCAACCGGGCTGGTTTCGTCGCGCGGTAGATGAGCCAGGTCCCGGTTGCGGCTCCCACAGCAGCGACCACAAGCGCCAGATGAGCCTGAGTGAACGCTGCTGCGAGATCTGTTCGATTGCCGGCGACGAGTAATGCGCAGATTGCTCTTCCAATGGATCCGCCGATCCGTTGGAGGTGTCGGCACGGTCAACTCGATCGCATCTGTGACCGATATCGAGCACGTTGTCGCCGAGGGCGTGGATGTCTTTCTCGCTGCATACGGGTGTCGACCAGCAAGCTGAGTTCGTCCATGCACTTCCTCGTCGACGACGCCACGACCGCAGCGATCAGCGAGTAAGAGTTCCGAGATCCAAGGGCAACTGAATGCCGGTTACGTGCCGCGCCTCATCCGAGGCGAGCCAGGCGACAGCTGCCGCGATGTCCTCCGGCTCGCTGACCGGGTCGGGCAACGAACCCATGAAAATCGGCCCGAGTGAAGCGCCGTACTTCTCGATGAGAGTCATCATGTCGCCGGGCTGCATGCCGGTCGCGACGCCGTGCGGATGAATCGTGTTGACGCGGATATTGAACTGTCCGAGCTCGTTGGCCATCGTCCGACACAACCCGACGATGCCGTGCTTGCTCGCTGTGTAGTGCGCGAGAAATGGCAGCCCGCGTAGCCCGGCGACCGAACTGGTCATGACTATCGATCCGCCTGTGCCCTGACCGAGCAATATTGGAATCGCAGCCTTTGCCGTGAAGAAGGTGCCGGTGAGATTGACGTCGATCGTTTCTTTCCATTGCTCTGGGGTGATTTCCCAAGACATCCCCGCCGCGCAGATTCCGGCGTTGGCGATGACGACGTCGAGCCGGCCGAGCTGCTCGACTCCGTCGTTCAACGCAGCCGACAAAGCTGCGAAATCTCGGGTGTCGGCTTGGGTGGCGACGATCCGGCGATCGAGTGCTTCGACTGCAGCCACCGTTTCCTGCAAATTCTCCGCTGTGGACCCGTCATAGAATGTCGACTCGAACTCGCCACAGATGTCGACCGCAATGATGTCGGCACCCTCCGATGCGAGCCTTATTGCTTCGGCCCTTCCCTGGCCGCGGGCGGCGCCGGTAATGAAGGCAACCTTTCCCTCGAAGCGTCGTGGTTGATGTTCGGTCGATGTGATCATGGCTTCGGACAGTACAACTTCCAGTACTCGGTACGGGGTGGATTCGACCGACGCCGAGTGCGCCCAGTACGGTAAGGGGCAACACGGGAGGTAGGGCAGTTATGGAAAGCATCGGTGCATTCATAGGGATCGTCGTCATCGTTCTGACGGTCGTTCTCGTGGTCTTCGGTTGTGTCATGTTGTTCGTGGCATCGATCAAGCCGGACTTGATGAACTTCGATCTCGATCGTCGCTCGCGCAACAAGAAAAAGAGCGATACCGCGTCCTAGCCGGATGGTACGGGTGACTTGGCTCATAGTTGGGCCTTGAATCTCGTGCGCCCGCTGTTGGACCGGGAGGACTGTATTCGGTCCAGGACGTCGAAAACTGGAGACGATGACGTGAGCAGCACGCTGGACACGCGGCCGAGAATATGTGCCACAGAGATCAAGGCACGTTTCATGGGTGAATCGGCCCAGGCACAATTCGTCAGATTCGTTTTCGTGGGTGCGTCCAGCAACATCGTCTATATCGGACTGTTCCTCGGATTGGCCTTTCTGGGTACCTTCGTTGCAAATATTGCCGGAATCGCGGCGAGCACAGTTCTTGCCAATGAACTCCATCGGCGGCATACCTTTCATGCGACGCAGCGTGTCGGATGGTTGCAGACGCAGTGGGAGGCGGGTGGTCTCGCCCTCGCCGGTCTGGCTCTCGGCACCGCGGCCCTCGCCGTCGTTCATATTGTTTTTCCCGGATCGTCGTGGATCCTGCAGGTCGTCGCCGTCATCGCGGTGAGTGCTGCCACCGGCGCGCTCCGCTTCATCGCGCTTCGCGGATGGGTTTTCTGACCGCCTGATGAGTCCGCCCAGCGCTGATACAACATACAGACCCTGCGCAGAGATAGGCTGACCTCGCTCGATCGAGCGAGGAGGTCGCGATGGGTACATGGTTCACCGAGACGGTCGTGAACAACGGCCGTCTTCCGCTGTTCTTTCTACTCGTGTCTTTCCTATTGGCATTTCTTTTCATTCGGTTCAGCGTTCGAATGATCAGGGCCGAAGTGTCCTGGTGGCCCGGCAACGTCACACCAGGTGGCATGCATATTCACCACGTGATGTTCGGACTGGTCATGGTCCTTGTCTCCGGGTTCGCGCTGGTGGCCATCGCGAACTACGAGACCCCCGTTGCCAACTGCATTCTCGCGAGCGTCTTCGGCATCGGAAGTGCGTTGATGCTCGACGAGTTCGCACTGATCCTGCATCTTCGCGACGTCTACTGGGCGGAGGAAGGCCGGTCCTCCATCGACGCGGTCTTCGTAGCCATTGCGATCTCCGGCCTCTATCTTCTCGGCGTTCACCCCATCGGATTCACCGGAGACTTCGACGTCTATCAGCAGGATCGATCGTTGGTCACTCTTGCCCTGGTCCTCTTCGGATTGGCGCTTCAGCTGGGGCTCGCGGCGATCACCCTGCTCAAGGGCAAGCTGTGGACAGGATTGATCGGCCTGTTCTTCACCCCGTTACTCATCGTCGGTGCCATCCGGCTCGGTCGACCGTTGTCGCCTTGGGATCGGTGGCGATACGCCGACAAGCCAGGAAAACGAGCGAAAGCGTTCACCCGCGAGAAGCGGTTCCGTGAGCCGGTCATCCGGGCGAAGATCTTCGTTCAGGAGGCACTGTCGGGTCGCTTCGGTGTTCCGATCGAATTTGCTGCATCGCCAGTCGAAGTCGCGGCGCCCGATCGGCATGCGCCGACCAAGCTCCCCAATCGATTCCTGACCGCTTTGCGGTGGAATCGAACTCGCCGACGTTTGCGGCGGACACCGATGTGGCGACTACCGATGATTCTGGTGTCGTGCTCGATAATCCTGGCACTGGTTCTGGTGGATCTGGACAGTGAGTTCGCCGACAGCGATTCCGCGGTGGGCGCCGAATCGGCATTCGATATCGGATCCACCGCGACGTTACTCGCGGTGATTGCCGGCGGCATGGTGACGCTCACCGGCCTCGTCTTCACCGCCATCACGTTGGCTATGCAGTTCGGTGCCTCGCAGATCTCGGTACGGGTGGTGCCGATGCTGCAGCAGGAGCTCATCATGCGCGTCTCGATCGGGATGTTCCTGTCCACGTTCGTCTTCGCCGTCGTCATCGCCTCGGATCTGGCATTGTCCGGCGAGACGACAGCACCGATCATCTCGACGTCCATCGCCATACTGTTGGCGTTGGTCAGTGCGTTCCTGTTCATCGCTCTGGTGTCACGGGTGGGGATGGTGCTCAATTCCTCACGGCTGCTGCGATGGATCGCAGCACAGGGTCGATCTTCGATCGTGCGGACCTACCCGGGATTCATCGAGGAACTGGAGCAAGGACCACGGCCGGACTTCGCTGCCGCACCGGACCTGAAGACTCCGGTCCTGAAGACGCAGCCAAACGACCACATGTCCGAGCCGCTGGGTGAGTCGAGAACGATCCGGCTCCGTCAACTCTCACCCGACGGTCGAATTCTGTTGGCTGTCAACCTCTCCGGTATCGAGCGACTGGCTGAGAAATGGGGTGTCACCATCGAGGTGATGCCGTATGTCGGTGAGTTCGTCGCGCAAGACGCGGTGTTGTTCGAGGTGAACGGGCCGCAGCTACGAATGCGACCGCATCAGTTGATGGCGTGCCTGGTGTTCGGTGATACCCATAGCCCGACGGTCAGTCCGGCCGCTGGGCTGACGGCCATCGTCGACATCGCACTGAAGGGCCTTTCGCCCGCGATCAACGACCCCGGCCGAGCCGTGCAGGCGATCGACCATCTCGAGGATTTGTTGATGACGCTGGCGCCGAGAGTTCGGTTGGAGGCGTCGGACTCGGTATCGACACGCATTCGTGGGACGGTCCGTACCTGGCCCGATTACGTGGCGATTGCAACCGACGAGATTCGGCACTTCAGCGCCCATTCCGCGCAGGTCTACCGCCGGCTTCGCTCGCTGTTCGCGACGTTGCTCGCGTCCTGTCCGCCTGATCAGCACCCCCCACTCTTGGCTCGATTGGACGCCCTGGACGCTCAGATCGCGCGCGAATGGACCGATGGCCTCGACATCGCGCTGGCGTCTGTCGCTGATCCTCAGGGGTTCGGCTCCGAACTCGGGTCGGCAGGACGAACACATCCGTTGGTTCTGGGTGTGCCGACCATCGAAACGGACGAATCCGCAGCGGGAGAAAAGCCGGGAAACTAGGTTATGCAAAACTTGTATCCGTGACGTCGGCGCTGTTTCGTGCAAGACCGCGGGTCTCATCCGACGGGATCGCGCCGAATCGGCAGTCCGAAAAGTGTTTCCAGCAAAAGGAGAGTCCCTCGAATGAGTAGCCGCTGCCATCGATGCCGCCCGGAACAAACGACGTCCCCACTGGAAGCAGGACTTGTATAGTGACGAATATCGATGCGCCGCAGTGGTTCTCGGATGCGGTGGCAATCAAGCCGGTCGAAAGCGACATCGAGGTGCTCGGCTCCTCGATTCATGTCCGCTCGTGGGGTGAGGAAGATCTTCCCGGCGTCGTTCTTGTCCACGGCGGTGCTGCGCACTCGGGATGGTGGGATCACGTCGCGCCATTTCTTGCCCGCGACCATCGCGTCGTAGCGCTCGATCTGTCCGGCCACGGAGATTCGGCATGGCGGGAAGATTACAAAGTCGAGTACTGGTCTGCCGAAGTTCTCGCGGTGGCGGAAGCGTCGAACTTCATTCGCCCCCCGGTGTTGATCGGGCACAGTATGGGCGGTTGGGTCTGCATGGACGCCGCGAAGGGCGACGCCAGAATTGCGGGCGTGGCAGTGATCGACACCCCGCTTCGATCTCCCTCACCCGAGCAGACCGCAGCGCGCGACAAGCGAGCGTTCGGACCGCTGAAGGTCTATGCCGCTCTGGACGAAGCGTTGGTGCGGTTCCGCACTGTTCCCGACCAAGCAGACTCGTTGCCGTACGTGATGGACCACGTTGCCCGCGGGTCGGTGCGAGAGGTCGACGGCGGATGGTCGTGGAAGTTCGATCCGAGCATGTTCGGCAGCGCTCGCCCGTCACCGGAGCTGCTTCGATCGGTTCGTTGCCGGGCTGCGTTGTTCCGCGCCGAACGGGGCATGGTCACCCAGGACGTAGCGTCGGACATGTACGAAATGTTCGGCAGATCGGCGCCGGTGATCGAGATCCCGTTGGCCGGACATCACGTCATGCTGGATCAGCCGTTGCCGTTGGTGTCGGGCCTGCTCACCTTGCTTGCAGATTGGGATCACTCCAGGGCTCAGGTGGCTGGCGCCCAGCACATGTGAGGGCACCCAAGTGTGGTGAGCGGGGTTTGCAACATCTAACAGAGTCTCGCGTGGACGTCCCCGCCGATAGGGAAATCGACCTACCCTTAGGTAGGTATTTTTCACTAGAGGAGGCATGTCCATGGCGAGGGATCTGACACAGCTGGAGCTGCTACACGAGCTGGTTCCTGTTGCGGAAGACAACGTGAACCGCCACATGTCGATGGCGAAGGAGTGGCACCCGCACGATTACGTGCCGTGGGACGAAGGCCGCAACTTCGCCGCACTCGGTGGGGTGGACTACGAACCGGAGCAGAGCAAACTCTCCGAGGTAGCGCGAGCAGCGATGATCACCAACCTGCTCACCGAGGACAATCTGCCCTCCTACCACCGCGAGATCGCCGAAAACTTTTCACAGGACGGCGCCTGGGGCACCTGGGTGGGACGGTGGACCGCCGAAGAGAACCGGCACGGCATCGTCATGCGCGACTACCTGGTGGTCACCCGCGGTGTCGATCCGGTCGCGCTCGAGCAGGCCCGGATGATTCACATGACCAACGGTTTCGCCTCGCCGGCGGGCGCAGAAACCGGACTGTTGCATTCGGTCTCGTACGTTACCTTCCAGGAACTCGCCACGCGTGTCTCGCATCGCAACACCGGCAAGGTGTGCGACGACCCGATCGCCGACCGGATGCTTCAGCGCATCGCGGCGGATGAGAACCTGCACATGATGTTCTACCGCAACGTCACCGCTGCCGCGCTCGACATCGCGCCGGATCAGACGTTGGAAGCGATCTCGCATATCGTGATGAACTTCCAGATGCCTGGTGCCGGGATGCCGAACTTCCGCCGCAACGGTGTGTTGATGGCCAAGCACGGCATCTACGATCTGCGTCAGCACCTCGAAGACGTGGTGTGGCCAGTGCTACGGAAGTGGCAGATCTTCGAACGCGAGGACTTCACCGGTGTCGGGGAATCCAAGCGTGAAGAACTGGCGGTGTTCCTCGAAGACCTCGAGCGTCAGGCCACCAAGTTCGAGGAAATGCGTGATCGTTCCCTCGCACGCGAAGCCGCCAAAGCAGAG
>NZ_MKKY01000082.1 GCF_002091955.1 Rhodococcus sp. 1168 | reverse complement strand
AGGTTGCGGAGAGCGGCGTTGTGGCGCTCTCCCATAGCTCGACGTTTGTCGTAGTGTGCCCGAGCACCCGGTGATTTCGTCAGGATGGAGAATGCCCACCAGTGGCAGGCGTCGCCGAGTCGTTTGTTCCGGACTTTGCGAGCTTTAACGTAGTGCGATCGGCCTGATGCACGGGTGATCGGTGCAGTTCCGGCGAATGCGCGCAATCCGGCGGGCGTGGTGAATCGTTCTGCGTCGTCGCCGATCTCGGCGAGTATGCGGCCACTCAGTACCGTACCCAGACCTGGAACGGATCTGAGGAGGGGCGCCATCGGATGGGTATCGAAGACTTCGCCGAGCTCTTTCTCGAGCGCATCCACCGCTGTGTGCATCGCGGCGACGATGCCGAGCAGACCGGTCACTGCGTGTCCGAGCGCATCCTCGACCTCACGTGGTTGCGTCAGCGCCGGCGCATGCAGATCAGCCAGAATCTGATCGACCAGCTTCTCGTCGTTGCGTCGTCCCGCCCGATGTAGCAGAGCAACGAGGCGCCGTTTCGTCAAATCGCGGCCAGCGGTCGGCGTGGGTACTGCACCGAGAACGACCACTGTCGCTTTGTGTTTCTAGTTCGGAAATGCTTGCAGTGCTGCAGGATAGAATTCCAGGAACACAGATCGCAGCCGGCTCAGGGTTTGGTGCAGTGCCCATAGCGCTTCCTGATGTTGCCGGGCGAGTGCCTTGATCGCGCGGGCATGCTCAGTAGTTGCGGGGAGAGTTCGGTGCGCATCGCGGTCGGTGCGCAAGATGTTCGCCAGAATCGCAGCATCGCCGGGATCGGACTTGCCGCCTGCTTGCCCGTGCCGTTCGCGGTACCGCGCGACGGCACGCGGATTGATCGGATAGACGATGAACCCGGCGTCTGCGAGGGCAACGACGAGCAGGTTCTTGTCGGTCTCGATGGCAACTGGGGAATCCTCCGCGGTGCCGCCGTGTGATGCGATCAGGTTGAGTAGTTCGATGAATCCGGTTGCACCGGTGTCGATCCTCGCCCGCGCGATCACCGCTCCGTCGGTGTTCATGATGGCGACGTCGTGATGGATCTCGGCCCAGTCGATCCCGACGGTCAATCCCATGGATCACTCCTCCCGTTGGTCGGTTTCCTTCCTTGTGAGCTCGAGGTGGTGCGGCAACCTAATGGACAGCGCTCTGTGGCGCGGCATCTCACAAGCCGATCACGTACCTCGGACGACTGGCAGGGCCACCGTCTACATTCAGACCTTCGGGTGCGGTCCGTTCAATCTTGGTAGTGATCACCTTCCAGCAGCTCACCACCTCAGCCTGCGCCCCGGTCGGTAAAATCTCAGTGACCACCTGCCAGTCGCCTTTTCGTGTCGCAATCGATGCCGACCACCCCATTACGTGAAGTCGGTAACCCACTTCCGATTCGGGGCCTCGGAAGTGAAATCACGGTCGAGCAGGTCAGGGGCCCGTGTGGAATTCTTACCGCCCTGAATCGTGCTGTTGCTCCTCGGTCGTTGCACCGGGAGCTTGGTTGGCATCGATCAGAGCTTGGCGTGTCCAGAGCCGGAGTGACTCCGCGCCGGCACCCAGTTTCGGTCCGATCGCCTTGCATGCGCCGTACACGGAGTTGTACTCGTGGAGATGGTCAAGGACCATCTCCACCGCACGCTCACGTTGCTCGGCCGGGTAACGCTTCGACATGTGCTTCATCCTTCACAAAGAACGAAGCGGCATCAAACCCGGGACGGTTCACTGCACGGGCGGATAATCGCCGGATGATCAGTACTAAGTTCGCGGCGTCAACCCTTGACAACTACCAGAAGGGGTGCTTGAACTGGGAAACCAAGATGTGGCCAGGGCCGGGATCGAACCGGCGACCTTCCGCTTTTCAGGCGGACGCTCGTACCAACTGAGCTACCTGGCCGGGCGGCACCGATGACAATGCCTTGTACTGAACTGATGCAATTCTGACTGATCGTATAATTCGATGACAACACCGAACTTGCGACCCTGACGGGACTCGAACCCGCGACCTCCGCCGTGACAGGGCGGCGCGCTAACCAACTGCGCTACAGGGCCTTGCGTCGAACTCAACTAGCGCAAACTTTAGCAGGTGATCAACCCGCTTCGAACTGCGCCACTCTGCAAGAGACTGCTGTACTGCACACCGGATTGTCAATTCCGGCGATCGAACGTACCCCCTACGGGATTCGAACCCGCGCTACCGCCTTGAAAGGGCGGCGTCCTAGGCCGCTAGACGAAGGGGGCCCGCCGAACTGCTCGAACCTGCAGCTACTCGGACTACAAGCTTCCACAATCCCGAACTGCACTGACGTTACCCTCAACGGCATTCCGTTGGGAGCTTGGATAGCTTAGGGCACTTCTTCCGAAAAACTCAAACCCGCAGGTCAGAGGCGCTATTTTTAGCCACCAGCTCCAGGGGCGGCCATCCGACACGCTGCCAGGTGTCCAACCACTGAGGTGTTGCCATCGCATGAAGGAGCACTTCGAGGGATTCTTGGAACAGAGCACGCAGCTCGGTGCTGTCCGACACGAGATCAGTCATGAATCGCTGACCCGCGAGTGACGCGCTCAGCACTCTGGTGAACCTGTCCGGGCTGAACTCCGGTTTCAAGTCGCCCATCTCCTGGGCCTTGCGTGCCAATTCGTGCCCAGTCAGGCCCCATGCTCGGCCGCTCCCGGATTGGACCTCACTGTAGAACTCCGGCTCGACGATCAGCCGAAACTCGGCTCGAACAATGACGTCGGTCTGAAATCCGAGAGCGATGTCGTCGATGATCCCGCGAATGACTTCGAAGGGATGCAGTGTCGAGCCCTGCCACTTCTCGGTGATAGCGGTGTACCTCTCCAGCGCAGCTACGAGCACGGCCCGGGCCAGATCTTCCTTCGATTGGAAGTGGAAGTACATCGCACCCTTGGTGGCATTGGAACCCTCGAGGATCGCATTGACGGACGCGGCCGCGTATCCACGTCGGGCGAACTCCGTAGCCGCAGCCTCGACGATCGCCGCTCTGGTCCTGCGTGCGCGCTCTTGTTGTGCCATTACTTCTCGTGCCTCCGAAAAAAGCGCTCTGCACATCAGCAGTCCATACCGCTGATCGAGCGTAAGTCACCATGTCCTCGACAAAGCTGTTCATTGCCCCAGAAGCCTCTGGGAAACCCAGAAAACAGACAAATCGGCGACGATAAACAAACAATCCGGGTGGTACGCTCACCCGGCTCGAGTGCGCTGCAGGGGGTGCGCACTCGAGCCACTAGGTCACACAGGGCAGGGTGCGCTTGCCTCGTAGCGCATACCTTACAAACAATACCCCACTGTAAGGTGCCGAACCGGTCAGCCGACTTGTCGACGGCCGTCAGAGCCAATCGCGGCGCTTGAAACTTCGCCACAATCCTGTCGCCAGTCCGATCAGCACCACAGTACTCAGCCAGAAGCCGAGGGCGCGGCCGTGACCAGGAAACGGGATGTTCTGCCCGAAGTATCCGGTCACACCGGTGGGTATGGCGATGATCGCCGCCCACGCCGTGAGCTTCTTCATGACCTCGTTCAAAGAATTACCCTGCATGGCAAGACCTGTCGACAAAATTGTTTCGATCGCATCACGAAGGCCGTCGACTCTCTCCGTCAGGCGAAGCGAGTGGTCGTACAAATCCTGGTAATAAGGAGTGACTTCGCTATCGATTGGATGTCGGTTCGGTCTGAGCAAACCCGCGCATACCTCGGCCATGGGCAGAACCACCTTGGAAACCGCGACCACCGACCGGCGAACTACGAAGTTGCGCAACTGAATATCACGAACCGGCAACCCCTCATCGATCAAGGAGTCCTCGATCGACTGCACATCCTCGTTCAGCGAATTGACGACGGCGAAGTACCCGTCCATGATTGTGTCGAGAAACGACCACACCAGGTACCCCGCCCCATGGACGGTCATCGAAGACTCGTCGTCCCAGCCGTCGAGAATGGGATCCAGAGCGAACGCATCATTCGAACGAATCGTAATGAGGGCGTTGCTCGTGACGAACATTCCGATTTCGGTTTCCTGAAGCGAATCTTCGGTATCGAGCCGAAGTGCCCGCGTATGCACGAGAAAGTGGTCACCGAATCGAACGAACCGTGGACGCCGTCCGTGAGCCAAAGCTCCTTCCAGGGCCAGCGGATGCAGTTCGCGACCTCCGAGAATCTCCGCGACCCGAGACAGATCAGCAGTCGTCGGCGCCAACAGGTCGAACCACAGAACAGCGTCGGGGTCCACGCGCCACTCCCGGAGTTCTTCCTCGTTTGGGTCTGTCACCTGCAAGGCGCCGTGCCGATAGATGCGACTCCGCGTGGCACAGCTGATCGCACCATGATCTTCGGTACTTCGAATCACGTTCGGCTCCCTCTGTCTATCCAACATTCGTTGGTAACCCCATGATGCACCGGTGATCACACGTGGGCTTTCCCCTGCTTCGGGTTCCCGACAGGATTCACCGCAGTCTGCTGTCCGGCATTCGGTCACCGACGAGCCAGATCATCTTGATCGAAGCGTGTATTGCAGTGACATGAGAAGGTCTTCGGTTCAACGCTTTTCGGTAGCAAATTTCACGCAATCGCTTTCGTGGACTTCTTCGAAGAGTGACCCACTCCGTCCTTTCCAGGTCTCGGAAAGGACGGATAACAATCCGAACTCGACCCGGCGCCGCTCACTCGCGCCGTCAAAATCGAATATAATGTGACTCAGAGCACACAAAGCTGATAGTGGATGACGAATTCAGGTGAGAGCATGGTTGGCAAAGAATTCTTCCATCGTTCGGCAGGACTAGTTCTCGCAGTATCACTGATCGCTGCGTATCCGTGGTCGGTCAGCGCCGACCCCGTGACGGACTTCATCACGCCGAAGCAAGATCCCGCGTCCGCCGCGGCCACACCGCTCTCGGATCAATGGTTCGATGCGCCTGCCGGATACGAGAATTCGAGCCCTGGGACCATCCTCGGCACCCGTTCAGTGAGCGTCGGCCCACTGGTCACACCGGTGACCTCCACCCAAATCCTCTTTCGATCCACCGATTCCAAGGACCGACCCGTCGCGGCAGCCACCACCGTGATTGTACCCACCGCCCCGTGGACCGGAAAAGGTAGTCGCCCTGTCGTCGCCTACAACATGGCAATAGATTCACTGGGCAACACGTGCGCGCCGTCGTGGACACTACCCCGCGGCATTGCGCCGGAAATCGTTGCGGTGCAGCTCTTTCTGGTCAAGAACTATGCAGTTGTGGTCACCGACCACCAAGGCCCCCGGCAGGCATATGCCGCTGGAAGGATGGCGGGACATGCAGTCCTGGATGCACTGCGAGCAATGGTCGCCCTACCGGAGTTGGGGCTCGACAAGGAATCTCCGATCGCCGTCACCGGCTATTCCGGAGGCGCAATCGCATCCGGCTGGGCCGCGCAACTCGCACCGTCGTACGCCCCAGAGGTGAACATCGTCGGTACCGCGTTCGGCGGTGCGCCGATCGACTACCGCATTCTGCTCGGATCCATGAACGGAACCAATGCGGCCTCGACCCTGTTTCTCTCCGCGGCACTCGGAGTCGCCCGCGAATATCCGGAAATGTTCCAACTCATGAACGCGAACGGACTTCGGCTCGCGCAGGTCGCGAAGGACATGTGCGTCTATCTACTCGCCCCAGGCGGGCTGGTGGTGCCGATACCCGTCCAGGCACTCTCGGACATACCGAACGTGGATCGCACTCCGATCGCGGAAGAAATCATCGCTCGGACGCGGATGGGCGGTGCCCTCGCGCCGTCGACCCCAGTGTTCATCTACCAAGGGCAACAGGAATTTTGGATCCCCCGAGAAGGCGCCGAAACCCTGTACGACGAATGGTGCGCCCAGGGTTCCGACGTCCGGTTGGAGGAATACCTCGGTGAGCACATGACCGTCGCGGTGTCGGGCGTGCCTGGTTCCCACGCGTGGATCGACGAGCGGCTCGCCGGAATCCCCGCGCCCAAAGGTTGCAGTAGCTTAGGCAAATAGCCGCCCGACGCTCGGTGGGGGTACCTGCCTGCCGGATGGGAACACCCATTACACTTTCGATCCGCGCCCCTATAGCTCAGTTGGTAGAGCTACGGACTTTTAATCCGCAGGTCGTAGGTTCGAGTCCTACTGGGGGCACCATCTTGACCAGGTATTTCCTGGTCAGCGGCGGTATCGATGCTCGCGAGATCATCCGGAATGGTCACCGAATGGTCACGGACGTCTTCGCGTAGGCCCTGGTCACGGCCCGCGCGGGGTACCAGTCCGGCAGCCGCTTCCGCTGCTTTCGACCCGACACCCTTCAGAAGATGCGAGTACGTGTCGCTGGTGATCGAGATCGACGAATGACCGAGCAGCTTCGACACGACAGCGATCGGCACATCGGCGGCGAGGAGCAGCGATGCGCGTCCGTGCCTCAAATCGTGCAGACGGATCGGACGTAGGCCCGCACCCTTGGCGAGCCGATTGAACGTGTCTGTGACGTGCTGAGGCGGTATCGGGGTGCCGTCCTCGCGAGCGAACACGAGTCCGTGATCTTGATAAGCGCTACCCCACTGGGCGCGCTCGGCGTCCTGGGCGAACCGATGAGCCAGGAGGATGCCGGCTGTCTGCTGGTCGAGATCGACTACTCGATCCTCACCGCTCGACGTCTTCGGCTTCCCGAACTGGAACTGCTTGTGCTCCCCGTGGCAATAATCACACTCGACCCCGGTCCCGTCGACCTCGATCAATTGTTGCCGAACTGTGATCACGCGCCCGACGAAGTCGACGTCATCCCACCGGACACCGCATCCCTCACCGCGGCGTAGGCCCGTCATGGCGAGCGTCTCGAACAGAGCGCCGAGTCGGTCGGTCGCAGCGTGGTCGAGGAATGCGCCGAGCTCGGCTACCTCCCACGGCTTCACCTTCGGGCGTTGGGCGCGCGGCAGCTCCATGTTCTCGGCCGCATTGAAGGTCACCAGGTGCTTACGCTTCGCCGATGTGAGCGCGCTCCGCAGTGTGGCGTGGATACGTCGCTGCGTCGAAGCGGACAGTGGCTTCGGGTTCCGACGCTTGCCTTTGGCGATCCGCTCCCCCAGGCTCGGCGCGACCTTCGGCGTGGCGAGCGCTCGGAGCATGTTCTCGACGTGTTGCGCTCGTAGGTCACCGAGGCGCAGTCGACCGAGGTACGGGACTAGGTAGGTGTCGACGTGCTGTTGGTAGCTGCGCAGCGTCGTCGGCCGGATCCCCGCATCTTTCTTCGCGAGCAGCCATGAGCGGAGGTACTGCTCGACGGTCTGCTGCCGGTCGTGGGAGACCTGACCGTTGCCGACCTGCACGAGGAACTCGGCGAGCGCCGCCTCCGCTTCATCGGATGTGCGGTAACCGGACTTGCGTACCTGCTGACGTTTGCCTGTCTCTGGGTCGAAGCCGATGTCGACGAGGAACGTCCATGATCCGTGCGGCTTTCGGCAGGACTTACGCCGGCCGCGCGCGTCGTGCTCTACCGGGCACTTGCAGCGCTTCGATATCGAACCCTTCATCGAAGTTCAATCCCATCGTCAGCAGACCAATCGTGGGCATTGTCGATGCCGACGATCTCAAGCCTGCGTGACTCCGAGTGGTTAAAGCTGAGAAACGGAAACCGAACTGCCAATAGCTCTTCGGCGTAGCGCTCTACCAGTACTTCATCGAGCCAGAAGGCCCGGTCCTCCGCTGACTTACCCGCTTCCGAGAATGCCAGGTCCTCAACAGTGCCTATGCGAGCTGATGCACTTCGGCTTTCTAACTCATGATCGAGCGCACTTCGCTTCGCCGCGATGGATTCAGAGGGCACTCCGAGCACTCGGAGCAGTTCCAACTCATCAACGCTGCGCATTGGCTCGTCACGCGTGAGCCCCTGGGTGGCTGCATTCAATAAGTCGACTCCAGTCCCAGAAACCGAGTAGGGACCCTGGTTTCCATCCAGCAGCTCCCGGACAAGACGCAGGGCGTTTATGCGGTTAGCGGCGGAGACAAAATCGTAGTGGGCGTCCTCCAGCGCACCTCTGGCGTTGGCATAGCCCCAAAGTGCCTGCTGATACAGAAAGCCGATCAGTCCACCGGTTGGCTGCAGCTCGGCTATGGGCACCTTCAGGATCTCGGCGAGCCTTACAGCCTCGGTAAAGCGGATTGGGCGACTCCCGTTCTCCACTCTCGAAAGCGTCCCTTGCGACCAGTTGACTCCGGCCTCGCGAAGGCCGTCCGAGAGGTCTCGCTGACCCAATCCCGCAGCAACCCTGAGGGTCTCTATCTTCTTTCCGACTTCCCGTTCTGCATCCATACCGGAAGGATATCGCGTTTTGCGATCAAAGTGCAACGAAAACCTTTGACATGCTGCCGAATGTGCCCTAGTCTGGCCCATGGATCGAAAATCGATCAATTTTGATCGATTTTGAGATCATCTTCGGAAAGGCGCACTTGATGGACATCAGACAAGATCTCCTCGCCGCAGGGCCAACGGTTCCGCTCTGGCCAACGGCGGGCAACGCCGTCGGCGCGAGTCGAAGCACCACTTACGCACTCGCGCAGCGGGGAGAGTTTCCGGCGAAAGTCCTACGCCTCGGTTCGAGCTACCGGGTCGTCACGGCCGATCTCCTTGCGCTGCTGCGCATCGAGAACACGGCGGCTTGATAACCCAAAGAAAAACCCCCGACGCCAACCCTCTCGACTGCAATCGAGAGAACGCCGAGGGCACTGAACAGTTACACAATCACCAGAACGGATGTCCTACATGAATTCTAACAGCAAAACCACACGCCGCCCCGCAATTTCCGTCGATGAGTGGAGAGCCCAGAAGTCGACGCAGCGCGAAACGGACTCCGCCGTCAGCGATTACGCGCGCAAGGCGCGAGCAATCCACGACTACTCGGCGACCCTTGTCGAGCGGTCGCAGCGCTTCGACTACGCGAACCTTGCAGTCGAGCTCGCCACCGCGCACACGGCGATGCTGGAGACCGCACCAGGAGTCAGCAACCTGAATGACTCCGGGGATGTCGGGGCCGTAACTGACGCCAGCGGTGACCCCTTCGACGTTGGCTACCACTACTTCCCGGACGCCACGCCAGGCGAGCCCGTCCACCTCGTAACCCTCGGCGACCACACAACGCCAATCTCGGTTGACCAAGTGCCAGAGCTGATTCGGCTCCTCTTGGCCGCTGCTGCTGGCGCTTGCAACCACTCCGAGACGGTGCGGGCAGCGGTTGTCTAATGAGTGATTCGATGCGTTATGCCTGGCGGCGGCTGGTCGTGTGCGACGAACACTTCACCGACGACCAGCGGCGCACGATGCTCATGATGGATAGCTACGCCGACCCGGATGGGAGTAACGCCCATCCGGGGGTGCAGCGCCTCTCCGAGGATCTGCGCAAAACTGGAAGCAAGACAGGACACGTGTCCGACCGCACCGTCAGAACCGCGCTTGCACTGGGCGTTCAGCGCGGATTCCTGGAGTTGACAGCGAAGGCCCCTCGCCGGCGGGGAAACAGGCTCGCCGATGTTTACCGGCTGACCATGCCCGCGGAAGTTGCACCGGCAAGCCATGTTGCCACTACAAACCTTGTTGCACCGGCAAGCCATGTTGCCGGTGTAACAGGCACTTACACCGGCAATCCTGACGAGTTAGACCGGCAATCAGGAGCACTTAGACCGGCAATCCATGTTGCCGACCACCAGTCCCTTTACACCAGACCAACTACACCAGATAAAAGCAGCGGAGACTTTTCTATGCACCGAAGTGACGGTCCACGCTCGCGACCCGTACCGCCGGAAGGCTGGAAACTGGTTCGGGACGTCGTCCCATCGAGCACCAATCCGCAAGCCGTGAGGACAGCTCTGGCGTTGCAAACCTCAGCGCTCCTCAACGAGGGGTTCGACTCGGACACCGTCAAA
Source organism: Rhodococcus sp. 1168 (assembly GCF_002091955.1). GTDB lineage: Bacteria > Actinomycetota > Actinomycetes > Mycobacteriales > Mycobacteriaceae > Rhodococcoides. The sequence continues at coordinate 11,574 of NZ_MKKY01000082.1, read as the reverse complement.
GCCGCTTTGGAAATCTGGGTCGGCAAAAAAGGCGTTGGCCCCGGGATCCTCCCCAGCCTCGTCTCGGACGTATTCAAATCCCGCGCCCCCATCCGAGCCGTCCCCAACGCCGGCATCGGCCCCGCCTCCCAGAAGGCGATGGGCTGGCTCGCGATCGGCGAAAAGTACGCCAACGACCGAAAGGAACTCCCATGAACACAACGACCGAATCCAGGACAGAGGCACGCGAACTCGGCCTCGGCCTGACTGCAGTGCTCCATCTCCGGCCGCCAGCCTGCAAGTTCTGCGCAGTACGAGGACCGAAACTCTCAAAGTTGCGCCTCAACGACGACTCGACCATCGGTCCAATTTGCGAGAAATGCGCGACAGACGTCCAGCGAATCGCAGACCACTACTTCCCGGCCCTCAACCAGCGGACCTCACCCGATACGCGAGGACAACATGAGAACACATGACCGCATCCCCCACCCACACCCACTGGCCCTCCCCGAAAGTGCGGCAGAAAGCCAACCAGACGGCAGGAAAAAGGCCCAGAGGACGAAGGCGGCGCTAGTTCCGCGTCTTCGCGTGTCATGCGCGAGGCAATCGGGAAGCAGGCGGCAAGAGTGCGAAGTGAACGTTTACTTGCCCCGCGCGCGCGCAGGAGGAACGCGAAGACGCGGATCGGACGTTCGGCAGCCTCACCGCGCACGCGAGGAACGCGAAATGAGACGTTCCACCTGCCCTGCACGCGCGCGGGAGATCCGATGACAGTCCGCAAGGTGCGGCAATCTCACCGAGGTATTGACCAGGACTGGGAGCACCAGCCCTCTAAGAGCGCAGATGGCGCAGGCTGGCCCGACGAGGGCTTACTTCACCTGCTGCGGTTGATCTCCGGCGAGGCAGGCCCCCAGCTACCCCGAATGCCGAGGCTGGGCATGACTCCATGCGTAGGGCGGGCACCCATGTGGGACGACCATGTCGACGGCGAGGCACCCGCCGACCGGACCGTTCGACTCGACGCGGCCCGCCGCATCTGCCGGAGCTGCCCTGTGCGCCTCGCCTGCGACGTCGAAGCACAGATCAGTCCGTATACCGAAGGAATTTGGGCGGGCTTCCACTACCTCGACGCAACCACTGACGAGGAGGAGACAGTGACCGCTTCGCAACCACTCCCATTCTGACCAGCACAAACACCCACCCCAGCGGATTTCTAATCCGCAGGTACGCCACTAGGAGAACCCGCTATGACGACCCCCAGCCCACTCCCCGACGACGCACCCAAGGCGTACCAGGACGTCAACGCTCTGATCGTCGCGCTCGCCAACCATGACCTGACTGGAGTGCGAACGATGCTCAACGCGATGGACAGCGAAGAAATTGAAGCATTGACCAAGGCGCACTCGGCTTCCTGGGCGGCTCAGACAATGCTCTTCCGTCGACTCGGCGGGGAGATCAACCGATCCACCAACCTCACCACGGAGGGCTGAACCATTTCGCTAAACGTAGGTGAACTCGTAGCCACCCTCACTGTCGATGATGCCCGCTTCACCCGCTCCATCCAGGACAGCCAACGGCAGGTCAGCAACTTCGAACAGGCAGTCCGGCAGTCGACATCACGCGTCGACACCAGCTTCCGCGACAGCAGCCGCCAGGTCGACAACCTCGGCACCAGCGCGCAAGGCGCAACCCGTGACATCGGACGCATAGCAACATCCGCCAGCGATGTTGGCCGCGTCGGCACCGAAGCTCGCCAAGCCGAACGGCAAGTCGATCAGCTCGGCCGCACCAGTGAGCGCACCGCTGAATCCACCAGGAGCATCGGCGAAGGCGTTCAGGAACGCGTACAAGGCGCGTTCTCCGGCATCGGGGACTTGGCTGGCCAGTCGGGAGATTCGGGCGGTGGTAGCTTCCTGTCGGCATTTTCCAGCAAAGTCGCCAGCCTCGGCGGCAAAGGCGGACCGATCGCCGCGTCCCTCCTCGGAGTCGCGGCGATCGGTCTCGCTGCCGGCGCGGTCCTCGCCAATGCCATTGCAGACGGTATGGAGCAGGAGAGACAAGAAGACCTTCTCCAAGCGAAGCTCGGCGTCAACCCCGAGACGGCCCGCCGAATCGGTGAGGCCGCGGGCCTCGCTTACTCCAACGCGTGGGGTGAATCCGTCACCGAGAACATGGATGCAGCTCGCGCCGCAATCCAGTCCGGGCTCCTCACCGGCGAGGAAGACACCAAAACCTTCCAGGCCACCATCGAACAGCTGAACATCGTCAAAGACATCATGGGCGAGGACATCCCCAACCTGACGCGCTCAGCGTCTCAGGCCGTCAAGACTGGTTTCGCGACGGACGCCCCCGCTGCATTGGATATGTTCGTCAAAGCGCAGCAAGCGGGCCTGAACACCTCCGAGGACTTCCTCGACACGATCGACGAGTACGGCATCCAGTTCAAGAAGCTCGGCCTCGACGGCCCGGAAGCGATGGGTCTGCTCTCACAAGCCGTTCAGGGCGGCGCACGAGACACCGACACCGCAGCGGATGCGCTGAAAGAGTTCTCCATCCGCGCTACAGATGGCTCGAAAGCATCCGCCGAAGCATTCGAGACGATGGGCATGAACGCCGAAGAAATGACCGCGAAGATCAGCCTCGGCGGACAAGACGCACAGGATGGTTTGGAGCAAGTCCTGACAAAGCTCCGCGAAATGCCGCCAGGGTTGGAGCGCACCACAACGGCAGTCGGATTGTTCGGCACCAAAGCCGAAGACATGGGCGATGCGCTCTACACCATGGATCTCTCGACCGCCGTGCAGCAACTCGGCGATGTCGAAGGCGCGGCAAAGAAGGCCGGCGACACCATGTCCGGGAACACTGCCGGATCGTTCGAGTCCGCCAAACGTTCCATCGAAACATCCTCTGCTGACATCAAACTCGCACTGGCAGAAGCGTTCGGTCCCGCACTGCAAGACGTCGCGAACTGGGTGACAGAGAACAAGCCAGAGATCATCGGCTTTTTCACCGGACTTGCCGATGCAGGGTTCGCGACCCTGGATGCCACGCTGGCATTTTCGTCGGGCGCGTTACGTGCATGGGCAGGCTTCGCGGACGGCATGGGCGGAACCATCGCCAAAGCCACGCAGTTCATCGCTGGGATGATCGAGATGTCCGCGAAAGCGCTCGACATCATCCCCGGCATGGGAGACCAGGCCGACGAAATGCACGCTGTTGCGGACGGCATGAACGACTTCGCGAACTCGGTCGGCACCGCAGGCGACAAGGCCCGCGGCATGGCGGACATGATCGACGGCGCGCGACCCGGCATCCAGGGTATGCGCGAGGACGTCAAGGCAGCGGGTGAACGAGCCGAAACATCAGCGCGCCTGATGCAGGCCCTCGGCACTGCCGTCGTCAACGACATCCCGGATGAGAAGTCCATCATCATCGACTCGAACACTCCAGAGCAGCAGACCGCACTCGAAGCTTTGGGCTTGAAAGTGGAGACCCTGCCGGATGGCACGTTCAAAGTGACGGCGAATACCGGCGAGGGTCAGCAGGCGATCGACGCCTTCATCGGCAACAACAACGGCAAGAACATCGGCATGTTTGTCGACCTCCGTCAGCGCCAGATCGGATACTGGCGGGACCAGGGCGTCTCGGAGGCTGACGCCCCGTCGATGCAGGGTCCAGTCCCAGTTGTTTCACCAAATTCGGGGAACTTCGGCGGTGGTGGTGGGACGTTCGCCAACGGTGGCATCCGCGAGGCGCATGATCCGCAGATCGGCGACGGCCGCACCACCCGAATCTGGAATGAACCAGAGACGGGCGGGGAGTCGTACATTCCGCACGCGCCCTCGAAGCGTGGGCGCGCGGAGGACATCCTCGCGATCACCGCGAAGAAGTTCGGCTTCGGGCTGGTGAAGTCTTTCGCTGACGGCGGCGTCATCGGCAAGGACGGCATTGACGCGTCGATGCAGTGGGCGCAGTCCATGGACCCGGTCGGGTATGAGATGGGCGGTTTCTCCACTGCCTCCATCGACTGTTCCGGCGCAGTGTCCGGCGCTATCAACCGGGCACTTGGACTCGACGCTTACGACTCGCGTATGTCGACGGTCTCCGAGGGTGCATGGCTGCAACACAAGGGTGCGATCCTCGGGCGCGGCCCTGAGGGAAGCCTCCGTGTCGGCTGGTGGGATCAAGGCGGCGGCGCAAACGGCCATACCGCTATGACCTACCCGGACGGCACGAACTTCGAGTCGAACGGCTCCGAGGGTGTCGTTGTCGGTGGCCCTACTGGCGCGGACGATCCGTCCTTCGACCAGCAGGCATGGTTCCCGATGTCCGGCGATCTCGGCATGGAATCAGATACGGGCACCGGCAGTAACCCCGACACGTCCACTTCTGGCGGAACGGATTCTGCCTACGCGATCACCGACTCTGGTGTCGACTTGTCTACCGATGGTGACCGCGTGTTCGTCACGAACTGGCCGTCAACTCTCGGCGGTACGGACAAGCCAGCCGAGGAACGCACCCCCATCCTCACCGCAGGACTGAAGGTGTTCGCGAACGGCGGCGAAGACCACAGCGCACAAATCGGCAACGGTACAACGCGCATGTGGAACGAACCCGAAACGGGCGGCGAAGGATACATCCCCCTCGCACCGTCGAAGCGGGGCCGCTCGGTAGCCATCACGAAGCAGATCGCGAAACGCTTCGGCTACGACCTCATCCCCATGGCAGACGGCGGACTCACAGGATTCGGCGGCTACCAGAACTCGGACCGCCCCACCCTGGACATCCCCCTGAACGGCAAGGGCCAGTCCGCGAACAAACAGCGAGCGAACTTCAACAATCTCCTGGCGCTCGCAGTCGGTGGAGCAAACACCATCGCCTCAGGCTTCGACGCCAACGGCAACTTCACCGGCAAGTTCGACAGTGGTTCCAACTCGCCAGCCATCCTCGAAGCCGGCCTCAGTCAGGTGCTCGAAGTTCTCGATCAGATCAAGGAAGCGGCACAGGCAAAGACTCCGGTCGATGTTCAGGTCGACATCGACCAGGGCAACCGCTCCGCGAACATCGCAATCATGAAGGCGGGCTTGTAAATCCCGCTGTGACCATCGAGTGACCAAGCAGCATTCGACCTGCGGACTGTTGGACCGAATCGGACTCTCAGTCCGCAGGTCGAGACTCACCCCTTGTGACGCTCGAGATTTCAATATCACACTGGTAGAATGAAAGCAATTGCAGCACAACATCTTCCAGGAGAATGCCATGACAGCAGAGACCCCGCCGAACGTCCGCAGAGTGAGCGGTAGCAGCAACCCCGACGACCGCAATTACACCGGCCTCGGCTACGTCGACAACGAAGGTGCCTACCACTTTCCAGACGGGCGCAGCCTCCCCGTCACAGGCGGAATCGACTATCCGGACGGACGGCACACGGAAGGCGCGGTCGCCCTCATTGTCCGCGAAGACGCCACTCCCACAACGACACCCAGCGCTGACGGAGCGAACCCCATCTGGTCGGCATTGCAGCGACTGCACTGCGTGGACCGCGCACAACAGGACACCTACGACTTCGCCCAGTTCGGTGTCCTCGGCGGCGACCCCACTGTCGAACCGCTGACGGAAGCCCTCGACCCGATCCTGCCCCCAAGTAACGCCGGCACCGCCGATCCCCACGGGCCCGCAGTCAAGGCTTTCGTTCTCGGCTCACCTGAACGGGAAGACGCGCTCGACGCCAGCTACCGCGACCATCCAGAACGCCACCGCTAAACCCTCACACCATCACCAGGAGAACCCACCATGACGACACTCGCAGACCTGAACAAGCGCGCAATGGAACTCGGCCGCGAGCGCACAGCCAAGCTCGCCTACTACCAGAAAGAAGCCGAGACCGACGAACTCATGTCCACCGACGCACGGACGCGATACCTCGAAGGCTGGACGAAGTCGGTCAACACCGAGTACGCGAAGAAGTTCGAGGAGTTGAAGGAAGAGGCCGCGTACGTCGGTCGACAGGTGACCCGCGACAGTGAGCGAGTACGCCCCACCTTCGATTCCAATTCACCGGCCGACCTCACCCGCACCGAGCAGGCATGGCGCAATATCGTTCTCCCACAACTGGAGCGCGGGCGCACGCTCAATCAGGCGTTGAAGGGCGCAGACCGTGACGCAGTGATCGGCGCGGAACGGTTCGCGGGCGGTTGGTTCAACGCTAATCGCGGACCCGACCAGACGATCGAAGAGGCATTGAACGGCGATCAAGCGAAGGACTTCACCGCCAACGTGCAGGCCGCTGTGACAAGCCGGTTCGCGGATCTCGCAGACCGCCCCGAGGACGCGGCAGCCATCAGGGCCGCAGCGCGACTGGAAAACGAGCTTGCTGCATTTCAGCGGGTCACGTACATCTCCGAATCGGGCGGCAGTCACCTCGAAGCGGCAGTCCTGTCGCACTACTCGGACAAAGACGTGCCCGACGTCGACGCAGAGGAAGCGCAGGAGAGCGCCTCGACCGCGCAAGCGATGTCCTGGCAGTGACCACGGCGTGACCACAACACCCCTGACCTGCTGAAAAACACACCTAAGCGGATCACTGATCCGCAGGTCGAGAGAGGAATTACGGGTGGCATTGGACCCGACAGAGGCTTACGGCATCAGCAACGACGTCGTGAGCCTCTACGCGGGCGCTGAGCTTCAGTTACTGGCGAAGATGGCCGAGCATCTCGCAGTCAGCGCCGATCGAGATGACTGGGCAGAGCGGCAGCAGACGGAGCAGTTGCGGTTCCGTAGCTACGCGCAAGCCATGCAGCGCCAGCTCCAAGCGAGCGCCATGCCCGCGATCGGCAGGGCTGTGCAGAAGGCAGGGCACCTCGGTCGACGCCGCGCCGATGAGGATCTCGACGACAACGGCGTAGCTCCCGTTACTGCCCGCCCGTCCACGGAGCGCCGCGAGCCTACGAATCCACGCACTGAGCGGGCCGCACGGCAGGCCATGCGCGACGTCTACGCACTGAATGAGACCGTAGCCAAGGTCTCAGAGAATCTGTACGTGAAGGTGAAGATGCAGGTTGGTGCGCGTACGACCGCCAACCCCGGAGGGCTGCGCGTCGATGCGGTACAGCAAGCCCTCGACGTTCTTACCGCCCGCGGCATCACCGGCTTTCGAGATCGCGGCGGTAAGAACTGGTCGCTCGCCACGTACATGGAAATGAAATCGCGGACGGTCGTCAATCAGGAACTCATCGACTCGCACACCGAGCGGATGAAGGAGCGCGGCTTCAACCTGCTCGTCGTGTCCTCGCATCCACGATCGGCACCGCAATGCCAGCCGTACGAAGGGCAGGTGCTCAGCCTCGACGGAACGTCCGGAACCATCGAACAGAAGAACGCGGCAGGCCCCGGCACCGTCCGAGTGAAGATCAAGGCAACGCTGGAAAGTGCACGCGCACAAGGCTTTCAGCATCCAAATTGCCGGCACGCAGTAAGTGCCTGGATTCCCGGAGCGTCCCGAACTTTCACGACTGAAGAGAACCCGGAAGGCTACGCAGCCACTCAGAAGTTGCGCGCGATGGAACGCGGCATCCGTGACACGAAGCGGAAGCAGTCGGTCGCGGTCACACCGGAAGCAAAGCGCGTCCAGGCTGCCCGGTTGAGAGTCCAGCAGAAGGCGATCCGCGACCACATCACCGTGCACGATCTGAAGCGCCGGCCGAAGCGGGAACGCGTAGACCTCGGCTACACGATCGGCGACGTCCGCCCGGACGGCGTCAAGCCGCCCACGTTGCCGAAGCCGAAGCCGACACCGCCGGCCGCGCCTACCCCGAAGGTAGCCTCTGCGACACCCAAGCCGAAGCCGAAAGCAACGTTGCTCAGCGACTCGACGCGCGAACTCATCGAACAAGCCCGCACCACACTGCCGAAAGACCGTGCTGGCTGGCTCGATACCACCATCAAGTATCCGCGAGATGTGAACGGCGCGAAGCTCGTCCCCGAGAAGCTGCAGCGGCACCTCGACACGACACTGAGTGTCGGGAAATCGATCCGCGACGATGCGATGCTGCGAATCGATAAGGATGCGGTGGTGAAGAAGCTCCAGGCCGCGGACAAGAAGCTCATCGCCAACGGGCAGGCATTCTCACCCGTCCGCGATGAGATTCGCCGAGACATCGCTCGACGAGAATCCGCGATCCTTCAGGAGGCACTCGCCGAGGTTCGCCCGATAGGCGGCGTGAAACAGGCCGCGCGGATCTCCGACATGCGCATCGCCGATGCCACAGAGGGCACCGCGGAAGGCATCGCAGCTGTGCGTCGCGCTGAGATCATCTTCCCGGACGCCTGGTTGCAGACTGCATCGGACCGGGGCGAGTTGAAGGTCGGCAAGACGGACCGCGCCTTCTACGAAGGCGACTGGGACTTCATCGCCGCAGCCGAGACGGACTACCACCCAAACTATCGGGGTGCCTTCGATTCCTACCCCGACGAAGTGATGGCCCACGAACTGGGCCACCGCATGGAGCGCGCAATACCAGGGCTGACGCACCTCGAATTTGCGCTCGTCCGATCCCGCTCGACGAAGAACGGAGTCCTCGAACCGATGAGTCAGGTCTACCCAGGCAAGCAAGGCATGGAGAACGAGGTCGGCTACGAGGACGACTGGCGGCACCCCTATGCAGGGAAGGTGTACTCGACTGACGCTATGGCCGATCCAGCGACCCGTGCAGCGGAGGCGTTCCAAGTAGGGTTGCAAGACACGTTTGGGCGCAGCACCCCGAGCGGTGAGTTCGACAAGACCAGTCAGCTACAAGAATTCGTGATCGGGGCGATGGCGCTGCTATGACCTGGACAGTCACCTCACGCGAGGACCAAGGCCGCTGGCTCACATACAGCGGGGACGGCCCGGAAGCCACACCCGATATGTGGGAGGCTGACCCGGAAACTCGGACGTACCTCACCAGGGAGGGATATTCCTTCCCGCTCACACCGACCGGGCCAATCGCGACAATCGCCGACGACTCGACGCTCATGGCGGCAGCGCTGAATCTGCTGCCGAGCGCGCGCGTCTCGGGTGAGCATCCGAACTATCCGCCCGTCCGTTCTGCTCCCGGCGTCATCTACTGACCAAGGGAGGTCCAGCGCCACTACGAGACACCTGACACGGGAGACAAAATTGACTCAGCCGGGATGGCACCCAGACCCCGAAGGTTCCGGTCTGTTGCGATGGTGGGACGGGCACCGGTGGACGTCGGCACTGCGGTCCACTCAGTCACCCGATCCTTCCATTTCAAACACGCGTCCTGCTGCCACCCCGTTGACCCCGCGGCAGAAGCGGAGGAACTACATGGCAGTCGGCGTTATCGGTGCCGTCGTCATCGCGCTCGTGACATACACCGCATGGCAGGAAACGCGCAGCGGGGAACCTGATACGTCGGCCGAATCGACATCTACGACCGAAGCGCCCGTCACTTCAACCACCATCCGCGCCCGGCCGGTCACACCGAGCACCGCACTCACAGGTGGGATCGCGGAGATAGCTTGCGAGAACGCGATCGAAGACCAACTCAAAGCGCCCTCGACCGCTGACTTTCCTGACACCAACTCCAAGCGAATTTCGGGCGGCGCTTTCGATGTACGCGGCATCGTCGATTCCGAGAACGCATTCGGTGGGACCGTCCGCAACTATTTCGGGTGCACCGTCGCCCCTGCCGGATACGACAAACACCGCGTGACGGTCAACGAGCTCACCAATAACTGAATCGATGGCCGCTGAGCCAACGGAATGATGCCCCACCTCTTGATCCTGGGAGGTGGGGCATTTCTGCCTGTCGAAGCGGCCATCGGTCTACCTCTGCGCACGCCTCTCCAGGCGACGCCTCGACCCAGGCGTAAGCCCCGCGGGATCAGCTACTGGCGCGATCGCGGGCACTGCCGTCAACTGCAACGCTTGTGCGACGTCGTCGTCGGTGAGTCGCCAGCGGTTCGCGATTTTGTGGCCGGGGAGTTTGCGGGCGCGGAGTTGGGTCAGGTACCACCCTTCAGTGACTCCTAGCCGTTCCGCGCCCTCGGCGACAGGAAACGTCAGGGCAGCTACTCGAACCCCTGGCTGCGGTTCCGTCCCTGGGAGGGTCGATCCATCATCGGACATTCGGCGACCGTACCCACGGATCTAGGTTGTTTCCAGTCATCCGAGATGCACGGAACCGTGGCTTCAGAGTGGTCACGGACGAACCGTGTGACCACGTAACCAGCCACCACAGAACAACACGACAACCTGCCTTCACCTGGACCGACTGACTCTCAGTGAGATTCACCGTCATCAGGCATCACCGACTCGTTCTGACTTTTAATCCGCAGGTCGTAGGTTCGAGTCCTACTGGGGGCACCGAGGATGTCCACGCGGTGGCAGATGCCGTCCACCGCGTGTTCGGCCCGGACGCCCGCTTTTCCACCACCGGCGGCCCGTGCAGCATCCGAGTACATCGAAAGTACACTCGGTAACAGTTCGGCTACGGGGAACGAACTGTCAATGGGGAATGAACTGCTACGGGGGCACAACGCCCTGTTCCCGGCCGGCTACTGTGCGCCACGCAACTCGAGAGCGTTCACAGCCAAGTTACGGTGCCGTAGGCTAGGTCCGAGTATCGGCAATGTATGGAGGGCAATGTAATGGCGAGGGATCTGACACAGCTGGAGCTGCTACACGAGCTGGTTCCTGTTGCGGAAGACAACGTGAACCGCCACATGTCGATGGCGAAGGAGTGGCACCCGCACGATTACGTGCCGTGGGACGAAGGCCGCAACTTCGCCGCACTCGGTGGGGTGGACTACGAACCGGAGCAGAGCAAACTCTCCGAGGTAGCGCGAGCAGCGATGATCACCAACCTGCTCACCGAGGACAATCTGCCCTCCTACCACCGCGAGATCGCCGAAAACTTTTCACAGGACGGCGCCTGGGGCACCTGGGTGGGACGGTGGACCGCCGAAGAGAACCGGCACGGCATCGTCATGCGCGACTACCTGGTGGTCACCCGCGGTGTCGATCCGGTCGCGCTCGAGCAGGCCCGGATGATTCACATGACCAACGGTTTCGCCTCGCCGGCGGGCGCAGAAACCGGACTGTTGCATTCGGTCTCGTACGTTACCTTCCAGGAACTCGCCACGCGTGTCTCGCATCGCAACACCGGCAAGGTGTGCGACGACCCGATCGCCGACCGGATGCTTCAGCGCATCGCGGCGGATGAGAACCTGCACATGATGTTCTACCGCAACGTCACCGCTGCCGCGCTCGACATCGCGCCGGATCAGACGTTGGAAGCGATCTCGCATATCGTGATGAACTTCCAGATGCCTGGTGCCGGGATGCCGAACTTCCGCCGCAACGGTGTGTTGATGGCCAAGCACGGCATCTACGATCTGCGTCAGCACCTCGAAGACGTGGTGTGGCCAGTGCTACGGAAGTGGCAGATCTTCGAACGCGAGGACTTCACCGGTGTCGGGGAATCCAAGCGTGAAGAACTGGCGGTGTTCCTCGAAGACCTCGAGCGTCAGGCCACCAAGTTCGAGGAAATGCGTGATCGTTCCCTCGCACGCGAAGCCGCCAAAGCAGAG
>NZ_MKKY01000081.1 GCF_002091955.1 Rhodococcus sp. 1168 | reverse complement strand
GTCCGCGTACTTCGCAGCCAATCAACAAAAGTAGAGCTCTACACGTTGATGGCCGCGGAGTACGCGAACTCCGCAGTTCACCGGATGGCGCGCCTGCTCGAGGTGTCGACCTCCGGCTTCTACAAGAACCAAGGACGCAGTGTGACAACCCGATTGGCAGAGCGAGAGCAGCGTAGAGCCGATCTGGAGATCAAGATCCTCGCGATCCACCAGGAGTCGAAAGGCGTGTACGGGGCACCGCGCATCACCGCCGAACTCCACGACCGAGGCGAGGTGATCACCGAGAAAACTGTCGCCAAGATCATGCGATCGCTCGGTGTCGTCGGCATCAGTCCGCGCACGTTCAAGGTCCGCACCACCGTGGTCGATCCGTTCGCCTCGTTCCCTGATGATCTGGTCCAGCGCCGTTTCGATCAGGGTGAACTCGATGCGGTGTGGACTTCGGACATAACGTATCTGACCTGCGGGGAGGGGGATATGTACCTGTGCGCGATCAAGGACGAGCACTCGAAGAAGGTTCTCGGATGGGCCGTGGCCGATCACATGCGCACCGAGCTGGTTGTCGAAGCGTTGGAGATGGCGGTCGCCGAACGTGGCGGCGATGTCGCGGGAACAATCATGCACTCGGACAGGGGATCTCAGTACACTGCTGACATCATGAAGCAGGCGTGTGAACGGTACGGGTTGCGGCGTTCGATGGGTGAAACCGGTCAATGCTGGGACAACGCCGGCGCCGAAAGTCTGTGGTCGACGTTCAAGCACGAGTACTACTACCGGCACACCTTCGTTCATGCCACTGAATTGGTTGCTGCAGTTGACAACTGGATGAACTTCTACAACACTCGCCGTAGGCACTCCACGATCGGGATGCTCAGCCCCACCACGTACGAACAGTCACTGATCGCGCCCATCATGGCCGCGTGACCACTGTCCACTTTTCGGGGGGAACCTCACCGGCCATCGATCCGGTGTCGGCGAGAGCAGTCATGGTGTCGCTGTGCAGGGTCGACAGTGCCGCGGCAACATCGAGAACTGCCTGAGCTGCGTTGTAGTAATTCTGCGGCCGGATCGTCTCTGCCATCGATCAGCGCCCCAACATGGAGATGTTCGTCGACTTAGCGGCCGAATAGTTGGCGTGCGCAGTTCGTGCAGCCAGCCGCATCTCCTCGACCTCGCCGTGCGCGCGAGCGATGGCAGCTGTCCCCGAGATTGGCGTTCTTGGAGTGCTCCAGACCCCTCGCCGCCCCACACTTGGCGCAGTCGTTGAACGACGTCGGAATCGATGTCGGCAAGGGTGGTTTCGAGAAATGCGACGAATCGTGCGATCAATTCTGTGGTTTGGTCAAGTAGCTACAGGTCGACTGTGTATCCGTCGCAAGCCTCTGAGCTAATGCCGCCCGGCGAGCTCACAGCCTCAGGACCTTCGTCGATGTGAACGTCGACGCGTTCTCTGTCTCGGCCTGGCGGTAATCGCGCGCCGACTCACGGACCAGAGCTCCGATGTCATGGAGCTCGCGGAAGACCGCCACTATAGCCGTCTTCAGCTCCACCCAACTTACTGGCAATGCAACCAACGTACTCACATCCTGCGCAATTTCCTACGCAGAGGTGTTGGCGGCGTCAGCGGTAGACGGCTGCACAGATCGTTCCCGGTAGCAATCCGTTGGGCGATGTCAGCCAGAGCCACTGTCATAGGGATGAATTGACCGCGGTGTATTGGTCATGGCGAGGTGGGCACCGGATCCGGAATCGTGTCGCACGCCGGGGCCATCAGATTGCCGTGCAACCGCGCAGGTCGGCCAGGGTGGCCGAGTACCGTCGGGACAATACTTGCCACGATGAACCCTATTGGCCAACAGGTCAACCTGTCACCCAATCAATAAATTTGAACTCGCCGATAATTTGTCCCGGATCAGTCGTGATTTTCTCAGGCTTCTCGGGATCCGACAGGTTGGCTCTGTATAAATAATCGCCGATTTTGACTACGTCAGGGTTAGCGAGAAACAGAATTTCTGTGCCGGTGGGATCACTGACGGCCGACCTCGTGGAGTGCGCCGTCCTGGGCGAAATCGGTTCACCCTCATCAATTCCACAAGCAGGGGCGGTTTTGGGTGTCGCGATCACCAGGCGCCCGTCCTCACCGTTCTTCAGGAACCGCCCGTAATCGATCCACCACAACCCAGCATGCGGATCAAGATCTAGCCTCGACGCCTGCGCGACGTACGGTCCGCAGGCGCCGACAGTCAACGGTACGACAACACCGTCCGGACCAATTGCCGATAGGGGCACTGGATCGATGGGTTCATCGGGATTATCTGGATAATGAGTTTGGACTTTTACGATCTGCATGGTATCCAAATTAAGAAAATTAAACTGTTCAAGTACCTGGTCGTAGAACACAAAATTACCGTCGTCATCGAACATAGGCTTCGAAAAACTAGGACTTGGTTCAAAATCTCCTAAATTCTTTTCGTAGTAGGCAGTTATATTCACGTAACTTCCCGACGTCAAATCTACGTAGCCTATACCACTTTGCGACCCGTCTGCCACGACTTTGGTGAAATCAGAGTTGAATTTATGTCGAATCTCAAGTCCGGCAAATGCTCCATTTGGAAGGCAAAGATTTCGCGTGTTGATGTAGTCGAAGTTCCTATCGGCGATGCGCCGTATCTCCCTGAAAGTACCTGTTTCGGCATCAATCTGACCGATGATGCTCTCTCTAGCTTCCTTCAAAGTGTATTCCGGCGAACAAGAAATATAGACCGGCCCGCGGGTGGTAATGTCAACAGTGTTGACTGCTGGATCGGGCGAGTTCACCTGTTCTGACGAAATGGATGATCCTATAGCCGGAGCAGGGCTTGCGGTCGGATCCGGCCCTGAGCAAGAGAGTAGTCCGAACGGCATGAGAAGGGTCAGCGCAACTAGGTTGGCTCGGGCACGGTTCACGCTAGTCACTCCTCGGTCAAAACAATGAGCAATCGGGAAGAGGCGGTACACTCGACTAATCCGGAGCTTCAGAATTGAGGAAAGCGCTATCGGATTGTCCCGTCGCAACAATGCTTGACACTGCCAGATGGCGTGGCTTGAAGGTATCGGTCAAACGGATGACACATGGGTAATGTTCCTCGAATTTAGTCATCGGCGGCGGTCGTTCTTTCCTTGTTGGCTGAAATACTCCTCACCACAAGGTAAGGGGAGGCTGGCGGTTTCGGCGGTGACAATCCGTGTCTCGATCGCGGTGGTGTCTTCCTTGTTGGCCTGTCCTGTGCGGATGGCGTCGGCGATAGCACGGGTTCGTCCGGCTGCGCCGCACAGTGCTACGCCGCGGGCGGGTCGAACGAAGATGCCCAGTTCATTGTTCAGAAGCTTGGTCAGTACGCCGGCGTCGCGGATGGCTTCCTCCGCGGATACCGGGGACCAACCACGGTGCCCGGTCCGGTGTGGTGTGCGAATCCTGCTCGGCGAGCTGAGCGACGAAGTCCGCCAGGGCGGGCGGCAGCAGCACCGGCTGCGTGGCGAGTGTCAGAAATCGGTGCTCCCGTTTCGGGTGAGTTCGACGATGCGGGTGGGAATGTGACCGTAGAGGAGGACCAGGGAACCGGCGACGCGCAGTTCCAGCGCGATGGCGTCTTCGCGCAAGCATCGCCGCAGTAGTGCCCATCGGGTGTCGTCGGCGATGATGGGGCTAGGCAGTCCTTCTCGTCCGAGCCAGGGTGCTGTCAGTTCGGCGGTGTGCCCGTTGGTGTAAGTCCACCGGAGGAAATGGCGGATTCGGTGTCGGGTTGTCACTCCCTGCGATAGCCACAAGTCGACGTCGGACTGAGTTGCGACAGAAAGGGTAGCCGCGCGGGTGTCGATCCCAGGTGAGGAACTGAGCCTCAACTGGGATGCGGGTGAGGACGTATTTGTGGGCGCTGGGGAGTTGAGTCCGCGCGCGTGGCGGTTCCGTGCGCGGCGTAGGACCGACCACGCAGCGTAGGGCCGCAGCAGGGGGCACCTCGGGCGGTTGATCGGCGAGGAAATGCGCGAGCCATGGATCGACTGCGTCGGTCAGCGCGCTGCGCGGTTCCAGCGCTCCGGTGTCGACGAGTATGTGACGCAGCAACCGGCCGTGGCTTTGTTGGGGCAGTGTGTCCAGGTGGTTGTCGGTGATCTCATCGCCGGTGGCTGCGAGTTCGTGTGCGACCTGCATCTATTGCGAGTGATCGTAGCGGCCTTAGTTTTGGGTAGGGGTGTAATCCGTCAGCAGCAGATCGCGAAGAGTGCTGAGTTGGGGACTGTCCCGTCGGGGCCGGCGAGAGTTGTGTTCAGTTGGTTCGTGACCTCGCAGGTATGGCAGATGTCGTTGACGAGTAGATCGAACCGGCTGCAGGTGCGGCAATTCCAGGACCGGTTGTCTCCGCAGCAGGGTCCGCACACGGCTTGCCCGGCGGTGTTCTTTCCGACGAGCGGTCGGCTGAATACGCATTTTGGGCGTCAGGAGGTTGCAGCAATAAGCTGATCCGGTCGCCTTTGCGTATACAGCCCCTTCTGGTGTGCGGGAACGCCTGTACACCCACTCGTTCGCCCCGTGCCAAAAGGATCCGTTGTGACCCATACAGACGGCCTCAACCACCGCGCTCCGTGATGAAACAGTAAGCACCGCCGTTGGTTTCGAAAAGTGATTCCGAGCATTCGTCGATACATTCCACACCGACGGCATCGCTCGGTTGGTCACCGACCCGACTCATGCTTTCGCGCAATCGACTTCGCGAAGCCACTCAGTCCACAACATCAACGCGAAACTCCGCACACATCCGGCCAAATTCAGCAAACTCGAGTGCTTCGAGAGGGACGCTGGCCATAGAGGTACTGCACGCCCAGATAGAGAAGGAGAGCGAAAACAGCCGCCGCCATCAACGTTTGGAGCGACCGCTACAACTTTCATGAATTACGATGCCGTCGGGCTTACCGGTAGGCCCGGCTCAGGCTGTGTAGGTCGGCAAGTATCCGGCGTCGATGGCCTGCGCGAGTGAGGGCGCAGCTTTGTCTTTGTCGGAGAGCTGGTACTCGAGCGGTGAGCCGTCGCGAGCGAGGGTGGGCCAGTCGATCGCCAGATCGGTATCGAGCGGATTCATGTCGCGATCCAAAGCCGGGGTGTATTCGATCGAGCACAGGTACATCACCGTCGAGCCGTCTTCGAGCGACAAGATCGCATGCCCGAGGCCTTCCGGGAGATACACCGCACGACGGTCGACGTCGTCGATCAGCACGCTGTCCCAGGTCCCGAATGTCGGCGACCCGACCCGCAGATCGACGATCACATCCAGAAACGCACCCTTGGTGCAGGTGACGTACTTCGCCTGACCGGGAGGGGTGTCGGTGAAATGGATACCGCGCAGTACCCCGGCTGCCGAAACGGAGCAGTTCGCCTGCGCCAAATCCAACGGCCGCCCGACGGCCTGTTCGAAGTCCGAGGATTTGAACCATTCGAAGAACACGCCACGATCGTCACCGAACTGACGCGGGGTGAATTCGAAGGCACCGGGGATTTTCAATTCACGAAAACTCATCTGCAGATCCTCTACTTGCCGCGGTCGACGAGGTCGAGCAGGTATTGCCCGTACCCGGATTTGACGAGCTTGGTTGCCCGTTCCCGCAGCTGATCGTCGGTGATGAATCCCCGCCGCCACGACACTTCTTCCGGTGAACCAATTTTCAGGCCCTGCCGTTGCTCGATGGTGCGCACATAATTGGAAGCATCCAGTAGCGAATCGAAGGTGCCGGTATCGAGCCATGCCGTCCCTCGGGGCAACACTTCCACGGCAAGACGCCCGGCGTCGAGGTAGTGCCGGTTGACGTCGGTGATCTCGTATTCGCCGCGCGCCGACGGCTGAAGATCGCGGGCGATGGCGAGCACGTCGTTGTCGTAGAAGTACAGGCCGGGGACGGAGAAGTTCGACTTCGGGACCTTCGGCTTCTCTTCCAACGAGATCGCTTTGCCGGCGGCGTCGAATTCGATGACGCCGTACGCGCTGGGATCTTTCACCTCGTAAGCGAAGACCGCGCCGCCGTCGATGTCATCGAATCGGTCCAGCTGCGAGCCCAGTCCGGGACCGTAGAAAATGTTGTCACCGAGCACCAAAGCGGCACTGTCGGAGCCGATATGCTCCGCTCCGAGGACGAACGCTTGAGCGAGGCCGTTCGGCTCGTGCTGAACCTTGTAGGTCAGGTTGATGCCGAACTGGGAGCCGTCACCGAGCAGACGTTGGAACTGCTGCGAATCCTGTTCGGTGGTGATGATCAGAATGTCGCGGATATTGGCCAAGATCAGCGTCGAGAGTGGGTAGTAGATCATCGGCTTGTCGTACACCGGCACCAACTGCTTGCTGATGCCCATCGTGATCGGATGAAGACGCGACCCGGTACCGCCCGCCAGAACAATTCCACGCATATTCGGAAGTCTC
>NZ_MKKY01000080.1 GCF_002091955.1 Rhodococcus sp. 1168 | reverse complement strand
AGCAGGCGTTTGAGCTTGCAGTTCTGCTCGCGCAGGTCCTTGAGTTCCTTCGCGGCGTCGGTGTCCATCCCGCCGTACTGGCGACGCCAGTTGTACAAGGTCGCCGCCGATACCTCGAGGTCTGCCGCGATCTCCTCCTGCGTCTTGCCTGCAGCGGTGAGTTCATCGGCGCGCCGTAGTTTGCGCACGATGTCCTCGGCAGAGTTGCGTTTCCGTCCAGCCATGTTCTCCATCGTCCTAATGGGACTCGATCGGCGAGTCTTCGTCACCGCGCAGCCCTGTCGGAGAATGCTGATCACTGAGCCGCTGGTGGGTGAGCACTTCATCGTCCGGGAGTGAACTTCTCGACTCCTGAGGATAGATCGTGCACCCACCAGTCGGTGAGGGTTCCACAGAACGCTGCTGGGGTGTCGTGCCGCACTGGGCACTGATCCATTAGGTCGCAGTCCGGATCCCTCGAAGGCTCACCGAGCAATGACCGAACGCGTGCGAGGAGAGGAATGCAACATGATTTTCGTAGGAGACGACTGGGCCGAAGACCACCACGATATCCACGTAATGAACACCGACGGTAAACGCCTGGCCACGCGCCGACTACCTGAAGGGTTGGCAGGTATCGCGGCATTCCACGACGTCGTGGCCGCGCACGCCCCCACGCCAGCCGATGTCGTCATCGGGATAGAAACCGACCGAGGGTTGTGGGTATCTGCGCTGCTCGCAGGCGGATACACGATCTACGCCATCAACCCGCTCGCCGCCGCACGCTATCGTGACCGACACCATGTATCCGGAGCGAAATCCGATGCCGGAGACGCGAAACTACTAGCAGACCTAGTTCGCACCGACCGCCACAATCATCGCACCGTCGCCGGCGACACCGCGGATGCCGAAGCCGTCAAAGTGCTGGCCCGTGGTCACCAAAATCTGATCTGGTCCCGCAATCGCCAGACCAACGCATTGCGCTCAGCGTTGCTCGAGTATTACCCGAGTGCCCTGGATGCATTCGAATGCCTCCATGACCGCGACGCAGTCGCAGTGCTCGCGCGCGCCGCTTCGCCCGCCGAAGCCGAACATCTCAGCACCTCGTCTATACGCTCGATACTGAAACGCGCTGGGCGACAGCGCAATGTAGATTCAAGAGCCCAGCAAATTCGCGTATCGCTACGTAAAGACCAACTGGCTGCGCCACCGCCCGTCGCAGCAGCGTTCGCCGCAACTACCCGATCGGCGGTCGCGTTGATAGCGGAATTGAACCGACAAATAACTGACCTCGAAGCAGTTCTCTCAACACATTTCAGAACACACCCGGACGCCGACATCTACCTCTCCCTGCCAGGACTCGGTGTCATCCTCGGCGCCCGGGTGCTCGGTGAATTCGGAGACGATCCCAACCGATACACCACGGCCAAGTCTCGCAAAAACTACGCCGGCACGTCACCCCTGACCGTCGCATCCGGCAAGAAACGCGCCGTTCTCGCTCGTCACGTTCGGAATCGACGCCTCTACGACGCGATTGACCAATGGGCATTCTGTGCACTCAGCCAGAGCCCAGGCGCTCGCGCTTACTACGATAGCCATCGTGCTGCGGGCAACCTCCACCACCAAGCGCTACGGGCACTCGGCAACAGGCTCGTCGGCATCCTCCACGGTTGCCTACGACATCACAGCAACTATGACGAGCACACCGCCTGGGGACACCGAGACGCCCAACAACTCAGTGCCGCTTGACATGTTAGAGCCCTGGGGTGTCTAT
The DNA here is from genome assembly GCF_002091955.1 of Rhodococcus sp. 1168. Lineage (GTDB taxonomy): Bacteria > Actinomycetota > Actinomycetes > Mycobacteriales > Mycobacteriaceae > Rhodococcoides. The sequence goes on along the minus strand of NZ_MKKY01000080.1, from coordinate 6,803 downwards.
CCGCCCAGTTCATGGGCAACAAGACTCTAAAACAGGGTGGCCCCGTTTACCGGGGACACGCCAAGCGTCCTGTCCCCGGCCCGGTCGCACCGGAACACCTCGTACCGTGAGGTGATCCAGCACCCGTCGCGGTCGGCGCGGACCTTGCGGGTCCACTGATCTATCGGCGGCTCGATCGTCAGCGGCACCAGGTACTCGACCACCCGCGGTGGCGTCGACCCCGTATCGACGTGCAGCAGGATGGGATTCGACCGATCCATCACCCACACATCTAGACCGTCCACGGACACCGCGCCGGCGACGAACTCCACCGTCGCGGCCGGCACGTCGTCGACGTCCAGATCGACCAGCACCCCCGTCGCCTGGACATGCTCCTCGGCCGGGGCCGTGTGCCGGTTCGACCAGAAGTGGTGTGGGGCGGACTCGACCTCGGTCAGCCGCTCGGTGCCGTCCACGACGCGCCACCCGCTGTCGGTTGGCTCGATACGCTGTTCGACGAGCTGGACCCGCCGCACCCTGCCGCGAACCCGGGCGGGATTCTCGGAGGACGAGATATTGAAGGTGAGCATTCCGGTGAGGTCGACTCGTCCCGCCAGGGGCTGATCGGACAGCCACTCGGCGGACCATCCGTCACCGAGCACCTCTAGCGGCCACCGCAGCACCCTCCTGGGAGCTGTAGAGGATACGCCCGAACAGCGGCCGCACGGTGGCCCGCACGGTGCGCGCACATGGTGAGGGTGTCGGCCCGGCGGGATAGATGGCCAATGCGACGTCGATGACGTCACCGCGGGCGGGCGGCGCAAGGGAACGAGAATCGAGAACCCATCCCGGGACGAACACAGTGAGAAAACGATCAGCCGTTTCGGCAATCATCGTGAAAACCCCACGCACTCGAGGAACCGATGGGCGACGCCATCGGGCGCGGGGCTACCTTGCGTTGAAAACTACCACGTCGGTCAGCGCTCGAATAGGTGTCGCAGCGGAGAGTCCCTGTGTGTGTACTCGGATGCAGATCGGGTCGCTGTCTCGGCGCCGTCCACAGATCTCATCGAGCCGGCATGCTGGCCGCGGCGACCCCGGCAGCTCCGCAGAGTAGGTCTGATAACCGGCGCTATGACATAAGAACCACTGCACATTGCATCCGATGCATCACCGAGAACTCCGTCGATCATGCTGCGGGACACCACGTCCACGGCACCGCGGCATCACTCCCCTGGTCCGCTGGTCGGCCCGGAGAGCACCTGGTGACTGGGCCCCAGTCACTGGTTCCGCGACGACCCAACGCCCTGACCTGATGTGATATGAGGTTGCATTCGATGAATCGATGACTCATCGAATGAGACACACTCCGAGCGGTTCCGATGGCGACCTTGACGATGGGAAGGACGCTCCTGACCGGCTCCACGCTGCCGCTGAGCCCGATGCTCAGACACGCCACGCTGCGTCGACCGCTCTGGCAGGTCCCCATGATGGGGCTGGATCCTGCAGGACCCGAATACGCAGAGGTGGCCAATAGTAGTGCCCCTAGGCCGGTCGAGGCTTCCACAATCTCTCGTTCTCGTGCCATCGTCGAGCGGCAGGGGGCTCTACAGTTCCTGTTCCGGCCGCCCGACGATGGCCCTATGGATCCTGGCAGCGTGAATCCACCAGCGAGGGCGTCGGATTAGTTTGCTGCACTCACTTCCTAGATGGCTCGGCCTCGTAGGTGACCCAGCTCGTTCGCATCGCGAGTGTGTCGTAGAGGGCCTGGGCTTGATGGTTGTCTTCTGCGGTCACCCATTGCACCACCGCCCGGTCCTCGGCAGCAGCCATCTCTGTGAGACGTCCGATCAGCGCACGCCCAACACCCCGCCCCCGGATCGCGGGGTCGGTAAACAGATCGTCGAGGAAGATGCCAGTGGTTCCGGTATACGGCGAGGAAAAGCGACGATGATGCGCGAACCCGATGATATTGCCGTCCACTGCAGCGACGAGCGACTTGCACTCATGTTGGGGGTCCATAAACCATCCCCACGCACGGGAGACGACTATCTCGGACTCCGGCAGCTTGTAGAACGCGCGATATTCACGAAAGAGGACACGCCAGCGAGTCTCGTCATCAGCGGCGAGTAGCCGGATCGTCGGGGTGGTGTTCATTGCCATGGGTGGCTCCTATTGGTATTGGGGTCTCAGGTAGGTACGGGGCAAGCGATCGTGCCCGCTAGGACTGAACTTCCAACGCGGGATACGGATGCGCCCAGGTCAGGTCACTTGACCACTGCGTCCCCCCTTCTCTTCTCGACCCGGGCCCGAAACGGTCGCGGGTCGAGAAGGAGATACACGGCACTACCCGCGATGAGCCCCCAGAACGCAGCACCGACGCTGAAAAGAACGACGCCCGACATCGTCACCGAAAGGCAGGTCAGGGCCGCGAAACCAGTGCGCGAATCACCGCCCATCGCACCCTTGAGCGCAGTGAGCGTGGATCCAAGCAGTGCGACGGCGGCGAGCGCAGAAACGGACTCGCTCGGGATCGACCGGAACCCGGCCACCAGCACGCCCCCGAACGAACCTGCAAGGAGGTAGGTGAGGCCGCCTGAAAGTCCGGCGATGTAGCGCCTGGCGCCATCCTGGTGTGCGTCGGGGCCGAGAGCGATCGCGGCGGTGATCGCGCCGAGGTTGATGCCATGGCAACCGAAGGGGGCGAGGACCGCCGAAGCCGTGGAGATCACACCGACAAGCAGGCGGTCGTTTGGCTCGTACCCCTGAGAGCGGAGCAACGTGAGACCCGGCGCGTTCTGCGACGCCATCGAGACAATGAACAGCGGCAGCGCAATGCTCACGAGCGCAGCAGGGGTGAAGGCCGGCATCGTGAACACGGGGCCTCCGAGTGCGAGAGACGGGGACACTGCGTCGAAGGATCCGGTCACCCACGTCATAGCGATCCCGACGACGAGGGCGGTGAGCACCGCATAGCGATCGAAGAAGCGCTTGCCGACAAAGAAGACAACGACGATGCTTCCCGCGATCAACGGCGCACTTGCGAAAGATCCCGCCGCGGTCACGACAAAGGGCAGGAGGATGCCTGCCAGCAGCGCCTGCAGCACCGGTCCGGGCACACGATCGAGCAGCCACCCGAACCAGCCTGTGTACCCGACCACCGCGGCAGCGACCGAGGCGACGAGGAACGCGCCAACGGCCTCGGCGAACGAGAAACCACCGAGCGAGGCGATCAGTAGCGCGGCACCCGGCGTCGACCAAGCGACGATCACAGGAATCCGTGTGAAGAGACTTAGCCCGATGCCGCACACCCCGTTGCCGATCGACAGAGCCCACACCCACGATGCGGTTTCCATTTCGGTCAGACCTGCGGCACGAGCGGCCTCGAGCACTATCAGGAATGGCCCGGCGAAGTTAATGAGAGCCGAGAGAAACCCCGCGACCACCGCGGAGATCGAGAAATCTCGCAGAACAGAGGAGCGAGGGTTCACTATGGCATCGCCGATACCGCTGACTGCACTCCGCAGCTGGGCCGTAACAGCATTGCATAAATGACGGTAACGTTATTTACTAGTCTCATGTTCTATGATAACAGAGCCTCGGAGATTGCTGCACACCTGCGGCAGAAGATCGCGGCAATGCATGCTGGAGAGAAGCTCCCTGGGGTGCGCGAACTATCCGCAGAGTTCCAGGCGAGTGCGGCCACTGTCTCCACAGCGATCTCGGAACTGAGTGCGTTGGGGTTGGTACGAGCCGAGCCTGGTCGTGGCACTTTCGTGGCGGGCCACGAACGCCTGCATGAGCCGGACTTTTCGTGGCAGTCTCAGGCGCTCGGGCGCGCCAGAGTGGACGCTGACCGAGCCTCTCGTCTGGGCGGCTACGGCACCGCCGAGCACATCCCGCTCTCATGGGGTTACCTCGCCCCTGAACTGCTGCCGAACGAAGAACTACATCGCATTGGATCGCGTGCGGCGAAAGGCAGTCGCGCCTGGGTGATGACACCTCCAGCCGGATCGCCGGAGCTGCGGCGAGTCCTCGCCTCCCCGTACCGTGCCGACCCGAACGACGTGCTCGTAGTCTCTGGCGGACAGCAGGGCCTCGTCTTCGCGATGCGCACACTAGCCGAGCCGGGGGCAACGGTCATCACCGAGAGTCCCAGCTACCCGGGCGCGATCCTCGCTGCGCAGAGCGCGGGTCTCCGCCTTGCATCCGTGCCTGCGGATGCTGACGGGGTCATAGTCGACCGCCTAGCTGATGAACTCGAACGCTCCAAGGCTCGCGTGATCTACCTGCAACCGGGCTACGCGAACCCGACCGGCGCTGTATTGAGTGCAGAGCGTCGGACGCAGGTGCTCGAACTTGCCGCCCGTCACGGAGCATTCATCATCGAGGACGACTGGGCCCGACACCTCGGTATCGACGGTCAGACCCCGCCCCCGCTCTTTACCGAAGACCCGCACGGACACGTCGTCTCCATCTTTACCCTGACAAAAGCGGCTTCCCCTGGACTCCGTCTCGGGGCTGTCATCGCGCGCGGCCCCGCAGGCGAGCGGCTTCGGGCGGCCCGCACTGCCGATGACCTCTGTGTTTCTCCGATCGTGCAAGACATCGCCCTTGGACTGTTGACCTCGCATGTATGGCCCCGGCACTTAAAACGACTACGCGCTGAGCTCGCCGCGAGACGCGACGTGCTCGTCACCGCGCTCCATACCGCCCTGCCCGACATCCATATTCCACACATCCCACGCGGCGGCCTCCATCTCTGGGCACAACTGCCTCGGGGGGTCGATACCCGGGACATCTGCGCGGCGGCATACTTGGCCGGTCTGCTCCTTGGCGACGGGCGACACTTCTTCGTGGACGAACCAACGGCACCATTCCTGCGCTTCTCCTACGGTGCCGCTACCGAAGCCCAGATCGCCGAGGGAATCAGACGACTCTCCGAAGTCCTCCGCTAACGGCTTTGACCGAGTTCGCGCGGGTACCTACTCGGGAGGGTATGGGCGCGGCATAGTCGGAGAGTTTTCAATATGGCCTTCGACTCATCACCGAATCTGGAAGCCAAACCGTGGGACAGGTCAACGAGTCAATCAAAGTGGGGGCAGTCCCAATCGACACATGCGTCACCTGAGTTGCGTGAGTTCGCTCGGCGAGTTTCAGTGAAAGACACCATTTGGGACCGCATAGAACTCGACGCAAAACCCATACCCGCCGAGGTGCACGAGCTTCGCGCAGACCCTCGCGTTGATTGGCCGGGAAGTTGGCCACTACAGACCGAGGAACAGCCGTTTCGCATCGAATGGCAGTGACCGCGGACGCGCGAGGACCTTCTTGATCTGCGAGACTTCCGAATATGCGTGGAATTGTTCTGGCGGGCGGTACCGGGTCGCGTCTTCATCCGATCACGATGGGCATCAGCAAGCAGTTGGTGCCGGTGTACGACAAGCCGATGATCTACTACCCACTCTCGACGCTGATCTTGGCCAATATCCGCGACATTCTGATCATCACCACCGAACAGGATTCGCAGCAGTTCCAACGTCTGCTCGGTGACGGCTCCCAGTTCGGCATCAACCTGACCTACAAGGTTCAGCACGAGCCGAACGGCCTCGCTCAAGCGTTCGTCCTCGGAGCGGAGCATATCGGCTCCGACAGTGCCGCTTTGGTGCTCGGTGACAACATTTTCTACGGTCCCGGACTGGGCTCGCAGCTGGACCGATTCGATGACATCGACGGCGGCGCGGTCTTCGCTTACGAGGTGAAAGATCCCAGCGCGTACGGCGTCATCGAATTCGACGCCGCCGGCAAAGCGATCTCGTTGGAAGAGAAGCCGAAGGTCCCGAAGTCGAACTTCTCCGTCCCCGGCCTGTACTTCTACGACAACGACGTGCTCGCCATCGCCCGCGATCTTCAGCCGTCGGCGCGCGGCGAATACGAGATCACCGACGTCAACCGGCACTACCTCGACGCCGGGCGTCTTGCCGTGGAAGTGTTGCCCCGAGGGACGGCATGGCTCGATACCGGCACCTTCGATTCGCTACTGGATGCTTCCAATTATGTGCGCACCATCGAGCAACGGCAGGGCCTGAAAATTGGTTCACCGGAAGAAGTGTCGTGGCGGCGGGGATTCATCACCGACGATCAGCTGCGGGAACGGGCAACCAAGCTCGTCAAATCCGGGTACGGGCAATACCTGCTCGACCTCGTCGACCGCGGCAAGTAGAGGATCTGCAGATGAGTTTTCGTGAATTGAAAATCCCCGGTGCCTTCGAATTCACCCCGCGTCAGTTCGGTGACGATCGTGGCGTGTTCTTCGAATGGTTCAAATCCTCGGACTTCGAACAGGCCGTCGGGCGGCCGTTGGATTTGGCGCAGGCGAACTGCTCCGTTTCGGCAGCCGGGGTACTGCGCGGTATCCATTTCACCGACACCCCTCCCGGTCAGGCGAAGTACGTCACCTGCACCAAGGGTGCGTTTCTGGATGTGATCGTCGATCTGCGGGTCGGGTCGCCGACATTCGGGACCTGGGACAGCGTGCTGATCGACGACGTCGACCGTCGTGCGGTGTATCTCCCGGAAGGCCTCGGGCATGCGATCTTGTCGCTCGAAGACGGCTCGACGGTGATGTACCTGTGCTCGATCGAATACACCCCGGCTTTGGATCGCGACATGAATCCGCTCGATACCGATCTGGCGATCGACTGGCCCACCCTCGCTCGCGACGGCTCACCGCTCGAGTACCAGCTCTCCGACAAAGACAAAGCTGCGCCCTCACTCGCGCAGGCCATCGACGCCGGATACTTGCCGACCTACACAGCCTGAGC
>NZ_MKKY01000079.1 GCF_002091955.1 Rhodococcus sp. 1168 | reverse complement strand
ATGGCGAGGGATCTGACACAGCTGGAGCTGCTACACGAGCTGGTTCCTGTTGCGGAAGACAACGTGAACCGCCACATGTCGATGGCGAAGGAGTGGCACCCGCACGATTACGTGCCGTGGGACGAAGGCCGCAACTTCGCCGCACTCGGTGGGGTGGACTACGAACCGGAGCAGAGCAAACTCTCCGAGGTAGCGCGAGCAGCGATGATCACCAACCTGCTCACCGAGGACAATCTGCCCTCCTACCACCGCGAGATCGCCGAAAACTTTTCACAGGACGGCGCCTGGGGCACCTGGGTGGGACGGTGGACCGCCGAAGAGAACCGGCACGGCATCGTCATGCGCGACTACCTGGTGGTCACCCGCGGTGTCGATCCGGTCGCGCTCGAGCAGGCCCGGATGATTCACATGACCAACGGTTTCGCCTCGCCGGCGGGCGCAGAAACCGGACTGTTGCATTCGGTCTCGTACGTTACCTTCCAGGAACTCGCCACGCGTGTCTCGCATCGCAACACCGGCAAGGTGTGCGACGACCCGATCGCCGACCGGATGCTTCAGCGCATCGCGGCGGATGAGAACCTGCACATGATGTTCTACCGCAACGTCACCGCTGCCGCGCTCGACATCGCGCCGGATCAGACGTTGGAAGCGATCTCGCATATCGTGATGAACTTCCAGATGCCTGGTGCCGGGATGCCGAACTTCCGCCGCAACGGTGTGTTGATGGCCAAGCACGGCATCTACGATCTGCGTCAGCACCTCGAAGACGTGGTGTGGCCAGTGCTACGGAAGTGGCAGATCTTCGAACGCGAGGACTTCACCGGTGTCGGGGAATCCAAGCGTGAAGAACTGGCGGTGTTCCTCGAAGACCTCGAGCGTCAGGCCACCAAGTTCGAGGAAATGCGTGATCGTTCCCTCGCACGCGAAGCCGCCAAAGCAGAGCGGAAGGCGTCGTAGGTCATCCCATCGAGGACAGGGGGCGGGACTGGGGGCGGGACATGGGGCGGCAGCGCAGCCGCCATAATGAACGGTGACCGAATTCTGGGACCGCATCAGTGCGGTCAGCCCAACTCCGCCGGCCTGGATCGTGCAGATCGCCGCGCTCGTAGCCGTGCTCATTGCCCTTGTTCCGCAGACATGGCGCATTGCCCGTAATGTGGTGACGATTTTCCACGAATTCGCTCATCTACTCGTGGCCTTCTTGACGGGCCGCAGGTTGATGGGTGTGCGATTGCATTCCGATACCTCGGGCGTAGCCATATCTTCAGGCAAACCGACCGGCCTCGGGGTGATAGCGATGACGTTCGCTGGTTATGTCGGGCCTTCGCTGATCGGGCTCGGCGCAGCCTGGGTTCTCGGTACACAGCATGCGATCGCGGTGTTGTGGATCGGCGTCATCGCAATTGCGCTGATGCTCATCATGATTCGCAACGTGTTCGGGTTCATCTCGCTCGTGGTGTTCGGGGCACTGCTGTTCACGGTGTCGTGGTGGGGGACCGGCGAACAGCAAGTGGCCGCGGCGTACTTCATCACGCTGTTCCTGCTCGTCGCAGGCCCTCGGCCGGTACTCGAACTACAACGCTCACGTAGCCGAGGGCGAGGGCGGGACTCCGACGCCGATCAGCTGGCCCGATTGACGTTTCTGCCCGGAATAGTCTGGGTCGGACTGTTTCTCGTCGTGACGGTCGGATGCCTCGTACTCGGCGGGTGGTGGATCCTGCGCCCTGTTTAGATCGCTGACTTCGCATTCAGTCGTGATGAGGTGAGCGATTCCCTGTTTCGCGGTCGACGTCCAGGACGACATCAGGTGAGTCGGGATGATACAGAATGGGACCAGTTTCTCCCTTCCGCAGAGCGCCCGCCCGCAGGGAAAGGAAGCCGCCACCGATCAGCACTACCGTCGCAGCCCCGGCGATCCAAGCCCACCCGCTGAAACCGCCGGCCAAAGCGGTGATCAGCAACCCCGCAGCAACGACTCCGGCCATCAGCATGATGATTCCGATACGGTTCTCAGCAGTTTTGATCCAGCGCGGTCCGTGGTCCTTCTTGCCTTCTGTCATGGCTTCCGTCCTTTCAGCAGTCCGCTACGGCTACGAAAAGCGACGGACTCTTGCTCGGCATACCCGCACGAGCGAAGTTCACACCCTCGTACACAACCGGAGTTTTGCGGAGAGATTTTCAGAGCTTCCGCTATTTCGCTAGGTAAGCTCGATTCATGGATCGACCCGCAGTAGTTCTCGCGAACGACGCCGCAGTCTATGACTTCTACCTAGAGCATCAGCAGAACCGTCAGGTGGCCAGGATCGCGTACGCCACACTGGCCCGACGGTTCAAACCGCGGGTCAGTTATCCCGCCGGTGCGCGTGAAGAAATTCGTAGGCTCGTCTACGACAACACACGGTTCATCATTGCCGTCAATCATCTGACCGAGAGTGACCCGTACACCCTCGCAGCCTCCGCGTGGGCCAGTCCGCTGCGACCCGGGATCGGGCGCACTCGGGTTCTCGCGAAGGACGAGCTCTTTCAAGAATCGAAGCAGCGCAAGCGAATCGACATGATGGGCGGCATCCCGGTGTTCCGTGGAAAGAACCACGGACTTCGCGCGGTCAGCGCAGCAGGCAGCAGGATGATGGACGTCAGCGCCGAGCGAATGCGACGCGGTGACGACCTTGCAGTGTTCCCCGAAGGCACCTGTAATCTCGAAGACGCCACCAAGGTTCAACACGTCGGCAGCGGAATCGGCCACATCGCGGCACGGGCCCGCAAGCTCGGCGTCGAGCCGGTTCTGATCTGCATCGGTCTCAGCTACGGACCCGGCTCGACGAAGCTCAAATCTGCGAGCGTCTACATCGACGAGCCGATCACCGACCTGCCGGCCAAGCCGATCGAGATCGCGCGCGTCGTCGCTGCCGGATTGCAGAAAGCCGTCGACGGAGCGGTCGCAGCGTACTGAGCAGTAGCTCGATAGAACAGTCCAGAGATTCTCGACCATAGGAGATGCATGTGAGCGATCAGATCAAGACAGCCGTCGTAACGGGAAGTGCCCGCGGAATCGGCGCCGCAGTCGCCAAGCGCCTGGCAAAGGACGGGTTCGGAGTCGCAGTCGTCGACCTCGACGAGGCTGCCTGCGCCGACACCGTCGGTGCCATCCAAGCCGCCGGTGGTCAGGCCGTCGCAATCGGTGCCAACGTGGCGGACGAAGAGTCGGTGAAGACGGCTGTCGACCGAATTGCCAACGAGTTCGGTGCCCCGACCGTGCTCATCAACAATGCCGGTATCACTCGGGACAATCTGCTGTTCAAAATGACCGTCGAAGACTGGGACTCCGTACTCGGGGTACACCTGCGCGGATCTTTCCTGATGACCCGCGCGATCCAGAAGCACATGATCGACGCCAAGTGGGGCCGTATCGTCAACCTGTCGAGCACTTCTGCACTCGGTAACCGTGGACAGGCCAATTACTCGGCGGCCAAGGCAGGCATGCAGGGCTTCACCAAGACGCTGGCCATCGAGCTCGGCAAATTCGGCGTCACAGCCAATGCCATCGCCCCCGGGTTCATCGAAACCGAAATGACCGCCGCGACGGCAGCGCGCGTCGGTGTACCTTTCGAAGACTTCAAAGCCGCTGCAGCATCACAGATTCCGGTCAACCGCGTCGGGAATCCGGACGATATTGCGCACCTCGCATCCTTCTTCGTCAGTGAAGGTGCGGGCTTCATCTCCGGTCAGGTCGTCTATGCCGCCGGTGGCCCGAAGGACTGAGCTCGGTTGGGGATCGACTCCCCACGCAGGAATGGGCCACCGCAGCACGCTGCGATGGCCCATTCCTGTCGGTACTGGATCAGTAAGTGTAGAAACCCTTACCGCTCTTACGTCCGAGCATTCCGGCGTCCACCATGCGCTGCAACAATGGCGGCGGCGCATAGTGCGCCTCACGGAACTCCGCATACAGCGACTCCGCGACGGCGAGTGTGACGTCGAGGCCGACGGTGTCGGTCAGACGCAACGGACCCATGGGGTGCGCGCAGCCGTTGACCATGCCTTCGTCGATGTCCTCGGCGCTCGCGAAACCGGATTCGAGCATCCGAATCGCGGATACCAGATACGGGATCAACAGCGCATTGACGATGAACCCGGCACGGTCACCGGAGCGAATCGTCTTCTTGCCGAGCGTGTTCGAGGCGAAGTCAGTGACGGTTGCGACAGTCTCCTCGCTGGTGACGAGGCTGACGACGATCTCTACCAGTGGTAGTACCGGCACCGGGTTGAAGAAGTGAACTCCGACGACCTTGTCCGGTCGCTGTGTCGCATTGGCCATCTTGATGACGGGTATCGACGAAGTGTTCGTCGCCAAGATCCCGCTCGGCTTCACGATCGAGTCCAGCTTTCCGAACAGATCCAACTTCAGCGATTCGATCTCCGGCGCTGCCTCGACCACGAGATCGCGATCGGCGAAGTCGTTGATGTCGAGTGTCAGTGTGATTGCAGCGCGGGCCTTCTCCGCTGCGTCGGCTTCGATACGCCCGGACTTCACGGCGCGGGCGAACGACTTGTCGAGACGAGCTTCCGCCGCGTCGGCCGCAGCCTGGCTCGTTTCCAGCACGACGACGGAGCTGCCTGCGCGAGCACATACCTCGGCGATGCCTGCGCCCATCGTGCCGCCGCCGATGACGCCTACCAATTCGATGTTGCTCATTTGAGCAGCGCCCGGGACATCACGACGCGCTGAATCTGGTTGGTGCCCTCGTAGATCTGCGTGATCTTGGCGTCACGCATCATCCGCTCGACCGGGAAGTCTGTGGTGTATCCGGCGCCGCCGAAGAGCTGGACGGCGTCAGTGGTGACCTCCATGGCAACATCGGAGGCGAAGCACTTCGCCGCTGCGGAGATGAAACCGAGGTTCTTCTCACCGCGCTCGGCGCGAGCCGCGGACGAGTAGACCATCAGACGAGCTGCTTCGACCTTCATCGCCATGTCGGCGAGCATGAACTGCACGGCCTGGAAGCTGCTGATCGACTGACCGAACTGCTTGCGATCCTTGGTGTAAGCGAGGGCGGCATCGAGTGCACCCTGTGCCAGACCGACCGCCTGCGCACCGATGGTGGGACGGGTGTGGTCGAGGGTTTCCAGGGCTGTCTTGAAGCCGGTACCCGGATCACCGATGATGCGATCGCCGGGGATCTTGCAGTTCTCGAAGTACAGCTCAGCCGTCGGTGAGCCCTTGATACCGAGCTTCTTTTCCTTCGGTCCGACGACGAATCCCTCGTCGTCCTTGTGCACGATGAACGAGGAAATACCGTTCGCGCCCTTGTCCGGGTCCGTGACAGCCATGACGGTGTACCAATCGGACTTGCCACCGTTGGTGATCCAACACTTGGAGCCGTTGAGAATCCAGCCGTCACCGTCTGCCTTGGCGCGGGTCTTCATGCCGGCTGCATCGGAGCCGGCCTCACGCTCGGACAGTGCGTACGACGCCATTGCGCCACCTGCGAGCGAGGGGAGGACCTGCTTCTTGAGCTCCTCGGAACCCTTCAGTATCAGGCCCATGGTGCCGAGCTTGTTGACCGCGGGGATCAGCGAGGAAGAGCCGCAGACGCGAGCAACTTCCTCGATGACGATGCATGTCGCGATGGAGTCCGCACCCTGGCCGTCGTACGCCTCGGGTACGTGAATTGCGTTGAAGCCGGAGTTGTTCAGTGCGGTCAGCGCCTCGTCCGGGAAGCGTGCGTCCTCGTCCACCGCTTTGGCGTGCGGCGCGATTTCCTTCTCCGAGAGGGCGCGAATTGCCGTGCGCAGTTCGTCGTGCTCCGCTGGAAGTTGAAACAGATCGAAATCAGGATTACCGGCCATGGGTGCCACTCTCCTAGGGCTTGACTTTACGGCACTCAGTGCCACGGATTTGTCCAGTCTACGCCACGGCTGGTAGCGAATCAACCCCTTGATGGCACTCGGTGCCAGACGCTCGCACCCCTGACCGCTTCAATGGTCCATTCATACGATCAGATGTCTTGAACGGCACATTCAAGCGCCGGGGGGAGTCACTTCATATGCTCCGCCAACGCGTCGGCGACAGCGGCACGCGAGGTGCCTCGGGGAAAGACTGCAACGACGATCTGCTCCGCGCTCGTATCGAATCCGGCTCTGACCTTATGGAGTGCTTCCTGCAGGTCACTGCTGGTGGTTGGAATGCCGTCGCGGATCATTCGTCTCAAGATGTAGTTGTGAGTGGCGGTGATCGATGCCGAAAACTGGAGAATCTCCAGGTGTGAATGCTCGGGCAACGCCGCGCGCAGATAGTCGACGAACAGCCTGTCGTAGCGAAAGACCGTCACGATCTCTCGATCCCGTAGCGCAGGGTTCTCGTGGACCACCTGGTAGCGGAGTCGTGACTGCTCTTTCCACCCCGAGAACCGTTCGAATACCAGCTGGGCCGCATCGCACACGGCAGTCCAGGGGTCCGGGTGCGGGCGGCCGAGAAACGCGGCGGTCTGCTCGAGCAGGATCTCGTGGTCGGCGAAGATGACGTCGTCCTTGCCGCGGAACTGACGAAAGAACGTCCGACGCGAAATGCCCGATGCCTCGGCGATGTCGTCGACGGAGGTGGCCTCGTATCCCTGCACCGCGAACAGGTCGAGTGCCGCCCTCGCCACGGAAAGGCGGAAGGCGTCGGAATCCTCGGAGTCGCGCATAGTCCAAGAACGTAGTCGAGATTCTTCCGCTGCTGCTACCGATCGCGTTGCACCCGGGGTGAGGATCGGTGCCACGGTAGTGTCGTTCGTACGCTCTCGGTGTACCGGAAAGGCGGCCATCTTGGCTCTCGTCGCAGGAATAGACTCCTCCACCCAGTCGTGCAAAGTGTTTGTCCGCGATGCCGATTCGGGTGACCTCGTCCGCAGCGGGCGAGCAAAGCACCCCGACGGCACCGAGGTCGACCCGGCGCTGTGGAAATCTGCCCTCGATACTGCAATCGCCGACGCCGGAGGTCTCGACGACGTGGATGCAGTCGCCGTCGGAGCGCAGCAACACGGCATGATCTGCCTCGACGACGCCGGGAGTGTCGTCCGCCCGGCGTTGTTGTGGAACGACACCCGCTCGGCATCCTCCGGCCAGGACCTGGTGAACGAACTCGGCGGCGGCAAAGCATGGGCCGACGCGGTCGGCGTCGTACCGCTGGCGGCGATCACCGTCGCCAAGCTGCGGTGGCTGGCAGACAACGAACCCGGCAATGCCGACCGCACCGCAGCAGTGTGCCTTCCGCACGATTGGTTGAGTTGGCATCTCGGTGGTGCGGCCGGCTTCGATTCCCTGGCCACCGATCGCGGCGATGCGAGCGGCACCGGCTACTACTCCGCCGCCACCGACAACTATCGCGAGGATCTACTGCAGCTGGCCATGCGCGGACGAACGCCTCGGCTTCCTCGTGTTGCGGGACCTTCGGAGCGAATCGGTGTCACGAAGTCCGGAGCGGTGATCGCGCCGGGAACCGGAGACAATGCCGCTGCCGCACTGGGGCTCGGCGTCGGCGTCGGCGATGTCGTCGTCTCGGTCGGCACCTCGGGTGTCGTGTCGGCGGTCACCGACGTTGCGGCTGCGGATACCTCAGGAATCATTGCCGGATTCGCGGACGCTACAGGTCGGCAATTGCCGCTCGTGTGCACCCTCAACGCAGCCCGCGTGCTCGACGCTACGGCGTCGTTGCTGGGCGTCGACCACGCCGAACTGTCCCGTTTGGCACGCTCTACCCGGAGCGAGGGTCTGGTGTTGATTCCCTATTTCGAGGGTGAGCGGACACCGAATCGGCCCGATGCCTCGGGAGCCATTCATGGTTTGCGACTGAGTAATTCGACTCCAGCGCATCTTGCCCGCGCAGCAGTGGAGGGGCTGTTGTGCGGACTGGCGGACGGGATCGACGCGCTGCGTGCAGCAGGAATCGAGACCCGTCGCGTTCTGCTGATCGGTGGCGGGGCCAAATCTGCGGCGTTGCGCGAGTTGGCCCCGGCGATTTTCGGTGTACCCGTCGTCGTCCCCGATCCCGGCGAATACGTTGCCGACGGTGCGGCACGCCAAGCAGCGTGGGCGCTGGCGGGCACGTCCGAGCCACCGCGCTGGGCATCGGCGCCCGTGCGTACCTACGAGGCCGACCCGGATCTGGCAGTCCGTGAGCGGTACGCCGAAATGCGAGGCTAGCGGCGGCCTCTCTGTTGTGTTCTCTCAGTCACGGAGTCCCTCCAACGTCGCTCGGGCACCGTGCTCGTGGAGCGAGGCGAGCGCCTTGGTGTACTCCGTTACGAATCGCTCGTTGTCGATGAGATCGCCGAACACTGCTCGGTTGGCGATGAAGGCGGTCGGGTCGTCTTTCTGTTCGAGCGCGAGCGGTACGAGCGAATCCTTCAGTTGGTCGACGATTTCGATTGGTTGACCCTGCTCGTCGGCGCCCTCGGCGTACCGAGCCCAGCTCGCAACCACTGCGGTAGCCAACGTGATCGGCCCGCCGTTGTCGAGGTTGGTGCGGATGACGGGCAACAGCCATTTGGGAATTCGGTCCGAGGATTCGGCGCACAGTCGCGCAACGGTGTCCCGAATTTCCGGGTTCGAGAAGCGCTCGATCAAGGTCTTCTTGTACTCGCCCAGATCGATGCCGGGAACCGGCTGCAGCGTCGGCGTCGCCTCATCGTCCATGTACGCCAACAGGAACTCGGCGAACAACGGATCCTGTGCAACCTCGTGCACCAGTCGATATCCGCTGAGGTACCCGAAATAGCACAGCGCCTGATGGCTCGCGTTGAGTAGGCGGAGCTTCATCAACTCGTACGGAGTGACGTCGTCCACGACCTGAACTCCGACATGTTCGAATGCCGGCCGCCCGAGCGTGAACTTGTCTTCGAGTACCCACTGGGTGAACGGCTCACCTGCGACGGGCCACTGGTCGTCGAGTGCATACCGTGCCGAAAGCTCCTGCACCACTTCGAGAGTGGTGACCGGGGTGATTCGATCGACCATCGAGTTCGGGAAGGCCCCCTCGGCGGTGATCCACTTCGCCAGAGCGGGGTCCTTCAGGCGAGCAAACGTGGTGAACGTCGATTCCGCGATGTGGCCGTTGCCCTCGATGTTGTCACAGGACATGATGGTGAAGGGCTTCAGACCTCGATCTTTCCGGCGCGCAAGAGCTTCCACGACGAGACCGAATGTGGTCGAGAGTATCGCACCCGGTTCGAGATCTGCCACGATCGCCGGATTTGCGGTGTCGAATTCACCCGTCGTGGCCGAGAAGTTGTATCCCCCTTCGGTGATGGTGAGCGAGACAATTTTGGTGCTCTCGGCTGCCATCTTCTCGATCACGGCATCTGGATCGTCGGGTGCGAAGAGGTACTCGATGATCGAACCGATCACCCGGGTGTCCCACGCTCCGTCGGAGTGCTTGAGTGCGAGCGTGTAGAGGCAGTTCTGAGCCTCCATGACCTCGCGCATCTTTCGGTCTGCGGGCAGCACTCCGACGCCGCAGATTCCCCACTCGGATGCTTCCCCCTGCTGGAGGAGCCGGTCCACGTACATCGCTTGATGTGCACGGTGAAATCCGCCGACACCGAAGTGCACTATCCCGGCAGTGACTTCGGATCTGTCGTAAGTGGGTACCTCGACGTCCTCGATGAAATCGGCGAGGGTGTGCGAATTGAGCTTCATACGTCGGTCTCCTTGTGCGAGGACGGTATTACCACTGCCTTGATGCTGCCCGGCAGTGTGTCGGCATTGAGCGCATCCTCGACGTGCGCGAGGTCGAAGCGCCCAGTGACCATGGCGTCGAGATCGACCCGGCCGGAGAGTACGAGCTCGCGAGCGATGGGCCAGGTGTTCGCGTAGCGGAAGACGCCGGTGAGGACCAGTTCACGATTCTGAATCAGCGAGATCGGCAACGCGTAGTCCGACGAGCCCATCCCGACCAGGACGACCGTGCCGCCAGGACGGACGGCGTGAATGCCGTCGACGACCGCCCTGGGTGCGCCCGACGCGTCGATGAACGCGTCGACGTCGAGAGCCCGGATATCCTCGGTCATCGGGTCGATCACCTGGGTCGCACCGAATTTCTTTGCATTCTCGCGGCGGTCGGGTGCGATGTCGCTGATGATGATCGCGGTGGCGCCGAATGCGCGAGCCACCTGAGCAGTGACGAGGCCTACTGGACCGGCGCCTGCGATCAGCACGCTCGACCCGGCTGTGATGCCCGCCTTCTGCGCCGACGCGATCCCCACCGACAACGGCTCGAACAACGCAGCGGCCTCGTCGGAAATCTCGTCGGGAACCGAGTGCGCGAACGCCGATTGGATGAGAACGTACTCTGCCAGTGCGCCGTCGATGGGCGGGGTGGCGAAGAACTCCATCGACGGGCACAAGTTGTATCGACCCGCCCTCGACTGTGCGCTCGTCGGGTCCGGGCGCTGCGGTTCGATCGACACCCGCTGACCGATGCGCGTATCGGCGACGGTGCAACCGACGGCAACGATGACCCCGGCAGCTTCGTGACCGAGCACCAAAGGCCCGTTGACGACGTGATCGCCGATGCGGCCTTCGCGGTAGTAGTGAGCATCGGATCCACAGACGCCGACCGCGGTGACCTGCACGAGAACCTCGTCCGCAGCGGGGGAGGGTACGGGGCGGGTCTCCAGGCGGATCTCCTGCGGACCGCTGAGGACGCTGACCTGCATGGACTGTGTCACAAAGATCTCCCTGCTTCCGCTTCTCTGATCACGCCGGCTCCGCTCATGGTAGGTGTTGTGTAGATCACACCTTAATGTTAGCTTAATGAGCAGAAGAGCATATTGTGAGCATCTGCTCACTGAGTTTAGGGAGTGTTCGTGACCGCATCGGTCCCCGAGGTAACGGGAGTGCAGCGCTCGTCGAAGTCGAGCGACGACCTCCGACTCGCTCTCCGCGCGGCGTCGATGTACCACCTGGAGGGCGCGACTCAGGCCGAGATCGCGAAGAAACTCGGAATCTCGCGTCCCACCGCCGGCCGACTCGTTGCCAAGGCGCGAGCGCTGGGGTTGGTGACCATCGAGATTAATGTGCCCGACGAACTGCAGGGCACCGTGCACGCTGACATCGAAGCTGACTTGGAGCGCGAATTCGACCTCACCGAAGCACTTGTCGTTCCCGATGTCATCGACGGAACCGACACCGGGTACGGATCGTTGGGGCGGGCCGCCGCGGCGATGCTCTCCCGGCGCCTGGAGAGTGCCGACGTCCTCGGGTTCACCTGGGGGCCGGAAACTGTCGCAGTCGCCCAGTCGCTCAAGACGCGTGGAGCGCGATGCGACCGCGTGGTTCAACTCGACGGTTCGATGAGTTCGGCCGACTATCAAACCGGCGTCGAATACACCCTGGGTCGGTGTGCGCAGTACCTGCAGGCGAAGCCGGTGCGCCTCAACGCGCCGCTGTACGCCGACCCAGCCACGGTCACTGCGCTGCAGCAGGATTCGGTGATTTCTCGTGCCATCCAAGCCGGGACCGAGGCTGATGTGATGATGTACGGTCTCGGTCCCGTTTCCACGTCCACGACCCTGTTCGAGGGAAGCTTCATCGACCTGGACATTCTCGACGAACTGCGCCACCTCGGTGCCGTCGGCGAGATCGGCGGCAGGTTCTTCGACCTCGACGGCACTCCCACCGGAGGATCCTTGCCAGGGCGGACCGTATCGGTCGGACTCGACGCCATTCGTGACTGTGATCGGGCGATCCTGATCTCCGGTGGCATCAAGAAGCATCAGGCGATTCTCGGCGCACTTCGCGGAGGCTTCGCCACCGTGCTGGTGACCGATATCGAAAGTGCGCGTTGGTTGATGGCGCACACGAAGGTTGACAGTGGAGCCTGCAGAAACGACCCAGAGGGAAAGGTGTCCAAGTGAAAGTTCTACCGAAAGTGGCCGTCGCGGCATCGCTCGCGATGACCTTGGTGCTGTCCGGCTGTGCCGGCGCTGGATCGTTCGGCGGAAATGGTGACGGCACGACGATCACCGTGGCCATCGTCTCGAACTCGCAAATGTCCGACGCTATTTCGCTGGCACCGGAGTTCGAGGAGGAGAACCCAGGAATCAACCTGAAGTTCGTCTCACTGTCGGAGAACGAAGCGCGCGCGAAGATCACTGCCTCCGTGGCGACCGGTGGCGGTGAGTTCGACGTCGTGATGATCAGTAATTTCGAGACGCCGCAGTGGGCCGAGAACGATTGGCTCACCAATCTTTCGGAGTACGCAAACGAAACTCCCGGTTACGACGAGGACGACTTCATCCCGACACTGAAGGAATCGCTCTCCTACGAGGGCAGCATGTACTCGGTGCCGTTCTACGGTGAGTCCTCGTTCCTGATGTACCGCAAGGACCTCATGCAGGAGGCAGGCATCACGATGCCCGAGGAGCCCACCTGGCAAGAGGTCGCCGATGCCGCCGCGAAGCTCGACAATGAAGATGTTTCCGGAATCTGCCTACGCGGAAAGCCGGGCTGGGGCGAAGTTCTTGCGCCTTTGAACACCGTCATCAATGCGTTCGGCGGACGTTGGTACGACGAGAACTGGAACGCACAACTCGACAGTCCGCAGGTGGAAGAGGCCGTCCAGTTCTACGTCGACCTCGTTCGCACACACGGTCAAGCAGGTGCAGCGACCAGTGGATTCAGTGAGTGCGGTACTCAGCTCTCGCAGGGAAACACCGCGATGTGGTACGACGCCACCTCGGCAGTGTCGGTGCTCGAGGATCCCACGTCGAGCAATGTCGTCGGCAAGATCGGGTATGCGAAGGCGCCGAGCGCGGTCAAGGGCGACAACGGCTGGCTGTACTCGTGGGCTCTCGGCATCCCGAAGACGTCGAAGAATCCGGACGAAGCGTGGAAGTTCGTGTCGTGGATGACCAGTAAGGAATACCTGAACAAGGTAGGCAACGAATTGGGTTGGGAGCGTGTGCCTCCGGGGAGCCGCTTGTCGACCTACGAGATTCCCGAGTACAAACAAGCATCGGCTGCGTACGGCCAGGTGACGCTCGACTCCATCAATGGTGCGGACCCGAACAAGCCGACCGTGGATCCGGTTCCCTACACCGGAGTGCAGTTCCTGACCATCCCGGAATTCCAGGATCTCGGAACCCGCGTCAGTCAACAGATCAGCGCAGCAGTGGCAGGACAGATCAGCGTCCAGGACGCGCTCGCGCAAGCGCAGCAATACGCCGAAGTGGTCGGTAAGACGTACCAGGAGGGCCAGGGATGACCGCAACCGAAGTGCAATCGTCACAGGCGGATTCGGAAAAGTTCGTACCTAGACCGAGGGTGATCTCGAAAGCGGAGGGTTGGCGTCGTCGCGGGCCGTTGCTACCGGCCATGGTCTTTGCGATCATCGTCACCCAGGTACCGTTCCTGTTCACGCTGTACTACTCGACGCAATCATGGAACCTCGTGCGGCCAGGGTCGCAGGAGTTCAACGGGCTCAACAACTACGTCGACGTGTTCCGTGACAGTCAGTTCCGTCAGGTCGCCCTGAACACCGTGATCATGATCGTCGGAACCGTCCTCATCTCCGTCATACTGGGGCTCTTCCTCGCGTTGCTGCTCGATCGGAAGTTCATCGGCCGCAGCTTGATTCGCACACTGCTGATCACGCCTTTCCTGATCACGCCGGTTGCGGGCGCGCTGATCTGGAAGACCACGATGTTCGACCCGGTCTTCGGTTTGATCAACTTCGCTCTCAGCCCGTTCGGGGTCGGCCAGATCGACTGGGTCTCGCGCTTTCCGTTGGCTGCGGTGATGACGAACCTGGTGTGGCAGTGGACGCCCTTCATGATGCTGTTGATCCTCGCCGGTCTGCAGTCGATGCCGAAGGACATCGCCGAGGCTGCCCGCGTCGACGGCGCGGGGCCGCTCGCGCTCTTCCGCGAACTCACGTTCCCGCATCTGCGACGCTTCATCGAACTCGGTGCCGTTCTCGGCGCGATCTACCTGGTCAACACATTCGACGCCGTCTACATGATGACCTCCGGCGGACCCGGCGTCGCCAGTGCCAACTTGCCCTTCTACATCTACCAGCGTGCGTTCCTCGGATTCGACATCGGCCAGGCTGCGGCCATGGGCGTGGTCACCGTGGTCGCCACCATCATCGTCAGCACCCTGGCGCTGAGACTGATCTTCAAGAGCTTCAGTGGAAACGAGGAGGCTGCGTGATGAGTACCGCAACCACGAACAAGAAGCGTAAGAGAGCAGTGCCGCAGACCTCGGACGGCGTGGCGATCAAGCGTAGGAGCAACTGGGGGCCGGGCACCATCTGGTCTGTCGTTGCGTGGGTTGCCGGGATCGTTTTCTTCTTCCCGGTGCTCTGGATGGTCCTCACCGGTTTCAAGCAAGAGGCCGACGCGTACTCCGACCCACCGAAACTGTTCTTCACCCCGACGCTCGATCAGTACCGCGGGGTACTCGACAGTGGTATCGGCACTGCGCTGCTCAACTCTGCTTTCGCGACGATCGTATCGACGCTTCTCGTTCTGCTGCTGGGTGTTCCGGCTGCATTTGCGCTGTCGCTTCGGCCGGTGAAGAAGACGAAGGACGTGCTGTTCTTCTTCATCTCCACCAAGATGCTCCCGGTCGTCGCGGCCATCGTGCCGCTGTACGTCATCGTGGGTGATATCGGCATGCTGGACAATATCTGGACGCTGGTGATCCTCTACACCGCGATGAACCTCCCTATCGCGGTGTGGATGATGCGGTCGTTCTTCCTCGAGGTGCCGAGCGAACTGCTCGAGGCCGCGAGCATGGACGGTGCGTCGCTGTGGACCTCGGTCCGTGAGGTGATTCTGCCTCTCGTCTCTCCTGGAATCGCCGCGACGTCGCTGATCTGCGTGATTTTCTCGTGGAACGAGTTCTTCTTCGCAGTCAACCTCACAGCGGTTCAGGCACAGACCATTCCGGTCTATCTCGTCGGATTCATCACCGGTCAGGGGCTGTACTGGGCCCAGCTGTCCGCCGCTGCGACGTTCGCAGCACTCCCCGTCGTCCTTGCTGGGTGGTTTGCGCAGAACAAGCTCGTGCGCGGTCTGTCCTTCGGCGCCATCAAGTAACTCGGCCCTTTCACGAATCAGGAGAACAAGTCATGGCTGCAATCAAGTACAAAAAGGCATCCTGCGTCTACGAAGGTGCCGACTCGCTCGCTGTCGATTCACTCGATCTGGACATCCAGGACGGCGAATTCGTCGTCCTCGTCGGGCCTTCGGGTTCCGGAAAGTCCACCGCCCTCCGGATGCTCGCCGGTCTCGAAGAGATCGACGGCGGCGCCATCGAAATCGGTGGGCAGAACATGGTCGGGGTCCCGTCCAAGGATCGCGACATCGCGATGGTGTTCCAGAATTACGCCCTCTACCCCAACAAGACCGTCGGAGAGAACATGGGGTTCGCGCTCAAGATGCGCGGCGTTCCGCTCGAGGAGCGTAAGAAGAAGGTGGCCGATGCGGCCAAGATTCTCGACCTGACGGATTTCCTGGATCGCAAGCCGGGCAAGCTTTCCGGTGGTCAGCGTCAGCGAGTTGCCATGGGCCGCGCCATCGTTCGGGAACCGCAGGTGTTCTGCATGGACGAGCCGTTGAGCAACCTCGACGCTAAACTGCGTGTGCAGACTCGTACCCAGATCGCCGCGTTGCAGCGCAGACTCGGCACCACGACCGTCTACGTCACCCACGACCAGGTGGAGGCGATGACGATGGGCGACCGCGTTGCAGTGCTGCGCGGGGGCAAGCTGCAGCAGTTCGCCAGTCCGACCGATCTCTACGACCACCCTGTCAACGCTTTCGTGGCCGGCTTCATCGGCTCTCCTGCCATGAACTTGATGACCGTTCCCATCGGATCGGGTGGTGTTCGGATCGGTAACTTCCTGCTGCCGCTCGAGCGTGAGGAGCTCACCAAGCTCGCTGGTCTCGGCCTCGACAACGTGACGATCGGCCTGAGGCCCGAGCAACTCGGCATCGTGCACGGCACGGGGGAGGGTTTCGAGGGCAAGGTCGATCTGATCGAAGAGCTGGGCAGCGAGTCCTACGTGTACGCGCATCTGGATGATCCGAAGGTCAAGGGCCTCGACGGCGGACCGGTGTCGCTCGTCGCGCGCTCGGCGGTGCGTGCGCCCGCGAAGATTGGTGAGAGCATCGGTTTGAGCAGGCTCGACGGCGCTGTTCACCTGTTCCATCCGGAAACCGGTGAACGGATCTAGGCGCTTCCTCGTACGTGCGCGGAAGCTCGGCGCTCCGACTCCGCGCATGTACGGTCCCGACGTTACCGATTCGTGATTCAACGTCGATTGTTCTGTTATCTTTTTTGTTGCTCGCCCGACATCGACGACGTGCATGATTGGCCACTCAACGACCCCAGGGGTGGCCACTATGTCAGGTCTGTCGGATCCGCGCTCGATGCGCGCACGCGGTGTGCCACGCCTTGTCATCCTCGATCCATCCCCTCCTCTCGACGTTCCCACCCTCGATATTTCCGAGAGCAGACACGGAAAATGTCTCCGCGTCGTCGTCAGCGGTGAAGTCGACCTCGGGACGGTCTCTCAGTTCCGGGCCGCACTGTTCAGTGCGTCCAATAGAGCGATCGGTGCGCTCATCGTCGATATTCGTGGCGTGACATTCCTGGGGGTGCCGGGGCTGTCCTGCCTCGTCGACCTCGTGCGGGGCAACATGCTGACTGCGCTGGCGATCGTCGCCACCACCCATGCAGCGCGTAGGTCCATCGAGATCATCGGCCAGGACCCCGACCTGGTGGTGTTCTCTCGACTCGGTGACGCGCTGCACTACGTGGACGCGCGAGACTGATCGGGTGCGGTACCCCTGTTCGGGGGTAGCGCATCGGTAGCTGTGAGTCATAGCGTGAGTCGAGCTAGCGAGAGACGTGTGCCACAGCAGGGAGAAACATGACGAACGTGACGGAACACGACGCCTTCAAGTCGGCAAGAGATCTACTTCTCGATGCCTACGGCGACTACGACGCGGCCGTATCGAACTTTCAGTGGCCCGATCTGGGTGAGCGGTTCAACTGGGCAATCGACTGGTTCGACGCTATCGCCCGGGGCAACGAGAAGACGGCGCTCTGGATCGTCGAAGAAGACGGGTCCGAAGCGAAGTACAGCTTCGAATCGATGTCGCACCGTTCGGACCAGGTGGCTCGGTGGCTCTCTGGGCTCGGTATCGGCCGCGGGGATTCCGTGATTCTCATGCTCGGAAACCAGGTCGAGCTGTGGGATTCGATGCTCGCGGTCATGAAGCTCGGCGCCGTATTGATGCCGACTACCACGGCGATCGGCTCGGCGGATCTCACCGACAGAGTCGAACGCGGCCAGGCGCGAGCCGTCATCGCGAACCCAACGGATACGTCCAAGTTCGAGGAAGTGCCCGGGGACTACCTGAGAATCGCGGTCGGAGATGCGGACGGGTGGACCGACTTTCACGCAGCCTACGACGTCGAGAGTCCGGAGCCGTTCGAGACCGTGACTGCCCCGTCCGACCGTTTGCTTCTGTATTTCACCTCGGGAACGACGAGTAAGCCCAAGCTCGTCGAGCACACGCAGGTGTCCTATCCGGTAGGGCATTTGAGCACGATGTACTTCCTCGGTCTGAAGCCGGGTGATATTCACCTGAACATCAGCTCGCCCGGCTGGGCCAAGCATGCGTGGAGTTGCTTCTTCGCGCCGTGGATCGCCGAAGCCACCATCTTCATCTACAACTACAAGCGCTTCGACGCGAGCGCTCTCCTCGACCAGATTCGTCGCGCCGAGGTGACGACGTTCTGTGCTCCACCGACCGTGTGGCGCATGCTCATTCAGGCCGACATCTCCGGTGGAGGTGGCGCGTTGCGCGAAGCGATCGGCGCAGGTGAACCGCTGAACCCCGAGGTGATCTCGAGGGTGCAGAACGAGTGGGGCCTCAACATTCGCGACGGTTTCGGTCAGACGGAAACGACTGCCTTGGTAGCGAACACGCCAGGAGCGAAACTGAAGTTCGGCGCCATGGGCCGTCCGTTGCCGGGTATCCCGGTCGTCATCATCGATCCGGTGACCGGCGAGGAAGCCGACGAAGGCGAAATCTGTCTCGATCTGGCCAAGAAGCCGTTCAACCTGATGACGGGATACCTCGGCAACCCGGCTCGCAACGAGGAAGTCATGTCCGGTGGCTACTACCACACAGGCGATGTGGCCTCCCGCGACGAAGACGGTTACATCACCTACGTCGGTCGCACCGATGACGTCTTCAAGGCCTCGGACTACAAGGTGTCACCGTTCGAACTCGAAAGCGTGCTGATCGAGCACCCCGCCGTCGCCGAAGCTGCTGTCGTACCGGCACCCGACGAAACACGACTTGCAGTCCCGAAGGCGTACGTGGCCCTGGCAGCAGGCTGGGCACCGAACGAGGAGACCGCATTTCAAATCCTGAAGTACGCACGCGAGCATCTGGCCCCGTACCTGCGAATCCGAAGGATCGAGTTCTTCGAACTGCCGAAGACCATCTCGGGCAAGATTCGACGCGTCGAACTTCGGGCTCGCGAGGACTCCGGCGAGGTGCTCTCGGCCGAGTGGCGTGACGATCAGTTCACCGGGCTGAAGTAGAGCGGGCTGCGCCGACTCGCGATGCTACCTAACGTATTTCATGATATCGAGGGCGAATCCGACATAGTTTTCTGCGACTTGTTCCGGACTCAGAGGGCCGTCGGGGTGCCACCAGTTGGGGAGCGCGGTACACATGGTCACGATCGCTCGGGACGCTTCGTAGGGGCGGTCGTTGTGGAACAATCCCTCGTGGACAGCACCCGTGACTTCTTTGTCGACCATCCGTTGCTGAGTTCTGCGTCGGTCTGCGACCCTTAGGCGATTCTCGGTGTCGAGGCTTCGCATCTCACTCGATCCGACGAAACCGAGTTCGCGCCGGTGCGTGTGAAAGAGCACAAGATTCTCCACGAGCAGGCAGAAGCGCTGAACCGGATCTTGCCCCTCGGCACGTGCGGCCTCGCTACCCTGCTGCAATTCCGTCATGGCGTGGTCGAGAATGGTGACCAGCATGTGCTGTTTGCTCGTGTAGTAGTGATAGATACCGGAAACCGAGAGCCCACATCGCGCGGCAATACTACGAACGCTCGCGCCGTGATAGCCGATCTCCAGAATTTCCTCGAGGGCTGCCCATAGAACCGGGTCGAAATCCAACGGGGCGTAGCTGCGCCAACTGTGCTGATTCGGCGATGTCGCGCCTGGCGTCTCCGCAAGCGGCATCGCCGGGGCATGCTGCGTTTCCATGTCGACGACGATGTCGAGGATCTGCGGCACGGTGATATGGAGAGCTTCAGCGATTCGATTGAGGCGCACGACGCTGATTCCGGTCTTGCCGTTCTCGATCTGGCTCACGGTCGCCGGACTCACTCCGAGCGCACCGGACAGTGCCCGCAGACTCAACTTCTGCGCCGTCCTCGCCGAACGCACTTGCGCTCCCAAGACTGCGTCGGCCTCATGGCTGGACTCCCTGTCCTCTCTCACCTCTGATACGCCCCTCGTAGGTTGTTTAGAAATTCTAAACTAGCGGACTCGAGCGTTGAAGCCCGGTCTAGCGAGAGGGCTTAGCCACGCTATTGACAAAGCCTAACGTGGGTTAGATCATAATCTAAACACCTACCGAGCGATCGCTCGAATGATCTGGGTCATTGGTAATCTGAGGAGATCGAATGTCTGAAGCCGCCCCCGAGATGCACGAACTGCTAGGTGACGACGCCCCCAGCAACTGGGGAAAATGGGGCCGCGACGATGAATTGGGCACCTTGAACTACCTCGACGCGAGCGAGGTGTTGCGCGGAGTGCAGCACATCAAGTCAGGCGAGACGTTCACACTGCAGATTCAGATGGGACGCACGGAAAGCCCCGGCGATCCTCTCTGGCCGGCACGAGAGGGTATACAGCGGCAGAACGTGCTCGACGAAAGCTCCTGGGACGGAGATGGTGCACCAGCATTTCCAGGTGGCTTGCACTACGCCGATGACACCGCTCTGATGTTCTTGCAAGGTTCCACGCAGTACGACGCTCTGGGGCACGTCTGGTACGACGGCAAGCTGTGGAACGGTTACGACGCGCGAACAACCGTCGGGAAGATGGAAAAGGCGTCGGTGCTCCCCATAGCGGAAAAGGGTGTCGTTGGCCGAGGTGTCCTTATCGACATGGCGCGTCACCGAGGCAAGGACTCTTTGGACAAGAAAGAAACGTTCGATCACAACGATCTGGAAGCTGCTGCACTGGCTCAAGGCGTAACCATCGAGCCCCATGACATCCTGCTCATTCGGACCGGCTGGATGAACTACTGGTATGAGCTGAACAACCCGAAAGAATTTTATGACGAGTTCTGCGAACCGGGATTGACGTACTCGCGCGAGCTGGTGGAGTGGTTCCAGAACCGCGAGATTGCGAACCTCGTGACCGACACCATTGCCAACGAAGTAACAAACGACCCTGAGTCCGGTGTCGCGCTGCCGCTTCATTGCGCGCTGATGCGCAACCTGGGGGTCGTCTTTACCGAAATGGCCTGGCTCGATGATCTGGCCGATGCCTGTTCCGCCGATGGCAGGTGGAGCTTTCTCTACACGGCCGCCCCGCTCAAGGTAGTCAATGGGACCGGCGCCCCGGTCAATCCAATTGTGATCCGTTGAAAGATTCCAGCATGAGCGTGTATGACGACAAGATTTGGTTGGGTCGTTACGGGCCAGGGCAACCTGCCCAGATCGAGGTGGAGTTCGACAACGCGCTGGACATGTTCAAAGCTGCAGTCGAGCGAAATCCCGACGGCGACATCATTCGTTACTTCGACGGCCGGGTCACGCTACGCGAGCTCGATGAGCTGTCCGACGCCTTTGCACTGGGAATTACCGAAGCCGGATTCGTACCCGGTGAGAGACTGGCTATCTACGCCCAGAACATCCCGCAGTTCGTCATCGCCCAAATCGGCACGTGGAAGGCCGGCGGAATCGCCGTCTCGATCAATCCGATGAACCGGCAACGAGAGTTGAAACAACTGCTGATCGACTGCGGTGCAACCGTACTCGTCGCGCTGGAGACTCTTTACCGTGATATCGCAGCGGAGGTTTTGCCTGAAACCCAGGTGCGGACAGTGATCACGACTTCGGAACTCGAGTACCAGAGCGGCGGTCACCGTGGATTTCTCGCCGAAGTGGAGCGAATCGAGTGTCCTGACACCGTCGATATGGCCGAACTCATGCAGCGTTTTCGTGGGAAGCCGTGTCCAACAGTGGTCTTGGCTCCGAGTGATGTGGCGTTTCTGACCTATACGTCGGGGACCACCGGACCGCCCAAGGGCGCTATGACCACTCATCGCAACGTGGTGTTCAATGCTCAGACGTACCGAGACTGGATCGGTATCGGTTCCGACGATGTCATCCTCGGCATAGCACCTCTCTTCCACGTCACCGGCTTGATCGGACACATTGCGATCTCGCTGCTCGTCGGGGCACCGCTGGTGCTGATGTACAGACTCGACCCGGTAGAGACGATCAAGACGATCGAAGCCGAAAGACCCACGTTCACCGTGGGGTCGATCACGGTATTCATCGCTTTGATGAACGCTCCCAACGCGGAGAAAGATGCTCTCGCAAGTTTGACGAAGATCTACTCCGGCGGTGCTCCGATTCCACCGAGCACGATTGCCGCATTCCAGAGGACGTTCGGACAGTACATACACAACATCTACGGACTCACCGAGACCACATCGCCATCGCATGCCGTCCCACTAGGGACCGTTGCGCCCGCCGACCCCGCCACTGGGACAACGTCTGTCGGGGTACCGGTCTACAACACCGTGGTGCGCATCATCGACGACCAAGGCAAGGACCGAGCGCCTGGCGAGATCGGCGAACTCGTCATCGAAGGGCCGCAGGTGGTTGCCGGTTATTGGAACAAGCCCGAGGCGACGGAGCAGGCCCTGCCCGGTGGTGTTCTACATACCGGAGACGTCGGCTATATGGACGAACAAGGCTGGTTCTACATAGTCGATCGGAAGAAGGACCAGATCAATGCCGGTGGTTACAAGGTGTGGCCACGAGAGGTCGAGGACGTGCTCTACGAGCATCACGCGGTCCGCGAAGCTGCCGTGGTCGGTGTTCCCGATGAGTACCGCGGTGAAACTGTGAAGGCTTTCGTAAGCTTGCGCCCCGGACAGACCACGACGCCCGAGGAGCTCATCGCGTTCGCAAAAGAACGGATGGCGGCCTACAAATATCCGCGTTATGTAACCATCGTCGAAGACATTCCCAAGACGGTCACTGGGAAGTTGCTACGCCGAGAACTACGCGAACTGAACTGACATCGAAGTATCAACTTCGCTCGGGGGAAATGCAGAATCCCCACGGTAGTTCGAGGCGGTGCCGGGCGAGGAGTTCGGAATCGCCGAGAATGTCCGCGATCGGTCCGTCCGCGACGAGTGCCCCGTCGTCGAGAATGACGGCCCGCGTGCACAGCTGAGCGGCATACGGCAGGTCGTGCGTGACCAGCAGCATCGTGGTGTCGAGGTCCATCAGCGTCTCGGCGAGTTCTCGACGCGCGACCGGGTCGAGATTGGCGGACGGCTCGTCGAGGACCAGGATGTCCGGTTCGCAGGCGAGGACCGAGGCGAGGGCAACGCGTCGACGCTGGCCACCCGAGAGGTGCGTGGAGTTGCGGTCGGCATGTTCGCTCATCCCGACGACCTTCAGGGCTGCGGCGACGCGGGCGCCGAGCGCGGGACCGGTGACACCGAAGTTGGCGGGACCGAATGCGACGTCCTGGGCGACGGTGGGCATGAACAGTTGGTCGTCGGGATCCTGGAAGACGATCCCGACGAGCCTTCTGATTTCTCGTACGGTCTTGCTGCTCAAACGGATTCCGCTGACGTCCACGGTTCCCCGGTCTGCGGTGAGGACGCCGTTGAGCTGAAGCATCAGCGTCGTCTTTCCTGCTCCGTTGGGTCCGAGGACGGCGACGCGTTCACCTCGTGCGACCTCGAGGTTCAGTGCGGTCAATGCGGCCGTGCCGTCGGGATAGGCGAAGGACACATCGTGAAGTTTCAGGCTCATCGGACCAACCATGCTGCCAATGAAATTCCGAGAGCAACGAAAGCCGGCGCAGTGCCCAGGAACCAGTCACGCCGAACTGCAGCGGCGGAGACCCCTGCTATCGAGTCCATTGCGGGTATTGCGCCGTCGAACCCGCGGGAGGCCATGGCTAGATGTACGCGCTCACCGCGCTCGTAGGAGCGGAGAAACAATCCACCGACCCCGCGGGCCGTAGCCGCGATCTGATGGAAGGCCCGCGGGTCATCGCCTCTGGCCAAGCGCGCGATCCGCATCCGATCTGCCTCGGCTGCAAGCAGTTCCACGTAGCGGAGCATCAGTACCACGATGGTCGCGATGAAGGACGGTACGCGAAGCCTCGTGAGGCCGACGGGTAGTTCGCGAGGATCGGTCGTGGCGGCAAGGGTCAGGGAGACTGCAACACCGAGAGTGCCTTTGACGATGATGCCCCATGCAGCCCACAGTCCTGATGTCGAAAGTTCCATACCGAGAACGACAATTCTGTCCCCGCCCTCCGCGAACGGTAGCAACACCGCGAGGACGACGAAAGGTAACTCGATGAGCATCCGAGGGGCGATCCACGTCAACGGGATGGAAGCTGTCCGCCACACGCAGAGCAGGCCGATCGCGTACAGAGCGTAGGGCCACAGCATCTCTCGCGGAGTCGCGACCACAGCCAGGACGGTGACGACGGCACAGACGATCTTGACCTCGACGGGCACCTCGTGCAGCGGTGAACGTACCTCGCGATACAGCGCGATGCCCATGCCGGTTCAGTCCGCTCGACTGTGTCGCGACCGTGCGATCAGCCAGAACAGTCCTCCGGCAGCCGCGAATGTAACGATGACTCCGATAATTCCAGCGACACCGGTGAGCGTATCCCGGCCGTCGATGGCGTAATCCGCCAAGGGGGTGCCGGTCATTCCATGATCGGTCGCAGACTGCGCTATGCACGATCCGGTCAGCGTGTCACCGGTGTCGGTCCCGACCACCTGGCAGCCCTGCAGAGTCGTCGAGTCCAGACCGTCGGGGTGTGAACTGGCGAAGTAGGAGACTATTCCGGCGATCAGCAGAGCCGCCACCGCGAAGCCGACATAGAATCTGCGCGTCATACCTCTACCTGCTTGCGGGTTCGCAGGAGGTGCACCAGGTCTGGTCGCACGCGCGCCACCGCGACAACCGTCAGCGCGGTGATGATGCCTTCACCGATGCCGATGAGAGTGTGTGTGCCGAGCATGTAAGCCGCGACAGTGCCGACCGAGGTCGAGGAGGCACCGCCGAGCGAGTATTCGACGATGAACCCGGCGGCTGCGGCGACCGTGCCGCACAGTGCAGCCAGGAACGCGATGGTACCGAGTCCGGCCCGATTCTCCCGCCGAAGGATGATGCGTCGTAGTCCGACGGCAACGCCGTATCCGACGGCAACGCCGACCAGCGCCATGTTGGTGATGTTCGCTCCCAACGCACTCAATCCGCCGTCGGCGAAGAGCAGTGCCTGAACGACGAGCACTATCGATACGCAGAGCGCGCCGGTGAACGGGCCGACCAGGATGGCAGCGAGCGCGCCTCCGAGCAGGTGTCCGCTGACGCCGGGGAGGATCGGGAAGTTGACCATCTGGACGGCGAAGATGAACGCGGCGACCAGCCCGGCCATGGGCACGGTGCGCTCGTCGAGTTCCGATCGTGCCTTCCACGCACACACTCCGGCACCCACGAGGGCGATGAGTCCGAACAGGAGCGAGGTCGGGAGATCGATGATGCCGTCGCTCATGTGCATGGCGATGTTCTGGTTCATATCGATGTTGCTCCCACCGGGAGCCGGAACAGTCACCAGCGAACACTAACCCCAATTATCAACATCTGCTCAATTGTTCAGATGACTTTTCGAAGCATCGCCAGAGACCCGGGTCATCTTTCTGGCCGATCACAGCTGGTCCACACGCCGGTGGAAGTCCTCCACGGCTGCTTCGACGGTGGGATAGAAACGCGTTCCGTCGAATCTTCCGCCCACTCCGAAACGGATGAGCCGATCCTTGATCGGACCCTTCATCTCGGCAAATATCAACCGAATCCCGCGACTCGCCAAATTTCGATCGAGGTCGACGAGTTCGTCGACGGCGGTGGTGTCGAGTCCGGTGATGGGCTCCGCGGCGATGACTACCCACTCGACCGGGGACGGCGAGTCCGCCACCACCGAACGCACGTACTGATCGAAGATCTCACCGTTCGCGAAGAAAAGCGGCGCGTCGAAGCGGACCATGACCAACCCTGGGATGCGCTGCCCGTCCGGATGCCGCTCGATGTCGTGAAAGCCGGGACGGTCGGTCGTGCGGACGAGTTCGGTGCGGTGCGGCTGCCATGCCCGTACGACCACCGCGAGGAAGGAAAGACCTATCGCGACGAGGATGCCCTGCAGCACGCCTACGAGGGCGACCCCGAGGAAGGTGGCTGCGGCGAGACCGAATTCGACACGGCTCATATGCCACATGCGAACCATTCCACGCACGTCGATCAGCGCCCCGGCCGCGATGATCACCACCGCCCCGAGCGTCGCATCGGGCAGGTACGCGGTGACGCCGGGTGCAACGAGGACGAAGAGCAGGACGGCCAGCGCTCCCACCACGCCCGCCAGTTGGGTGCGGGCGCCGCTCTGTTCGGCCACCGGGGTCCGCGAGCCGCTGGCGGAGATGGGGAAACCGCCGAACAACCCACCGGCAATGTTGGCGACACCGATTGCCTTCATTTCGGTACTACCGTTCACGTCCTCACCACGCCTCGCCGCGAACGTGCGAGAGAGCACACCGGTGTCGGCGAACGCGATCAGTGCGATTCCAGCCGCCGGCCCGATCAGATGTCCTACATCTCGCCAGTCGACGCCGCCGAACGAGGGCAGCGGAAGCCCGGCCGGTAGTGCGCCGACCATCGCGATGTCTTCGGTGAGTCCGAGTATCGCGGACAGGACGATCGACCCGATCACGGCGACCAGAACCCCGGGGACGCGGTGGACCCATCGTTTGAAGATCGGGATGACGGCAAGCGAAGTCAGGCCCACCGCGGCTGCAATGGGGTCGATGTCGCCCGCCACGATCGATTGCGCGGTCTCCTTGGCCTGGCCGAGGACGCCGGACGCATCGACGGAAAACCCGAGCAGCTTGGGTATCTGCCCGATGACCACGATGAGAGCGATCGCGTTGAGGTAACCGAGCCTGATGGGTTTGGAGAGCAGTTCGGTTACGAACCCGAGCCGCAGAAATCCGCCGAGTACGAGAATGAGTCCGACGAGAACCCCTAAAATCCCGGCCAGCGCGAGTGCGCTCTCGGGGTCGTCGGTCACTGCCAGCGGGATCACCGCCGCCGCGATGAGCGGCGCCAGCGAAGAGTCGGGACCGAGGACGAGAATTTTCGACGGCCCCACTACGGCGTAGGCGAGCAGGGGCACGATCGTGGCGTACAGCCCGGCGTAAGCGGGCAAACCGGCTGCCTGTGCGTACCCCATCCCGGCAGGGATCAGCAGGGCGGTGAGGACCAGGCCGGCCGTGATGTCGCTGCGCAACCATGCGCGCTGGTAGGTCCTGGCCGTCGCGATACCCGGTAGCCGGCCGAGACTTGCCGTCCATGCCAAGGCCCCTCCAGTCCGCGACATGCCATGAGTATCGACCCTTGAGCGGACCACCGTGATAATTGGGCTAGAGCTCGATCCATCGTGTCGGCGCAATGCCACGTAGAAACGGTAGATCATGGCTGGCCACGACGAGTGCACCCTCGTAGGTCGCCAGCGCCTCGGTGAGGTGCGCTCGGCCGGCGATATCGAGGTTGTTGGTCGGCTCGTCGAGCATGAGCAATTTCGGTGGCGGTTCGGCCAGCAGGATGCGTGCCAGCGCTGCACGTAATCGCTCGCCGCCGGACAGCGTGGAGGTGACGGCGTCCGAGTCGTGACCACGAAAGAGGAACCGGGCCAGTTGGGCCCGGATCTGTTCGTTCGACGCGTGCGGAGCGACGTCGGCAACGTTCTCGACCACTGTTCTCGATTCGTCGAAAACGTCGAGCCGTTGCGGCAGGTACTGCCACGGCACCGAGGGCCCTGCGGATTCGAGCTTTCGTAGCAATGTCGTCTTGCCACTGCCGTTGGGCCCGATCACGGCGATCCGTTCGGGACCGACGATCTCGAGCTCCTCGGTGACGACTACCTGTTGCCCCGCATGAACGTTCGTGAACGGAAGATCGATTCTGATCTCGCGGTCATCACGCAGGCGGTCCTCGGCCGCGCTGAGCACGGCCTGCGCGCCGGAGACCTTGTCCTCGTGGGCTCCGCGTAATTTTCCGGCGGAGACCTGTGCCGCGCGCTTGCGTGCACCCATGACGATCTTCGGTTCGCGTTTCTGCTCGAACATCTTCTTGCCGTAGCGAATCCGCTTGTCGATCTTCGTCCTGGTCTCGATCAATTCGCGTTTCTGCTTGCGCACATCGTTCTTGGCATCGCTGAATGCGGCTGCTGCTACTTGCTGCTCGGCGTCGATCACCGACCGGTAGTGCGAGTAGTTGCCGCCGAACATCCGGATGGTGCGCGCGCCGTCGCGCTCGGCACGCACTTCGGCGCTGCTGTCCATGATGTCGAGAAGTTCCAGATCGTGGCTCGACACCACGAGAACGCCCGGAAACTCCAGTACGGCAGAATGCAACCGCGTACGGGCGTCGGCGTCGAGGTTGTTGGTCGGCTCGTCCAGCAGAAGCACCTCGGGTTCGGCGAGAAGTTCGGCAGTCAGTGCCAGCAACATCGATTCCCCACCGGACAACGTTCCGATAGTGCGATCGAGATCGGCTCGCGTGGAGACGATGTGGCCGAGTCCGAGCTTGTCGAGCAAACCCACGGCGCGGTGCTCGGCATCCCACCTGGACCCCACTGTCGAAAAGTCGGATTCGGTCCCATCGCCGGACTCGATGCGCTGCAGTGCTGCTCGAATTCCGCGGAGACCGAGGATCTCGTCGACTCGCCGGCCTGGCGTCGACGTCACGTCCTGCGGTAGGTAGCCGAGTTCTCCTTCGGCGCTGATCGACCCGCGATTCGCCTTCAACTCACCCGCGATGAGTCGGAGGAGTGTGGACTTTCCAGAGCCGTTCGATCCGACGAGGCCTGTTCTGCCACAGGAGAATACGGCATCGAGTCGGTCGTAGACCTTCTCGCCGTCCGGCCAGGTGAACTCGAGATCGGAAATGCGCAGCGAGGATGAAGTAGACATAAGTGCTCCAGAGGTATGCGTGCGGGAGTGCAGGCGTAAGAAACCTCTAGAAGAGCAATTGCCTCTCCGAATCTGTTGGCGACAAAGACGAAGCTCAGATTAGACCGCGGTTGCCGGCCTTGCAACCGTGTTTTGGTCGGCCCTTCTTACGTAGGTCATATCCGCACAACTGAGGCATGATCGTCCCCGTGCTCACCTCGAAGAGAACGGTGTCCGCCCTCGTTGCCGTCACTGCGCTTGTACTTGCCGGTTGCTCGGACGACGGTCCGCCGGAGCCGCGCACCACAGCCCAGCAGTTCGTCGATGCGGTCAACGGGGGAAATGCCGAGGCAGCCGCCGCGTTGACGACGGATCCGGCCGCCGCGGCCGCAGCACTGACGGGCTTGTACGACGGACTGGGTGCCGGGGGGACGGTGACGGCGACACCCGATTTCACCGTCGAGGACACTTCCGAGGAGGGCGGGACGGTCACCCTGGATGCCACGTGGCGTTTCTCGACAACGCAGGACGGAACCGAGGAGCCGGACGGTGAGCCGAAGCAGTGGCATTATGCGACAACTGCAACGGCCACCGATACCGACCAGGGTTGGCGGATCGACTGGGACCCCACCATCTTGGCCCCGACACTCGCGGCCGACAGCACCATCAGGTTCACCCCGACCGATGCGCTCGTGAGCGCCAAGGTGCTCGATCGTGCCGGGGGTGAATTGATGTCGCAGCAGGTCGTGACACTCGTGAACGTCGACGCGACCGCCGATCCTGCGGCCGTCGCAGCGCTCGTGACGCCGCTCGTTCCGACGATCACTGCGCAGTCGATCGCAGCCGACGTTGCGGGCGCGCAGGGCAAGACGGTCACTCTCGTGTCGCTGCGAGAGTCCGACGTCGACCCCGTTGCCGCCCAGCTCGCCGCGATGCCCGGCGTGACGCTTGCGCCGCAGGCCCGGCTACTCACCACCGATCGCGCGCTCGCGTCACCAGCGCTGAACGGGGTATCGGAGCTGTGGCAGCAACAACTCGACGCCAACAAAGGCTGGTCCGTTCAGTCGGTCAAGGCCGACGGATCCGTGGAACCGCTGGCCGGAATCGACGCCCAGCCCGCACCGGACATCGCGACGACGCTGGACACGGCGCTTCAGATCAAAGCCGAGAACGCTCTCGCGTCGCTGCCGCAGCAGGCTGCGATCGTCGCGTTGCAGCCCTCGACCGGCAACGTCCTCGCCGTCGCGCAGAACGCAGCGGCGGACGCCGAAGGCCCGATCGCGCTGACTGGTCTGTATCCGCCCGGTTCGACGTTCAAGACAGTGACTACGTCGGCGGCGCTGGAAGCAGGGACAGCGACCCCCGACACGATCCTGCCGTGCCCAGGAACCGAGAACATCGAGGGCCGCCAGATTCCGAACGACGACAACTTCGATCTCGGTGACGTCCCGCTGCACACGGCATTCGCCCGATCGTGCAATACGACGATGGGCCGCCTCGGCGTCGGACTTCCCGCCGACGGATTGCAGCAGACGGCACAGCAGTACGGCCTCGGCGTCGACTATGTGACGCCAGGGCTGACCTCGGTCACCGGTGATGTCCCTCTCGCCGATACGCCGGCCCAACGCGTCGAATCCGCCATCGGCCAGGGGCAGGTGACGGCGTCACCGTTCGGGATGGCTTTGGTCGCGTCGTCGATCGCGAGTGGCGTGTTGAAGGCTCCGACGCTTCTCGACGGACAGCCCGGTGTAGCGAATGCGACGCCGAAACCTGTGGATCCGCAGGTAGCCGACCAGGTGAAGGCGATGATGCGCGAGACCGTCACCAATGGCACGGCCACGCAGTTGCAGGACATCCCCGGCCTTCTGGGTAAAACCGGAACTGCCGAGTTCGGGCCGAACAACGAGATCGCGCACGGTTGGTTCGTCGGGATCGCGGGTGATCTTGCCTTCGCGGTCTTCGTAGCGGGTGGCCAGAGTTCGGACCCCGCGCTCGAAGCAGCGGGTAAGCTCCTCCGGTAGGGCCTAGCAGGCAAACACCTGGTGTGGCCCAATCGTGATCGGAGTGTATGTCTGTCGTGCTTGTTACCCTTGTGGCTACAGTGAATATTGTGACCCATGAGTTCTGGAAGGTCACTGATGCCTCGTCGTATTCGTGTCCGATATGTGGTGGCGCTCAGCGCAACGTTGGTGTTGGCCGCATCACTCGCTTCGTGGACCCTCGATCGCCCCGCCGGCGGGGCCGAGTCCACTGTGTCCGACTTCGTCGAGGCGCTCAACGACCGTGACGTCGATGCAGCCGCCAACCTGACTTCGTACCCCAACGCTGCGGCGGCATCGATCTCACAGATGTTCGACGGCCTGTCCGCGGGCGGCAAATCATCCTCGCAGTTCGAACTCTCGCAGTTCATCGACCTCGATCAGGACGCGGGGTTCTTCACCCTCGGTTCGGCATGGAACTTCGGTGAGGGCAAAGACTGGAAGTACTCGACACGCGGCAGCACGAAGAGATTGAGCGTCGGCTGGCGGATTACCTGGGAGCCGGAGATCCTTGCACCGGGTCTCGCCAGCGCAGTGCACTACACCCGAACGGACGCGCCGCCACCGCTGGTCTTCGACGCTGCCCAGAACGTCCTGATGAGCGAACGCACCATCAACGCCGTCTCCCTCGACCCAGCGCAGATGCCCGACCCGGCAGGGTCCGCGGCGCGACTCGCCGATGTCATCGACGTCGTGGCGCCGTTGATCACTGCAGAATCACTCACCGCTGAGCTCGACGCCGCACCTGGTGCCCCGGTACTCGCGGTGAACCTGCGCGACGACGACTTCGCAGTTCTCGAGGACGATCTGCGTACCATTCCTGGCGTCGTGATCTCGCAGACACCCAAACTGATCGCGGGCGATCGACGAATCACCTCCCCGTTGCTCGACTCGATTCGAGACGCCTGGCAACTCGGCCGCGACGCGACGTCCGGTTGGGCAGTGGACGTCGTCGGTGCCGACGGAATTCCGGCGCGTCAGGTGGGGTTCCAGGGCCCTGCCGGTCCGGACCTGCATGCCACGCTCGATCCTCGGATTCAGTTGGCGGCCGAGGATGCCGTGGTCAGCGTCGGGACTGCCGCCTCGATCGTAGCTATCGTGCCCTCGACCGGTGCCATTGTCGCGGCTGCTCAGAACAGTTACGCCAACGAACAGGGTCAGATTGCGTTCTCGGGGATGTATCCCGCAGGATCGGCATCGGCATTGCTCGACGCCCTGCAGTCGGGTGATAACCCAGGGAACCCGTCTCAGCTCGGCCTCGGGGTCAACTACTCGATGCCCGGACTCGACGCCTTCGCCGGTCAACGTTCCGGGCCAGGCGGGTCGATCGATCGGATCCGGTCCGTCGGAAACGAGAGCTCCACGGAGTCGATGACGCCGTTCGGTCTGGCTCAGATGGGTGCGGCGATCTCCCGTGGCTCAGCGCCTCTCCCGTCGATCGTCGTCGGTCAGAACGCCGTCGCCGACCAGCCGACCGATTCGATTCCCCCTGAAGCCCTGGCCAGGCTCCGAAAGATGTTGGTTGACTCGGCTCATGCCGAAGGACTCGACGCGTACGCGGGATTGACAGGTTTCGCGGGTAACAGTGGCGACGACCGGTGGTTCATAGCCAACCGAGGCGATCTTGCGTTCGCCGTCTACATCGAGGACGCGGACGGAACGGACCAGGCAGTGA
The DNA here is from genome assembly GCF_002091955.1 of Rhodococcus sp. 1168. Taxonomy (GTDB): domain Bacteria; phylum Actinomycetota; class Actinomycetes; order Mycobacteriales; family Mycobacteriaceae; genus Rhodococcoides. Next base: position 182,961 of record NZ_MKKY01000079.1, on the reverse strand, counting down.
AGATGAGTACCCGTCTGATCCGAGGCATGGACTCCGGCATCGCCGAGTAACCCCCTGTGCTTCATTTCGGTCTGCTCGTGGTGGCCGGTTACTTCGCCGGCCTCGTCGGCTTCGTGACCGGGATGGCGTCGCTGGTGTCGTATCCAGCTTTACTGGCAGCCGGGTTGCCTCCGGTGAGCGCAAATGTCACCAACACGGTGGCGATGGTCGCCGTCGGTGTCGGCGCGACGACGAATGCTTCGGCTGAGCTCGCCAAGGACGGTAAGCAGCTGGTTCGTTACGCCGTCTATTCGGCAGCCGGTGGGCTGGTCGGTGCCGTCGTTCTGCTCGTTGCGCCCTCGGGATCCTTCGAGGTGGTGGTGCCGTTCCTCGTTGCGTTCGCGGCCCTCGCGCTCCTACTGCAACCGAGGATTCGAAAGCTGTCCGGAAATCGAGAGTTTCCGACGCTGTATCCGTTTGCACTGTTCTTGGTTGCTGTTTACGGCGGGTACTTCGGGGCAGGCGCCGGGGTGATCTTCTTGGCGCTCGCTTTGATCGCCACATCCGAAACGATATGGCGCGCCAGCATTCTGAAGAGCTTCTTTCTGGGCGTCGCGAACCTGGTTGCGGCCGTGATCTTTGCATTCTCCGGCCAAGTCGACTGGCTCGCTGCGCTGGCGCTGGCGATTGGGGCCTTCTGTGGTGGCTACTGCGGCCCGCCCGTGGTCAAGCTTATTCCCCCGACGTTTCTGCGCATCGCTGTCGGAGTTCTCGGGCTCGGGCTCGCAGCATGGTTGATGTGGAAATAGCTGCAGGCGTTGCTATGTCACACCGCTCATCATTTTCTTGATCCACGGCGTCAGAGCAACCAGCGCCACGGCGACCGCGATGGATGCAGCTCCCACGCTGTAGAAGAACGGGTTCGGGTTGTCCTGGTCGTAGTAGCCGGCGAGAGTGCCTGCCATGGCCGAACCGAGGGCAACCGAGAGGAAGAACAACGCGACCATCTGCGTGTGGAAGTTCTCCGGTGCGAGTTTGGTGGACAGTGACAGGCCGACCGGGGAGAGGAACAGTTCCGCGAAGGTGAACATCAGCAAGATGCCGATCAGGGCGAGCAGTGGCATGTTGTCGCCGGCGAGGGCGGGTACGAATGCGAGGAAAGCTACGCCCATGATGCCCACTCCTGCAGCGAACTTCAGGGGTGTCGAGGGCTGACGATTACCGAGCTTGGTCCACATTGCGGCGAAAATGCCTGCAAAGATGATGATGAACACCGGGTTGATGGACTGTACCCACGACGGCGGGAACTCCCAGCCGAAGAGATTGCGGTCCAACTCGGTATCGGCGATGAGCGGCACTGTAGTGAATTGCTGCTGGAACAGCGACCAGAACGCAGCACTGGCGATGAACATCGGAATGAACGAGATGACCCGACGACGTTCGATCGAGGTGATCTTCTTGCTGGAGAGGATAATCGCGAAGTACCCGATAGCAGCGACGACCGTGACACCGACGACGATGTTGGACAGGTTCGATGCTTTGATCGCGCCGAACACCGAGAGCAGAGCTATGAGGGCGATCGCCGCCGCAGCGATCGCGACCCACTTGGTTCGCTCGGTCGAGGGGAGCGGATTGGGGGCGACAGCGCCGATGCCGTGCAAATGCTTCCGGCCGAGCGTGTACTGGATGAGGCCGAGCCCCATACCGACAGCAGCCAGCGCGAAGCCGGCATGGAATCCGATCTTGTCCCAGGCCAACCCGGTGAGCAGCGGGCCGATGAACGCGCCGATGTTGATGCCCATGTAGAAGAGCGAGAAACCGGCATCCCGTCGAGGATCCTTCTCCTCGTACAGATCTCCCACCAAAGACGTCGCGTTGGCTTTGAGGCCGCCGCTACCGAACGCGACGAGCACCAAACCGACACCGACCCCTATGAAACCGGGGAGCGCTGCCAGAGCGATGTGGCCGAACATGATGAGGATGGCGCTGTAGAACAGGGTGCGTTCGGAACCGAGAAGTCGATCGGCGATCCACGCGCCGAGAATCGTAGACAGGTACACGGTGCCGCCGTATGCGCCGACGATCGACGTCGCCGAGCTCTCGGGGATCCCGAGTCCGCCGTCGGACACCGCGTAGTAGAGGTAATAGATGAGGATGCCTTGCATCCCGTAGAACGAGAAGCGCTCCCACATCTCGACACCGAACAGATTCGCCAGTGCGAATGGCTGCCCGAAGAATCCGGTGTCCTGCTTGTCCGTCACATCCGCCATTGAAGAACTGTCCCATGCTCGATGGTGCAGAGGGGGCCGATGGGGTCAGTTTCTCCGGGCGGATATGACTCGCGCGAGGGCGCGCCAGCCGAGAAGAAACAGTGCAAGCACGGTCGAGGCTACGACGACGAAGCTGAAGGCAGTGCCCTGCCCGCTGATCGCCCGCAGCACCATGCCGATCGCGACGGTGGACACCCACACGATGATGCCGGTCGGGACGAGGAGGAACGCGTCGAACTTGTCGCGGTAGAGCGCCCAGGTGGCGGCCCAGCCGACGACCGCACCGATCAGAAACGGCCAAGCGGTCGTCGCCAATCCGGCAAGTGCACCCGTCTCGTCGTGGCTGCGTCGACCGATGGCGCAGAAGATCAGGACCAGAACGAGATCTATGACTGCGGGAACGTACAGCGGGGCGAAACGGCCCGGTACGGCGGCGATGATCGGGTTGCGCTTGCTCACCGTTCCCACAATAGAGAACGGGCCCGCCGACTGTATGTCCGCGGGCCTGTTCCGGTGAATGTGGCGATCTAGGAAGCCAGACCTGCTTCGATTTCGAGGGTCAGGGTGATCTTGTCGCCGACGACTGCGCCGCCGCCTTCGAGAGGCATGTCGATGGTGAGACCGAAGTCGCGACGGTTGATGGTGGTGGTGGCTTCGAAGCCGGCGACCGGACCGTTGCCCATGCCGGCGTTGACGCCGTTGAACTCGAGTGCCAGGTCGATCGACTTGGTGACGCCGTGCAGGGTGAAGTCACCTGTCACGACGAAGTCGGAACCCTTGGGCTGTACCGACGTCGACACGAAGGTGGCGGTCGGGTACTTCTCGACCTCGAAGAAGTCGGCAGTCTTGAGGTGGCCGTCGCGCTGCGCGTTGTCGGTGGTGATGGAGGTGACGTCGATTTCGGCGGCGACGGAAGGGGCGCCGTCGTCGGCAACGGTGATCGTGCCGGTGAAGGCCTGGAAACGGCCGCGGACCTTGCTCACGACGAGGTGGCGCACGGAGAAGCCGACGGTGGAGTGCGACGAGTCGATGTTCCAGGTGCCTGCGGACAATTCTGGCAATGCGATCGCGGTGGTCATGTGAGCTCCTCTAGCGGTGGGGTTGAAGGTTCAACTTGCATAGTACACAAGCGGACCGGGGTCCGAATCTATTCCCGGCTGCCGAATAGAGATGCCGATCACAGTTTTCGAGCGGGAGGGAAAGCCCGTTATCCAGACTCGGGATCGGCGTTGTCCGCCCGCGGCTGGTACAGGCCACTGGCCTCCCGCTGCTCGACGGCTTCCCGCTGTTCGAGGACGATGTCGTACTCGAGGTTCTCTTGCCGGTGGTTGCGGAAAAGCACGAGGAACACGATCCAGCCGACGATCGCGACGAGGATGAAACTGACACCGCGATACACGAAGGCGGCTGCGACGGCCTGTGACGCGCTGATGCTGGCTGCGCTGGTGAGAAAGGCGATAAGGGTGGCATCGACGATGACGAGCCCACCCGGCGCGAGCGGCACGGATCCGACGGCCTTACCTGCAGCGAACGCGATGAGCAGACCGGAGAGCCGAGGGTCTGCGCCGACGGCGAAGCAAGCGAAGCCGAGGCAGGCGACGTCGGCGAGTCGGTAAACCGCCGACCACGACACTGTGAGCACGCCGTCGCGTGTGCCGAGTCGAACCGATTGAACTTGTTCGATGATCTCGTCGATACGCTCGGCGCCGGTATCGGCCGGTTGGTTACGGAAATCGTTGATCTTGTGCAGCGTCCACTGGGCCGTGCTGCGTATCGCCTGCGGGTGTGCGGAGATGTACCGCACTGCCAGGACTATCAGGATGACGCCCGCAATCGGGAGTACCAGGGTGAATGTGTTGACCGATCCGCCCACTAGAAGAGCGCCACCGACGCCGAGGACGGCGAGGCCTGCCGCCGCAATGACTCCAGAGATCGCGAGCTGCCATGAGGCGACTACGGGACTCGCGCCCCACCGCCGGGTTTCACGGTAGGTGAACGCGGTGGAGAAGACCTGGCCGGCGGGCAGCGTCAATGACATGGCAGTGCTGCCGTAGATGACCGATACCGACTTGGACTGACGGACGCGAACTCCGCCGGCTTCGAGCAGTTGCTTCTGGACTCGGCCGAACGTGCTCAGTGATAGTGCCTGCGCAAAGACACATGCGGCGAGCCACCCCCAATGGATTTCGGTGAGGGCCTTCCACGACTCGTGCAACCGCGGCCAGAGATAGATCCCCTCGCCTATGAGCAGTGCGACCAGGGCAATCCCGACGATCCATTTGAACCAGCGGAGACGATTCCTCTTCCGTGGCCCGTCGGCAACGGACTCCGGTCTTGGTTCGGCCACCTTCACAGGGTAACCACACGGCGCCCGCTGTCAGGGATGCTCGACCGGCCACGCGAGATGCGTGCGTCTGCGACGGCCGCGTAATTGAACCTGATCACCGAGTTCCCAATGCGCCTGTTCCTCGTCGCTGGCGAAGTAGAGCGCGGAGGTCGATGCGAGAACGCGGCCCGGTCTCAGCTTGGCCAGTTCGGTCAATCGAGACGCTTCGTTGACGGGATCTCCGATCACGGTGTACTCGAACCGCTCGGCTGCGCCGATGTTCCCGGCGACCGCCAGTCCCGCCGACACACCGATCCCGATGTCGAGTCCGGTGATGTCGTTGAGGGCGAACCGCAGGTCACGAGCTGCAGCGAGCGCAGCGGTCGGCGCGTCGGGTCGGTCGAGGGGCGCGCCGAAAATGGCGAGCGCCGCATCACCCATGAACTTGTTGACGAATCCGTTGTGCTGATCGATGACGTCGACGACGACGCGGAAGAATTCGTTGAGGAGGACTACGACCTCACTGGGAGGACGCTCGGAAGCCGTAGCCGTCGACCCGACCATGTCCACGAAGAGCACCGCGACGAAGCGAGTCTCGCCTCCCAATTCGGTACCGAATTGCAATGCACGGCGCGCCACGTCTTCGCCGACGTGTGCGCCGAACAGTTCACGCAGAACGCGCCGTTCCGCGGACTCTTCCATCATGCGGTTGAAGCCAACCTGAAGTCGGCCGATCTCGCTGCCGTCGAATACGTCGACCTCGACGTCGTTTTCACCGCGTTGGACCCGCTCGATCGCCCGACGCAGTTGCCGGATCGGGTCGGAAATCTGGCTGGCCGTCAACATCGACAGGATGAACGCCTGCCCGATAGCGAGGACGCTGAGCAGGATGATCGCTATCGCGAGCGAATGGGGGGAGAACACCAGATCGGTGGTCAGCTGGGTCACGCAGAGCAAGATGATGCCGATGACGGGCATCAGGGTGCCCAGCCCCCAGGTCATCGCCATCCGGGTGCCGATGCCGGGGGTCATGGTCCGGTCGAATCGGCCCTCGCTCAGCGCCATCGCAGCGACCGGGCGCAGGATCCGTTCTCCGAGCATGTAGGTGAATCCGAAGGTGACGGTGGCGGCCATGACCACGGTGACGATGACGGCGACGGCGAGCGACGGCATTTCGGCGACCGTCAGGACGACGAACAGGACACCCCCGATGACCCACAGAACGGCATGCACGATCGCTTGACGCAACGGCGCGTGCAGCGCAGTCATCTGTTCCTTGCGGGTGGGTGGGCCACCCCGCAGCTGCCAACGAACGACCGTCCTCAACATGCGGGACGCGTAATACAGGCTAACCCCGCCTCCGACCAGCAGATAGATGCCGAAGATCCAGACATTGCGTGATCGGTCCGCGATGATCGATTCCGACTCGGCTATGGGCAGCCCATAACGAACGAAGCCGAATACGAGCACCGCGCCGAAGAGGTTGGACAGGCCCATCGAGACCATATAGAGCGGCCAGCGACTCTTCAGGGTGAGCGAGACCGCTCGGAAAGATGCCAGCACAGGTTAAATTTACCGGGTGGGTACTGGCGAGCTGCGGGCAGAAGCACCAAAGGAGCCTTCCGGTGCCCGAACGCCCGCGGATTCGGTTCATCCGTTGGTGCGTGTCGGAGCGGAATGGACGTGGCGTCTGCTGGTTCTGTTCGCTGGATTCCTGACCCTTTGCTATGTCGTCATCCGGCTCGAAACAGTGTTCATTCCTATCGGACTGGCGCTGCTGGCGTCGGCGATGCTGGTGCCGATCGTCGATTGGATGCAGAGACGCGGAGTCCCGAGGTCCGCGGCCGTCGTCGTTGTCATCATCGCCAGTATCGGTGTCGTCGTCGGGATCATGACGTTCGTCGTCGAGCAATTCATCGAGGGCCTACCGCAACTCGGCGATCAATTCACCGCGAGCATCAACGACATCCAGTCCTGGTTGTCCACTGGCCCACTCCACATCAGTGAGGATCAGATCCGGCAGACCAGCGACGACGCAGTCAAAGCCATCCAGGACAATCAGGCAGCGGTGACGTCGGGCGCTTTGACCACCGCGACGCTCATCGGTGAGATCTTCACCGGCGCGTTGCTGACGCTGTTCACGCTGATCTTCTTCCTCTACGGCGGCGATCAGATCTGGAACTTCGTCACCAGGCTTGCCCCGACGTCGGCGCGGCGTCGTATTCGGCTCGCCGGAAGTCAGGGCTTCGGCTCCCTGATCGGGTACGTTCGCGCAACGGTTGCCGTCGCAGCTGCCGACGCCATCGGGATCGGGGCCGGGCTGGCCATTCTCGGTGTGCCCTTGGCCTTGCCGCTGGCATCGTTGGTGTTCATCGGCGCGTTCATCCCCATTGTCGGTGCTTTCCTGACCGGATTCGTCGCAGTGTTCATCGCCCTGGTGACCAAGGGTCTGATCACCGCGTTGATCACACTCGGCATCGTCGTCGCAGTAATGCAACTGGAAGGGCACGTACTGCAACCTCTGCTGCTGGGACGCGCAGTACGGCTGCATCCTTTGGCCGTCGTCTTCGCCATCACCTTGGGAATCCTGCTGGCAGGCATCGTCGGTGGGCTGCTGGCCGTTCCGATCGTGGCAGTGCTCAACACTGCAATCCGCTCACTGCTGGCAGAGGACCCGGACGAAGTCTACGAGGAACTCGAGGAACACGACCCGTCGGAGCCCCTGTTCCCGGCAACAGGGGACAGCCCACATCCACGTAGTCGACAACTCGACCCAGGAACTCTCGAAAAGCCAGATGACTGACGCACTGACCCCGCTCTGGCGCGCGTCGCAGGTATTTCGATTCGTCACCCTCCTCTATGCGGTCAGCTACCAGATCGGCTCGATGTCGTCCTACAGCAATCCGCGCCTGAGCTGGTTCTTCGTGGCGCTGATGGCGGTGTGGACCGGGATCTCGGCAGCGCTTCTCTCGGAGAAGAGAATCCCGCTATGGAAGGTGGTGTTCGCCGACCAACTCGTCGTCATCGGGTTGATGGCGTCGACTCGGTTGGTCGCCGATCCCCAGTGGTACAGCACTCACCAAACTCTCCCGACCACATTGTGGGCCACCAATGCGGTGATCTCGGCGGCAATTCTGTTCGGGCCCAGGGGCGGAATCGCGTCGGCGATCATGCTCGCAGCCGTGAGCGCACTGGTACGCGATCAGGTGAATTTCGATCTGTGGACGGACGCGACAGCGCCGGTTCTGGTGTCGGTCGGGCTTGCGCTCGGGTTGGCGAGCAACACCGCCAAACGCGCACACTCGGAATTGGAGCGGGCCATCAGGCTCGCGGCGATCACCGAAGAACGCGAACGGCTTGCCCGCCAGGTGCACGACGGCGTCCTGCAAGTGTTGGCGCTGGTTCGTCGGCGCGGAAACGAAATCGGCGGTGCAGCAGGTGAACTCGCCGACCTCGCGGGCGAGCAAGAGGTTGCGCTGCGGATGCTGATCTCCGAGCAGAGGAACCCGAGCCGCATCGATACCGGCGATGCAAAGGTCGATCTGGGAAGTCTGCTCCGACAACAGGGCAGCACCACCGTGTCGATCTCTGCCCCTACGGATCCTGTACTCGTCCACAAACCCGTCGCCGACGAGCTCGCTGCCGTTCTCTCGACAGCATTGTCGAACGTGACACTGCACGCGGGATCGGGTGCGCGCGCGTATGTTCTGCTCGAAGATGTAGCAGGCGACATCATCGTGAGTATCCGCGACGACGGCATCGGGATAGCCGCCGGACGCCTCGCCGAAGCCGAGGCAGAGGGCCGAATGGGCGTCTCCGAGTCGATACTGGGGAGAGTTGAGATGCTGGGCGGCACAGCAGTTCTCGACAGCGATGTCGGCACGGGGACCGAGTGGGAAATTCGAGTACCGAAGGAGCAGAAGTGATGGACAAGCGGATTTCTGTCATGGTCGTCGACGACCACCCCATGTGGCGCGACGGGGTGGCACGCGACCTCGATGCAGCCGGATTCGACGTCGTTGCCACCGCTGACGGAGTCGGATCCGCGGGGCGTCGCGCTCAGGCCACACAACCGGCCGTCGTTCTGATGGACATGCACCTGGTCGACGGCAACGGTGCCGACGCGACGGTCCAGGTACTTCTCGGTTCACCGAACAGTCGGATTCTGGTGTTGTCGGCCTCCGCCGAGCGCGGTGACGTGCTCGACGCAATCAAGTCCGGCGCCAGCGGATACCTGGTCAAGAGTGCATCGGCCGAGGAATTGTTCGACGCCGTCCGGGCCACCGCCGCCGGGCAAGCCGTGTTCACTCCCGGTCTGGCCGGGCTGGTCCTCGGGGAGTATCGACGTATCGCTACCGCCCCCGCAGACGCGAACGACACCAAAGTGCTACGTCCGACGCTGTCCGACCGCGAAACCGAAGTGCTACGCCTCGTTGCAAAGGGCCTGAGCGCCAAGCAGATTGCAACCAAACTGACGTTGAGTCATCGCACGGTGGAAAATCATGTGCAGGCCACACTCCGCAAGCTGCAGTTGGCCAATCGGGTCGAGCTGACGCGTTACGCGATCGAACAGGGTTTGTGAGCCGTCCACTCGGGGCAACCACACCCCATGAGTGAGACGGACAAGCCAGTGGACACGACGGTGGATCCGACCGAGAAGTCGGCAGGCCTCGATGCGGACGGTGCGCAGAGTGCAGCCGAGCGTGGGGAGGCCGTCCGCGAGTTCGACGACCACCTGGACGGGTCGGGCGACAACCCGACGTTCCCGACCCCTGATGCCGCGGAGGTCACCGACACCGAGACGGACCCGAAGACCACGACGCGGACCGAGTAGCTCAGCTCTTGACCAACTGGTTGAGGGCGAGCTTGGCGATCGGAACATACGGAAGCACCAGCCCGGGAAAGCCGTCGACCGTCAACCACGTCCGTGAGCCGGCCCGATGGGACTCGACGCCGTGGGTCAACGTCAAGCCCAGCACGCGGTTCTGCCACCAGGCCTGCCACGTCCAGGTGCGGGCCGCCTCGTCGACGGCGAGCACGCGGAAGTCGATCCGAATCCACAGTGGTCCCTCGACTCTGCCGGAGGTGTCGGCAACCAGCCGTTCGCCGTCGTAGTCGACACCGCTGATCTGTGGCGCCCACGTCGACCACAGATCGGGGTTCATGTAGCGCTCCCACGCCAACTCCGCGGGAGCCGGGCCTGTCGCGTCGATCGTGATCTCCATACTGCGAGCTGTACCCACGGGCCGGCCCAGCGAACCTTGCAGTGTGCGGCAGTCGCTTCGCGTGGGCATTATCCTGGTGTCATGGAGGCTAGAAACCTGCGAGTGTCGGATGCCGAAAAAGAACACGTCGGCGAGTTGCTGCAGCGTGCGGTGGGTCTGGGGATGCTGTCCCTAGGGGAGTTCACTGAACGTATGGACACTGCGCTTACCGCGAAGACGCGTGGTGAGCTGAACGCCGTCGTGGCGGATCTGCCCGGGATGCAGATAGCCGAGCAGTATCGGCCGACGGTCCCCGCAGCCTCGACGTCGTATCAGCAGGCCGTCCCCACCTACGACCGGGCGCATACGTTGTCGTGGGATCGAAGTCAGGCTTCGGTCGTCCGCGGCACGATGTCGACGGTGTCCCGCAAAGGTCCGTGGAACGTGCCACCCCGGATGACGATCGACAGCAAACTCTCGCAGGTCACGCTGGACTTCACGCAGGCAATCATGTCGACGCAGGTCGTCGAGATCATGGTGAGCGACTATTGCAGCACTATCTCGCTGATCCTGCCCCCAGCTGCTACCGCTGACCTCAACGGCCTCGAAACCGTCGGAGGGAATGCGAACAACAAGGTACGCACCGGCCCGCCGATCGGGCCGCTGCACATCATCGTGCGCGGGAAGGTCCGGTTCGGGACACTCACCGCCAAGCATCCACTGGGTACGTCGCTGAAACGGATGTTCGGCAACTGAGTGTTCTCGTAACGCAGTTCGGCAAACCCCTAGGTAATGAGGAGTAGAAATACTCAGCCGTTGCCGGGCACCGTCCGACATGATCTGTTCATGACGAATCCGCGTAGTGCCGGTGTCGATCCGCATTTGGTGGCGAGACTGTCAGGCCAGTTCGCTGCACTGGGGGAGCACCTCCGGCAGGTTTCCGGCGAACTCGGGCAGCTGCATTCGCAACTGGCAGCGCAGCAGACACCGGTTTTTCCTGTCCAGCCCCAGACATTTGTCCAGCCCCGTCCCTTCACTCCGCCCCAGCCTCAGCAGTTTGCCCAGCCTCAGCAGTTTGCCCAGCCTCAGCAGTTTGCCCAGCCTCAGCAGTTTGCCCAACCTCAGCAGCTTGCCCAGCCTCAGCAGTTTGCCCAGCCTCAGCAGTTTCCTCGACCGCCCCAGCCTGCGCCGCCCCGGCCTGCCGCGCCGAAGAAGGAGCCATGGTGGCAGCGGGACGGTGTGATCTCTCGGCTGCTCGCGATCGCTGGCGCCGGAGTGACGTTGGTCGGCATCGTAATGCTGCTGGTTCTGGCAGCGCAGGCAGGGTGGTTCGGGCCGGAGCTACGGGTCGGTGCGGGAGCGGCATTCTCGGTGGCGTTGGTGTACATCGGGTCCCGCGTTTTCGGTAGATCCGGCGGCAGGGTCGGCGGCATCGCCGTCGCGGCGACCGGAGTTGCTGGTCTGTATCTCGACGTCGTGGCCGTCACCGTGATCTACGGTTGGCTCGAGCCGGCTCTAGGTTTGGCCGGTGCCTTCGGAATCGCAGCGGCTGGTATCGCGCTGGCGGTGTCGTGGCGTTCGCAAGCGATGGCGGTGTTGATTCTTGCCGGTGTCGCCGTGTGTGCACCGGTGGTAAGCGGCGGAATCACGTTGCCGGTCATCGGTTTTTTCGCTGCTACGTTCATCGCGACCTTCCCCGCCCAGCTCGGACGTGACTGGCCGTTGTTGAATGTGGCGCGCACACTGCCGATCGTTGCCGCCACGTTGCTGGGAATAGCGGAGGCCTCGTCCTATGGAGTCGGGACCGGTGATGCCGTCACGCTGTTGTTCGTTGCATCCGTCGTCGCCGCATTCGGGTTGGGAAGCTCGCTCGAACTCCTTCGCCGCAACGCATCCGACACGATGGCATCGATGATGATGGCGCTTGCTGCACTGCCGATCCTCGTGGTGGGCACCCTGTTCGAGCGGTGGACACTCGCGCTGGTCGAACTCCTGGTCGCCGTTACCTGCGCGGCAACCATCGCCTTGGCACGCTGGTTGCCGGTGCATGCCAGGATTGTGCTTTCGCTTCTCGGCGCGGCGGCGTTGTTGCAGGCTGTTGTCGTTCCGACCGCAGTGGAGCTGCGTCCGCTCACGCTGTTGGCGGTCGCTGCTGCGGCGCTCGTTCTCGCGCACAAGCTCTCATCCAAGATTGCCTACTTCCTCGGCGGTGCTTTCGCCGCACTCGGAACCATCGGTTTCGTAGTCATCGCACCCGTCGACGGTCTTATGGATGCGGACTACGCCACCGGGCATTTCGGCATCGTGGTTGCTGGGTTGCTGTTGGTAGCGGTTGCGGCGGGACTGGTTCTGATTGCTGTCCAACTCGGAATCGTCGAGCAGAACGTGCAGTCTTGCTGGGTGTTCGCAGGCGTTGTCTCGCTCTACGGTCTGACGTCCGCGACGGTCGCGCTCGGAGTGGGAGCAATCGGTGGCACAACAGGATTCATCGCGGGTCACTGTGCGGCCACCATCGGATGGATGGCGGTGGCCATGGCATTGCTGATTATGGGCCTCCGGAGTGAGAAGTATGCGCACACAGCACTATTGGCGGGGCTTTCGCTGACGGGGGCCGCTGTGGCGAAGCTGTTCCTGTTCGATCTGGATGCTCTCGACGGTCTCTTCCGTGTCGGCGCCTTCATCGTCGTCGGACTTCTGTTGCTCTTCGCGGGCACCAGATACGCAAAGGTGTTCGCAGACCGCGAGGCTGAACAGGCATAACCCGAGACGGGACGAACCCGCCGGCTCAGTAGGGTGCTGGCCGGCGGCGTTCGCGGGCATCTTCAACAGCGCGGTGTTCCCGAAAGCGGCGGCGAAGCTCGCGGATTGTGGACCGAGCTTCGTCGGTGCCGGCCCGGGCAAGTTCGGAACGCGAGGGCGGGTGCGTGCGGGGAGGCATGTGTTTCTCCCACCAGGTCGGGCCGTCCGGGCGAGTCTCCGGGGGCACCGGATGCCTTTTGCGAACGCGAAGTGGCGGGGAATTCGGAACCGAGAGGCCGGGCAGCGTTATCCGTCGAGATCCGGCGTTGCCCGTCCACAGGATCGCGCCACCGGATAGCATCGCGCACGGCCACATGCGGGCAGTCTTCGCTTGATGATGACAAATACATACCGGGTGCAGATTGGACCCGACCGTCCATCCACCTGCCCGAGGATTGTCGTGGTCGAACGGGACGATGTGGTCGAGTTGGCACCGCGACGACGGCGTGTCGCAGCTCGAAAATGTGCACGTACGGTAAGCCATTCGGACCATCGAGGCCACGGCCCTCGAAGGCCGATACGGCAACGCTCCGGGCGGTGGATTCTCGAGTCCGCCGTGCCCGTCGGGGAACACCCCTGCAGCCTTCGATGGATCATGCTCGATCTCGCGCAGGAGTGAATCGACGTAGCGGCGCAAGGCAGAATCCTCCCCTGAGGTGTGCTGGTCGATCTGGTGTGGGCCTGGTCTAGGAACCTCCGCTGGCCCGCGAACTCTGCCGCGCCCGAGGATCCGCCGAAGTACCTGCTCGACCCGCGGTAAGGGCGACTCCGGCCCGTCATCGCGAGTGCCGTTCGATCCTGGATCCGATTGTTCGGCAACAGGATTGTCGTGCCCACAGTCGCGGAAGACGGTCTCGACGGAGTTGTCCTCTTTCGAGTCCTCCTCGTCGTTTGTGGGCAGGGCTGTTCTCTCGCGTGTCTCGTCACTGCCAGTTTCGGTGGCCGAGCCGGTGCTTCCACCTCGGTTTACTTCGAGTACCTCGACCAACTCGGTCAAGATTGCCTGCCACCGTGCGTCTTGGGCCAACATCCGCACCAGATCCGGATCCAATGCCGTCCCGTCGGGCAAGGTCGCCGGTGTCGAGGACAATCCCAACAGTGTTTCGACGTCGATGAGGATGTTGAGTAGATGACCGCGGCGCGGAGCGATCTCTTCCGCGACACCCGCAGCCGAACACTCCTCGGCGAACTCGCAGCGGCACGCCAAGGCACGCTCGCCGTACAGCGAAGCCAACAATCCATCCAAGCGGCGCTGCTGCCCGGTACGCGGATCCTTCTTGCATACGGTCGCGGCGATCTCCGAAATCAATGCCTCTGCCTCGGCCCCTTGCAGATCCGACATCTGCGCGCGCAGTACAGACATCCCGGTCCCATCCTCGTGGATATTGACTCCGGTCGACTTTGCCTTCGCTTCCGTCTGTGCCGCAGTCGCTTCCGCTCCGGCGAACTGCATCCACAAACTCCACACGCGGTTGCGCAAACGGCGTGGTGCCATACTTTCGGCTGCCGCGAGAGCTTGAAATTCGATTACCTTTACGGTGCGTGCGCTGGCTTTGCCGAGTACCGATGCCAACACCACTACGCGAGCCCAGTCGATGCCCCCGAATATCAACCGCAGCGCCGTCAACGGTAGATGGTTCAACGCCTCGGAGGTATCGAGGAGAGTGCGACCTGTCGACAGTGACACCGTCAGTTGTGTCGAGATCTCACAGAGCACTTCACGATGACACTCCGACGGATCTCCGCCGCACTCTTCGGCATCGGCGAGGCGGCGATCGAGGATCTCGCATACTGCCTCGACCAGGCGGCCGCGACGAACATTCTCCGCCGACGCACATTCGGTGAGGATGTAGAGCATGCCGCCAACCGCCTGGTCAGTGGTGTCGATGAACCCCGATCCGAACATACTGTCGAGTGTAACTTCTCCCACCGACACACACTCGAAACCCAGAGATCAACGTGCGCTTGTCGATTCTTGCCCAGTCGAAGTCTCGACGCTCTGATCCTCCAGGACCGGCTCGCCGAGGCCGGTTCGACGCTGGATGCGCTTCATCCATTCCGGTGCCCACCAACAGTTGTCGCCGAGAAGCTTCATGGTTGCCGGGACCAGGAACATGCGGATCACCGTCGCATCGATGATGAGCGCAGCAATCATGCCGAAGGCAATGTACTTCATCATCACCAGGTCCGAGAATGCGAACGAGCCCGTCACCACGATGAGTATCAGTGCTGCCGCGGTGATGATGCGTCCGGAATGTGAGGTGCCGATTCGGATTGCGTCGGTGGTGCTTGCACCCTTGTCTCGCGCCTCTACCATCCTCGAGAGCAGGAAGACTTCGTAGTCGGTGGACAGTCCGAAGACGATAGCGCCGATGAGAAGAAGAATCATTGCCATGATCGGACCCGGCGTGAAGTTCAACAACTCCGAACCGTGTCCGCCGATGAAGATCCACGTCAGAATGCCCATCGTCGCACCCAATCCGAGCGCGGTCATGAGCACGGCCTTGATCGGCAGAATCAGCGAGCCGAACGTCAGGAACATCAACAGCGTTACGATGAGGACTACCAGGATTGCGGTGATCGGCAGTCGATCCACCAGCGCACTGATCGAGTCCTGTTCTATCGCAGGTGTTCCCGTGATCTGGACGCTTGCGCCGTCCGGAACTTCGATGGCGCGCAGGTAATCGAGCGCAGGCTGGGAATCGTTGCGGTCCTCGAGGCCTGCCTTGAAGACGATGACACCGTCTTTGCTTGCACCGGTAGGTGTGAACTTCTCGACGAGTCCGGGAGCTTCGTTGGCTTGCTTGGTGATCTGCCCGAGGGATGCGCCCTGCGCGTTGGTTATCACCAGCTCGAGCGGCTCGGTGCGTTGTCCGGGGAACAGTTCGTCGAACTGAGATTGCGCCACACGCGTCGGGTTGTCGGGCGGAAGATACGTCTCGTTGATCCCACCGAATTCGATCCTTCCCACCGGAAGGGTCAGCACCAGCAGCGCGAGCACGATCGTGACGGCAACCTTGACGGGACGACGCGTCACCCAGGCGGTCAGCTTGCCCCACATGCCGTTCTCGATTTCCTCGGACGACTTGGTTTTACGCATGAACTTGAAGCCGAGTGCGTCGACGCGTGGACCGAGAACTGCAAGCAGCGCAGGTAGTACGGTCACCGCGACGAGAGCGGCCATCGCGACGGTCGCAATGGATCCGTATGCGACGGACCGAAGGAATCCATGCGGGAACAGCAGTAGGCCACCGAGACTGGCAACGATCATCGTCGCAGAGAACGCCACAGTGCGCCCCGCCGTCATCACCGTGCGGCGGACTGCATTTCGAGTCGAGTATCCGTCGCCCAGTTCCTCACGGAAGCGGGAGACGATGAAGAGTCCGTAGTCGATTGCAAGGCCGAGTCCGACCATCGACACCACTGGCGCCACGAACGTGTTGACTTCGGTGAAGTTGGTGAACAACTTGACGATTCCGTTGGCGCTGACCACCGTCAAAGCGCCGACGACGAGGGGGAGCGCAGCGGCGACGATTCCACCGAAGATGAAGAACAACAGCACAGCGACAGCAGGAATGGCGAGGATCTCCATTCGATGAATGTCGTCGGCCATCGTCGATTGCAAGGCCCCGGCAACCGCCTGGAGTCCCGCCACCTGGACGTCGACGCCATCGATGTAGAACGCGTCCTTGACGGCTTGGAAGTTGTTCGTCAGGGCCGTCTCGTCGTCACCCACTATCGCGATGCTGGTGACAGCGTGCTGTTTGTCCGTGGTTGCCAGTGCGGCTGCGCGGGCAGCACCGTCCACGGCGAAGTAGGTGCCGTTGATCTTGGCGATCTGGGCAGGGTGTTCTGCGACAAGCGAGTTCAGGTTGGCAGTGACCGCGGCAGTGAATTCAGGATCGTCCACCGTCTTTCCCTCGGGAGCGGTGTAGAGCACGATGACATCGCCCTCTGTGTCACGTCCGAACGTGTCGTCGGCGAACTGAGCAGCACGCACCGATTCCGAACCGGGGTCGTCGAAGCCGCCCTGGCTCAGTCGATTCTCGAATCCGACCCCGTACGCGGCCAAACCGAGAAGGCCGGCCACCATGACTCCGATGACCGTGAATCGCCAGCGGTGGACAAGATCTCCCCATCGGGCGAACACTCAGGTCACTCCTCGAAGTTCGGCAATGACAGCCATGCTTCCCCCATCTCGACGTAAGACACCACACCTCGCCCCAGGACTCGATCTGTGGTCGTGATCTTGCTTCCCAGGGGACAACGGTCGGAAAGAATGCAGCGTTCCCGAATTTCACGCTGTGAGATTCCACAGCGGTGTCTTACCTTCCCGGCACCGAGAGCGATCCAGGATGTGATTCGACTGCGGTAGGGCTACTTCCGACGCTCTCGTGCGAGGAGTTCGCTGACACTCAAGGCCTGCTGACCGCCGCGGTGGCGTCCACTATCGATATCGGCTTCCGAGGGATCAGGATTGACGGAATCGCTGATTCGACGTCGACCTTGCGACGGCGTGTCCGCGCCCGCTGTCGAGTCGGTGCGCTCGGGGTCTGTAGGTGTCGGCGGATCACTAGGAGTCTCATTGCGCCGGCCGGGCGCATTTCGAGTCGTGATGTCGTAGCGCGCACGCGGTTCGCTCGGGCGGGCACCGGCGTCGTCGCTACCAGCGGAACCGTTGGTGTGCGAGCCGTTGGTGTGCGAGGCGTTGGTGTGCGAGCCGTTGGTTGAGGATCCGTTGGTGGGGGATCCGTTGCGCGGAGACCCGTTGGTCTTGCGATCTTCGCCGAAGCCGCCGTCTCGGGTGTCGTCGCGGCTCCCACCGGTTCCGGTGCGCGAGCTGTCGGACTCACGGCCGGTCGAACGATTGCTGTAGGAGCCGTTACGGGCGCCGTTGGACACCGAGCGCTCGGCAGGCGCCGCTGTGGCTTCCTTCGGCGTTTCGGGAGAGTCGGTGGGCGCACGTAGATCTGCCAGCCAGCTCTCGATCGAGCGGACGTCCGGAGTGGCGGCCCGTACAGGTTCCGGGGTGCGGGGCGGCGGCTGCTGAACCACTGGCTGCTCAGGAATTACCGGCTGCTGCCGAACTACTGGCTGCTCTGGAACCACCGGCTGTTGCCGAACTGCCGGTCGCTCTGGAACCACCGGCTGTTGCCGAACTGCCGGCTTCTGGGGCTCCGATTGCGCGACGGGGGGAGCAGCCCGAACGATCTCGGCTGCCTGTGTATCTTCGGCTGGTGCGGTGGCAGGCTTGCCGGTCGCCGAACGCCGTTCTGCTTCTTTTGCTGCATAGGTCGATCGAACGGGGCCTGCGCTCGCAGGCGCGATCATCGGGATCGGTTCGGTCAGAGGTTCTGCGGCTCGTGGCGCCGGCCTCATCGGCGGCTTCACTGTGTTGACCGGGCGTCCGCCGACGAGTGCGAGCTCGGGGACGTCGTCCGGCATCAGCTCGTCCTCGAGGATCGTCTCGCCGAGTCCGAGCCGCTGCTGAATTCGCTTCATCCACTGTGGCGCCCACCAGCAGTCGTCGCCGAGCAGTTTCATGGTGGCAGGGACGAGGAACATACGGATGAGCGTCGCGTCGATGATGAGCGCGGCGATCATGCCGTAAGCGATGTACTTCATCATCACCAGGTCGGAGAACGCGAATGCGCCGGTCACGACGATGAGGATCAGGGCGGCCGCGGTGATGATTCGGCCGGTGTGCGAGGTTCCGATGCGGATTGCCTCGCTGGTGCTGGCTCCCTTTTCGCGTGCTTCGACCATGCGTGAGAGGAGGAAGACTTCGTAGTCGGTTGATAGTCCGAAGACGATGGAAATGATCAACACCAACACTGGTGCCATGATCGGCCCGGGCGTGAAGTTCATGAAGCTCGCGCCGTTGCCGTCGATGAAGATCCATGTCAGGATGCCCATCGTCGCGCCCAACCCGAGGGTCGTCATGAGGACAGCCTTGATCGGCAACACCAGCGATCCGAAGGTCAAGAACATCAACAGCGTCACTATGAAGATGACCAGAAGAGCCATCAGCGGCAGGTTGTCGATGAGGGCGGCGATGCTGTCCTGCTCGATCGCAGGCGTTCCCGTCACCATCACTGTGGCCCCGGCGGGCACGTCGATACTTCGCAGATAGTCGATGGCGGGTTTGGAGTCGTTTCGGTCGACGAGGCCGGCCTTGAAGACGATGACGCCGTCTTTGCTCGCGCCGTCGGGAGCGAACTTCTCGATGAGCCCGGGGGCCTCGTTGGCCTGCTTGGTGATCTGCGCGAGAGACGAGCCTTGAGCGTCGGAAATGATCAGCTTGAGCGGTTCGGTACGCAACCCTGGGAACAGTACGTCGAACTCGCCCTGTGCTTCACGAGTGATGTTGTCGGGCGGCAGGTAGGTCTCGTTGATTCCACCGAACTTGATGTTGCCGACGGGCAGTGTCAGCAGCACCAGGCCGAGCACGATCGGGATCGTCACCTTGAGTGGGTTCTGCATGACCCAGCGGGTCAGCTTGCCCCACATGCCGTTCTCGATTTCCTCGGACGACTTGGTCTTGCGCATGAACTTCAAACCCAGCGCGTCGACGCGTGGGCCGAGGATCGCGAGCATTGCGGGCAGAATCGTGATCGCTGTCAGTGCGGCGAGCGCGACGGTGGCGATCGAGCCGTAGGCAACAGATTTGAGGAAGCCCTGCGGAAAGAGCAGTAGGCCGCCCAACGAGGCGACGATCATCGTCGCCGAGAAGACCACGGTGCGGCCTGCGGTCATGACGGTGCGTCGGACAGCTTGGGTGGTCGAATAGCCGTCGCCGAGCTCTTCTCGGAACCTGGACACGATGAAGAGCCCGTAGTCGATCGCCAAGCCCAACCCGACGAGAGAGACCACCGGTGCAACGAAGCTGTTGACCTCGGTGAAGTTGGTGAAAACCTTGACGATTCCGTTGGCTCCGACGACCGTGAGCCCGCCGACGATCAAGGGCAGCGCGGCGGCTACGACGCCACCGAAGATGAAGAAGAGCAGGACCGCGACGGCGGGAATGGCGAGCAGTTCCATCCGCTGGATATCCCCGGCCATGGTGGACTGCAACGCTCCGGCGACTGCCTGCAGACCGGTGACCTGCACGTTGACGCCGTCGACGTAGAAGACGTCCTTGATCTTCTGAAAATTGTTGGTCAGCTCGGTGTCGTTGTCACCGACGATCGCGATACTGGCGATGGCGTGGGTTCTGTCCGGGGTGGCCAGCGCCGGGGCGCTGACGGCGTTGTCGACCTTGAAGTAGGTGCCATTGATCTTGGATATCTGGTCGGGATGTTCGCCGACGAGAGAGTTGAGGCTGTCGGTGACCTTCGCGTTGAAGTCCGGGTCGTCGACGGTCTTACCTTCGGGCGCGGTGTAGAGAACGATCACATCGCTGGACTGATCACGCCCGAAGGTCTCGTCGGCGAGGCGAGCGGCCTGGGCCGACTCCGAACCCGGGTCGTCCCAGCCGCTCTGGCTCAGATGGTCGTTGAGATCCAACCCGTACGCTGCGAAGCCCAGAAGCCCGGCCACCATGACTCCGATGACCGTGAACCGCAAGCGGTAGACGAGATCTCCCCATCTGGCGAACACTTAAGAAACTCCTTGACGCCCGACGAGAAGGGCGGACAGTGGTCGGAACGGCTGCAGCCATGCGCCTTCGTCCGGCAGCGAGTCGAGACTCACGCGAGGCAGAGACTCACGGAAGACTCCGGGAATGTCCTCGAGGTCGAGGAATTCCAGGGTCTCCGATGTGACCGCCCAGCTTGCGTGCTCACGGAACCCGAGCACCTGAACGGGCACACCAGTTGCGGCGATGTTCTCCAGTGGCTCACGAAAGGCCTGGCCATCCGCCGAAGCGACCATGACTCCGGCCAGCCCGCCACCGCGATTGCGAAACTCGATGTGGTCGAGCATGTCGTCGTCGACGTCACTGTCTTCGTCCACCTTGGGCTTGGCGAACACCGCGAAACCCACGTTACGCAACGCTTCGACCCAGGGGCGAACGACATCGGCGCTGCCTGGGGCGATATTGGTGAAGACGGTTGCCTCGGCTTCGAGAATCCCCGAACCGTTCGTCGACAGTTCGGCGGTGCGCTGCAACAGCCATCGGCCCAGCGCATCGAACCGTGGACGGTACGCCGCAGTCGGCCTACCGCCGAGAATTGCGCCGAGCCCCATGTCGAGGTTGGGGGCATCCCACACCAGAAGTACTCGTTTGTTGTGATGAGAATCACTTGTGTCGAGGGCGGGTATGGGAGCGAAAGCTGTATTCGAGACTTCTTCGCTGACGCTCATGGTGTGATCTTCCCCCATATCAACTCCGTCACCGAGCTGCCCACAAGTTGGGCTTTGCCCTCGAACTTGGTGACGGGTCGCTCGTGTGTCATCGGAGACTCCCAATCGAGAACGGTCAGCGACGGTTCTGCGTTCCCGGCCTCGGCGATCCATTCTGCATACTCGGCGTGATCGGTCGCGACGTGCAGAACTCCACCCGGCTTCAACCGATCGGCGATCATCGCGAAGGTCGGGGCCTGCAGTAGCCGTCGTTTGTGGTGGCGGACCTTGGGCCAGGGATCCGGAAAGAACACCCGGACGCCCGTCAACGATTCCGAGGTCAGCATGTTCTCCAACACGTCCATCGCATCGCCACGAAGTAGACGTATGTTGTCGATCTCTTCGCGCTCGATCTGCTGCAGCGTCTGAGCGAGGCCGGGACGGTAGACCTCGACCGCCATCAAATTCACGTGCGGTTCGGCCTGAGCCATCGCGGTCGTGGCGGTACCAGTTCCGGATCCGATCTCGAGGATCGCCGGCCCTGGACGGCCGAACCAACCGTCGATGTCGATGAGTTCGTCGGCGACATCGCGGCCGATCTTCGGCCACAGCGTGTCCCAGGTGGTCTGCTGCGCGGCGGTCAAAGCTCCGCGCCGGGAGCGAAAGCTCGTCACCCTCGGGTACAGCCGAGACCCTCGATTTTGGCCCTGGTTGTCCCCTGGTTCGAGGTTCGGCGTGGTGCTTCGTGCGTCGTTCACTGGACCATTGTCGCCCATCGGGCGAGTGTGTGACAGATGGGTCTGGAGTTGAAGTTGAGACTTTGTGTGTAGATGCAGGCCAGCGGGTGTCTGCCGTGAAAAGTTTTTGGCTGGTCTGTGTCAGAATCGGTCCGCACGACGGGTTGGGACCCCGTCGTGAGCGCAAAACCCGGTTACGTGCAGCAATCTCGGTGGGGGGACGTCATGAGCGGAGTGAACCAGGGCCGAATGCGCTCTCTTGCGTCGAGTGTGTCCGAGCGCGATCCAGGTTCGGGCCGCGAGATCGGTCTCGCCCTCGACCGCTGCTTCGCCCCAATTCGGATTCAAGTGTCCGGCCGGGTCGGGGTGGGCAAGTCCTCGGTGCGTGCGGTGCTGACTGCATCCGCTGTTTCCGGGCCGGCCGATGCCGGGTGGGAAGACGTCGAGATCACCGAGACCGCTGCGATGGACGTGCCGAGCGCACCAGACCCTGATCTCGACGGGGACATAGTGGTCTATGTGCTCACGAGTGGTGCCCAGAAGGCGGATGTCGACGCTGTGGCGTCGGCGTCGGCGTCGCACGTGGTGCCGGTACTGGCCAAGGCCGACACCGTCGACGATCTTGCTGGGGCACTCGACCGGCTGACGTCCGCGGTCGGTAGCGAAGTGCTGCCGCTGATGGGAACGATGGCCCGGACGGTGTCGGAGCGAGAGCCGAAGTCCTTCGAGATGCTGCGCCGCGCGGCTCCGCACCTTTCCTCGGACATGTTGCTGACGCGGGAAAGGTTTCTGCGCGCCGATATTTCCCCCGCGTCGGTCTCGCGTGAAGCGCCGACTGCGGCCGAGCGGGACGATCTTGTCGAGCAGATCGAAATACTCGGTGTGCGTACCGTCGTAGATGCTCTGCGCTCCGATCCCACGATGGATGACGTGCAGATTCGGCTCATGCTGCTCGGTGTCAGTGGAGCAGCGCCGTTCATCGAAGCCGTGCGGCGGAGCGTCGAGCGGGTGCGCACCGAAAGGCAGGCCCGCCTACTGCACCGGTTGACCGAACTCGTTGCCGAGCATCCGGCGAGCGCCGAGGAACTCGAGACCTTCCTGGCCTCCGACGAGGCAGTCCTGGCGATCATGCGGTCGGCGTTGGATGCGCTCGACGAGACGGTGGAGCCCGGGGGCGAGGTCGAATCGGCCGCACTGTGGCTTGCACGCGCACAGTCCGCCGAGGATCCGAACTACAGCCGGGCAGCGCACGCGATCTCGCGGGGATATCTACGAATGCGAGCCCGCTCGTGATCGACGTACCCGCAGACATGGACAGCGTCGTTCGCCGGTGGTACCCGACCGGAACGGACGACATCGCGAACGCACGACGCGCGGATCCCCGCGGCGTCTATCTCTCCGGCGTCGGTGGATCGGGCGTCTCCGCCGTCGAGAAGGAGTTGGCCGTCGCAGCAGACGGGGTACTCGAGTGGGCTCATGACGTCACCACGGCAGCGGTAGTGGTGTACGTGCTCGACGCGTCTGCACCTCTCGGCCGCGACGCCCTGGCCGAGCTGGCGCCAGCGTTGGAGTCGACGACCGTGGCTGTGGTGATCAACAAGATCGATGCCCACCGAGATTGGCGTGAGGTTCGGCGATCGGTGTCGGCAGTGATCAGCGACTGCGTTCCCCGCGCTGTCGACGTGTCACTGTGGCCCACCTCCGCCAAGCTCGCAGAGTGCAGCCGCACCTCGGCAGATCGTGACGCGCGCGCCTCTCTCGCGGACGAGTCGGGCATCGATGCGCTGGGGGCCTTCGTCTGCTCAGCGATGATGCAGGCGGACCACGCGGTGCGCGAGCGGAAGTACAACGCAGCAGTACGTGCGGCCGCCGCGGGTGCGCGTCGCGAGATCGTGAACAAGGCGCGGGCAGTCACGAGCGCGTCGGCGACAGCCGGGTTGCGGGCAGAGCGAGCTCGTCTCGCCGACTCACGTGATCGCGGGCGGACCGACCGCGCTGCAACGTTGCGTAGCAGGCTTCAGCTGACCCGCGCGGAAACGATGCACGAGATCAACGAGGCGATACGCCAATTCACCTCTCATGCAAGAGAATCCGCCGATGCGGCAAGTAGAGCGGAACTTTCGCAACTACCCGCACATCTGACTCGGCTGCTCGAACGCGCCAGAGAAGGGGTGGAATCCTCGTTGGTGACGAGACTGCGCTCGATCGATGCCGATCTCGGTTTGGGTGCGGAAGTGCCCGGTCGGGTCGAGGCTCGGACCGAGATCGAGGAACCGGCCTCGCGTCGCCGAAGCATGGAAGACCGCATCATGATCTTCGTCGGTGCATCCGCCGGTGTCGGGTTGGGTCGGATTGCGGTGTCGCCGTTGTCGATGGTGCCCGCGCTGGCGATTGCCGTCATTCCTGTCTCGCTGATACTCGGCGCCCTCGCTGCCTGGTGGCTGGTGCGCTCACGCTCGCTGGTTGCCGATCGGGTACATGTGCGTTCGTGGGCGTACGAGAGGGCAGGATCGGCCAAGTCGTTGTGGGAGCAGAATGTGCTCGCCCGGATCCTCGCCGCCGAAACCGCGTTCGCGCAGGCGGAAGGTGAGACTTCGCGTGCGATGGCGATCTCGGCCGAGACCGAACTCGGACGAGTCGAGGCCGCGCTGAGAGGTGCCGCGCAACATCGGGCGACGGTTCTCGCGGCGTGCGACAGGGACCTTGCATCGCTGGATCGCGGAATCGAGAAGTTCGACGTGTCCGGCCCTGCGAACAGTCACCGGAAATCCCTCGAGTCGAGGGTGGAACCGACGCGTTCCGCGGCGCGTCTGAACAGATAGGGGCGCGACAGTACTACTCGTACGAGACATCGAGGTGGGGACCATGGACTTTACCGACGCGTTCTTTGTAGACGCGAGCACCACGGCCGACCACGATGAACCGTCGGATGGGCTCTCGACCCAGATGTTCGACGTCGACGGCGATGGGTTCGACGAGACTCGGGTCACCCACACCGATGCAGGCGTGACCATTGCACGCGATGCCGACGCCGACGGCATGATCGAAACGTTCACAAGCTTCGGACGTGACGGCGGTTACCAATCCTGGGAGATATTTCGTACCGCCGACGGATCTTCGCGGTGGGAGCGCACCGATTCGGGCGAGATTTTCGATTAGTTGTAGTTGATCGTTCTTCCATGTCAGTACCGGTAACCGCGTCGGCGCGAATCGACTTTCCATCAGCTGAATCGTTCTTGTGACCAATCGGACAACACCCCGGTTCCGGAACAGCGTCACTCGGCGTTAACCTGAGACCAGGACACCCGGCGCCCGTGTTCTCGATTGACGTGACCGGTAGGATGCGGTATACGCAATTCGGCAATCGGGCAGCGCCCCACAGAAAGGGATGATCAGGTTTGCTTGTGCCGCTGCTCAGCCCGGCAGCGACGAAGTGTATCTGGTTCCGGCTCACCCCAGGAGAGTTAGATGACCTCAGCGACCATTCCCGGTTTGAACGGCACTGATGCCGCACTTCCCACCCAACACAAGGAACTTCTTGCGTGGGTGCGGGGAGTAGCAGAACTCACCGAGCCGGAGCGGGTGGTCTTCGCTGACGGATCCGACGAAGAGTGGGAGCGGCTCACCACACACTTGGTGGACGCAGGCACCTTCACGCGGCTCAACGACGAAAAGAAGCCGAACTCGTTCCTCGGCAATTCCGATCCAACCGACGTTGCACGCGTCGAGTCGCGGACCTACATCTGTTCCAAGGAAGAGATCGACGCAGGCCCCACCAATAATTGGATGGACCCGTCGGAGATGCGCGAGCTGATGACCGGGCTCTACCGCGGCAGCATGCGCGGACGAACCATGTACGTCGTCCCGTTCTGCATGGGCCCGCTCGCTGCAGAGGACCCCAAGTTGGGTGTGGAGATCACCGACTCGGAGTACGTCGTCGTCTCGATGCGCGTCATGACTCGCATGGGCTCGGTAGTACTGGACAAGCTCGGCAACGACGGCTTCTTCGTCAAGGCGCTGCACTCGCTCGGCGCTCCGCTCGCCGACGGCCAGGACGACGTCCCGTGGCCGTGCAACAGCACCAAATACATCACGCATTTCCCCGAGGATCGCGAGATCTGGAGCTACGGCTCCGGTTACGGCGGCAACGCTCTGCTGGGCAAGAAGTGCTACTCCCTGCGTATTGCGTCGGCAATGGCTCACGACGAGGGCTGGCTCGCCGAGCACATGCTGATCCTCAAGCTGATTTCGCCGGAGGACAAGGCCTACTACATCGCCGCGGCGTTCCCGTCCGCATGTGGCAAGACCAACCTCGCAATGATTCAGCCGACCATTCCGGGCTGGCGCGCCGAGACCATCGGTGACGACATCGCCTGGATGCGCTTCGGCAAGGACGGCCGTCTCTACGCCGTCAACCCCGAATTCGGCTTCTTCGGTGTCGCACCCGGAACCAACTGGGATTCCAACCCCAACGCGATGAAGACCATCGATCAGGGCAACTCGTTGTTCACCAACGTGGCACTGACCGACGACGGCGACGTGTGGTGGGAGGGCCTCGAAGGAGACCCGCAGCATCTGATCGACTGGAAGGGCAACGACTGGACGCCCGAGTCCGATCAGAACGCCGCACACCCGAACTCGCGCTACTGCGTGCCCATGGCTCAGTGCCCGTCGATGGCCGCCGAGTGGGACGACCCGGAGGGTGTGCCGATTTCGGCCATCCTGTTCGGTGGGCGTCGCAAGACGACGGTTCCGCTGGTCACCGAGGCTCGCGACTGGCAGCACGGCGTGTTCATGGGTGCCACCGTCGGATCCGAGCAGACAGCAGCAGCAGAGGGCACGGTCGGAACCATCCGCCGCGACCCGATGGCCATGCTCCCGTTCCTCGGCTACAACGTCGGTGACTACTTCCAGCACTGGATCGACCTCGGCAAGAACGCCGACGAGTCGAAGCTCCCGAAGGTGTTCTACGTCAACTGGTTCCGCCGCGGCGACGACAAGCGCTTCCTCTGGCCAGGATTCGGCGAGAACTCCCGCGTCCTGAAGTGGATCGTGGAGCGCATCGAGCACAAGGCCGAAGGCGTCGAGACGCCCATCGGTGTCGTCCCGACAGCAGCTGCACTCGACATCACGGGCCTCGACACCACCGTCGAAGACGTCGCCGAGGCACTGGCGGTGAACGTCGACGAATGGAAGGCCGAGATCCCACTGATCGAAGAGTGGTTCGAGTTCGTCGGGGAGAAGCTTCCCACCGGTATCAAGGACGAGTTCGAAGCGCTGAAGCAGCGTCTGGGCGCATAGTCCGACAGTAAGAAGCGGGGCGCACCCTTTTGGGTGAGCCCCGCTTCGTTTTTATGTCGGTGGTGTCGGTGGTGTCGGTGGCGTCCGGTGGCGGAATTTACCCCCGCTGTTGGGATCAACTAGGGGAGCGGATTGTCAGACGCCGAACCGCTGCCTGCGGGAATCAAGCAGTCGGCGCCACGTACCCCGGCGGCATGAGGACCGACTTGAGTTCGCAGTACGCCTCGAGGCCTTCCGGGCCGCTTTCGCGTCCGATGCCGGAGTTCTTGTAGCCACCGAACGGGGCGCTGGGATCGAATGCGTACCAGTTGATCGCCGACGTGCCCGTGCGGATCTGTGCGGAGACCTCGACGCCGTGTTCGATGTCGGTGGTCCAGACCGATCCGGCGAGGCCGTAGGTGGAGTCATTGGCGATCTTGATGGCTTCGTCTTCGGAGTCGTAGGGAATGACCGCGAGGACCGGGCCGAAAATTTCTTCCTGGGCGATCGTCATCGAGTTGTCGACATCGGCGAAGATGGTCGGCTCGACGTACCAGCCTTTGTCCAAACCCTCCGGGCGTCCGCCGCCGAGGACGAGACGTGCACCTTCTTCGTTTCCCTTCGCGATGTATGCCTCGACGCGGTCGCGCTGCTTCTCCGAGATGAGGGGGCCGAGTTGTGTTGCCGGGTCCGTCGGATCGCCCATCTTCATCCAGCCGGCTCCCGCGACCATGGCGTCGACGATCTCGTCGTAGCGCGAGCGCGGGGCGAGGATGCGAGTCTGTGCGACGCAGGCCTGCCCGCTGTTCATGAGGCCGGACAGCAGCAGCATCGGGATCGCCGACGCGATGTCCACGTCTTCGAGCAGGATTGCTGCGGACTTTCCGCCGAGTTCGAGTGAGCATCGTTTGAGTTGCTGCGCGGCGGTTGCGCCGATGCTGCGGCCGACGTCGGTGCTGCCGGTGAAGGTGACCTTGTCCACGAGTGGGTGCGCGGTGAGGTACTTGCCTGTCTCGGCACCACCGGGAAGGACCGAGAGCACGCCTTCCGGTAGTCCGGCCTCGGTCAGGAGGTCGGCGAGGAGGTTGGCAGACAGGGGTGTTTCGGGAGCGGGCTTGAGCAACACCGAGCAGCCGGCGAGCAGTGCGGGCGCCAGCTTGTTGATCGCAAGGAACAGTGGGACGTTCCAGGCGATGACGGCTGCGACGACGCCGACGGGTTCGCGGGTGATGTTGGATTGGCCGAATGCTCCGTGACGGGATTCCTTCCAGGGGAAGGTCTCGGCGAGCGAAACGTAGTAGTTGAGCGCAGCCAGTGCGGGAGTCTGTTGCAGCATCCCGACCATGGCGTGCGGGGCACCCATTTCGCCCGAGATGACCTCGGTGAGCTCGGCGCTCCGTTCCTCGATCAGCTTGGCGAAGTTCGCGAGCACCTGCGCTCGTTCAGTGGGGGATGATCGGGCCCAGGGGCCGGAGTCGAAGGCTGTGCGCGCGGCCTGTGCCGCCGCGTCGATATCTACGGGGGCGGCGACGGGAGTCCTCCCGACGCGCTCTTCGGTGGCGGGTGAAAAGACGTCGAGCGTCTCCTCGGTTGACGGTGCGGTCCAGTGCCCGCCGATGAACAGCTTGGCGAAGTCGGTCATGGATCGAGACTAGAACACGTTGCAGTGATTCGGAAGGATTCGACTGATGCCTACGTGCGAGCGCAGCTGGATCAGGTGGCCGAGGCCGCAAGTACCGCAGCCCCGGTCAACGTCCCTACCGCACCCAGTTTCGCCGGCACGATCGTGAGCCCGTCGAGGAACCTCAGCCGCGCATGCAGCGCCGCGGACTCTTGGATCGGATCCCACAGCGGTGGGCCTGCCTGCGCAAACCCTCCGCCGATGACCACGAGCTCGACATCGACCAGGGCAGCGGCCGACGCGATCGCCTGACCCAGCGCTACGCCCGCGCGCTGCAATGTCGTCACCGCTACGACGTTTCCGTTCGCGGCATCCTCGGCGAGCTCGGCGCCGGTGGTGCCGGTCCAGCCTTGTTCTTGCGCCCATCCGACCGCAGACGGGCCGCTCGAGACGGTCTCCACACATCCGAGACCGCCGCACGAGCAGTAGGCCGTCGAACCGGGGACGACGATGTGGCCGATGTGGCCGGCATTTCCGCTGCGGCCGTGCACAATCTCGCCGCCGAGCACCAGACCGCCTCCGACTCCGGTGGAGACGACCACGCTGATGAGGTTGTCCACGCCTTGTGCGGCACCGAACCGATGTTCGCCGAGTGCCGCGCACCCACCGTCACCGGCCAGGCGTGTCGTGGCGTCGGGAAACTTCTTGGCGATTTCCTCGGTGAGGCCGAAACCGCCCTTCCACTCGTCGATGTTGATCGGTGCGACCGTCCCGGCGACCAGGTCGACCGGGCCTGCGCACGCAATACCGATGGCGGCGATATCCGATCCCGCTACGACCGTGTCGAGCAACTCGGAACAGGCCTGCCACACATCGACTTTCGGGGTGGAAACGACGAGAGCCTCACCGGGTCTACCGTCGGCGTCGACGATCGCCGCAGTGATCTTGGTGCCCCCGATGTCCAATGCCAACGCTGTCATATGTCCCAAACTACTGTCAGCGTGCGTCGGCGCGCAGGACCACGACGAGGTTGCTGGCAAGAAATTCGCGAAGTACCGGAACACGGATCATCCACCACGCCCATTTCGGGTGGTAGCGCGGAAATGCGGCCAGCACAGTGCCCTGCGTAGTCTCGCGGGCCCACCGCAGTCCCTCCGATGCTCCGACGTCGAACAGGGATTCACCGAAACGATTCTTGGGTTCGCGGCCGTGCTTGCGAAGGTATCTGCGGGCTGCGAACTCGCCGCCGAAGTAGTGCCAGGGACCGGTTTCGTGGCCGCCGAACGGCCCTCTCCACAGCGTGTACGACAGGACCATCAACCCACCGGGTTTGGTGACACGTAACATTTCCTCGGCCATGACCCACGGATGCCGCACGTGTTCGGCGACGTTCGAGGAAAAGCACACGTCCACGCTGTCGTCCCGAAACGGCAACGCCATTCCCGATCCGCGGACGCTGCCGTGCACGTTCAGACCGGCAGCGTGCATCTCTGTCGGATCCGGTTCGACGGGGATGTACCGAGCTCCGCTGGCGCGGAAGACGTCCGCGAAATAACCGGGCCCGCCGCCGACGTCCATGACCACGCGATCCTCGAGAATGTTGCCGGTCAGACCCTGGTACAGATCACTGATGAGTTCGACGGAATCGCGGGCCAGGGCGCTGTAGAAGATGTCGGGAGAGCTCTGCTCGTGTCCGAAATCCCGAAGCAGGCTCACCGATCGGCGAAGGGTCGCGCGCTGGGCGAAGAAGTGGGTTACGGGTCGCTCGACACGGCGAGAGCTCGCGAATCGACCCTGACGACGTGGCACGTTGCAAAAGAGTAGGGGAATACACCCTGTCGCGACGCCGCGGGGCGGGTGAACCGTTAAGGTGTCGGAAGTTCATATTCGATTACGCCGTGATGGGGGAGCCAGCTGTGCGCGAGGTGCTCTTGCTCTGTTGGCGCGATACGGGCCATCCCCAGGGCGGCGGCAGCGAGCGCTACCTCGAGCAGGTCGGTGCGGGCCTGGCGCGACGCGGAGTGCGGGTGACGCTGCGGACGGCGTCGTATCCGGGCGCTCCCGCGCGGGAGACCGTCGACGGTATCCAGATCAGCCGCGGTGGTGGCCGCTTGAGCGTGTATCCGAGGGCTCTCGCTGCGGTCGCTGCCGGCCGGCTCGGGTTCGGTCCTTTGCGCGGGATCAACCCGGATGCTGTCGTCGACACTCAGAACGGCATCCCTTTCTTCTCGCGTCTCGTCGCGGGCGCACCGGTGACGTTGCTGGTTCACCATTGCCATCGGGAGCAGTGGCCGGTGGCGGGCCCGGTGATGGCGAAGATCGGTTGGTGGCTCGAGAGCACGGTCTCACCGCGCGTTCATCGGCGTAATCAGTACTTGACGGTGTCGTTGCCGTCGGCGGATGAGCTCGTTGCACTCGGAGTCGACCGCGACCGGGTCGCCGTCGTTCGAAACGGCGCGTCCCCGGCAGCGTCGGTCGGTGGGGCGCACACCAGAACCTCGTACCCGTCTCTGTCGGTGTTGTCGAGGTTGGTGCCGCACAAGCAGATCGAGGATGCGCTCGCTGTCGTGGCCACCCTGCGACGACAGCTCCCGGACCTGCACCTCGACGTCGTCGGTGGCGGCTGGTGGGAAGAAAACCTGCGTGAGCGTGTGCGTGAGCTCGGCATCGAAGGTGCTGTCACGTTCCACGGACACGTCGACGAAGACCGTAAACACGAACTGCTCGGCCGCTCCTGGGTGCATGTGATGCCCTCGAGGAAGGAGGGGTGGGGCCTTGCCGTCGTCGAAGCAGCTCAGCATGGTGTCCCTACCGTCGGCTACCGCAGTTCGAAGGGCCTGACCGATTCGATCATCGACGGTGTGACCGGTGTGCTGGTTGGTTCCGAAGGGAATGACCGCGACGTGCCCGCACTCACCGACGCCATCGGGGAACTGCTGCTCGACGCCGATGTCCGCGCCGACTTGGGCGAGAAGGCCCGGGTGCGCGCGCTCGAGTTCTCGTGGGAGCAATGCGCGCAGGGTGTGGAGAGTGTGCTGGTGGCGTCGGCACTGGGCGCCCATGTCTCCGGGCTCGTGTCATCTTCGCCGCAGGCCCCAGCAGAGTCCGCCCACTATTGACAGGGCCCACCCCAGGTGCGCGGCCACGACGATCCAGTACGACGCTGGACTGACCTCGGTCGTTCCGATTGCCCCTGGCACTTGGTACAACGCCAGTTCGTCGTCGGCGTAGACGCGTTCGAGTTGGTCCAGCGTGTCCGCCGACTCGCCGAGCAGTCCGGGCGTCGTGCGCTCGACGAGGACCCAGCCGACGCCCAGTTGTGCCAGTTCGGCTGCGGATCCGCCGTCGAGCAACGTCTTTTCGACGGTGGAAGCGCGGCTGCTCTCGCCGCGTACCGATCCTCCTGCGACGATGAGTTCACCGGTCTGCAGGACGTCGAGCGGGAGCATTCGCGGTGCGGGATCGAGAACGGGTGCGTCGCCGCTGTAGGGGAAGATGCGGAAGATTCCGGCAGGCAGCACTGCCACGTCCCCGTCGCGGCCCTGGAGTTCTTCGGCGACAGCGTTCCACGACGTCGGATATTCGACGGGGGTGAGTTTACCCGTCACTCCCCACACCAGGTCCGGTAGTGCCAGCAGCAACGCTGTGATGGCTGCGACGGCAGGGACCCAGGGCATACGAATTCTTGCTCCGAGCCAGGTGACTCCGGCAGCGGCGGCGAGCACGTAGAACGGCATCGCCAGTGCGAGATATTTCTGGCTGTCACGCAGCAGGCCCGCACCCGGGACGTCCTGCGCTGCCCACTCGCCGACGCGCAGGCCGATTCCGGTCGCACCGAGCGCGGGCGTGACGACGGCGAGGACGGCCATGACGGCGAGGGCGGCGATGATCGGGTTTCTGCGTCGACGCCACAACGGCGGCAACCCGACTGCGACGACGGCGAGCAGCAGAAGTGTTCCGAGGACGGCGAAGTGCGTCGTGCGGGTGGCGGGGACGGCGTCGGCGTTCCAGATGCCTCCCAGGCCCGCCAGGCTGGCAAGTGTGCCGAGGCCGGGCTCGGCCCGGGCGGCGAAGGCGGCGACGCCTGCCGGGTCGGTTCCGAGGGTTCCGCCGCCGGATACTGCGGTGGCCACCAGCCAGGGCGAGGAAGCGGCCAGCGCAAGCAGAGCAGTCAGTAGTACCCGTCGGGAGCGCTGCACGTCGGAGGGCAGCGCAACGACGACGAGGGCGGTGACGGCCGCGAGGATCGCTCCGGTGGGCGTGAGCCCTGCGGCGGCGAGGCAGACTGCCAGTCCTTGCCACCGTCCCGTCTCACGCAGGGTTATCGCCGCGGTCACCGTCCACGGAAGCGCGGCGTAGCCGACGAGCAGACTCCAGTGCCCCTGTAGTAACCGCTCGGCCACGTAGGGATTCCAGATGGCGAGGGTCGCGGCGGTGAGCAATGCAGGCGTCGTCGTGGTCGGTAGTAACCGGCGAACCATGACCGCGGCACCGCAACCGGCGAGCCACAGCGCCAGCGTAAGAATCGTCTTGACCACTAGTCCGCCGTCGAACGCGATGGACAACGCCGCTATGACGCCGTCCTGCGGGACCGCACGGGCGGCAGCGTCGGTGGTGCCGAGTGCAGAATCGGTGAAATAGGACCGAGGGGTGCTGACCGCGTCGCGAAGGAGCAGATAGCCGTTACCCCACAGCGGGCCCAGGACGATCATCGCCAGAACGAAGCTCCACACGGCCGGTGCCGCGGTTCGACTGCGCTGCGTCCACGACACTCTCGGCACCCTATACCGTGTTCCCATGCCGAACCGCACTGCAAGTACGTCGGCGCTCGCCGGGATGACTCTGGTGACGGTTGGTTCGATGACGGCCAATGCCGCGTCGTATCTTCTGCATCTGCCCGCTAGTCGATTTCTCGGCGTCGAGGGGTACGGCGAGTTCGCGAGTCTGCTTGCTGCTCAACTTGTTCTCGCTGTCCCGGCGTTGGCTTTGCAGTCCGTCGTCGCTCGTGAAGTAGCGCGCGGGCGTGGCACTGCCGAACTCAGAAAGCTCGGCTATCGGTGTGCCGGGGTGGTCGCGATTCTCGCGTCGGCGTTGGCGCCGGTGGTGGCCGTCGTGCTCGGTACCGGAGTGCTGGCAACAGCGTCGGCGCTCGTCGTGGCACCGGTGCTCGTGCTGCTCGGGACGGAACAGGGTCTGTTGCAAGGGTCCGGACAGTTCGGTCGGCTCGGTGCTGTCCTTGCTGCCGCAGGGTTCGGCAAGGTGATCCCCGCTGTTGCGGTGCTCACAGCGGGTGGTGGTCCCGGAATTGTGTTGGCCGCCAGCGCCATCGGGACTGCAGTGGTTGCTGTCGGGGCAAGGATCGCGAGCGCGACGAGGGAGGGTGATGCAGTACGTTCCCCGCTGACCGTCGGCACGGTTCTGCGGGCGTCACAGGTGCAGTTGGCGCTCATCGGCCTCTCTGCGCTCGACCTGGTGATAGCGGCCGCGCTGTTGAGTGCGGAGCAGGCGGGTTTGTATGCGCTCGGCGCAGTGGCTACCAAAGCTGCGTTCTGGCTGCCGCAGGCTGTGGGAGTGGTTCTCTATCCGCGGATGGCGAATCCAGCAGAATCTTTCAAGGCTGTTCGCTCGGCAATGGCCGTCGTCGCCGCGATAGGGGCCGTGTTGGTTCTCGGCGCTGCGCTGGTGGCGCCGCTGCTGCCGTCGATCGTCGGCGAAGGTTATGCGCCTGTGCAGAGCTACCTTTGGATCTTTGCGCTGCAGGGTGCATGCCTGGCGCTGTTGCAGAGCGGACTGTTGTGGGCGATCGCCGGTGAGAGGACCCAGCTCGCCATCGTTGCGTGGATCGGCTTGGCCGTCGAAGTTGTGCTGCTGTTCTTCGTGGCCGCGACGCCGCTGCAGTTCGTCATCGTCGCGGCGTCGGTGGCTGCTGTATGTGCTGCGGTGGTCAGCGCAGTCGCCTTGAGCTCTTCACGCAGTTGAGCACAAAAAAATGAGCGGAAGTACAGCCGGAGAGGCTGTACTTCCGCTCATCTGCGGTGGAAGCTCTTACTCTTTCGCGAGGTTGGTACGCGGGATGACCTCGGTCTGATCCGTCGTCCAGTCACGATTGCGGGGCTCGGTGGGAGCGGCACCGCCACCGTCGTTGTGCTGCGGTCCACCGGTGCGTGCAGGCTGACGAGGTCCGCCGTTACGGAGTCCGAGGAGGATGCCGGCGATCAGTGCGATGACACCGAGGATGCCGAGAACGATCGGAACGGTGCGTCCGAACAACGACAACCTGTCCATGCCGTCCTTGGCCTGCTGGATCTGGAACTCGACGGTGTTCTCGTCGAAATCGATCGGTGCCTTCAAGACCTCGACCTCGGCGGTGCCTGCAGTGCGCGAGTAGTACTGGTGAATATCCTCGCCGCCCTTGACGACAACGCCGGTTTCGGGCTCGACGAACAGGGTGCGCGTGTTCTCGTACCAGCGAGTCATCGTGACCGGTGCGTCTCCACCTTCGACGCCCCAGGTGGCGGCAGGCAGGGTGAGCTTGTTGGTGGGAAGGTTCACTACCGAAGACAAGTCGACGGGGCCGACCTGCTGCTCGAACTTGTAGACCGTGGTGCCGTTGATCTCGGTCTCTTCGACGAAGTCGATGTCCTTCGATTCACGGGCATTGACATCGAAGTACGGGTAGCTCTTCTTCTCGGCGTTGAACGGGAACTTGTACTGCAGGCCGGTGTGCGGCACTTCCTCGGCAGGCTTGTCGGCCTGCAACTGGATGGTCCCGACCGGGTTCTCGACCGGCATCGAGCTGACGCGGTCGAGCGTCACGCGGTCGACGCTTGCGGTGAGCAGACCGGATTCGCCCTGCTTGTCACTGCGAAGCAGTGTCTGTCCGGCCTGCACCGTGATCTCGTTTGCGCCGGAGGGATCCTCGACGGTGACGAAGCGCTGCGATACCAATGGAACGTTCTGGTCGACGACGGCGCGTCCCGCTGCCAGTGATGCAGAATTGAGTACGCTGCCCGTTCCAGTCGAGATCGTGGTGACCTCTAGATCTAGGGGCGTCTTTTCCAGCCGTGACACCGTGTACGTCGGAATCAATATGGCCGCTACCAACAGGAAAGCGCCCAAACCGATGAGTACAAGGGCAACGATCCGGCTCGGCCCTGAGCGCTCCGCCATGTGAGAATCTCCTTAGTCGTTTTCTCGGCGTGCCATTTTCCACCCCCGACAGATCGAGGTGTGTGATCCCCCCCGACCTGGAGTGTCCGATTGGACCGCCACGTCGGTGGTGAGAGTAACAGTGATACGCCATTGCGGGCGCGGGCACGCCCGATGACGGTCGACTTTCGCGCTCGGGCCATCTGGAATGATTCACTGGTTCGATCATGAGCACATCGACCGAGACCCTCTCGCGAGCCGTCGTGCCGCTGCGTGGGTTCATCCCCTCGCTCGAGGGCATGCGCGCGTTTGCGGCCCTCGGCATCATCGTCACGCACGTGGCCTTTCAAACCGGTGCCGCGAGTTCGCCCGTGATGGGGCGGATCTGGGGCCGATTCGATCTCACGGTCGCCATTTTCTTCGCCCTGTCGGGGTTCTTGCTGTGGCGTCCGCATGCGGCGCAGGCACGTGGGGTCGGTTGTGCACAGTCGGCGGGCCGGTACTTCTACTCTCGTGTCCTTCGCATCGTGCCTGCGTACTGGGTAGTGGTCGTGCTCGTTCTGCTCTTTCTCCCCGGTGCAGGCGGTGACTACCGCGTCTGGTTGGCCAACTTGTCGCTGACGCAGGTATTCGTGCCTCTTACGTTGACCGAGGGCATGACGCAGATGTGGAGTCTGTCGGTGGAAGTGGCGTTCTATCTGCTGCTGCCGCTTGCTGCCTTCGCGATGGTGAAACTGCGGGGTTCGGCGGCGCATCTTCGGATTCCGGTGCTCGCTGTGGTCTCGGCGATCAGTCTGAGTTGGGCATTTCTGCCGGTCGTAGCAGCCCCGAACACCCATCACGACAACTGGCTCCCCGGTTATATCCCGTGGTTCGCCGCGGGCATGGTGCTCGCCGAAATTTCCGTCGGACCCATCACCTGGGTGCACCGGCTGTGCTCGCACCGTCGCATCGTCGGTGCCATTGCTCTGCTCGCCTTCGCATTGTCCGCGACGCCACTCGCCGGACCCCAGGGGCTCGTTCGGCCCGAGCCGTGGCAGTACGAAGTCAAGATCGTGCTCGGCTCGGTACTCGCATTCGCACTGTTGGCCCCACTCGTGCTCGCCGACGACCACCGGCACCACCGCGTGCTGGAGCATCCGGTGATGTTGGCGTTGGGCCGATGGTCCTACGGCATCTTCATCTGGCATCTGGCGGTGCTCGCCATGGTGTTCCCCGTCTTCGGCGTCGCGCCGTTCCAGGGCCATTTCTGGCTCGTCCTGTGCGTGACGGTGGCCTTGTCGATTCCCGTCGCGGCCGCGAGCTATGCGCTGGTGGAGGATCCGATGCGCAGGCGGTTCAGTCGTTCTCGGCAGTGACGGCCACGGCGAGCGCGAGTACGGCGACGAGGGCGGCGAACTGCACCAGATAGACGTGCCCGATATAACCCTCCGGGGATCGCCACGGCCCGCGTGAAAGCAGTGCCATAGCTGTCAACGTACCGATACCGGCGATGGACACCAGCACCCGAGCTGCGACGGTGGTGCCGTACCGCCGTTGGAGCGCCACAGTACCGACCCAGAGGGCCACGGCCACGACGGCTCCGGTGATGCCGGCGATGACGATTGCGGCGGCGAGGAGTGCGATCACGCCTACGATCGACCGGTTCCAGGGCCGTGGCGGCGCACCGGCGCGGCGTGGGCCGGCGCGGAAAGCGAAGAATGCCAACGGGATCAGCAGGAGTAGTCCGCCGAAGATGCCGAGTCGGTACCACGTATTGCTCGGGTAGTCGAGTGCGACGGTTCCGTCGACACCCGCCGGGATCACCCATCCTTGCTGCCAACCGTTCACGGTGATCGGTGTCAAGGGGGTGCCGTCGGGAGACGTTGCGTGCCAACCGGAATTGTTGCTCTCCGGTACGACGAGGAGTTGGTCGGTGCCGCGAGCCGATACCTCGATCTCGCGATGGTCCGAACTCCAGGCGGTCGTGTCGGCACTGACGGGTGAAGAACTCGTCGCGCTGGCAGCGGGAACGGGCATGGTGCGCAATCGCATTCCGTCGACGAAGAATGCGGCGCCCGGATCCACGACGACATCCTGTTCGCCCGCCGGAAGGGCAATCGGGTTGAGGGCATCGGTCTCCACCGGGAATATCCCCTCGCACAGCGTCGCCTTCAGCGGTTCGCCCGCTCGGAATGTGTCGACGGTTGCGGTCACCGATGCGCGCACGGTCTGTCCGGCGATCGAAAGGATTGGGCCACGGTCGCAGCCGACAGTAACTATCCGGTTCGCGTCGAGTGCGCCGCCCAGAACCGTGCCACCGGACAGTACTTTCACCTCGGCCAGACCTGGAGGCGACGGCAGCACGAAGCCTAGAGAGTTCTTGTCCAGCAGGTCATCCCAGTCGATAATCGAGATGACGATCCGGTCTGTGACACGCGGGCTCAGCTCGATCGTGGTGGGGCCGTCGATGTCACGGACCATCGGTCCATCGCCCAAATCGACCGCGACCTTCGTCGGGTGAGCAGGTAGATCACCCAGGCTGGGGGATAGGGTGAGGCCGTCGACGAGGGTGGGTTCGGGAAGATTCACCGTCAGGGTGGGTTGCGTACCCGCTTGCTTCTCGATGCTCTTGGTGGGCGCGGTCCACGAGGTCCTGTCGTCACCGTCGGTGACGGCGAATGCCGAGCCGTGTAGATCGCCGACGTCCGAGGCAGCGGTGGCCACGGGGCGACCGGGCTGCGAGAGGAGAGATTCGAGTTCGGGGCTCTGCCTGGTTCGTAGCATCAACTCGGGCAGTACCGCAGTGCCCATGGGTACCGACAGGGTGCGAGAGAAGCGTCCGAGTTCCTCAGGCGGGAGGGACAATCCGCTGCTGCAGCGAATTCGATCCGTGGTGTCGATACATCCCGTACGGCCTGGGAACTCCTGGCTCAGTTCCCAGCCCTGCACGTCGGCGCCAGTAGTGACGGGCGGCAGTACCGCGCGGTGCACGATCGATACCTGCTGTGGCGCTTCGCGGTTGGAGTAGTCTTCGACGGAGAGTTCGCTGATCCCGAACTGGCTTCCGCTGGTACCGTCCACCGTGGACTTGGCGGTGATGCGCACCCACGGCGTCGAACCGCCGGGCAGTGACACCGTCATCGGCTCTCCGGCCTTGTCGATTCGCGCCGCGGTACTGCCGTTGGGAGTGGTGATCTCGATCCACTTGACCGGGTCCCCAATAGTCCCCGGGCTGGTGCGCAGATGTAGCAGTCCTTGGTCGACCGGAGTGTCGAAGTCGAGTTGAAGCCATTGGCCCAGTGCATTTTCGATGCCGTTGGATACCCAACTCGTCGCAAGATCGCCGTCCACGACTGCCGCGACACTGCTGCCGGGGGCCGTTCCACCGATCTGCGTCGAATCCGATGCCGAACTCGATGCGGTGATGCGCGCGCCCTCCCATTCGCCGTCGACCGTAGCGGCGCCGTACACCGGATAATCGGAAACGGCATTGAGTGATCTTCGTGGTTCTTCGCTCGAACGCAGCGCGGAGCTGTGGAAATCGACCTGACCGTAGTCGGTCTCTCGATTCATCGGCGTATCGGTGACGGTCACCTTGTCCACCGGTATCCCGGCCGCCGCTGCGTCGGAGGCCAGGACGATAGGTCCAGCGGGCACTGGGTCCGGGGCACCGTTTCGGCGCTGCTCGTTCATACGTGCCACCGACTCCGGCCCGCCCTGCACGAAGGGAACTCGATTCAAGTCGACTGTGTACGGGCCGGATGCCGGTATGGCGGTTGGGTTTTCGACCTCGTAAATCTCGACGGCGGGGTAAGACGGCCGCAGGTCACCGTCGATGGTGATGCCGTCCACGGTGCCCGGGGCGATGTCCTCACCGAACTGGGCGACACGCGTCAGGCCCGGTGAGCCGTCGAGAGCACTGTGAACCTGCACCGGTCGCGTGGAACGCGAGGTCTCCGCATCGAGATCGTTGCGCACCACCACGTAGCTGATCCCCTGGCCCAGAAGGGTATCGGCAAGCCCGGCGGACGGGCGGCCATCCGCGATGAGACGCTGCACGGAATCGAGTGCGCGGATAGCTCCTGGCGGAGTCAGCGGGACTGCGTCGCGCACCGCCCATGGCGTCGTGGCAAGAGCTTGGAGTGGTTCGTCGCGGGTCAGGCCCCACGTCTGGAGGGCGAACGGTGCACCGGGGACGACGAGGGCGCGCTGAGCGTCCGAACCGTCGGGGGAGGAGCCCGAAGCATGGTCGGTAAGCCAGTCGGCCGCGTCGTGCCAGTATTCGGGGATGGCCTCGTAGGCGCCGCGGGGCGCGAGTTTGCCGGTCCAGGCGAGCGAGGTGGAGAAGGTCAAGCCGACGAGCACCAGCCCGGCGACGGCCACCATCTTGTCGCGTTCGGGATGGGCGATCGCCGCTCGCCATCGGGCCGCAGGTACCGATCCGGGGAGCGGCACCTTGGCAAGAAGGTGAGCGAGCCCGAGCACCAACGGTATTCGAATGAGGGGCTCGAGCTTGTGCACGTTGCGCAGCGGGGCGCCCGCGGTGTCGAGGAACAGGCGCACGGACTCGGCGAAGGGGGAACTCAGATCGCCGACGTAGCCGGCTGTGAGCCCTACTATTCCGACGAGCAGTACCACTGTCAGGCGCCCGCGGGCGGGCATCGTGCGCATCGCGAGGCCGGCCACTCCGGCGGCAGCGATGACCCCGGTGGCGATGACGGCGGCCGGTTGGGTGACCAGGATGGCACCCGCCACGCGCTCAGGGGAGACGAACGGTGTCCAACTGCTGGTCCCGCGGAGGATCTCGGCGAGCGAGGCCCATTGTGTCGTGGTTCCGGAGGATTCGATGTAGTCGAGGAACGGTGGGCTCACGCGTCCGAGGAGGAGTAGCGGGACGATCCACCACAGGGTGGCAAGGATGCCGAAGCCCACCCACCAGGCGGCGAACACGGCCCACGCCCGGTTCGGTCGGTGGCACAGCAACCAGATCACCGCGACGAGGCAGGCGGCGGCCGTCGCGACGGCGTTGACGGCGCCCATCAATGCGACGGCGCACGCGGATTGCGCCGCGAGGGTTCGAGGCCCGCCCCACTGGCCGCTCGATCGTGTTGCGTCGGAGCCGCTTCCGCTGAATGCGCGCACCACGGGAATCAGTACCCACGGTGCCAGCATCATCGGCATCGTCTCGGAGGAGATCGACGCGAGAGTGGTGATGACGCGCGGGGACAGAGCGAATGCGAATGCAGCGATGAGCCGTGAGCTACGGGAGCCGATTCCCAATGCTTCGGCCAACCGAATGATTCCCCAGAATCCGGCGATCAACAGCAACGCCCACCAGATACGCTGGGTTATCCACGGCGGAATCGCGAGAATGTCACCGAGCGCAAAGAATGTGCCATGTGGGAAGAAGTATCCGTAGGCCTGGTTCTGCACCTGACCGAGGGACGCTTGGCTCGTCCACTGGTGTGAAGCGCGCGCAAGAAATCCCAGCGGATTCTGGGAGAGGTCGTACTTCGTATCCGCGACTGTGTAGCCGGGGATCTGCAGGAACGAAACGAGAAACGCTAGAGCGGAGACCCCGACCAGCCACTTACGTCCGAATCGCTCGGACGAGATCGTTCCAGCAGCGTCAGCGGCTGCCGTACTCAACCTGATTGAGCAACGACGAGTCGGCGTTGCCGGTGCGGTCGATCTCGGGACGAGTGTTGTCCGATGCTGCCGCAGTCACCCCGAACACGACGCCGGCGCCCAATACAGCGCCGACTACTGCAGCAACAATTCCCGGGACAGCAAACTTCATCTCGGTCTCCACTTTCGTCGGCAGGCATCAATGACGGCGACTTTCCCCCGTGCGCCGCTAAAGGTATCACCCGATGGCCATGATGCTGTGACGCACTCGCGGTTACCTGCCGGGCGGGACTATCAGCACCGGCCGGTGACTGTGGCGCAGCACATGATCTGCCACCGAACTCTGGAGCAGCGAACGAAGGCCTGTGGTGCCACGGGTTCCGGTGACGATGATGTCCACGTCGAGATCGTCGGCTTTCTCCACGATGGCGCTCCAGATGGCCGTCGTGCATTCGGCGCAGTGCCCCTCCACTTCGAGTCCGGCTTCACCGGCGAGTCGAACGCCCGCTTCGTTGATGGCTTTCGCGTCGGTCAGTGCCACGTCCTCGGTTTCGTCGTCGGCTACCCATTCAGGTTGCATGACGCCGGAGAGTCCGGACATGCGTGCCGCTTGTCGAACCATCGGCTCCCACGCGGTGACGACGATGGCACGCTTCGTCATCAGAAATCGGCCGGCGTAATCGATGGCTCGTTTGGCGTTGTCCGAGCCGTCGTAGGCGATGAGTATCAGATCTGCAGGCATCCGTCTCCTCCTGGTGAGCTTGTGTTCGAAGGCTATCGCGTCGAGGTCGCCGATCGCGGCGCTACGGCCACCTCGGCTACCGTAAAGAACCATGATGAAGTTCCGCTCGCTTGTGCCCATCGCTCTGTTGGTGCTGGGGGTCGGTTTCACCGCCGGTTGCGGAACCGACGCGGAACCGGAGTCCGTAGCTGCACCGTCCGTCACCTCGGTGTCCCCTGAGGCCACTACGGAAGCTACGACGCCCGCGCCGCCGCCTGATCGTTGTGCGGCGTTCGTCGGGTCGTTGACCGAGCGTCAGCGCCTCGCGCAACTACTGACGGTCGGGGTCACCGGTACCGAGGACGCGGTGAACATAGTGGCGACGGAGCAGGTCGGCGGCATCTTCATCGGTAGCTGGACGGATTCGCAAACGCTGTCGAACCGCGAGGTGCCCCGGATCGCTGCGGCCGCGGCCGTGCCGCCGATGGTGACCATCGACGAAGAGGGCGGTCGAGTGTCGCGGGTGGAGGATCTGTTGGGAAGCGATCCATCCGCACGCGAGACTGCCCGGACGATGTCGGTGGACGAGACCTATCGCATGGCGCTCGAACGGGGGCGTGGTCTGCAGGATCTCGGCGTCACCGTCGACTACGCACCGGTGGTCGATGTCAGTAGTCAGCCGGACGACTCGGTGATCGGCGATCGGTCGTACTCTTCCGATCCGAACGAGGTGATCGCGTATGCGGGCGCCTACGCTCAGGGGCTCCGTGATGCCGGAATCGGGCCTGTCCTCAAGCACTTTCCCGGGCACGGATCCGGCTCCGGCGATTCGCACACGGGCGAGGTTACGACGCCTCCGCTCGATCAGCTGCAGCAGTCCGATCTCGTTCCGTACACCGCACTGTCGCAGACCGGCGTCGGCATCATGGTCGGCCATCTGGATGTACCGGGACTGACCGATCCTGGAGTGCCTGCGAGTATCAGCCCGGCAGCGATGGCACTGCTGCGCGACGGTGTCGGTTACGGCGCGAGCCCGTTCACGGGGCCGATTTTCACCGACGATCTTTCCGGCATGGCTGCGATCACCGACAGGCTCGGTATCGTGGCGGCCGTCGAGGCGGCACTGGTCGCGGGTGCTGACATCGCGCTGTGGCTGACCACCGACGACGTCCCTCAGGTGCTGGACAATTTGGAGAATGCGGTTGCCACCGGAAGATTGCCCGCACCGCAGGTCGACGCGTCTGCAGCCACGGTCGCTCGGTTCAAGGGTGCCTGCTAGCTTCACGGCAGAAGCGACGCAGCCATTCTTACCGTGGAGTAAGATCAGTGGTTCTACCTTTGTTTGTTCGACCCTGCTTCGACCCTGCTTCGACCTTGGTTTGGAGGACACATGGCTGGCGGCACCAAACGATTGCCCCGCGCCGTCCGTGAGCAGCAGATGCTCGACGCGGCAGTGGATGTGTTCTCCGACAACGGTTTCCATGAAACTTCGATGGACGCGATTGCGAAGAGGGCGTCGATTTCCAAGCCCATGCTCTACCTCTACTACGGGTCGAAAGACGAACTGTTCGCCGCGTGTATCCATCGCGAAGGCGTCAAATTCGTCGAGGCCATGACTCCGGCCGCGGATCCGACGCTGACACCTCGCGAGCAACTGCGTCGCGCATTGCTCGGGTTTCTCGGTTTCGTCGGAGATCACCGGAAGTCCTGGATGGTGCTCTACCGGCAGGCGATCGGTCAGACCGCCTTTGCTTCGCAGGTACAGACCAGCCGAGATCGACTCATCGAGCTGACGGCGGGTCTGCTGGAGATGAGCACGAAGGATCCGGACGAGGGTCAGAACTACACGCTGATGGCAGTGGCGTTGGTGGGCGCGGGTGAGGCAGTAGCCGATCGTGTCGCCGGCGGTGAGATCGAGGTCGACGCGGCTGCCGATCTGCTCGAGAACCTCGCATGGCGAGGTCTGGCGGGTAAGAAGTCCGCAACCAACGCGTAGGACCTGCGCTTCGTGTACGAACGCTTGGGCATGAAACAGCCCCTACGTTCGGCTGACGTAGGGGCTGCTTCGGTTACCGCAACGTGGCGGTGAGGTGCGGGTACCCCTTCTTGGGGTTCAAAAGCGAGAGGTCCCAACCGGTGCCGACGGATTCGGCATACAGGTTCACGGTTGCGGGCAGCACGATCGGCTTGCCGAAACTGACGCTGTAAGTGACCTTCTCGGGAATTCGGCCCTCGACTATCTGCAATGCTGCAGCCGCGCTCCACATTCCATGCGCGATGGTCTTCGGGAAGCCGAATGCCTTAGCACCGAGCGTGGATACGTGAATCGGATTGCGATCACCCGATATCGACGCATACTTGCTGATCGTCTTCTGATCGACTCGAAGTGTCCGCGTCGGGGGCGGTGGCACCTCGTCGGCAGGCGGGGCTTCACGGAGTTCGCCGGACAGTGAGGTCTTCTGCAGGCTCAGGAAGCTCGAGGTCTGCCTCCAGACGAGCTCGCGTCCGACGCTTACTTCGCTGATCAGGTCGACCAGTAGTCCCTTGCGGTGCTCGCGCAGGTTCTCCGCGTGCACACGAACGTCCAGTGGCTCCGAGGCAGAGATCGGCCGAAGCGCCTCGATAACGTTCTCCGCATGCACCGAACCGATCGCCGCGAACGGAAAGCCCTTGGACACCATCAGTTTCATGACCGTCGGGAAGACGAGCGTGAACGGATACGTGATGGGCAGGATGTCACCGAAGCGCAATCCGGTGGCCTTGCAGTAATCGGCGAGATTGTCGAGATCGACCCTCAGGCCGCGGAGCT
Source organism: Rhodococcus sp. 1168 (assembly GCF_002091955.1). Taxonomy (GTDB): domain Bacteria; phylum Actinomycetota; class Actinomycetes; order Mycobacteriales; family Mycobacteriaceae; genus Rhodococcoides. The sequence continues at coordinate 138,173 of NZ_MKKY01000079.1, read as the reverse complement.
CGAACTCGGTGGACGGCACCGAAGACGACTTCGCGCCGAAGAACGGCAAGGCACTACGCGCCGCCGCGGTATAGATTTCCGAAATCTTGGGCTGCTCCGAGAGCTCGACGACGCTCATGCGCCGAGGAGGCTCTGACCGCAGACGCGGACGATCTGCCCGGTGACGGCGTTCGATGCGGGAGAAGCGAAGTAGGACACCAGTTCTGCGACGTCGACGGTCTGGCCGCCCTGCAGCAGCGAGCTCATGCGTCGGCCGGCCTCGCGGGTGGCGAAGGGGATGGCGGCGGTCATCGCGGTTTCGATGAATCCGGGTGCGACGGCGTTGATGGTGATCGACTTGGCCGCGAGAACGGGGGCCGACGCCTGGACGAGGCCGATGACGCCCGCCTTGGACGTGCCGTAGTTTGTCTGGCCGCGGTTACCGGCGATGCCTGCGATGGAAGAGACATCGACGACGCGGCCGCCTTCCTTGAGTGCACCGACCTTCACCAGGTGATCGGTGATGCGCTGTGGCGCAGCCAGATTCACGCCGATGACCGAGTTCCAGCGACTCTCGTCCATGTTGGCGAGTGTCTTGTCGCGGGTGATGCCGGCGTTGTGGACGATGATATCGGCGCCGCCGTGACGCTCGAGGAGGTGCTTGGCGAGCACCTCGGCGGCATCGGGTGCGGTGACGTCGAGTGCGAGTGAGGTGCCGCCGACCTTGTTGGCGGTCTCGGACAACGCCTCACCGGCGGCGGGGATGTCTGCTGCGATGACGTGTGCGCCGTCGCGCGCCAGCACCTCGGCGATGGTGGCACCGATGCCGCGGGCCGCACCGGTAACTACTGCGACCTTGCCGGCAAGCGGCTTGTCCCAGGATGCAGGTGCGGTGGAATCGGCGTCGCCGACGACGATGACCTGGCCGTCGACGAAGGCCGACTTGGCGGACAGGAGGAAGCGCAGGGTGGATTCGAGTCCGGAGAGCCCGGTCGATGCGTCGGGGGAGATGTAGACCAGCTGAGCCGTCGCGCCGCGCTTGACCTCTTTGCCGACGCTGCGGGTGAAGCCTTCGAGGGCCCGCTGGGCGATGTGCTCGTCGACGTTTGCCGTCTTCTCCGGCGTAGTGCCGATGACGACGACGCGCGCCGAAGGCGCGAGGTTGCGGATGACGGGCTGGAAGAACTGGAAGAGCTGCTCGAGCTCTGCGACGTTACCGATGCCGGTGGCGTCGAAGACCAGCGCGCCGTATTTGGCGTCGTTCGCCTGCGCCTGCGGGTAGTCGGAGAGCAGTTCGCGCAGTGGCTCGACGAGTCGGCCGTTGCCGCCGATCAGGACGGGTCCGGCCAGGGGCGGTTCGCCTGCCTTGTACCGACGCAGCTTCTCGGGCTGCGGCAGTCCTGCCTGCTTGGCGATGAATGCTCCAGGCGCGGACGCCAAGAACGTTGAGTAGAGGTCTGGGGCTCCCTTGGTGGCTGCCACTTGTCCTACCTTTCACTTGGCGCCTTCGCGGTCCCACGTGCACGCCCGGTGAAAGGCGCACACACGGGTGCAAAGCGCACGACCGGGTGTCGACAACCAACTTACTCGCCAGTAAGATGAAACTCCACCAAGGCCTTTTTCTTTCCGGATGTTGGGAGACCACAAGTGACAAGCAAGCAACTACGACCGGTCGCAATCGTCGGTGGCAACCGCATTCCGTTTGCTCGCTCGGACAAGAAGTATGCGCGGGCGTCCAACCAGGACATGCTCACCGCAACTATCGACGGCCTGGTCAGCAGGTTCAATCTGCAAGGCGAGCGTCTCGGCCTCGTCGCTGCGGGCGCGGTACTCAAGCACAGCCGGGATTTCAATCTCACTCGCGAAACCGTTCTCGGTAGCGCGCTGAGTCCGTATACCCCCGCCTACGACCTGCAGCAGGCATGCGGGACGGGTCTGCAGACGATCGTGGCCGTCGGTGATGCCATCGCGGCCGGTCGTATCGATTCCGGTATCGGCGGCGGCGTCGACACCACCTCCGATGCACCCATCGCCGTCGGCGACGACCTGCGCGAGTTCTTGCTTTCGCTCAACCGCGCGAAGTCGGCCACCGATCGACTCAAACTTCTCGGCAACGTTCGACCGTCCATGCTGGGGATCGAGATCCCTCGCAACGGAGAGCCGCGTACCGGCATGTCCATGGGTGACCATGCGGCGATAACGTCGAAGGAATTCGGCATCCGCCGCGAGGACCAGGACGAACTGGCTGCCGCGAGCCACCAGAACATGGCTGCCGCCTACGACCGTGGCTTCTTCGACGACCTGGTGACGCCATTCCTCGGTCTCACCCGCGATGACAACCTACGGCCGGGATCAACCGTGGAGAAGCTCTCGACGCTGAAGCCGGTCTTCGGGACCAAGCTGGGTGACGCGACCATGACGGCCGGCAACTCGACGCCTCTCACCGACGGCGCTTCGGCGGCGTTGCTGTCGACGGACGAGTGGGCCGCAGAGCGCAACTTGCCGGTTCTCGCGCACCTGGTGGATTCGGAAACTGCCGCCGTGGACTACATCCACGGCAACGGTTCGTATACGGACGGCCTGTTGATGGCCCCGACGTACGCAATTCCGCGCCTACTGGCCCGTAACGGGCTTACACTTCAAGACTTCGATTACTACGAGATTCACGAGGCGTTCGCATCCGTCGTGCTCGCGACGCTGCAGGCGTTCGAGAGCGAGGAGTATTGCAAGGAGCGTCTCGGCTTGGACGGTGCGCTCGGTTCCATCGATCGCAGCAAGCTCAACGTCAACGGTTCCTCGCTCGCGGCGGGCCACCCGTTCGCTGCTACCGGTGGCCGTATCGTCGCCTCGCTGGCCAAGATGCTCGCGGAGAAGGGTTCGGGCCGTGGCCTGATCTCCATCTGTGCCGCCGGCGGCCAAGGCGTCACCGCAATCATCGAGCGCTGAACAAGCACTCGATCAACGGGGGAACGATCGGCAGATCTGTCACACGAGGGGTTGACGGATCTGCCGATCGTTATAGCAAGGCCTGAAAAGTACTACTCCGGGATACCACTTTCCGGTGGCGTGGACTCTTCGCCCTCGTACTCGACTACGGGTGAGTCACCGATGTCCGTCTGCATGACCGGCGTCAGGTACTCGGGAACACCGTTCTTTATCTGGTAGATGCTGGCACCCGAGATTCCGAGATGACTGTCCTCGGAGTAGCGGAACGGTGCGAGTTGTGGTCCCTCGAAGTCCATTCCGCCGGCTTGGATTGCGTCGACGATGCCTTCGCGTGTCGGGTTTTCTCCCGCTGCCTGCAATGCCGTGACGAACGCGTAGGCCTGGCTCAGGCCGTAGACCCGATAGTTGGTCAGTGGTTCGCCGGTGCCGTTCTCGGCCCACACTTTGTTCCACAGCTTCGTCCACTCGTTGTCCTTCGAGTCGATGCCGGGGATGTATTCGAGTGAGAGCATGCCTTCGAGGGACTGGCTGCCCTCGGAGACGGCGCCTTGCGAGAAGCGTCCCAGCAACGATCCGACGAGATCGACGTCGGAGCCGATGGAGCTGTAGAACCACTCGGGTGTGTAGTTGAGCCGCATCGAGGTGAGCTGGCTCAAAGCGGTGTAGGACGGTACGTTGAAGCCGAGGATCAGATCGGCGCCTGCGCCTTGCAATGCCGCGATCTGTGGGGCGACGTCGGTGTTGCCGGAGGTGTAGCGAACGACCTCGACGATCTGATCGTCCAGGTACTGGCGGACGGCTTCCTCGCTGTCTCGGCCGAGGTCGTCGTCCTGCAGGAACAGGCCGATCTTGGCATCGGGGCGGTTTTTCGCAACCCAGTCGCCGATGATCTTGCCTTCGACCTGGTAGTCGGGTTGCCAGCCGAAGGTGTTCGGGTATTTCTCGGGATCGTTGCCCCACATGATGGCGCCCGAGGATACGAAGAGGTCGGGTACGCCCTCCTCGTTGAGGAAGTCGATGACCGCGCTGTGCGTTGCGGTGCCCAGTCCACCGACGACGGCGAACACTTCATCCTGGAGTACCAGTTCGTTGACTACTTGTGTGGTGGTGGTCGGATCGTACGAGTCATCGCGCACCACGTACTCGATCTGGCGTCCGTTCACACCGCCGGCGGCGTTGACGTAGTCGAAGTAAGCCTTTGCACCGGTAGGGATTTCGCTGTATCCCGGGGCTGCGACGCCGGTCAACGGAAAGTGGGCACCGATCTTCACCGAAGTGTCGGAGATTCCGACCGTCGAGCCTTCGGTGGTCTCGGTGGCCTCGTCACGTCCGCCTGCGCCACACGATGCAGCCAAGGACACGACGGCCGCGACGGCGGTGACGCGCACCGCCAGCGTTGTGGATCTTTTCATTTCTCCCCTTTTCTTTTCAGACGCCGGTTGCGGATGATGCCCATCAGCCCGGATGGCGCGAACAGGATGACCAGGACGGTGAAGACTCCGGTCACGAGCGGTGCGAGTTCTGCGGACTGCAGGCTGCTGAGGCCGGCATCGAGACCGAGATTGGTGACCACCGGTGGGATGTAGGTCAGCAGTAGGGCGCCGATGAGGGCACCGGACAGTGATCCGAGCCCGCCGATCACGACGGCGGAGAGCAGTGTCAGGGACAGTGTCAGCGTGAACCCGCTCGGTGCTGCGATTCTCGACGCCATTGCCAGTACGGCTCCGGCGGCGCCTGCGCAGGCTGCGCTGACGACGAAGGCGAGGATTCGGGCGCGGCCCAGGTTTATGCCTGCGAGTTCGGCGGCGACTTCGTCGTCACGTACGGCTCGCCAGCGTCGCCCGGTGCGGCTCGAAGCGACATTGGCCAACAGTGCGAAGACGATTACGAGAAGTACCCAGCTGATGTAGGACACGAATTTCGTTCCGCTGAGCTCGTTTCCGGTCAGGAAGAACATCGCGTCGTCGAGCAGTGTGGGTACTTTCGGCACCGGGATCACGAGACCTTGTTCGCCGCCGAGGTATTCGGAGAAGTAAAGGGCAAGGCCGGGAACTGCGACGGCGAGTGCGAGTGTCGCTCCCGCCAGATAGGGGCCGTGCAAGCGTGCGGCCGCGATGCCGACGATGACGCCGACGATGGAGGTCACCACCGTTGCGGCGAGCAAGACCAACGGGACGGTCCATCCGGAGTCCTGGGCCCGCAACATCAGTGCGGCCGTATACGCGCCGACTGCCATGAATGCGCCGTGGCCGAGGGAGAGTTGACCGTTGATGCCGGTCAGGATGGTGAGGCCGCCTGCAGCGATGGCGAGGTATGCCACCGAGGTCAGTTGGCTCTGCCGGAAGGTGCTGATGCTTTCCATCACGAGCACGATCACCACGAGAGCGAGTACGGCACAGAGTATGTGACGACGGACCGGGGTCGATATCACTCGGGTCCACAGTGGTGGTGTTGGTTTCGGCGCAGGGTTGGCTCGATCTTTCGCGGGTGCGCTCATGTCAAACCCTTCTTGCCGTGGCGTGAGCGAACAGTCCGCTCGGCTTCAGCAGCAGGACGACGATCAGTATCACCAGGGCTGCAGTGGATACGAGGTCCTGGCCGAGGTAGCCGCTGACGAGGCTGAGGCCGATTCCCATCATGAGGCCGCCGACGACTGCACCGCCGGGGGAGTCGAGTCCGCCGAGAACGGCTGCGACGAAGCCGAATACGACGATGGAATCCATGTAACCGGGGTGGACCAGTGATCCGCCTGCGATGAGCAGGCCGGCCAGTGAGCCTACGACGGCGGCGAGCGCCCAGCCGAGGGTGAGCATTCTGCTGACGCGGACGCCGAGCAGTTTGGCCACTTCCTGCTCGAAGGCGCTCGCACGCATCTTGAGGCCGAGGTCGGTGAAGCGAAAGAGTAGTACGAGTAGTCCGAGTACGACCAGCACGGCGACGATCTTGAAGATGTCGTATCCCGTGAGAGCGACGTTGAGGTCACCGATCATTCGGCCCGAGAGTCCGAAAGGTGCTGGAAAAGAACGGAATTGGTTGCCGAAGACGATGGCGGCGGTCGCGTGAATGATGATGAACAACCCGAGGGTGAGGATGATCGGATTGATGTGCGAAGACGTGTCGACGAACCGAATGACCAGGCGTTCGATCAACGCGCCCAGTATCAGCCCGCTGAGAAGCGCGACGCCGAATCCGATCCAGTAGGAGTAGCCGGCGTCGATGACGACGAGAGCGACGTAGGTGGTGATCATGGCCATGGGTGCCTGCGCGAAATTCACGATGCGCGTCGAGCGCCAGATGAGAACCAGGGCAAGAGCGAACGCGGCATAGATCATGCCGGTCGTCACCCCGTTCAGGAGGATGGTGAGCAGTTGCTGCACGTCGGTGGGGTTCCTTTCGGCTCGTCAGAATCCGAGGTAGGCGTGGCGGAGAGCGTCGTCGTCGGCCAGGATGTCGGCGGACCCTTCGACGGCAACCGTGCCGAGGTCGAGTACGACTGCATGCTCGGCGATCGACAGGGCGCTGCGTGCGTTCTGTTCTACGAGAACCACTGTCATGGACTCGGTTTCGACGAGCATCCGCAGTGTCTCGAAGATCTGGGCGATCACTTTCGGTGCGAGACCCAACGAGGGTTCGTCGAGCAGTAGTACCGTCGGGGTCGCCATGAGCGCTCGGCCGATGACGAGCATCTGGCGTTCACCACCGGACAACGTGTGTGCGGACAAGGATCGCCTCGTGTCGAGCGGTGGGAACATCGTGTAGATCCGATCCAGGGTGACCGCGTCGTGGCTTTTGTTGCGGCCCATTGCGCCGAGGCGGAGGTTCTCCTCCACGGTCAGCTCGGCGATGACGCCGCGACCCTCGGGGACGTGGGCGAGTCCTTTGCGCGACATGCGATCCGGTGCGACCCCGACGAGTTCTCCCCCAGCCATCGTGATACTTCCCGAGGTGGGATGCAGCAGACCTGAGATGGCCCGGAGGAGAGTCGTCTTGCCTGCACCGTTCGCGCCGAGGACCGCGGTGACGGTGCCTGCGCGGATGGACATAGATACCGAGTCGAGAGCCTTGACCGGACCGTAGTGCACGGTGAGGTCGGTGATTTCCAGCTGCAGGGTGTCAGTTTTCATGTGTCACTTCGTTTCCCAGATAGGCGGCAAGGACGGCCGGATCCTCGCGTACGTCTTCGGGTGTGCCCTGTGCGATGACCTTGCCGAAGTCGAGTACGAAGATTCGGTCACAGACGCTCATGACGAGATCCATGTGATGTTCCACGAGCAGGATCGAAGTGCTCGCGAATTCGCCGCCCGCAAGTGAGCGGATGAGTGTTGCGAGTTCGTCCATTTCGTCCGAGGACAGGCCTGATGCAGGCTCGTCGAGGAGGAGTAGGGACGGCGCGCTGACAAGAGCGCGGGCCAGAGCAACCCGTTTGCGCACTGCGTAGGGCAGGCTCGGCGGAAATCGGTGAGCGTAGGAGTCGATACGCAGTTCTTCGAGCGTGGACATGGCGGTGGCGCGCACCGCGGCGTCGTCGCGTGAGCTTCGGGGTAGTCCGAGGATGCCGGAGAGAAATCCGGCGTGGGCGGTGCGGTCGGCGCCGATCATGACGTTGTCGAGGACCGTCATCCGGTCGAAGAGTCCGAGCCCTTGGAGGGTCCGGCTCATCCCCAAGCCAGGCAGATGGTGGGGGGTCAGGCGTGTGAGCGGCCTCCCGTTTCGGGTGATGGTGCCTGCCTGTGGTCGGACAAGTCCACACGCGACGTTGAACAGGGTCGTCTTACCTGCTCCGTTCGGGCCGATCACTCCGAGGACCTCGCCTGGCCGGACGTCGAGGCTGACGTCGGAGAGGGCCACGATGCCGCCGAATGTGACATCGATGGACTTCATGTCGAACACTGGTTCGCATGCTGAATTTGCGGTCAAGTGATCTACCTCACAATCGGTGGTGGGTTCACTATGGCCGGTCAGCACAACGCGCGGTATGGACGCAGCGCACAAAATGTTTGGGTTCGAGGACACCAGCACCGGTCAATTCGCCCACAGGTCTAGGCGAAGTGCGCAAAGCTGTGCCTGTGAGCGGACCGCCGGCCAGAACCAGTTCGGGCCAGCCCTCGCGCCGCAACCTCAGTGCCTCGGATCAGGCGACGATCCAGCAAGCATGGTCGACATTGCTGCGCCGGGCCGATGCGATCGCGGATTCGATCACGCTGGCATTGATCGAGCAGGAACCCGCCTACCTCGCATCCAGTGCGCCGGACATTGCCGCCGAGATTCGACGCAGCACCCGTGAACACGTCCGGCAGGGTCTGCTCACGATGTCGAGACCCCGCGAGGTCTCGGACACGACCCGTGAAGTGTGGCGTCGGACCGGGCGAGAACGGGCGCGTCAGGGGATACCGATGGAACTGGTCCTCAAGGCGTACACGCTCGGCAGTAGAACATTATGGGAAGAGTTGATGATCGAGCGGGAACAGCACCGATTGGTGATCGACGAAAGGTTGCTTCTCCTTGCCGGGCAACAGCTCTGGCGGGCCCTCGATGGGCAGTACGAAACACTCGTCCAGGCGTATCGACGCGAAAGCGCGCGAATGCAGCAGCGCGACATCGCCAATGTGCTCGCCATTCTCGACGGCCTTCGCAGCGGTCGTGGAGGCGATCCGGCGTTCGTCCTCGAAGCCAGGGCGACTCTCGGGCTGTCCGCTTCGCAAGCAATCGCGTGCGTTGTCGGAGTGCTCGACGATCAGGGCGAGTCGCCGCTGCCGGCGCCGGAGGACGCGCTCGACCAAATCGGCGCGGTGTCGCACTGGAACATCCGCGACGGACATCAGTTCGCGTTGGTCGCGTTGACGCGCGGATCGCTGGCAGGAGTTGTCGAGGCGTTGGTGCCGCGGGCGGCGGGAAGGGTGGGGGTCGCGCACTCGCCCGACGGGCTGTCGTCGTTCGCAGCTGCGTATCGACTCGCAGCATTGACTGCCGGGACCGTCGCCGACGGGGAGGCGGGGGTCGCGCTGGCTACCGATCGGCTCCCACGCGTGATCTTGGCGGCCGACGACCAATGCTCGGAGCTGCTCGTGCGTCACGCACTCGGGTCGTTGTGGACACACCCGGAGCCGCAGCGTGACACGCTGCTCGGCACCCTCGCTCATGTTCTAGCCAGTGATGGGTCCCCGACCAACGCCGCGAAGGTGCTCTTCTGCCATCGAAACACCGTGATCTACCGAATCAGGCAGATCGAGGAGCTGACCGGTCGTGTTCTCTCCGATCCCCAGAACCGGCTGCTGTTGACGTTGGCCCTGGTGAAGACCGGCCACTGGGCGCGGGCAGTGGACTTCGGACACAGGTGAGGGCCCTGTGTTCATTCAATTGAATGAACACCAGAGATTTTCGAAGCTCGGTTGTAACGCTTCACAAAGATTGCCGATACTCGTAGTGGCTCCGTACTGCTGCCCGACCCCCGACCCGGCAGCGGTGCGGAGCCTCCTACGTCTCGATCGAGGTGGCTCGACAACTCCGCGTCGACAGCGGATGCGTAAGCTCGGGCACGACAGTCGATCGAAATCGGTGGGGGTTGTGGGAGGGCTTGAACGTGAGCATCGGTGGAGACGGCACAGAACCGCACGAGCGTCAGGAGCCTCCGGTCCCTGAAGGCCCGGTCCCTGAAGGCCCAGTAGAGGACACGCAGCCCGAAGAGGTACTGCCGTACGACGCGGTCACCGAGGCTATGACGGTTGTACCTCCCGAGAGCTCTTCACCTCCCGTGCAGGACGAGTCGAGTCAACCGTCGAAGGACGAGAACGAGCCGGCGACGGAAGCGTATTCAGCGGTTCCTCCGAGTCCTGTGGAGCCAGTTGTCGCTACGAGGCCGCCCGAACCGCCTGTCACCTCTCCCGCCGCAAGTTCGGCAACGCCCGACCCAGCAGGCGCTGGAACGGTCGGCTCGGATCAGAAGCCTCCGTGGGTGAAGGTCGCAGTCTTGGCGGGCGCTGCTGTAGCGATCTCGGCCGTGTTCTACACCGCGGACTGGTTGTCTTCCAGCGGCGCAGTTCCGCGTGGAGTCACTGTTGCCGGAGTGGACGTCGGAAGCCTTTCGCACGACGACGCCGAGGCGAAGCTTCGTTCGGAGCTCGGCGCACGCGTCGAGCAGCCCGTTGCTGTCGAGGCAGGAGAGCTGAACCTCGAGTTCGTACCGGCCGCAGCAGGGCTCGGTGTGGATTGGAACGCGACGCTCGATCGCGCGGGGTCGCAGCCGATCAATCCGTTCACTCGGATCGGTTCGTTCTTCGGTCATCGCGAGATCGGCGTGGAGTCGACGGTCGATGCCGCTGCGCTCGATGCGACCGTGGAGTCGATTCGTGCGCAGACCGACCGCGCGCCGGTGGAAGGCGACATCGTCTTCGAGGGTGCGACCGCAGTAGGTGTGGTGCCCGCTCCCGGCCTGGCGCTCGACGTTGCCGGCGCGCGCGAGTCAATGCAGAAGCGTTGGGCTTTCGGGGATGTCGAGGTACCCGTGGAGACCGCTGATGTGACGGTGCACCAGGACGAGGTCGATCGGGTGCTCACCCAGATCGCCGTGCCTGCGGTGTCCGCGCCGGTGGTGTTCACCGGCAAGAACTCTGCAGCCGCAGTGCTGGCCCCTGAGGTCGTCGGCCAGGTCGTGTCCTTCGAGCCGGGAGAGGATGGGTCACTCGCGGCGCGGTACGACAACGACGCAGCGATCCGAATTCTCGCGCCGCAGTTGGTCGCTACCGAGACGGTCCCGAAGGATGCGTCGTTCGTTTTGGGATCAGGTGCGCCGACCATCGTGCCTGGTGTCGTCGGCGAGTTGGTGCAGTGGCCGGTGACGCTCGAGCAGTTGCCGACCTTGTTGGCCTCCCCGGATGCCCGAACCACCGAGGCGGTGTACGCGCCCGCGCCACCGGCACTGACAACCGAGGGCGCGCAGGCGCTCGGCATCAAGGAAGTTGTCGCCGAGTACACCACCGGCGGATTCGAGTACGCGTCCGGAGTCAATATCAGACTCACCGCCGATATCGTCAACGGTGCGTTGGTGAAGCCAGGAGCTACGTTCTCGCTCAACGGATACACTGGACCACGCGGGACGGCACAGGGCTTCGTCGAGTCGGGGATCATCGACAACGGGAGACCGGACCGGGCAGTCGGCGGCGGCATCAGTCAGTTCGCGACGACGTTGTACAACGCGGCGTACTTCGGCGGAATGGAAGACGCCGGGCACACCGAGCACAGTTATTACATCAGTAGATATCCCGAGGCCCGCGAGGCGACGGTATTCGAGGGTGCTATCGACCTGAAGTTCACCAACCCTGCCAAGACTGGCATCGTCATCGAGTCGTTCGGTACGGGTTCTGATGTGACGGTTCGGCTTTGGGGAACGAAGACGGTGGAGGTCCAGTCGAGTACCGGGCCGCGGACCAACCCGACCTCTCCCAATACGGTCACGCTCCCTGCCGGTGATCAGTGCGTTCCGTCCAGTGGTGGACCGGGATTCACGGCGAGCAATACCAGAGTGATCACCGATATCGCGTCGGGCAAAGAGATATCACGAGAGACTCGCACGGTGAAGTACGATCCGATTCCGATCGTGAAATGCCAGTCACGCGAACCTGATCCGAAACCTGCCGACGCTCCACCTCCGGCGCCCGCACCTCCGGCAGCCGAGCCTGCGGCTTCTCCAGCGGCTACACCGGCTGCCGAGCCGACACCGTTCGCTCCTGCCGATCCTCCGGCAGCCGAGCCGGCGGAGCAGCCGGAGAGCAGCGAGAACTAGTCGCTTTCCGCGCTAGTGCAGCTGAGACCGAAGCGTCGTGTGCTTCGGCGCAACGTCGTCACCGGAGGATGCGCCGCGGAGGCGTCGTGACACCCACGGCGCCGCGAAGGACTTCACCCATTCGGCATTCTCACGCCGCTTGGCCGCAGGCGCGATGGGTGCGCGTGGCTCCAATGGTTCGAGTTCGATCGAATGCGAGACACCGAGGTGATCGAGAACCTCGGATGCCATCCGCATGTGTCCACGCGTGGACATGTGCAGACGATCCGAGTCCCACATCCGGGTGTCGTCGTAGCCGTCGAGACGCCAGAAGTCGACGAGTTCGACTCCCCGACGGTCGGCTACTTCCCGCAGAAGTTCGTTGTAGATCGCAGTGCGTCCACGCAGTGAGCGGAACAGTGGTGCCCAGCCCGCGTCGTATCCGGTGAAGGCGACGACCCGCGCGCCGGTGGCGACCAGATCTGCCAGTGCCGAGTCGTATCTGGAGACGATGGCGTCGATGTCCACCTTGGGCCGCATCAGGTCGTTTCCGCCGGCGTAGATGGTGATGAGGTCGGGTTCGGCGTCGACGGCGATGCCGACTTGGTCTCCGATCACCTGGTCGACCAATCTTCCGCGCACCGCGAGATTGGCGTAGCGAAATTCCGGGTTCGTGGCGCCGAGCTGTTCGGCGACGCGGTCGGCCCAGCCCTTGACTCCGTTTGCGCTGGTGGGATCGGCGTCGCCGACGCCCTCGGTGAACGAGTCCCCGAGCGCTACGTAGCTATCGATTCTCGACACAACAACAACCTCCGTGAGTACTGCTAACTAGTTACTCGACAGTACGACACTGTCGCGGCATATTTCATTCCCGAAAATCCGGGCGCAGGACTCTCGTCTACCGAAACTCGTAGCGTGGACTACGAGGTGTGCTGGCAGGATGACCGAACGTAAGGTCAGATGTCACCACCTGATCACGCTGCTCAGACCAGAACGGATATCTCATGCCTCTCGCCAACACCGAACTCGACAACGGTGTCCTTCGCGCCGCTTTCGGTCAGTTCCCCAGCGGTGTCGTCGCACTGTGCGCCGAAATCGACGGTGCTCCCGTCGGCATGGCTGCGAGCAGCTTCGTCGCTGTGTCGATGGACCCGCCGCTCGTGGCGTTCTGCGTGCAGAACACGTCGACGACGTGGCCTAGATTCACTGTCTCGAAGCGCATCGGCATCAGTGTGTTGGGCGAAGCGCACGACGGCGCTGCGCGGACATTGGCCGCCAAGACAGGTAACCGGTTCGAGGGTCTGGACGTGACGACGACCGAGGACGGCGCCGTATTCATCGGCGGAGCGAGTATGTGGCTCGACGCCACCGTCACCGAACAAGTACCCGCAGGCGATCATGCGATCGTGCTGATGCGGATCAACGAACTGGAGATCAGAGATGTAGCACCGATCGTGTTCCACAGCAGTAAGTTCCGCCGCCTTGCCGCCGAAGAAGGGTAGCGAGCGCAAAAACAACGGCCGCACCCCGAAGGATGGGGATGCGGCCGTTTGTGTACGGGGGTGAATCAGAATGCCGCTTCGTCGAGCTCCATGACGTCGAGGTCTGTGTTGGCGAGGATGCCGCGGGTGGCGGTCAGCTGGGGCAGGATGTTCTTGGCGAAGAAGGACGCGACTGCGACCTTGCCCTCGTAGAACGACTTTTCCTTGCCCTCTGCACCGTTGTCGAGTGCCGTGATGGCAATTTCGGACTGACGCAGCAGCAGCCAGCCGATGAGCAGGTCGCCGAAGCCCATGAGGAAGCGGACTGATGCGAGGCCGACCTTGTACAGCTCGGTCGGCTGCTCCTGAGCTCCCATGAGCTGCTGGGTCATCGTGGTGACGATGGCCTGCACATCTTCGAGTGCGGTGGCGAGAAGCGCGCGCTCGGCCTTGAGTCGACCGTTGCCTGCTTCGCTGTCGATGAACGACTTGATCTGGCCGGCGATGTGAGCCAGCGCGACGCCACGGTCACGGGCGATCTTGCGGAAGAAGAAGTCCTGCGCCTGGATGGCCGTCGTGCCCTCGTACAGCGAGTCGATCTTCGAGTCGCGGATGTACTGCTCGATCGGGTAGTCCTGCAGGAACCCGGATCCGCCGAGCGTCTGGAGGCTTTCCGCCAGCTGACTGTAGGCGATTTCGGATCCGACGCCCTTGACGATCGGGAGAAGCAGATCGTTGACGCGGTAGGCGATGTCGTCGTCTGCGTCGGATACCTGCTTGGCGGTGATCGGGTCCTGGTGTGCCGCGGTGAAGAGGTATACCGCGCGCAGGCCCTCGGCGTATGCCTTCTGGGTGATCAGGCTGCGACGAACATCGGGGTGGTGCGTGATGGTGACGCGGGGTGCTGCCTTGTTCGTCATCTGCGTCAGATCGGCGCCCTGGACACGCTCCTTGGCGTAGTCCAGCGCGTTGAGGTATCCGGTGGAGAGGGTGGCGATCGCCTTGGTGCCGACCATCATTCGAGCGTGCTCGATGACGTCGAACATCTGCGCGATGCCCTTGTGGACCTCGCCGACGAGCCAGCCCTTGGCCGGGATGTCGTGGCCACCGAAGGTGAGCTCGCAGGTGGTGGAGACCTTGAGGCCCATCTTGTGCTCGACGCCGGTGACGAATACGCCGTTGCGCTCGCCGAGTTCGCCGGTCTCGAAGTCGAAGTGGGTGTTCGGTACGTAGAACAGGCTCAAGCCCTTGGTACCGGGTCCGGCACCTTCCGGGCGAGCGAGAACCAGGTGCATGGTGTTCTCGAAGAGATCGTCGGACACGGCCGAGGTGATGAACCGCTTGACGCCTTCGATGTGCCAGGAGCCGTCGTCCTGCTTGATGGCCTTGGTGCGGCCTGCGCCGACGTCGGATCCGGCGTCGGGCTCGGTGAGCACCATCGTTGCGCCCCACTTGCGCTCGACGATGACCTTCGCCCATTCCTTCTGCTCATCGGTGCCGTTGTTGTAGAGCACGTTGGCGAATCCTGGTCCCGCGGAGTACATGAACGCGGCAGGGTTGGCGCCGAGCAGCAACTCGTTGAGTGCCCAGCCGAGAGTGCGAGGCGCGGGGATGCCGCCGACTTCTTCGTCGAGACCGACACGCCACCACTCGCCGTCGTACAGCGCCTTGAACGACTTCTTGAAAGCCTCCGGCAGCTTGACGGTGTGAGTGTCGGGGTCGAACACAGGCGGGTTTCGGTCGGATTCGGCGAAGGACTCGGCTACCGGTCCTTCTGCCAGGCGGACTACCTCGCGAAGCATGTCGCGGGCTGCCTCCCCGTCGAGGTCGCCGAAGTTGTCACCTGCGAGAGACTCGTCGAGCCCGAACAGCTCGAAGAGGTTGAACTCGAGGTCCCGCAGGTTGCTCTTGTAATGGCCCATGCTCGTACTCTCCATGCTCGGTGGTGCGGTCTCGTGAGTACCGCCCAAGTTAGCTACTCGTCGGTAACATAACTGGATATTACCCCCGTTCATTCCCGCTGCCAAGAGGGGACCTACTCGCGAGTAGTAAAGCGTCGATTGCCGTGCCTTGATCGGTGTCCCGCAGACGCTTCTCGGCCCGGATTACCACGCCCGATCCGTCGACATCGGAAGCCAAATCCTCAGGGGAATAGAGTATTTCGGAATCCTGTGGCCCGCCGACCCCGTCGGTGAGGTTGAGCGAGTGGTGACCGAGAATCATGAGGATTCCGTCAGGTTTCAGAGCGTCGATTGCGCTCCGAATCACCCGTCGGCGTTGTTCTGGGGGCAGGTGAAGATAGAGAACGAGGACCAAGTCATAACCGGGCTCTGTTGAGAGCTTCGTCACATCGGCATGGACCCAGGTGAGTCGGTCTCGTACCGACTTGGGCGATTTCGCGGCGATCCGCCGCCCCTTCTCGAGCCCGACGGCCGAGAAGTCGACGGCGGTGACCTCCCATCCGCGGGTGGCCAGCCACAGGGCGTTCCTGCCCTCACCGGCCGCCAGGTCCAACGCCCGCCCGCGCGGAAGCGCGGTGGCGTATTCGACCAGCGCCTGGTTGGGAGGCGATCCGTAGACCAGGTCGGCGGCCGCATATTTGTTGTCCCACGCTGTTGCATCCATTCCGACGACCATATGTCGCCGACGCGTCACAACGTGGTGCGCAGGAGCAGGACGTTGTAGTTCTGGTGCACCGTGTCGAGGAAGTGCAGGTCAGGACCCGCGGACCAAGGGTGCATGTAGGGGGCATATGCACTGCGAAGCTGGTTGGTGTGCACGAGTACCTCGGGCGGACTCCACGGGCCGGCGGGCGGGGGGCGTCGCATGACGATCGAATCGGAAGCGTCCGTGGTGAGCATCAGGTATTGACCGAGGTATTGGTTGTACGCGACGGACAGCCCGCCGACGTCGTCGACGATGGGGACCGCGAGCGCGGGGTCGCCCATCTTCCATTCGGCGCCGGTTCAATATTCGTACGCGGCGAGGTCCAGGATGTCTTTTTCGAGTACGCGTGAGACGTAGCCGGGGTTGCCCCGTCCTGCAAAAGATTCGGAAATCCGAGGCCTGCCGTATCGCCGAAGGCGGTCAGGATCTCGCCGTTGCCGTTGTCCCACATGATTCCGAGGTCGGTGCCCAGCATGTTGACGTTCTGGGTTTAGTTCGGACTGGACATCCCGTGGCCTGCGCGAGGGCCACGGTCCGTCCGGTGAGCTGCGGGAGGCCGAAGACACCGTTCAGTCCTGGAATCGTATTTACGATAATCGGATTGGCCGTGCAGGACCGGCAATCACGAGAATTGTGACCACAGCAGCAACAGCGACCGACGTGAAACGGGCACTAGCCCCCCGGCTGTCATTCGAGTTCATCACAGCCCGCGGGAAGCATAACCCGAGGTTTCACCTGTCGTGCCGACTTTTATATTCTTTAGGCAGAGCAAAGCAAATGGTTTGGTCAGCGCTGAGAAAAAATCGATAAGTCCGTTTTTGCTGAGGTGCAAGTCAGTCGTGCGGGACGGTGTCGTCGATGTCTGCGGTATCCCAGTCCAGAGTCGATCCAAGTTCCTCGGAATCGGCACGACGCGCGACGCGGCCCAGCACGATGGCGACCGCGAGAGCCACCACCAACCAGACGGCTATACCGATGAATATTCCAAGCACATGGTCTTTCTAGCACCGATATCTGAGAATGCGCGTAGAAACCAAGCTTTTCGATTGTTGCAATGCGATCGACAATGGTCACGGATTGGTTACGGACCGACAGTGGCTACCTCTGCTGGTGCCGAACGACCTGCTCGACCGTCCCTCGGAAGCTGCTGCTGCCCAGGCACTGAGCTGCGACGATATCGAGGTCCGAGGCGTGGTCGACGTCACGCAGAATCGGCAGTGCCACGATGTCCGCGCCGAGTGCTTCGAGCGCCCTGCGAGTGTCGGCGCCCGTGGTGGGACTGGACATGGTCACTTCGAGTAGCCCGCGGGCGAGCGCGGGGTCTGCGATGCCCAACCCCCACCAGCCGCCGTCCTCGGCCATGCCGAGCACCGTTCGCCCCGGCTCGGTGAGCCGCGTTGCGGCCTCGTTCAGCAGGGTGACTGTTACCTGGGGGGTGTCCATCCCGATCTGGAAGACGGGATTGCCCGACGCTGCAGCGTCCTCGTGCGCGTAACGCAGTCGCTCGGCGAAGCCGTCGCCTCGCTGCGGAATCACGATGTACGACGCGAGTGCCGCAGTTATGTTTTCGTGTCGGCTCGCTTGGGCGAGGTCCCCGGTCATGGCGACGATGCGCTCGTCGAAGTCGGCGGCGGATACGGCGTCGAGGGTGTCGAGCAGGGCGGCGGCAGCGATGTCGGCGGCCGCGTCGTCGCCGAGGGTTTTCGCGAGCCGGGTTTTCGCGAGTCCTGGTACGGGAGCTTTGGCGACGATGAGGGCGGTAACTTTCACGAGAGCACCTTCCAGAAGTCCCGCATTGCGACGACGGTTCCCTTGACCGAGCCGGACACCTTCGAGGTCCCTGCTGTCCGTGGACTGTAGGAGACGTCGTGTTCGACGACTGCCCAGCCGGCTTTCGAGGCGAGGACGAGTAGTTGCAGTGGGTAACCGGACCGGCGGTCGGTCACATCGAGGTCGAGAAGTGCTCGGCGTCGTACTGCGCGGATGGCGCCGAGATCATGGACGGGCAGGTTGTATTTTGTTCGAAGCCGAAGGGCCAGGACGGCATTGCCGATTCGGGCATGGATCGGTGAGTTCCCGCGGACGGTCTTGCGTCGACCTACGGCGAGATCCGCTTCTTCGAGAGCGGTGACCAGTAGGGGTAGCTCACGTGGATCCATCGAGCCGTCGCCGTCGAGAACGCACACGACTTCGGTTGTCGCGGCGAGAACTCCGGCGTGTACGGCCGATCCGTAACCGGGCACGGACTCCTGCACGACGGCGGCGCCGTGCGCCCGGGCAACCTTGACAGTGTCGTCCACAGAATTGTTGTCGACGACGATGACGCGGTAGCCGGCGGGCATGTCGGCGAGGACGCTGGGGAGTGAGCCTTCCTCGTTCATGCAGGGGATCACCACGGTGACATCGGTCGGCTCAAACACGCGGGGCACCGGTGCCTTCGGCGTCGCGAAGAGGGGCGGTTGCGAATTCGCGCAGCCCATCGACCGGTGAGATTGCGGCTTCGAATCCGATTGCGGATACGGCAAATTCGGGGCTCGCCACCACATGTCGGACATCGCCGGAGCGGTACTGTCCGGTCACTTCGGGTGCCGGCCCGGCGCAGGCCTGGGACAGTGCAGTCGCGACTTCACCGATGGTGATCGGATGACCCGAGGACACATTGAGTGCGGTGAATCCGGGCAGAGCGGCCGCGATGGACAGTACGTTTGCCGCGGCGACGTCGGAGACGTGCACGAAGTCGCGTGCCTGCAATCCGTCCTCGTACACCTGCGGCGGCCGTCCGGCCTCGAGGGAGGAGCGGAACATCGCTGCGACACCGGAGTACGGAGTGTTGCGTGGCATGTTCGGTCCGTAGACGTTGTGGTAGCGAAGCGCGGTCACCGAGCCGCCGGTGGCGAGAGACCAGGCGAGGGCGTAGTTTTCCTGCGCAAGCTTGCTCGCGGCATAGGTGCTTCGCGGCTGCAATGCCGAATCTTCTTTCACCAGAGCCCAGTTCAGGCTTTCGCCGGTGTTCGGGTCGATGTTGTCGAAGCGGCCTTCGTCGAGATCAGCGCGCGTGCGCGGACCGGGCACCACCGTCTCGCCCGCAGCATTGGTGTATCGCCCCTCGCCGTAGACGACCATCGATGACGCAAGCACCAAGCGTGTGCAGCCGGCTTCGGCCATTGCCGAGAGCAGCACGGCGGTGCCGAAATCGTTGTGGCTTGCGTACGCCGGTGCGTCCGCGGCGTCGACGCCTGCGCCGACGACGGCAGCCTGGTGGCACACGGCGTCGACTCCGGACAGTACGTCCACGAGCGAGTCGTGGTCTCGGACGTCGACCCTCTCGATACCCAGGATCGGTCGATCGCTCCCGTGCGCGGAGGGAAGAAATGCGTCGATCGCGACGACGTCGTAGCTGGAACGGAGTGCGTCGAGGATGTGTCCGCCGATGAATCCAGCTGCCCCGGTGAGCAATACACGGGTCATGGCAGCTCGATCGGAAGTTCGACGCCCTCGTGCACGCGGCACGATTCGCATGGGCCCATCAGAGCGGCGCTGATAGCCGACCGAACCAAGGCCTTCAGTGGTTCGATGTTCTTCTGAAATTCGGCGAACACGTCCACTGCTCGAACACCCTGCCCTGCCTCGACCCCCGCATCGAGGTCCGTGACGAGAGCGATCGGGGCGTAACACAATTCGAGTTCGCGGGCCAGTACCGCCTCGGGATGTCCGGTCATGTTCACCAGTGCCCACCCCTGACGGGCATACCACTGGCTCTCGGCGCGGGTAGAGAATCGAGGGCCCTCGACGATCACCATCGTGCCGCCGTCGACAGTGCCGGGCTGCAACGCCGCGGTGCGTAGGTCGGCGCAGTACGGATCGGCGAATTCGACGTGGACTCCGCCGTTGTCGAAGTAGGTCTGCGGGCGCCCGCTCGTGCGATCGACGAGTTGGTCGGGAATCACCACTGTTCCGGGCCCGTATTCGGGGAGCAGGCTCCCGACGGCACACGGGGCGAAGATGCGCTGCACTCCGAGCATGCGCAGGGCCCACATGTTGGCGCGGTAGGGCAGCGTGTGCGGGGAGTACTCGTGACGAGCTCCGTGGCGCGGAAGGAATGCGACGGTACGGCCGTCGACGTCGTCGATCGTGATGGGCCCGCTCGTCGAACCGTACGGTGTGTCGATCGTGACCGACTGTGCGTCTTGCCCGAAGAACGAGTAGAAGCCGCTACCACCGATGACCGCGATGTCGGCTCGGTGCGAAGTTGTTGTCGGCGTTGATGTCATTGATTCATTTCCGTCCTCGGTATGCTGAGCCCATCGATGTTCGAGATTTCCACGTGGATCGCAACGTTAGGTGAACGCTATCCGGTACTGGAGAGAATCTATCGCGGCTGTCCTCGCCGTTGCGCTCGTCGCAGTGGCATTCGTGGTCCCGTATCTGGACAACGAGCTGATCACGCCGATCATCAACCGTACCCCGCAGCAGGTTCGTGATTTCGCCGACGCAGCACCGCTTTTCGGATTTCGTGAGCTTCACCTCGGCTGGGGCACTCCGTTCGCGATTTTCATCGCGATCGCGGGCGTCCTGTGGGGGCCGGAGATCGCTCGGAGACTGTCGTGGCGGATGCTGCTCCCGCTCACCTGGGGTGTGTCGCTCGCGTGGACGATGGCGCTCGCCATGGTCGACGGCTGGCGACGCGGATTCTCGACGCGGTTGTCCTCCATCGACGAGTATCTCCACGAGGTTCCCGACATCACCGACATACCGGCGATGCTGCAGGGTTTCTCCGAACGCATTCTCGATTACCAGGCAGACTCGTGGACGACGCATGTGTCCGGCCATCCGCCGGGCGCGCTGCTGACGTTCGTGTGGCTGGATCGACTCGGGCTCAGTGGCGGTGCGTGGGCGGCATGGTTGTGCGTACTCGTCGGCACCAGCGCCGCTATGGCGCTCATGGTGACCGTTCGTGCCCTCGGTGACGAAACGATGGCGCGTCGCGCAGCCCCGTTCGTGGCGCTTGCTCCCGCAGCTGTCTGGCTCGCGGTGTCTGCCGACGCGTTCTACGCCGGCGTGGTGGCCTGGGGAATCGCATTGCTCGCACTGTCGATGCAGGAGAACCGCCGGCCAGTATCGCTTGCCGCGGGTGTGCTTCTGGGGTTCGGCGTCTACCTCA
Source organism: Rhodococcus sp. 1168 (assembly GCF_002091955.1). Classification (GTDB taxonomy): domain Bacteria; phylum Actinomycetota; class Actinomycetes; order Mycobacteriales; family Mycobacteriaceae; genus Rhodococcoides. The sequence goes on along the minus strand of NZ_MKKY01000079.1, from coordinate 117,181 downwards.
ATTACGGCTTGGCGTTGATGGCGCTCCCGGCCGCGGCGGTGCTTGTCGCCGGGCGCGCGGTGCGCCCGGCCGTGTGGTCGCTTCTCGGTGCGATCGCTGGTGCCCTCGTCGTGGCAGCGATCTTCACCGCCTACGGTTTCTGGTGGTTCGACGGTTACGAGCTCGTGCAGGAGCGTTACTACCAGGGCATCGCGACGGACCGGCCGTTCGAGTACTGGGGTTGGGCCAACTTCGCGGCATTGTTCTGTGCGGTCGGGATTGCCGTGCCTGCTGCGTTTCCGCGCATCTTCTCTCGGGTGCAGCCTATCAATCTTCTGGTCATTGCCGGGCTTGCGGCGGTGGTGATGGCAGACCTGAGTCAGCTGAGCAAGGCCGAAACCGAGCGCATCTGGCTGCCGTTCGCCATGTGGATGCTCCTGGCGCCCGCTGTGCTTCCACAACGCACACACCGGTTCTGGTTGGGATTGCAAGTGCTCGTGGCCCTTGCAATCAACCATCTGCTCTTCACCAACTGGTGATGCGCTGCGCGGGCGGTTAAACACGCTCCAGCCGTGCGAAGAACCGTCCGTGGATCGGTGCGATATCGACGACAGCGAGCCCCGCTGCGTGGGCGATGGCATAGGTTGCGTTGGCGCTGACGCTCGCCCACGCGAACCAGTCACCCACCATCGTGTCGGTCTCCCAACGAACTGTCTGTCGTTGTACTTCGGCGGCACCGGGCGCGTGGACCTCGGCGATGACGGCGCCGTCGGGTCGAATGAGCTCTGCTGCTCGGCGAAGCAACCGGACCGGGTCGCCGCCGATGCCGATGTTGCCGTCGGCCAGCAGGACGCAGGCCCAGTCACCGGCATTGGGTAGGGGCTCGAACAGGTCGCGAAGTACCGCCCTTCCACCGCGCCCGACAGTCAGATCGATGGCCTTCTTCGAGGTGTCGACGCCGAGCGCGGAGATGCCGCGTCGTGCCAGGCCCTCGGTGAGTCGACCGGGCCCACAGCCGAGATCGAGTGTGGGGCCGTTGCAGTGGCCGATCATCCGGCCGTCGGCGATTCGGTCTTCGATGCTCGATGCCGGACCGCCCATCCAGCGCGCAGTCGGTAGCGGCTCACGGGTTCCGTCCGAGTGCCCCATCCAACAGGGCAGGCCGCACGAGGCTCTGCTGAACAGATCGTCCGCCGTCACTCTCACGGCGATCTCCTGCTCGAGGTCTGTGCGATACGGATCGCGTACGCCAGTGCGCTGACGCCGAACAGCACCGCTGTCAGTATCAACCAGCGACCGAGGTAGGGCCCCTGCGTCAATCCGGTTGCTGTAGTAAATGTTTCGGATCCTTGCTGAATGATTCCGGGAAAGAACAGGACGAAGGTCAGCGCCGTGCCCATAAGTGGGATGCGGATGTAGTTGAGCGGGGATACGCGCCAGGTGAGTGCGGGACCGCGTCCGCGCATCGCGTCGAGTCCAGCAGCGAGCGAGCGGTCAGCGAGCGAATACAGGGGAAAGAGAAGGAGGTCGTGGACGACGATGGCACCGGCGAACCACACTGCAATCGATTGCCACCAGACGTCCCGATTCCAGAACGTCGCTATGCCTGCCACGTAGACCACGTACCCCACCAGCGACAACGCGAAACACACTGCAAGAAGGTGCAGGGGGCGAGCACCGTAGACGCGGGTGAACGCTGCCATCACGCGCCCCTGAATTCGATTGCCTTGACCCATTTGGTGTTGTGCACCCCCGGCATGGCTGGGACGATGATCCGTGCTGGGAACCCATGGTCTGGGGAGAGGTCGACACCGTTGACCTGCAATGCAAGCAGCGAATCAGCGTCGAGGATCTGGTTGGACTGCAGCGTTGCCTGGCGGAAAGGCCCATTCTCCTCGATCGAGGTGACCTGCGCCGACCGAAGACCCTCGACGCCGGCTGCCGAAGCGAGGTCGCGTAACCGGACGCCGGTCCACCTCTGAACCGTCGACCATCCTTCGACGCAGGCGATGGGTAGATCGGCGGTGTGTTGCTCCATCCGTAGGAGGGCCTCTCTGGTGAACGTCAACGCGGTCGCACCTCCGGTCAGTTCGAGGGTCCAGCTCGCACCAGTGGCGTCTTCGGTGATCCGGGCTGCGGAGGCTGTGCGGTTGATCTGGAAATCGTTGGGTCCGTCTCCGTAGGACCGACCGCGAGGTAGAAGTATCGCGGCGTTGCGAAGGAACCCGCCGGTGGTCTGCCCCACGGTGAGGGCTGCGACGAACAGGGCGCCGCCGCCGACGAGAGCGAGAGCGCCGCGCCTGCTGATCGTGGGATCGGTGGGATTCTCGGCGATGAGGTCGGATCCGTCGGGATCGACTTCCTGCTCGGTCTGCTTGTCCTTCAAAACCTGAATGAGCGAGCGGGAGCGGAGAGTGCGAAACATCAAGGGCATCTTGATGATCGAGTGGGAGACGAAGCCGGCGATGAAGATCCATGCGCCCCAGTAGTGGGCGGTGTAGAAGCTGAAGCCGAAGATGTAGTCGTACTGGATGTTGAGCACTCCGGTGACGATCTCGAACAGGATCCCGCCGACGAGCGCGAGCAGGGAAAGCCGTTCCAGTGCTTCGGAAACCGAGCGGATCGGAGGCGTCACGAACAGCTTGGGGATGACCGACCACAGTTTCGCCAACACGATCGGAACCAGGATCAATCCGAGGCCGACGTGCAGACCTTGGGTGAGGCGGTACAACCACGATGGATTGGTGGGCCAGTCGAAGTAGGGGAGCCGCAGCCAGCCGACATCTGTCGGAAGGGCTTGGCCGAATTGTGGGCCGTACGCCATGTAGGAGGCAAGCCCGGTGAAAATGACGACGGGAAGGCCGGCGAGCAGTACGGCGCCGAAGATCGAGGTGAGCCAGGGGCCTCGGAGCGGACTACGAAACCGTCCGCGCGGGGCCGCCATGTGTGGGGACTTCGCGCGGACGGTTTCGTTGGTCATTTACGCGGTTGCGATGGTGATGGTTGCAACGCCCACGAGCAGTCCGGGGGTGACAGCGTCGGTCTTGAACGTGTCGTTCAGCAGGCCGGCGGCGGTCTCGGAGATCTTGACCTGGGTTCCGGTCAGGACCGCGGTGTCGTTCGGGCCGGTTGCCAGCGGCTGCAATGTGCGGCCGTCGAGGTCGAAGAGGACTGCATCTTCGGCAGCAACGTCACCGTTGACAGTGACAGTTCCGGTGAGAAGCGAGGTGCCCGGATCGATGTCGAAGTCGGTCAGCTCGACAACGGTCTCGCCTGCGGTCAGCGACAAGCCGCTTCCGTCGTGCATGATCTCGCCCTGAACGTAGGGGTCGACCGTGCCCGGCTCCCAGTACTTGACGTCTCCGCCGGTGATCGGGAAGACGATGGATCCGTCTGCCAGAGTAGCGGTTCCGACAACTCCGGGGGTGAGGCCGAGGGTCGTCAGGGCGCCGGTGAAGCCGGCATCGAGTGCGACAGCGGTGCTGACACCCTTGCTGAGGTCATCGACCTCGGCAGCTGGTGCAGGCATTGCCTCGGTGGTATCGGCGGAAGCAGCGGCGGCCGAGGTGGTGCTGGAGTCGGTGCTCGATGAGTCGTCACTCGAGCATGCGGCGAGAGGTACGAGGGTCATTGCGCCGATTGCAGTGGCGGCCATAACTTTACGGATCGAGATCATGTGAGGATCTACCTTTCGTTGGCTCAAGTGTTGAGCGTTGTAGGTAATTCGCCGCAGGGCCCGTTCCGGATGGGTCCAATCTTAGTCCGGGGCTTTGTCCCACATGCCGAACTGCTGAAAATCTCGTATACGGGCGTTCGACCCGGACCGAACAGCACGGCAAATCACCTTGGTGGACAAATGTTCTCACGGAAAAACACGGGAATTTGGGCAGAATGTCCGATCCGAACATTCGTAGTAACCCCGAGTCGAGTTCGATACGTCACCGTTGCCGGACCGTTACCTAACGCCCGGTTAGTGCCGTGAATTTTGCTCCACTATCGCGCTGGCTGGGCGGGTTTCCGTCGATTCGAAGCAATAATGGAGCAAAATTCACCCATGCAACAGGAGAACCGAACGACTCGTGACGTCACCGACCTGAAGTCCGCACTGCGTAGCCTCGTTCCGCCCGTAGTGCTCGATGTTCGCTGGTCTCTGGGGGATTTGGACGGTCGCCTGCACTATCGCGACGCGCATATCCCTGGCGCGGTGTTCGTCGACCTCGAAAACGAACTCGCCGAACCCGGCGCTCCCGAGCTGGGCAGGCACCCGCTGCCCTCCATCGAGAGGCTCCAGGCGGCCACGCGACGCTGGGGAGTCACCGAAGGTGTGCCGGTCGTGGTCTACGACAACACCGGCAACCTCGCCGCGGCGCGAGCGTGGTGGCTGCTGAAGTGGGCAGGCTTCGACGAGGTAACCCTGCTCGACGGCGGTCTGGCAGCCTGGATCGCCGTAGGTAACGGCACCTCCACTGGCGAGGAAGTCGCGTCGGTGCTCGGAAATGTCCAGCTCAGCGCGGGTCATCTGCCGACGCTCACGACCGAGGAAGCCGCTGCACTCGCCGAGTCCGGAACGCTGCTCGACGCGCGGGCCGCCGAACGGTACTCGGGTGAGTCCGAGCCGGTGGATCCGCGCGCCGGCCACATCCCCGGTGCCCTCAGCGCTCCCACCAGCGCCAACCTCGACGCGGACGGGCGATTCCTGACGGCGGAAGCGCTCCGCGAACGGTTCGGCGCGGTGAAGCCGAAGGTCGGGGTGTACTGCGGCTCCGGTATCACGGCGGCCCATCAGGTGGCCGCGCTGGCCATCGCCGGAATAGATGCAGCCCTCTATCCGGGGTCGTGGTCACAATGGTCCAACGACCCGGTTCGTCCGGTGGCGACGGGCATGTGACCCGTCCCCTCAGCGCAGCACCAGGTCCGCGGCCCTTTCGCCGATCAGTACGCTCGGCGCGTGCGTGTGGCCGCGGATGATGGTCGGCATGATCGACGCGTCCGCGACCCGTAGATTGTCGACGCCACGGACACGGAGATCCGGGGTGACGACGCTCGAGCTGTCCTTGCCCATCCGGCAGGTGCTCACCGGGTGGTAGAGGGTGTGAGCATTCTGCTCGAGGGCTTCGGTCAGGAGGTCCTCGGTCGAGATGCCGGCTTTCACGCGTGGGCGGACGACGTTGCCGAGCAATTTCTCGAGGGAGGGTTGCGAGGCGATAGTCGTGCATGCCCGCAATCCCTCGATCATCGCGCGCCGATCGGCGCCGTCGGGATCGCTGAGGTAACGAGGTTCGATGACGGCTTTGGCCTGTGGGTCGGCGGAACGAAGACCGATCTCGCCGCGGCTCACCGGTTTGAGCAGCACTGCCCCGATGACGGCGGCGTGGGTGTCCGGCGCGATGAGTCCCTCGTCGAAGAATGGGGCAGGGGCGTAGATGAGCTCGACGTCGGGGAACGGTACTTCGACTCGACTCTTGATGAATCCGTAGGCTTCGGCGACGTTCGAGGTGAGCATGCCGCGTCGGCGAGCCAGGTAGTTCACGAGCTGCGGGATCTTTTCGGCGTGGAACAGTGAGTCGGATTCGGTCTTCCAGCCGATGAGCGCACACAGGTGATCGGTCAGGTTCTTACCGACCTCCGGGGAGTGGTGCTGCACGGCAATGCCGTGTGCGGGCAGTTGCGCTTTGTCTCCGATGCCCGAGAGCATCAGCAACTGTGGCGTGTTGATTGCGCCCCCGGCGAGAATCACTTCCCTGGCGGCACGGACGGTGTGGGTGATCCCGTCCTTGATGTATTCGACGCCGGCGGCGGCGGACCCTTCGAAGACGACGCGCGTTGCGTGAGCTTCGGTGAGGATAGTCAGGTTCGCCCGCTTGCGAATCGGTGCGAGGTACGCGTCGGCTGTGCTCCAGCGGGCACCGCGTTTCTGGTTGACCATGGTTTGTGAGAAGCCCTTGGGCTCGGCACGATTGGCGGTTTCGACCGGGTATCCGGCTTCCTGGACGGCGTCGAGGAAGGAAGCGGTCAACGCACGTGGATTGCGCTGGTTCGACACGATCAACGGTCCGCCGGTGCCCGCGTCGAGTTCCTTTGTTGCTTCGATGCTTTCGATCTTACGAAAGTAGGGTACGACGTTCTCGAACGACCATGAGGAGTCCGACAGTGATGCCCACTCGTCGTAGTCGGCGGCGAACCCGCGGACCCACATCATCGCGTTCATCGACGAGGATCCGCCGATCATCTTGCCGCGGGGCCAGTAGATGCTGCGGTTCCGCAGTTCTGGCTGCGGTTCGGTGTCGTAGTTCCAATCCACGTCACTGCGGAACAGTTTGGAGAACGCCGCGGGGATGTGAGCGAATTTGTTCTTGTCTTCTGGGCCCGCTTCGAGCACCACCACGGTGTGGCGCGGGTCGGCGCTGAGCCGATTGGCGAGTACCGCCCCAGAGGATCCGGCGCCGACTACCACGTAGTCGGCGATGGCTGGTTGTGACATAAAAGAATGTACCTTTTTCTCTAGCCGCGCAGGGCGGAGGCGAAGATGGCAGGAAGCTTTGCCCAGGAGGGCTTTCCGGCGAATCCGGTCAACAGTCGGCCGGTGGTTGCGGCCGTTCGGTTGTTGACGAACCATGGCGGCTTGGGGGAGATCGACCATTCGCGGTTGATCAGCGAGCGAGGAGATGGACGGAAAGGTCCGCGCACTACGGTGCGTTCGGCACCGTCGATCAGCAGTGCGTTGTGGACGATGCCGATTCCACTCTGGACGTCGTCGATCGTGTGGCCCGGGAATGCGCCCCATGACGCGGCGGCGGTGAGGAATCCGACTCCGGTCCAAGCGTTCACTGCGATCGTGCCGTAGTTCAGTTCGGCGAGCATCGAGTCGAACTTCGCGCCCAGGCGGTCGATCGTCTTGGGGTGGGCGATGATGTTGACCCCCAGGGTGCCGATGAAATCCTCGTTGACGGTGGTCACTGCTTTGGCAGCGAATTGATCTCCGTCGTAGGGGAGTTCGATGACGCCGAGAACGGGTGCGAAGTACTCGGTCTCCAACAGTGAGGCTTCTTTGCCTGGGTCGATGTCGTCGATCAGGACGCGTCCGCCACTGAGCTTCGAGGCCTTCGGATAATTTTCCAGGGCGCCGGCTACGCGAGTGTCGCTGCCGGGATAGTACGCGCGACGGGCCGGTGCCGAATCGAGTGCTTTGCGAAGTGCAGCGAGGAACTGGTCGCGCTGGCTCCAGTTGGAGGACAGTACGACCACCTGTGATGCGATGCAGTTGTAGCCACCGTTGTGCAGGCGTTGTGTGGCAACGTGTTCGGCCTGAAATTCGATGTCGGCGGTGCTCCACTCGCCGGGGAGCACGATGGTCGGTGAGACACCACCGAGCTCGCTCGTCATCGGCTTGGTCAGTATCGGGTCGTTGGCGGCTTTGCGTTCGGCTCCGGTCTGTCCGGTCCCGAAGACGATGGCGTCGTGGGTGATCGAGCTACCGGTCATGTGTACGTGATCGACCAGGTCGTGGTTGACCAGATAGGTGCCGGTTTCGGCTCCGCCGGTGAGCAAGCGGACGACACCGACGTCGATCAGCGGCCGAAGGACTTTTCTCAGCACCGGCAACAACTGGTCGGTGATCGGGTTGAGCTTGAGCGCGACGACGCGATTGTGGGCGAAGAGTTCGTACAGGGTGTCCAGCGGCGCGATGGACATGATGTTGCCTGCGCCGAGTACGACGCCGATGCCGTTGGTGTGTGCCGGATCGCGTTGGGCCAGGCCTGCGGTGCGTTTGGCGGTCTCGGCGTCGATTCCAGGCTTCAGCCACACGTCGGCGCTGAATCCGTTGAGCAGTAGCGAGTCGAAGATGCTCAGGGGCAGTACCTGGACCGTGGTGCGTCCGCCGGGCGCGGACCCGAAGTGCGCCTGGGCGAGCGGGCTGGTGCCGGATTCGAGGGCTGCCAGAGTGTGTGCGAGGGTGGCCGCGCCGCTGACGAATGCGTAGGGCCCGGAGATCCATTCCTCACCGACGAGTGACGACGACGGGTCGAGGCCCTTGATCGAGCACGCGGCGTCGACCCACTCGGCGCCGTGCGCGACGGTCAGGTCGCGCACTTGCTCGAGCAGTTCCCGACGTGCGGTCAGTGTCAGCGTCGCCCATTTCTTCTCACCTGCACTCAACTCCTCGAGTGCGGCGTCGACCAGGCGGTGCGTCTCATCTTCGGGGGTGAGCGCGATGTGCAGGTCGGGTTCGATTCGATCGGTCAAGGGGGTGGCTCTTCTCTTTACTCGGGGTGCGCGTACGTCCACTGTTGATGTGATTGTCGTCTCATTTGGTCGTGAGCGCTATAGGCCCGCGCTCTCCAAGTCGGTCACATTGTTGTGCCACCGCACAACCGAAGGTTGACGTGGCGTAGATGTGCGGCGCTACGCTTCGGTCATGGCAACCGGCACCCCGACCACTGTGCTCGCGTCGACGGACCTCGCTGCGCAACTGCTCGACTCGACTGAGATGCTGGCCGAGACGTTGGTCCGCCGCATACTCGACGCCGAGCACGGTTACCTCGAGGCCTCGCTGCTGACCGAGGACGAATTGCGCAGTGCTTGCCAGGAAAATCTGCGCGCGATGATCGGTTGCCTCGCCGGTCACGGCGTACCGGATCTGTCTTCGGCGCACGCGACGGGTCGGTTGAAGGCCGAGCAGGGTGTCCCGCTCGCCGCGTTGCTGCACGCGTTTCGGCTGGGCGGTCGACTCATCTGGGAAGAGTTGATGAATCGGTCCGACGGAGAACCATCGCGTGCCCTGCTCGAGATGGCGGCGCAGGTCTGGGCGCTCGTCGACGTCTGTTCCGACGCCGCCGCGGAGGCGTACCGCTCGACGGTGGACACACTGTCCGAACAGGATGCGGAATCTCGACGGCGGCTGGTGCGGGCACTGTTCGGCGATCATGTCTCGAACCCGGCTGCCGTGGCCGACGCGGTGCGGACCTTCCGAATTCCCGATCGTGGATCGTTCGTCGTCGTCTCCGCGGACTCACGTGATGTCGAACTGTCGACGCGGGGCATCGGTGCGGTGTGGGACTCCGAAGTCGACGGCACCCTCGGCCTGCTGTTCGCGACGTCGGATGCTCTCCTGGAAGAGGTTCTGCGCTGCATCGACAACGGCGTCACCGATGCGGCCATCGGGGTCAGTGCCGGATTCTCGTCACCGGCTGGAATGCCGACGGCCGTCGAGCAGGCGAGGTTGGCGCGGACCTGTGCGCGCGTGGGCGGCTGTGCGCTGACCCGCTTCGGCAAGGTTCCGGTGCCATTGTTGCTCGCTCGGCATCCGGACAGTGCGCAGGCGGCTACCCAGCAGATCCTCGGCCGCCTGCTCGACCTTCCCGAAGAGGAGCGGGACAGCCTGCTGATGACCCTGGATGCGTGGTTCGGCTCCAAAGGGTCGACCAGCGAGGCCGCGTCGCGGTTGCATTATCACCGCAACACCGTGCTGTATCGCTTGCGGAGGATCGGCGAGCTGACCGGTCGGGACTTTCTCGACCCGATTCAGTGCTCGGAGCTGTACGTAGGTCTGCGTGCTTATCAGTTGTCGGCCGCGAATCTCAGCGGTGTTCGGTGATTTACTGGTTGCTCGCGATGACGACGTCGAGAATTCCGGCACCGAGTGGGACCGGACCGCAGGGTGCGACGATCCCGGCGGACGGGTCGAGGGCGGCGAGGACGAGCCCGATGGCGGTCGGATCGTAGGTGAAGGTGAAGTGTGCGACGTTGTCCTGCGGGCAGACGTCCTGGATCACGATGTTGGTGGCACCGGGGTCACGAAGCAGCGCATTGGTATAGGGCTGGATCGTCTCGTCGACACGTGTGGCGATGCTGGTGTACTCGACGCCGGGGACGGTGTCGCCGCCGTCATTGAGTTGGTTCAGAAAGTCCGAACCCTGCAGTAGTTCGACGAGTGCCGGCCCGAACTTACCGGCGACCAGTTTCGTTCCACCCGGAACTGCTTGCAGTACAGGGGAGGTGCCGTATGCAGTGCCGCCGTAGGTAGGTGAGGCGATGCCGATCCACTTGTCCACCACGGCGTCCCCGCCCAGGCGGTTGGTGTAGTAGCGGGTGACCGCAGCGCCCTGGGAGTAACCGACGAGGTTCACCGAAGTTGCGCCCGTCGAGGCGAGTACCGAATCGGTGAACTCTTTCAGTTGTTCTGCGCTGCCGCCGATGTCGCTGAAGCCGTAGCTCGTCCCGTCCGGTGACGCACCGTAGTTCAACGCGTACGCGCAGTACCCCGCAGCTTTCAGCATCGGCCCGAGACCGGCCCAGTCGGAGTATGCCGTGGCATCGGTTCCGTGGACCAGGATCACCGGTTCCGAGTGCTCGGGCATAGGAACACATTCGAGATCATTGACCCCCGGTGGGACAGCTTCGGAATTCTCCGCGGAGTATCTGATCGCATCAGCGTGGTTGGATTGACCCGGACCCGGTGTCGTCGGGATCACCGGCGCAGCCGACGCGATTCCCATTCCCGCTACGGAGCAGGCAACACAGACAGCGCTGAAGCTCAGCGCGAGACGAAATTTCATGCCACACCTCGACTTTGGTTACTTCCTTTCTGGATGCTATGCCCAATTGTGTGTTATGTCCCAATGAGCGGGGGTAGTTGGTGGGATGGGTCACAAACGTGACCGTGGTCAGGAAATTCGGCTCGCTTTGATCCAGTCGACACTCATCGTCTGCGGGAACGGCGTCGAGGCGGGGACCTTACCTACCCAGTTGTTGCCGACTGCCACGTTGAGAAGCACGTAGTGCGGGAAGGCGCCCGAGAACGGAGTCCAGTTGCCGCCCTTCGCTTCGTACTGGGCCTTGGTCAGCGAATACTTGGCTACCCCGTCGATGAACCAGGTGATCCTGTCGGTCATCCAGTCGACGCGGTAGGTGTGAAAAGCGTCGGACAGGGGAGCGGTGTCGCCGCCGGCTTTGACGTCCACCGAAGAATTGCTGCGCGATGGACCATGCAGATTGAAGGATGGGCCATTGGTTCCTGGAATTTCTACGATGTCGATTTCACCCTGACGCGGCCAATCGTATTCATGTCCCGGTTCCAAGCCCAATAACCAGAATGCCGGAAGTAATCCAGCGGCTCTTGGCATCTTTATGGATGCTTCTATTCGAACCGGCGGGGTTACGGATTGTTTTCCGAAGCTTACGACGCGTGCGCTCGTGATGTTGTCGGGTGCGCGCACCCCGTCGGGTGGATTCTCGCGCCGAGCGGTGATCTGCAGGGCGCCATTGCTCATCGACGCGTTGGACGTCGAGTTGGTGTAGTACTGCTGTTCGCCGGAACTTGCACCCCACCTGCCGGTTTGGAATGTCCACTTGCTGGCGTCCACGGCTCCGGTGCCGTTGAACGAGTCTTCCCACAGCACTCCACCTTGTACCGGTGGCGCGGGAGGGGGAGTGGTCGTGGTCGTGGTCGGAACCGGCGTAGTCGGGGTTGGAGTCGGGGTGGGAGTGGGGGCAGGGGGTGCCCCGGGCGTCCACATCAATGCGGACAACAATAATGCGATCCAGTTCATGCTCTATTCCTGTCATGGCAATTGTCGGGGGAAACAACAGGCACGTCAGAAGTTTTAGCACGAAGGAGTGGATATCAACGGGGTGAACGGGAAAAAAGATCAAATACGTGATTCGGGGGTTATTGTCCGAAGATGTTTCGGACAGAAATCTCGTTTATCGAGCCGAAATCAGGTTTTATCCTGTTTGGGTTGTGGTCGCAATTGAGCCGGTGACGGGAATCGAACCCGCCTCTCAACCTTGGGAAGGTCGCATTCTACCAATGAACTACACCGGCTTGGCAGCCCTGAGGCCACGCGGACATACTCTAGCAGCCGCCGGCGGCAGTCAGAACTCGATGGTCCCGGCGCGAAGGAGCTCGAGCGTCTCGGCAGCGGGCACCGGACGGGAAATGAGGTACCCCTGCGCCCGCGTGCAACCGAGCGCCTGGAGGACATCGACCGCCGCGGTGGTCTCGACGCCTTCTGCGATGACATCGAGGCCGAAGGCGTCGGCGAGCCCGACGACGGATTCGACGATGGCGAGGTCGTTGGCGTCGCCTGCTCCGAGGTCGGTGACGAAGGAGCGGTCGATCTTGAGCGCATCGACTTCGAGTTCCTTCAGCTGTGACAGTGCGCTGTAACCGGTTCCGAAATCGTCGATGGCGATGCGAACGCCCAGTTGGTGCAGGCCGAAGAGCGTCTTTCGGGTGCGGTCCACGTCGTTGACGACGGCGACCTCGGTGATCTCGAGGCACAATTGTGGGCCTTCGACCCCGTATCGCCGAAGTACTGCCTCGACGGTTCCGACGAAATCGCGTTCTACGAGCTGCGCCGGGGAGACGTTGACGCGCATGGAGATATCGAGGGACGGCAACGTCGACTGCCATTCGGACAACGTGCGGCACGCTCTGTCCACCACCCACCGCCCCAATTCCGGTGCGAGGTTGGTCGCTTCGGCGACGGGGATGAATGCGCTCGGCGGCAGAAGTCCGCGCACCGGGTGTTGCCAGCGGACGAGAGCTTCCACCGCGGTGATCTGTCCGCTGTCGAGGTCGACTTCGGGTTGGTAATGCAGAACGAGGGCGTCGCCTTCGATCGCGTCACGCAAGTGCACTTCGACGTCGCTTCGCAGCTCGCTCTGTGCCCGCACCGATTCGGTGAAGTGCTCGATGTTGTCGGTACCGCCGATCTTCGCGATGAGCGCAGCCTGGTCCGCGCACCGTAAGGCACGTTCAGCCGTGATGCGACCGGGTTGGGCCATCATGATGCCGATCCGGGCACGCCGACGCAGATCGGCGAGGGGCATATCGATCCCGTCGATTGCCATCAGTATCGCTTCGGCTGCCAAGTTGGCGATGAATTCGTCTGTCGGGCCTGCGAGTACGACGACGAACTCGTCGCCCCCCAAGCGGGCGATCACATCCTTGGATCCAAGATCTCTGCGCACTGTCTCGGCGACGTCACGGATGTATTCGTCGCCGGTCGAATGGCCGAGGAAGTCGTTCAAAGACTTCAGCTGGTCGAGGTCGAGAAACAGCACTGCCACCGGGCCGCAGCCGGGTTCCTCCAGGCGCGCGCTCAGATGATTCAACAGCGCTCTGCGGTTCGACATCCCGGTGAGTTCGTCGTGCGTGGCTGCGAAACGGGAACGGTTCTCCGCGTCCACTCGCGCCTGCAGCTGTGTCATCAACAAAGCAACCGATCGCAGCGAGCTCAATTCGCACTCGGTCCAGATGCGCCCGGCAGTCTTGGCGAAGCCGAGGACCCCCACGTCGACGCCTCCGGCGACCAGGGGGATCACCACGAGCGGAACCTTCTCGGGTGCAAGCCCGTCGAGTTGTTCCGCGTAGTCTCCGGCCGTGGACACTACGGTGACGTCCTTCATCGTTGCGGCGAGAGCGAGGATCGGATCTGGGCCGTCCCGGTACGCGACCGTCGACTGGTCCGGGTAGGTTATTCCGATTTTCGGCGGCCATTCGGCTACGAGAATGCTTGTCCGAGTATCGATATCGGTCAAGCGTAGAAACGCCGACTCGAGTTCCAGTTCGAAGGCCAGGCCGCGGAGGATCGATGGATATGTCTCGTGGGCCGATTCGGCGTCCACGCGCATGAGGGTAGTCGCGACGTCGGTTACGACGACATCGAGGTCTCGGCGTCGATTCAGTGCCCTCTCCTGCCTCCGGCCCCCCGGCTAACGAGACTTTAACCCACTGTGGTCGATCGAGCCTGGAGTGGTCAGTGGATGGCTCCCCGCGCCAACATCTCGAGCATCTCCGCTTCCGGTACCGGCCGCGAGAACAGATAGCCCTGCGCCCGATCACAACCCACGGCCAGCAACGCTGATTTCGCGGCCTCGGTCTCGACACCCTCGGCGAGCAGTTCGAGCCCGAAGGCTGCGGCGAGGTTTGCTATGGCTCTGACGATCGCTTGATCGTTGGTGTCGGAATCGAGATTTTTCACGAACTCGCCATCGATTTTGAGGGCATCCAACGGCAGCACCTTCAGGTGTGCGAGAGAGCTGAATCCGGTGCCGAAGTCGTCGATCGCGATACCGACACCCAGCTCGCGGAGCGTGGTCAGAATCTTGGCAGTCTGGCCAGTATCTTGCAGGACAGCGTTTTCGGTTATCTCCAGACACAGTCCGGTCGGCGGTACGCAACCGTCGTCGAGTGCTTGCGCGACGACGGTGACGAACTCGGTGGCGAGGAGCTGCGCGGGTGAGATGTCCACGCGCAGCACGATGTCGAGGCCGGGGATGCGAGATGCCCAGTCGGAGTATGCGCGTACAGCGTCCACGAGCACCCATCGGCCCAGTCCGGTTGCGAGTTCCGAGGACTCCGCGATATCGATGAAGTCGCTCGGGGGAAGGAGCCCTCTAGTGGGGTGTTGCCAACGCACGAGTGCCTCGACGGCGGTGATTTCACCGGTTCTGAGATCGACCTCGGGTTGGAAGTGCAGCACGAGATCGCCATTCGAAATGGCAGCCTGGAGATGGAGTTCGACGTCGTTACGCAGTGCGGTATTCGCGCGGATGGTCGAATCGAACAGTACGGCACTGTTTCCGCCCCGATGCTTGGCTACCAGCGCAGCCTGATCGGCATTGGCGATAACGTCGTCGACGCTTCCCACGCCAGGGGTCACGGTGGTGACGCCGATACTTGCGGTGCGAGTAATTTCGTCGCCGGCGATCGTTACCCGCGTAGCGGCCACTGCGTCGAGGACTCGTAGCGCCAGGTTGTACGGCGACGTCGGTTTGCCGTCGAGCATCGAGGGTTGCATGACGACGACGAACTCGTCCCCACCCCATCGGGCGATGGTGGCTTCCGGTGCGAGGACTGCTCTGAGGGTGTCGGCCAGCGCGCGGAGATATTCGTCGCCTGCCGAGTGGCCGTAGAAATCGTTGAGTGCTTTGAGTCGATCCAGATCGAGAAACAGCAGGGTGAGAGGTCCGGTGCCGGAGGAAAGGCGGCGGCGAAGGTCATCGGTGCACTTTCTCCGATTCGCCAGCCCGGTCAGGGCGTCGCTTTCGGCGGCGAGACGCAGCGATTCCTCGGCCCGGATGCGGGCGTGAACCTGCGTGAGCATCGACGCGATGGCGACGAGTGCGTTGATTTCGCCCTCGGACCACGTGCGGTCGTGGCTTTTGATGAGGCCGACCCATCCGATCGACTTCTCTTGGACGAGAGGAACTACCGCCATGGAGGCGACGGTGTATCCGAAGGCTGCTTCGATCCGCAGGTGAAGTTCCTCATCATCGACTGGTCGGCGGAACACCTTGGGGTGTACCAGATGTTCGCACGCGGCGAAGACCACGTCGGCGTCGGCAAAATAGATGATGCCGAGTGGATCGGGCTCGGGCGCATCGGGTCTCGGAGGCCATTCGGCAATCATCACCGTCGATCGATTCCGGTGGTCGGTGTGTCGAAGGTATCCGGCGTGGACATCGAAGAACTTGACGAGCGTGCGTAGCACTCGGGTGTATGCGGTCGATACCGAAGACCCATCGACACCGATGAGGTCCGAGGCGACGTCGGTGACGAGCGCGTCGAAACTTCGTATGTCGCGCATTCCCATCCCCTTGACCTCGAACTTCAGCCTCGACAACCCACCCCGGGTAAGCCCGAGTGGACCATACCGTCCAGTGCATCACCTACGCCGATGTTCGTCTTCTGCTCCCTGACCGCAGTGTCGAGAACCGAAGTCGAATCCATCCGAGGTTGATCTTGATCATTTTGGTGTGTAAGTCCCGCTGTTCGGCAAGATGAAGTGACGAAAGCGGGGTGCTCGACACACGGCCACCACCGAACCTCAGCGGTGGGCGCGATAGCCTGCGGGGTGTGCTGCTCTCCGACCGCGATATCCGTACCGAAGTGTCCACCGGCAACTTGGGGATCGAGCCGTTCGACGACTCGATGGTTCAGCCGTCGAGTGTCGATGTACGTCTCGACAAGCTCTTCCGCGTTTTCAACAACACTCGGTATACCCATATCGATCCGTCGAAGCAGCAGGACGAGCTGACCACCTTGGTCGAACCCGCCGAAGGCGAGCCGTTCGTATTGCATCCCGGGGAGTTCGTTCTCGGCTCGACACTAGAGCTGACCACCTTTCCCGACTACCTGGCGGGACGACTCGAAGGCAAGAGCTCGCTCGGTCGCCTCGGGTTGCTGACGCACTCGACGGCCGGATTCATCGACCCGGGTTTCAGCGGCCACATCACCCTCGAGCTGTCCAACGTGGCGAACCTTCCGATCACGCTCTGGCCCGGCATGAAAATCGGCCAACTGTGTTTGTTCCGGCTGTCCAGCCCGGCCGAGCATCCCTACGGCAGCGCGACGACCGGTTCGAAGTACCAGGGGCAACGAGGCCCGACTCCGTCGAAGGCGTACCTGAACTTCGTCCAGTCACCGGTCGACTGATCTGGCCTGTCGGGCACACTGGCGGACATGGCTTCGATACAGACCGAGCGCGAGGACAAATACGACGCGACCTCGGACTTCGTACTTCCCTCCCTCACCGAACTGATTCCGAAAGGCGGAGCGATCGACGTATCGGAGGTGGAGCTGATCAGCAGCTACTTCGATACACCCGGTCTCGATCTACTCCGGCGCGGCATCACGCTGCGGCGTCGGCGCGGAGACTCCGACACGGGCTGGCACGTGAAAGTCCCCGCCGACAAGGCACGCACCGAGATCCGGCTGCCACTCGGTAGCGGTGAAGACGCGCAGGTCCCGGATGAGCTTGCGAGCGTGCTCGCAGGCGTCGCCCTCGGTAAGCCGTTGGTCACCGTTGCCACCCTGACGTCGAGGCGGCGACGGCATGTATTCACTGCCTCGGACGGATCCGTCCTCGCCGAGCTCGCCGACGATTCGGTCGGCGTCCAAGCCGAAGGCGTCCCCGGCCACCGCTGGCGCGAGCTGGAAGTCGAGTTGGGTGCGGCGGGGTCCGAAGCGACGCTGAAGCTTTTCGGTAAGACGCTGCTCACCGCCGGGGCTCAGCGGGGCACACACCCGTCGAAGCTGCATCGCGCGTTGGCGGTAAACCTGGAGAAGACTCAGGTGCCGGAGCTCGCGGTCCTGGTCGACTACCTCGACGAGCAGGCGCAGGCCATCTTCGCCGGCGATGTGTATCTGCGTCGGGGACTCGATCCGATCCATTCCACGCGCGTTGCGATTCGACGCTACCGGAGCACACTGCGTGTCTTCGGTGCCTTGTTCGACGAGGACACTGCTTCGATGCTGGATTCCGAGTTGGCTTGGTATGCAGGACTTCTCGGTGAGGTCAGGGATCGGCAGGTGCTGCGTTCCCGCTTGTCCGACGCGGTGCACGAGCTGGCGCCGGAGCTGGTACTGGGCCCGGTTGCCGCGCGGATCGAGAATGATCTGTTGGCCGAACAGATTCGCCACCGAGCGATCATCACAACGGAGTTGGACGGAGATCGTTACCGGGCCCTGCTGACGAGTCTCGGCGACCTCTCGCGCGCATTCCCGGCAGCGGCAGGGGCTGAGGACGTCGATGCCGAAGAACTCGATCGACTTGCGCGTAAGGCAGGACGCAAGGTGCGTAGGCGCGTTGCTGCAGCAGTAGCTGGGGGTGACGATGAGGCACTGCACCGGGCCCGCAAGGCGGGTAAGCGTGCCAGGTACGCCGCCGAGTTGGTCAAGCCGATCGTCGGGAAGAAGGAAGCAAAGGTTCGGATCGAGCGATACGAGGCGGTCCAGGAAGTGCTCGGCGAGCATCAGGATGCGGTCGTAGCTGCACAGAAGCTGCTCGAGCTCGGACGGAAGGCGGGGGTGACTCCGGGAGAGAACGGCTTCACTTTCGGTGTGCTCTATGCCCAGGAGGTCGCGGCGGCCGAGGCTGCTCGGGCCGAAGTGTCGAAAATTGATGTGTGAACAACTAACGAAAAACTGGAAGGCGACTGTATTCTTGGACACAAAACCTTTCGAGCAATAGAAATTTTCGGGGAAAACGGGAAGGGGGGAGGTCTGTCGTGCGTATAGCTCTCGGCGTGCACGTCAGTACCTTCGAGGTGACGGCGTCCCTGGTCGACGCGGATCTACCCGAGCTCGGGCCGGTAGCTACCCGCGTCGTGTCGGTCGAAGCAGTGCCCGACGGTATCGGCCAGGCGGTTGCCACAGCACTGGGATCGACCAGAATTCAAGCTCTGCAGAGCGGTCTCACGGTCACCGGTGCTGCCGTTGTCTGCGAGAACGTGATGCAGTGCCAGGTCGTCATCGACGCGGTCGCTGCGTCGGAGGCGCAGCCGCTGATCGTCGTCGACATCTTCGATTCCCACCTCGTCGACGGGTTACCGCTCGATGTCGCTGCAGCCTTGTTGGTCGGCGTACTGGATCCGGTGAGTCCGGCCCGGCGTACCGTGGCGGCGTCCGGTCCTCGTCGCAGGATCTGGCAGGTCGCTGCCGTCGGCGCCTTGATGTTGGCGGCGCTCGGGGGAGTCAGTGCGTTGGCGATGACGGTGGACCCTGCGGTGGATACCAGAACGGTCATCCCTGCCGACTCGGTCGATACGCCGGATGCGCCGTACGCGACGTCGACTCCGGCGGCAGATGATTCGGTTCCTCCGGCACAGGTGCCGCCGTCAGTCCAGGATCCAGTGGTTGACCCTGCCGTCGGACCAGAATTGCTTCCGCCCGTCGATGGTTTACAACCCCCTGTCGTAGGGGTCGAACGACCACGGCCATATCTTCCGCCGGCTGCGACGAATGCGCCTACCTCTGTGCCTACGGCCACGTCGACATTTCCAGGTGGTGGCGGCGTCGAACCGACGGACGTGGACCACCCGCCGGTGGAAACGTCGGTCGAGCCCACCCTGGACCCCACGCCCACCACGATCGCGCCCCAACCGACGACGGCTGAGGAGCCCGAGCCGACTCCGGAGTAGCCGCGTACGGACCGAAACATACTTCAAGAATCTTCGACGGCACCGAAGCCTACCCACGGACTGATTTCACAGCTATGGTCTCTACATCTGGTCAGTCATAGTGGAGTCGAGGAAGCCATGAAAACGGTGCTTGGGGTGTCAGTGGGCTCTTCGGCCGCCCGGGCTACAGCTCTCGATACAGCGGACGATTCGGTGCGATCGGTCAACGTCGCGCGGTTGTTCGAGCCGTTCGAGCACGTCGCCGCGGCTCTCGGCCTGTTGGACTCCATGGCGAAGGTGCAAGATGTTGACGCCGCGGATACCGTTCTCGCTGTCCCGGACGATCCGGCGAGCAGGCCCCTGACCTCGGCGTATTCGATGCACAAGGCCGATGGGTTCATGGTCGTCTCCGAACTCGGCGCTCAGCTGAGGTTTCTGCGCGGCAGTGGACAGCTCGAGGGTCTGCGCACGGTCGCACTCTGCGACGTCGGTGCTTCGGGGACGACCGTGTCGATTGCCGATCCCGCCACCGGTCAGGTTTTCAGCTCGGAGCGCACAACTCGATTCGGTGGATCGGTGTGTGATGAGGCAGTGCGCAACTACCTACTTGCCACCTACGGTGCCGACGAGTTGGTATCCGCCTCGGCACTAGCCAGTCTCAGCGTTGCCATTCGGTTCGCTCGTGAGCAGTTGTCGAGCCTGCGCGTGGCGGAGGTGACCGGACCGTTCGTCGGCGGACCGGTTCGGTTGTGGCGCAGCTCTTTCGACGATATCGTCGACCGCTCGGTACGGTCGATCGAGGACTGGACCGCCAGTGCCATCGTGGACGCACCGAAATCGGTCAATGCGCTGGTCATAGTCGGTGGCTGCGCACATATCCCTTCGCTTCGCCGCGTCTTTCGGCGTGATCTTCGACTGCCGGTGCTCGTGCCCGATATGCCGGAATCGCTGACCGCACACGGGGCGGCGTTGCTGGCCGCCGATGCATCGCGTGCTCGCTCTCGGCGGGCACTGACCACAGTGACACGCATCCCCCCGGCCACGCCATTCGAGCCGGACAGTTACGACGCCGTTCCCCGGCATCGCACCGCCTGACGCAGGCTGTGAACTGCCACAAGGTCACGGTCCTACGTGTACTACCGGCGCTCGGCCCGGTATGTTGCGAGAAATGACTGGAAAAACTTCTGAGAATTTCGATCCAGCGGAGCATGTCCGTGCCATGGTGGGCCTGCACTACCGGGCGAGCGACTTCTACGAGGTCGGACGCGAGAAGGTCCGTGAGTACGCTCGCGCAGTTCAGGATTTCAACCCGGTGCACTGGGACTCCGACGCGGCCAAAGCTCTCGGCTACAGCGGCTTGGCTGCGCCGCTGACCTTCATCTCCTTGGTCGGAACCCTTGCGCAGCGTCGGTTGCTCGAGAAGATCGCAGTCGGATTCGACCTGGGGCAGATGCTGCAAACCGATCAGATCCTCGAATTCCACCAGCCGATCGTCGCCGGCGATCAGCTGTACTGCGACGTCTCCCTCGACTCCTACAAAGAAGTCATGGGCAAAGACATGATGGTCACCAAGAACATCGTGTCCAATCAACGCAACGAACTCGTACAGACCACGTACACGACGCTCCTGATCGGCCGCGACGGAGATGTCGACTCCGGCATCGTGGAGGCCGCCGAAAATCTGGTGATGCACGGCGCTACGCCGTCGACTGCGCGTGAGAACGCCACCATGCACGAGGAAGAGGAGCAGGTGGAGCATCCGCCACTCGTGCTGGTGGATCATCGCTCTGCACCTTCGGTGAAGTTCGAAGACGTCACTGTGGGAGATATGTTGCCGGAGAAGGTCTTTCGACTCACTCGCGGCGATCTCGTGAACTATGCGGGTGTCGCCGGAGACGCCAACCCGATCCACTGGAGCGATGGGTTTGCCAAGCTCGTCGACCTGAAAAATGTTTTGGCACATGGGATGTTGACGATGGGGCTCGGCGGCGGCTACATCACGTCATGGTTGGGTGATCCGGGCGCGGTCAAGGACTACACGGTCCGCTTCACTGCACCGATACCCGTCGACCCGCATCGCGCCGCGGAAATCCTGTTCACTGGCAAGATCAAATCGCTCGACGCGGACAGTCGTACGGCAGTGATTTCGCTGGGCGCGACCTTCGAGGGCAAGCGCATCTTCGGACACCGGGCGACGGCCACCGTTCACCTGGCGTGATGCAAACCTGCGGCTCCGGCCCGTACCTCCCGGCCGCGCAAGCGTATTGACCAGCAGAAATGCCGCTCAGGGCTCCCCTTAGGCGAACATGACGCGGGAGATTCGATGAAAATGCGCAGCGCTTGTGTACCTGATGCCCGTTTGCGAACGGTCGATCCGAGCATTGACCCGTTATGAAGGTCGGGGTAATAGTCAGCGCCATTGCGGCGGTCATCGGTTCGTTCATCGGCTCGGGTGCGTGGGTTGGCACTCCCATCGCAGAAGCCGCAGGCGGTGCGCTCAGCGCCACGTCTACGCTCGTCGCGCCTGCTGGGACTGCATTTTCGATCTGGACGGTCATCTACTCAGGATTCTTCGCGTACGCGGTGTGGCAGGCGCTGCCCGGGCGAAGCGAGCGCCACCGTCCCCTCCGACTGCCGATTGCGGCGTCCATGCTCCTCAACGCCGCATGGATCCTGACCATTCAGGTGGGACTGCTGTGGCTGAGCGTGTTCGTCATCGCAGCGCTGCTCGCGGTCCTCGCCCGCGTGTTCGTCCTCCTTCAGCAGCAGCGCCCCGAGAACCGGCTGGACGCGGTGATCACGGACGGAATGATGGGCGTCTACCTCGGCTGGGTGTGCGTGGCGACCATCACGAACGTGACGGCATGGCTCGTCTACCTCGGCGTCACCGGCGGAGCCACCTTCTGGGCAGTGGCAGTCCTGATCCTTGCAGCTCTGGTGGCAGTCGGGGTGGCCACGTACTCTTCGGGCGCTCTCGCGCCGACGATCGGGATCGTCTGGGGATTGATGTGGATTGCCCAGGGCCGCCTCGCCGGTGACGTAATCAATGCCCGCGTCGGATGGGCGGCAGCGATCGCAGCATTGGTGGCGGGGATCTACACCGCCGTCGTCAGGCGCCCCGCGCAGCACCTATGGAGCGAGGGCTTTCGGCCGCCAGGTCGGGACGTTCCCGGTGGAGGCTGTCTCGGCCGCGACGTCCCGTAACTTGTGGTTGGTGTGCGAGGAGGCCACGACCAGCATGTCGAACGCGGCGTCCCGGGTGAGCTTGTACCGGCTCATGACTATCCCGACGGCGATCCCGATTTCGCGGTTGGTGTCCACCGCCATCGACAGCTGATCGTTGCGGTCGCCTGCGTCGGCATTTTTCAGTGCCACGGCGGCGTGGTCGGCGTAGATGGCGCAGTCGTAGAGGATCTCGTCGGTGAAGAAGTCCTTGCGGGCGCTGTAGAAGCCCATGACACCCAGCTCGACGCCGCCGAGGATCAGATAGAAGCTCGCGGTCGACCGGATCGAAGTCTGCTTGGTCATCAGTTCTCGATACTGTGCCCACCGCGGATCGTTCTCGACATCATTGTTCACGATGGTGCCCTTGGTTGCAAGAACGGCTTTGGTGGCGGACTGGCCTGTGCGATCGGCGACCTCGGCGGCCTCGGCGACCGTTCGTCGATCGCTGGCCGCAATGATCCGTAGCCGACCGTTGGCGCGAAGGGTGGTCACCGCGGCGCCGACGCAACTCATGGTCGTGACCGCGAGGTCGACGACGCGCTGTGCGGTCGGGCCTGCTCCAGGGTGTTGCGCCAGGTCCCAGGCCAGCGACGCGAATCGGTATCCGGCGTCCCGTCGCGATGGTCCGTGTGTGTCAACGGTCATGCCCCCGATTCGGAATGATCCGAATCTCGGCCTTGTTGTTAGTGACGTTGATGGACAAAGAGTTTCGCCGACGATTGCATCCGTGCCGGATCTCTCGAACATTCGATGCTCGGCCTCGATCGAGAATCTGGCGTATGTTGAGAGCTGGCTGAACTCCGTAGGAGAGCAAGTGTGTGTGCCACACCCTCTCCCGCGGTGAATCTTTGACATCGCTCGGTGAACGATGACGAATGAATTGCAGAGGAGACCATCAGATGACTGACATCACCAACGTGACGGTATTGGGGACAGGCGTTCTCGGGTCGCAGATCGCGTATCAGACCGCCTACCATGGATTTTCGGTCGTAGCATATGACATCGACGACGAGGCGTTGGCCAAGGCGAAGGTGCAGTTCGACAAGCTGGTCAAGGTGTATACCCAGCAGGTCGAGGGTGCGGCCGACGGCAAGGCAGAGGCCGTGCTGGAGCGGATCACTCTGTCGTCGAACCTGGAGGAAGCTGTACAGGCCGCAGACTTGGTCATCGAGGCCGTTCCCGAGGACCTCGAGATCAAGCGCGATACCTACTCCAAGATCGGCGGTTTCGCCCCCGAACACACGATCTTCGCGACGAACTCTTCGACGCTGCTTCCCAGCGACTTCATGGACTCCACCGGTCGTCCGGAGAAGTTCCTCGCCCTGCACTTCGCCAACCAGATCTGGGTTCGCAACACCGCCGAGGTGATGGGCACCTCGAAGACCGACCCCGCGGTGTACCGGACAGTCGTCGACTTTGCATCCGCAATCGGCATGGTCCCGATCGAACTGAAGAAGGAACAGCCCGGCTACGTGCTCAATTCCCTCCTCGTACCGTTCCTCGACGCGGCCGGACTCCTCCTCGTCGACGGAGTCTCCGATCCGGAAATGATCGACAAGACGTGGCGCATCGCAACCGGCGCTCCGCTCGGCCCATGCCAGATCTACGACATCATCGGACTCACGACGCCGTACAACATCGCCTCTCAGGGCAACGAAGATCAGCGACGGTTGGCTGCTTTCCTGAAGGAGAACTACATCGACAAGGGAAAGCTGGGCATCTCCACCGGAGAAGGCCTGTACAAGTACCCGAAGAGCTGACCTGCTTCGCGTGGCCGGCCCCTGATCGCTTGAATGGCGCCCTCGAGTTATCTGATCGTATGAGTGGACCATTGAAGCGATGGGGGCGGGGGCGAACGAACAGGGTCAGCACACAAATACCGAACAATTCCCGCGAACAACGGCTACCGAAATAGAAATTGTGGTCTTTGTCATGCCGACTCGAGGCACCTGGCTGACCAGTAGGCAGGCCAGGCGCGTCGGAATCTAGCTGGCGTTTGCTGTTTCGTATGCTTCGACGATGTCGGCGGGAATGCGTCCGCGATCGTTGATCTCATAGCCGCCGTCCGATGCCCACTGGCGAATTGCACGGGTTTGAGCGGGGTCGCGTTTGGTCGTCGGTGCCGAGGAAGATGCGGCCTTCGGTGCGACGCCGGCTGATGCTACTTTGCGCTTGCGGCCGCCGACGCGGGTTGCGTGTCCGACGTACAGTTCGAGCCGCTTGCGGAATTCGTTGGCGTTCTTGGTTTTCAGGTCGATGACGTAGTCGACGCCGTCGAGGGAGAACTCGATCGATTCGCCTTCGCCCTCGTCGATCGCTGTGCCGTCGATGTCGTCGACCAATTCATAGATTACTTGCTTCGCCACGGTGCGAGATCCCTTCGAGGTGTGTATTCCTCTCGAGAGTAGCGAACAAATGCGGCTGGCGCGAAAACTGAGAATGGACCGATATGCCCGTTTCGGGTGGTGTAAAAGAGTGGATGGTGTTCAGACGCTAAGTATCGAGCTATTCCCCAGTCCATTCACTAGTTAGAATTACCAGAGTTGCCGAATAGTTGTGGTTGTGGCCCACAGAAACACGGGCTCGCGGGTCGGAATAACTGAACGAACCGGTATCAATCGCCATCGTATTGTTCGTAACCGATGTCTCCGTCGCGACGCGTTTCGCCGAGGTAGGGCGCGCCGTCGGGTAGGTAGGCCAAGCCGGTCGAGTCGATGAGGCCGCCCACGATGAAGGACAGGCATCCGCTGTCGGTGGGGCGGACCGAACGGACCGCGCATGCCTCGATTCGGAGGCTGCCCGTGGATTTCGTGCAGTCCTGGGCGACGGTTTCCAGTATGCCCTTCGATACCGCGAATGCGCCTTTCGAAGGTACGGACAACAAGACGAGTGCGGCTGTGATCACGACTATGGCCGGTGCAACTGCGGAACCAGCCGATCCGTGCGAGTACGAGTCATAGTGCGCCCAGGAACCGCAAGGCGGCAGAGGTCAGTGCGTAGACGGGAAGAGGACGACGGGTGGCGTGAAGGTGGAGAGGATCACTGAGCACACCACTGCTACCAGTACCGCGAGGGCCCCGTCAGCCACTTCCAGACGATCAAGCCAGCGCGAGGAAGAGCTTCTCGAGTTCGGCTTCGGTCATCGGTTCGGTGTTGTCGGCGGTCTCGCCGGTGATGCATTCGCGTAGGCCGGTGGCGACGATTTTGAATCCGGCTTTGTCGAGTGCGCGGGAGACGGCGGCGAGCTGGGTGACAACGTCTTTGCAGTCGCGTCCGTTTTCGATCATGCCGATCACGCCGGCGAGTTGGCCATGGGCGCGTCGCAGTCGGTTGAGTACCAATGCGATGCTGTCTTGGTCGCCGTTCATGTCGGACTCCTTCGGATTGTGCTGGGTGTTCCTCCATAGTACCCCTGGGGGCATAGAAGGCGGTGATGACGCCCTCTGAGCAGCAGCGTTCCGGGCGGTTGTGTCATCTCCTCGGGCGTCATTGCTCCGATCGGGCACGAAGGTGTGCGCGCTCACCTTGCTGGCCGAAGAGGATGATCAGTTCGGCGGATGCGTCGGCTGCGGTGGAAAACCAGTGCGGGACATGGGTATCGAATTCGGCTGCTTCACCGGGGACGAGTATCAGATCTTGGTCGCCGAGAACGAGTCGGACCCGTCCGTTGAGTATGTACAGCCATTCGTACCCTTCGTGGGAGGAAGGTATCGGCGTATCGCCGAACCGTGCCGCCGGGATGATGAGCTTGTGCGCCTGTACTCCGCCGGCGCGGCGAGTGAGCGGGAGCCATGTCATCCCGTAGCGGGTCACTGGCTGCAGGTGAACCCGCGGGTCGCCTGTCAACGGGCCGCCGATCAGTTCGTCGACCTGCATTCGGTACGTCCTCGCCAGTGCGAGTAGTTGCTCGAGGGTGGGTTGGCGCTGCCCCGACTCCAACCGAGACAGGGTGCTCTCGGAGATCCCGGTGGCCGCGGAGAGGTCGGCGAGTGTGGTCTCTCGTTGTTTGCGCAGGACCCGTAGCCGGGGCCCGACTGCGCTGATGGTCTGCTCCAAGTAGGTGCTCATGTCGGAGTTCATGCCTTCATCTTGACAGCTCAGCAAGAGAACTTGTCGCCGAGGATGTGGGCAGTTCATATTTGCACAATGACCGGACAAGACATGAACAATAGATCCCTTACCTGGGATGTTGCAGTGATCGGTGGTGGTGCCGCCGGCTTGAGCGCAGCGGTGACACTGGCGCGTTCCCGACGCTCGGTGATCGTCATCGATGCCGGACACCCCCGCAACGCGCCCGCCGAAGGAGTACACAATTTCCTGACTCGGGACGGCATCTCCGCGACGGAGTTGACTGCTGTCGGTAGAGACGAACTGATGTCCTACGGCGGTACGGTGATCTGCGGAAGTGCTGTTGCTGCCCAGCGCACCGAGACTGGCTTCGCAGTCGATCTGACCGACGGGCAGAGGGTGCGCGCCCGTAAGCTTCTGGTCGCCACCGGACTCACCGACACACTCCCCGACATCGCTGGACTGAGTGAGCGGTGGGGCCGTGATGTGCTGCACTGCCCGTACTGCCATGGATGGGAAGTGCGGGACCAGGCCATCGGGGTCCTCGGTACCGGGCCGGCCGCCGTGCATCAGGCACTGATGTTCCGTCAGCTCAGTGATGATGTCACCTTGTTTTTGCACACAGCTCCGGAACCGACCGAGGAGCAGTGGGAAGCGCTCGCCGCCCGCGGAATCTCGGTGATCGACGGCCTCGTCACCGACGTGCTCGTCGACGACGACCGCATGACGGGTGTCAGGTTGGGGTCAGGCGACACACTCGCCTGCCAAGCCTTGGTGGTTGCGCCGCTTTTCTCCGCGCACTCCGAGGTGCTCGAGTCACTCGAACTGAATCCAACCGAACAGCGAGCGGGTGAGGCGCTCCTCGGCTCCGTGTTCGCCGCAGATTCGAGCGGAGCTACGCAGGTGCCCGGCGTATGGGTGGCCGGAAATGTCACCGATATGTATGCCGGAGTGATCAATTCGGCAGCGGCAGGTTTCACCGCAGCGGCGGCGATCAATGCGAGCCTCCTCGACGAGGATGTGCGTCGCGCCGTCGCCGAGAGGCGAACTGCCCCGACGGCACCTGATGTGTTCTCCGCCGCGGCAGAAGCGGAAGTGTGCGAACGAGTTCTGGGCGCCCGACGTCATGGATTCTCCACCGAAGCGAAGGTATGACAGTGACGACACATGAAGATGGCTCTACCGTCCCACGCCCCGCGTCCGAGTCTTTCTGGGAACCGCACTACCAGAGGAACATTCGACCATGGAGCGGTCTACCCAATGCCGTGCTCGCCGATATCACTGCCGACCTGACTCCGGGGTCGGTATTGGATATCGGTTGCGGCGAAGGCGGGGACGCACTCTGGCTCGCAGGCAAAGGATGGAAGGTCACAGCGGTCGATGTTTCTGCCACTGTCCTCGAACGCGCCCGCGCCCAAGCTGCTGAACGGGGCCTCACCGCCAACGTGACCTTCGAGAAATGCGACGTATCGCAGTCTCTGCCAAACGGATCGTTCGATCTGGTGTCCGCACAGTACTCCCACACCCCGATCGACATCCCCAGGGAGCAGGTCCTCCGCAGAGCGGCAGAGAGCGTCGCAATGCAGGGTCTGCTTCTGATCGTCGATCATGCTTCGACTGCCCCCTGGTCCTGGAACCAAGACCCCGACGTTCGGTTCCCGACACCACAGGACACCCTGGAAAAGCTCGGCCTCGACGAGAACCACTGGCAACCGATACGCGTCGAAGCAGCGCAGCGAACCGCATCGGGACCCGACGGGCAGAGAGCCACGGTGACCGACAACGTCATCGCGCTCCGCCGCGCAGATCGCTAGCTGTAGTGCCTGCGTCCTAGGACGCAGACGGGGGCGGCCAGGATGAACCTGGCCGCCCCCGTCGGTTGGATCAGGAGTTCTTGCCGCCGAGGGCGGAGATCGCTGCCTGCAGCTTGGTCGTCGCTTCCTGTGCGACGGAGGACAGTTCGGCTTCGCCGGTGACCTCGACCATGATGGCAGGGTTCATTGCCTCGACGAGGAACGATCCTGCGGTGTTGGTGTCGGCGCGGACGAGGACGTTGCAGGGGAGCAGCAGTCCGATCTGGGGCATGACGCCGACCGCGCGGTGGGCGAGGTTCGGGTTACAGGCGCCGAGGATCAGGTACTGCTCCATGTCTTCGCCGAGCTTGGCTTTCAGGGTGGCCTGCATGTCGATTTCGGTGAGGACGCCGAAGCCTTGCGCGGAGAGTGCCTCTTTGGTTTTTGTGACGGCGGTGTCGAAGTCGGTATCGGTCAATGTGGTCGATAGTGCAATGTTCATAAGTGGTTCCTTTCGGTTGTGAGCGGCCCTTGTAAAAGGACTACCCGTTTCGAGCGTTACGAAGACTGGGCACGCCGGCCTTGGAGAGGAGCAGGCTTGCCGGGCACCATCCGACTGCAGCGTAGAGGCCCAGGTTTGCTGCGGCGAAGGCGCTCAGGAACCGCCAGCGTGGGGAGCTGGTTTCGCCGAGGACCAGACCGGTGGTGACAACGGCGGCCGCGAGGGCGGGAACGGTGCGTTCGATGGGCCAGCCCGAGAACTTGTCGATCATTTTTCTCTCCGATCTTCTGTACAAAAATGTCAGTGGGAAAAGCTGATGGACGGCAGAACCTTGCGGAGCCATGCCGGTGACCACCAGGCCGCGTGGCCGGTCAGGCGCAGCATCACCGGGAGCAGGATGAGCCTGATCAGCACTGCGTCGAGTAGGACTGCGACGCCGAGAATGATGCCCATTTCTTTCGGTGGCAGCGGGTCGGAGAGCGCGAAGGTGAAGAACACCGCGACCATGACCGCTGCTGCCGCGAGGATGACGCGACCGGAGTGGGCGAGGCCGTCGACCTGGGCGATCTTTGCGTCACCGGACTTCTCGTAGTGCTCCTTCGCGGTGGCGAGGAGGAAGACGGTGTAATCCATGGCGATGGCGAAGATCATCGCAAAGAAGAACACCGGTCCCCAGCCGTCGAGGAAGCCCTGTGGGGTGAAGCCGAGCAGGGATGCGCCGTGACCGTCCTGGAAGATCAGCTTCGCGACACCGAATGCGGCGGCGGTGGACAGCAAGCTGACGACGGTACCGAGCACCGCGATCAACGGAGCTTGCAGTGCGACGAGCAGCAGAATGAAGCCGAGGACGAGGATGATGCCGATCACCAGCGGCAGGTAGTCGTTCAGGGCCTGCTGCAGGTCCAGGTTCTCCGCCGGTGCGCCGCCGACCAGTGCGGACTCCGGTAGTTCGGCGCGGAGGTCGGTGAGGATGGTGCCCATCGCTTCATCCGAAGGATCGACCGTCGGAAGTGCTTGTAGCAGTGAGTATCCCGATCCGTCCATGGCGGTTTGGGGTGGGGTGACCATGGCGATTCCGTCGACGCCTGCTGCCGCTGTTGCGGTCTGCTGGGCATCGGCGTCGGCGACGACTATCTGTAGTGCGCCGGGTGCTCCGTCGCCGAACTGTGTCTGGACCAGTTCGTAGCCTTGGCGGACGGGTGCGTCCTCGGGGACGACGGCGATGGACGGCATCGCAACCTTGAGCCCCAGGACTGGCAATGCGAGTGCGATCAAGATGCCGACGGAGACGACTGCGAACGGCCAGGGGTGCTTGTGGAGCAGTTCGCCCCAGGCCGCGAACTTCGGTGAACGATGCGTTTGGCGTTTGGCGTAGGGCAGGGAAGCGGCGTTGACCTTGGGGCCGAGGGCGCCGAGCGTCGCCGGCAGCAATGTCAGGGTGGCGACAAGGACGAAGAACACTGCGAGCATGATTCCGACGGCCATCGTCCGCACCGCGGGGGCAGGGACGAGTAGGACTGCGCTGAGGCTGACCAGCACGGTCAGGCCGGAGAGCACCACGGCTTTACCGGCGGTGTCCATGGTTTCGGCGACCGCGGCCCGCGGATCGGACTTGCGTAGGGCGTCACGGAACCGGGCGACGATGAAGAGGGCGTAGTCGATTCCGAGGGCGAGGGCGAACATCATTGCGAAGTTCATCGCCCACACCGAGATCGGTGTGACCTGGTTCAGCAGGACGAGGCCACCTGCGGAGGCGACGAGTCCGGCGACGGTCAGCAGCAACGGTAGGCCAGCGGCGACGAGGGAGCCGAATGCGAGCACCATGATCGCCAAAGTGACCGGCCAGGAGATCAATTCGGCCTGGATCATCGCGTCGTGGTTGGCTTTGTTGAAGTCCGACCACAGTGCGGATGATCCGGTGGGGTAGACCTCGATGCCGTCACCGGACAGTGCGGTCAGGTCCTCTTTGACGTCGTCGACGGCTTTGACCATGTCGTCGGTGCTGGCATTGGCGCCGGCGATGACGATGCCGGTGTGCTGGTCGGGGCTGATCGTCATGCCTGGTTGTGGGGCGATGATCTCGCCGAACCGGGCGTCGCCGTCGAAGACTCCGGTCACCGCGGCGAGTGTCTGCTGCACTGCGGGGTCGTCGATCGTCGCGGTGTCGGAATGCACCACGACCTGCACTGCAGCCGAGGAGTTCCCGCCGAAGTGTTCTTGCGCTAGCTCGCGGACCTGGACGGACTCGGAGCCGTTGGCCTGCCATCCCGCTCCGGCGAGCGAGGTGAAGACAGACGGCGCGGCGGACCCGAGGGCGACGAGAGCGATGAGCCAGACTCCGAACACCCACTTGCGACGGGTGACCATGGTGCTGCCCAGTCGGCCGAGTATGCCGGGCTTTCGGTGCTGTTGTTCTTCCGATTCACGACGTGAATCCGGAACGGTGTCCGACTCGGACATCAGCTACTCCTATACGGGTGGGGGTATGCGACCAGCAGTGGTCAGGTCAGCGGTGGCTCTGTTGCTCCACTGTCGCACATACCGAGGGGGGTATGCAAGTACCCCCGGGGGTACCCCGTCTGTGAGCTAGCCTACGGCACCCCGCACAGCGGACCGTCCGGAGACGAAGGCAGCGTCGATCTCTTCGAGCGGATGAGGCATTCCGACGGCCGTAGCCAGTAGTTGCGCCGCCGGTGTGCGCTGCAAGAACTTCACCGCCTCGACGAGGTCGGCCGGTGCGTAGTTGTGGCTTCCAACGATGGTGACGAGGTTCCGCACAAGACGTTCAGGATCGAATTCGACCGCTGAACTGGGGAACACCGATCCCACCAACGCGATCCGGCCACCCAGGTCCACCACGTCGAGTGCTGCGGCGACGGAAGACGAGCTCCCGGACAGTTCGAAGATCGCATCGGCTCCGCGGGCTACCTCGGCCAGCTCCTCCGGCGCGCACACCGCGCTCGCCCCGATGTCCGAGGCCGCTGCTCGACGGGCCGGGTCCGGATCGCAGGCCACCACCGATGCGGCCCCGCGGTCGAGGGCGTAGGCCACTGCTGTGAGCCCGAGCATGCCGCAGCCGAGGACCGCCACGGCGTCACCCGGGGAGAGGCCGATTCGACGCGCCGCGCAGACGACGGTGGCGGTGGCGCACCCCGCGGGGGCGAGGAGCGTCGCGGGCAGATCTTCCGGTACGACGACGGCGCGCGTCCCGGCCAGGAGGTGTATGTGAGTTGCGAAGCCGCCGTTGAGAGTCCACCGGTCGCTGATCGCGGTGTGTCCGTACTTGCGGAGGTCGACGCATTTCTGCGGTACCCCGCGCACGCATCTCCTGCAGGTGTCGCAGGCTGTACCGACAGTCCACACCACTCGATCTCCGACGGCGACGGTCGCGTCCGCGCCGATGCTGACCACGCGCCCGACGCTTTCGTGCCCGAGGACGGTGGGGACCGGTGTGCTCCGATGCCCGGCGACGGTGTGCAGGTCGCTTCCGCACACCGTGGACAGTTCGATCTCGACGAGGACTTCACCATCGGCCAAGTCCGGGAACGGCACCTGTTGTAGGGAGAACGAGGTCCCCGACCACACGGCCGCGAGGGCGGTCATGCCCCGAGGCGCTTGCGCACTGCACCGCTGAGCAGGTCGACGGCGACGACGAGTACCAGAACCATCAGGATGTAGGTCATCATTTCGTCGAAGCGGAACAGTGAGATCGACTGGTTGATGAGGAATCCGATACCGCCTGCGCCGACCAGTCCGAGAACGAGCGAGGACCGGACGTTGACGTCGAGCCGGTAGAGCAACAGCCCGACGAACTGCGGAACGACCGTCGGTAGGACTACATGTGCCGCTACCTGCGTGCTCGACGCTCCGGCGACGCGTAGTGCGTCGATGGGTCCCTGGTCGATCTCTTCCATCGCTTCGGACCACAGCTTGGCCATCACTCCGGTGTTGTGCAGGATGATCGCCAGTACACCAGCGAACGGTCCGAGCCCGACGGCGGTGACGAAGATGAGCGCGAACACGATGTCGGGAACCGCGCGCAGGAACGACATGACGGCGCGAGCGGCCTGATATACGAAGGGGTTCCGGTTCGTCGACCGTGATCCGAGGACAGCGAACAGGACCGAGAACGGGATGGAGAACGTCGTGCCGACGAGTCCGATCGCCAGCGTGACCAGGCATGCCTCGATACCAGGTTGCACCACGGTCGTCCACGAAAAGTCCGGTGGGAAAGCAGAGCCGAGGAACGAGGCGATGCCCTGCCACCCGCTGATGAGGGCGGTGGCGGACACATCGGTTTCCTCCACCGCCCAGATGTGTACGGCGATCAAGCCGAGGACGAGGGCTGCGCCCCCGATCAGGCCCATTCGGCGACGCGGGTGAGGGGGGACCTCGAGGCGTCGGACTTCGAGAGTGGTCATCGGTCGGCTCTCTCGGATGGGCTGTAGAGCGCGGCGACGGTGTCGTCGTCCAGGTCGTAGGCCGTGCAGGAGAAGGAGATTCGGCCCTGATCGAGCCCGACGATGCGATGGCAGTGCCGTCGCGCAAGATCTGGTTGATGCAGTACCGCGGCGACGGCGATGCAGTCGGAGGCCAAGGACTGCAGCAACGTCATGACCTGTTCGGCCGAGGCAGGGTCGAGGGCCGAGACGGGCTCGTCGGCGAGGAGGACGGGTGCTCGTTGGCAGAGTGCGCGGGCAATGGCGACGCGTTGTTGTTGGCCGCCGGAGAGTCGGTCGGCGCGGTCGTGTGCTCGGTCGGCGAGCCCGACGCGGTCGAGGCATCCCATCGCCTCCTCCCGCAGGGCACGCGGGAATGCGAGGGTGGACCACGATCGGCGGAGCGACAATCGCCCCAGCGCGCCCGCGCAGACGTTGTCGAGGACCGACCTTCGCCCGACGAGATGAATCTGCTGAAACACCATGGCCGCCTTGCGGGCACGGCCATGAGTCAGTGCGGGTTCGCCGCCGATCTCGATGCTGCCGCCGTCCACCGACGTCAGGCCTACGACGCATCGCAGCATCGTCGACTTGCCGGATCCGTTGGCGCCGAGGATGCCCACCAATTCCCCGGCGTGAACGTCGAGGTCGACGCCGTGCAGGACGGTACGGTCACCGAAGGAAGTTCGCAGCGCGCGGATCGACAACGCGGGGGCGTCGCGCTCGAGAGCAACTGCGCCCCTTGTTGTTTTGGACAACACGTCGGCGGTCATTCCGCGTCCTTGGAGGTGAGGCCTAGGGCTTCGGCGAGGTCGAACAGTGGCTGGTACGTGCTCTTGTCCACGGGAAGGAGCTGTCCGGCCGGGTCGACGTCGAGCAGAGCTCCAGCCTCGGCGACGACGTCGGGCGGCAGGTCCACCAGGGTGTCGGCGACGGCTTTCTGGAATTCCGGACTGGTTCCGCCTGCGACGGTGATGGGGTCGTTGGGGATCGGGTCCGAGGTCCACACCTGCCGGAACTTCGAAGTGTCGAACTGGCCTTCCCCGGTGGAGGTCGCCAGCTGCTGGGAGTTGATTTCGGCGGCGTCGACCTTGCCGTTGGCCAATGCCAGCAGTGCCTCGGGGTGCCCGCCCGCATAGGTGATCTTGACGTCGTTGTCCTGCATTCCGCTCTTGCGCAATGCCATCCGGGGCAGTGCATCACCCGAGGTCGATCCGGGCTCGGAGAGGGCAAGAGTGCGTCCGCGAAGGTCATCGATCGAGCTGATGTCGGAGTCCTTGGGCACCCAGATCCCGGCCGTGTAGGTGGAGAGCTGACCGTCGGCCGTGCCGAAGGAGGCGAGTGCGCGGGCGTCGGCCTCCTGGCTCGCGAATACGTAACCGAGCGGGCCGAAGACACCGAGCTCGAGTTGCCCGTTGCGCATGGCGAGGACCTCGGCGGAGTAGCTGTCCACCACGGTCACCTCGACCGGGCAGTTCAGCTTCTCCGAAAGAGCTTCGCCGACGACCTGGAACGCTGGGGTCAGTTTTGCGGGATCCTCGAAAGGCTCCACACCGAAGCGGATCTTCCCGTTTGGGCAGGTGGGAGTGCTTGCGGCGGAGTCGGAGCTTTCGCCACAGGCGGTGAGGGTAAGTGTGAGTGCGGCGATCACGAGGGCGGCGTGGCGGGGCTTGAACATGGGTTCTCCTGGAGGGTGAAGGTCAGAACGAGTCGAGGACGGTGGGAGCGAGTCCGAGTGCGGTGGTCATACCGATTCCGGAGGTCACCGACACCACCCGGACGTTCGAGGAGGGGGATGCGGTGAGGAAGTCGGTGCGGTCACTGGAGGCGTAGACCCCACGCCACCGGCGCAGGACGGTCAGCGGCGCCCCGAACAGTGATGCGCCCTCGCGTAGAAGTAGCTCGGCGTTGCGTTCGTCGTCGAACGGGGTGTGGGTGCGTGCGTAATGGTGGGTGTCACCGAGGACGATGGCACCGTCGGGACGCTGAGTGAGCATGAGATTCATGACGGTGTCGAGCAATTCGGGTGAATCTTCCTTCACTCGTGCGCGTACCGCCGCGGCGGAAGGCATGGCCGCAAGCCCGTCGTAGCGGAGCATCGACAGTCCGGTGAGTACGGCCGCGTCGATGACGACGTTGCCGGGTGGAGCGACTTCGAGCATCTGGAGGCGGCAGCGTTCGACGTTCCATTCGGCCGCGATGTCAGGGAAGAGTCGGTCGACGTCGTGACCGACGGCGTGCACGATGTTCTGCCCGTGGATCTCACCGCGCGAGGTGTGGACCGCGTTCGCGTCGACGCCGGTTACGTATGTGTTCCAGAAGAATTCGACGCCTTCTGCGGCGAGCCACGCTGCGATCGCCGGCACTGCCTCGCGAGGATCGACGCGGAGGTCGAGGGGCAGGTGCGCGGCGCCGATGCCGCTGAAGGGGCCGGTAGGGACGCCGAGCGTCACCTGTTCGGAACCGCGTTCGGCGGCGAACTCTTCGAGTACTGCCAGCTCGTCCGGTGCACGGGCGAGAACGAGGGTGCCGCATTCACGTACCTCGAAGCCGGCTTTGCGTCCGAGCATCAGCCAACGTTCGCGTGCGGACAGCGCGAGTGTCAGGGCGTGCCCGGATTGTGCTGTGGCGCAGATGTGTCCGAAGTTTCGGAGGGAAGCGCCGACGGCGTGGTCGTCTCGTTCGGCGACAGCTACGGACATACCGCGCAGGACTGCCTCGACGGCATGGGCCAGGCCGACGATGCCGGCGCCGACGACGACGAGGTCGTATCGGTGGTGGGGGGTTCGGTCGATCATCACCTGGGCAACAGTTCCCGCTCGAAGAGTGGCCGTCAACGGTTCAGTGCGAGTTGTTCGAACAAGTTCACCACGCGTTCATATCCGTTGTGCAGCATTGTTTCTGTCAGGTTCGAGTGGCTAGACTGCGCATAGACAAAGTTGTTCAATCATGTTGGAGGCCAGCCTCAGTGTCACTTCCGCTGCATTCCCGCGTCGCCGATGCTCTCCGTACACAGATCGTCGAGGGCACCCTGCCCGTCGGTGCTCCCATGCCTTCGGAGGCAACGTTGTGCACGAGATTCGAGGCCTCACGCGGGACGGTGCGGGCCGCGTTGGCCGCGCTCCGTAACGAGGGGTTGATCGCCGGTGGCCGTGGACGTCCACCGGTGGTGTGCGACACCGCCGTCGGGCAATCCTTCGAGACGTTCATGTCGTTCACCGCGTGGGCGGAGGCGATCGGCCGCAAACCGGGTCAACGCACCCTGGAGATAGCTCGCCGCGCAGCGACTCCGCTGGCCGCAGCAGCACTCGGCCTGGAGGCAGGCACCGCCGTCGTCGACGTGCTCAGGCTCCGGATGCTCGACGGCATGCCCGCGATGCTCGAGCGATCCAGCTTCGTCGAATCGGTCGGACGCACCCTGTTCGACTTCGACCCCGACTCCGGTTCCATTTACGCATACCTGATTAGGCAAGGCGTCGACCTGCACGAAGGCCGGCACACCATCGATGCCGTCGCCGCCACCGACGTCGACGCCGCGCACCTCGACATCGACCCAGGGGCGCCCCTGCTACGCGAAAGACGCAGGGCAGTAGACCTTTCCGGTACACCGCTCGAATACGCCGACGACCGGTACCGACCCGACCGGGTCGCCTTCACCATCGACAACACCCGATCCGCGCACGACCTGCGCATCGTCAAGGAGATTTCGTGACCACCACTCGCTCGTTCGACCTCGCCAGCCTCGATATGGCCGGTACCACCGTGGACGAGGGAGGCCTCGTGTACGAGGTGCTCTCGCGGGCCGTCGCCGATGCAGCCGACTGCCCGCTACCGGCCGAACTGCTGGCCAAGTGGAAGGGGACCAGCAAACTCGAAGCGATCGCCGGTCTACTCGACGGGCTGGGCGCGTCCACCGATCCGAAGTTCGTCGACGAAGTGTTCGAGGACTTTCGCGTTCGCCTCATCGCCGCTTACCGGCAGGCTCCGCCGAAACCGGTGGCAGGCGTGCCGGAGGCGCTGCGTGCATTGCGCGGGCAGGGCGTGAAAGTTGCACTGCAGACCGGGTATTCCGCAGACATCGCCGACGCCATCCTGACCGGAATGGGCTGGACCGTCGGGCCAGGGGAGGGCGACACGGTCGACGCGCTCGTCACCTCGGACCTCGTTGCGGCGAGCCGGCCCGCGCCGTACCTGATCTTCCGCAGCATGGAGGCAACCGGAGTCACCGATGTTCGACGCGTCCTGGTGGCTGGGGACACGCCCAATGATGTTCTCGCCGGGCACAATGCGGGCGCCGGCATCGTCGTCGGCGTGCTCAGTGGTTCGTTCGGCGAGGACGTGCTCAGGAAGTCGCCGCTCACGCACGTGTTGCCGAGCCTCGCCACCGTCGGTCGGCTGCTCTAGACCTCTGCGCGAACACCGACCGCACCCAACGCGATGGAGACATAGCGCTCAGCAATGTCATCGGGGGTCAAACTGCCGTTCGGTCGATACCAAGACGAGATGGCGACGCCCATGTTGATGATTGCTCGCGAGGCTTCGACCGGATACACCGTGGTGAAGACTCCATCGGTGACTCCGCGGTGAATGATGTCGCGAAACAGCTGCTGTTGTTGATCTCTGAGCGATATCACCAATCTATGGCCGACCGCGTCGAGGCTGCGGATCTCGGTCGAACTGATCAGTGCTTCAGCGGTGTTGCAAGCGTGGAACTGGACCCACGCGCGCACCACCGCCTCGAGTTGCTCCACCGGGGATTGCCCGGCGTTTATCAGCGCCGATTGGGTCTGAGCGATAACGGTTTTCAGTGCACTCTCCATGAGGTACTGGAGGATGTGCTGTTTCGATGGAAAGTGGTGATAGATCGACGCTGCAGTCATGTCCGCGTCCCGGGCAATATCTCGTATCGAAGTGCCATGATAGCCGCGGTTTTGGAAGTTCTTCGTGGCCGCCGCGATGATGGCGTCCCGGCTCGTGGTTGTGTCGGGACGAGTTGGGTAGCGGCGAGGGGGAGGGCTCGCTGCGTCCCTTTCGTCGGATTCGGTGCTCGAGGCCGGCCTAGGCATGGCGCGGCTCTCTTCGCAGAATTTTTCCGCTTGCAGTTTTCGGAAGTTCTTCGAGAATTATCACAGAGCGAGGGTACTTGTATGCAGCCATTCGGCCGCGGCAGAACTCGATGATCTCCTCGGGTGAGGCTTTGGTTCCTGGTAGGAGGGAGATGGTAGCCAGCACGGTCTCACCTCGGTATTCGTCGGGAATTCCGCGCACCGACGCCTCCCTCACCGCAGGGTGCTGGTACAGGACGTCCTCGACATCCCTCGGGAAGATCTTGTAGCCGCCTGCGTTGATCATGTCCTTGAGCCTGTCGACGACGAAGAGCCACCCGTCGTCGGTTGTCTTACCGATGTCGCCGGTATGTAGCCAACCGTCCCTGATCGCGTGGGCAGACTCCTCGGGAAGCTGCCAGTAACCCGGTACGACCATCGGACCGGAGACGACGATCTCACCGATCTCACCAGGGCCCAGGTCGTGGCCGTCTTCGAGGTCTACGATCCGCACGCGGGCGCCTGGAACTGGAACGCCGACTGACAATGTGCCGGTATCGGGGTCTGTCGGGGCGTCGACATCGGGTGGTCCAAGATGTGTAGGTGACGTCGTTTCTGTCATGCCGTATGCACCGCGAAGAACCCACCCGGTCGAAGCTCGAACACGGTCGAGGAGTGCCTGGCTGACGGATGCACCCCCGGAGGGTGTCTTCGTCAAGGAAGAAATGTCTGTGCTCGCGAGAGCGGGATTGGTGCTCAACGCAATGAACGCAGTACTCGCTGCGATCATGAATGTGCCTTGCCACCTTTCGATCGCGCGAAGCGTTTCCTCTGCGTCGAACCTGTGCAGAAGTACGAGGGGTACGCCACTGACGATGTGTGCACCGAATCCGGCGATCAGTCCGGTGATGTGGAATACGGGTGCGATGCCGACGATCACGTCGCGTTGCGGATGCAAATCCCACCACTGACTGAATACTGTCGAACTGTGCACCATGGCGCTGTGCAGGTTCATCGCACCTTTGGACGGGCCCGTCGTTCCGGAGGTGTACGTCAGCATCCCGATATCGTCACCACGAGTGTTCAACGGTGGTGGTCGCTGTCCCCGGTAGGTGTTCATCAGAGATGTCCAGTCGAGCGTCTCCGCGAAGCCCTGCTGTCGACCGATAACGGTGGACATCTTCGGTGAGAGAACGGCATCAGGGGTCATGTCGAGGGGGTGCGTGGTGATCACCGTGTGCAGTTGCAGTTCATCTCGAACCTCCGCCACTACGTCGGCGTACAGGCTTTCCATGCAAAGGAGGACCTTTGCCTCGGAATCGGCCAGGTGATGTGCCAACTCCTTGCTCAGTAGCATCGGGTTCACCGCGGTAGGGATCGCCCCGATCTTCCATATGGCCAGCATCGAGACAAGCCATTGAGGATCGTTCTGTAGGTAGATCGCCGCACAGTCGCCGCGACGGAGCCCGTTTTCGAGCAGAGCCGAAGCGAGAGCATTCGCGGCGTCGTCCAGGTCCGCGAACGTCAGTGTCACATCCAGATAATGGACGGCAGGATCGGTCGATCGGGTGTGGACCTGGTGGTCCCACGCTGCCAGCATCGTCGGAAACTGTGTTGTCAATTCTGCTGTTACGCCCTTGGGGTAGTAGATCGCCCAGGGGGTCTCGATGATGTCCATTCGATCGCCTTTCTCTGCCTTGACTGCGTGCGCAGGACTGTTGACCCACCGAGATTGCCACTCGAACGTTCGTTTGTCAAAAAATTGGCAGTAGAGGCTAGGCCAAGCAAAAGATGACTATTTCGAAGAAATGTCCGCAGCAAGATTGACAAACGATCGTTCGGAACACATCATTCTGGATGATCTTGCCCACATGCCCGCTCGAGGAGTTGTAAATGTTCGAAGAACAAACCACGACCATCCAACCGGTGGTCCAGTCGGCAGAAAAAGCGACGAAAGCACGCAGAGCAGCCATCGCAGGCGGCGTGGGGACGCTGATTGAGTACTACGACTTCAGCCTCTACGGCTACATGGCAGTGATCATCGGGCCGCTATTCTTCCCGAGCGATCGACCCGTCACCTCGTTGCTGTCTGCTCTGGCGGTTTTCGGTACCGCCTACCTCGTCCGGCCCCTCGGAGGCCTGGTGTTCGGTCACATAGGAGACCGATACGGGCGCAAGAAAGCCCTGATGGCAACACTGATCTGCATGGGCGCGGGAAGCACGGCGATGGGGCTACTCCCCACACCGTCCCTCATCGGAATCTGGGCCGCGGTCCTTCTCGTTGTGGTGCGTGTAGTGCAGGGGTTCTCCGCTGGTGGAGAAGTCGGCGGGTCCGCGACGTTCATTGCCGAATCGGCGCCGGCGAACCGAAAAGCCACCTATGGCTCTTTCACACCGCTGGGTGCGACAGGTGGTTTCGCCCTGGCCGCCGCAGTGGCAGGCGTTGTTTCTGCCCTGACGAGCGATAGTCAGATGGAATCGTGGGGATGGAGGATCCCGTTCCTGCTGGCACTTCCACTCACGCTGTTCTGCCTCTGGGCGCGCACGCGAGTAGAAGAAACGTACGATTCTGCCGAAACCGACAAGGCTATCCATTCACCGGCCGGTGCGATCTTCCGACGTCAGCCGAGGGCGCTCGCCCAAGCGGTGGCCATCAGTGCCGCAGTCAACGGCACTGCGTACATCGGTCTGACGTACATGACCATCCATCTGGCAAAGCAGCTCGGATACGACGCCACCCCGGTGTACTGGGTAGCGACGATAGCCATCGGCATCTCGGCAGTATGCATGCCGCTGGGGGGAATGCTCGGCGACAAAATCGGGTTGGTGCGACTGATGACCATCGGCTTCGTCGGATACATCGTGCTGACCTACCCGATGATGAGCATCATGCAATCCAGTTTGCTCGTCGCCACCCTTGCCTACGTGGTGATCATGCTGAACACCGTTGCAGCGCAGGTGGGTGCATACACGGTCCTTCCTCAACTCTTCGAGAAGGAATCCCGCTACACCGGAGTTGCTCTTGGCTGGAACTTCGGTGTCATCATCGCCGGTGGCACAGCGCCATTCGTTGCTGTCTGGCTCGTCGAATACACCGGCAACGTGCAATCCCCGGCGTACTTCGTCATTGCCCTTGCGATCGTCGGACTGATCGCCCTCTCGACTATTCGGCACGGTCATACCTCCCGTGCCGACCTGCAAGCAAACTGAACAAACGAAACCAGGAGAAGCATCATGAAAGCATGGCGCATAAACAAACTCGGCGAGCCACGAGAAGTTCTCGTTATCGAGGAGGTGCCCGATCCAGTGCCAGGAGCAGGGCAGCTTCTCGTACAAGTACTCGCTGCACCGGCCAATTTTCCCGATGTGTTGTTGTGCCGAGGCGAATACCAAGTCAAGCCGACGTTGCCCTTCACCCCCGGTGTCGAACTCTGCGGCAGGGTCGTCGCGGTCGGAGACGGCGTCACCAGGTTTGCAGTCGGTGACCGAGTGATCGGCACCCCGACCTTGCCTATCGGTGGCTTTGCCGAGTTGTCCGTACTGGACGAAGAGAATGCGTTTGCCGCCCCCACGTCATTGGACGATGCTGAAGCATCTGCGTTGACTATCGGCTACCAGACAAGTTGGTTCGCTCTGCATCGGCGCACCCAACTGCAGCCCGGTGAGACGCTACTGGTGCACGCCGCTGCGGGTGGCGTGGGAAGTACCGCAGTACAGCTGGGAAAAGCGGCAGGTGCCAAAGTGATCGGTGTCGTCGGCGGTCGAGACAAGGCGGAATACTGTCGCCAACTTGGAGCGGATCTGGTGATCGATCGACGGAGTGAGGACTTCGTCCCACTCGTCAAAGAGTTCACCGACGGCCGCGGTGCCGACGTCGTCTACGACCCCGTCGGGGGCGAGTCGTACATGAAGTCCACGAAATGCATTGCGTTCGAAGGACGTATCCTCATTATCGGGTTCGCCGGCGGCACTATCCAAACCCCCGGGCTCAATCATGCTCTGATCAAAAACTACTCGATAATTGGGCTGCATTGGGGGTTGTACAAGCAGTACAACCAGCAAGCGATGCACGAGTGTCATGCCGAGCTGACCAGACTTGCAGATTCTGGTGCTATCAAACCGATGATCAGTGAGCGGCTGCCCTTTGCTGACGTCGCAGACGGGATTGGACGCCTCGGCGAGGGAAAGACCGTCGGCCGGATCGTATTTCAGTTCTGATTCACCCGACGTGGGAACCGGAGACGAGATCTTCCGCGATCACCAGGATGTTCTTCACCCATGGTTGCACACAGGAACGGAGCCCTTTCGGGCTCCGTTCCTGCACGGTGCGTTACTTCTGGAGTTGCGCGACGATCTTCTCGGCAACTTCGGTGCTCGACTGCGGGTTCTGGCCGGTGACGACGGTGCCGTCGACGACGGAGAACGGTCCCCACGCGGGCCCGACCTTCAGATCGGCGCCAGCGGCGCGGAGTCGGTCCTCGAGCAGCCACGGTGCCTTGTCGGCCAAACCGGCCTGGCGCTCTTCGTCGTTGGTGAACCCGGACATCACGCGCCCGGCGAATGCCCATTCGCCGTCGGGCTTCGTCGCGGAGAGCAGGGCAGCGGGGCCGTGGCAGACCGAGCCGATGATCTTTCCGGTGTCGAGCATCGTGATGAGCAGCTTGCCCAGAACCGGGGAGACTGCGAGGTCTTCCATCGGGCCGTGCCCACCCGGGATGTAGATGGCTGCATAGTCATCGGGTGAGACGTCTTCGAGCTTCAGCGGTGCTGCGAGCTGG
Organism: Rhodococcus sp. 1168; assembly: GCF_002091955.1. Classification (GTDB taxonomy): domain Bacteria; phylum Actinomycetota; class Actinomycetes; order Mycobacteriales; family Mycobacteriaceae; genus Rhodococcoides. The sequence continues at coordinate 74,443 of NZ_MKKY01000079.1, read as the reverse complement.
TCGTCGAGTGCATCCAGTGCGGCACGCTGGCGAGCGGATTCGTCTGCGCCACCGGTCGATTCGGGGGCGAGGCTGGTTTCGTCGACCGTCGGGCGGACTCCGCCGGGAGTGGCAATGGCGAAGGGGATGCCGGCGTCTTCGAATACGGACAGCGGGCTCAGCAGTTCCTCAGCCCAGAATCCGGTCGGATGGAGGGTTCCGTCGTTGAGGGTCCAGTGGTCCGAGCCGGTGACGACGATCAGTACTGAGGTCATGGTTGTACTTCCGTTCTTGGTTGGCTTGATGTTGCCTTCAACGTCCGTTGACCGTCGACCATTCCGCGGCGAGGGAAGTCGCCCGTTCCTGTTCGATCTCCAGGGCGGTCCGGGTGTCGACGCGTGAACCCGGGCGAGGCAGGCCGACGGCGACGATGACGGCGCTCAGGGTGAGGCCGACGGCGCCGATGACGAAGGCGATGACGTACGAGGACTCCTTCGGCAGCCCGATGGGGAGCAGCTGACTGCTGAGGAGGGTAATGACCACCGCGCTGGCCAGCGAACTGCCGACCGAGCGGGCGATGGAGTTGACGCTGTTCGCAACGCCGGTCTGGTCGGGGCGGACCTCGTCGACGATGAGCGCGGGCATCGCTGCGTAGCCGAGGCTGACTGCACTGTTGATGAACAGCACTCCGAGGATGAGCTGCCAGCTGGCGGTGTGGAGAACGGCGATGAACGTGAAGCCGACAGCGCCGACCAGGGAGGCGAGGATCAAGGTGAAACGGCCACCGAAACGGTGCACGAGGCGTCCGCCGATCGGCGCGACGACCACCCCGGCCAACGCGCCGGGCAGGAGGTAGACGCTGCTGGCGGCGAGGACGCTGGCCGAGAAGCCGTAACCGACCTCCGACGGAGCCTGCACGAACCCGGAGACGCCGAGGAACGAGACGAACATCGCGACGCCGATGAGGAGTCCTGCGGCGTTGGTGATCATGAACGGGCGGTTGGCCAGGAGCGATGGCAGCACGAGCGGCTCGTCGACCCGGCGTTCGATGACAATCCAGAGCGCGAAGACGATCACCGATGCGACGAGGCAGCCGATGGTGGCGGGCGAGGCCCAGCCCCACTCATGGCCTTGCGAGAGCGGGAGCAGCAGTAGCACCAATCCGGCGCCGAGCACTCCGCCGCCGAGCCAGTCGATTTTGCCGCCGCCTGCTGGGCCGTGCTTGGGGACCGTAACCGCTGCCAGCACCAAAGACACCAAGGTGACGGCGAGGGAGAGCCAGAAGATGCGGTGGTAGTCGCCTCCGTCGCGAGTCAGTAGCCCGGTGAGCACCAACCCGATGCCGCCTCCGATGCCGAGTGTGCCGCTGACCACGGCCATCGCGCCGGTGAGCCGCTGCGCGGGTAATTCGTCACGCAGCACCCCGATAGCGAGAGGGAAGAGGCCGAACGACGCGCCCTGCAGAATCCGAGCGAGGATCAGCAGCGGAAGCGAGGTAGTCAGCGCCGCGAGCAGCGAACCCGCCGCGACGACTAGGAGGATGCCGAGGAGTACTGGGCGTCGGCCGCGGACATCACCGAGCCGTCCGAGTATCGGGGTCAGGACCGCGGCGGCCAGCAGATTCGCGGTCACCGTCCAGCCGACCGCTGAGGAGGATGCGTTCAATGCTTTGCCGATGTCTGCCAGTACCGGGATGACCACTGTTTGGAGCAGCGCGACGACCATCACGGTGATGGCGAGCGCCGGGATCAACACTGGACTGGCCTGCTTTTCGGTGGTGCTCATAGGTCTCCTCATGTTTGTGCAGGCGGCGCGATGTCGTTGCACCCGGAAAATAGTAGTTCACAACTATGTTGCGTACAACTGAGGGGACTGTGAGCTGCGCCATGCGCGAGGCGGTAGCGTCCGGTCACCGACTTCGACACATATGGAGGGACGAATAGATGCGATTCGTGACGGCAGGGGACTTCACCGCAGAACAAGCTTGGGGCGCGCAACTGCTCGCGTCCGTAGACAACGCCACTGTCCGACTGCATTGGACCGACAGTGCTTACGTCTGGCACGTCAACGATGGCACCGAAGTGTTCGTCGTCGTCGACGGCGTCGTGGACATGCACTATCGGGACTCGGCGGGCGAACACGTCGAAAGGCTCGTCCCTGGAACGATGTGCGTGGCCGGAGTCGGTGACGAGCACAAGGCGGTGCCGGTCGGGGAGGCACGGATCTTGGTCATCGAGCAGGCCGGCTCGATCTGACGGTTGCTGCCCGGGTAGCTATGGTCTTGTTTTTCGTGCTTCTCCCTATTCTGGCTCTGAATGGGTTGGGGCGCAGCATCTCCTGGCGTCGATATATTGTGGCTGGGTGGCGGCGCAGACCCAGCGCTGAGGTCAATGTTGTTCTATATGGCCGGTTTTCGTCTTCGATGGTAGCTGGGTCTTGGTTTTCGGTGTGGGTCGACGGTGGCTGGCGGGATGACGACGGGGTGGCCGTCGTCGCCGAATGCGACTTCCCATCCGTCGTTGTGGATGGCGCGGTGGCATTCGCTGCAGACGAGGGCGAGGTTGTTCACGTCGGTGGGGCCGCCGTTCCGCCAGAAGACGACGTGGTGGAGCAGGCACCAGTCGGCGGGGCGCCCGCACATCACGCAGCAGCGGTCCCGGAGGATGACGGCGGTGCGTTGGGGGCTTGTGCCGAGGCGGACTCTCCTGCCCATCGCTAGCGGAATCCCGTTGTGGTCGATGATGATCGGGGTCAGGTCGGCGTCGCAGCTCAGGAGTTCGGCGAGGTTTTTGCTGATGGGTCCGGTCCACTCGAGGCGGAAAGGCCAGTCAGGGCTGTCGGCCGTCGGCCCTGCTGCGCTGTTGAAACCTGCGTGGTCTGCTGCTGCGTCGTCGGGACCGGAGGCACTGGCGCCTGGGCAGTCGGTACCTGGGCGGTCCGGACCCAAGGCATTGGCACCTAGACCGTTGGAACCTGGGCTGTTGGGACCTAGGGCATTGGCACCTAGACCGTTGGAACCTGGGCTGTTGGGACCTAGGGCATTGGAACCTGGGCTGTCGGGACCGGAGGAATTGGCGCCTGGGCTGTCGGCGCCGGGGCCGTTGGAACCCGTTCTGTCGGTATCCGCCTCATCGGAAACGGCCGCAGCATTCCCACCCATTCTTGCTTGCGCTTCGGGGGTGAGGAGGTCCCGCAGGTGGACGGTGACGTTCACCTGCGGCCTCGATGCACCGTGCCCGGGGGTGTCTCCGGTGAGGTGTGCGTCGAGTAGGGCGGAGAGCGCGTCGGCCTGGCGTTTCGATGGACTCCGGGTGTCAGGGGTGGCGTCGGGCTTGGGTTGCGGCTTCGACAGCGGTGACAGGACCGCCCGCAGCTTTTCGGCGAGGATCTTGTCGACGTCCCCTCTCAGGGAGGTGCGCCCGTCGGATTGGAGGTAGAGGTCGAACCTATTGAGTGCTGGGTTCTCCGATGCAGGTAGCGGAGGCGGCCCCTCGGGCACACCGTCGGCACCCACCTTCTCTTCGTATTTGTCTTCGGGTTCGACTGTGTCACCGAGCTTTTCCTGCTTTCGGCGTTCGTACTCGCGTCGTTGGCGTTCGCGCTGGGCTTCGTCGTAGCGGGCGCGGGCGTCCTGGGCGACGGCGTGGGCGAGTTCGTGGGCCCGCTTCTGTACCTTCGCTGCGGTCGCGTCGAATGCGACGCCGAGTAGGTCGTCGACGATGTCGGCGATTCGGGTGCTGCCGAGCGTCGGATCGGCGGTGCGGATGTGGGTGTAGCCGTCGTAGATTTCTCTGACGTGCGCGACGTGGATGTCACCGTCCGCGAGGGCCTTCGATGCTGCGGGCCAGTGGGTGAGCCAGTTGGCGGTGTCGAATTGTCGGGCGGCGTTTCCGTCGGCGACGCGGGTTCCGGACGCGAGCCACCGCGTCGGCGTCGAGTATTTGAGGGTGACGTTGAGTCCGCGTCGGGAGAATTCGGCGAGGAGCGCGTATTTCTTTGCAGCGAAGTTGTTTTCGGCGTGGGTGATGGCGCTGATGCCGGACACGATCTCCTGATCGGAGAGTGCGTCTGCGCTGCGAAAGTCCCCCAACTCGTGCATACGAAAAAGATACAACGCCCTACCGACAAGAACTCGCAACCAGCCGGGCGTAGCCTCGACGGCATGCGTCGCTCAGCTGTGTGGCTGCCGCTCGTGGCGGTGGTGTGTAGCTCGTGCAATTATGGATTGCAGATGGTCGGCATCGACACGGTGTCGTTCCGGCCGCCGACGGCCGCCGTGGTTGAGTCCGCGGATTGCTTGTCGCGGGACATCTATACGGCCTTGACCGGTTTGGGGCCCTGGGATTCGGCCATTGCGTCCACGGCGCCGGAAGTAGGTTATCCACCTGCGGGTTTCGAGCCGGTCGCGGCGGTGCGGTGCGAGCGCGGGGTCAGCAGCTCGGGTGAGATGTCGGTGGATTCGGTGCGTCTGCAGGGTGATTTGGGTGCGGTCGCGGACGCGTTCTCGGCTAGTTCGTCGCGGTATGCGGACAATATTTCGGTCGACTGTGTCTTTGCAGTGGAGGTTCCGGCGGGCGTGTGGCTCGTTGATGATGGCGGACAGGCTTTTCGCCCGGCGTGGCCGAGTGCGCCGTGTGGGTTTCAGGATGATCCGTTGGAGCCTCTCGGGATGCTGGACGAGGTGTCGCGGTCCGTCCACCCGTCGGGTGTCGCCGTCGATGCCCTGGGGTGTGGTGGCGCATCGGGTAGCGAGTTCGAGAACACCACTACCGAGGACGTCGATGCGGCCGTGGAACGTGAGCGCGAGGGTGGCCGGATTCGTCCGCCTGCGCTGGCGATGCCGATCAGTGATGTCGGTGCTCTGCAAGTGTGCAGGCATCCCGCCGTGCAGGCGGGGCTGGATGGTAGTTATGTCGTACCGGGATCGACACTTGCGTTGAATCGGTCCGACAGTGCAGCGCTGGCGGTATCGTTCGCGGATGCGCCAGTTGCACAGCCCTGTTCGCTGGAGGCGACGCAAATGGCGTCGACCGTTCTGTTGCGGCCTGATGGCTCGGGTGGAACTCGGGTGTCGTTCGAGCTCGACGGGTGTCATCGTGCCGTCGGATTCGATGGGTTCCGGGAGTTGCCCGACGCGGTCCTCGCAGGTCTGTCTCGTCCCTGACCCGCGGTTTCAGATGGTGATGGCGATCTTCCCGCAGGCATCTCCTGATTGCAGTTCGTCCAGGGCTGCGGGCACGGAATCGAGCGGGTAGGTGCGGTGTACGTGGGGGATGATGTTGTGGCGTTCGATGATGTAGGCGAGGCGCTCCAGCTCCTCGCTCCGGGTGCGCGCTGTCACCACTGCGTAGCGCTGCCGCTCTGGGATCATCCGCACAGCGTTGAAGAGGGACTTCTCGAAGCCTCCGGTCCAGGGTCCGCCGGTTTCGTTTCCAACGAAGGCGGCTGTTCCGTCGTCGGCGAGTATTCGGCGGAGCTGCGGGAGCGGCGTGCCGCCGGCGATGTCGAGGATGGCGTCGTACTTGTGTTGGGTCTTGGTGTAGTCCTCGCGTTGGTAGTCGATGATGTGCTGCGCGCCCCAACTGGTTACGGCTTCGGCCTTCGCTCCGCTGCATACTGCGGTGACCTCGGCGCCCTTGGCGGCGGTGATCGCGACGGCGTAGCTGCCGACCCCGCCGGAGGCTCCGATGATCAGTAGGCGCGTGCCTTGTTCGACGCGGCCGGCGTCGAGTGCTTGGAGTGCGGTGAGCCCGGATTCGGCGAGGACGGCGACGTGCTTGTCGTCGAGTCCGGCGGGTGCGGGTGCGAGGGATTTTGCGTCGGCGATGGCGTATTCGGCCAGTGAGCCTTTCGCGATGCCGAATATCCGTTGTCCCACATGGAGATCGGTGACACCTTTACCCATGGCGACGATGTCTCCGGTGACGTCGAGTCCGGGGATGCGTCGGCGCGGGGCGCGGAGGCCGGTGAAGGGGCGCATCACTCGGGGGAGGCCGGTGAGGAGGTGGACGGTGCCGCGGGAGATGCCGGCCGCTCGTACGTGCACGAGTACTTGGCCGGGCCCGGGGGTGGGGATCGCGGTTTGGCCGAGGACGAGTGTTGCGCTGGTTCCGTAGCGCGGCTGCAGTATCGCGCGCATCGTGTGTGCTTGATCCATCAGCCGACCTCCGGGAAGTTGGTAACGTACAAAGTACGTTACTCTGGAACGATGGGAAAGGCACGCGCTCCACGAAATTCGCTGACGCGAGAACGCGTCGTGGCCTGCGCTGTGACGCTGGCGGATCGTGACGGCGTACCGGCGCTGACGATGAGGGCTCTCGCCGACGAGCTCGGGGTTCGCCCCATGGCGATCTACAACCACGTCGCCAACAAGGAAGATATTCTCGACGCGCTCGTCGATCACGTTTTCGGCGAGGTCTACCTGCCTGTGGCGGACGGGGCGTGGAGGGAAGAGTTGGCGAGTAGGTCGCGGTCTCTTCGGCTGGCGCTCGGTCGGCATTCGTGGGCGACTGCGTTGATGGAGACGCGGGTGCGCCCGGGGGAGGCCACGTTGACCAATCATGAAGCTGTGCTCGATGTGCTTCTGTCGAACGGCTTTTCGCTGTCCGGCGCTGCGCACACTTACGCGGTGGTCGACGCGTTCGTCTATGGTTTCGCGTTGCAGGAGAGCATGCTCGCGAGTATCGACCTTCCGAGTTCGGCACCGGAGATTCGGGATGCGATGGATCTGACGAAGTTCCCACGGATGGCACAGTTCGCCGGCGAGCACGTTATGCAACCGGGGTATTCGTTCGCGGATTCCTTCGAAGTGGGGCTGGCGATGGTCATCGACGGCGCGGGCGCGCTTCGGTGACGACTGTGCTCACAAGGCTTCCGCAGAACGGGGACCACGGCATGGACGATTGCGGGCGACACCCACGTTATGAAGAGACCTGCTCACGATCAGCGGCCCTGTCCCTGTCAGCGGTCCATCGACGCCACCACACCCGGCGACACCACCCCCCCGGATCATTGATGACAGGGGCAAGAAGCCATACCAGGTTTGGCGACCGCAACCCTTAGTTGCTCGATTCGATGACAAACACCCCGGCCCGCTCGTCACCTGTAGCACTGACCCGCAAATTATGTTGTGCTAGTTCGTATTCCAGCGTGCGGGAGTCGATCACGTTCCACAGGTACTCGACGTCCGTCGCGTCGATCTCGTTGCTACCCTCACTCGTTCGGTAGGTCATGTGCCACTTCATGGTTGTGTCATCGATGCGCTCCGCCCACGCAGAGCCGTGGTACGTGCGATTGCCGACCTGTTCGCGTGCCATCTCGAACTCCGGGACGGCAGTCGATGTGGTCGGCTGTTGGAGGTTGATTACCGCGCAGCCCCCGGTCCGCAGCCCTGTGGCAATCACCTGCCAAAGTTTCTCTCGCGCAGAGCGGTCGAGATGGCCGAGAGTATTGATCATGACAAGGGCATCGAACGATTCGGGGAGTCGCGCCGCCGGGAACGGCTGGTTCTCGACCGTCACCCTGGAACGCATGTCGGTATCGGATGCGATGCGATGTAACAAAACAGCGCGGAGGGGACTCGACGGCTCAATCGCCACGATCCGTGCGTTCGGTACCGCATCGCAGATGACACGGATTCCGAGACCGGTACCAGCCCCGAGTTCCACGATCTCTCGAACACCATCGCGGATCCCGGTCAAGGCCTCACTGACGATAGGGGCCATGGATTGCCATGGCCCTGCGCTGAGGAGATCGAGATGGTCGGCAGATCGAATGTACGGGTCTGTATACGCGAACACGTGGGTCCTTCAGGTTGTCCCATCCGACCAGCCAGGCGTCGGCTATCATTGACAATGATAATCACTTGCAACAATAGCGGTCAATTGGCCGTCGATCGGAGATGCTTGCCATGTACGACGTTGTCATCGTGGGCGCAGGTGCAAGCGGGCTCAGCGCAGCGCTGGTGCTCGGGCGCCAGAAAAGGTCGGTCCTGGTGATCGACGGTGGGAAGCCACGCAACGCACCCGCGGCCGAAATGCACATGTACCTCGGCCGCGACGGCGGCGTACCGGCTCAGCTCCTCGCCGACGGGCGCGCCGAGATCGACGCTTACCCGACGGTCGAGCGGGTGGCCGGTCAGGTCAGCGCGGTCGGCGGAGTCGACGGTGCATTCGAGGTGACGATCGGCGACGGGGCACCGCTGCAGGCTCACAAGCTGTTCTTCGCCACCGGCGTCACCGATGTTCCGTGGGAGATCCCCGGCTTGGCTGAACTGTGGGGGTCGGGGGTGTTTCACTGTCCCTTCTGCCACGGATTCGAAACTGACGGACTGACGCTTGGTGTCCTGGCGAACGGTTCGAATGCTGTGCTCGCAGCCTACGTCGCAGACCGGTTCTCCGACGATGTAGTGGTATGCACCGACGGCCCGTCGACCATTCCGGATCCGTTGCGCGCGATGCTGGACAAGGTAGGCGCACAGGTAGTGGAGACTCCGGTTACCCATATCGAAGGCGAACTCGGCTCCCTGACGGTGCATTTCGCCGACGGCTCCGTTCTCGAACGGCAAGCCCTCTATCACCGTGCGCCGACAACTCCCAACACCACACTCACCCGTACGCTGGGGTGCGAGCACTTCGACGACGGTTGCGTGCGGGTCGACGAATTCGGAAAGACTACCGTTCCGGGAGTGTCCGCCGGTGGCGACGCAGCGCACCTTGCCGCGGTGCCCGAGCCAGTGACCTTGGTGGCCTCGGCGGCCGCGGACGGTGTCCGCGCCGCAGTGTGGTTGGAGCAGGATCTGTTCAGCGAGGCATTCGCGAGCTGACGTCCGCCTCTGTCACAGCGTCTGCCCGACGTACAGGCGCTGCGACGGGGCTGCCAGCGGTGTCCCTTCCTCTGGGAGGTCGAGGGACAGACGAATACGGTTGACGGACAGGTAGTGCTGGATGTCGGCACCGGAGAGGAAGACGCTCCCACAGCGCCGGTCGAGCTTACCCGGATGAAGTGCGCCGTTTCGCGGCGAGAGAAGAAACTGCATCGTAAGCAGTACCAGGTAGTGTTCCCGGACGGCCTCGATCACGACCGCGATCCCCGACGGCGCAAGCATGTCACTCAGGGCTGCAACGGATGCCGCCGCGTCCTTTGCACAATGGAGAACATTGGCTGCCACCACCACGTCGAACGAGCGCGCCTCGAGACCCTGAGAAGTCAGTTGGACATCGATGTCGGCGATGGCCGTTCGAAACCCAGGTCGATCACCGAAGCGGTCAGCGGCCGAGGTGGTGAAGAATCGCGAGATATCGGTGAAGAGGTAGTCGATATCCCGGTCGCCGAGTGCAGCGAGCGCCGCCTGTGTTCCACCGCCAGCGCCACCACCCAGCTCCAGAATGCGAAGGGGCCCAGGGCGGGTCCGAGCCGCCTCGGCGATGACCTCGGCGGCGGCCCCGTGCAGGTACCGGTTGCTGATGTTGTTTTCGTCCTTGCTGAGCGAGGTGGTCATGTCACCGTCCGGAAACATCATCGCCTGCGCCGACATTTCATCGCGTAGAAGCGGGCCGAGCGAGGACAACGCTGTCGAGTAGAACTCGGCCATTGCAGACGGATATCCCAGGGAACGGCAGGCGCGCGCGAGCTCTCGGTCGTCCGCATCGTTCGACGCCGTTCGAGAATCGCCCAGGACGAATATGTCGGCACCGCGCATCGATCCGTGTCCTTGCTCGCACAAAACCTCGATCCAGCGACGCAGTATCCATCGGTGCCGATCGGCAACACGAAGTGTCGATGCCACCTCGTCGACGAGCACGGGCACACCCGAGCAGACACCGGCGTCAGAGTGCAGGAAACCTGTCAGGGCACTGAGCGCGATGGCGTCGAGCCGTTCGATTGCGCCCGGCACGCGTGCCAGTGCCGCATCGATGATGGGTTCCGGTGTGCCGGATACCGCGCATCGTCCTGCACGGTCGATCTCGCGTCGTCGACGAGTCGCCGCCACGATGTCGAGGCCGCGACCTGAGGGAAGTTCGACGCGCATGCCAGCCGGACGGGTTGTTCCGGCTCGACGCAGCACCGTGCGCGCGACGTCGAGCATCCGGCTGCGTGCGAACGCGCCGAGCGGTTCGTGAGGAACACCGGTCGCTGGTGGATCGGCGGGGATGATCGCGCCGACGGCAGGGGGCGAGGCCACCCGGAACACGGCGGTATCGGTCGGGTCGATCAACACCACGGCATCCGTCCCGGTCAGGGCCGAGCGCAGTGCCGCGGCGGTGACGGAGCGAGGGATCCCGGCAACAAGAGTGGGTCCGGATTCGACATGGTCTCGCAGCTCCGTCAGCCCGGTTCCGTTGCGATCGAGGCTTTGCCATGACGTCACGGCATGGGGTCCGCCTTCTGCGGGTGCGTCGACGGTGAACACGGCGTCGAACCGGTACCGGGTGAGTTCGGAATCGTCTTGCAACGTCTTCGCGTACGTGAGCACCGAGACCTCGCGGCCCGATGCGGATGCGATGGACGCCAGCGTCGAAGGGTCCACCGACAGTTCACTGTCCGTAGCCGCACGGTGCGCGACCCGGTTGTCGAGAGTTCCGGGGTCACCGTCGGGATTCTTGGCCGTCTCGGCCCAGCGGGCAAAGTCGAGTAGCTGGCCCGAGTGGCGGATGTCACCGACGATAACCGTGCCGCCGGATGCAACGTAGTCGATCGCGTCGAGTACGACGGCTGCGAGATACCGTGTGTCGGGAAAGCACTGCGTGACGGAGTTCAGCAGTATGCAGTCCGGGACGGCGCCGGTGGCTGCGACGGCGTCCTGGACGAGTTGTCCGCGCAGTTCGTGTGCGCCGGCTTTCACGAAGCTGGTCCCGGCAATGCCCTGTGCCGAGAGCCTTTCCACCACATCGCCCGCCACATCGGTACCGACGTATCGCTCGACGTGCGGGGCGAGCCTGCGCATCAGCAATCCGGTTCCACACCCGAGCTCGAGTATGTTCCGCGGATGCTGCGCGAGAACGAGATCAACTGTCCGCTCGACCCATTCGATCATGTGCTCGGCTGGGAGTGGCTCGCCTGTGTCGGTGGCACGCCAGCCCGCCAAATCATCGTCCGAATCATGTTGCTGCGCAGTGCTGTAGGTCCAGTCGTAGACTTCCGTCCAGTGCGTCAGATGTTCGTTGGTGAGCCCGCCGACAATCGCCGAGCCCGCAGCTCTCGTCGTTGCCACGGACTCGTCGGTGACGACGATTCGAAGGCCGTGTTCGCCGTCGCCGTGAATGTCGTCTGTGTCGACACGGGCGACCCAGGGGTGCGCGGAAAGAGTAGCGGCGGCCGCGGTGAGGTCGGTGTGATTGGGCAATCGGGTGTCGGTCATCGTTGTGTTCTCCTCGTGTCCTGTCGAACTTCGTTGATGGATCGGCTGTTCAGCTCGACGACGCGATCAGCGCGGCTGATCAAGTGTTCGTCGTGAGTTGCGGCCAGGACCGCCATCCCGCCGTCGGTGTCGATGTTGGATTCTCTGAGCTCGTCGAGCAGGTCGCTGATCAGGGTTGCCGTGTTGTGGTCGAGCGATGTGGTCATTTCGTCGGCAACGAGGAGTCGCGGGCGACCCGCAAGTGCACGGGCGATGGACACACGTTGGCGCTGACCACCGGATAGTTCGTGCGGTCGGCGACGCAAAGCGGCCGCGGGCACAGCGACGCGGCCAAGAAGGTGTTCTGCCTCGGCGTGCGCGTCCGCCTGTGGACGTAGACGTGTGATCTGCCGCCGGAGGATGCGTTCGATGGTGTGGGTGGGGTTGAGCGCATCTCTCGGGTTCTGACCGACCAGTGCGATGGCGGCGCGGGTGTCCGCTGATCGGTTACCGACCCGGCTGGCCACAGCACGACCGTCGAGCTGCATCGTGCCGTCGAAAGTGTGCAGTCCGCATATCGCGCGCAGCAATGTGGTCTTGCCGCACCCGGACGGGCCGCGCAGAACAACGAGCTCGCCGGTGCCGATGGTGAGGGCCGCTCGAGCCAAGAGCACACGTCCCTGGTGCGTACTGATTCCGAAGCCGGTCAGTTCGAGTGCAGTCCTGCCTGCTCGCGCGGTGCCGTTCGCGCACGTGTGCCGGTGTAAGGCAGCTGGTGCGGTTCGCAGCATTCGATCGCAGACCTCACTCATGCGCCGGTCATGGGTGATGACGACCGTCACGCCGTTGGAGTGCCGCCGGGCGGTGATAGCTGCCAGTACCGGTTCAAGGGAGATATCGTCGAGACCGGAGGTGGGTTCGTCGAGGACCACCAACTCCGGTGAGGCCACCAATGCGCGGGCCACCGCAACGCGCTGGGCCTGGCCACCCGAAAGCCGATGTGGGGGCGAGTCGATCTGGTCAGCGGTAAGCCCTAGTTCGATCAGAATGGCGCGTGCAGATGCGGCTGCGGCATCCCGCGAACAACCGCGCATGCGTGCCGCCTCGGCGACCGAGCGCCACGCAGAGTAGCCGGGATGTAGCGCAGAGGACGGGTCCTGAGCGGCGTAACCGACTGTCCTTCTCCGCCATGCCCTACTCCCGTGCGGGCCCGTGCCGGACCAGTCGATCGACCCGGCGGTGACGGCCAATCCCGCTGGGAGCGCCCCGAGGAAAGCGGAGATCGCAGTGGTCTTGCCCGAGCCGGAAGGGCCGACGAGTGCGACGACCTCTCCGGCTGCGGCGTCGAAGTCGAATCCGCGCAGCGGGGACTGTCCGCGTGTGTCGGTGACCGTCAATCCCCGGACGGTAAGGGCGCAGGGCATCGTGTTCATACCGGGTCCCGCCTAGCGCTCAGCGCCGTCGAGGCGACTGCGATCATCGTTGCAAGTACCGCGAGTGCCACCGCTGGCGCGACGGTCGCCGCAGCGTTCAGTGAAATGCCGGAATAGTTCTCGAGGATCATCGAAGCCCAATCTGCCTGCGGTGGTGACGTTCCCAAGCCGAGCGCGTTGATAGTGGACACTAGTTGCAGGGCGACGATGACCCGCAGTCCGTAGTCGGCCGTGATCACTGCCGTGTGTGACGGCAAGATTTCGTGCACGAGAATGGACGTCAGAGAATCACCGCGCATGCGCGCAACGTCGATGTACGTCGCATGGCGGGCATCGGCGGACACGTCGGCAACGACACGTGCGGTGAGCGGAGCACCCGCCACGACGGTCGCAGCCGTGACCGCGACGGGCATCGGAAGTGTCACGGCCAGGATCAGTCCGACGAGAACGGCAGGGACTGCCAGAAGCAAGTCCGCCCCGGTGCTGACGCCGAGGCCGATTCGACGGCCCGACCACCCGGCCCAGAGGCCGGCCGCAACGCCGACCGACGTCGCGACCGCAGCGGCGACGAGAGCGATAGCAGTCAAAGTCGCTCCGCCCCAGTAGATTCGCGACAGTACGTCGCGTCCGAGCGCGTCTGTTCCGAGAGGGTGGTCGCCGTTCGGCGACGTCCAAGGACTGGCCACTGTCTCCAGCGGGTCGAGATCGGTGAGATAGCGGCCGAACAATGCGAAGACGAGTACCGCAGCCAGCACCAGCATGGCGAGCCGCCGCAGCAACCACCGAGAGCTCCCGATCATGTGGCATCCCTTTTGGTGGTGCGAGCGGCGACGACGTCGGCGACGGTCATACCGACCACTGCCACGGTTGCAGCGAGCATCGAGATTGCCTGTACGACTGGCACATCGCGTGTCGCGATCGAGGTCACGAACAGTTCACCGAGACCGGACAGGCCGAAAATCTTCTCCACCAATGCAGTTCCACCAACGAGGCCGGCGAGAATGAACGACAACACGCGAACGGCCGGAGCCACGACGACAGGAAAAAGGTAGGACCCGGCCAACCGCATGCGGCCAACGCCACGCATCCGAGCATCGACGATGTATGCCGTCGCCGCGGCGTCGACCAGCGGCCCACGCAGCATCAGCGCTCCATACGCGCTCGCGGGTAGGGCCAGGGTCAGCGCCGGTAACAGCAACAAATCCAGATGAGCCAGCGGTGACTCATCACGGGGCAGAAGGGAGACGGGTGGGACGAGTCCCGCCCACCCGGACAGGATCGCGGCACCGAGAGCCGCAACCACGATCTGTGGAAGTGCCGCAACGGCCGTCATCGCGGCCACTCCGGCCGATCGACGCCCCGCACCGTGCGAAGTGAGCACCGCAAGAACTCCCATCAGCGGGATGACAATGACGAGAGCGACGAACACGATGCTCGCGGACACCGCCAACCGGTTGCCGAGCATGGACGCCACGCTCCGGCCCGTGCTTGTCGACGTGCCGAGATCACCAGTGGCTATCCTTCTCAGCCATGCGAAATAGCGAGCAGTGAGTGGATCGTCGAGACCGGACGCGGAACGCGTCGTAGACAGTTGTTCGGGCGTTATGCGCCCCGCCGCGCGCAGTGAGACGGCGTCACCGGGAAGAAGAGCGATGACGGCGAAGACGATGATCGAGACTGCCACGAGTACTACGGCTGCGCGCGCCGCTGAAGCAAGCGCCGCGCACAGCCGCAACCCATTCGAATCGGGTGATGAAGGTATCAATCGAGGAGCTCGACCTGGTCGATGAACGCACTGGCGAATCCGATACCTTCGGGCACTCCGGTCACTCCAGGTGCCGCGAGGTCGAGGCGGTCCGAGGCTGCCCAGATGGCGTACCCGCCCTCGTCGCGGAGGGTGGTCATCAGCTCGGCGACGCCCTCGTTGCGGGTCGTGTCGTTGGGCTCGGCGACGGTCTCGGCAAGCTCCGCCGACCACGCGGGATCGCTCCACGCCGTCTCGTTGGTCGGTGCATTCGGACGCAGGACCACCTGGGTGATGTCGAAGAAAGGAATGCCGCCGAGGTAGCTGACGTAGAAGGGGCGTTGGGCGTACACGTCGTGGAAATATGTATCCGGGGGCGAGAGCTCGACGTTCACCCGGATGCCGATGTCGGCGAGCTGCTGACCGATGAGCGTTGCAGCACTGTCCATTCCGGGGTACGCGGTGGTGCTGTTCAGTGTGACGTCGACGCCGTCTGCCAGACCGGCCTCGGTCATCAGTTCGCGCGCACGATCGAGATCACGGGTCCGCTGCGGAAGATCGGGCGCGGCCGGGTCCTGCGGACTGATGAGATCATTACCGAGTTGTCCTTGACCCAGGAACGCGACATCCAGTAGCTGCTCGCGGTCGAGGGCATTGCGGACGGCTTCGCGGACACGGTTGTCGTCGAAGGGTGCTGTGTCGGTGCGCATCACCAGGGGGTAGAGAGTTGCGCCCGGGTGGCGAACCACGTCGATGTCCGATTCATCGCCGAGCCCGACGACCGCCGACGCAGGGACTCCGGCGGCCAGGTCGGCTTGCCCCGACATGACGGCCTCGGCCCTGGCCTGCGGATCCGGGATCGCTCGCATCTCGATGGTGCCCATCGGAGGAACGGGGCCCCACCAGTCGTTGTTGCGCTCGAACACCTCTACCTGACCGTCTGTGGCGGCCGGACGGAACGGGCCCGATCCCGGGACCAATTCGGTGAAGTCGGCGCTGCCCTCGGGCACGACGAAGGTCGATCCTTCCAGCGCCTGACCGACCTCCGCATACGGTTCTTTGGTGCGCAACGAGAGTGTCGTCTCTGATGTCGCCTCGGAGGCCGCGAGATCGAAACGCTCCATGCGTCCGGAGTTTTCTGCGGACTTCTCGCCCATCCGGCGCAAGGAGAACAGTGCATCTGCGGCGGTGACCTTGCTGCCGTCGGAGAACGTCGCGTCGTCACGCAGCGTGATGGTCCACTCGGTCAACGTCTCGTCCGGTTCCCAGGATGCGGCCAGGCGCGGTTGCGTCTGTCCGTCGGCACCGGGAATGGTCAAGGGGTCGTAGGTCAGGGCCATTCGGACCACGTCACTCTCTGCGGGCAGGAGTCCGTGCGGGTCGTAGGTGCTCAAGGCCGACGAACCCGGTGCGACATAACGGAGGACGTCGGACGAACCGACTTCACTGCCGCTGGTATTCGGGTCTTCCGAGGTCGCGCAACCGGTCAACACTGCGACCGACGCGGCCAGCGCTGTGGCCGCGCGAAGCGGAGTCGATGGAGAACGATGGGTGCGATATCGCATGAGTTTCTTACTCTTTTCGGTTGATGACATCAGTGGCGGTCGAGGATTTTGGTGAGTGCGCGATCAAGATGGGCGAGGACAGCATCGAGGGCAGGGGCCCGGAGAATCGAGTAGTGATGGGCGTCGGCGTCGACCACGGTCAGTGGTCCGGTGAGATGACGTGACCAGCCGAGGTCCGCCGCGAATTCGGTTGGTGTGTCGTCGATGCCCATGCCGATCCCCGAATTTTTCGGCGCGAGTGCGGTGCAGCGAACGAGAACGGTCTCAGTGTTCGGGTCGCTGAGCAGACGAGGTTCGTGACGTGCGAGAGCACTGAGGTGGCGCCCGAACACCTCGCGCCGTGACGAACCGTCGTCGCGAGGACCGAGCAGTCGACGACTGCGGAGCTTCGCGGCGATCATGTTGTTTCTCTCGCAGACATCCAGGTCTGCGATCTCGCTCCACGCGGCCTCACCGATGTCGAGGTCGATGTCGAGGAACGCCTCCAGTGCACCCAGTTGGCGACGCGCGACCTCTGTGTCGCGTTGTGTGGTCGTGCCTTCGATGGCGGTGATGTAGGTCGGGTCGTTCGAGTCGAGCATGATGATCAGCGCCGTGTGCTCGCCGTCGTCGTAGAGTTGCCGTGCCATCTCCTGGGCCAATGTTCCGCCCATGGACCAGCCGCCGAGCAGCCAACCTCCCAGCGGCGTCGGATACCGACTCCGCAGTGCCGAGAGGTACTGCGCGGCAATCGCTTCGGTCGAATTCTGGCCGGGGGTGTCCCCGGTGAGCTGCGGATCGGTCAGCGCCACGACAGCGACGTCGGTCGCCAATCGCCGGGACAGCTCGGCGTAGCACAGTACGTCTCCGCCCGACGGATGAATCAGGAACAGTGTGGGCCCATCAGCCCCTCCCGAGGCCCTCGCGCCCCGCAACGGGACGAGAACGTCGGCGGGATCGACTGCTGGCAGATCGGTGGTATCACTCGAGTGTGTCCACGCCTCGTCGTTGTCGGCGAGGTGCGCGACCGTTTCGGTGTGCCGGGCCACGAGCTGATCCAGCTCGTCGTCAGCGAACAGCCCGTCCAGAACATCCCACTGCAAGCGCAGCTCCCCGTCCTGTTCGAGCACCTGATGATCGAGCCAGGTCTGTGGTGTCTGACCGACCGCGTGAACCTGCGTACCCACCCACTCGAGTGAGCCCGAGTCATCGACCATGTCGTGCACTCCGAGAGCCCCGGTGAAGACGACGGGAATAGAGCGCCGTTCCCCGGAGCGCGTCGACTGCTCGGCCAGAAGTTCCAGCGCCGAGTACTCGCGGTGATCGAGGTCTTCGAACATCCTGCGTTGCGTCGCCTGTGCCCGGTCCGCGAACGTCGAACCGGCATGTGCCTCGGATTCGTGCACGATCAGCGAGGTGAAGTCGCCGACCACCTTGTTGACGTCGGGGTGAACCGGCGGGCGGTCGAACAATGTCAGTACCACCGAAAAGTGTTCAGTCGTGGACCACGTTCGCAGTGCATCGGTATACATCGTGAGCAGGGCAGCTGTCGGCGTGATGCGGTGGCGTCGGCATTCGGTGACGAATCGACTCCACTGCTCGGGGCGCAGCGCTGTGGCCCGTCGTACGAACCGTGGACGTCGATCGAATCCCGCACGAATGGGCAGTTCGGGCGGGCCGGGAATCGAGTCCGCCCGGGTGAGCCAGTAACGCTCGGCCTCGACCCCTGCCCGTCCCTGCCGTCGTATCACCATCGCCGACGAGCACTGTGCCGGATGGAGATCGAGCGTCGGCAGCGGTAGATCGGGGTCGTCGTACAAGGTCTTCAGTTCCGATTCGACAATCCACCAGCTCGCAGCGTCACAGATCAGGACGTCGACGCCGATGAACAAGCGAACCCGGTTCGTTTCGACCGTGGCAGCGGCAATCTGCACGAGCGGCCAGCGATCGGGCGGACCAGGCTTCTCGGCAATCCGTTGCCGCATCGCCGCGAGGGAGCGCGCCTTGGTTTCAGCGTCTGCCGAGGTGAGATCGCGGGTTCGGATTCGGTATGGCGGAACCGAGTCGAGTGTCCGCAGGCGTCCGTCGGGTGTGGCAACACTACGCAGCAGCGGGTGACGTGCGATGACCGCGTCGAGCGCTCTGCCGTATCGCTCCAGATCCAATCCGACGCAGTCGTATTCGAGGTAGAAGTGGCACGGGACGTTACCCCACTCGTATCCGCCGTCGCGTCCGATCCAGTACGCATGTTGGACGCGGGTCATCTCGAATGTTGCGTCAGCTCCCAGAACGTCCGACAACGCGGGGACTGCGCTCTCCGCGTTTCGAGTTGCCGTGAATTCGCCTGCGACATCGACGCGTCCCGAGAACTCCGCCAGCGTCGCAGCTGTAAGTAGGTCCCGCAGACCGAGTTCGACGCCGAATCGTCGACGCACCGAATCGAGCATGCGGGTCCCCAGCAGTGAATGCCCGCCGAGTGCGAAGAAGTCAGCGTCGGCTTCCTCGACGGGAGTACCGAACAGCGCTGACCAGATTTCGGCCACACCCTGTTGAGTGTCGGTCAGGTCCGACAGATCCGAGTCGGCCGCCGTTCGCTTCCGGGGAACCGATGCTGTGCGGGAACGTGCGTCGAGATCGGATGTGCTGACCGCCACGACGGCCGGGCAGCGTCCGGTGCGAGCCAGGCCGAGGATGCGGTCGAAGGCGGCCAGTCCGGTGTCGGCGTCGAGGGCACCCGACATGGCGATGGCCGATCCCACATCCGATTGCCCGAGGTCGGGGCGCCACCCGTCCCACCCGATGCTGACCCACCGGGTGCGGTGACTCGACGTAGCCGCGGCGTACGCGTCCATTGCCATGTTCGCCGCGGCGTACGGGCCCATCCCGATACCGCCGAGCATTCCGGTGGCCGAGGACATGCACAGCACCACGACGGGTCGGCGGTCTTCGGTCAGTCCCGAGATGGCTCGGTGAATGTTTTGTGCCACGGTCAGTTTGGAATCGAGGTGAGCACGAGCGGCCTCCGATACTCCGGTAGTGAGCGTGATGGGAGCGACGCTGGCCGCTACCCCGGCTGCGTGGACGACGAGGCCGACCGGGCCGCCCTCTGCGTCGATCGATGCCATCACGTCGGCGAGGTCGGCGGCGTCCGTTGCATCGCTGACGATGTGACGGACGCCGCCGGAATCTGGGTCGGTGTGGGAGCGGTCTCGACGAGAGGTGACCACGACGTCGTATCCGAGCTCGGACAGGTGTCGGCTCAGAAGTCGACCGACCGCCCCTGATCCACCGACGATCAATGCCTGTGTTCCAGGTTGCACAGTGGCCTCGGGTGTTTCGACGGCGGGCCATGATGTCAGAGTGCTCGTCCACCGCGTACCCACACCCACGGTGACGTCCGAGGAGGGGAGGGTTGCCGGGCGTCCGAGCGCGTCGGTTACCTCGTGCACGACAACGTCGGCGCACTTCTGCGGATCGACGGCGATGTCGATACCCAGATCGGTTGCAGCCCAGCGCAGACCGGGGCATTCCTGGCCGAGAATCTGGGGCAATGCTCGCACCGCAGCGGCCACCGGGTCGATGGTGTCGCTGTGAGCGGTGGCTGTCCCGTTGTAGGTCACCGACATCCAGAGCGCACCGTCGATCAGTAGTGGAACGAGATGCGCGGCTGTCTCGGCGAACGTGGTCACGGCCTCCACCGCCTCGTCACCGTGTTCGCCGGCGTCGGCAATGGTGACGACACCGCTGACCTCGGTCGGGCTGCCGTCCGGTTCGAGGACGGTGACCTCCAACTGCTCGAACCGGCGACGCAGTGCTTCTGCGACAGGGTCTTTGCCGACGATCACCCACACCCCGCTCGGTGCGGTGACGGTGCCCGCGGGCGGTAGTTGCCGCCACAGCGGAAGCTGTAGCAGGTCGACGAATGCGGTGGTGGTCACCGCGTCGGTGTCTGCCGGTTCGATCCACAGATGTCTGCGATCGAATTGATAGCCGGGCGCCCGTACCGGCCGGCCGCTGCCACCGGACACTGCCGCGACATCGACGGGCACACCGACGGACCAGAGCCGACCGACGGCTGCGCGAACGGTAATGGACTCCGACTCATCGCGATTCATTGTCGATACGGTCGCTGCGGCGTTGCCGAATCCGTGAGCGCGGGCCAGACCCGTCAACGACGAACCAGGTCCGACCTCGACCACTGCCACATCGCCGCGCGCGGAGTTCACCGCTGCGGTGAGTGCCTGCGAGAACTGAACGGGACTCCGAAGCTGTCCGACCCAGTGCGAGGATTGCCGAAGGGTGGCGTCCTCGATGACATCGCCGGTGACCGTGCTGTATACCGAGCAGACACGGGAGGGAGAGGGCGGTTGCGCGAACGAGTGTACTGCCCGCTCGACGTCTCCCAGTGCAGCCTCGACGTGCCGGGAATGCATTGCCGCGGCCAGGTTCAGCATGCTGACATCGACACCGCGGCCCTTCAAAAGGTACTCAGCGGAACGCAATTCGCCATGTGCACCGGCGATGACGCAGGAGTTCGGCCCATTCACTGCGGCCAAGTCGAGTGCAGGTAGGTCGGTCAGTATGCTGCGGATTTCGTCCTCGGGGAGTGCGACGGACATCATCGCGCCGATACCCGCAGATCGCGCGGCAGCGGTGCACCGCGCGGCGACGAGTGTGCACGCGTCGGGCAGCGTCAATGCGCCGGTGAAAGCTGCGGCCGTGCATTCGCCGAGACTGTGGCCGAGTATCGCAGTCGGAGTCAGACCCCAGGATTGCAGCAGGCGAGCGGTTCCGAGGGAGATTGCGAACATGGCAGGCACGGCGAAGGCGACATCCCGGATCCGGTCGGAGGTGTCGTTGCGGTCGAAGATGTCGCGGACGTCGGCACCGATGTGCGGGACGAGTAGTTCGGCGACCTCGTCGACTACCGTGCGGAACACCGGCTCGTCGCGGTATAGATCTGCGCCCATGCCGCGGTAGTGTCCGCCTGCACCGGGAAAGGTGAAAATCAGTGAGGGCGCCTGTGTGCGCGCCGCGACTGGTTCGGAGAACGATGGACGTGCAAGCGGCTGCGCCGGGTCGAGCACGGCCGCGGTCCGGTGCTCGAGTTCGGCGCGGCCGACGGCGAGGGTGTGTGCGAGATCTACCGGCGATGTCAGCGGCGCGAAGTCTGCGATGGCATCGGCGGTGGCACGGACCCCACCGGTTGTGGCGCCTGATGAGATCAGCAGTACAGGCCGTTCGAATACCGTCGGCCGGGAGGACACGACCGGTGCGGGGCCGAGCACGACGTGGGCGTTGGTGCCGCCGATGCCGAACGAGCTGACTCCTGCCAGTGGGGGCGTGTTCCAGGGGCGGGTTTCGCGGAGCAGTTCGAACGGTGACTCCGGTAGCCGCAGGCCTTCCGCCGGCACATCGGAGCCGAGCGAGACGGGCAGGGTCCGGTGATGGATCGCGAGGACTGTCTTGGCGAAGGAGGCGATACCGGCGGCGGAATTGGTGTGTCCGATGTTGCCTTTCACCGAACCGAGACCGCACCAGGGCGGCCCGCCTCGGCCGAAGACCGTGCGCAACGCTGCGAGTTCGATCGGGTCGCCCAGCCTCGTCGCTGTTCCGTGCGCCTCGATCAATCCGATGTCCGACGGCACCGCATCGGCAGCGGCTAGCGCTTCCGCTACGACCCGGGCCTGACCTCGTACGGAGGGTGCCGTGAATCCGGCTTTGTCGGTACCGTCGTTGTTGACCGCGGATCCGTGCAGCACTGCAAGGATCGGGTCGCCGTCGGCAATCGCGTCGTCCAGTCTTCGCAGGACGACGGCGCCGGCGCCCTGGCTGTAGACGATGCCTGAACCGCGGGCCCCGAACGGAGCGATCTCGCCGTCCCGCGAGAACACTCCACCCTCGACGTGCAGGTATCCCCGTCCCTGGGGAACGATTGCCGACACCCCGCCCGCGAGCGCGGTATCGCACTCGCCCGACAGCAACGATTGCGTCGCAAGGTGTATGGCGACGAGGGATGTCGAACAGCTGGTCGAGACGGCTATCGCGGGTCCGGTCAGGCCGAGACGGTAGGCGATCTGCAGGGGCAGGTAGTCAGGTTGTGTCGCAATTGCCGTCTGCATACTTCCCAGTGGATCGTGCCCACCTCCCGTCGAATCCCATCGATCGGCCAAGTTGTGCGCCAGGTAGCCGCTCTGGGTGGATCCGACGAAGACGCCGACCGCGCCGGCACCACGACCGTGACCGTGTCCGCTGTCGTCGAGCGCGAGCCACGCACACTCCATCAACATGCGGTGTTGTGGATCGAGAGTCGACGCCTCGGCCTCGGTGAATCCCCATGCTGCCGAATCGAAGTGGGATTGCTCATCGATGATGCCGGCGACCGGTACGTAGTTGCGGTCGCGGACCAACGATGGCGATACGCCGCGGGCGAGAAGTTCCTCGGTGCTCAGCCGTGACAGCCCGCTGCGTCCTTCGCGAATCAGCGACCAGTACTGATCGACCGTCGCGGCGCCGGGAAAGCGCGTCGAGAGACCGACGACGGCAACATGACCGGTCATCGCGCGACCTCGGCTGCGTGCAGGCGAGCAGCGAGTCGGGCGTCGAAGCGGTCGACTGCGCCGGGTTTCGATGTGCGGGGCAGTCTGGATGCGTGTTCCAGAGGCGGTGTCGCTATTGGGCTGTAGGCGGGGGCCTTGCCGAGATCGGTAAGGAACGAGGTGAGCGAGTTGACGGTCGGGTTGGCGAACAGGTCGATCACCGTGAAGTCGTCGAAGGATGCGGCGGCACTCAATCGTCGGTGTGCGAGCACCAGGGTCAGCGAAGTTGCTCCCGCGTCGAAGAACGGTGTCGCCGGATCGATATCCTCGCCGAGGAGGTCGGTGAACACTCCGTTCACCAACTCCTCGATCTTCGAATCGACGTGTTTCCTCGGATTGTCGGAGTTCTCCCGTTCTGTCGAGTCCGCCGGGCCAACCGGTCCCGTCGCTGCCGATTCGAGGGCCCGAATGTGCAGCTCGAGTAAACCGTTCGTCGCATGCACCTCGTGCACGGCGACGGCATCGCCGAGGTGACGCACGGTGCGATCGGCCCACTGGATGGCAGCGTCGAGGGACTTGCGTGGCGACAGGGACCCTGCTGTCACCGTGAGGCGAAGCTCGAGACCGCGGGCGAGCGCGTCGGCGAGAACGTCGAGACTTGCGTCACCGGAAAGCGTTTCGATAGCTTGCGGCACGTCTTCGGCACTGAGGGTGGGGACTTGCGGGGCGGGTTCGCGTTTGAACGGATTCGGGAGGGCGTGGTGATCGACCTTGCCGTTCGGTGTGACTGGTAACGACGCCAGACGCACGAATCGGCTCGGAATCATGTACGGAGGAAGATGAACTTGTAGGGCCGCGACGAGATCGGTGTCGGCGGCAAGGTTTCCGGTTGCCGCGTCGACGACGAAACAGATCAGGCGTGGGCGGTCGTCGGGGCCGGGAACGGAGGAGGCGACTGCGGCACGGACTTCGGGGAGGCGCTCGAGGGTCGAGTCGATCTCACCCAGCTCGATTCGGTGTCCGGCGATCTTGACCTGGCGATCGACTCGACCGAGGAACTCGATAGCGCCGTCGGTACGCCACCGCCCGAGATCGCCGGTGTGATAGAGGCGTAGACCCGTAGCGGGGTGCATGACGAACCTCGCTGAGGTCTGTTCCGGGTTACCGATGTACCCCCGTGCGAGCCCGCCGCCGCCGATGTACAGCTCACCGGTCTGCCCGACCGCGCACGCCACACCGTCGTCGAGGATATGGAAGCTCTGTCCGCCGAGTGCACGCCCGTAGGGGATAGTCGTCCATTCCGGATCGACGTGGCCGATGGGGTGGAATATGGACCAGATCGAGGCCTCCGTTGCACCGCCGAGACTCACGATCGTGGCCTCGGGCGCGAGAGCACGCAGACGGTCCGGGAGTGTAGTCGGGATGTAGTCGCCGGAGAGGAAGACGAGTCTGAGCGAGGCAAAGGCGTGTCGCGCCCGCTCCGGTTCGATTTCGACGTACTCGACCAGCATTTCGAGCAGCGCCGGAGCCGTGTTCCACAGTGTGATGCGGTGACGTGACATCACGTCCATCCAATGCCCGGGGTCGCGCAGTCGTGTGCTGTCGGGCAGTACCAACGCGCCACCGGCCCCGAGCACCGAGAATATGTCGAACACCGACAGGTCGAAGCTGAAGGCGGAGAGCCCGAGCACCCGATCGTCTGCGGTGAGCGGGTAGCGCCCCATCAGGTCGTCGAGTGTGGTTCGTACCGCGCGATGTTCGACAGCCACGCCCTTGGGTTCACCGGTCGAGCCGGAGGTGAAGATGATGTACGCGAGATCGCCGGCGTCCGGGCGGCAAGGAGCGGTTTGCTGGAGGTCCGCGGAGCCGTCTGCATCGACCTTGCCGGCTGAGTCGAATGTTATGACTTCGACGTGGTCGGGCCACTGGCTGCGGTCGTTGTCGGCCGCTATCAGAGCGTGCGTGATGTCGGCCTGGCGGACGACGCTGGCGATGCGTTCCGCCGGCCAGTTCGGTTCGGCCGGAACGTAGGCGGCCCCGCTCGCCGCTATGCCGAGAACGGCGATGATCTGCGCCGGAGTTTTCTCGGAACTGACGGCGACAACGTCGCCGGGGCCAATTCCGCGCCCGGCCAGTGCCGCAGCGATATCTCCAGCACCGCGGTGGACCTGGTCCGCGGACAACTCGGTGCTGCCGCAGATGACGGCGGGTGTGGATCGGTCTGTGCGGGCGTCGAACGGATCGGTCAGCAGGGGGCCCGCAGCATCGAATGCGTTGGGTGTGACGGGTTCCGGAGAGAGGAAGGTGGGATCGTGGGTGAGGGCGTTGTCCGTCCAGGTGGAGTCGTCGTGGGCCAATCGCTGCAGTAGCCGCGCATGCGCACTTGCCATCGAGCGCACGAAGTCGGGATCGAGTGCTCCCTCGACGGCGTCCCACGCGATGAGCAGTCGGCCACCGTCCTCGCGCACGATGTGATCGAGCAATACCTGAGGTGTCTGCGAGACGCCGAACATCTCGGTGCCGAGCCATTCCGTGGGGGATTCGTCTCTGTTGGACAGTCCCAGTCCACTGGTGAAGACCACTGGATGAGTGGGCGTCAGCGATGCATCGGCGGTCAGTCGCCGCACTTCCATCCCGGATACGGTGCGGTGGTCCATATCGGACCAGAACCGGTGATTGACGGCGGCCGAGAATGTCTCGAAATCGCAGTGTTCGACCGGTTGAATCTCGACCAGTATCGTGGTCGTGAAGTCGCCGATCGAGTCGGTCGTGGCCTGCTTGTCGTCCGAGTGTTCGCGGTCGAAGAGAGTGGTGTTGAGAGCGAAATTCTCGGTGGCACCCCACTGTCGGAGTGTCATGGCGAAGCTTGCCAGCAGCACGGCAGTCGGTGTCAGTCCGCGCGATGCGCACGCACGTCGTAGCGAATCCCATTCCTGCGCAGTCAAATCAGCTGAACAGCGGGTGAACCGGGGGATGCCGAGGCTGTCGGGGGTGGCCAGCCAGGGCAGGTTCGGGCCGGCAGGGAGCTCGCGTGAACGCGCGCTCCAGTATTCGAGGTCGGCCGCGCGCCTGGACAGGTGGTCCGGATCGATGGTCTTGGCCCGGACGATGTCCAGAAACGTCGGGCCCAGCGGCTGGAAATCGTTCTGCCCGTTCACTCGAGCACCCCACTCTCGCATCAGCGTGATCCACCCGGCCATGTCGAGGGCGAGTATGTCGAAGCCGACGAAGAGGCGGGTGATGCCACCGGGGAGCAGGGCTACGCGAATGTCGTACAGCGGGCCAGTCTCGATTGGAAGGACGCGATGGGAGTTTTCTCGGCGGAGTTCGTTCAGTGCGACTGTGCATGCCTCCGGCGCTACCTGCGTCAGATCGGTGACATCGAAGCTGTACCTGGGGCAGGTATCGCGAACGACACCGCGCGCATCGGTGTTGACGACGAATCGCAGCATAGGGTGCCGTTGAACCACTGCGTTCCAGGCATTTTCGAGTGTGCGCAAATCTGCGTGGGTGTCTGCTGTCGCTCGGTCGTATTCGTGGTAGTAGTAGGTGGCAACGCCCCCGAGCGGAAAAGCCGGTTCCCGGCCGACGAGGTATGCCTGCTGAACCGGGCCGAGCTCGAATGAGTTGTCGGCCGGGTGCTCGTCGGCCTCCGATGTCGTCGGCGATGTGAGTGACGGTGCGGGGCCGGCTTCGTTTCTCTGCCTGCCGATGCGCTGGGCGATGCTCGATGCCGTTGCGGCACCGAGAAAATCGGTCAATTCGAGATCGACGCCGGTGTCTTCGAGCAATCTGCGGCGTAACCGCACTGCGGTGTAGGAGTCGATACCCAGCGCGGTGAGAATTGCCGTCGAGTCGATGGACTCGGGGGGCGTCTCCACGATGTCCCCGAGTGCGTCGAGAACGACGTCGATGGCGTCCTCGGCTCGGAAATCCGTGACGTCATTGTTCTCGGTCGACGGCATGAGTGGCGTCCCTTCGGCTGTGGGGGATGGCATGAAACGAGCGGTTCGTCTGTTACCTTAGATGATAATGAATATCGTTATCGACCCGGATCGGCAACTCGAGCTCGTAGCCGACGAGTACGGTCTCGCAGCGATCAGTGGATGGCCGGTCGCGAGCTGGGCCGACGACGTGGACGCGCTCGATCGTCTGGTGCTCGTCGGTCTCGCGGACGTGCTTGCGCGCAATACCGACATCGATGGAACACATGGCTGTGACAGACGAGTCCTCGTAGAACGGATGGCCACCTCCGCCGAACATCGCTGGGTCGTCGAACGCTGGCTCGAGGACCTCGCGGACGCCGGAATGGTGGACGTTGTCGATGACGACCGAGTCAGGTTGGTCGAACGACCCCGAAGGCAGGATCTGACGGCCGCGCGCGAACGTATGATCGATGCCTGTGTGCGAGTGGGTTATTCGACGTCGCTGCCCACGCTCTTGCTCGATTCGCTCCGTTATGCCGTCGACCTGTTGCGGGGCACAGTGAGCGTGCAATCGATTCTCTACCCCGATGGCGACGCGACCACAGCGCTCGAGGTCTACGGCACCAACGTCGTCAGCCGCTACCTCAATGCGGCCGCTGCGGCTGTGGTCGCCGATCTCGCGTGCACCCGAGCGGCACCACTGAGGATCCTCGAGCTGGGCGCAGGTGTGGGCGCTACGTCCGAACATATCCTGGGAGCGCTCGGGGGCGCACGCGTGGAGCGCTACGTCTTCACTGATCTGTCCCCGCACTTTCTACGCAGCGCGCGAACGCGATTCGCGCGCGAGCCGTGGGCGCACGCGATGACGTTCGTGACGGTGGACATCACCGAACCGATCGCCGACCAGGTTGGAGGCGGTGGTCCAGACGGCGTGAGCTACGACGTCGTCCTCGCGGCGACAATGGCGCACAACGCCGTCGACGTCGATGTCCTCCTGCGTGAAGTACACGATCTTCTCGCGCCGGGCGGGGTTGTCGTGCTGATCGAGACGGTCGTCGAGCATGCGCAATCTTTGACCACGATGCCCTTCGCGCTGTCGATGCCGGACGGGTCCGGGCCGCCGGAACGAACCGATATCCGTGCCGGGTCACATCGCACTTACCTCACCTCCGACGAGTGGACCGCTGCGATGACGTCCGCCGGGCTCCGGCCGTGCGTCGATCTACCCTGCGCAGGCGATCCACTCGAAGCGTTCTCGCAGCGACTACTTGTCGCAGTCCGGCCCGATCCCCTACAACCCCCGCGGAGGCGACAGTAAACATGAATGCCCAAGTAGTCGGCGTCCCAACATTATCGAGCACTGACGCCATCCGTCCAGTGCTCACGGAAATCTGGGTGGAACTGCTCGATCTGCAACCGGACGACATCGTCGGTGATGCCAGTTTCCTGCGACTCGGTGGTGACTCCGTGCTCACCGTCCGCATGTCCGCGCTGGTTCGCAAACGCCTCGACATAGTACTCGAGCTCTCCGACGTCCGAGTCGAAACCACACTCGATCAACTCGTAGAGCTCGTCGAACGGCGAAGTTCCAACGAACCGGCCCGTGCGTTGAACATCGAGATCTCGAGACGCGAGGATCCAGGCTCGACTTTTCCTCTGTTGCCGTTGCAGCAGGGGTACTTCGTCGGACAGCAGGACGGCTGGGAACTGTCCTACGAGTCCGCGCACTACTATCTCGACTACGCGCTCGACGGCATGGATAGCGACGAGGCCGAGGATGCACTGACCGACGCACTCGAACGTCTGGCACGCCACCAGCCGACGCTACGGGCCAGAGTGACGCCGGACGGTCGTCAGTACGTACTCGCGGAGTCGGATCCATCGGCTCTGCCTCAGGTGACGCTGCACGACCTGCGCGATCGCGGCGAACAGGAGATCGAAACGACGCTGGCGAAAGTGCGCCGCGACATGAGCGAGCACGGCCCCGACCCGATCACGGGCCCGGGCATCGACGTTCGTCTGACCCTGCTACCGGGTGGGCGCGGACGCCTTCACCTCGGAATGAGTCTGTTGACTTTCGACGGATGGTCGTCGGGCGCGATGAACCGTGACCTGCTGGCCTACGCAGCCGACTGGAACGCGACACTTGTTCCGCTGTCGATAGACTTCGGTGACTACGTGTCCTCGCTGTCGGGGCTGAGCCGTACCGAGGCCTGGCTCGCCGATCGCGAGTGGTGGTGGGATCGTCTCGACCACCTGCCTGCACCGCCTGCGCTTCCACTGATCGCCGACCCCAAGTCCGTCCGACCGGTCACGATGGGCAATCGCGAGGCGCGATTCTCGGCCGGCGAATGGGCGGCGTTGCGAGCGGAATGCACCGCACGTGACGTCACCGCCTCGACGGTCATGATCACCGCGTTCGGCACGGTTCTCGCACGCTGGTCCGGACACTCGCACCTGCTGCTGAATGCACTGCAACTCAACCGATTGCCCTTACATTCGGACGTGCATCGGGTCGTCGGTGCGTTCGCGGCCACAATGCTCATGCCGCTCGAACTCGATCCCAACGCAACCTTTGCCGAGTTGGCGGCGTCCGTGCAATCGGTGTCCAGCGAGTACACATCACACAACCTCGTCTCCGGTGTCGAAGCTGGTCGCGAGCTCGCCCGCCGTCGAGGGACTCGTCGTCCGCCGGCCCCGATCGTGTTCCAGAGCGTCCTCGGAGTGGATGCTGCGATGGGCGGAACGGCCTCCACGGACGCCGGACCCCTGGGGACGGTCGACATCGCGGACTATTTCCATCAGCTTCGCACTCCACAGGTCGCCCTCGAAGTCCGCTGCTTCGAACTCGGTGACGAAGTGGTGACCGTGTTCTCTCTGGTCGACGAGATCTTCGACGCGGCAGAGGTATCGGTGGCCTTCGAAGAGTTCGTTTCCACCATTCACGACCTCGCCGCAGGCAAAGGATGGGACATTGCCCCCGACCTTCCCCGCGCCGCCTATCCTGTCGCCGACGATCGGATGCGATTGGGTTTGCTTCCTGATCCTCCGGTCAACGAACATAGCGGTCCCCCGATCGACGACCTCGAATACACCGTGTGCGAGGTGTTCGAAGAGTTCCTCGATGTTCCGGTCCTCGATCGCGGGGGTCACTTCTTCGCCCTCGGCGGAGACTCGATGCTCGCCGTTCGCGTGGTGGCGTTGCTCTCGAAGCAAACCGGTGCAGCCATTGCCATCCGAGACTTCCTCGACGATCCGACAGTGGCGGGCACCGCGTCGGCAGTTCGGTTGCGGCTGGGGGTTGTTCAATGAGCAGCGGTAGCGTCCCGGTAATCGGACTGATCGGGGGATCCGGGACGGTGGGCCGTACCGCAGCGTTGCGAATATCCGCAGCCGGCCTAGGATCGCTGCGCATCGGCGGCCGAAACCTCGATGCGGCAATGGATGTCGCCGAAGAATGCGTGGGGCCCGCCGAGACGGTGCGGTTGAATTTGACCGACGGAGGCGATCTCGAAGAGTTCTGTTCGGGATGCAGTGTCGTCGTCAACTGCGCCGGTCCTTCGTACCTCGTACTCGATTCCGTTGCGCAGGCAGCATTTTCGGTCAGTGCAGACTACGTCGATGTCGGCGGCGATCTCCCGGCCGCCGATGCACTTCGAGCTGCGGCCATCTTTCCCGAGCGGACCGCAATCTTCTCGGCGGGGGCCATGCCGGGTTTGTCCGGCCTGTTGCCACGCTTGATCACCGCGGGCCGGCCGTTGCGACGGCTGGAAACCTACGTCGGCGGGGTGGCTCGGTTCACCCCGCTCTCGGCGGCCGACGGACTTCTGACTCGCGGCGATCGATTCGGCGAGGCGATGGCGTCGATGCAGGACGCTGCGATCGTATCCAACTCGGTGGCGCCTCTTCGCGACGTCCAGTTACCGGGATTCCCGATGCCGGTTCAGGCGTGGCCGTACCTGACGACCGAGGCGCAATCGTTGGGACATCTTCCGGGGATCGCGGAGGTGCGCGCGTACAACGTCTTCGCTTCCGACCGACTCACTCGGGTGATGACGCACGCGTGGGCACAACTGTCGGATTCTCCGGATCACGACGAGTTGGCTCCGTTCATTCCGTCGATCGTCGATGCCACAGTCGCGGACGAGGACGAGTTCGGGTCGTTCTACGTGATGCTGTTCACCGGTAGGCCTGCGCGTGGGTACGACCGCGGTATCACTCGGGTGGTTCTGCGCGCCGAAGATTCGTACGGTCTGAGCGGCTCGATGGTAGCTCTTGCCACAGAACGTATCGTGCGGGGAGAAGTCTCGTCCGGTGTTCATTTGGCGGCCGAGGCGATCGACCCGATCGACGCGGTGCACTGGCTCCGAGCGGATCCGTTGGTGCACGAGTTGGTGGTGCAGTAAGGCTTGCCGTCGACGCTCGGAGCTCAGAAGGTCGAGCCGGACAGTGGTGCCGCTCGATCGCAGGGGACCGGCTGCGGATTCTCGGGATCGAGGGCATTGAGCACGAAGTAGGCGGCTCGCCGGGATCCGGCGATGCCGGCGTGCTCGGTGTAGTCGACGTCGCATCCGTCTTGGACGAGGATGTTGTGAACGTTGTCGCCACCGGGCTGCAGGGCCGCGGAGTATGGGACGACGAGCTCGTCGTACAGAAATTTCTCAGGACGATTTTGCATGGGTCGAGGAGGACGACCGCTTCGATATGGGTTTGTGTTTCACGCTGGTGCATTCCGCTGACCCGGTGGCTGGGTGTAGGTGCTTGAGGAGTTCGCGATCAATGCGGTGTTGTCGCCGCTTCCGGAGCGGTTGTCGGACGCGTTCGGCACCAGTATCACTGTGCAGTGGGATGTGAATTTGTTGTCGACGTTCGTGTATGCCGTCGACGGCGGCATCGAGCGGCATTTCGAGTTGGGGCGGGTGGCGGACCCTTCGGATCGTTCGGCTCCCGAGGGCTATTTGGATGAAGAGGACGAAATCGATTGGGAGGAATGGATGTCGGGCGGTTTGTGCATGCAGGCGCGACTCGCGGGAGTGATTGCTCTGACGGCCGATCCGATCGAACCTCTGATCATCGAGACCTGCGGTGGGGCCTAGGTCGCGTAGCACCTCTTGTGCCACAGGAGAATAGTCCTCTCCGACTATGCGAGGCTCGGGGTGGTGCGCCGTCTATAGCGTGATCGCCGGCAGCGAGGTACCGATCGGCACCTCGCTGCCTCGACCAGAACCTGCCTATGGGGGCCGGCCGGCGGCGCTGTGGCAGACCGCGCCGTTCGACCCATCATTGGCCAAGTTCAGGAGGTCACCGTAACGGTGTGGTGCAGCCCCACTTCCGATGCCGCTGTCACTCTGCGGACGAACCCCTCCGCGTCTTCGATGCAAGCCTCGGGCGCGACGATTCCGCGTCGGGTCAGTCGTCCCTCGATCAGCTCGACGAGGGCAGCCGCAGCGGGAACTGCGGTGATGGTGCCCGCGCTGTTTCGGCTACTCGGGTAGAGAATGTGGCCTTCGATCGCGATCCGAGTGGGCACTCCGTCTTTCTCTCCGTCGACGGCCACCTGCCAGGCGCTGCCGGGGAGTTGTTCGGTCACCTCTATGCCCAGGTCCTGTTGGCCTTCCGGCGTTGTCATGTAGCGGGCGAGGAATTCCCGCGGTGAGATCGGCAGCCCGTCCGGGACTTTGCCGCTGAGCATGCCCAGCCTGTCGAGGTCTTTCCAGATCCGCACGCCCTCTGTCTCGAACCAGGCGAAGCGCACCACCGCGTTGCGCAGTCCAGCGATGTAGCGCCCCAGCGTGACACCCTCGGGGTGGCCCATGTAGCCGAAGTCGTGAGTGCCGAATGGCTCGGTCATCGTGAACGTCTGCGGCGAGGCCCACGCCGGCACATCACGCTCTGCGCCGTCCAGGTACTGAGATACGTTGCCGGACATGGAGTGCAGCATGTGGTCGTTCAGTGTGTAGCCGAGGTCCACCCGATATGGCACGCCGATCACGACGTTGACGGTGTGTGCCGACGTCAACTCGTCCACCGCCCAGCGCGCGGCCAGGTTCGTTACTCCCGGTGAGGACCCCATGCCGGTCAGCACCGTCAAATCTGCCGCTCGGGCCTCTTCGTCCAGTTCCGAGTTGTTGATCAGCTTCTGCGTGACGTCGAACTCATCGCAGACGTCTACATAGTGGGCATGCGCGGCCACCGCCGCACACACGATGTTCATGCCGAAGCGATAGAACGGGCCGACGGCGTTGAAGACGATGTCCGCGCCGGCAATCACCGCGCCGATGCTCGCGGTGTCGGCGGCATCGAAGCCCGCCGCGACCGCGGTCATCGACTCGGACTGCACATCGGCTACGACTTCTACTGCTAGCGACTCGTCACGGTCGGCGACGACCATCTCGTCGACGACGCCAGACTTGGCAAGCTCACGGGCGACTTCCCCGCCCACGCTCCCTGCGCTGAGGATCACGACCTTCATGCTTCGTTGTCCCAGACTCGGTGCAGCAGAATGATGTTGTCGACCGAGCGCTCCGCGCCCTGCACTCGCTCATCCCAAACCACACGGATTTGTGCAGGTGCCCACACCAGGTACGGCACCGTCTCGTTGACCTGCGTCTGTATCTTGTCGATGATGCCCTGGCTGGCCTCCTCTGACTGCGAGTTCAGCAGTTCCTCCAGGAGCGAATCCATCTTGGGGTCCGCGTAGCCGCTCGCATTGTCGCCGGAGTCGCTGCCCAATCCGTCGTACAGGCGAAGGTAGGGCGCTTCGTCGACAAGGCTCATGCCGCCTCGGGCGATATCGAAATCATTGACTATGTACAGCTTTCGGATCAGATCGCTTACGCTGCTGGCGCGGTCGATCGTGACATCGAAGCCGACTGCGCCCAGCATCGCCTGTGCGGCCAGCGCACCCGCCTCGGCCGTCGGTTCTGCAGTGGTCACATAGGTCAGTTTCCCGTCATAGCCGTCGGCCTTCGCCGCGTCCAGCAGTGCACGGGCCGCGTCGGGGTCTACCACGAGTGGATCGACGTCACTGTGCCACGGAGAGCCCTGAGGAAACATCGCCGCGCCCACTGGACTGTCGTTGTTGCCGCCGAAGGTGCGCTGGTCGATGATCGCCGGGTCGATGGCCAGAGCAATAGCCTGGCGTACTCGGATGTCCTGGCCCGGTCGGCCCTCCCGTTGATTGATGAACGCGACCGCCCCCTGCCCTTGAAGGTCACGGTAGCCAGCCCAGCCGTCCTGTTCTACCTGCGCGATCGCGTCGGGGTTGCGAAACATGAAGGCCATGTCCAGCTCGCCGCTGCGTAGCGAGTCGAGTTGCATGTTGGCGCTGGTGGTCGGAACGAACCGGACCTTGTCCAGATTGGGGCGGCCGGCGTGGTAATCCTCGCGCGCGGTGAGGACCAGTGCCTCGTCTGGAGCGTAATTCTGCACCGTGAAGGGCCCGGCCCCGATCGGTGTAAATCTGTCGCCGTTCACAGAGGACTCGGCGACGATCATGCCGGCCCCGGTGGCGAGCAGCACTGGAAAGTCCTGCCACGGTTGGTTGAGCTGAAATTCCAC
The DNA here is from genome assembly GCF_002091955.1 of Rhodococcus sp. 1168. Lineage (GTDB taxonomy): Bacteria > Actinomycetota > Actinomycetes > Mycobacteriales > Mycobacteriaceae > Rhodococcoides. Next base: position 40,380 of record NZ_MKKY01000079.1, on the reverse strand, counting down.
CGTGCGGTCATCGGCGGTCTCGACAGACTTGACCACGTGGTTCCAGGTCTGCGAGCCACTGGCGTAGCTGGCGCCGAACCGATCCATGCTCCATTCCACGGCTGCCGCGTCGAGCGGGCTGCCGTCGCTGAACGTCGCGTCTTCCGGCAGCGTCATTCGCCATTTCATGTCGTCGTCGTCGACATCGAGCGTCTCGGCGAGTTGAGGGACGAATTTTCCGTCGCGGCTGTCGCGCTTGACCAGCACGTCGTATATCGCGGCCATTTCTGTGCCGCCTGTGGACCCTGCAGCCTGTGTCTCGGCGGGGTCCAGCGTGCGGGGAAACGAGTAGGAGCCGAACGTCAGCTCGCCACCGGCCACCGCGTTCGACGAGTCTGCGACCTCGGCGACATATCCGATGGAACCGCCGTCGTCGTTGCCGGTGCCCGAACTGCCGCACGAGGTCAGCACCAAAGCGCCACCCAGCGCCGCTGCGAGCACCGGCGTCAACCGAGTCGCTGGCCCCCGTTTCATCTGTTTCGTCATCTCACGCCTCTCCGGCCTGGCCCGTGTGGTCCAAGTCACTAAGGCGACAGTAGGCGACTTAACACCCTTAGAGCAACAGTTGTTGCTTTAAGGGTGTTGGCAGCGTTCCTGATCGGCCTACAGAGTTGGCGCGAACGCCCTCGCGGTCGCCTCCGCAATGGCCTCCACTGTGGCGCTGGTGGCAGGCTTTTTGCCGAAAGTTGTGCTCAGTAGGAGTGGCCCGACGATCATTTGCAGCACGAAGCGGGCGTTGACGTCCTCACCTACTTCGCCGCGCGCTTTCGCGCGGGCAACCATCTCCGACAGGTCGCGCAGGATCGGGTTCCAGTGGGTGCGCTGGATCTCCGCGACCTCGGAGTCGACGTCGGACGCGAGTATCGCGTTCAGTGCGATCTCCACCGGGTTGGCAAAAAAATTCGCGAACTCTCGCGTGAGGGCCTGTACATCGGTGACCCAGGATCCGGTGTCCGGGGCGACGAGTAGTGCCGTGTGCAGCGTGAGGGCCTCTTCCACCAATGCCACGCGGGTCGGCCACCATCGGTAGACGGTCGACCTGTGGATGTTCGCTCGCTGCGCGACGTCTGCGCCTGAGAATGTCGTGTTGCCCTCGCGGAGCATCTCCAGCACCGTCGCGGCGACCGTGGTCCGCACGACCTCGCTTCGTCCACCCGAGCGCACGCGTTGGGTTCGGGGTTCATCGCTCGTCATGTTGGGATCGTATCTGCCGAACCAGCGCCTTAAAGCGACATCTGTTGCTTTAGTGGGAAATGTCTGGTTGTGTGCATCTAGCCGCAAATTAGACACTCAGGAGTGCTCATGACCGATCTTCCCCGTATTCACGCCTCCGGGCCCATGCAGAACATCACCGACGCGCTGCAAGCGCATGGTGCCGTGATCGTCGAAGACCTGCTGGATCAGGATCTGCTGCGGCGCTTCAACGAGGAGCTGGATGTACACCTGAACGAAAGCGCTCAGGGCGACGAGCGAGGCTTCGTCAATGCGGGGGTGGCGGCCTTCTTCGGCGACCGCACCGAGCATCTGGCCGGGCTGGCTGCCAAGTCCGAGGTGTTCGCCACCGAGGTGCTTACCCACCCGATCTATCGCGCGGTCTGCGACGAGGTGCTTTTGCCCAACTGCGCGACTTATCAGCTCAACCTTGCCCACGTGCTCAACCGCGGACCCGGCGGCACCCCGCAGCCGCTCCATCGAGACGAGGACGTGTGGGTTCACTTGGCCAAACCGCGGCCGACCATCATGTTGGCCTCGGTGCTGGCCCTGCGTGACTTCACCGCGGACAATGGTGCCACCCGCGTGATCCCGGGTAGTCACCTGTGGGATCCGCAGCGCCGGCCGACCGACGCCGAGGCCATCCCCGCGGTGATGAAGGCGGGCTCGGGCATCATCTATCTCGGTTCCACCATCCACGCCGCCGGCGCCAACACTACGGCCGACCAGTGGCGCCGGGGGATGCACATCAGTTACAGCGTCGGTTGGCTGCGAACCGAGGAGAACCAGTACTTGTCGATCCCGCTGGAACAGGTTCGCACCCTGCCGCGTGAGTCGCAGAATATTCTGGGATTCGGCGTGCATGATGCGATCGCGCAGCGTGGGGGCTATCTCGGCACCGTCGACCTTGCCGACCCCGTCGAGCTGATCGCCGCCGGCAAACTGTAGGCGCTACGCCAGGCTCTGTGTCCTGGGGCTCAGGGCTCAGGGCTCAGGGCTCAAGCGCCGTCAGCCCGTGCCCGCGGACCGCGAGCGGATCGTTGCAACCTGCGGTGGGGCATACCCAGTCGGATAGGTTCGACGAATGTCGTTCAACGCACGTGCGGTTGCGCTCGGCCTCGTCGCGGTGCTCGGGCTTGGACTGCTGATCGCGGTGGTCGTTCTCGAGTTGTGGTTTCTTCTGCTGTGGGCGGGGGCGTTGTTGGCTGTTCAGCTCGCGGCATTTGCCGTGTACGCCTCGAGGTTCGGACGCATCGAGCCACCGGAGGGGAGTGCATCCGTCGTCGCGTTGGGCTGTGAGTTGGGTCCGGGTGGCAGCGTCACTCCATTGTTGGCGAGCCGGTTGGATCGTGCGCTCGAGGTGTACAACGGCCAGATCGAGGCCGGAAGCTGGCCTGCTCTGATCGTGTCGGGCGGGCAAGGGACCGACGAGTCGATGGCCGAGGCCACTGCGATGAAGCAGTACCTCGCCGCGCAGGGCGTTGCGGAGGCGAAGGTCTTCGCGGAGACGGAGTCGCGAAATACCCGTGAGAATCTCGTGTACAGCAAGGAGTTACTGGACTCGGCGGGCCTGACATCGGAGCCGATGATTGTCGTCACCAGCGACTTTCATGTGCTGCGGACAGCAGGGCTCACCCGCGATCTGGCTATCAACGCTCATGTGACGGGGGCCAGAACTGCCCGGCCCTACTTACAAAAGGCTTTCCTACGCGAATTCGCGGCTGTGCTGCAGCGCTATTGGCAAGCCAACACCGTTTTGCTCGTTGGCATACTTGCCTTCGTGGTCTTCTTGCGGAACATCAACTGATGAACTTGAAACTCGCACTCGCGCACGTGACCCTGTTGGCGGGGGCGTTCGTGGCGGCGTTGACGCTGACGACGACGGTCGCGCAAGAATTCGCATTCTTCTCCGGCGGTGATCGCCTCGATGTCTTCTTCTATAGTGCGGCGTCGGGGGCGACGCTCGGTGCGATTGTTGCGGTGGTGATCGCTACCGTCGTCTCACGCACCCGGAGTGCGGGTGCGGCAGCGGGATTCGGCATCGTGCTGCTTGCGGTCGTGTCGCTGGTGCAACCGGCCGGGCAACTGCAACTGCGGGCGCTTGCGGCGGGGCTGATTCTCGGCGGCGTCGCGGCTCTCACCGGCATGCGAGAGCGTCGTACATTGCAGTGCGCTCTGGTGGTCGGAGTGGTCTCCGGGGCGGTCATGGCGGGCCCTCTGGAAAGCGAAGGCATCTCGGCTCGCTACGCCGACTACCTCGAACCTGATGCACCGCAGACGTATCTGCTGGTCGCGCTCGGTGTGTTCGCTGCCCTGTTGGCTGTGTCGGTGTGGATGAAAGCGTTCGAAAAAGAACCCGTACCCGTGGACAGCAAGGGCCGAATACTGTTGGTAGGGATCGCTATTCCTGTTGCCGGTTTGGTGCTGTACTGGCTGTTCCAGCGGTCGGTGTGGAGCCTCGGGACCGGCGAGGCCATGCAGAATCGGTGGTTGCTAGGGCTGGTGGTGATCCCGCTACTGGTCGGCGCCGCGTTCGCACTTCCTGCTGCGACGGGGGCCGTCGTCCTCGCCGCGTTGGCATATCTGGGTGCAGGCTCCACCGGTTCGTTCGAGATGTCGACGGCGCTGGTGTTCGTGGCACTGTTGTTGGCGGGCACGGTGGTCGGGTGGCGATGGCGTTCACCGATGACGGGTTTCGCACTCCTGGCGGTGGTCGCTGCTACGGGATTGTTCACCGATCCACCGCTCGACTGGATCAATATGGGCGCAAACGTTTTCGTGCTTCCTTTCGCCGTCGGCTTGCTATACGCATCGCTGCTGCCGACGGCTGCACCCGCTGCAACGATGTCGGTGACGACGCCGATCGCGGTGTCGATCCCGATCGTCGCCGAGTTCGGGTGGACGGCCTACACCCCGCTCACCACGATCGAGCCGAAGTTCTCCCCGACCACCTGGATGTGGACGTCCACCGCAGTCTCCGTCGGCTCGGTCCTGGCGGCGGGCGTGGCATTCGCGGTTCTGCGGAAGCGTCGAGCTCACTCGTCCGGTGACCAGGTTGCGGACTGACCACACTGGATGTCGTGGCGTCAGCTGAGCTGTCCCAGCTGATCGAGGACTGTTTCTGGTACGGCGGTGGCGGGAATTCGAGAGATGTGGAAATCTGCGGCGGGCCAGGTGTCCGCTGTTCCCAGCCAATATTCCTCCGGTAAGTCAGATCCATGGACGGCTTCTTGATGAAGGTCGACACCATGTGCATCCCGCATTCCGACGACGAGTCGATAGTGCGCAGTGACGTTGGTGATCGGTGTGTACGCGTCGAACCCGACGGTTGTAGGCGACCCGACCGCAGCGGATCGGTCATCGAGAAGTACAGCAGCGAAAGGCAGTGCTGCGAAACCACGCAACCAATCCGCGACATACATGGACGAGTTTTCCGCGTCGTCTGCATCGAGACCGTCGAGGTCGGAGGCCCCCGAATAGGAATGTGTTGCCTGCAGCCACTGCATGGGAGAAGGTATTTGCAACACCACCGGTCCAGAAACCATTGCAGTCAGTGTTTGTGCAAGATCGACTGCTTTTCCGCTGAGTGCCTTGTTTGCAAGCATGGTGCGTAGGGCGAAACCGGTTCGCTTCTTCTCCGACATGGCACCCTGCAGCGCAGGGTTCTGGTCGAGGTGGTGAGCGTAGAAGTGGCTCAAGTCGAGAATGGCCAGGTCTGGGTTGAGCAGGCCCTGTGCTTGGTTGAAGAAGCGGGCGTAGGCCACGGGGTCGTCCCAGGGGACCGGCCGGTTGCGGAGAAACACCGAGTGCGCGTACTCGTGGTGATCGAGTAGAAGTGCCGTGGGCCGCCCCGATTGTGGTGCGGCGACTGCGGAAAGAATGCTGGTTGTCATGGGTGCTCTGCTCCATGGGATAGACCGATCCCGTGCGGTGATGCCGTACCGACATAGTCGATAGCAGCATCACCGCACGGAATCGAAGGGGTCAGGACTTGTGCTGAACTTCCTCGCCGCACTTGGCTTCTAGTTCACGAACACGCTTGTTGAGTTCCTCGATCTTGAGGACCCGACGATCCGGAATCATGATCAACGGGAGCTCGCTGAGCGGGGCCTTCACTCGTTCAGGCTTGCTCTTGCCCCAGTGAGTGGCAACGAGTTGGTCGTTGTCGTCTCCCCAGGAGCCGAAGTACAGCAGATCCTTCGGTGGTTCGGGCTTGACGAACTCGGCCACGAACTCCTTGTAGGGCTTGCCACGCCCTAGACGGTCCCTGCGCATTTGTGCGCGCAGTGCGACCGTGTCCTCTTCCCGGACGACGAAGGTGTCGGGTTCGTAGACGACACCGTACAGTTCGCCGGCGACCTTGTCCGAGATTCGTGCGAGCTGAAGGTCGGCCATCACCATTTCGGGGTCGCGCTCGAGGATATCGCCGTATCCGCCGCCGGAGCCCTGGCTGATCATGTACAGCTCACCTTCCTTGGCGACGTCGAACTGCAAGCCCATGTGCCCCGTCATGTATGTCCCTCCCTCGTAGGGCTGTTCGTTCATGACGCGTTCGATGGACAGGTCGAACTGGGCGGGGTCTTTTCGGATGATGTCGTAGATGTTGATGTCTTTCACCATCGACAGTGGATATGTGGGGCATCCGTAGCCGCCGAACATTCCGGTGACGGAGGAGAACTTCGAACCGGAGGTGACGGTCATGAATCCCCAGCTCGGGGTGCCGCGTGAAGCGACGATCATCTCGTATCCCATACCGCCGCGGAACTTTCCGAATCCCTGGTTGTCCTTGACGATACGTTTGCTGACCAGCTGCAGGAACGGGACTTCCTCCTCCATTATTTCCTGCTCGGCGATGTCGGCCATCGCGCAGAACAGTGGTGCCACACCGTCTTCACCGTCCCTGAAGGCTTTGGCACCGCCGCCCATTCCGTTGAGGTCGGCGCACAGATTTCCTACCTGCTCACTGTGCTGTGTCGTTCCACCCCACAGGAAGTCGTTGATCTGGTTGAACCACGGAGCGATGACGTTCGAATACTTGGTGGGGGCCGAGAATTGAAGCTTCGCGTAGGCGGTTTGCAGGGCAGAGAATCCGCGGAACGATGCCTGCAGCGACTGTCCGACGGGAGCGTCGTAGCCGGCGTCTGCCCACGTGTGTTCCTCGGAGATGACTTCGATCGGTGAGAGGGCGCCGGTGCTGCGGGGTAGGTCAGGCCACCAGTACGACAGAATGGCCTGCGTCATGAACGATTTGGTCGATCCGAGTGGAGAGTTGATGGCTCGGTTGAGGATCTCCGGGCCGGTTCCGGTCAGATCGACGGTCATTTTTTCGCCCTTGATGGTTATCTTGCAGGCGAACTTGATGAGAATGTTCTCTTTGAGGGTCGAGTCCACGAACTGGTTGAACGTGACTGTTCCGTCCGGCAGGTCGGCGATTCGGCACCGCACTTCTGCTTCGACGTTTTCCACCGTGGTGCGCAGGGTGGAAACGAACGCTTCTTCACCGACCTCGTCGATGAGACGGGTGACGGTGTCCATCACCCTGCCGACAGCGCCCATCTTGACCTTGATGTCGGCGAGCATCAGTTTCGGGTCACGAGTCGAATGCTGGAGGAAGGTCAACAGATCTCGTCGAAGATGACCACCTTCGACGATCTTGATGGGTGAGGCCCGCAGTCCGTCGTCGAATGGCGTTTCCGATCCCGACGGCATACCGCCTGGCTCGCATGCACCGTTCTCACCCTCGTGGATTGTCGCACCGACCCAGGCGATGATTCGCCCGTCGCGCATGACGGGCACCAGCATCGATTGGTCGGTGTTGTGGACCATGCCGAACCTGGAGTCGTTGTGGAAGAAGCCGTCCCCGGGCCGGATGCCAACTGTGGGTTCGTCTTTCCAGTTCTTCATGATGTAGCGAATCGGGTGATGCAGCACTGCGGAGAACGCGATGACGCCGCGGTTGGAGAGGTAGCTGACGTCACCTTCGGCCGTGTACACGGCGACGGAGAGATCTGCCCATTTTGCGCCCGGCGCCGCGCCCATGCTTTCGCACATTTCGAAGGCCTCGTCGAGCGCACCGGCGAGCCGCTTGCGGATGCGATCCGCCTCGATCGGGTTCGTATCTTCTGTCATGCAATAGTTTTCGTGCGCTGTGCGCGCAGCGATCTTGTGATTGCGCATGATCTCTGGATCGGGACCGAGGAACAGCGTGGTCTCGTCCATGAACTTGTCGACCCACTGCTGCTCTTGCTCGCTGAGCCTCTGGGATCCGTCTTGGTTGGAGGATGGGCCGCTGGAGTTGTCCAAAATTGTCATGATGCTTTCAGGCTCCTTACGAAGAACTGTGGATGATTCGACTGCACGTCAGTCTTTGAGGAGCCAGACGGCGCCTTGCATTGTGGGTTCGAGTCGCCAACCTGGTTCGACGAGGTAGGTGGTGCTCTCGGTCGTCACGATCGCGGGGCCGGCAATGACATAGGCGTGATCGAGGGCCTTCTCGTCGTAGACCGGGGTCTGCACTGGTCCTTCTATGTCGGTGAAGTGCGCTTTCCGAGTAGCCACCGATGCAGGGACCGCACGGTCGCCGCCGGCGTCGATGGAATCGAATTTGATGACGCCCCCTTCGATGTACGAGGCAACGCGCAAGGTCTGGACGCGTACGCCGGCTTCCGGGGCCTGGGTGCCTTCGCCGTAGCGTTGGCCGAATATCTCGGCGAACGATTTGATCAGGTACAGCACATCAGCGACACCGTTGACCCGGTTGATCTCGAAAGAGACTGCAGTGGTGACCAACTGGTTGCCGTATCGCATGTCCATCTCGAGGCGATACTTGACGTCCTGGCGATCGTAGCCCTGCCGCACGAGGTCCTCGGTGCCTTTGGTTTCGAGTTCCTCGATGTAGGTGTTGAGCAGTTCGTACTGGTCGTAGATCGTTCGCTCGCGCGGCTCGTAGAGAACGATGTAGGAGCTGCGCTCATGGATGTGCAGGGGTTTCATGTTGCTTGCGCCCAGTGCGGAGAACACCGATGCGAACGGGGGGAACAGGATCTTGCTGATTCCCGCTTTGGCAGCGATCCCGCAGGCATGGAGTGGGCCGTTGCCGCCGTAGGCGAGCATCGTGTAGTCCTCGACGAGACCTCCACGGGAACGAAGTTCCTTCTCGATGCCGATTGCCATCTGTTCGTCGACGGTGCGTTTGATGACCTTTGCGACGTCGACAGCGTCCATGTCCAGCTCGTCGGAAAGGTTTTCGTCGATGGCGTAGATGGACCGCTTCTTGTTGAGTGTGATGAAACCGTTGGCGTAGTTCTCGGGGTCGAGGTAACCGAGTACCAAGTCGGCATCGGTGACCGTGACCTGCAGTCCTCCACGGTCGTAGCATGCGGGGCCGGGGTCCGAGCCTGCCGATTCGGGACCGATCTGCACCGAATTGTGGATGCGATCGAACGATGCGATGGAGCCGCCACCGGCACCGAGCGTGTTGAGGTGGATCATCGGTACCGACACCAGCCAACGGCCGATGGTCGGCTGGAAGTCGTAGTGTCGAACACCGCCCTCGGGGACCAAGCCGATGTCGAAGGATGTCCCGCCCATGTCCATCGAGATGACGTCGCCGATTCCGGTTGATTCTGCGAGATGCTGCGCTCCGCCCACTCCGGCGATCGGTCCGGAGTGAATCGTCTGCAGTGCGTCGGTCGAGTTCGGTTGGGCCATACCACCGGAATTGTGAATGACGAGCATCGGTTTTTCGTAGCCGGAATCGCGCAGGTTGCTCGACAGCTGATTGAGTGCGTGGAACATCGTGTTGTGCAGGAACGCATCGACGATCGTCGAGGTGGCGCGAACGTACTCGCCCTTGCGTCCGGATACCTGGCTGCTGAGCAGGACCGGTATCGCGCCGAGTTCATGCGTCGGATACTCGTCGAGAATGATCTCGAGGATCTGCCGCTCGTGGGACGAGTTCTCGGTTGCGTTCGTCAGCGCTACGACGATGGCCTCGGCGCCGTTGTCCACCAACTCTCGTACTTGTCGACGTACATCATCGACCATCAGTGGAACCAGGACTTCGCCTACCGCGTCGACCCGTTCCTTCACGGATCGGACCAGTTGACGCGGTACCAATGGCTCGGGGCGCTGCGCATCTGCCATGTCGCCCTGTTTGACGCCGTCGAGACCTTCTCCGTAGCCGCGACCGCGCGAGAGGTGGATGGTGTCTTCGAAACCGTGTGTCACCAGCGCCGCGACCTTGGGTCCTTTGCCTTCGATGAGGGCGTTCGTGCCGAGTGTGGTGGCATAGCGAACCGAGTCGACCTCGCGGAGGGCGTCGCTACGGCTCACCCCGGCCCGTGAGCATGCCAGGTCGAGTGCTTCGTTGAAGCCGAGAGCAAGGTTGTGATGGGTGGTCAAGGCTTTCGCTTCGACGTAGATGTCGTCCCAGACAAAGAAGCAGTCGCTGAACGTTCCACCGATGTCAACGGAAATGCGTTTCATGAAAGTCTCCTTCGATCCAGTAATCAGTGCTGAGCGTGTGAATGGGAATGCGTGTGTGGGGGGCGCGGTTCCGAGATGGCGTTCTCTCCGGGCCCGTAGTTGATCAAGGTTTCGGGATCACCTTCGCGGTCGGCCCACTGCTTCTTGAGGGCGTCGATATCCCAGATCATGTCCACGGTCGGGGGATGGCCGGGAGGGGTGTATTCCGTCTCGATCTGGGTGCCGCAACCCGGGCAATAGAATTCGAGAATGCGGCAGAACAGGGGATCTGGGGCAAAGGTGTACTCGTACTTTTCTGGATCGAGAATGGATGGGTGAATCTCGCGCGGGTCGCGGTCGTACACCAAAGTTCCCTCTTTGTAGTTCCCGCGGGCATCACCGAGGTCGTGTTCGCAGACCCGGCACAGCCACAGTTCGGAGTCGAGATCGATCGCGAGATATTCGGTCATGGGAATACGCATGATGTTCTTCACTTTCGTTTCGAGAAATGCAGATGTCATGGTCGTGTCGAGCTACACGGTGTCGGTCAGGATGAGGTCACCGGAATCGGAGACCTCCAAATTCCAGCCGGTCGGAACCTGGGCGGTGAAGAACTGGCCCTCCACGATGGCCGGTCCTGAGGCGACGGACCCGGCGCTCTGCTGGTCGAGTAGATAGACCGGCAGTTCCTCGATGAGCGTCGCCGATGTTCGTACCGAGCGCGTCGCAGTGGACACGGCCGGCGTCTTCTTGTCGGGGAACCCGCCCTTGACGATCGAATGCGGGAGCTCGCGAGTGGCTTTCAGCACCAGGAGGGTCTTGTTCCCATCGATCGATCTGACGTCGATATCTCGTTCGAAGGGGCTGCGGTTCGCTACCGCCTGTGCGTCCTCCACGAGTGCGGTCCATTCCAGTGTGCATTCTGCGATGGCATATCCCTCTTGGAACATGTCGCGGGTTGCGCGGGAAAGGGATTCGCTGACCACTGCATCGATCTCTGCTGGCGTGCAGTCGGTGATATTGGCTTCGTAGGTCTGTGAGATGTCCGAGAAGCTGATGCCGAAGGCGGAGAAGACCGCGGCCAGTCGTGGGACGAGAACCTTACGTACTCCGGCGATCCTGGCAGCATCGCAGGCACTCATCGGGCCACCACCACCGAAAGCAGCCAGGGTGGTGGTCTCTGGGCTTTCGACGGAGGACGCGAACGATTCCGATACCTTTGTCGCATATGCGGAGGCCATCGCGATCAACGCCTCTTCGATGGACAGTCCCAGTGGTTCTGCGATGCTCTCTCTGATCACGGTGCGGGATCGCTCCGCGTCGAGGAACAATTCACCGTCCAGGTAGGTGTCGGGGTCCAGAACGCCCAGCAGCAAATTGACGTCGGTGATCGTCGCCTTCTTGCCGCCGAAACCGAAGCATGCCGGGCCGGGGGCCGCGCCGACGCTGTGTGGTCCGACGACGATCCGGCCGTTCTCGACCGCGATGATGGAGCTGCCACCCACTCCCGTGGAGTGAACATCGCTGAGTTCGTACGAGACTGGAATGCCATTGATCCGGCCACGACGTTCGGTGGCAATGGTGTAGTCGTTCACCGATCCGACATCGGTGGTTGTGCCACCCACGTCGATCATGAGCACATGTGGGAGTCCGTACGCGACGGCCAAGGCGCGCGTACCTTCCAGTCCGCCGCGTGGGCCCGATGAATAGGTCTTGAGTGCAACGGATTTCGCGACACGTGAGGACGCTCCATCGTTCCGGTAGATCAGCAGCGGGTTCTTGACCTTGTAGGTGCGTAGACGTCGTTCGGCGCTGTAGAGAAACCGTTCGACGGTGGGGTGGAGGTACGAATTGATGATCCCGGACCAGATCCGACGTGATCGGAGGTCGTCGGAAGCGAACTCCCAGCTGAAGAGCACAGGGACCGAACCGAGGAGATGTCGAGGGAAGCTCTCGAGGATTACGCGTTTGAGAAGTGCTTCCTGCTCTTTGCTTTTCGCGGCCAGGACGAGTCGCTCTGCACCTGCCGTCGTCAACCGGTTGATCTCAGCGACCAAGGTGGAGTTCAAGGCCTCGGCGTCGAGTCCGCCGGATACCACTGAAGTGCGTGGGCCGACCATGTCGTCGAAGAGCGATGTCGAGTAAGTGTCGGACCGCAGTTCGTCGATGATCGCAGCTTCGTCGACGATCAGCCCGAGGCGGGGGCCTTTTCTCTCGACGAGCGCGTTGGTGCCTTGGGTCGAGGAGTATCTGATGTGCTGGGTCGAATGCAGCAGTTTTCGAAGATCTTGTTCGCCGTAGATGACCGATGACACCTTGGTCATTCCGTCGAAGAGACATTGAGACAAATCGACCGGAGTCGTCAGTGTCTTCGTGAACGCGAACTCGGATCCGCTGCCGACACAGATGTCGGTCAAGGTTCCACCATTATCGATGTTGATCAGATGCTCCATCGAGGCTCCTAGCGTCGTCGAAAGGGTTAGAACTAAAGTGATGGTCATCACTTGTGTGACGAGCAAGGGCAAGCATCACACCGAAGGCTCGGGTGCAGAGTGTCCGACCTTGGGACACTCCGGGCCTGGGCCTCGAGGTGTTCCATGGGAGTAAGACCGACTGTGAGCAGTGGTTCGGTGCAGAAGCAGGCAGGTGGCATGGAGGACGCAATGATGGGTATCGCCGACGATGCGGACACGAGCAACGCGCCGACTCGCCTCGGTCTCGGCAGGAAGGACGGATGGACGGGTGGTTCCGAGGAGTTCGTTGCTGCTTCCTGGCTCCGGTCACAAGCCGCAGGCGTTTCGCCCGAAGGGGGCGACATTCGGTACATCGGCGATGTCGATGTGGCGTCGAGGCTGGTCCACTACGCCCGTCCGGTCCTGGAAAAGCTGATCGAGTACACCGAGGACGTGCCCTTGAGCGTCGCCGTGTCGGACAACAAGGGGCGTGTGCTCTCGAGGTTGGACACCAATTCCTCCATCGGATCTCTGGTCGATTCGATATCGCTGCTACCAGGTTTCAGCTATGCGGAAAGCGAAGTGGGAACCAACGGTGTCGGCACTGTCCTGGAGTCGGGGCGTTCGGTCCATATCGTCGGTACCGCGCACTTCCACGAGCGGTTTCACAGATACTCGTGTTCAGGCGCTCCGATCCGAGATCCACTGTCCGGTCACATCGAGGGTGTGCTGGATTTGACGTGTCTGGTCGAGCATTCGAGCCCGCTGCTGCACAGTTTCGTCAGGTCCGCCGCATCGACGATCGAAAGTGCACTACTTCGTGATCGAGAGCTCAGCCAACGTGTGCTCTTCGATGCATTTTCGAGGATGGAAGCCAAGTCGCGGGTGCCTGTAATGGTTGCGGGAAAAAATGTGTTGATCTCCACCGGTAAAGCCCAGATGATATTCGATGCTGACGAGCAGCGGGTTATCGTGCAGCACGCGTTGTATCTAGCAGAGCGGACAGAGAAAGCAACGGATGAGTTGGAAGTGTCTGCGCAACGGATAGTAAAGATAAAGACTACGAGAATATCTTCCCAAAACTCCGTTGTGGGCGTGGGCGTTTCCATAATGGAGTACGCGCCTAGTGGAGCAATGCAGGTGAACGTAGTGGCCGCGTATCGGTCGGCGAAAAGTGAACGCGTGCAGGGGCTCTCGTTGGAGCAATCGAATGCCCCGGCATGGAATAGGCACGGTAACCTCGTGCGTGAGGCGGTCGAACGGCAGGAATCGCTGATGATCAGCGGAGAGGTCGGGGTGGGGAAGGAGGCGCTGATCGTTCGTGCTATTCATGATGTGTTCGACGACGTCGAAGTTTTCGGTATCGAAACAGGTTTCGACCTACTCGCTGTAGAAGACAAAATAGAAGCCTGCGCCGGCGGTTCCGCTCTTTATATTCTGATCCGAGGGTTGGAGCGGCTGTCTATCGATGAAATAGACACTGTAAGTACGCTGCTCGAGTATCTTGGCGTCAAGAGCAACCTGGTCGGAATTGCCGCTCTAGAAACAGAGTCAGGGGTAGCCAGCGGGAGTTGTCCGCCGGCCAACTCGTTGCTTCCCTTGTTCGGTCACTCGATACATGTCCCACCGCTAAGGCACCGCACCGCGGAACTTCCTCGTCTCGCCGGTGAAATGTTGAGAGAAATGTCGAACGGGGCGGTGTCGAGGATAAACGATGATGTTGTCGCGAGGTTCGCCAACTACTCTTGGCCGGGCAATCTCGCGGAGCTGCGTCAAGTGCTTTCGGTATGTTTGGCAAATCAATCTGCGAAGGTTATCAAGCTAGCGGACCTTCCTGATGAAGTCAGCAATTCATCGACAGCCGCTTTCGGGATTCTCGAATCCTTGGAGAGGGAAGCGATAGTCAAGAGCCTGGAAGAGTGCGAGGGAAACAGGGTTCAAGCGGCCAAGAACCTCGGTATAGCGAGGTCGTCGCTGTACCGAAAAATCAAGACCTACAAGATCTGACTCTCGTTGACATCTGTACGAGTGGCCATCGCGGTCTGATCGCCACGCCACGACGCCGGCAGCCATCGCGTTGGCGTGGGTGTTGGCGCAAAGGCAGCACGTCATCCCGATCCCGGGGACGACGAAGGCGGCTCACCTCGACGCCAATCTCGTTGCTGCGCAGCGCATCCTTACTGCAGAGGATCTCGATGTCCTCGACGGTGCACCTGACGCTGTCGGCCCACGCTACTGAGAAGAAGCTGGGACGGTGAGGGGACTCGAACCCCTTACCCCTTGCCTTGCTGTTGGGCGTCAGGTTCCAGGGGGTGGGAGGAGCCGATTGACTACCACGTCCAATGCGGCCAACGCCTCCACTTCTCTGCCCTCGTCGTAGAGCATTGTCAGCGCAAGACCGTCACTGGTTGCGATCAATGCATCTGCCACAGTTGAAGTTTCGATGTCGGCAGAAACGGCGCCTTGTCGTCGCCCCTCCTCGAGATACTCGGTGAGTGCTGCACGAATGTCGTTGTCGACTGCGATGGCGGCTTCGGAATACGGGCGATGTCCGATCGCTCGGACTGAAAACTCCGCCCAAATCCGGGCTTCGGCTCTTCGTTCGGCGTCGAGTGGGAGCGTGGCGAGCAACCAACTCCGCACGACGTCTACGAGGGTGCCGGTGCGATCGACCGACTGGAGCCTTGCTTCCACTCGTTCGCCCACGAGTTGTAGTGCGAATTCGAGCATGTCGTCCTTGGTGCGGAAGTACTTCTGGATTGCCCCGACGGAGCAGTCGGCGCGTTCAGCGACTGCTCGGATGTTTGTTCCGGCGAGGCCTTCGTCGGCGATCAATTCCAACAGCATGTTTCCGACATGTCGCCGTCGCTCGCTGGGGTCGTAGGTCTGGGGCACAACATTCAGCATAGAATACAAACGTATTCTATGCTGAATGTTGTCAGTGTCGATCGAATGGAGTCCGAAAACATGTCCGACTACCTGCCAACTCGCCGAGCCACCGACGCGGAACGCCTCGATGCAACTCTCCACCTCACGGATGCTCTGGCCAGGGGCGCTTTGAGTGGCGAGGAGTACAACGATCGGATCGAAGACGTGAACAGCGCCCGGTCGATCGATCAGATCACCGCCACTCTGATCGACCTTCCTCCTTTGCTACCGGCCACCACCGCAAGCGAAAAACGTACACGAGATGACCTGCGCGAGTGGCTCAGAGAGTGGCAGTACTGGGTCGGCGGTTCGGTGCTGATGGTGGGCATCTGGGGAGTGCAAAGTCTGATGGACGGATCTGCGATCAAGTTCTGGCCGGGACTGCCGATTGGAATTTGGGCGCTCGTGCTCATCGCGTGTGTGTTCTGGCCGAGCGAGGACCACGAAGGCCACTGACCAGTCAAGGTATCAACGATGGGTCGACGCCGGGCAGGTGTCGACCAAGCGCAGTGTTGGCCGATGCTGGCGTTGCTGCTGAGCGTGAGCATTCCGATGCTGGAACAGTGCAATCTGCAGCGTCGACCGGAATATCGCCGCGTCGTGGACCGAGTTTCTCGCGTCTTTTCCCGCCGGCTCAGAGACATCCCGGCTTGAATGGTTCATTCATACGAATGAATGTTTTCAGTGTGCCATTCAAGCGATCGGTGGAAAATAGTGCGCCGTGTAAAGCCCCCTCGCAATAAATGATCTTAAGTATTGATATTGCGCATCATTCGGTCTTGATGCCCGTTTCGTGCCGTTGGTGAGCTGCCTCACTAACGTGGATACCGTGCTGTACTTTTTCGATTTACTTGCTTTACTGCCTATGCAGTAATTCTCCGGTGCGCCACCCTGGCGGTGATCGGGCATGATGGCAAATGTCAAGGGGGAGCGCGATGTCGGCTGCGGTACGTCGGACGCGTCGATGACGTTGGACCAAACAGCTCACGTGCAGGCACCCGACAAAGAAGCTCTGCGTACGCGGATCTCTCGAAGTATCCGTGCTCCTAGGCAATTCACCCTTGTCGGTCGCTTTCTGCTCACTGCGGGGACGACGGCTATTGCATTCGCGCCGGTGATTTCCGCAAACTTTTTTGCAGTAGTCGACGGTGCGCCCACGCTCTATCTGGTTCTGTTGCCGATGTGGGTGGTCATGATCGGGTACGGAGTCGGTCAGGTCACTCAGGGGCGGGTCATCGACGACAAAGAATTGGACTGGATCGCGGCGCTGGTCATCTGCGTGGTGGTTATCGGATGCACGTATATGGCGATCCCACGACTCTTGGCGAGTGCGACGCTGTGGCACATCGAGCTGGTGCCAATTTTCGCGGTGGTCTTCTGCGGATGCATTCTCAATTTCGGCATCAGACGGGCGTTTCGCGGATGGCGCGTTATTCTGTTCACGGCGTTCTGCTTCCCGGGAACGGTAGTGCTCACCGCTGCGTACTTCGGCGGCACCCCCATGGTGTTCAGTCTCGTCGTCGCTGGTCTCAATACTCTTGCCGTGTGGTTTGCGATGGTGCGCCGGCCGGTGCGTTGGAGGTTGTCGTTCGCTGTGGCGGTGTGCACCGTTCTCGGCGCGGTGGCCTTGACACCGCTGTCGAGTACTGCGGGTCTGGTGGTTCCGTCCATCGTGACGTGTTGCTGCGCGGCCGCGTACGCGTTCTCTCGTCCGGGAGCCGGTAAACCCGCGGCGTATCTGGCGATGCCCCAACGGTCGCTGATTTCGGTGTTCGTGCTGGGTCTGGTGGCCTTGCTGGCGCTTGCGGTTCTTCCGGCTCCTGCTTCGAGGGTGCGCGAATCGGGCATGGCGACCGCCCCGACCGATTGGCTCGACAGCCTGGCGGATTCGAACAGTTTCACTGTGAGCGAGCAGGAACGGTTCGATTGGGGACCGGCAATTCTGGGACCCGGCGGCTCGGTAGTCCGGTACGAGTTGGACCTCGCCGGAGATCCTGAGCGAGTGATGTTTCTCGACGTGTTCACCGCCCGATCGGCGGGTGTTCTCTCCAGCTTCCGGGGTTCGATCTGGTACGCGTCGAATCCGCCGGCCCGTGTGAAGGAGAAGTTCGCCGAATTGGATCATGGTGTCGTAGTGGTGGGTTCGCAGAACGGTTCCGACGAGGTCAGTACTCCGAATGAACCACTGTGGGCAGCGCTGGGGTGGACGTGGAAGACACAGTCCGCCGACGACGGCAAGGTGTTCCAGCGCGTGTATCTCATGATGTCGAAGCGCGCGGATGAACCTCGCAACGTTCCCCGGCCGGAGATGCCGACGTTCGAGGGAACCGTACTTGGACCGATCGACTGGTTGGCTCGCCAACAGGGCAGCGCGGAGTGGGATTCGGGCCAGGAGAAGTACATGGACACCCTGGTGGAGACGCTCGAATCGATCCTGGCGAGCGGATCCTTCGGTGACTGACTACACCCAAGCACTGCCCGCCCGTTGGTCCGCGGCAGTGACATTCACACGTGGCCAGGTGATCGGACTGCTCGCGTGTGCGTTGGTGCTGTCGACGTCGCTGGTGTTGGCGACCGACAAAACACTGACCGCGATCGTCGTGGTCGTCAACCTGTATTACCTGGCATCCACCATCGACAAGACGTACCTGCTGCATCTCGGAATGACCAAGAGCGTTGCCGTGCGTGTGTCCGACGAGCGGGCGCTGGCTGTCCCCGATGACGAGTTACCCCACTACACAGTCCTGCTTCCGGTATTCGACGAACCCGAGATCGTTCGGACGCTGATGGACGGCGTCGGTCGGTTGAACTACCCGTCCGACAAGTTGGACATTCTGTTGCTGCTCGAAGCAGACGATTCCGCCACTATCGAGGCGTTCGAGCAAGGGCACGTAGGCGGTGTCACTCCGGTACTGGTGCCACCGAGCGAGCCCCGAACGAAACCGAAGGCCTGCAACTATGGAATGTCGCTCGAGTTGGAGCGCAGTGAGTACGCCACCATCTACGACGCCGAGGACATCCCTGATCCACTTCAATTGCGCAGAGCTGCAGTAATGTTCGCCGAGTCGCCATCGGAAGTAGCCTGCATTCAAGCCCGTCTCGGTTACTTCAACGAGAAGCAGAACATCCTGACCAAGTGGTTCGCCATGGAGTACGACCAGTGGTTCACCTACATGCTTCCCGCGCTTGCCCGACGCAAATGTGTCATTCCGCTCGGTGGAACCTCGAATCACTTCAGGAGCAGTGTGTGGCGAGAGCTGGGTGGTTGGGACTCCTTCAACGTGACCGAGGATGCCGACTTGGGAATTCGTCTGGCGCGTCACGGTTACCGGACGGCACTGATGGACTCGGTGACTCTCGAGGAAGCAAACAGTGATCCGGTCAATTGGATTCGTCAGCGTTCCCGGTGGTACAAGGGCTACTTGCAGACCTTTCTGGTGCACTTCCGTTCGCCGCGGGAACTGGTGCGTGAGATAGGCTTGGTTTCGACTCTGCGGTTTGCGAACACCACGCTGGGGATGCCGTTGAGCAACGTGATCAACTTGATCTTCTGGTCCAGCGTCTTGTTCTGGTACGTCGGGCATCCGGCGATCATGGAGACGCTCCTACCCGGCGCGATCTACTACGTCAGTCTGCTGCTCTTCACACTGGGGAACGTCGTCACACTGATGTTGGGGCTGATCTCTACGCGGGCAACCGACAAACCGTATCTTCTCCTCGCCGCGCTGACCGTGCCCGCGTACTGGGTCATGCAGGGGCTCGCGGCGGTCAAGGGGCTATTTCAACTCTTCTTCCGTGCTTCGTATTGGGAAAAAACTGTTCATGGCCTGTCGGACAATGGTGAGGGAAACAAGTGAATGCGATCTGTGGTCGAGTGAGAATGGCGTGCTCGGGTCTCGTAGTAGGACTGGTGCTTTCGCTGTCGATGGTGGGATTTGCGTCGACCGTCGACGCCCAGCCCTCCGAGTCGATCGAGGATCAGGACGGTGAGTCATTGGTTCTGAATTGGCCGTCGTTGGGTCTCGGATCCGAGATCGTCTTCGAGGCGGCTGACGTGGAACAGGCTGTGCAGGTCCCCGTTCCGGCCGGGAGCTCGATGCTCGCCTTGACCGGTCAGTTGCGCTCTCCTGTCGAACTCGGACGGGGATATCTCGAGGTCACGTCGGCCGACGGTCGTTTTCTCGGCTCGGCGGACATCCCTGACATCGAGTCGGGTCAGCGTGTGACTCCGTTCTCGATAGATCTCGCGGGTGCGGCCGTCGATGCCGCTGCTGGTGTGGCGACACTGCGGATGACCGTCAGGCCGCTCGACCGTTCGAGTGCGGTGTGTGGTGCGCCGCAGCGGCTGACGGCGGCCGACCTTGCGGTCAGTTTCATTGCTGCAGATCTAGTCCCGGAGACGGTGCAGCAGTTCTTTCCCTCGGTGCTCGATACCGTGGAGGTGTTCGTGGATCCGGAGCCGACGACCGCCGAGAAGGAGAGTGTGTTGACTCTGGCTGCGGCCCTGGTGCATCGGTACGGCCCCATTCCAGTGCAGATATCGGTACGGCCTTTGGGGCGGACGGCGCCGGTCCCTGTCGGTGGTGGTGGGTTGACCCGTTCGGTCGTGGTGCGCGACGACACCGAGCCGGCGGCCAGTATCACCGATACCGGCGCGGGGTCCGTTCTCGTTCTCAACGGAACCGGTTCTTCGCTGGCCGATCAGGTCGGGGTGTTCACTGCCGGTCTCGACCGAATCGTTCAGGTCCGGTCCGCAACGGTGACCAATCTGGAAGCTGATGAGATCCTGGGTATCGACACCTTGACCTTCGAGCAGCTCGGCGCCGTCGCATCGACGTCGGTTCTCGGCTCGGCGCAACTGTTTTCGGGCTTCGACTCCAGTTCCTTCGGGCTGACTCAGCCCGGCAGTATGAAGGTGCATCTGATGGCCGATTACACCCCGGTGTCCGACGCCACCGCCACTGCCACTATTTCTGCCGGTGGTCAGGTGATGCATGCGCAAGAGTTGGATTCCTCCGGCCGAGTGGACACGACGTTCACCGTCGCCGGCGGGGCCATCGCCCGCACCGTCGGCCTCAATGTGGCCCTGACCTACAGCCCGACTGCCGGGTGCACTCCGTTCACTGCTCCGATCCAGTTTTCGATCGACCCGGAGTCGACGGTCACGGTGTCCGGAAGTAGCGGCGGCACCGGCGGATTCAAATCCCTACCCACCAGCCTCATGCCGACCTTCCAGGTCGCGTTCGACGAGCAGGACCCGGAAGCCGATGGCGTGCTGGGATTGTCCTACGCGACGCGCGTGGTGGCGTCGATGCAGACCACCGCGAACGCGGTGATGCGGCCGATGGTTGCACCGATGGACGAGGTCGTCGGTAGCGGCATGGGAGCTCTGGTGGTGGCCGATGCGGACTCACTCGGAGCGGCGGGGATATCGGCGCCGTTGGCTGTCGCCGAGGGGGCGGTGAAGATCTCGAACGATCAAGGCGTGACTATGGACGTCGACGGCGGAATCGGGTCTTTGCAGGTCTTTGCGGAAGGCGATCGGACCGTCGTAGCAATCACGACGACGGGGGAGTGGTCCCTGGTCGGGCCGGTCCTCGACCGAGCTACTGCCGGTGGAAGTTGGGCGGATCTGTCCGGCGACGTCGTCGCTGCTGGTCTCGGCGGTGAGGCCGTGCCGATGACAGTGATGAGCGACGGACCGGCAGGCGCGGTGTCAGGACCGGAGCGTGGGTGGGTGACGTGGCTCTGGATCGGAGCGTCGGCCGTGGTTGTCGCTGCGGCCGTGATGGTGGCCGGGTTGTGGATGGATCGACGTCGTAAACGAGCGGCGTCCCGGTAGTGACGGTAACGGACGTTCGGCGATCCGAGACCCCGATCATCGCTGAACCTGCACGGCACGAGGGTGTCTGGACCTATGCACTGTTCCTCCCGTGTGCGGTGCTCTACAGCGTCGTCGGCTACCTGCTGGCATCGACATACAACCTGATCGACGGCGACGGTCCTTCTCGCGTGGCCAATGCGGGCTACACAATCTTCAGCCGTGACCCGCATCTGGGTGCGATCGGGTTCGTGTGGAATCCACTACCGAGCGTCGTCGAGATCCCGTTGCTGTTGCTGACTCCGGTGTGGCCGGAGATGAAGACGCTGGGTTTGGCAGGTGTGGTGCAGAGTGCGGTATTCATGGCGCTCGCGGTGGTGGCCGTTCGTCGTATTGCGTTGGACCGGAACGTGCCTCGGGTATGGCGGTGGCTCGCCGTAGCCACCTTCGCCCTCAATCCCATGATCATCGAGTACGGCGCGACGGGGTTGAGCGAGGCCGCGTTCATCTTCTTCGTCGTCGTTGCTGTTCGACGGTTGTTGTTGTGGATGACTACTCACGACGTGCTCGATTTGGCGTGGGCGGGTTTCGCGATCGGAGCGAGTTATCTGGTGCGTTACGACGCGCTCAGTGTGGCGGCGGCAGCAGTGGTGGGTGTGTTTCTGGTGACCTGGTTGCGTTATCGGGGTACCGCCGGAAACAAG
This sequence comes from Rhodococcus sp. 1168, assembly GCF_002091955.1. GTDB lineage: Bacteria > Actinomycetota > Actinomycetes > Mycobacteriales > Mycobacteriaceae > Rhodococcoides. The sequence goes on along the minus strand of NZ_MKKY01000079.1, from coordinate 18,757 downwards.
GGGGCTCTGGGGACAGCTCTGCACGACGGCGTGATCGTGGGATTGCCCTCGGCGGCAGCATTCGTGGTCTGGGCAGTTGCCGGGTGGGTCTTGACCGGGGAGGCGATTTCGCAGATCACCTCCCCCTACGGAAACTCCTCGCAGGTATCGGTGGCTGCGGTGAACCAAGGCGGGAGCGGTGTGGACCTGGCCGCGGCCGGTGGCGAAATTCTCGCTCGAATCTTCGGCATGCAGCCGTTGCTGCTCGTGGTGTTGGCTGTTGCAGCTGTTGTCGCACAAAGACAACGACGCCTCGACTCCTTCGTCCCTACCGCCCTGTTCGGCGGGGTGATCATCTTTCAGGCCGCGGCTCAAATCACCGGTACCACCTTCGGGTGGTTCAGGTTCTACATCTTTGTCATTCCGCTTGTGGTCATCACGATTTTGACGTGGTGGTCACCGGCAACAGTGAGTGCGCGGAGTGCGTCGGGATGGGCTCGGCATCTGCCCGGTGTGGCCATGCTCGTCGTCGCGGTGACGTCCATTCCGGTCACCTGGATATCGATGCTGAACCCGGCAGTGGGGAATCAGAGTGTGCAGTTCGGTTTGCGGTCGATTGTGTCGCCCTCGACGAATCCGATGGACCAGGAGTACTACTTTCAACTTTTCCAGGACGACCGGGCGATCGCCGAGTGGCTCGATCGGCAGAATCTGCCAGAAGGATCGGTACTTTCCGATAGCTTCCAGAGTTGGGGAATCTGGCTATCGTCGAACCGGCCCGACCAATTCGTGATCACCAGCGACTTCGATTTCTTCGCGGTTCTCAACGACCCCGCAGCGAGTGGCATCAGGTACATCTTGGTCTCCGATCCCGTGGCGGACGGAGGCATGGATGCCATCAACACGCGGTATCCCAGTTTGTGGGAGGACGGAGCGGGCCTCGGTGCTCGGGAGATGAGCGTGGTGGGTCCGGGCGGCATGATCCGCTGGCGAATCTATTCGGTGGACGCACCCGGCGGCTGACGGTTGGCGAAGTGGTCTACGCATGCGGCTTGGATCTGGCGAACGAGTACAACGGTCAACGGTGCCACTGCGATCAACGCCACCCATGCGACCGGCGACAAGGCCGATAGCGGGCGCGTTGTCGCCGTCTGCCCGATTGTGGTGTCGTAGAGTCCGGCCACGGCCGGGGCACGCAGCGACATGGGCTCGTCAGAAACATTCGGGCGAATGACTTGGTTTGACGCTCAATCACCGGCATGATGACTTCTTATGTACAAAGTGCGCAGACGTAGCGTCTTCCTCAGACCCCGCATGATCGACGTCTACATCGGGCTCGCCGGCGGCGGCATCGTAGCGGCCGGGATGCTTGCGATGAGCCTGCGCTGAACTGAGCTCTCGAATGGCTGTGCAGGTCGGGGTGGAATCCGCCCGACCTGCACAGTGATTCGACTGTAATCAGTCGGCGGGCTTCTAGGTGAGTGCGGCGTAGACGACGATGTTGTCGTCGTAACTGCCGGCACCATCGTCGAATGCACCGCCGCAGGTGATCAACCTGAGTCCGGGATAGTCAATATCGCCGTAGACCGATGCCGTCGGGAATTCGGCCTTGGGATACTGCTCGACATCGGAGATTGTGAAGGTCTGCACGGTGTCATCCTGACGGCTGACGATGACGCTGTCCCCGCTGCTGAGTTCACGAAGCCGATAGAAGATCCCCGGGCTCCCGGCCCAGTCGACATGCCCAGTGATGATCGACGGCCCCAGCTCGCCCGGTGTGGGTGAGCCGTCGTACCAACCGCCGGGGAACCCCTCCGCCGGCACCTCCATGGTGCCGTCGGATTTCAAGCCCAGTCCGATGAGGTCGGAATCGACGCCGATGGCGGGGATTTCGATCCGTATCGGTATTGACGCCGACGCAGCAGGCGCGCCGGCTGCTTTGTCGACGACGTCCGCATCCCCCGTAGGCAGGAGTGCAGGTGCGTCCGGTGGCGTAGCGGCCGACGAGGCAGAAGCAGAGGAGTCGACCAACGACGACGGCTGCCCGACGATGGACCCATCGGGTTCTGCCGGGGCACTGCAACCGGTGACCAAGGCCAGTGCAAGCGCCACGGCTACGGCGAACCCTCCTACTGCGCCCCGACGTCGGGACGCAGTAGGACGATCACTCAATTCTGAGCGATGCGAGAACATCAGCTGCCGTTGGTGTTTCGGTGCTGTCGCCTGGCAACTATCAGTGCGGCTCCACCGACGAGGGCCGCGGCAGAAATCCAGATCGGTGCCCAGTGGCGCGTATCGCCTTGGCTGATCGTGCTGCCGTCACCGGTCTCGACTCCGCCGTTGGGTATCTGGGTGATCTGACCACCCGGTGCATTGGTGCTCGGGCCGCCGTTAGGAGCTGGCGACTGTGGAGCTTCGGGTGTTCCTGGTGTGTGCGGAACCTCGGGAACTGTAGGTACGCCCGGCACGGTGGGCACGCCTGGCACTGTAGGTACGCCAGGGATTGTGGGTACGCCCGGCAAGGTCGGAACCCCGGGAATCGGCGGGATCGTGATTACCGGTGGGACCCCAGGAATCGTAGGTACGCCGGGGATTGTCGGGATGGTGATGACTGGCGGTGCGGTCGTGGTGGTGGTGATCGGCGGTGCGGTCGTGGTGGTGGTGATCGGCGGTGTGGTCGTGGTGGTGGTGATCGGCGGTGTGGTCGTGGTGGTGGTGACCGGCGGGGTAGTAGTCGGCGGCTCTGTCGTTGTCGTAACCGGTGGCTCCGTCGTCGTAACCGGTGGCTCCGTCGTTGTAGTGGGCGGCGTGGTGGTTGTAGTGGGCGGCGTGGAGCATATCGGCCGGGTGATCGTGTTCGTATCCAGTGCGACTTGACCGTTGCGCGCCAGGATTCGGCCCTCGACTGTGGCGCCTGTTTGCAGGGTGATCGAGGTGAGCGCCATGATCGTGCCCACGAACGTGGTGGTCGTGCCCAGCGTGGCGGAGCTGCCGACTTGCCAGAAGACGTTGCACGGGTCTGCACCGCCGATGAGGTCGACGGTGCTGTTCGGTGCGGTGATCAGCGTCGAACCTGCTTGGAAGATGAAGACGGCCGCCGGATCGGATTGGGCATCCAAGGTGACTGTCCCGGTCAGTCCGAGTGCAGAGTCCGCTTTGTACACCCCGGGAGCGAGGGTTTGCCCACCGAGATCGGAAGATACCAATGTCGGCGGCGTCCGCCCTGCCGCGTCGTTGTATGCGGTGGTCAGATCAGCCTGCGCTTGCAGCGCCGGGGCATCAGCGGAGTGGATGACGCCATCGTTGACCAGGCCCGGTGGGAATCCGGTCACGGCTGTACCGGGGCTGACCCCGAGATCGCCCGAGACCATGGATGGGCCGGTATTGGTGACCGTAGTACCGGCCAGAACTGCATAGCTGTCTGCAGTTCCCAGACCCACCGGTGGGGTGGCTGCACCTGCCGTCGCATTGGGCAGTATCAATAGCGCAGCGGTTCCCAACGCAAGGATACCGACCGATGGTATGGCAAAAAATCGATAACGATGGGTGAAATTCGCATTCAATGCAGAACGTGGTTGTGGCATATGTAGTCCCTTTTTTGCGGCGGCATATTTGAACCGCACACCGGCGTCCCCCGACTAGCCGGATTTGTACGTTGAATGAGCCTTCACGGCCGGCGACGCTTTGCTGCGCCTGGTGTGGAGGCGCTGGTCATCGAGGTTCCGTACGGGCGGACGTGCAGCGGCGCATGGGCCGAATCTGGTGTAGTCCGATGAGCGACAGATGGAGAAATGGCGTCGGACTACGCGCTGGGTGCGTCAGGGATTTCCTCCTAAATCCGTGTGTAGACGTTTTACACATTAGGCATACAATTTCTTAAAAATCGCGGAATTCGATCGGTTCACAGGTTTGTTTCAACGAAGCCAAACGGGCTTTATGGAGAATTGTTGCCCGAGGGCTCAAGTTCGGGTGAATTCCCATTTCCGCTCTCATCGTAGAAACCAAGCCATTTACTTGCTTTAGGCGCGATGGGCACTCCTGGAGTTGAGGGTCCAAGTGTCGTATTGCTGGGCGAGTCTTCGCGCTGAGGCCTCAGTGCGATGATCGCGGGTCTGCTGTATCTGCCGAAAAAACGATGCGTGAGAATGTGACATGCATTACATGAAGTAATTGAAGCTGAAATCAAGAAACGAATTCATTCAACTGAACGACAGTTGAAACCTTTGAGACGCCCGGTTGTACCATCGATTCTGACCTGTTGCCCCGCTGGTGATCTCGCGGTAAGACGCCGTGTCGGTTGCGTCATCCTTGCCCGATTGGCAGTGGTTGTTCCGGCGCGCACTTTGTCACATCTGGCCCTTAGGATGTGCGAGAGCAATGACTTGTCATCGACGTCATGCGCTCGACTTCGCGTTCATACTGTTCGCGATTCACATTCGGCCTCTGAAATAGGAAGACTGTCCATGCGAATTACCGTGTTCGGAACCGGCTACCTCGGCGCGACCCATGCGGCGTGTATGGCGGAGCTGGGGCATGAGGTCCTCGGAGTCGACGTCGATCCGGCCAAGCTCGCCAAGCTCGAGGCCGGCGAGGTGCCGTTCTATGAGCCGGGGCTCGAAGAGGTTCTTCAGCGCAACATCGCGGCGGGCCGTCTGAAGTTCACCTCCTCCTATGAAGAGGCTGCAGAGTTCGCCGAGGTCCACTTCCTCGGTGTCGGCACACCGCAGAAGAAGGGCGAGTTCGCTGCCGACATGATTTATGTCGACGCGGTCATCGAGCAGCTCGCGCCTCTGCTCACCAAGCCGGCCGTCATCTTCGGTAAGTCGACGGTCCCGGTCGGCACAGCTGCCAGGCTCGCGACACGAGCCCGGGAGCTCGCCCCGGTGGGCGAAGAGGTCGAGGTGGCGTGGAATCCGGAGTTCCTCCGTGAGGGCTACGCCGTCAAGGACACCTTGCATCCGGATCGACTGGTGTTGGGCGTGGACAAGGCGCGTCCCGGCCGCGCTGAGGAATTGGCGCGCGAGGTGTACGCGCAGCTGCTCGAAGAGCAGATTCCTTTCCTTGTCACCGATCTGGCGACGGCCGAGCTGGTCAAGGCATCGGCCAATGCCTTCCTTGCTACCAAGATCTCGTTCATCAACGCGATCGCCGAGGTCTGCGAAGCCGCAGGCGCTGACGTGACAGTGCTGGCAGATGCCATCGGACATGATGACCGCATCGGCCGTAAGTTCCTCAACGCCGGAATCGGTTTCGGTGGCGGATGTCTGCCCAAGGACATCCGCGCTTTCATGGCTAGGGCCGGTGAGCTGGGCGCTGACCAGGCGTTGACGTTCCTGCGCGAGGTCGACAACATCAACATGCGAAGGCGGACCCGCATGGTGGAGTTGGCCAGAGAAGCCTGCGGGTCCCTGTTGGGGGCCAGAGTGGCAGTGCTCGGGGCCGCCTTCAAGCCTGATTCCGACGACGTGCGCGATTCCCCTGCCCTCAACGTGGCTGGTCAGATCCAACTGCAGGGTGCAGCGGTCAATGTGTACGACCCGAAGGCAATGGACAACTCACGAGCTCTGTTTCCGACACTCGGCTACAGCACCTCGGCGCTCGAAGCGTGCGAAGGCGCGGATGTAGTACTGGTGTTGACGGAATGGAAGGAGTTCAAGGCGCTGAAGCCCAAGGACCTCGACAGTGTGGTTCGGGCGAAAACCTTGATCGACGGCCGAAACTGCCTCGATCCGGTGCAGTGGCGCGACGCTGGATGGACATACCGCGGGCTTGGGCGTCCGTAAAGCAAAGCTGACATTCTTAATAGCGATTTAACAGTCGCGACAATGTCTGTCCAGGGCCAAAAGAACTTGCGTCATTCAATCGTATGAATCGGCGTCAAGATTGTTTTCCACTGCATGGAAACCGTCAGAATGACCGTTAATCTGGCAATCTAACCGCATTGTCAATGTTTCCAGTTACGAAAATTTATCGCGCGCGACCGCGGTTGCCTGCTCGTTTTGTAGCGTTGTGGTGGGCTCTGGCGGCTATGTGTCGCTGTAGCTCCTTTCAGGAAAACGCTTGTCACGGTGCAAGATTGCTGGTCGGGACGGCTTGCGTGCGTGGGTGTAACAGTCCCTCGCGTTCGTTCGATGAGTAGTGTGGGCTGATCTTTATACGCGCTATGCTCGCGGTCCGCGTAGTCGGTGTGGTAAACCAATTAGGCCACGTAATTAAACTGTGATGTGACTCACTTGGCGAGTCGAACTTCAGGCAACGTGCGAAAATTGGAATGCTCGAGCAGTCGGGCTGAAGTACGTACCTTCATGCCAATGTGGAATTGAATCGTCGGGGTTCGCAGGCAATCGTTGACAGTCCCCCCAAGGCTGTCGCAGTACCGTGAGGAGGGGGAGTCGGTGGCAACACTGGGATCAATGCGGCAGGCTTCGAATGCAGTATCGCCAGGCAAGCCGGCGTGGCGGGAACGGCGGTTGACCTCTCGCCGGGTGTGGGAACACCAGTACATGGACAGGCTCCGAGTTACCGATGTCCTGGTTGTCATAGCTGCCGTTGCACTGGCACAGTTGATCCGGTTCGGCGAACTGCATACCACAGCTATGCTGAGTTACACAGGAGTCTCTGTTGGCCTCGCAGGGCTCTGGATTGCGTTCCTTGCTATCTTCCGTACCCGTTCGACCCGGGTGATCGGGAACGGCGCCGAGGAGTACCGGCGGATCGTCTCGGCTACCTTCCGGCTCTTCGGTGTCATCGCGATTCTGTCGCTTCTGTTCAAGATCGACATCGCTCGCCTCTACCTCGCGATCGCGTTCCCGGTCGGTCTCTTGGGCCTCCTAGTCAGTCGATGGTTGTGGCGGAAGGGGGTCGCTGCCAAGCGCAGCAAAGGCAAGTATCAGACGGCTGTTCTCATCGTCGGTAGCCGCACGGCCGCGGTCTCGATGGCCAAGCAGTTCGAGAGATCGCCCGGGGCAGGGTACAGCGTGGTCGGTATTTGCCTGCCGGGCTTTGAGCCCAAGCGCGATGCAGCCATCGTCGATGGCTACGAGATCCCGGTGCTCGGAGACGAGCACAGCGTTGCCGAGGCCATCGAACTCTCCGGCGCGGACACCGTTGCTGTGACTGCCACCGAGCATCTTGGAACCAAGGGAATCCGCAAGATGGTCTGGGATTTAGAGAAGAAGAACGTCGACCTCGTGGTGGCTCCCGGTGTTGTTGACGTAGCGGGTCCTCGGTTGGTTATGCGCCCGGTCGCCGGTTTCCCGTTGATCCACGTCGAAAAGCCTCAGTACAACGGCGCCAAACGCTTCAGCAAGACGGCTTTCGATTTGATTTTCGCCACGGTCGTGCTTGTGCTGATCTCGCCGATACTGTTGGCGACCGCCATTGCAGTGAAGACAACAAGCCGTGGCCCGGTGTTCTACAAGTCGGAGCGAATGGGCATCGACGGCAAACCGTTCCCGATGATCAAGTTCCGCAGCATGATCCAGAACGCCGACAAACAGGTTGACACCCTCCTCGCGCAGAATGATAGTTCCGGCGGTGTGCTGTTCAAGATGCGTGAAGATCCACGGGTAACAGGAGTCGGACGGTTCATGCGGAAGTTCAGCATCGATGAGTTGCCACAGTTCTTGAACGTCCTCCGCCGTGAAATGAGTGTGGTTGGCCCCCGCCCGCCACTGCGTCGCGAGGTTGAGACCTATGACGGAGACGTTCGACGCAGATTGTTGGTCAAGCCAGGGATCACTGGGCTTTGGCAGGTAAGTGGACGGTCAGACCTATCTTGGGAAGAGACTGTGCGACTAGATTTATCGTACGTCGAAAACTGGTCGATGGTGGGGGACTTGCTTATCATTGCAAAGACCGTAAAGGCAGTGGCAGGTAGCGACGGAGCGTATTAGGAAATCACCCCGAACCTGCAGTAAAAGGTTAAGTAGCGGGCCAGTGGCGTTGTCTGAACCGAAGTGAAAGGAATCTATATGTCGGGATCGGCCAATGACTGCGTTTCTCAGACGAACGTCGACATACTCGTTTTGACCTATAACAGTAATGAAGACATTAGGGGTTTTTGGCACCACCTTATCGATACGTCGCCCCCGAATTGGAAATACTACTTCCGCGATAATGGAGGCACGGCCGAGGCCCTCGGGGAAATTCCGCGAACTGCCCGCGTCGATGTAACAAGCGGAGCCAACGTCGGCTTCGCTAAAGGAATTAACGCGCTGCTAGCCCGGTCTGAGGCGCCGTACGTGGCTATTATAAATCCAGATGTAGAGTTTGAACCCAAGATTCTATTGCGAATGATCGAAACTCTTGAGAACGAGAAGGGCATCAGTGTTATTGGCCCGCGGCTTTATCGACTCGATGGATCCCACGCCAGCGATGCCAGATACTTACCTACTCTCAGTGATCTAGCGCTACGTCGGATGCGTGAAGTAGACCGCGGGGGCCCCGGACTTGCATCCGCCGGCTGGTTGAGCGGCGCATTCATGGTGTGGCGTCGCCCCGACCTTCTTGCTCTGAAGGGTTTCGACGAGAAGTTCTTTATGTTTTGGGAAGATGTCGATCTCAGCAGGCGCGCTGGGCCGCATGCAGTGTATGTCCAGAACTCAGTTAGCGCGCTTCACCGAGTCGGAGGGAGTCACAAAATGTCGACCGCTGCGGCCGAATACTCAAAAATAAGCCGAAGGCATTACGCACGTGAATCTTTCGGCTGGCAAGGCGTTGTAGCAGCGAGGGTAGCGGAGTGCGTTGAACAAGCAGTAGCGCTCAGAGATGGCATACGAGGCCGATTGTGAAAATACTTTACGATGGACGCAGTATGGCAGATACGACCGGAGTTGGGCGGGTTAGCCGCGCTCTTCTATTTGAGCTCAAGAAACGAACAGAACTGCATATTGATACTATCTCGGAGAAAAATGTTGGCACAGGGATCAAAGCAAGAACGAGACTGCTTTCAGATTTAATTACTGCCCAAGGCGACTGGATGCTTGTACCACGTCTAGCGATGCTGCCATCTCGCGTCAAACGCAACGCTGCTCTCGTTCATGATCTGCGAAGTCTTGACGAATCTGAGGGAAACGGTCTTCTGTTTCGGGAGCGCAAGGCTCTCAAGAAGCTCGACACGGTTTTTACGGTCAGCGACTTTACCGCTGAGCGTGTGACACATCACTTCCCAGCGGCGCGCGTCGTCTCACTTGACATGGGTGCGATGGATATCACGTCAAACCGCACCCCGACGAAGACACTACTTTACGTCGCCGCTAACCGGCCGCATAAGAGGGTCAATGATCTGACTAGGGCGTGGTCGGTGTCAGGGCTTCACAAACACGGTTGGACCTTGAGAATCATCACCAATGCGCCACGATCCTCAGCAGAGGGAATAGTGCATCTGTCCGCTTTGACTAACGGGCAGATGGAAATGGAATTTCGTAAGTGCGGAGGATACGTCCACGTCTCAAACTATGAAGGGCTGGGGTTGCCTATCTTGCAAGCAATTGCATCAGGAATACCAACTATTTCTACAGCTTTACCGACTTTGAGTCGTTCCTTATCTGAAGATTCACAACTATTACCCGAAGCAACTGTTGGAGAGATTGCACAAAAAATGGTGGACTTGACAAACGCAATCGAGCTAGATGGCGGAAAACGGTATTCGTCACCGAATCCCACCGGCGCGGGGACCAATTGGGATGCCACAATTACAAATCTGATAAGTGGGCTTCAGTGATTGCAGTGGTGGTCGTGACACACAACAGCGCTGCGGTACTCCCAAGGTTCATTGGGGCTCTTGAAGTCGGCCAATCGACGAGCCTGATCCGGGTGATACGCGTCGATAATGGCAGCAGCGATCAACTTGAATTACTAAGCCAGACCATCCCAGTCACGAACATATGGCAAAGTAACTCAGGATTTGGTGCGGGCTGTAACCGTGGTTGGCGCGACGCTCAGGATTGCGAGTTCGTGGTCTTTGTCAATCCCGACGCATACATAAGCGCTGATAATGTGATGTTGCTTGCGCGGACTTTGGATGAAAATCCCTCCATTGGCGTAGTCGCGCCGTACATATCGGACTCGGACTCCCTCTCAAAGATGATGGGACCGCCTTGGCGGACGCGTAGGTACCCCGTTGGACAACCTTTATCAACACCGCACTTAATTCGCGCGGCATGCATGTCGGGTAGCTGTTTCGCGATACGGACCGACACCCTCAAAGCGATGGGTGGGTTCGACGAACGTTTTTTTATGTACTGCGAAGAGAATGACCTATTTAAACGAGTTCAAGATTCCGGCCATATAGTAGCAGTTGACACCAGCATTGTTGTCGAGCATGAGGGTGAGGCTGGGTCCGTTGCTAAAGGATTTAACCGGTCTCTTCAACGCGAAATCAGCAAAAAGATATTTTATCGAAAGCATTATTCTCTCATCGAGTATATCGTAATGCGAGGAATCGGAAAAATTCGAGCTTGCAAGAGCTCCAGAGAAAAACGGTCAAAATGAGAGTTTTAAGAATATTCCATGGCGGTGTGGTTGAACGCTATCAGAGCCGAGACGAAGAACTAGCGCGCGATGGGACCGTCGTTCGATTGATTGTCCCTACTCGGTACCGCGAACTTCCTGACTTCACCATTGGGAGGCCCCGAAAGCGCGATCTACTTGAGGTCACTACGTGCAAGACCACGGGCCCGCTCCGAAACCCTCTCTGGTGGTACCGGATTGCAGAGCTGCGCAAGCAGATTGATCAATTTTCGCCCGATGTGATCGATGTGCACGAGGAACCATACTCCCTGGCAATGTGGAGTGTCCTCCGATCCATACCGGAACACGTACCTATGATCTTCAGATCTAGCCAAAATGTATTCAAAAGTTACCCACTGCCATTTTCTCGAATCCAAACCCGTGCATTTGAAAGAAGTAGTGCAGCTTATGTCCCCTCACTGCAAGCAATGGACGTGCTGAAGAGAAAAGGCTACAAACAAATAGTTGAAGTTGTGGGCAACGGCGTGGATGTTCCAGAAGATGAAAAAATGTCTCTGACGAAACATATAGGGGTTGTCCAACTAATTTTTGCTGGCAGGTACACGGAGCGCAAAGGATTCGACGATCTGATCCAGGCTGGGGCCGACATCGACGGGCTTCGCATCCACCTTGCAGGCGGTGAGTTACCTGCTGACGTCGTGCTGCCAGAGAACTTCACAGACCACGGAATTCTTAGCTATAACGATCTAACTAAATTGTTCGTGAACTGCCAGGCTATATGCGTTCCTAGCCATGTATTACCAGGGTGGACGGAACAGTTTTGCCGCAGCCTCGTCGAGGGAATGTCACGATACCTGGCCCCGATCATTAGCACAAGTGGTGCCTTGGCTGAGGTAGCGCCGCATGGCGCAATAGTATTCCCTGCTGGGTCGCCTTCGGCTCTACGCGTCGCGCTCTTAAGCCTTGCGCAGATGCCAAAAGACGAGCTGCATTTACTCAGGATAGCATCTCGCGAAAAGTCGGAAAATTACTCATGGCCACACACTTCATCTCAAATTCGAAGCCTCTATGCTTCGGCAATCAAGGAGCATATCCGATGAGAGTTGAACTCGGTTACGGATTTGTGGACTTGATAGAGTGGGGAACACTTCGCGATTTTGACTCAGGTCAGATTAGTACTGTTGCTCCATGGCAGCTTTGGTTGGCTCGTCGGGATCAACGTTACCGCGAGACCCTCCGCGAATCGCACTTAATTGCCCCAGACGGGAACGGCGTCTGCCTATTGCTTAGGCTGTATGGGATAAATCAGAAGAGAATAACCGGTAGAGAAATTGCTCAGGCTGTCTATCAGTCTGACATTTGGTCTGGCAGAACACGGATCGTGGTCGGGGGTTCCCCGGAGGCCGTCGAAGTACTGAATAAGCGCGAAGGGTTGACGGCATTTGGAGGCGACTTTTCGAGCAAAACCATCGATGATCGAATCGCCGAGTTGTCCAATTGGATTTCGCAGGCTGAAGATAGGGCAAGGGCGGTTCTCATCGTTGCTCTTGGAAGTCCGCGCCAGGAATATTTATGCCGTCAGATATGCCTAAGACATCCAGGTCTGATCGCAATAGGTGTTGGAGGTGCCGTTGAAGTTATTGCGGGTACCGTGCTATCTCCGCCCATCTGGGTTACAAAATATCGTTTAGAATTTGCATATCGAGCAATAAAGTTGCCACATCTTCGTAAGCGGGTCGGCCAAGCGCTTTGTGAATGTGGTCGACTAGCAATTAATCTAAGCATAGATCGAGGATTTAAATCCTGGCGGAAACCTGATGTTAGTTGGTAATTGATCCGCGACGCCATTGGCGATGTGCACGGCGGGGACCGAAACGCAAGGAGGCTAGGGAGTGTGCGGACGCGTAGACAAATGCGGACGGTGTCGCGGCCCCTGTTTCAGGGCGCGAGATTTCAAAGTTCATGACAGAAAAGATGGTTCACGATTCCTGGCTCGAAGTGGAGGTAAATAGTGGTTACAGGTATCGGCTGGGCCAAACCACCCCATATGGGGTGGAAAGACCTCAGTTGGGGAGGTTTGCAAGCGGCTAAGGATCGCCGACACCCGTTGGCATCTGTAGTGGCGATCTTTGTTGTAGTAGCATTTGGCACAGGATACTTGGCTACGCAGAGTGTAACTATTGCGCTGGCACCCGCAGCATTAGCCTATACGATGATGGCTCCACGATTTGTCATCATATTCTCCACATTTTGGGTAATCCTGTGTCGGCCAGGATTTGAGCTTATTAAAACCACAGTAGGTGGTGTTCTCCTCACTGAAGTCGACGCGCTAATTGTTTTGTCGATTATTGCTGGATCCGTCATATTGGTAACCCGTTCGCCTGGGATGCACGAGTATCGTGTCTATATACCCCTTGCGCTAGGGTGGCCGGCGTTTCTTATCTTTAGATTAATCGAGCCCGCCACAGATACCTTCAAGTTCATATCGCCGTTTTTGGACTTGCGGCTTTTAACCGCGTACGCAATGGCGCTTCCTGCATTGCTACTTGTGCGTGAAATGGGGCGGGAACGCGCAATCCGGGGGCTTGTACTGTTGGGTTACATTGCGTGCACTGTTGGTATTGTTGGTTGGATTCTTTGTAACAGCGGGATTATCGGGTTGGGGCAGAACTCCTTTTGGAGTATCACTGCTAACCCGTTAGTATCGCGGCCGGGTGGTGAAATTCTCATTCCGATCGTGATTTGCTTCGCGATTTTGAATCCGCAACTAGGTCAGCTTAAGAACCGATATATTTCATCAGCATTGATTATCGGCGCAGTCTTAGCGAGTCAAACCTTGAGCCTTGTTGCAGCTTCGGTTGCTGCCGTCATGGTTGGAATAGTGATATCGCGAAAGCAGGTGCCGTTCGTCCGAAAATTTGTAGTTGTGGGGGCTCTTGCGGTGATCTTACTGGTCTTCAGCGGCGTGCTCGGATCGGAAAGTCGTTTCAATCTCGATGCTCGTGTCGATGAAAATTCCGCGCAGTATCGGGTCGAGGAGGTGGACACGATTTTCTCCAAGTTCGCTGGTGATCCATTCCTGGTAGCCATAGGATCTGGGCCTGGCTCAGTCGTCAACTTCTCGGGCAAAGTGATCAGTGTAGAGAAGCGTGACACGCATAATGTATATATCTCGATTTATCTGAAAACTGGTCTAATCGGAGTTCTTCTCTTTCTTACACCGTTTGCATATGGTATGTGGCGGGGGCTCAGGTGCCAATCTCTGACGGGTCGTTCGGCTGGCGTCAGCGTCTTGGCGGTCCTCGTTTTGAGTATAAGCGTCCCCTTTGCTTGGACTGTATCTGGACTTACCGTGCTCTTGCTGTTGTCCGCTCTATGCGTAACGGGCTTGCAAGAAACGCACTCGATTGGGAGTAGGTTGCCCGTACGCACAGAGAAGTCGACCGCATCTTTGAGCAGTAGAGCTTGACTCATAGGTTGGTAAGGCCAAAGCCACAGATCTCGCCCATCCTTCGCAGGATGACCAGTTCAAGTGCCATACTTGTGTTAGCCAACTTCGGTGGTCTGGGGCTCGGGATCATATCCGCAGCACTTCAGGCGAGACTGTTAGGACCGGAAGGCCGGGGTCTCATTGCTACTGCCGTGGTGCCAGCCACGATCTTTATGGCGTTGCTGACAGTTGGGCTTCCAGATTTTTACGCAAGGAAGGCTGCGCAGTCAGAGCCGCGTAAGTCGATGGCATCTGAGTCACTAATATTTTCACTTTTAATTGGTGGTTTAGTTTTTGTGCCGGTACTAGCCTATGCAAATTTTGTTGCGAGTGACCTCCCAGTAGTGTTTCTTCTGCTTTTCCTGTACGGTGCGTTTTCTCCTGTATTTATTTACGGCTTTATTGCAGTTGCAGTAGCGTCCGGATTTGGGGATTGGCGTATTGTCGCAATCGTTAAGCTATTACCTGGTATCGTCACCGTGTTTGGTTTGATTATTCTATACATTTCGGGTGCTACCGTTCTGACTGTGGGCCTTGTGATCTTCACCTCGGCTGTCATAGGGGCCGTGACTGGTATCTGTGCGGTGAGTTTCTTCGGTGTTCAGAAGGTTTCCTTGTCTTCGATGAAGGAAGCTGTCAGCTTTTCAATGCGCAGTGGATCTACTGGTACAATTGCGTTCTTGAATCAACGGATCGATATTCTAATTCTGACCGTGGTTGCCACCAAAATAGAGCTGGGTTATTATGCAGTCGCGATTACCCTTGCATCACTTCCTGCTAGTGTCGGGATTGCATTTGCGCTTCCGATCAGGAACAGGGTGTCGCAAGGTGAGCACCGCGGCGTGGCTGCGGCTAGCGCAATGGGGCTCCTAGCCACGACGGTTCTCTCGACCCTTATTATTGTTACCTTGCCGTTTCTAGTCCCTTTTGTTCTAGGTGCCGATTACCTTCCGTCTATTCCCATTATGGCCGTTTTACTGTGTGCACAATTGCCCTTGTGTTGCATAGTAATTCTGACGGGAGCCTTGGTGGGAGTTGGTCGTCCAGGTTCACTTATTTTGGGTGAAGTTGCCACGTTTTTGGTGGCGTTCGCAGGGATATCGTTGTTGGTTCCACATTACGGTGCTATTGCAGCTGCGATAGCGACCTTGGTATCAAAGGTTCCCAGCTTGGCGTGGGCTGTTGCAATGTGTAGAAGGTATGTTTCGGACGATGCAGTTTGGAAGTATTTTATCCCGACTAGAGAGTCAGCGCGTCTGGTTAAGGTAAAGCCGTGATCGTACAGCCAGCGCATATTACATGGTCGCTAGCTTTCCACGCTGTTAAACTTCGATCTATTTATTCGCTGGGATGCCGACAGTCGAGGGGTTCAAATGTCATATAGTAATACTGGTGCCATGCCAACTATCGCAATAGTTCACGACTATCTTACTCAGCGGGGAGGTGCAGAGAGGGTAGTGCTTGAACTTGTGCGTCTATTTCCAGACGCGGTTGTTTATACCAGCTTCTATAATCCTGACACGACGTTTCCTGAGTTTAAGAAAGCCCATGTGATAGTTTCGAGGTACAACAAGTTGTCAATGTTTCGAAATGATCCGCGTTTAGCATTTCTGTTTCTTCCGTGGATTTTTTCGAGGTTCAAGATAGATGCCGATTATGTAATCTGTAGTACATCGGGATGGAGCCAGTACGTCCGCACTCGTGGAACTAAGGTTGCATACTGCCACACGCCGGCTCGTTGGTTTTGGGCTTCGTCCGACTATTTTGGCAGTTTAAGTCGTCCGTTGCGGGCTATCGCGATTGCTGTTATGCGGATAGTGAGGATAATCGATATCTGGAGCTCCAGATCGGTCGACATTTTCGTCGCAAATTCTTCCATTTCGCGAGACAGAATTCAACATGCGTACGCTCGTGATTCGATAGTTTTGCATCCGCCTTTCTCCGCGGTTCTGACGGTTGAGCAGGTTGACATCCCTTTCGAGTGTCATGATTTCTATTTGACTGTCGGCCGTCCTCGTGGCTATAAGAATACTGATGTCGTGCTGGATGCCTTTAAGAACTACACAGATAGAAATTTGATAGTGGTGGGGGACGGTTGGGAAGAGCAAATCCAAGGCCATGATCGAGTGGTTGCACTCAGTGGTTTGACGGACCGTCAGTTGTGGTGGTTGTACGCAAACTGTGCGGGGCTCGTGGCTGTCGCGAATGAGGATTTTGGTTTAACGCCAATTGAAGCATTCTCTGTAGGGACGCCAGTGATTGCACTTCGTGCGGGTGGGTATCTAGATACATGTTCAGAAAATTTGAATTGTATATTTGTAGGTGACTTAACCGCTCGATCTGTCGCGGAATCCGTATCCATCGCGGCCAAAACTGATTGGGATAAAAAAAGAATAGCAGACTCAGCATTGCGATTCTCGGGAGAGGTGTTCGACGCTTGTCTATTGGGAATTATTGAAGCACACGATGAAGGTGAAGGCTTATAGTCACTCGCTTATGTGTGTCTTGGCCTGATGATTTTATAGTAGAAAGAGATATTTTATGGGGTTTCAACGGTTGATGCGGGACTTAACTATTAATGGAGTTTGTTCATCTGCTTTGGTGCCGCGTAAAATACGGTGGCGGGCGCTCCGGTTTCTTGGCCTAGATATTGAGGGTGCCTGCACTGTCTCACCGAATTGTTGGTTTGGTGGAAATAATGTTGCGATCGGACTTAATGCGACCATTAATTACGGTTGCTTCTTTGACAATAGTGCGCGGATTACGGTTGGTAGAAGTTGTGATGTCGGAATGAACGTTTTGTTTATCACTGGTACTCATGAAATTGGGCCGCGATCGCGCAGAGCGGGCAAGTCTGTCGCTGCGCCCATTGTTGTAGAAGACGGGTGTTGGATAGGTGCTGGGGCGATATTAATGCCAGGAGTGGTTGTCGGTAGCGGGTGCGTCATTGGGGCCGGATCGCTGGTTACGAGTGATTGTCGACCGGGGTTCCTGTATGTGGGATCCCCTGCAGTCGCAAAACGGGACCTTAAGTAGTCACGATTGCTTGTCTGTAGAAAAATTAGATGCTATTTGGCAGGGTGTGGGTAGGTCTGGGCGCGGTCGCAGTTGGTTGATAGCAGGTAACTGTGCTTTCTTGTTGCGTAGGCCTATGGGCAACCCTGTGTTACTCATAGCTACCGATCCTGGTGCGGATTCCCCTGCCGAATTGTTTTAGATGCGACTGGGGTTGCGAAGTCACGCATCGGGTGGTGGCCTTTCGGTTGCCGATCTGAGGTGCTGAATGCGTTCTTTTGATCGCGCAGTCGATGTGCAAACTATTGCTATCTGGGAGACTTCCGAATATGCGTGGAATTGTTCTGGCGGGCGGTACCGGGTCGCGTCTTCATCCGATCACGATGGGCATCAGCAAGCAGTTGGTGCCGGTGTACGACAAGCCGATGATCTACTACCCACTCTCGACGCTGATCTTGGCCAATATCCGCGACATTCTGATCATCACCACCGAACAGGATTCGCAGCAGTTCCAACGTCTGCTCGGTGACGGCTCCCAGTTCGGCATCAACCTGACCTACAAGGTTCAGCACGAGCCGAACGGCCTCGCTCAAGCGTTCGTCCTCGGAGCGGAGCATATCGGCTCCGACAGTGCCGCTTTGGTGCTCGGTGACAACATTTTCTACGGTCCCGGACTGGGCTCGCAGCTGGACCGATTCGATGACATCGACGGCGGCGCGGTCTTCGCTTACGAGGTGAAAGATCCCAGCGCGTACGGCGTCATCGAATTCGACGCCGCCGGCAAAGCGATCTCGTTGGAAGAGAAGCCGAAGGTCCCGAAGTCGAACTTCTCCGTCCCCGGCCTGTACTTCTACGACAACGACGTGCTCGCCATCGCCCGCGATCTTCAGCCGTCGGCGCGCGGCGAATACGAGATCACCGACGTCAACCGGCACTACCTCGACGCCGGGCGTCTTGCCGTGGAAGTGTTGCCCCGAGGGACGGCATGGCTCGATACCGGCACCTTCGATTCGCTACTGGATGCTTCCAATTATGTGCGCACCATCGAGCAACGGCAGGGCCTGAAAATTGGTTCACCGGAAGAAGTGTCGTGGCGGCGGGGATTCATCACCGACGATCAGCTGCGGGAACGGGCAACCAAGCTCGTCAAATCCGGGTACGGGCAATACCTGCTCGACCTCGTCGACCGCGGCAAGTAGAGGATCTGCAGATGAGTTTTCGTGAATTGAAAATCCCCGGTGCCTTCGAATTCACCCCGCGTCAGTTCGGTGACGATCGTGGCGTGTTCTTCGAATGGTTCAAATCCTCGGACTTCGAACAGGCCGTCGGGCGGCCGTTGGATTTGGCGCAGGCGAACTGCTCCGTTTCGGCAGCCGGGGTACTGCGCGGTATCCATTTCACCGACACCCCTCCCGGTCAGGCGAAGTACGTCACCTGCACCAAGGGTGCGTTTCTGGATGTGATCGTCGATCTGCGGGTCGGGTCGCCGACATTCGGGACCTGGGACAGCGTGCTGATCGACGACGTCGACCGTCGTGCGGTGTATCTCCCGGAAGGCCTCGGGCATGCGATCTTGTCGCTCGAAGACGGCTCGACGGTGATGTACCTGTGCTCGATCGAATACACCCCGGCTTTGGATCGCGACATGAATCCGCTCGATACCGATCTGGCGATCGACTGGCCCACCCTCGCTCGCGACGGCTCACCGCTCGAGTACCAGCTCTCCGACAAAGACAAAGCTGCGCCCTCACTCGCGCAGGCCATCGACGCCGGATACTTGCCGACCTACACAGCCTGAGC
>NZ_MKKY01000078.1 GCF_002091955.1 Rhodococcus sp. 1168 | reverse complement strand
GGTCGAGGGCGAGTTGCACGATAGCCAGCCAGATGCGGTTTTGATCGAAGCCGTGCAACGGGAAGTTGGTGAGACCGGTGTCCTTCGCGACGCGGATCCGGTCCTCGCAGCGCGCACGGCGACGGTGACGAAGTTCGAGATCCTGGACCTTCCCGCCGACGGTGTTGGTGGCGAACGCAGTCAACCGCAGGCCGTCGGCATCGGTGAACCGTAGTTGAGCACCGGGGTGTGGTCGTTCTTTTCTGATGACCACGCGCATCCCCTCCGGCCAGGCGGTGAGGTCCACGATGCCGGTGGCGTCGATGACCCAGGCACCGTCACGGACTTTCTTCTGTGCGTCGACGGCGACCGACCAGGCGTCCTCGGGAGCGTCGGCGAGTGCGGTGACCATCGCATCGGTGAGCCCGAATCCGATCGAATACGAGACCCGTTGGTTGTGGAGCCAGGTGAGGTATTTGTGGCTCGCGCCGGCACCGTCGGTACGAATGAGCACCTTCTTGCCGGGGCGTGTGCTGCTGGTGGAGGGTAACTGTGCCAACGCTTTCCGAGTGACCTCGATATGATCTGCCGCTGTGTTCGATCCGGCGTTACCGGGCCGCAGCAGCGCCGCGACAGGTTCACCGGTCCCGCTGGTGCCGTGGTCGACGAACGCCATCAGGGGATGAAATCCATAGCCTCGTTTGTACGTCGGTGCAGCAGACTCCTTGTCCGAGTGGGCCGCGACGAGGGTGGCATCGAGGTCGATGACGATCGGATTCTTGGCGGTGATGTCGTGATCGGGAGCGTGCTCGCCGGCGTGTTTCCACGCCGCGGTGCGAGCGGATGCTCGGGCGGTGTCGATCGCGGTGAGCACCGAGGCGGTGTCGGTGGTCAATGCCGTGATCAGGCGGGAGACGGTGGGATCGGAGGGAACTCTTCCGAAGACGGCAGCGTGTTCACGCAGGGTGGCGATGTCGGCGAGGCAATCCCCACCGAGGGCCAGCGACACTGCGAGGTCGAGGACGATCTTGCCGGGGTCGAACTGCGCCAACGGTTTCCGCCACGACACGAGCTGCTTCGACAACGCTGCGGTCAATCCCGTCACTTCCGCCGTGCGCAGCAAAGTCACTGCACCGGCGTGCGACACGACACCGGTTCCGGTGGCATCAACGGACAGGGTGGGGTACGACGACGTAGACTTGCTCACCAGAAGGGTGCTCCTTGTTCCAGCGTGTATTCAACCTTAGACAAGTCGAATTATCGCAGGTGGGAGCACCTTTCTTCGTTTTCGACACAGATCAGATCCTCACCTCTGTGAAAGCACGAGGCTAGGCGGTCAAGGCCATCCCGATCTCCACAAGAATGACCCGGGTACTTCGGTAAGTGCGAGAGATCTCGAATAGTAGCCGATACCGATCCGCTACGCCACGGATCTGCGAATTACGGTAAATGTTGCGAGAGAAGCATTTTCGACGTCAGGGATTGGCTTCAATTCACAGTGAAACGCTTGATACTGCCCATTCTGATGTAGAAGCCGCACCGTTCCACGTCGCATAGCCGTCTCGGGGCGGGTTTCAGATGGGAGTGACGTCATATCGATCGGATTGAACAAGCTCTTACCTCTTCGGTCCCGGTACCGCCAAGCGGTCCCGGTGGGCGGTTCGTCGTACCAATGCAGCAGTTCCAGATCTTGCGACCTGACCACAGCACGGTGGACGCCGACTCTGGAACTCGCTTGCGCAACCAAACCGTCGTGACTTTCTCGCCCGTCAATTGGCCCGTCGACATGTTCAGGCAGGGGAATTGAAAGTCCGGAGAGGAACCGGTCAGTGCTCCCACTGCCACTGCTGACGTGTCCGCTGACCACCGCGTCGTCGATGCGTGCACGAACACGAAATCTCTGGTGTGGGATCTCGTTACGGTCGAGCACTACCGAGTCGAACCCTGTCGCATACCGCGGTGCCGCAAGGACGCTGAGAATTGCACCCGCATCGGTTCCGTAGTCGACCATGTGGAGACGTTCGGCAACTCCAATCTCACTTTCCGTCAGGCCTTTCGTGACGTTCCACCGAAAAGCGAGCACAGGTCCCCGATCGGGGAGCGGCACCCTCTGTCCGAAGATGCCAAGCCACACCCCTGGGACGTGTCCGTCCTCGGCGACAATCGGCTCGGCGCGTAACACCAGATCCTGAGGCAGCTGCTCCTCCGATGCACCCGTTCGCAGATTAGCGACGTTCGAGACTGTATCCAATGCACGCTTGCAGTTGGGGCCCCGAAGGACCGCGGTGAGCGCCTTTGCTGAACGTTGAGACTGACCCACGGCGAGCACACAGGGCTGTTCCGGATCCATTGCATCGATGAGTAGCCAGGAACGACGTTGGTCCTTCACGCAGAACATTCTGCCACTAAAACCGACCGTTGTGTTTTTGCTAAAGGTCTAACTGCTGCCACTATACCCAGCCAAGTTCCCTGTCGACGGTCGGCAAAACAGCCTTCCGTCAGCAACGAGGTGTGCACTGCATACACAACTCATCTGCGCCCTGGGTGAGATTTGTTCGTACGCCTGGTCGAGATCGGTTACGTCCATATGTGAGCGAGGGTCGCGGAGCAGCATGAGAAGTGAAGAGTCACAGCAGCAAAGGGAGGCGCACCAATCACGTCGCAGGCTCGTACCGGGGCGTGGTCGTGGTTCGGCGTAGTGCGAGGTTCTCGCCGTGCGCCGCGGCGAGCGCGGCATGCAGCCGGGTGATCTCGGCTTTCGCTTCGCCGAGTTGACGGGTGAGGCTGAGCACGATCGTGCTCAGGGTGTCCGGGGAGACCGGCGTGGCTGGTGCTGGTTGATTGCGGGTGCGCAGGCGGGTGATCGTCTCTCGGAGTTCGGTGTTGCGGTAGAGAAAGTCGAGGCTGACGTTGCCTTCGCGTGCCACCTTGCGGAAGTTCACTGCTTCCCCTCGTTTGTTCAGTGCGGCAATTGCTTTCGATGCCTTCTCGACGGCGGCGGTAGTACGGGCTTCGGCGGACCGGCGGAGCAGTTGGCGGCGTTGTTCGGCGTTGAGCGTCATGGCAGAGGTCCTCTCGGGCGGGGGCCCAATGGCAGGTCGATCGGTTTCCGCGGCTCCGCTGCCTTGCGCATCGCTTGTCGGCCGTCGACGCCGGCTCCTTGCACGGTGTTCGATTCGTCGCCGTCGGCGAGGTTGGCGATGATCAGGGTTAGTGCGGCGACTTCGCTGCGGCGGGCGCTGAGCCAGATGTTGTCGTCGGTCATGTGCTTGCCGGTGCGCTGGAAGTGTTGTGTGCGGCGGGTTTCGATCAGTTGCAGTGTCGAGTGCCGTTGATCTTCGAGTTCGGTCAGGTAGGTGGCGTTGGTGGCGAATTCGCCGCACGTGAGGCACGCGTTGCCCCGTTCGCAGGTTTTCGGGCGCGGCAGCAGACAGTAACCGTTGGGCAGGATCCGGTCGGTGCGTTGATCGAGTTGCAGGACGTCGAGTAGTGCGTGTTGGTCGATGTCGTGGTCACGCCCGTCGGTGCCGATCAATGTCAGTCTCAGGAATTCTTGTTCGTGAGTGCTGGCGAGTGTTTTCGCGTAGCGCAGCGTCATCTCCGGTGAGACGTGACCGAGATAGCGTTGCACGACGTGCAGTGGTGTGCCTGCGTTGAGCATCTGAGTGGCTTTGGTATGCCGCAGCCGGTGGGTGCGCTGGAAATCGACGGGCCGTCCGTGTTTGTCGCGGAGCTCGATCAGTGCGGCGAGGTCGGTCAGTCGCTGCCTGATGCCGCCGAGGGGGCGTTGGCCACGTTGGTTGCTTTTGCGGGCGAGGAAGAGGTACTTCGGTTCCGCGCCATCGGTCAACGTCGGGAGGATGGTGTCGCGAACCCAGTCCTGTTGCTCGCGAATGATGTTCACTACGGCCTGCTCGACCGGGATCGTGTTCGGGGCCCCATCGATCTTGGTTTGCTGGTAGCGCAGCCGTGCCACGAAGAACTCCGACACTGGGGCTTCGGATTCGGTGTTCTGCGGATCGGGGTGTCCTCCGGGTGTCGTGAGTAGGGAGCTCAGCGGCTGCGGATCGAGCATCAGGATCTCGTTGACGCGCCGCCCGGTGAGGATCAGCAGCAGATAGGCGCGCATGACCTGCGGATCGCCGAGCCCGAACACTTCTCTCTCGCGCCCGTCGACCACAATGGTGCGGCTTTCCGATACCGGTAAACCGATCAAATCCAGGTGTGCGGTGACGCGGCTGAGGTCGTGTTCGTCGAGGTATTCGGGTGCGTCGTCGGAGCGCCTGACCGAGATCGTTTCTCCCCGCGGCCACATCACGAGGTGGCGTTCGGTCAACTCACGCCACCGCGGGTCGCCGAGCACGAACGCTGCTTCGTCGCGGTGTTCGACGAAGAAGGCGTACATCGAGTTCACCGCCGTCTGGGTGAGGGAGATCGTCTTGTTGGACAACGGCTGACCCCTGTTGGGTCCATTGGCGGCGCGGCGGGTGCGTAGCCATCCGAGGAAGTCGTTCGCGAACGGGCGCAGCATCGTCGCCGGGTCGGTGACCAGTACGGGACTGTCGATGCCGCGTTCGATCAGAAACGGCCCGAAATGAGCAGTCAACGAGGTCCGGTATCGGCCTACGCTGCCCCACCGAATCCGGTCGGCGTTGATGAGGGTTCCGAGCCACCATTGCCCGGCCGCGCGCAGCCAGTCCGGTTCCACACTCGATCAGTCGACGGTGGCTTGACCGCGCGGTTCGTGTCGACGCGCTGGTATTCGGGGGTCATGGATGGGGTCCCACAGCTCGGCCTGCCACCATGCTTGTTCGTGGTAGGCGATGCCGACCGCCCGCCGCAGGCGGCGCATGATCTGCAGGTGGTTTTGGCTGAACCGTGCGCCCGGAAGCCGCTGGTGGCGGGCGGTGAACGCTGATCGGGCTTCGGCGATCCACGTGTCGAGGTCCAGATCGAGGACAGAGGCGATCGGTGGCTGGCCTTGCTGGACCCGCGAGGTGCTGATCTGCGCGATCTGATGCATCCACGCCGAGACTGCGGCTGGCGCGACCCGTTCACCGGTGGCATGCAGGGACCACAGCCACCAGATGAATTCGTGACGGATCGGGTCGGGGACATCGAGTGGGACGTACCGGTGAGTTCGGGTTCCGTAGTGGTAGATCACCTCGTGCCACGGCCAGGCCAGCATGTCGAGCGTTTCTCCTGGCCTGAGATGTTCGGGTACGAGTTCCCACAGGTCCTGGTCGGTCACCCCGGCTGGTGTGTGTTCGGGCAGCGGCAGCGCAGCAGACTTCATCGAACCTCCGGTTCCGTTGCATAGCCGGGCACCGCTGGCAGTGCCCATCCTTGCGCGTACTTGCGCCACTCCGCCACGCTGCGCAGCTCGGCTTCTTCGGTCACCCACCCGTAGAGGTCCAGGGTGGTCTGGACCTGGGCATGACCGAGTCGGCGCATGACGACATGTTCGGGGACACCGCTCAGAAGTAGCGCGGTGGCGTGGGTATGCCGGAACCAGTGCGGAGTCCAGCCTGTGGGGACGCTGTTCCCGAGGCGGCGGTGCAGCCTCTCGACGACCCGGTAGACACCGCTCGGTGTCATCGCCGACAGCAGTTGCCCGCCAACGGTATTGACCAGCACGGGATCGGTGTCACGAAGCGGTAAGCCGCGGCGGTCGGCGAGATCGCCGACCTCGTAGAGGAAATCCCCGTACAGCCGCTCGAGCCGGTCGGATACGAACACACGCCGACCTTTCAGGTTCTTCACCCGGGCACCGTTGGAATTGTCGTCGCGAGGTACGACCTCGATGTAGGGCGTGGACCCGCGACCGACTATCCAGTCCTCGTGGCGCAGCCCCAACGCTTCTCCGAGACGAAGACCGGTCTCTGCGAGTATTTCGAACAGTAAACGGTCACGCAGATTCCCGGTCCACGACCGGTTGGCCGGATCGAATGTCGCTGCGGTATCGAAGATCCGTTGCACATGCACCGGCAGGAACACCGGTGTCGGACCGGTGTGCCAGCGGCGGCGCGGAACGAGTACGGCGGGTCGATCGCGACGCCTGTTCCGCAGGTGCGCCAAGAACGATTGGAACTCCGGCTCGCGTCTCGCACGTCCCAATCGTGGTGCCACCGTGCCGTATTGGCGTTCGGACCATTCGTAGAACGAGGCTAGCGCCGCTAAGCGTAGTGACACTGTGCGCGGTCCGCAGGTGGTGGGCTTGGCCGGAGGTAGGCGAGTGGTGGGGAGATTCCCGCCGGCGAGCCAGCCGATGAATCCGCTCAGAGCGGTCAGTCCAGGATCGCGCCAGTCGACGCCGGTCTGTTCGAGGTAGTGCCACCACAATGCGAGCCCACGGGAGTACGCCTTCACGGTGTTGGGGCTGAAAGCGCACGCGACCCGAAGCCACTCCAGCCACTCCTCGACAGGATCCACCACTGCGTACTCGCGGTCGAGGACAGTCCAGGTCACCCCGCCGTCCGGCAATAACACCTTCTGCGTCCGAGCCATGACACCCACCTCCCGTACAGGTGCAGGCAACCATCCGCTCACGTGCAAGCCAAGCCGACACGCCGACAGTCCTACGACGTGACAGACGGCCGTGGCGGGGGTGAAGATAAGGATTCCTGTTCGAGTACCTGGTCGAGATCGGCGAGTCGGTGCATCTGTGACACCTGCCGCGCAGTTCGATGGTTCTTCGCCAGCCGATCCCGGTGGCGGTGTACGAACGACCAGTACCCGGCCGTGAACGGGCACGCATCCGGGCCGAGGCGCTTCTTCGGGTTGTATTCGCACCCACCGCAATGATCGGTCATGCGATCGAGGTACGCGCCACCCGATGCGTACGGCTTCGTAGCGATCAACCCGCCGTCGGCATGCTGGCTCATGCCGATCACGTTGACCGGCATGACCCAGGCGAATCCGTCGACGAATGCGGTGGCAAACCATTCGGTCAATGCTTTCGGATCGTATCCGCGCTGGAGTGCGAAGTTGCCGAGGATCATCAGCCTGGGGATGTGGTGCACCCAGCCGCGCGTATTCAGTTCCGTCAGAGTGTGCGACAGGCACGCCGCGATCGGGTGTTCACCGTCGAGTTCGGTGAACCATTTCGGCAGTGGCTCATGGGCAGCCAGCTCGTTGCGGTCGAGGTACTCCGGGCCGAAATGCCAGTACAGGTGCCAAACGTACTCTCGCCAGCCGAGCACCTGGCGGATGAATCCTTCCACCGAGGCGAGTGGGGCATCGCCGTCGCGCCAAGCCTGCTCGGCGGCCTCGACTACCTCCAGAGGTTCGAGCAGTCCCATGTTGAGCGGCACCGACAGTAGTGAATGCGCCATCGCCCAGTCCTGACTCATCACGGCGTCCTCGTATTTGCCGAAGTCGGCGAGACGATAAGAGACGAAGTGCTGCAGAGCTTTCCGGGCCTCGTCGGCTGTCACAGCGAACAGTCGCGGGCCGTCCTGTCCGACGGTCGGGAGGTCCAGAGCATTCAAGTCCGCGCGGACGGAGTCGTCGATGTCATCCTCGCTCGGCCACCACGGCGGATCGACGCCGAGTGTCGAGCGCTTCTTCGGAGGTGGTTCGCGATTGTCCGCATCGAGGTTCCACACTCCGTCGACCGGCTCCTCACCTGCCATGAGCACTTCGAAGCGTCTGCGCTGGTCGCGGTAGAACGCCTCGAGGCGAAACTGATTGCGATTGCCGGCCCACTCTGCGAAATCTGTTCGACTCAACGCGAACATCGGTGTCGGCAACACATCCAGTACGACGCCCTCGTCGAGAAGTCTCTGTACGAAGCGCTCCGCAGCGTGCGAGGTGGGCTCGAACACCAGTACCGGCCGCCCGTACTGTTCGAGGCCGTCTCGGTACGTTTCGGTCTTCAGATAGGTCGAGCGCTCGCCCAGTTCTGCGGCGAGGTGTCGCATCCCCGAGAGGACCAGATGCAACTTCTGTCGATGGAACGGACGTGTCCGGCACACTCGCGCACTCTCGATAAGCAGGACATCGCGATGGATGTGCTCACTCGTCGAGTGAAAGTGCGGGCCGAGTTGATCACCGAACAACCAGAGCGGAGCGGAGAGGGCCATGGACGCAGAGTGCTCGAGTCGGGGGAAGCGCAAACTCTCCGTCGGTCAGGTGCCTGTAGTCGAACGCCGCGTGAGCTGAAAGTGAATCTTTACCCTCGATGGCCAGCCTGACTTGACCGCGGCCTCTCGATCACATCAACTTGTGGCGTGACCGTGAAAAAAGGTGTGTCCAGGCGTGGATTTATCAGGTCCTCGTCCATCGCAGTGGCAGCGGTCGGAGTGGCTTCGGCGGCCCCGGTTCTCGCTCACGCGGAAGAGAGGTCGTTCGTCCCGTTCCAGCACGGCGTCGCCTCGGGTGATCCGTTGCCCGACGCCGTCATTCTGTGGACTCGGGTAACTCCGACCCCTGATGCCGTCCCCGGTTCCGGTATCGGACCTGCGACGGAGGTTCGATGGAGAGTGGCCACCGACCTGGAGCTGACGGAGATCGTCCGCAGTGGTACCGTCTCGACGAGCCCGGACTCCGATCACACGGTCAAAGTCGACGTCGACGGCCTTTCGCCGGCGACGACTTACTACTACAGCTTCGAAGTCCAGGGTGGTGACGCGGCAGGCACGCAGTCCGTTGTCGGCACGACCCGTACAGCCCCGGCCAACGACGCCGAACTCGACGGACTCAGGTTCGGTGTCGTCTCGTGCTCCAACTGGGAGTCCGGATTCTTCGGCGCCTACCGCCATCTGGCCACACGCACCGATCTCGACGCGATCATCCATCTCGGCGACTACATCTACGAGTACGAGACCGGTGGTTTCGCGGGCAAGAACGGCGTCGTTCGGCAGCACGATCCGGTGCACGAGATCGTCAGCTTGCAGGACTACCGGATCCGGCATGGTCAGTACAAGTCCGATCCGGATCTCAAAGCTGCTCACCGCGGGGTGCCGTGGATCTGCACGTGGGACGACCACGAATCGGCCAACGATGCGTACGACGGTGGCGCTCAGACTCATCAGCCCGAGACCGAGGGGCCGTGGTCGGTTCGTAAGGCGAACTCGGTACAGGCCTATTTCGAATGGATGCCCGTACGCGCAGCCGGTACCCCGCAGAATCGCCACATCTACCGACGGTTGCGCTTCGGAAAGTTGCTCGAGCTGTCGATGCTGGATTTGCGGACCTATCGGTCCCAGCAGGTGATGCCTTTCCAGGGCGGCGACGTCGATTCCCCGAATCGCACGATCACCGGGGCGGACCAGATGGAGTGGCTCACCGAGGGGCTGGTGAGCTCGCCGACGCAGTGGAAGATCGTCGGGAATCCGGTCATGATCAGCCCGGTTCTGCTCCCTCCGCTCGAGAGCGAAGCGTCTGCCGCGCTGACCGGACTGCTCGGGATTCCCACTGGTGGGTTGCCGTACAACGCCGATCCATGGGACGGGTACACCGCGGACCGTAAGCGGCTGCTCGGTGCGATCGCGGAGAAGAACGTGCGCAACACCGTCTTCATCACCGGCGATATTCACTCGTCGTGGGCATGCGACGTTCCAGTCGACGCAGCACGCTACTTCCAGACCGGTGCCGTCGCCACCGAGCTCGTCGTCACCTCGGTGTCCTCGGCGAACATCGACGATCTGACGAAGACGGACCCGCACACGCTCAGTAGAGTCGCCGAGACCGCCTTGACCACGCTCAACCGCCACATCAAATACGTCGACCTCGATAGTCATGGGTTCGGCGTCTTCGACGTGACACCCTCGGGCGTCCAGATGGATCACTGGTACCTCGATGCCAAGGAAGACCCGCTCAGCGGCGTCTATTGGGGTGCGGGATTCGCTGTGTCCGACGGGTTGGCTCGGGTGGATCCGGTTGCTCTACCTGTTCGTGCGTAGTCGCTCCTGATACCGACTCAGGTAAGCACCGGCATACTTGCACCTATGGCTGTACCGAAAATCGTGTTGTTCTACGTATTCACCCCGCTACCGGACCCGGAGGCGATCCGGCTGTGGCAGCACACGCTGGCCGCGTCCAGCAATCTCGGTGGCCGGATCATCATCTCCGAGCATGGGATCAATGCGACCGTCGGCGGCGAACTCGCCGACGTCAAGCGTTATGTGCGAGGAACGCGGAGCTACCCGGCCTTCAAAGACGCCGACATCAAATGGTCGGAGGGACTGGGTGAGGACTTCCCTCGGCTTTCGGTCAAGGTCCGGTCGGAGATCGTGACCTTCGGGGCAGCCGAGGAACTGAAGGTCGACGCAGACGGAGTGGTCGGCGGGGGAGTGCACCTGAGCCCCGCTGAGGTGAACGAACTCGTCGATCGTCGTGGTGATGACGTCGTCTTCTTCGATGGCCGCAATGCGTTCGAGGCGCAGATCGGCAAATTCAAGAACGCTGTGGTGCCCGAGGTGGAGACCACCCGCGACTTCGTTGCGCAACTCGACTCGGGGCAGTTCGATCATCTGAAGAAGAGTCCCGTCGTCACTTACTGCACCGGTGGGGTGCGATGCGAGGTGCTTTCTTCGCTGATGCGCTCACGAGGTTTCGAAGAGGTCTATCAGCTCGACGGCGGAATAGTGCGCTACGCCGAGGCCTACGGCGACGATGCACTGTGGGAGGGGTCGCTGTACGTCTTCGACAAGCGCATGAGTATCGACTTCTCCGACCACACGTCAGTGATCGGCCGCTGCACGATGTGTTCGAACCCGACTTCCCGGTACCAGGATTTCGACGACGACGACGACGAGGGCCGCGGGCTCCGCCTGGTCTGTGTCGATTGTGCCTGAGCCACTTCCGTTTCGGCATGGTTTGGCGCCGTTGCGCATTCGGCTTCCACACCAGGAGTCCTCGAAGACCGTGTTCGAGTACCTCAGCCGCGACCACCCGGCTGATTCGTGGGAGCAGTCGATGACCTCCGGTGAGGTCGTCGACGAGAAGGGGCGGCCGTGGGACAGTGAAAGTTCTTATGCTCCTGGACGATTCGTTTACTTCTATCGAGATCCGGTGCCTGAGACTCCGGTGCCGTTCGAGATGGACGTACTCTACGACGGTGACGGCATCGTCGTGGTCGACAAGCCCCATTTTCTGGCAACGATCCCTCGCGGCAGGCATGTCACAGAGACTGCGACGGTGCGTGCGCGTCGGATGTTCGACTGTCCAGACCTCACGCCGGCCCATCGGCTCGATCGGGCGACGGCGGGAGTTCTCATCTTCACCCGTACCAAGGAACTACGACGGCCGTACCAGGAGCTCTTTTCGTCGAGATCGGTACTCAAGGAGTACGAGGCGATCGCGCCTCACGATCCGACACTGGAATTCCCGCGGGTTGTTCGGAGTCGAATCATCAAAGAACACGGGGTCATGGTCGCCCATGAGGAACCGGGCGAGCCGAACAGTGAAACACGGGTCGAACTGATCGAGGTCCTGGGTGAACGCGCGCGCTATCGACTCTTTCCGAAGACGGGCAAGACGCACCAGCTACGAATTCACCTGTCTTCGATGGGTATACCCATCGAAGGCGATCCGTTCTATCCAGAGTTCCGGTCGGTACCGGGCGACGATTTCACCGAACCCTTGAGGCTTCTCGCGAGGGCGGTCGAATTCGAAGACCCGATCACCGGCTCTGCACGTCGTTTTCGAAGTAACCGAAGCCTGTCCGACTGAGCTGTTCTCGGCTACGCGCCGGTCAGGAGAACAGATACGAATGCACCCCCGGCCGCAGAGCGGGCGGGGGTGCATTCGTATGTGAACTTTCTACTGCGCGCGAGCCATTCCACGCTCTATGGCAGCGATGATCTGCGGACGTAGCTCGGCAGCGGGGACGATATGGTCCACCGAGCCGACCTTCTGTGCGCGTTGAATGTTGTGGATCGCCTCGAATTCGGCGGCCACTTCACCGAGTTTCGAGTTGCGGACGTTGCCGCGTTCGGTTGCCAACTCGACACGGATGCGAGCTCGTTCGGCGTCCGTCTCGGCGGCTGTCAGCTTCGCCTCGATGTCGAGGACTCGCGGGTCGGCAGCGGTCCTGGCGTTGACGTCCCGCGTGAACACCACTGCCGCGGCCGGTGCGCCACCGAGAACCGAAGCGAACGATCCCTCGACCGCCAATACCTCCATGTTGTCGTTGAGTGCTCCGGAGAACACCACGAATGCGCCTCCGTGGTAGCGCGATACGACACAGAACACGATTGGGCCGTCGAAGTTGACTATCGCACGGCCGATTTCGGCACCGTACTCGAGCTGAATGTTGCGTAGGGACTCCGGTGAACCGTCGAACCCGGACAGGTTGGCGAGCACCACGATCGGCCGAGAGCCGCTGGCGGCGTTGATGGCTCGCGCAGTCTTCTTCGAGGAATTCGGAAACAGTGTGCCCGAAGTCCACTGGTCGGGTCCGTCGGACGGGAACCATCCCTTACGCGGGATTGCACGCGATTCGATGCCGATGACACTGACCGGAATCCCCGCCAGGTGGGCGTCGAAGACGACCGAAGTGTCCGCGTCGGCCATGTCTGCCCAGCGTTCGAGGATCGAGTGATCCTGGTCGACGACGGCACGCATGACCGTGCGAATGTCGAACGGCTTCTTACGATCCGGGTTGGTGGCAGAGGAGAAGATGTCACCCACGGTGGTGAAGTCGCTCGCCGGGTGCACGTGGGGGTAGCTCCGCACGTCGCGTTCGGTCGGGTCGGTGGTGAGTGCGCGTCGCGGGAACTTCTCACCCGGTGCGGTGTAGGCATGCTCGTAGTGCGCGAACAGCACCTCACATGCGGCACGCAGATTCGGCGCCCAGTACTGTGCCTGGCCGTTCGGGCCCATGACTCGGTCGTAGCCGCCGATGCCGAAGTTGTCCTCGGCTGAGACTCCGCCGGAGTAGTCGAGTGACTGCTTGCCGGTCAGGACCATGGCACTGTCCGGGGTCATCACCAGGATGCCCTTGGTGTGCGCCAACATCGTGGCCTCGGCATTCCAGTACGGCTGTGCGCCGACGTTGATGCCTGCGACGACGATGTTGATCTCGCCGCCTGCCTGCGTGAACGTGATGATGCGACGAAGCCCACGCGATACCCAGTCCATGTTCTCGGTGCCGGTACTCATCGAGATGGTGGCACCGGAGGAAAGGGCGAACCACTCGACCGGAGCGCCGATGCGCTCGGCAAGGTCGATTGCTGCGACGATCCGCGAGCACTCGGCCTCGGCAACGGTTCCCAGCGACTTGGTCGGGTCACCGAACAAGGCAACTCGGGTGACGCCCTCGGGATAGCGGTCGGACGGAGTCGACACGAGTCCGACGATGATGCCCGCCGTATTCCGGCCGTACGGTCGATCGACAGGCGCCAGAGTGGCGGATTCGTCGAAGTCGTACTCGGTGAACGTGCCACCCGAGCCCGTGAGCAACGGGATCAATTCGTACGGGTACACGGTTCCGCGTGCCTGCGAGCGCTGAACCTTCTGGGTGTACTCGTCCAGTGGACGCAGTGGCTCGGTCGGCCTGTCGGTGACCTTGGCGACGACACCCGCGCCGGAGCGATACGAGAATCGGATTGCGACCTCGCGAACAGGCGCACTCGGTCCGTTCCTGAGCCTGGCGATCATCGTGATTTCTTCGAGCCCGGCACCGATGGTGGACGGCGCAATGTGCCGTGCAATTGCCGCGAGGCGATCCTCGGGTGCATCGAGTACCGGCCACACGTAGAGGGTGACACGGTTCGCGTCGAGCCTGTTCTTACCCCGCTGGCTCTGGGCGCGCCGGATCCCGTCGAGGCAGGAGGCGACTGTCCTTTCGATCTCGGGAACAGCGACGACGACGCCGTTGTCATCGAGTTGCGTTGTCACCCCGCGAATTTCGGCAAGAGCCATCAACCGCTCGTCGGACGGGTTCTCCTTCGCCGTCAGATGGAACAGGTAAGTTCCGGGCGTGGCAGGAAGCCGGGTGCCGTCGAAGTTCTTGAGGCGCCAGAGGTCCAGGCGCTGTCCTGTCAGCGGATGCATGTCGCGAATGACAAGATCCTCGGCCAGCGGTTCGGAACCCTCGACGCTCGGGCGTCGGAACGTTACATGGCGAACATCGGCGCCGCATACGGTGATCGTGATCCGACGCCAATTTTTGGTTCGGGGATGTTCGGTGAGAACGGCCTGGATGGTGCTCGCGATGTCGTCGCCGCTGGCAGGGGCGTCGGGCCACGCAAGGTACAGGTCGACTGCAAGGTGTTCCGGAGCAGGCCCGGCGATGTCGTCGATCGCATCGATAGTCTCGGACAGCGAAGCGAACGTGGTTGCGGCCGAAACCAACTGGAGTCGCTCGCCGGCGAGGTCGAAATTGCCGGTGACGAAACGAACCCCGTCCCGGTCGAATGCCTTGACGTCTTCGAGATCGCGAATCTCGTAGTACTGGCGAGTGATGACCTCGAGCAGTGCGCCCGGCTCTTCGATCCGTGAACCCAACAGGTCGATCAACGGCTCAGGGGTGGAGACGAGTGCGTCGATGCGAGCCGCGTAGTCCGGTGCGCCGGGGTTTTCGGCAAGGTACTGCAAGCTGCCCCTAACCCCGTCGTGGACCTGGTCGCGTGAGCGCCGGATCGAAGGGGCGTCGAAAAGGCGGAAGCGCAGGTTGCGAGCGACGTCACCGATGACGGGGTACCGCGCCTGAGTTGCAACGATCAGGCGCTCGAGAACCTCGCCGATTGCCGACCCTGCAGCGGGCTGCGCTGCCGAGTCCGTCAGCCAACGATCGAGAAGTGCCGAGACGACCGGAACTTGATTCTCGATACGTTGCAGTGCGAGGAATACTCGATATACGGCCTCTTCGAGTTCTGGGCTGCGTTCGAGATCCTCGGCACCGTAGTGCCGCAGGGCGCGGGAAAGCTTGCCGCGGAACGATTCCGGCAGTCCCTGGATATCAGCGTCGAGAGAGTGCAGAAACGAGTGGAAGTGTTCGCGCGGGCTGTGAACCCGTTCGTCCGTGTTCTCCTCGTCCATGGTGGGACGGTTGCGGGAGAGTTCACACATATCGGCAAATGTGTTCAACAGTGCCAACTCTGCGTCGACCACCTGCGAATCGTCACACGCAACCTCGTTGCGGACTGTTTCGTAGTCGGCGAGCAAAGCCTGAACACGGGAGGCGTTGACGTCGAAACCTGTGATGAGGGCCGACAACTCGTCGAGATAGGACAGTGCCTTGCATCGCGGTGTCTCGCCCTCGGGCCGGTCCACGGTACGAAACTCCACGCGAGCGGTTTGTGTGGATGCCTTCTGCTCGCCGGCTTGATCGACGCGCAGCAGCGCGGCGCCGGAATCGACCTGGCCGTTGACCGAGGCCAAGACCTCGCGCACGCGGCCTGCATACGGCGACCGGACAGCGGTCTCCATCTTCATGCTCTCGAGCACGACCAAGGTCTGGCCCGCCTCGACGTCGTCGCCGACCGCAACCGGGACGGCAACGACGACGGCGGGCGCTGGAGCTCGGACCAGTCCGGCTTCGTCCTGACTAATCTGATGACTTATGCCGTCCACTTCGACGAGGAAGTGCGCGGCGCCGGCGACGGTGACGATCGAATAGCGGCGGTTGCCGAGGATGAGGCGGCTCTCGTACTGACCGAGGCGCTCGATGTCGACCTGTACATCGCCACTGTCTCCATCGACGCGGTAGCGGTGCGGTCCGATCTGCCCGACGCCGAGATTGTATGCCTGGCCTTGGTAGTTCAGTTCTACGGTTCGGCCGATGGTGTGGCTTGCACGAGGACGGCCACCGCGGGCCGAGGACAGGAATGCGGCTCGCTCGCGTCCTTCCTGGACGTCGTAGGCATCGATTGCCGCTGCGATGAGCGCGATGTCTGCCACGGCCGTCGGGCCGGTGGCTGTGCCTGCCTCGGATCTATCGAGCCAACCGGTGTCGGCGGAGGCGGAAACGACCTCTTCACGGTCGAGTAGATCGAGCAGAAACGATTTGGTGGTCGTTCCGCCGTCGATGACGACAGTGGTCTCGCGCAGTGCGTTGCGCAGCCGGGCGAGTGCTTCACCCCGGTCTCGCCCCCAGGCGATGACCTTCGCGACCATGGAGTCGTAATCGGGGGGAATGACGTCGCCCTGTGCGATGCCGGTGTCGACACGGATGCCGCTGCCGAGGGGAAACTTGAGAAGTTCGACGGTTCCCGGTGCGGGCGCGAAACCGTTGTCGGCATCCTCGGCGTTCAGGCGCGCTTCGACGGCGTGGCCGAACTCGGGTGGGCAATCACCTTCGAGGTGATCACCGTTGGCAACGAGAATTTGTAGTTTCACCAGGTCGATGCCCGTGGTGAACTCGGTGATGGGGTGTTCGACCTGGAGTCGGGTGTTGACTTCGAGGAAGGTGAAGATCTTCTGCTCGGGCTGGTAGAGGTACTCCACCGTCCCGGCGCCCGTGTAGGAGGCGGCGCGTACGAGTTCGCTGGATACGGTGCGCAGGTGATCGGCTTGCTCTTGCGTCAGGACCGGCGAGCTGGATTCTTCGATGACCTTCTGATTGCGACGCTGGATGGAGCAGTCGCGCACGCCTGGAGCCCAGACGTTGCCGTGGTTGTCGGCGATGACCTGGACCTCGACGTGGCGCGCGTCGGTGACGAGTCGTTCGATGAATACCACTGGGTCGCCGAACGAGCGTTCGGCCTCACCCTGAGTGCGTTCGAGTGCGAGTTCGAGTTCGCTCTCCTCGTAGACCTTGCGGATGCCGCGACCGCCGCCGCCGCTGCGAGCCTTGATGATCAGTGGGTAGCCGATGGCCTGTGCGTGCCGGCGAGCGTCGGCTCGAGTTTCGACCGGTCCACCGCTCCACGGCGCGACGGGAACACCCACCCGTTCGGCGAGTAGTTTCGCCTCGACTTTGTCCCCGAGCAGGCGCATCGCGTCGGCGGATGGTCCGATGAAAGTGATTTCCAGTCGTTTGCAGAGGTCGGCGAAGGCTGGATCTTCGGCGACGAAGCCCCAGCCGACCCACACGGCGTCAGCGCCGGATTCGACGAGTGCCCGCTCGAGTTCGGTGTGATCGAGGTACGCGGATCCGACCTCGGGTTTACGTAGGGTGACGGTCTCGTCGGCCCGCCTGACGAACATTGCGCGGCGTTCTGCTTCGGTGTGGAGGGCGACCGTCCGAATGCCGTAGTCGAACTCGGCGTTGAGTTCCTTGACGGCCCTGATCAGGCGTACTGCCGCCTCGCCTCTGTTCACTACTGCAATCCGTTTGAACAACGTTTCTCTCTCCGTCAGGTGGGTGAAAATGCTTTCTCGAACGTCGGGCACGTCGTGACGCCCGCGGGTTCTAGTTCACATATCGGGCTTGCTGGGGACGAAACGACACACTCGGTCTCGAGGGACTTCTGTGTGGACAAGAGCGGGAGTCGATGTAACAGCCCCCACGCATCGACCTCGATCTCGTTCGTTACCCCGCCGATCCCTCGTCGTGGACGTGGAACAGGTCTGAATGTCGTCCTATTCTAACGGGTCACAGGATTCTTACCATGTCAACGGCGGTATGGTCCGATGTGATTGATCTCGCTTCGGTCAAACCTTAACTACGGCAGTACATTTCGTTGCTGTTTCCGAACGACACCGAAAAAGGTCAGCAAAAGCTTGACGGAATACTGACGAGTAGCGTTGCGACAACGGACATTTCGGCGTCGGCCATGGGCATTGATTACCGGCGAGTACGTTACCGGTCGGTACGTCCAATTCGACACCGATCACAATCGGACACAAGGCGCGAAATTCAGAATCCCGGTCCGATAATGTCGATCGAGCTCGATAACCCCTCACGGCTCATCGGTGGCGGAAATTGGCTGTGAAGCTGAATGGGGTTTCCTTCCGATCGTTGTGATCTACCACGATGAAAAGAACCGAAGGTCTGTATGTCGTGATCAATCTGGACGCAGAGACTAGTCTGGTGTGTGCGTGCAAGCACCGTCCCGGTTAAGGGGCGGCCGTTCGAGGATTTCAGAGGTTCAACAGTGTCGACTGCATCGGTTCCCGGTCGTGGCCAGCAGCCGGATCCCAGCAGGATCTCGACTGAAGGAGGCGTTCTCGTGGAGGGCGAAGTATTGACGGAAGCGCATGAAGAGCTCACGGACAGGGTTCTGCGCATGCTGCAATTCCTGCGCGAGATCGTCACCGCTCGCACCGAGCCCGTGTTGCATTACGAAAGACACCTTCGCGTCGAGTGGCTTCAGGCAGACTCCCCCGCGTCCCATCTGGATGCGTCGGCCGAGCAGGGCGGGGTCGTACTCAGGGCCCGGCGGGTCGAGTTCGAAGAGCCGCCGAAGCTCCCGGAGATCCTCGAAGGATTCGTCGACAACGCGATGGTGGCCGACAGTCGTCATCTGGACATCGAATTGATCGAATCGGCTCTGGCATCACCTACGAGCGAGGACGTCGATACCGACGCCGATTTCGATGTCCGGCATGCGTACCAGGTTCGACGTGCGTTCGAAACATATTCGGCCGAGTGGCGTCGATGGGCAGAATTGGATCGAGAGCAGCGACCGGAAGCCTCGCTCTACCACGCTCTCCAGCTGATGATGCAAGAACTCTCTTCGCAACCGGAGTCCATCGAGCTGGTAGTCGCCTCAGGCCTGTTGAGCCTTTCGGCTCAGGGAACTGCAGGCGCGGTCGAGACGCACTTGCTGATCCAGTCGGCGGCAGTCGAGTTGGACGTCCGCACCGGAGACTTGCTGGTCAAGCTTGCTGCCAATTCGCAACCGCGATTCGAGGATACTCAGCTACTGACCGGCCGGACTGGGTTCGACCCGTCCGGTTCGGTGAAGATGCAGAGTGGCCTGCCCAGGCGCATCACCTCACCTCTCGACGACGACGTGGTGTCCGTGCTCGTGGAGTGGGCCGATGCTGCACTCGATATACCAGTCGACGTTCGAGCCGATCTGAATCGGCCGGCGACCGCCGACGCTCCCGAGTACGGGGCGACTGTGACGTTGTCGCCCGCCCTGGTCATGCGCAAACGAAATGCGTTTGCGCTGCGTGACTACTACGAACAGATGATCGCGGATCTCGCCAAACCAGGTTCGAGACTTCCGCTCGGTTTGGCTCAGTTGGTGGAGCCCATCGAACCCGCCGAACGCTTGGCCTGGTTGGAGCGAATGGGTGCGGCCGAGACTCGGTCACTGGCTACGGATCCACTCTTTCCGCTTCCGGCGAACGCCGAGCAATCACAGATCCTGCGCAGGCTCGGCCGTGACAGCGGCGTAGTGGTCGAAGGTCCTCCCGGGACCGGGAAGACGCACACCATTGCGAATCTGGTGTCGGCATTGCTCGCCCGCGGCCAGCGTGTGCTCGTTACCAGTGAGAAGTCACAAGCGCTTCGCGTCCTTCGGGACAAACTTCCACCCGAGCTTCAGGAGCTTTGCGTCTCGATCACCGATCTCGGGCGCGGTGGATCCGAGGAGCTCAATCGCAGTGTCGCTCGTATCGCAGATCGCAAAGCGGCATACAACGACGTGGATGCGGCCGAGAAGATCGCGTCATTGACTGCGCGACGGGCGGATGCTGCGGCGCGGCGTGCCGTGTTACTCAATGCCATCGCCGACCTGCGCGTGTCGGAAACTGTTGTACATCAGTATGTTTCAGATGGATTTGAGGGAACCGCGGCTGCGATCGTCCGAAAGGTCAAGGCAGCGGAAGAGGCTCACGAGTGGCTACCGGGACCGTTGTCGACGGATCGTCCCACGCTGATCGGAACCGAGGTGGATCGGCTGCGGAAGTTGATCGCGACCGCGCCGGATGGGCGTGCGGCACGAGCCAGGCAGTCACTCCCACGGTTGGACACCATTCTGCCGAACTCGGCAGAACTACGTTTGTTGTGTCGGCGAGCGAGCGCCAAGGTGCATGTGGAGTCCGAGCATTCGTCCAGGCTTGTCGAGTTCCTCGGCGGAGTCGATCCGGCTGCAGCTCTCGGTATTCGGCAACTGTGTGAAGAACTCGACGCGCGAGTGCGTGACGTTCTCGAACTCGACCAACTCTTCCAGCAATTGACCGATTCCGTGTTGTCCGGCGAAGCCGCGCACCTATGGTCGCGGGTGAGCAATATTTCATCCATGGCCGAGGTCGCGGCTCGGGCCGATCACTTCATCGGTGCTCATGATGTGCAGTGTTCGTCGTCGACGACCGCTGCGCTCAATGCGATGGAATCCCTCACTGTCGCTTTGGAATCGGGAATCGAGTGGAAACCCCGGTTCCGGAAGAGCGAACAGCAGCGTGTCGTCGAAGATCTTGGCATCACGGCGACTGTCGATGGCATTCCGGTTGCGTCGGCGAGTGCCGGCAGGCTCGTGACAGAGCACATTCGTGCTCTCGATATCGTCAGCACTGCGGCGACCCTGCTCGGGGACCTACGGATCTCGGTGTCCACCGACGGGCCTCGGTCACGGCGTGTGAACGATCTTCGGCTGGTCAGTGACAAGCTGGCGCTGGTGGCAGGTGTCGTGCATGCGCGCGACGCGTTGGTCGAGAAGCTGTACGCGGTGTCGCCTTCGGCACCGTGGATTCGGAGTCTCGACGACGCGGCGCAGTTCGCTGGGTCGGCAAGAGCGATTGCCACCCGTATCGATGCAGACGTGGCCAAGGCCGAACTGAGCAGAATTCTGTATTCCGTTGCAACGCAGGTCGATACCGGACCCTCGCCCGAGGGGACGGCTCTCGTGACGGCACTGAACTCGGCTGACGAGGACGCCGTTGCCGAGGCGTCGGGAAATTACATCGCGGCATGCCAGGAGCAGGACGATCAGCGGGTCCAGGACGAATTGGCCAAGAAACTCGCCGATGCTGCGCCCGCGTTGTACCAACTGGTTCTCGACACTGCCGGTGACTCCGACTGGGATGAAATCAGTTGGCAGATGTCCAAGGCATGGGCGTGGCGTCGAGCGCGTGAGTGGGTGAGTGAGCAGCATCGTGGCGGTGTCGAACACGAGCTCGATGTCGAACTGAACGCACTAGACGCAGATCTGAAGTACCTGACGTCTCAGCTTGCAGCCGCGATGGCCTGGCGCGACTGTCTCGAGCGCATGACTGCTGTGGAAGTGCGTGCGTTGCAAACGTATCGAGAACATATGTCCTCGATCGGGGCAGGAGCAGGTCGATACGCGGAAACGTTCCGTAGCGCTGCGCGTTCCGCTATGCGAGATGCGCAGAGTGCCGTTCCTGCTTGGGTCATGCCCCTTGCTCAGGTCTTGGCGACAGTGCCGCCCATAGCGGACAGTTTCGACGTCGTGATCGTCGACGAAGCCAGCCAGGCCGACATCAGTAGCCTGTTCCTTCTCTATCTGGCACCACGGGTGATCGTCGTCGGCGACGATCGGCAATGTGCACCTGCGGACGTCCCGCAGGCGGGGACGCTCGAAGACGTGTTCACTCGACTCGACGTGTATCTGCCGGATCTACCCGAACATGTTCGCGCGACCTTGACTCCTCGGTCGTCACTGTTCTCGATGCTGCGTACGCGTTTCGGCCAAGTGGTCCGTCTGCGCGAGCACTTTCGATCGATGCCGGAAATCATCAACTGGTCATCGCAACAATTCTATGGAGATTCGCCACTGGTTCCTGTGCGTCAATTCGGCGCGGACAGGCTTCCACCGCTTCGCCATACTTTCGTATCCGATGCTTCGGTAAGAGGTAAGGGCGCTTCGCTCGTCAATCATGCCGAGGGGCAAGCCATCGCCGGTCAGATCCTCGAATGTCTCGCCGATCCCCTCTACGACGGTAAGACATTCGGCGTCGTCGTGCTGCAGGGAACGGCCCAGGTCGATGAAATCCGAAACGAATTGATCAAACGTATCGGAATCGACCAGTGGGCGGATCGAAGGCTCCGCGTCGGGACACCACCGGACTTCCAAGGAGACGAGCGAAGCGTCGTATTCCTGTCGATGGTGGTCGCACCGAACCAGG
This sequence comes from Rhodococcus sp. 1168, assembly GCF_002091955.1. Lineage (GTDB taxonomy): Bacteria > Actinomycetota > Actinomycetes > Mycobacteriales > Mycobacteriaceae > Rhodococcoides. Next base: position 5,866 of record NZ_MKKY01000078.1, on the reverse strand, counting down.
ACTTTCCCGCTCTCAGTGCAAGCCAGTACAAGAGGCGGTTCAATGTCGCGGCCTCGCGTGCGCAGGATCAACTCTGGCTGTTCCACTCGGTCACAGTCGATCGGCTCAAGCGATCCGACCTTCGGAACTCGTTGCTCACATATGTCACGTCCACCTCACCTGCGCCTGCGAATCCGATGCCCCGCGATGTCACGCCGGATGTTCGGCGTAGCGAGTTCGCGAGTCTGTTCGAGCAGCGGTTGTTCGTCGATCTGAGAGATGGTGGATATCACGTCAACCCCGGCATCGAGGTGAACAATCGACGTATCGACCTGGTGGTCACCGGGCAGGTGTCCAGGCTCGCCGTGGAATGCGATGGAGATTCGATTCAGTCCACTCCGGAGCGTCGTCTGGCAGACCTCCAGCGCGAGCAGGAACTCAAACGTTGTGGCTGGACGTTCTGGCGGGTGCGCGAGTCCGAGTACTACCTCGATGTCGAGGCTGCATTGGAGGATCTGTGGAATACCCTGTCCGCGTTGGGAATCGAACCCAACACGATTTCGATTTCGCCCGCAGAAACGGTGACCGAGGAGTGGATTCCGGTCGACGTGGATCGACCGCAGACGGACATGCCTGTGGACCTGCCGGTGGATGAGGCAGTGGATACGTCGGGCGATCATGCAGTGGAACGTCCCGACACCGGCCTGACGAGTGCTACTGCGAAAACGCCGTGGAACGCGTGGCAGTCAGCGCCCGAAGGCGAGAAATACGACATGTGGACCGTTCCGAGCGAAGCCCCCGAGCACCGGTTCCCGTCTGTTGAGCTGCCCATCAACGGCTATCACGATGGAGGCCATGGCCACCACAACTGATCGAAACAAATGCTATAGCGTTGATGGCGTCCGACTGTGTCTGTCGAAGGAGTGCCAATGTCGCGAATCGCTATTTTCGGAGGACACGGTCAGGTGGCGCTCCGTCTAGCGCCGTTGCTCGTGGAGCGCGGTCACGAGGTGGGGTCGATCGTTCGTAATCCCGACCACGTCGCCGACATCGCGAACGTGGGTGCCACGCCGTTGGTGGCCGACATCGAGAATCTGGATGTCGAGAAGATCGCGGCGCTACTCGACGGCTTCGACACAGTCGTATGGTCTGCAGGCGCCGGCGGCGGCAGTGCCGACCGAACGTATGCCGTTGACCGTGATGCAGCAATTCGCTCGATGGATGCTGCCGGGCGAGTGGGCATCACGCGCTACGTCATGGTGTCGTATTTCGGGGCGGACACAGAGCACGGAGTAGATCCGAGCAATTCCTTCTTCGCGTACGCGGAGGCCAAGGCGGCCGCCGACGCGTACCTGAAATCCACTTCGTTGTCCTGGACGATTTTGGGACCGAGTGCGTTGACACTCGACCCCGGCACCGGGTCGATCACAACCAAAGACAACGGTGCCACCGGTGCTTCGGTAACCCGGGACGACGTCGCAGCCGTAGTGGCCGAAACTGTCGATACTCCGGCGACCATCGGACGTGTCGTCGAATTCGACAACGGCGATACACCCATCGCAGAGGCTCTCGGCTGAGTCGGAACTCCGAGCACTGTCCTGGAATTTCGCCGTCTCTGCAGCGAGGAACACACATGGCGGATGCACAACCGACCGGTGACACCGAGATCCACCCGCCCGAGTCAGGGCCTTCCCGACGTCGATGGCTGATCACACTGATAGTGCTGCTCGTTGTAGTACTGCTGTTCGGAGTTCCACTGTGGACGCTCTTCTTCGCAGGTTCCCAGTGGCCGTTCTCGATGCGAATATTCGGCTGCGTTCTGTTTGTTGCCGCTGCGATCGCCTTGCCGGTGTCCATGGCCCGCGGTCATGCGCGCGCCCATGACGGCGCGGCACTGATCGGTGACACGTTGCTCGGAACCGTATGGGTGCTGTTCGTGTGGAGTGCACTCGGTTCGATAGTTGGATTGCTCCTCGCCCTTGCCGGTCTGGAAGATCCTCTGCGATCACGAATTGTGGCTGCAGCGGTCGTCGTCGTGGTCATCGTATTGTTGGCGTGGGGCCACCACGAGGCGATGCGCGTGCCACGCGTCGTCGAGCGCAGCGTCGTGGTTCCGCGTCTCGGTGCAGGCCTCGACGGACTCCGGGTCGTAATGATCACCGATACGCATTACGGGCCGTTGGATCGAGCCGACTGGTCGTCGAAGGTCGTCGACGTCGTCAACACATTGGAAGCCGATGTGCTCTGTCACCTCGGAGATTTAGCAGACGGTTCGGTCCTGCGTCGCAAAAATCAGGTCCAGCCACTACGTGGGGCACGCGCAGCCCTGGCCAAGGTCTACGTGACGGGCAACCACGAATACTTCGGCGAAGCGCAGGACTGGCTGGATCACATGGAGACGCTGGGTTGGACGGCTCTGCACAACAAGCACCTCGTGGTCGAACGTGGCGGTGCAAGGTTGGTCGTCGCTGGTGTGGACGATCGAACGGCAGCAGCGTCCACACTCGAGGGGCACGGAGCGGACCTCGATCGCGCGCTCGAGGGAGCCGACGCGGATCTGCCGGTCTTCCTCCTGGCACATCAACCCAAGCAGATCGACGAGGCCGTTCGACGGGACGTCGACGTGCAGGTTTCCGGTCATACCCACGGCGGGCAGATCTGGCCGTTCGAGTACCTGGTCCGACTCGATCAGCCGACGGTCCATGGCCTGAGCAGGCACGGTAATCGCACCCAGCTCTACACCAGCCGCGGCACAGGTTTCTGGGGACCGCCGTTTCGCGTCTTCGCACCCAGTGAGATCACCGTGCTCGTACTGCGGACAGAGGCGCCGTGACAGTCGAACTTCTCGCCACCGACCTCGACGGCACCCTGCTTCGCTCGGACCGAACCATCTCCGCGCGTACCTCCGAAGCGATAGCGGCGGCACAGGCGTCGGGGATCGAGGTCGTCTGGGCCACGGCGCGCGCACGCCATTCGATCGACGAGTTGGCTGCCTCGTGTGGGTTCAGAGGTAAAGCCATCGGTGCCAACGGTGCAGTCGTCCTCGACCTCGCTGACGGCACGCCGGTCGTCATCGAGACGACCGGAATCGAATCCGACGTCGTGACCACTGCTATGACCCGGGTTCGTGAGTTGGTTCCCGGAGTCGCCTTCGCCACTGTCGGTCCGACTCGGTTCGTCGCCCAGCACGACTATGCAGCGATGTGTGTCTTTGCGGACCATCATCGACATCCCCACGAGATGGACGTCTCGGTCGACGTCTTGCCCGCGGCCTCGGAGCAGACCGTCAAGATCGTCGCCCGACATCCCGAGCTGGCAAGCGTCGACCTCTTCCACACCGTCATGGCTGCAGGGGTAGGGGGCGTGGAGCTGACCCATTCTGGCGCGCCATATATAGAGATGTCCGCTGCAGGCGTGTCGAAGGCCAGTGCGCTGTCGGTGCTGTGTGCGGAACTCGGGATCGAGCGATCTGCCGTGGCGGCTGTGGGTGACGCGTTCAACGACCTGCCGATGCTTCGCTGGGCTGGTACTGCCTTGACCACTGCCAACGCGAGAACCGAGATCAAGGCTGTCGCTCATCGTGTGCTGCATTCGAACGATGACGACGGCGTCGCGGGGTACCTGGAAGAGCTCGTCGCCGGCCGTCGATGACGGAACTATCTCGGACAGGCACCGTCTGCCGAAAGTCTGCCGAGGTGTCGATGCCCGGCACATCGTAAGAAGCGCGCACTTTACAACCGAAATCCATTGTCTTGAAATGTTAGGAGATGTACGGGTGGAGCAAAGCAGTGGATCCAACCGCATGACCGTCGCCGAGTACCTCGCGGCGCACGCCATAGCGGTGAAATCCGTCGATCGCGCTCAGGCCGCAGCACTCGGCATCGAGGCCCCGGTACCTGCCGGATGGCAAGCGGCGCCGGAAGAACAATTTCCCGGTGCCACCCAGGTTCTTGTCGAGCCAGGTTTGGTCGAAGGCGGCTTCGCACCCAACGCGGTATTACTTGTGGGCTCACTGTCCACTCGAATCGAAGCCGATGCTCTGCTCGACTGCAGCTTCACCGACGCCCGCGCGATGTCGGGTTGGGTCGAAGCAGAAGCGAGCTCCGACCCGTTCGGCGGCCATCCATCGCGGTTCATCAGGGGAACATTCGTCGCAGAACAGTGGGAACTGGCCGTCACGACCCGGTACATCGTCGTGCAGAGTGAGACGCAGTATCTGGTTCAACTCACGGTGACCACCTTCGCTGACCACGCCGACAAGCTGGCATTCGACATCGATGCGATCAACACTGGCCTTCTGCACACCATCTGAGCCTTGCCGAAGCACAGGCGCTACTAAGGTCGAGTAATGCGGAATCGCACTGGACGCGTCCGGCACCTGTCCCTGGTGCCGGACCTGTTGGACAGCAATGACAGTCCCGAGCTCGAGATCGCCGACGATACGTTCACCAACGCGTCCGGGCATCACGGCGCTCCGGTCGCGAGGTACACGATTCGGGTCTCCTTGGACGGCGTCGAACCGGCAGTGTGGCGAAGGTTCGAGGTCCGATCAGACCTCTTGCTCCCCGAGTTTCACCAGGTGTTGCAGCAGGTAATGGGGTGGAGTGCTGCTCATTCGCACCGCTTCCGGCTACGGAAGTCAGTAGCTGTCATGCGATACGACTTCGAGACCTCGCTGGTCGAAGCAGGGTCGGTAATCAACGAACGGCATGTCAGATTGGATAGCGTTCTCGACAAAGAGGGCGACGTCGTCGGATACGAATACGATTTCGGCGACGGATGGAAGCACACCGTCGAACTCGAATCCCTCATCGACTATCACGACGATCTTCGTACACTGTGCCTCGACGGCGCAGGTGCGTGTCCGCCCGAGAACAGCGGAGGACCCGGCGGTTATCGCCATTTGCTCGACGTGCTCGGAGACCCCGGCCACACGGAATACGAAAGTTTGCGAGAGTCGGTCGGACAGTTCGATCCCGAGCGGTTCGATGTAGCTCGCGTCAACGAAGGTTTTCGGGCCGGCGCTCCCGTGCGATCGGTCGAGGTCGAGGCCATCGTCGCGTCGCAGTTGATCGCACGGCTCTTCGGGACCGCCCAGCCGGAACACATGCCCGCTCTGTCAGCGCTGCTACCGCGATGTGAGCTCACCATCGAAAGCTCTGTCGATCTACCGGTTGCGACTGTGGCGATGAAGAAGCTCTCGTGGTTGCTCGAGCTCGTAGGCGAGACCGGATTGCAGTTGGCACCCGGAGGCTATTTTCCGCCGGCAGCTGTCGAGGCCATGCGCGTCGAACTCGAATGGGGACTGGGGTGGATCGGATCCAGCCTGCGTGAGGTCGACAATCACCAGGTCGCCGATCTGCGCAATGCCGCCAAGCGACTTGGTCTCGTGCGAGTCCTCAAGGGCGCTTTGGTGCGCACGAAAGCGGGAACTCGGTATGCCGACGACCCCATCGGTCTCTGGAGGCATTGTGCGTCGCGAGTCCCTTTGGGTAAGGAAGCTCATGAGATCGACGGCGGAACGCTCTTCCTCGTCGCGCTTGCGTCGTCGGCATCCGCGACCCAGCGGAACGCGATGATCGTGGAGACGATGCAAGCGTTGGGGTGGGGGACCAGCAAATTGGGCGACGCTCACACTGCAGCACAACCTACGGTCGACTTCTTGGACCTGATTGGTGCCCATGGGCCGTCGCTGTACTTCCGGAGCGAGGTCTTCGACGCCCCCAGTTGGTCGAGAAGGTTCGCTCGCGACGCCTTGCGAAGTTGATGTAGGCCGCTGACCAGGCGATTTGGAGATGGCGTCAGAGTCGCGTAACTTTTGTCGAGTCAGAGCGAGCCGGACACCGACCTGGTCTTAACGGACCGGGACACGAGGTTGTACGGGGTT
>NZ_MKKY01000077.1 GCF_002091955.1 Rhodococcus sp. 1168 | reverse complement strand
ATATCACCCACCACAACAGACGAATCCGCCACCACCGCGTCCAACACCCGAACAAACCGCTCCGCAAACAACACCATCGTCGACTCATCGAACAAATCCGTCGCATACGTCAACGTCACCGACAACCCCGCAACACCACCATCGACATCGAACGACTCCGTCACCGTCACCTGCACATCGAACTTCGCAACCGCAGCATCGAAATCAACCGCCGACACCGACAACCCCGGCAACTCCAGCGAAGACCGCTCCAAATTCTGGAACGACAACATCACCTGAAACAACGGATGACGCCCCTGCGACCGAGCCGGATTGAGCACCTCCACCAACCGCTCGAACGGCACATCCGCATGCCCGAACGCACCCAAATCCCGCTCACGCACATCCCGAACCACATCAGCAAACAACCAATCCGAACCGAACACCGTCCGCAACACCAACGTATTGACAAACATCCCGATCACATCATCGAGAGCCGCCTCACCACGCCCCGCCACAGCAGTACCCACCGCCACATCCTCAGACCCCGACAACCGCGACAACAACACCGCCAACGCCGAATGCACCACCATGAACAACGACGCATTCAACTCCCGCGCCACCACACTCAACCCACGATGCACACCCGCATCCACCGAAAACACAACATTCGCACCACGATTGGACGCCACAACAGGACGAACCCGATCAGAAGGCAAATCCAACTGATCCGGCAAACCCTCCAACGCCGACCGCCAAAACAACACCTGCTGTGACAACAACGAATCCGGTTCCGACTCCGACCCCAACACCGCACGCTGCCACAACGCATAATCGGCATACTGCACCGAAAGAGGAGCCCACCCCGGCTCCTCACCTGAAGCCCGCGCCACATACGCACCCATCACATCCCGCGTCAACGGACCCATCGAAAAACCATCAGCCGCAATATGATGCACCACAAACACCACAACGAACTCCGAACCCACACCACCCGAACCCACAACCTCGAACAAACGAGCGCGAAACGGCACCTCCGCCGTCACATCGAAACCAACAGAGACGAACTCGACCACACGGTCGAGCACGTCCGCCTCTGCCACCGGCTCTGCCACCAAGGTGGGAACGACCGCATCGACCTCGAGCACCAACTGTGATCCGACACCGTCGATTTCGGGGTAGATCGTGCGTACGGATTCGTGACGCGACAGGACATCACGGACCGCGTACTCCAGCGCAGCGACGTCGAGGTCGCCGGTCAATCTGATCGCCACAGGAATGTTGTTCACCGCCGAAGCAGTATCGAATCGGTTGAGGAACCACATCCGCTGCTGCGCCAACGACAACGGAACAATATCCGGTCGCTCCTGCGGCACCAGCGGTGCTCTTCCCCCGGCGCCCCGCGTAACGGCGGCGTCGACGAGTATTGCGAGTCCCGCGACCGTCGGTGCGTCGAAGAAGTCGCGAACGTCGATACGGATGTCGAATCGCGCGTTGATGCGGGAGATCACCCGGGTGGCGATCAACGAGTTACCGCCGATGGCAAAGAAATCGTCGTCGGCACCGATGGTCTCGGAACCGAGTACCTCGGCGAACACTGCTGCAAGCGCGAGCTCTGTCTCGGTGGACGGCTCCCTGTATTCGCTTGCCAACGAGGAGAAGTCGGGAGCGGGAAGAGCTCGTCGGTCGAGTTTGCCACTGGAACCGAGTGGGAAATCCTCGATTGCGACGAACAACGCGGGGACCATGTATTCCGGCAGACGGGACGCGACGGCCTGCGCCAAAGACTCCTGGTCGATGAACTCGCCCTGCGCAGGCACCACGTACGCGAGAAGGACATCACCGAGCGAGTCGTCGGTGTGGACGAGGGCGACTGCTTGCGCGACCGAAGGATGCTCGAGAACGGCAGTTTCGATCTCACCGAGCTCGATGCGAAGACCACGTAGCTTCACCTGAAAGTCGGTGCGTCCCACGTATTCCAGCATGTCGACTTCACCGCGAGGTACCCACCGAACCAGGTCGCCGGTCCGGTACATCTGGCGCCCGTCTTCGAACGGATCAGCCACGAACCGATCGGCTGTCAGGTCCGGTCGCGCTACATAACCACGTGCAAGTTGGACGCCCGCAAGATACAGCTCACCCTCGACACCGGTCGAGACCGGTCGGAGGCCGTCGTCCAACACGTAGAGCGACGTGTCGTGCACGGCCCGGCCGATGGGGACGGATCCCGATTCCACATCGGCAGTCTCGTAGTACGTGACATCCACTGCGGCCTCTGTCGGACCGTACAAGTTGTGCAGTTCCGCCGAGCTGACGGTATGAAAGCGCGTCGTGGTCTGGGCTGGGAGCGCCTCCCCGGACGCAAATACATATCGCAACGTCTCGATCTCGCGGACCGAGGGCTCTGCGACGAATACGGCGAGCATCGACGGGACGAAGTGCGCCACAGTGACACCGCGTTCGGTCATCACACGAGCAAGATACGCGGGGTCACGGTGCCCATCGTGTGTCGCGACGACGAGACGTGCACCGATCTGCAAAGGCCAGAAGAATTCCCATACCGACACATCGAATGTGAATGGTGTCTTTTGCAGCACCACATCGTTCGGTGTCAGAACATAATGATCTTGACGCCATTGCACATTGCTGACGATCGCGCGATGTGAAACTGCCACACCCTTGGGACGGCCGGTGGATCCTGATGTGAAAATCACGTAGGCCAATGCGTCGTCCGACAACGTCCGAGTCCGGTCACTGTCGGCGAGGGCGGTCGCGTCGAAACCGTCCAGTTCCAACAAGTCGATCTCGATGACACCGACCCCGGCCGGCAAGTCGAGAGGTTCTGTGGACAGGCCGAGTACGGCTGCCGGCTGTGCGACGTCGAGCACGTAGGCCAGCCGCTCGGCCGGATGATCAGGATCGAGCGGAACGTAGGCTGCTCCCGATTTCACGATCGCGTACATGCCGACGAGTAGCTCCAGCGACCGTCTGATCCCCAGTCCGACGAGGCACTCCGGGCCGATTCCCAGCGACACGAGATGGCGGGCGAGTCGATTCGCGCGAGAATCGAATTCCGCGTAGGTCAAGCTTGTGCCCTCGAACTCAACTGCGATTGCATCCGGGGTACGAGCGACCTGTTCCTCGAAGCGGGATACGAGCGTCGGCGGGCCTGCAGGCGTCAGATCCCCCAACACCTCGGAGGCGTCGACGATGATCGACTCGACAATGCCGGCGAGACCGCCGGACTCGAGCGCGCCGGGAAGAACGTTGGACAGCACGACGGTGACGAGCGCCTCGGTCCCCAGTGCCCCACCCATGGCGGCTTCGAGCGCGGCCAGTTCAGCATGCAACGTCGTATAGGTCACGGTTGTCCCACCATGGGTCAACGCGATGCGATCGGGCGCGGCATCGACAACTGCAGAGATCACTCCTGGAAGTTCGTCCACGGTTACGCTGCCGGCAGCGCTCTGGCTTCGAGTGTTCGGCCGACCATTCGACATCTGAGTGTTCCTCCTACTAAAAGCCGCGGGACGCGCCGAGATGCATCGCATACACGAGACACCCTACGAAACGCTGCGACACAAACCGGCTTCGACTCCAAGTTCACGATCAGGCCCATGTAGGTCACTGCATGGAGACACCGGGTCCTCCCGGATCTGCGATGAGTGACTGGGCGTCACTGATCAGTGATGCAACCGTCGCGGCGAAGCCATCGGCACCCAGCGCAGGCAATATTCCTGGTAGGAGGCCCGTCAGCGCCACCGAGAGAACCGCCTCTGGTTTCAGTGCTCCCGCGGTCGACTTCGAGACGGCCGACAGTTTCTCGTCGAGCTGGCCGAAGGTGACACTCGTTCCAGCGTGAGACACCGCAACGGACGACGCGGCAGTTGCGGCCGCGGCCGAGACCAATTCCGGCAGGTCGTCGATCGTCTTCGGCTTGGGCGCCGGCTCTGCGCGTTCGGCCTCCGACCGCATGTCCACCGCCCGAATGATGCTGCTCGGGTCTGACGTCAGGAGATCCAGTAGTCGGGTGAAACGCTGCGCGAACAGTTCGATCGTCTTCGGCTCGAACAACGACGTGGCGTAGTTGAAAACGGCGTCGATTCCGATCAAATCACCCGAATCGTCGAAGCGTTCTACCGCCGTCAGTTGCAGGTCGACCTTGGCCTGCTCCAGACCGCTCTCCAAAGCCGACACTTCCAGTTCGGGCAAGGCGAAAGTGCCGGTGGCAAGGTTCTGGAAAGTCAGCATGACCTGGAACAGAGGGGTGTAGGAGGCCGAACGCTTGTGCCCTACCACCTCGACAACCCGTTCGAACGGCACATCCGCGTTACCGAACGCAGCCAGATCGGCTTCTCGTACTTTCGCCAACAGATCAGCGAAGGTCGAGCTCGGTGGGACTTTCGTCCGGAGCACCAGAGTATTGACGAACATTCCGACGAGGTCGTCAAGCGCGGCATCACCACGTCCCGCTACCGGGGTTCCCACGGTGATGTCCTGTTCACCACTGAGCTTCGACAGCAGAACCGCCAATGCGCTGTGCACGACCATGAAGACGGTCGAATTATGCTCGCGCGCCGTCTTTTGCACCCGTGCGGCAATGTCCGATGCGATGGTGAACCCGCAGCGGTCCCCATGCAGGGATGCGCGGGCAGGGCGCGGAAAGTCGGTCGGCAATGCAATCTGTTCGGGTACGCCGGCCAATGCTTCTGCCCAGTATGAAATTTGCTCGGACAGCACACTGTCCGGATCGTCTTCGGATCCGAGGACCTCGCGTTGCCACAGCGAGTAATCGGCGTACTGCACAGGCAGCTCCGTCCACAACGGGGCATCGCCTGCCGTCCGTGCGACGTACGCAGTCATGACGTCCCTGATCAACGGCCGCATGGAGAAGCCGTCGGCGCTGATGTGATGGGCAACGAGGACCAAGACGAACTCCGACTCGTTCGTCTCGCTGATCGAAAAGAGCTCGGCTCGAACCGGCACCTCCGCCGCGACATCGAAGCCGGTGGTGACAACTTCTCCGACCACGGCCGGTACCTCGGTAGCCGCGATCTCACGAACCTGGAGCCCTGGTAACGCGTCGGCGATGGGAACAACGGATTGAACGGGTCCGTCTTCGGTATCGGGATACCGCGTACGAAGTACCTCGTGCCGACGGAACAGGTCGCCTACTGCAGCGCGCAGCGCCGCGACGTCCAGCGCGCCGGAAAGCCTGATGGCCACTGGAATGTTGTAGGCGTCCGATGTCTTATCGACCTGGTTGAGGGTCCACATGCGTTGCTGTGCGAGCGACAACGGAACGACCTCCGGTCGGGGGCGTGCGATCAGGGGCAAGCGAATGCCCTGACCCACGGACGACTCCACTCGCGCAGCCAACGCACCGACCGTCGGCGCCTCGAATACCGAGCGCACCGAGATCGACGCATTCAGGGCGGCTCCCAGACGGGCAACGAGCTGTGTTGCGACCAGGGAATTGCCACCCAATGCGAAGAAGTCGTCGTCGAGTCCCACTCGATCCACTCCCAGAAGCTCGGAGTACACGCGCGCAACGATCTCTTCGATGGGATCGGTCGGAGCGCGGAACTCGGTCGATTCGAGAACCGGAGCAGGCAGCGCTGCCCTGTCGAGTTTGCCGTTGGCGTTGAGCGGCAACGATGTCAGCACGACGAAGTTCGACGGCACCATGTATGACGGCAACGCCGCACCCAGTGCGGTCCGTACCTCGTCGATGTCGACCGTTGCGGACTCGGCCGGAACCACATATCCCACGAGTCGGTCACCGGTGTGGGAGTCCGAGTACGAGACCACCGCAGCATCGGACAGTGACTCCACCGCTCGCAACGATGCCTCGATCTCGCCGAGCTCGATCCGAAAACCTCTGATCTTGACCTGGAAGTCTGAGCGGCCCGCGAAGACGAGCTCGCCGTCTGCATTCCAGAACGCAAGGTCACCCGAGCGATACAGCCGTCCTCCGGTGACTGCGAAGGGATTGGCGACGAAGCGCTCGGCGGTCAGATCGGGACGGCCGAGGTACCCCCGTGCCAACTGCCCGCCCGCAAGATACAACTCACCGATAGTTCCTGGCGGGACGGGGTGGAGCCGGGTATCGAGTACGTATGTCTGCGTATTCCACTCCGGCCGGCCGATCGGGACGTGCGCGCTCTCATCGGGTGATACCCGGTGCGAGGTCACCGACACCGCAGCCTCGGTAGGGCCATACAGGTTGAACAGGGCACCGTCGTTGTGTTCGACGAAACGCCGAGCGGTGTCTCCCGGCAATGCCTCACCGATCGCGAGCACGCGCTTCAACGAAGCCGGGAGGACGCCGTCTCCGTCTACCATCAGCGCGGTCAACATCGATGGCACGACATGGATCGTGGTGATCGACTCTTTCCGAATGATGTCGTTGACTCGTGCCGGATCGCGGTGCTCGTCCGGTCCAGCGATGACGAGGGTCGCCCCTGACGTCGGGGCCGACCAGAACTCCCACACCGACAAGTCGAATGTCGCTGCAGTCTTCAACAAAACCGAATCCTGCGAACCGAGACCGAATTCCGCTCGCTTCCAGGTCAGTTGATTCACGATCGCAGTGTGGGATACGGCCACACCCTTCGGGCGTCCGGTCGATCCCGAAGTGAAGATGACGTAGGCGGAGTTACCTGCGCGCAAAGGTGCACGCCGTTCCGCATCGGTGATCGGAGCGTCCGAATACATCGACAGATCGAGGCTTGCGACGTCCGACATCGGGATGTCGCGGACCGAGTGGCCGGAGAGTGGCGAACCGTCACTCGACTTGGACAGCAGCAGTATCGGCTCAGCAGTCTCGAGTATGTACTCGATCCGTTCCAGCGGCTGATCGGGGTCGAGTGGCACATACGCACCACCGGTTTTCGCGACCGCGAACATCGCGACAACCAGATCGGCACTGCGACGGATCGCCAATGCTGTCAAGGTCTCCGGCCCGACCCCACGTGCGATCAGATACCGGGCCAATCTGTTTACTCTCGAATCGAATTCGTGGAAGGACCAGCGACGATCGCCCTCTACCACTGCAGTCGAGTCGGGATGGATCGCGACCTGCTCGTCGAACAGCGAGACGAGCGTGGCTTCGCCGTCGACGGGATGGTCGGTCGTATTCCATGATTCGAGTACGAGTTCGCGTTCGGAACCAGCCAGCAGGTCGATGTCCCCGAGCAGTATCTCGGGTCGATCGACGACAGATTCGAGTAACCGGCCGAACCGAGTCGCAATCGTGCCCACCGTTGCGTGGTCGAAGAGATCCTTCGCGTACGTGAATTCTGCCGACATCCCTGTAGGCACTCCGCTTTCGGAATAGCGGTCCACCACGATCAGATGCAGGTCGAACTGCGCTATACCCGATTCGACTTCCAAGGCTGCGACATCGAGACCTGGAAGCGCCACATTGGTGACTCCCTGGTTCTGGAAAGAGAACCCGACCTGGAACAGCGGATGGCGCGCAGTCGAGCGGACAGGATTGAGGACTTCCACCAACCGTTCGAACGGGATGTCCGCGTTTGCGAAGGCGCCGAGGTCGACCTCGCGTGCGCGGTCGAAGAGTTCGGTGAACGCCAGTGAACCGTCCACTCGAGTGCGTAGAACCAGTGTGTTGACGAACATGCCGATCAAATCGTCGAGTGCACGATCCCCGCGACCGGCGATCGGTGTACCGACGGCGATGTCCCCTGTGCCGGAGAGCCTCGAGAGTAGTCCGGCGAAGGCCGCGTGCACCGCCATGAACAGGGTGCCACCCCGCTTGCGTGCCAGATCACGCAGACGTCCGTGGAGTTCGGCATCGATTTCGAGTTCGACACTGCCACCGGCGAAAGACTGCGTTGCCGGCCGCGGGCGATCGGACGGAAGTGCCAGCTCGTCCGGGATGTCTGCCAATGCCTCGGTCCAGTAGCCGATCTGCCGACCCGCAGTCGAATCTGTGTCTTCCTCGGAGCCGAGCACATCGTGCTGCCAAAGGCTGAAATCGGCGTATTGCACCGGCAACGGAGTCCACCCCGGCTCGGTGCCCATCGCCCGCGCCGCGTAGGCGGTCATCAGGTCGCGAGCCAGCGGACCGACCGACACACCATCGACGCTGATGTGATGTGCGACTACGGCCAACACGTGCTCGGTCGCGCTCGTTCGGTAGAGCTCGATACGGATCGGTACCTCGGTGGTGACATCGAACTGTGTAGACGCGAGTGACCCGATGTGCAAAGCCATGGCGTCCGAAGCGACGTCTCTCACCGACAGCTCGGTAGTCGTCTCGGACGGATGCATGATCTTCTGCATCGGACCGTTCACGGACTCCGGATACACGGTCCGCAGCGACTCGTGACGAGAGATGAGATCGGCAACGGCAGCACCGAGAGCTGTCACGTCCAGCTCTCCGGACAGTCGAAGTGCGAAGGGAACGAGGTACGCCGTCGAGGTGGGATCGAACCTGTTCAAGAACCACATACGACGCTGGGACAACGACAGCGGGATCTCGCTCGGGCGCACACGCGCCGCCAACGCGACTCTCCCTGTCCGCCCGGACCGTTCGATCTCGACAGCAAGCTTCTCCACTGTTCGTGCCTCGAACAGAGCCCGCACCGGAACCACGGCGTCGACCGCGGCGCCGACGCGTGAGACCAACTGCGTCGCGATCAGTGAATTACCACCGAGCTCGAAGAAATCATCATCGACACCAACCCTCGGCACACCGAGCAAATCAGCGAAAACCTCCGCCACAATCTCCTCGATCGGCGTAGTCGGCGCCCGGAACTCCCGAACCTCGAACACCGGCTCCGGCAACGCACGACGATCCAACTTCCCATTCACAGTCAACGGAATCTCGGACACCACAACAAAAGCCGACGGAACCATATACTCCGGCAACACCGCAGCCACTTCACCACGAAGGGCCTGAACATCGATGCTAGAACCCACCACCGGCACGACATACGCCACCAACTGAGGCGCATCATGGCGATCCGCCCGAACCACAACAGCAACCTGACCCACCGAATCCTGACCCAACACACCCGATTCGATCTCACCGAGCTCGATACGGAAACCACGAATCTTGACCTGATCATCAACACGACCAACGAACTCGAGATCACCCTCATTGCTCCACCGCGCCACATCACCCGTCCGATACATCAACGAACCACCAGCATGAGCCGCAGTACCAGAGAACGGATTAGCAAGAAAACGCGTCGCCGTCAGATCCGTCCGACCCAAGTACCCACGAGCCAACGTCCCACCCGCAACATACATTTCACCCGTAACACCCACCGGAACCGGCTCGAGCCGCGAATCGAGAACATAGACCCGCAACCCTGGAATCGCCCCACCCACCACCGAACCCGAAGCACTCGACACCAACTCACGATCGATCCGACGATGCGACACATGCACCGTCGTCTCGGTAATCCCATACATGTTCACCAACTCCGGACCGCTATCGCCGTAACGATCGAACCAACCCGACAATCGACGCAGCTCGAGCGCCTCACCACCGAAAATCACATACCTCAGCTGCAAGGTCCCCTCACCGGCAGCACCGACCCGGTCCACCTCAGCCAACTGATAGAACGCCGACGGAGTCTGATTCAGAACCGTGACATTCTCACGAATCAACAGCTCACGGAACGCCTCCGGCGACCGCGAAGTGAAATAATCCACCACCACCAACGTGCCACCGTGAAGCAAAGGCCCCCACAGCTCCCACACCGAAAAATCGAACGCGTACGAGTGGAACAACGTCCACACATCATCACTACCGAACTCGAACAACCCATCCGTATTGGCCATCAAACGCGCCACCGCAACATGCGGAACCACTACGCCCTTAGGACGACCCGTCGACCCCGAGGTGTAAATGACATACGCAACATCCGTGGGACGAAGCGGACGAACACGCTCGACATCGGCCACCGCAGAAGAACCGAAAACCGACAGATCCACGGCATCGATCTCCACACAATCCAACCCCACAGGCACCGAAAACTCACGCCCCGACCACGACACCAACACAGCCGGTGCAGCATCGGCCAAAACATACGCAATACGCTCCGCCGGATTCGTCGGATCCACCGGCACATACCCACCACCGGCCTTCACCACAGCCAACAACACCACAACAAGATCCACCGACCGCGGCAACGCCACAGCAACCAACGACTCCGGACCCACACCAGCCGACATCAAAAGACGCGCAAGACGATTCGAGCGATCATCGAGCTCCCGATAACTCAACCGCTCATCCCCGAACACCACCGCAGTCGACTGCGGCGCCCGCACAACCTGCAAATCGAACAACTCAGCCAACGTCGACACCGAAGGATCGACACCATCGACCCCCGCCCACGTCGAGGTCACAAGCTCTCGTTCCTCAACACCCAACACATC